>NZ_BDOQ01000001.1 GCF_003112435.1 Novimethylophilus kurashikiensis
TGTGGACCTACAACCTGGACAACACCAAGACCGCGACCAATGCCTTGGCAGAAGGTCAGACTGCGACCGAGAAGTTCACGGTAACGGTGACGGACGACAAGGGCGCCACCTCCACGCAGGACGTGACGATCACGATCACGGGTGCCAACGACAGCCCGGTGATCAGCTTTGCGACAGGCAATGCTGCCGGCAGTGTGAAGGAAGACGCAACCTTGTCGACCACGGGTCAACTGACTTCGGCCGATCCGGATACGGGTGCTACGGCGACCTGGAGTGTGAGCCCGAACAGCCCGACTACGAGCAGTTCGTACGGTACCTTCAGCGTAGATGCCACTGGCAAGTGGACCTACACGCTGAACAACTCCAGTGCTGCCGTGCAATCGCTGGCACAAGGTCAGACGGTGACGGAGACCTACACGGTTCGTGTGACGGACGACAAGGGTGCGTGGGATGACCAACAGGTCACGGTTACCATCAACGGTACCAACGATGTTCCTGTGATTTCTCAGAACACCCATGTTTGGACGCCAGACTCGTTGACAGAAATGGCAGCCAGCGCTTTCCCCAATGGCTATCTGTTGCGGATTGCTGCGCCTACCGATGTGGATACAACTGATGTTCTTACCATCAAGGTCACTAACATCCCGACGGCTGGTACTGTTGGCTACTACGACAGTTCAAATGTCTTCCATGCGGTAGCGGTTGGTGACGTATTGACTTCGCTGCAGCTGACAACGTTGGTTTATAAGCCTAATGGAGTGGCTACGTTTGATAGTTCCGGTAACGTGATTACTGGTAATGACGATGGTTACTTCAAGTACTCTGTCACTGATTCGGCAAATGCAACAGTCAATGGCCAGGTGGAAATTTCTACCCTGGCTGGCACTGGGGCGCATACCACGACAGTTACTATTGGCGATGGCTCGCATCCTCTTAATTCCGGTTCGAGTCAGACCACCAACTATATTGTAGATAGCAATATTTCTAATGATTCAAACTACAATACAGGTGCCATCGTTCTCAAAACGGACTTCCAGGTCGCTCCATTCCAGACACCTATTTCTGGTTCTGAAATTGCTCAAGCCACTAGTGCCGTAGAAGCCCAAGTCTCGGTATCCATCAATATCGCTGGCCATGTATTTAATGTGGTCCAAGCAAATGATGGAGTTGCCAACTGGACTTTGGTGAACAGTGGAAATGTGACATTCTCTTCCAGTGTGTCCTTCACCAATATCAAGGATTCGAATGGATTGTCGCTGGCCGACTTCCTCACCTCGCATCCTCCGACCACCGGTGATTCTTGGACTGTCACCTATATGGATAACACTGGCGGCAATGAGCAAGCTCGCTACCTGAGTGTTGGATTCGTGGATGATGTAAATGGTAGTACCAAGATGGTTGCGACTGGTGACGGTACCATTGACATCATGTACGGCAGCACTCAGAACGATACGCTGACCGGTAATGGCGGGAACGACATTCTGGTTGGTGGAAAAGGTGATGACGTCATGTTTGGTGGAGCTGGCAGTGATATCTTCGAATATCACACAGGTGATCTGACGGGCGTAGTGAAGGGAGACACGATCTCTGACTTTACTGTGGCAAATCCGAGTGCAGGTGGTGACGTGCTGGATATCAGTGCATTGTTGACCGGCACACATGCAGCTAACGGCTCAGATTTGGTCAGCGGTGGCTATCTGCGATTCGATGCTGTAACCCACAACTCCGACGGCACGACTACAGTCAAATTGAGTGTGGATGCGGATGGCTCTGCTGGTAGTGGTTCGGCTTTCGTGCCGTTAGCAACCATCACGATGTCTGGGCTGAGTGCTACAGCAACTCAGGCCGATATCCTGAATGCGTTGGTTAATAATCACGAAATCAAAGCCTAATAAGTAGTTTAGGTCGCAACAACACAGGCGCCTTCGGGCGCCTGTTTTTCTTTGTAGTTTCTCCAAATTTAAGCTAAGAAAATTCCTACAAACCTAACTCAACCCCAACTATTTTGGTGTATCATTTCTGCAACGTCTTTTGCAGGACTGAATCAACTTGTAAGAAAGTCCTTGCAATGAAGAGTTTAAGGACTTAATTTTACTTAAGACCTGACGTATCTCGAATAGCCATCGGGCCATCATAAATTAGGGGGCAGTATGAATAAGAAGGTGATCTCCGCAGCGGTTTCGTTCGCTTGCGCCATTGGTTTTACCCATGCGGCTTTTTCCGCTACTTTGACGGAAGCCGTCGATCAGACAATCAAGACCAACCCGGATATCCTCATTGACGCTAACCAGCGTCTCTCCACTGACGAAGCAGTAAAGCAAGCCAAGGGCGGCTACTATCCCAAGGTTGATTTAAACCTGGGTTATGGTCGTGAATGGAGCGAAAATATTTCCACGCAAAACCGTCCTGGCAAGGATGCAACGCTCTGGCGTGGCGAGTCCGGATTGACGCTTTCCCAAATGATTTATGATGGTTCGGGTACGACCAGCGAAGTGAATCGCCAAAAGTCCCGTCAAAACTCTGCAGCTCACAAGGTTATGGGTACTTCCGAGCAGATCGCACTGAAGGCCATCGAAACCTACCTCGACGTGCTGCGTCGCGAAGAATTGTTGAAGCTCGCTCAAGAAAACCTGGCCGCGCACGATCGCACGTTCAGCCAGATCAAGTTGCGTGCCGATTCAGGTATCGGCCGCAAGGCAGACTTGGAGCAGGCACAAGCCCGTTTGTCCTTGTCCCAGGCCAACGTCGCTTCTGCCGAAGCCAACCTGCGCGAGGCTAACATCGCCTACAACAAGGTCATCGGTTCCATGCCGAGCAATTTGACCAAGCCGACAGCCATCGATGGCATCCCGGCAAGCGTGGACGATGCGTTGAAGGTAGGTTTGGATAACCACCCCATTTTGCGTTCTGCACTGGCAGATATCGAAGCGACTCGCGCTCAACAAGGCGCTGCAGAAGCACTGATGAAGCCCCGTGTGGATTTGGAGTTGGGTACTAACTTCAACCATAACCTGGACGGCGTGCAGTACAAGAGCAACGATTGGTACGCCATGCTGCGCCTGCGTTACAACCTGTTCCATGGTGGCGCAGATAAGGCCCGCATCTCTGAAGCCAGCGTGCAGACACAAGCGGCGATTGAGACCATGCACCGCACCCAGCGCCAGGTGGAAGAGAGCCTGCGTCTTTCCTGGAACTCCATGATCACCGCGCAAGACCGTATCCCTAAACTGCAAGCGACGGTCGAGGCTGCTGAGCGCACCCGCGATGCCTATACCAAGCAGTTCAGCATCGGCCAACGTACGCTGCTCGACTTGCTGGATTCTGAAAACGAACTGTATACCGACCGTTCCAACCTGGTCGAAGCCCAGTACATCGATATCTTCGCTCGTTACCGCTTGATGGCCGATATGGGCCGCTTGCTGGAAACGCTGGGCGTCGCCCCGCGTGAAGAAGCCAAGATCGGTGAGGCTACGATGGGCGGCTATGCCAAGGATGTGGCCAAGGCAAGCAACGAGCCGGCGCCCACAGCTGAGCCGGCACCGGCAGCCGAACCTGCGGCAGCGCCCGCTGAGGAAGCGGCTCCTGCAGCGCAATAAGCGGCGAGCTTGATCAGTGATGATCTTCAATAACAAACCGGCGTTCAGCCGGTTTGTTGTTTGTACGATCCGTAAATTGTCGTCAACAGAAACAAATACTTAACTTGAACTGCAAGCCGATGCGTTCATCCATAAGCCTAACCAGAGCCGTAAGCCAATGGGCACCCAGCATGCGCTGGTTGCTTGGCGCGCTGTTGTTCAGCGTTTCGTTGCTTTTGGCTGCGGCGGCTGGCGATGGCTTCACGGTTTCGATCTCCGATAAACAACTCTCGGCAATCGAGGCCAGATTCACGGCGGCAGGGCGCAAGCGGATCGTCGATTGGGTACAACTGATTTCGTCCAACCAGGGCAAGTCGGTCCAGGAGAAGCTTGCACTGGTTAATAACTATTTCAATCAAAACGTGCTGTGGGTTTCCGACATGGATCATTACGGCGTGCCCGATTACTGGGCGACGCCGGTCGAAACCCTGGCTTCCGGCGGTGGCGACTGTGAAGACTACGCCATTGGCAAATATTTCACCCTATTAGCACTTAGGGTACCGATGGATGCTTTGAAGATCACCTACGTCAAGGCTAATATTCCGCCCCCGAACAACTCGCACATGGTCTTGACCTACTATGCGACGCCGGCAGCCATGCCATTGGTTCTGGATAATCTCAATCCGGAAATCAAGCCTGCATCCGAGCGTCCCGACCTGGCACCTGTTTACAGCTTTAACGGTGAAGGCCTCTGGTTGGCAAAGGAACGTGCCTCGGGCAAGAGCGTAGCGGGCGGTTCCAGCGGTATCAGCATGTGGCGCGACATGATGACGCGCATGGGCAAAGAATTCGAATAGCAGGATTTAAGGTAAAGGAATCGAAATGACTCTCCTCAAGCAACTATTGGCGATGATCGTGTTGCTGTTCGTGATGCTCTTTGCCGGTAACTTTACGCTCAGCGTCCAGAACACGCGCAGCTACCTCAACAACCAGTTGAAGACTATTTCCCAGGACACGGCGACCTCGCTCGGCATGACGTTATCGCCGCATGTCAGCGCCAAGGATTTCGTCATGGTGGAACGCATGGTTAGTGCGGTTTCGGACAGTGGCTATTATCGCGAGGTGAAGGTTTCAGACGTCGAGGGCAAGCCTATCGTCGACAAAGTCCAGCAAGTCAACTTGAACGAAGTCCCCAAGTGGTTCATCGAACGCTTCCCGCTTGAAACTCCGACGGGCGAGGCGCTCATCATGAATGGCTGGCAGCAGGCCGGGGTGGTCAAGGTGCTAGTGAACCCGGGCTATGCCTACATGGCCTTGTGGACGAGCGCGATGCAATCCTTCTGGTGGTTTGCCGGAATGTCGGTGCTGGCTTCGGTGCTGGGCGTTCTTGCGCTGCACATCATCCTGCGTCCGTTGCGCGCAGTCGAGGCTCAGGCCCGTGCCATTTGCGACCGCGAATATCCGGTGCAGACCAAGCTGCCCTGGACGATTGAACTGCGCAGCGTGGTCGAGGCCATGAACCGCATGACCGGCAAGGTGAAGGAGATGTTCGAAGAACAGGCATCCTCCATCGAGCGGCTGCGTTCCGAAAACTACCGCGATCCGCTGACCGGCCTCGCCAATCGCCGTTATTTCGAGATGCAGTTAAAGCAACTCATCGACACTGCCAAACACGGTGCGGTGTTGCTGTTCGAACTCAAGGATTTCAAGGAATACAACAACAAGCGCGGCTACCAGGCTGGCGACGAATTGCTGCGCAATACGGCAGGCTTCCTCGAGGCTATTTGCAAGGCACAGCCTAATCCGGAATTCTTTACCGTACACCTTTCCGGCGCCAGTTTCGCCATCGTGATCTATAACGTGGACGAGCAGGAGGCCCGCGACCTTGGCGACCAGATCGTCCGTGCCTTGCCGCGCTACAAGGAACGCGGCCTGGTCGACGGGGAAGAAGTCGGTCATCTCGGTATTGCGTTGTTCGGCAACAACACCTACGGCGAAGTCATGTCCGCAGCCGACCTGGCCTTGCGCACGGCCCAGCAGGAAGGTCCGAACACCATGCACCTGATCAACCCGGCTCAGTCGGGTGCCAGCACGGTGAATACCTCGACCCGTTGGGGCGAAATTCTCAAGGATGCCTTGAACAGCAACCGTATCACGTTGTTGCTGCAGCCAGTGAAGGATGCCATCGATCCGGATCGCAACACTATCTTGCACTACGAATCGTTGATGCGCCTGACCGACGAAAAAGGCGAGGTCATCCCCGCCGTGGTCTACACGCCGATGGCCAAGCGCCACGGATTGACCACCGCATTCGACAAGGCCATGATCACCGAGGTGATGTCTCGCCTCGCGAGCAAGCGCTACGGCGATACGCCCATCGCCGTCAACCTGTTCCCTGCCAGCGTGCAGAACAAGGAGTTCGTCGATTGGCTGTGCGGCGAATTGGCCAAGAATCCGGATGCGGCTTCGCGTCTTCTCATCGAACTGTCGGAATACGGTGTCATCGAGAACATCGATGCATTGGCCGAATTCATCGGCAGGTTGTTCATGTACCGCACCCGCGTCGGCCTCGACCACTTCGGTCGCGGCTTCTCGTCGTTCGGCTACCTCAGCAAGCTCAAGTTGGACTACATCAAGGTGGATGGCAGTTACGTCCGAGGCATTATCGACAACAAGGACAACCAGTTCTTCGTCGAATCTGTCACCAAGGTGGCGCATGGTCTCGACGTCAAGGTGTATGCCGTCTCGGTGGAGAACGACGAGGAATGGAACTTGTTGGTCAGCCTGCGTCTCGACGGCGTACAAGGCTACGGTGTGGGACGTCCGGCGGATATTTAAGCTGGGAGGGAGTGCGGTTTTTACATAGCTTGCGTAAAGACCGCACCACTAGCCGTCAATGCCGGCGAAGGCTGGGATTCGTGGTTGTGATAAAAAGCCGAGGTTTCCTCGGCTTTTTTGTTTTTGTGCCGGGGTAGCCCGGCGGCTAGTTACTATCGTTTGCTCGCCCAAACGAAAGTAACCAAAGGAAATGGCGCCCTCTGTCGCGGTCCTTCGGATTCCCTTGCGCTGCGCGCCAAACCGGGCAGCTGCGGAACTCGGGCTTTCAGCCCTCAGACAGTCCTCGCCGACTACTCCCGACTTGGCTGTGCTGCTCAGCGCGGCAGAAGGGGAATGGGACTGGTGGCAAGCTAGAAACTTAGACGGGCTTGAACTTTAGCGCAGGCGGCCTCGCCTGTAATCGAACAATGCAGGCGAGGCCGCCTACGCTACAAGTCTCTGCCCGGCTCGGTTTTTTCGACTTTGACCTGACTATTCCCGACTGCAAACGTCACTTTCAGCGTTTCGCCTATCCTCAAATCTCCGCTGTTGCGCACGACGAGGCCTTCTTCGGTTTGTACCAGACTGTAGCCGCGTTCGAGCACGTTGGTGGGGTTGAGGTGTTGCAGGCTTTGGGCGAGACGTTCCAATCGCAGTTTGCGAATTTCGAAGCTGCGCAGCCCGGCCATTTGCATGCGCTGGGGCATGGGGGCGAATCCGGTTTGGGCTTTTTGCAAACTGCGTTGCATGCCGTGGTGAAGGCGCATGCGTACTTGCGCCAGCAGTTCGCTTTGTTGCCGGATTTTCTCGCCGGGATGGACGAGGCAGCGGCTTAGGTAATCGACTTTTTGCATGCGTTCGGCCAGTGCATGGCTCATCTGTCGCATCAAACGGCGTCCTAGCTGATTGAGCTGCGCAACGAGGATGCTGCGGTCCTGGCTCACCATTTCAGCGGCGGCCGTTGGGGTGGGCGCGCGTACGTCGGCGACGAAATCGGCAATGCTGAAATCCGTCTCGTGACCCACGCCGCTGACGACAGGCATTGGACAATCCGCGATGGCTCGGGCGACGATTTCCTCGTTGAACTGCCACAAATCCTCGATGCTGCCGCCGCCCCGGCACACGATGAGCACGTCGCATTCATTGCGTTCGCTGGCAGTGCGAATCGCTCGCGCAATTAACTCTGCGGCGCCTTTGCCCTGTACCGGCGTGGGGTAGAGTACGACCGGCAGGCCGGGCATGCGGCGGCGCAGGGTAGTGATGACATCGCGCAGCGCGGCGGCGTCTGGCGAGGTGACGATGCCGATTTGACGTGGGTGTTCGGGCAGCAGGCGCTTGCGTGTCGCATCGAACAAGCCCTCCTGCTGTAGCTTGGCCTTGAGCCGCTCATAAGCTTCGAACAGCGCTCCCAGCCCGGCACGGCGTAGTGCCTCGATAGTGAGCTGGAATTCTCCGCGGGCTTCGTACAGCGAAACCAATGCCCGGGCTTCCACCTGGTCGCCTTCCTTGGGCTGCCAGTCGAGGTAGGCGTTGCGGCTGCGGAACATCACGCATCGCACTTGCGCTTTGGAATCCTTAAGCGAGAAATACCAGTGGCCGGAGGCGGCGCGCGTGAGGTTGGAGATTTCGCCACCGACCCACATGAGCGGGATGCTGCCTTCCAGCAACTCGCGCACGGAGCGGTTGAGGTCGGAAACGGAGAGAACAGTCGGGCGGGCGGAAAACAGGTCTTGGCTCATGGCGCGATGATACTAAATGTTGCCGTCGCCGCGACAGGAAATCCTGACGCGACGGCAACACGGGTAAAATGGCGGTATGAACTACACGCAAATCATCAAGGAAGTCGGTCGCGGCGTAAAAGGTGCGACCGATCTCGACGAAGAGACCGCCTACGAACTCTACGGCAACATCCTTGACCACAAGGTGCCGCCCCTGGAGTTGGGCGCGATTCTGGTGGCCTTCCGCATCAAAGGCGAATCCGAGGCCGAAATGCTGGGCTTTCACCGTGCCCTGGCGAAGCGCATCAACCGCATGCAGCGTCCAGCTGGCAAGCCGTATCCCGTGGTGCTGCCGGCCTACAACGGGGCGCGCAAGATGGCTAACCTGCTGCCGTTGCTCGCGTTGTTGCTGCAACGCCACGGCGTGCCGGTGCTGATCCACGGAGTCACCCGCGATCCCAAGCGCGTCACTGCGGCAGAAACGTTGTCGGCAATGGGGGTGACGATTTGTAATAACGTGGCTGAAGCGCAGGCCGATCTGGACCAGAACGGCTTGGCGTTCATTACCGCCCGCGGCCTTTCCGAGCCGATGGACGATCAACTGGAACTGCGCTGGCGCCTGGGGGTGCGAGGCAGTACGCACACGCTTGCCAAGCTGGTTGACCCGTTTGCAGGGGAATCGGTGCGGGTGGTGAGTGTCACGCATCCTCCGTATATGGTCCGGATGGCTTCATTTATGCAGGCCGCCAATACCCGAGGTTTGCTCATGCGCGGTGCAGAAGGCGAGCCCTACGCCAATCCCAAGCGTTGCCCGCGTATCGAATTCTTCCATGACGGCACAGGCGAAGAAGTCATGCCGCAAGACGAGGGCGATGTGGAAATTCCGCAGCTGGCGGACGATTTCGATGTGGAAACGACCGTGCGCTGGACGCAGCAGGCGCTAGCAGGAGAAATCCCGATTCCAAAACCTATTATCAAGCAATTGGCCTGCTGCCTTTATGCCAGCGGCGCCGTGCCTGACATGGCGGCTGCATTGGCAGCGGTCAAACTTGCTTGACCTGTAGCGCAGGCAAGGCAGCCTGCGCTACAGAGTTAAGCTCCCTGCAACGACTTCAACACACCCTCCACAAAATCCGCCCGGCGGCGGACGTCTTCCTGCTTGACGGCGATGCGAAGCTTATCCGGACCGTTCATGCGATAGGCCGGGCTCTTCTGCAGGAGCTTGAGGATAATCAGCGGGTCCACCGTCGTATCCTGGGCAAAATGCAGTTGCACGGCTTCGCTGCTCGCATCGATCTTGATGATGCTGAGCGGCTTGGCAAGGATGCGCAGGCGATGGCATTCCATGAGCGCTTGCGTCTGGTCAGGCAGCAGGCCGAAACGGTCGATCAGCTCTTCCTTCATGTCCTGCAATTCTTCCAGCTGCGTGCAGCTTGCCAGGCGCTTGTAGAGCACCAGTCGCTCATGCACGTCGCCGCAATAGTCATCAGGCAGCAGGGCGGGCGTGTGCAGGTTGATTTCCGTCGTCACGCCAAGCGGTGCGGAAAGGTCCGGCTCCTTGCCGGCCTTGAGCTGCTTGACCGCGTGGTTGAGCATGTCGGCATATAGGGTAAATCCGATTTCCTGCATCTCGCCGGATTGATTGTCGCCCAGCAATTCGCCCGCACCGCGGATTTCCAGGTCGTGCATCGCCAGGTGGAAACCGGCACCCAGGTCTTCCAGCAGCTGAATCGCCTCCAGACGTTTTTCTGCCTGCGCTTTAAGTTTGATGTTGGGGTCAGTCAGCAAATAGGCATAAGCCTGATGGTGCGAACGACCAACGCGACCGCGCAGTTGATGCAGCTGTGCTAGGCCGAAGTTGTCGGCGCGATTGATGATGATGGTGTTGGCTGAGGGAATGTCGATACCGGTCTCGATGATGGTCGTACACAGCAGCATGTTGAATCGCTGCTGATAGAAATCGCGCATCACATGCTCCAGCTCGCGCTCGCGCAACTGGCCGTGGGCGATGCCGATTCGGGCTTCGGGAAGCATCTTCTCCAGCTTCTCGCGCATGCTGTAGATGGTGTCGACCTCGTTGTGCAGGAAATACATCTGCCCGCCGCGCTTGAGTTCGCGCAGGACGGCTTCGCGGATGATGCCTTCCGACCAGGGCGAGACGAAGGTCTTGATGGAGAGCCGCTTCTGCGGCGGGGTGGCGATGACTGAGAACTCGCGCAGGCCTTCCATCGCCATCGACAATGTCCGCGGAATCGGCGTGGCCGTCAGCGTTAGCACGTCCACCTCGGCGCGCAGCGCCTTGAGCTGTTCCTTCTGGCGCACGCCAAAACGGTGTTCCTCGTCGATGATGATGAGGCCCAGGTTCTTGAACTTGACGTCCTTTTGAATCAGCCGGTGCGTGCCGATGATGATGTCGATCTCACCCTTGGCCAACCCTTCCAGCGCAGCGCTTTGTTCCTTGGCGGTACGGAAGCGGGAGATTTCGGCGATCTTGACCGGCCACTCGGCAAAGCGGTCGGAGAAGTTGTTGAAATGCTGCTCGGCCAATAGCGTGGTGGGCACGAGTACCGCCACCTGACGGCCGCCCATCACTGCCACGAAGGCCGCGCGCAAGGCGACCTCTGTCTTGCCAAAACCGACGTCGCCGCAAACCAGGCGATCCATGGGCTTGCCGGATTGCATGTCTCGAATGACGGCTTCGATGGCGGCTTCCTGGTCCGGCGTTTCTTCGAAGGGGAAGCCGTCGGCGAAGGCGTCGTAATCCTGCAAGCTGAGCTTGAAGGCGTGGCCTTGGCGTGCGGCCCGCATGGCATAAAGATTGAGTAGCTCGGCGGCAGTATCGCGAATCTGCTTAAGCGCCTTTTTCTTGGCCTTGTCCCACTGTCCGCTGCCCAGTTTATGCAACGGTGCGGATTCTGCTGGGCCGCCCGAGTAGCGCGAGATCAGGAACAGCTGCGATACCGGCACATAGAGCTTGTCGTCGCCCGCGTATTCCAACAGCAGGAATTCCGTCGCACCCTCGCCGAAATCGAGATTGACCAGTCCTCGGTAGCGGCCTACGCCGTGCTGCTCGTGCACCACGGGATCGTGCTCGCGCAACTCGGCCAGATCCTTGAGCATGCCTTCGGCGTTGCGCGTTTTTTCCTTTTCGCGGCGGCGTTCCTGGCGCACCTGGCTGGGGTACAACTCACCTTCGGTGATGATGGCGAGGTTCTCGCTGATAAACCCGGTGTGGACCGGCGCGACCCCCAGCATGAACTTGCCGTTGCCGCCAACAAATTCGTTCCAGTCGCTGCTGGCTTGAGTCTTGATGCCGTGCTCGACCAGCATGTGCGACAGGGTTTCACGGCGACCCAGGCTTTCGGCAGCCAGCAGCACGCGGCCGGAAAAATTGTCGGCGAATCGCTTCAACCGCGCGACTGGCGCTTCGGCGCGCCGGTCGATGCCGATATCCGGGATAGGCAGCGCTTCGCCGTTACCTTCGCCGAAGCTGATACGGGCAAATTGGTGGGTGTGCGTGAAGAAATCCTCGCTCGTCATCATCAGCCGGTCGGGCGGCAAGATAGGCCGCTCGCGGTCGTAATCGAGCAAGCGGTGGCGCGAACGGGTCTCCGCCAGGAATGCTTCGGCGGCACGGTTAGGATCACCGTGCAAACATAGCAGGGTGTCGGACGACAGGTAATCGAACAGCGTGGCGGTGCTTTCGAAGAACAGCGGCAGATACCATTCCGCCCCGCCCGGCGCCAAGCCGTTGCTCACGTCCTTATAGATGCGGCTCTTGGAGGGATCGCCCTCGAAGGTCTCGCGGAAGCTCTGGCGGAACTGGTTGATGCCGGCCTCGTCCAGCGGAAACTCGCGTGCCGGCAGCAGGCGGATTTCGCTGACAGGGTAGAGGCTGCGCTGGTTGTCGACATCGAAGGTGCGTATGGTTTCGATCTCGTCGTCGAACAGGTCGATACGATAGGGCAGGGCGCTGCCCGTGGGGAACAGATCGACAAGTCCGCCGCGAACGCTGAATTCACCTGGTGACACCACCTGGTTGACGTGTTGGTAGCCCGCTTTTGCACATTGGGCACGCAATGCCTCCAGATCGAGCTTTTCGCCTTTTTTCAGCAAAAAGCTGTGCGCAGCGAGGTATTGCTGCGGAGGCAATCGCATGAGCGCGGTGCTGATCGGCAGCACGGCGATATCGCATGCGTTGTTGCCGATTTGATACAGTGTGGCGAGGCGTTCCGAAACGAGATCGGGATGTGGCGAAAAATGATCGTAGGGCAGCGTTTCCCAGTCCGGCAGCAAATGCGTGGAAAACTGAGGCGCGAAGTATTTGATTTCTTCCACCAATCGCTGTGCATCGGCCGGGGTTTCGGTAACGATGACGATGGATTGCGGTGTCGCGGCTTTAAGCTGTGCAAAATATAAACTATCCGCCGAACCGTATTGGCGGGGTTGACGCAGCAGGGCGCCGGGCTTGGGCAGGGAAATGCGGAAAGACATGGAAGACGTGACGACGATACTCAGGAAATGCCGATATTATAAACTTTGCGGCGGCGCTGGCATGCGCCTAAATGTGCGGTTTCGCACGGTTTTTTAGCTAAAATACGGCTGTGTTCGGCCCCGGCGGCGGATGTCGTGCATTTTTTTATAGAAAATGTTTGCACAGATGTAAATTGTATGTATGATGCCTCCATCTGTAGGATTCAAGTTGTAGAATTGCGGCATCGCTAGTTGACCAATATTTCCCTTGATTTCGTACAGTACGGACATATCGTCCAATTTAAATTTGTTAAGGAAGATAGCATGGCAACAGGTACCGTTAAGTGGTTCAACGACGCTAAGGGTTTTGGTTTCATTACTCCGGACGGCGGCGGCGAAGACCTCTTCGCACATTTCTCCGCGATCAAGAGCGAAGGTTTCAAGACCTTGCGCGAAAATCAGCGCGTGACCTACGACGAAGCTACTGGCCCCAAGGGCAAGCAAGCTGCGAACATCATTCCTGAGTAATTTCTCGGGAATACTAAAAACCCCGATTATCGGGGTTTTTTTATGCCCGTCGTTTGCGTAAATGCTGTCGACGGGAGCTAAAAAAAGGCCTCGAAGCATTGGTTTCGAGGCCTTTTGCATGGGCAGCCGATGTTAGTGGCGAATCAGATGGTCGAACGTCCCGAGTGCCGCCTTCGCGCCGTCGCCCATCGCCGTGATGATCTGCTTGTACGGCACTGTCGTCACATCTCCTGCTGCGAATACGCCTGGGATGGAGGTCTGGCCGCGCGCATCGACTTCGATCTCGCCGTACTTGCTTAATTCCACCGTGCCCTTCAGCCAGTCAGTGTTGGGCACGAGGCCGATTTGGATGAATACGCCTTCCAATTCCAGGCGATGACGTACTCCGCTCGTCCTATCGATGTATTCCATCCCGTTCACGCGCTGACCGTCGCCTGTGATGTCCATAGTCTGTGCGTTGGTGAGAATGGTGACATTCGGCAGGCTGGCGAGTTTTTTCTGCAATACCGCATCCGCACGCAGTTTATCGGCAAATTCAAGCAGCGTGACGTGACCTACGATACCCGCCAAGTCGATAGCCGCCTCCACGCCCGAGTTGCCGCCTCCCACCACCGCCACACGCTTGCCCTTGAACAACGGCCCGTCGCAGTGCGGGCAGTAGGCCACGCCCTTGCCGCGATATTCCTTTTCGCCGGGCACGTTGAGTTCGCGCCAGCGGGCGCCGGTCGCCACGATCACGGTTTTGCTCTTCAATACGGCGCCGCTGGTCAGGCGGATTTCCATGAGTTCGCCGGGAATCAAGGCTGCGGCGCGCTGCACGTTCATCACGTCGATGTCGTAGCTTTTGACGTGCTCTTCGAGCGCGGCGACCAGCTTGGGCCCTTCGGTTTCCTTCACCGAGATGAAGTTTTCGATGCCCAGCGTATCCATCACCTGGCCGCCGAAACGCTCTGCCACGATACCGGTGCGTACTCCCTTGCGGGCCGTGTAGATCGCCGCCGCCGCGCCAGCGGGGCCGCCGCCGACGATGAGGACATCGTACGGGTCTTTGGCGGATAACTTTTCGGCATCCCGGGATGCCGCGCCGGTGTCGATACGTGCCAATATCTGCGCCAACTCCATGCGTCCCTGGCCGAAGTGCTCGCCGTTAAGGAATATCGCCGGCACCGCCATGATGTTGCGCGCCTCGACCTCCCGCTGGAACACGCCGCCGTCGATCATCACATGGCTAACGTTGGGATTAAGTACCGCCAACAAATTAAGCGCCTGAACCACTTCCGGGCAGTTGTGGCAAGAGAGCGAAATAAAGGTCTCGAAGCGGAACGTACCCTCCAGGTTGCGAATCTGCTCGATCACTTCTTCGCTCACCTTGGGCGGATGGCCGCCGACTTGCAGCAGGGCCAGCACGAGCGAGGTGAATTCGTGCCCCATGGGAATCCCGGCGAAGCGCAGGTCGATATGGCCGCCAGGGCGGTTGAGCGAGAACGACGGTGTGCGCTCATCGGCGTCGCGTCGTTGCTCGAGCGAAATCCTGCCGGACAGCCCGGCAATGTCTTCGAGCAAGTCCAGCATTTCGCGCGATTTGGCACTGTCGTCCACATAAGCGACGATTTCGATGTCGTTGTTCAACTTGTCGAAATGGGCCGTCAGTTGGGCTTTGATGTTGGTGTCCAGCATGATTTCACTCTCATTGATTAAAAACCGCTGCGGAAAATCGTCTGCTGCGTTGCGCGGTACTCGCTTCCTCGCCGTACTCATGTACTGTCTCGGTCGCTGCGTTCCGGGCGCCTTGCATCCAATATTCCTCGCTGGTTTTTAGTTTTTAATAGTTGCCCGGGGCTAAGCCCGGGCTGAATGCATTAGATCTTGCCGACCAGGTCGAGCGACGGTGCCAGCGTGGCGTCGCCTTCCTTCCACTTGGCCGGGCAGACTTCGCCTGGGTGGTTGGCGACGTATTGCGCGGCCTTGATCTTGCGCAACAGCTCGGAAGCGTCGCGGCCGATACCGCCGGCGTTGATCTCGATGATCTGGATCTTGCCTTGCGGGTCGATCACGAACGTGCCGCGTTCTGCCAGGCCGGCTTCCTCGATCATCACGCCGAAGTTGCGGGAGATCACCCCGGTTGGGTCGCCCACCATCGGGAAGTCGATCTTCTTGATGGTGTCCGAGGTGTCGTGCCAGGCCTTGTGGGTGAAGTGCGTGTCGGTGGAGACCGAATAGACTTCCACACCCATTTTCTTCAGCTCGGCGTAATGATCGGCCAGGTCGCCCAGTTCGGTCGGGCAGACGAAGGTGAAGTCGGCCGGGTAGAAAAACACGACGGACCATTTGCCTTGCAGGTCGGCTTCAGTCACCTGGACGAAGTCGCCGTTGTGGTAAGCGGTGGCCTTGAAGGGCAGGACGTTGGTGTTGATGAGAGATGCAGCCATGTTTCGCTCCTTGTTCAATTGGTTGATTGAGACTACGGAGTGAATTCTAGGGATGGCTTATTGATATTTCCAATTGATTGTTTAGATATTGATGATTTGAAAAAATTATCGATAGAGTGAGCTCATCATCAATTGAGTAAAGCTGAATACGCAGCCTGTTCTCTTCGCTATGGAGGTTGGAGGATTTAATCGCTCCAAACGTTAGTGCCACGATTCGTTGGCTAGCCCACTGAAAATTCAGGCGGTTTCCGGAGACCATGAACATTCAAGCCCAACAGGAGATTAGCCATGAAATGGACCGGTTTGTTTTTCCTGGGTTATGCCTTATTCATCATCGGCGTTCTGGCCGCCTTGTGGAAGCTGGGTGTGCTCGCCGACATCGGCACGACCTGGACTTTGATCGGCCTGGTGATCGCGATCGGTATCGGCGTCATGGTCGCGGTCTCGAGCAGCGGCATCAAGGAGAATATCCAGATCGACCGCAAGTAAGCGACTGCAGGAATCTTATGAACGATCCGTTGCGCCTTCTTTCGGAGGGATCGGCGAAAAGTAGCTCGCCAGTATGGTCAGCAACGCAATGCCGAGCAGAGACAAGGTCCAGGTCACCGTCCCGCGGTTCGCCATGTCGATCATCAACAGTTTCACGCAGACCGTCCCTAGCAGGCCGAAACCGCCGAACCACAGCATGCGCTGGCCCTTGCGCGTAGCGGTCAGCATCAGGGTAATCGCCAGCAAGGTCCAGATGAACGACAGGGTTTGCTGGAATGCCGCCGACGACAGCATGTCGCCGAGCGTGAACGGCACCCCGCCCCAGTGATGCACCAGGCGTGCTGCCAGGCTGCTCACCCAGATAAACCCCGAAATGCCCGCCAGCGCATAGGCCGCCGTGTCGTTGCGGTTGTCGCGAGATAAATGGCGTCCCCACAAGAGCAGGCTGGCCATGCCCGCAAACAGCGCGATATCGAAAAAGCTCAGCAACGGCAGGTATGGCAGGCCCGATCCGCCTCCCGCATGGCTGAGGCAGGCATGCACTGTCCAGACGCCGACGAAAAAGGCGATGGGGGCATTACCCAGGCCCTGGTAATCGGCGAGTGGAGAGGAGAACGGCCAGCGCTTACCCAACCCTCCCAGATTAGGTAGGAGCAGCCCCGCGGCCAGTGCGATTTCCCAGCCCAACAGCTGCCACAGGGTATTGCCCGGTACCAGGTGCTGGCCCAAGTGGGCAAGTTCACGTCCGGCGAGGCCTGTCAGCAGCCAATAAGCCGCGAGGTGGCGCAGCATGAGCAGCCAGTCCTGGCCGTCCTGTTCTTGGCGGTGCAGCACCTGGTAATAGCTGAACACAGACAGCGGGAAGACGATGATCAGCGTATCGTGCAGCACGTGGCCTTGTTCCAGAAGGGCTAGCAGGGCGATGAAAAACACGCCGGCGTCCTGGAGCAAGGCGGCCAATCTTAGTTGCACCCAATCCAGGTGTCGGCCCCAACGTTCGGCAGCGGCACCTGTCGCCATGCACAGCAGGAGCCAGGCGGCATGTTGATGCGGCCCTGGCACATGGCGATCGATTTCCGCCCAGCTTGCCCCCATCCACCACAGCAACCCCCAAATCAGCATCAGGGTGGAGTAGGGCAGCAGCGCCGGTGTGCGCAGCTGTCGGGCGCTTATGAGTCCGGTGGCGGCGATCAGCAGGGCGCTGATGTAACTGGCATTGAGCACCGGAATGTCGATATCGAAACGTTGGCCGTGCGCCAGCAGGTACAGCCCGGCATAGACTTGCAATGCCGCCCCACCCAGGCGCAATAGCCAACGATTTTGCGCTACGCCCAGCCACAGCGCCGCAGCACCTTCCAACGCCCACAAGGCCACCGTCAACTGCACGTCGAATGCCAGCGGTACGGCGAGCGTCAGGAAAACCAGCGCCATGCCCAGGTAACTGTTTTCCATCACCATCAAACGGTCGTCTTCGCGGCGCCGCACCAGCCACCACAAGCCGAGGTAATACACGCTGGCGCCTAGCGACCACCAAGCCAGTGCAATATCGTTGCCATCCAGCAGGCGTCGTTGCAGTGCGGCCGTGACCAGCGGCACGCCAAAGAGGACTGCGCCTTCCAGCCAGCCTTGCGTGCCTGGGGCCTTTAATACGGCATAGGCGGTAGGAACGAGGGTGTACATCAGGAAAAACAGCAGCAGGAAAAACTGCGTGGTGCCGTAAAACTCAGGCCGGTAGGAGAGCGACGCCCATTCCAGGCCGATGACGAAGGTGAACGCGACACCCGCGAAGTTGAGCGAACGCCAGGCCTTTGACCAGTTCACCCACAGGATGAAAGTGTTGAGCAGCGCGAAGTAGCTGAACAGCGCCACATGGTTGCCCTCGTCGCCCGCCGCCATCACCGGCGCGAGAAAGGCGCCCGAAATGCCCAGCACGGCGAGAGAAGCCGCATTCTGTGCCGCGGCGAGCGAAATGCAGACGACACCCAAGGCTGCGAACAAGCCGAATGCCGGCGCATGACCGATGAACTGGTAGCGCGCCAGCATGAAATACACGATGAGGTACAGGATGCCGAAACCGCCGCCCTGCGCCGCAAAACCGAACATGCGGTGCACTTCCTCGCGCGCCTTGGTATGGCCGAGTACGATCAGCGCAATACCGGCCACCGCCGAAAGCAGCAATCGCATCTGGATCGGCAAGAGACCGTATTCGGCCATCAGCTTGAGCGCCGATCCCACGGCGAAAAACAGCAGCACCACGCCCAACTTGGCGAGAATGTTCCCGCCGAACAGCCAGTGCCAGAGTTGGGAAGGGGCTTTGATGGAAGCAGGCGATGGAGATGGAAATTCTGGAGCCGATTTTTGTGGTTGCTCTGGCTCCAACGGTGTTGCACTCATGGATGGAATGGCTTTTTCCTCCATATCTACCGCTGTCATCGATGCTGCGAGGGCCGCTTCCTGGGCTATCGATGATTCGACATCGGAGCTGGAAGGGGCGAGCTCTACGGAAGTCGCGGCAATAGGAGTAGTCGGGGCTGCCAGGCGCTCCTTGAGTTCCGCGACTTCAAGTTCCAGCGCCCTTAAGCGACGGGATAAATCTTTCGTATCCTCGCCGCGCTTGCTGTCGATGAATAAGCCGAACACGGCGCCTAGCACCGCGCCCGGCAGTAGTCCCACCCCACCGCCAATCGATCCGCCGATCACAGTTCCGATAATCAAGCCCAGCAGCCACATGCTTCCCCCTAGGTGCAAGTCATTGCAGTTTGGTATATCCCCGATGTGCCTTTCAGGCTATTTTCGACGATTTTAGGCTTGGCTATATCTATCGCCTATAAGGGCGGTGCCGGATGCAAGCCGCTACTTTTTCATGAGGCGCAGCATCGCCAATAATCCGATGGTCAGCGTCACCACAGCCCCGAATACGGTGGCCGATTGCACGACCGGCATGCCGGATTTATCCATGAGGGTATAGAGGCCCACCAAGCCTAGCATGGCAATATTCTCAACAAAATTCTGCACGGCTACTGCATGGCCTGCGCCGACCGATTCGTGACCGCGTTCCTGCAACAGTGCATTGAGCGGTACGACATAAAAGCCGCCGCAAGCCCCGACTAATAGCAGCAGCGCGATGGCCGGATATAAATGCGTGAGATGGGCGAAGACGATGATAATCAGGCCGATCAGGATGCCCGCCGGCAATACGCGGTTAACTTTGTCCAGGCCCACGAAACTTGCCGCCGCTGCTGCGCCTAGTGCAATGCCCACGGCTACGCCGCCGCTCATGTTGGCCGGCATGCTCAAGTCTGCAATGCCCAACGCCACCGGGACCCAAGCGACTAATAATAGGCGCAGTGTCGAACCGGCACCCCAGAAAATACTGGTGCCCAGCATGGAGAAGCGGGCATCTGGGTTGCGTATCAAGGTGGTCAGGGCGGAGAAAAAGTCGCGTATCAATGCGATGGGAGAAATATGTGGAAGCGCATGCGCCACCGGCAGCCGCGGGATCAAAGTATTGGCACCCGCAGCCAGCAGGTAGCAGCCGCAGATGCTGACCAAGGCCGTCACCACCGAAATATCCGCGAGCTTGCCGCCCACCACGGCACCCAACAGGATGGCGACGATGGTCGAGCCTTCCATCAGGCCGTTGGCCTTGACCAGCTTATCCTTGCCGACCAGCTCGGACAAAATGCCGTACTTGGCCGGCGAATACGCCGCTGCGCCTATCCCCACCAGGTTGTAGGCGATCAAGGGATGCAGCCCCAGCAGCATGGCGGCAGCGCCGACGAACTTCATTGCATTTGCTACCAGCATCACCCGCCCTTTGGGCCACGCATCAGCGAACGGCCCCACGAAAGGCGCGAGGAAAATAAACGCGACGACGAAGGCTTCCTGCAGCATTGGGGTCTGCCAACTCGGCGCGGCGTGCGCTTTCAACTCGGCAATGGCCGCAAACAGCAAGGCATTGTCGGCCAGCGCCGAGAGGAATTGCGCGGCGAGGACGGCGATCATGCCGCGTGAGAGGAGGTTATTACTTGTCATGGATTTTCCTTGGATGCAGTCTGCGCTACAAGTTGAACTGACGATTTCATGCCGTTTCCGCCATCTGTTTCAGCGTCACATAATCCGTCTTGCCCGTTCCCAGCAGCGGTAGTTCCTTCACCGGCACGATCTTGCGCGGAACGGCGAGTTCCGGGCTGCCGAGTTCTCGGGCGGCGGTGGATAGGGCATCGCGGGTGAGGGCGGTATCGGTGGTAAACAGCACGATGTTTTCGCCGCGCTGCGGGTCGATTTGCGTAGTGGCGGCGTGCTGATATTCCGACGAGGCGCGATGGGCAATCTGTTCGACGGTTTCGAGCGAGACCATTTCGCCGGCGATCTTGGCGAAACGTTTGACGCGACCTTTGATGCTCACGAAACCGTCGGCGTCGATCTCGACGATATCGCCGGTGCTGTACCAACCGTTTTCGGGTGCTTTCAATACGCCAGGGGTATCGAAGAGGTAATAGCCCAGCATGACGTTGGGGCCGCGCACGCTGAGGAGGCCGCCGGTCTCGATGCCGGGCACGGCTTCCAGCTTGGGTTCCAGGCCGGGCAATAATGGACCGACAGTGCCGTTGCGGCAGGCCATGGGGGTGTTGACGGCGAGCACGGGGGCGCATTCGGTGGCGCCGTAGCCTTCGAGGATGCGGATGCCGAATTTTTCCATCCAGGTCTTGCGCACTTCTTCGTTGAGTTTTTCTGCGCCGGCGACCACGTAGCGCAGTTTGTAGAAGTCGTAGGGATGGGCGAACTTGGCGTAGTTGCCGAGGAAGGTGCTGGTGCCGAAGAGGACGGTGCAGCCGCGGTCGTAGATGATTTCCGGGATGATGCGGTAGTGCAGCGGCGAGGGGTAAAGGAAGATTTTCGAGCCGGTGACGAGCGGCATGACGGCGCCGCAGGTAAAGCCGAAGGCATGGAACAGCGGTAGTGCGATCATGAATTTGTCGGACGGCGAGAAATCGATCACCGCGCGAATCTGGGCGATGTTGGCGAGAATGCCGCGATGGCTGTGCACCACGCCCTTGGGCTTGCCTTCAGAACCAGAGGTAAACAGCACGACCGCAGACTCGTCTGGGTGAACTTCATGCGCCGCGGCCTTGGGAAACCAGCGCGCAAATCCCAGCAGCCAGAGCTTGTCCCACAGCGTGAAGGTCGAACGTAAGTCTTCGAGGTATACCAGTTGGACGCCCTGCATGGCGTTGACGGTCTCGCCCAGCTTGGCGGCTTCCAGGAACTGGCGCGATGTGATGATGGTACGGATATTCGCCGCGATGCAGGCGTTTTGCATGCCCGCTGTCCCTGCTGTGTAGTTAAGCATTGCCGGAACGCGATTGACCGCACTCATGCCGAAGATCAGGCAGACGGTGTTGGAGACATTGGGCATGAGTACGCCGACGGTTTCCTTGGGCGCAGAGATTTTTTCGACCATGCGGCCGAGCGCCAAGGAGCGCGTCAGCAGTTCGCCATAGCTTTCCTCGACCTGCTTCATGTCTTCCAATAGCCGTGTGCTGCGACCATGGATGTCGACGGCATCGACCAGCGCGCTGAACAGGGTCTGCACCGGCTGCGACTTGAACAGCATTTCCTGCATCACGCGGCGCATGGCTTCGCCTGCCATGCGGCGGCGCAGTTTGGCCGTCGGTGCCGTCGGCATGTCGATGCGGGTGGTGGCGAGAAAGGTCAGGCTTATTCTGGGGAAGAGACTGCGCGGGTAGTTGCCCGAGAGCCGACTGAAATAGGAGCGGGCGGCGCCGTCGAGGCGCACGGGGAGGATGGTCGCGCCGGTCTTGGCAGCGACAAAACCCGGGCCGTCGTAGACCTTCATGAGGCTGCCGGTGAGCGTGATGCGGCCTTCGGGGAAGATCACGACGGATTCGCCGGCTTCCAGCAGCTTGATGACTTTTTTCATGGCCAGCGGGCTGGTGGGGTCCACGGCCAGATGCGGCACCTGGGAGAGAATCAGGCGGAACCAGACGTTGTGCAGCACCGTGGTGTGCACGACGAAGGTAGCGCGCACCGGCAGGAACAGCCCCAGCAGCAAGCCGTCGAGGAAGGATTCGTGGTTAGCGACGACGAGCAGCGGGCCTTGTTTGGCTTCGGGTGAATCGCCATGGAGACGTACCCGGAACAGGATGCGGAAGAACATCTGCAAGATTGTTTTTATCATCAGTTACCCCTTGAATTTCGTCGTAGCAGGCGAGACCGCCTGCGCTAAAGTTCATGTCTGCGTTTTGACGTATTCCAGTACGCGTTCCAGCAAAGCGACGATGTTGCCTTTGGCAATCCAGAAATACACTTCCTTGCCGATCTTCTCGCTATCCAGCGCGCCGGCTTGGCGCAGCACTTTCAAATGGTGCGAAACCGCCGTACGGCTTAATTGCGAGACTGAGACGATCTGGGTCACATTCAGTCGCTCTCCCGGCTCGAAGGTGAGCAGGATGCGTTGCCGCTGCTCGTCGCCCAGCGCAACGAACAGGTCGGAAACATCGCGCCATTCGTCCGGCAGATTTTGAATGCGTTCGCTTAACATGACTATATGTTTAAACTCTTAGTTATGTGTGTCAAGCCCTCATTTGTAGCGCAGGCGGCCTGGCCTGCATTTACAGGGATTGACGATACAAATAGCTGATGCAGGTGAGGACGCCTGCGCTACAGTTTCGTCGTCCCCCTTCATCCCGCATAATGCCGCCTCAATCTAATGGATAAACCATGAACTTCGATGTGATCGTGATAGGGGCGGGGGCCGCCGGCATGATGTGCGCCGCACAGGCGGGACTGCGCGGGCGGCGTGTGCTGCTGGTCGATCACGCGGTCAAGATCGGCGAGCGCATTCGCATCTCGGGCGGAGGCCGATGCAATTTCACCAATCGCAATGTCAGTGCAGACAACTATCTCTCGCAAAACCGTCATTTCAGCCGGTCTGCCTTGTCGCAGTTCACGCAACACGATTTCCTCGCCATAGTGAACGCTCGCGGCATTCGTTATCACGAGCGCGATCACGGACAACTCTTCTGCGACGACAGTGCGCGCGACATCATCGATATGCTGAAAGACGCTTGCGACGATGCACAAGTGCAATTGGTGCATCCCTGCAAGGTGTTGGGCGTGCAAAAAGGGGAGGAATTCGATCGGCGATTTGTCGTGGATACCGAGCAAGGTGCCTTCCGCTGCGAATCGCTGGTGATCGCGACCGGAGGCCTTGCGGCGCCCGCCATCGGCGCAACGCCGTTCGGCTACAAGCTGGCGGAGCAGTTCGGCATTCCTGTGATAGCGCCGAAGCCCGCGCTGGTGCCGCTGGCGCTGGCGCCGGAAACGCTGGAGAAACTGAAACCTTTAGCCGGGAATACGCTGGATGCTCGTACGGAATTCGGTAGCGCTGCATTCCGTGAAAATGTGCTGCTCACCCATCGCGGGCTCTCCGGCCCGGCCATCCTGCAAATCTCAAGCTATTGGCAAATGCAGGAATACGAAGGGGGAAAGAAACATCCGGTAGACATCGATCTATTACCAGACCTGAATGCTGCCGATTGGCTGGCCGAGCATCGTCGCAGCAAGCAGGCGCTGCCGATGCTGCTGGCCGAGAAACTCCCAAAGAAGTTTGCGCAGGAGTGGTGTGCGCTCATGGGTTGGGAAAAACCCGTCAACGAATTCTCCAACCGCGATATCGAAAACATCGCCGCAGCGCTTCAGGCCTGGCCCATCATGCCCAGCGGGACCTTGGGATACAACAAGGCCGAAGTGACGCTGGGCGGCGTGGATACCGGCGCCTTGTCTTCCAAGACCATGGAAGCCAAGGCGGTGCCCGGCCTGTTTTTTGTGGGCGAAGTGATGGATGTTACCGGCTGGCTGGGCGGGTACAACTTTCAATGGGCGTGGTCCTCGGGGTGGGTGGCAGGGCAGTACGCCTAGTCTTAATGCACCTGGCCGTAGACTTGTCCTGCATGGCCGGGTTTATAGAGCGTGCCTTGCGGGTCCATCGGCGGCGCGGCGATCTGCTGACGCCTGGCCTGCTTTGCCGCGAACTTGTCGGCGAGCGACGGCGTGATCTTGAACGCCGCCGTGTTAATCGCTGCCATGGCACCGACCGTGACATCGCGTCCGCCTTCCGTCGCGGCCTTGAGGATGGCTTCGGCCACTTGCTGCGGATCGATGAGCGGCGAAGGCAGCTTGGGCTCTTGCGTCATGTAGTTGCGTGCATGTTGGGGAAAGGGCGTATCGACCGCGGTGGGCTGAATCAGGGTGATCGAAACCGGGGCGTTGTCGAGTTGCTCGATCTCGATGCGCAACGCATCGGTAAAGCCTTTAACTGCGTGCTTGGAGGCGGAATACATGCCTTGCAGCGGCACCACGGCATCGGAGACTTCGCTGCCCAGGTTGACTAGGGCGCCGCCATGGGTGCGAAGATGCGGCAGCGCAGCGAGCGGACCCTTGACTACCCCCCAGAAATTGATGTCGAACAGGCGGCGGCTGTCTTCCTCGCTGACTGCATCCAACCGCCCGTAGATCGATAACCCGGCGTTGTTGATCCAGGTATCGATGCGGCCGAAACGATCGACAGCAGTCTGCGCAGCCTTGTCCATTTCTACTCGGACGCTGACGTCGGCCACCATAGGTATCGCTGCCAGACCTTCCGCATCCAGATCGGCCGTGAGTTTTTCCAGGACGTCTGCACTGCGTGCGATCAATACCAGGCGCGCTCCGGCACGAGCCGCCATCAACGCCGTGCAGAGGCCGATGCCACTCGATGCGCCGGTGAGCACGATCACTTGCTGGTCCAGCGGCTTCAATGCGCTATTCGTCATGATGCACCTCCGATTTCAAAAACCGCCAATCTATTCAGGCAGGCGAGGCGGGTCTGTGCGGCGTCACGTCTAGGAGGCAGAAAAAAGGGAGCCGAAGCTCCCTGGGGATCTTGCACAAGCCTGATTAGTACTGGCTGTTGGGCGTCGAGGTGCCGCTGCCGGACGAACCGGGATTGCTCGTGCTGCTGCCGGAACTGGTAGAGCCGGAATCGCTGCCGCCGGTCGAGCCTGGGGTGTTCATGTTGGACGCGCCGGAACCAGAATCGGAAGATCCGGAGCTGGTCGAGCCGGAACGAGAAGAGCCTGTATCGGACGAGCCGGAACTGGATGAGCCTGAGCGCGATGAACCTGAGCCGTTGGAGTTGTTCATGTTCATATCGGTCGATGAGCCCGATCCGGAGCTGCCGGAATTGTTCATGTCGGACGTCCCGGAGCTGCTCGAGCCGCTTGAACCACTGGATTTGTCGGAGCTGCCGGAACTGCTCGATCCGCTATGTTTACGATGGTGCTTGCCCTTCTTGTGCTGCATGTTGTTCATGTCGTTGTGCGTACCCTTGCCGCTGGAGTCCGGATTGGCTTGCGACTTGGTGGTCGCACTGCCTTCGCCGGGGGTGGCGGCAGTGTTGTCGCCCTGGTTGGTTGCGCCGGCCATGGCTGCCGGCACATAAATAGCAAACGCCGCAACTGCGGCACACTTCCATAAGTCTTGAATTCGCATGGTTAATCTCCTTAATGACATTGAGTTAGGAGATGCCAAAGTAATGAATAAATTAGGAAAGCTCAGTGGTTTGGGGTACATAGCAGAGTTTATTTGCAATTGGAAAATCTTCGTGGGGCTTGACTTAAAGATGAGAATGGTTATCATTAACGAATGGGCGATCTCAATAAAAAACAGGTCATCGTTTCGGAGCCGAATGAGCGAAATACACCTGCACGCTCGCGGGTCAGCAGCGAGGCGCTGCTCAACGGCCGGAAGGAACTCGTGATCGAGCATGCCGGCGACGAATACCGCTTGCGCCTGACGAGTCAGGGCAAGCTGATACTGACCAAATAACCGTACCAATCGGCACCACTCGGTGCCTTCAGCCAGCCAGCGGCATCCCCCGCAAGCCAGCCCGTAAAGTCGCACAAGCGACGTTGTTAACTTGCGAGGATGGCATGAATACAACCAAACAATGCAGACGTGTCTTATTGGCAGGCAGCGAAGGCTGCCAAGTCGTATATTGCCCAGATTGCGAAATCGCCGAGCTGGAAATCGGTGCGATGAATATTCGCCTGGAAGAATCGGTATTTCGCACAGTGGTGAATATGCTGAACACCGCCACCAAAAAGCTGGAAGGTATTCAGGGCGTATTAGTGGGCTACCCGCATATGCTGGGACGCGGCCGTGTTCATTGAGGCTCGCCGCAGAAAATCGTTACACGGCGCTGCCGTGGTTGCGCTGGTGTTCGGCGGGCATGCCGCAGTGTTCGCTGCGATGGCGTCCAAGTCTGCTTCTGAGCTGCCGGCTGAGCCGGAGCCCATGATGGTCAGCCTGGTAGCCGACAGCGAGCCGCTGAAGGCCGAATTACAGGCCAAGCCGCAACCTGTGCAATCAAAGCCGCGCATGGTCGAGCCTGTGATCAAACGCCAACCTCAACCAACGGTACAGCCTAAGTCTGAACCAACGCCTGTGCCGGTTACGGCCGAAGCCGCGCCGCGCTTGCAGGCCCAATCCGAGTCCACTTCAACGCACCAGGAAATGATCGCGGAAGCGGCACCGACGCCGGAACCGGCTGCACCCGCAACCAAGGAAGTCGTATCCGAACCCGAACCGGTCTATCAACCACCGCGCTTCGGCGTTGCTTACCTGCGCAATCCTAGCCCCGAATATCCGCCCCTTTCGCGGCGTTTGAAAGAACAGGGCAAGGTCATGTTGCGGGTGATGGTGACAGCCTCAGGCGAGCCGGCTTTCATCGAATTGGATAAAAGCTCGGGCTTCGAGCGCCTGGACCAGGCTGCTATGGAAGCCGTCAAACAATGGCGATTTGTGCCGGCCAAACGAGGTGAACAGGCCGTTAGCGCCTGGGTGGTCGTGCCGCTCAGTTTTTCAGTGAAGGGATAAATGTATGGAAGAGTTCAACGCAATTACTTTCCTGACCCAGGGTGGTCCGGTTTCGATGTCGGTAGCGCTTGCCCTGCTGGCGATGTCGGTGGCGAGTTGGTCATTGCTGATCACAAAACTTTGGCAGGATTTGAAAACCGCGCGCAATGGCGCAGCTTTCGTTTTTCACTTCCATACGCATCGCTCGCTGGAAGCCGCCGAGCATGCGGTACAGGAAGATAGCGAGTACAAACAGCTGACGCGTCTGGGTATGGCAGCCGCTACCCATCATCAAAGCCTGACCGTCGAAGGCTGCTCACGCGATGAGTTCACAGCAAGGGCTTTGCAACGTGGATTGCAGGAAGTGCAAGGCCGTATGGAATCGGGGCTGACAGTGCTCGCTTCAGTGGGAAGCGTGGCCCCTTTCGTCGGCCTGTTCGGCACGGTATGGGGCATCTACCACGCGCTTGCCAGCATCAGTGCTTCCGGACAAGCCACACTGGACAAGGTCGCAGGACCGGTAGGCGAATCGCTCATCATGACGGCCTTCGGTCTCGCGGTAGCGATCCCCGCCGTGCTGGCCTACAACGCGCTGGTGCGTCGCAACCGCAAGGCCATGGCCAGGATCGAAGCCTTCGCCTACCACCTGCATGTCTACCTTGTCACCGGCCGCATGTTGCCCGCAGCGAAAGCCGAATTCAGCGCAACGACTGAATTGAAGGCGGCTACGGCATGATGACGCACGGCGGAGTCGGCAACGACCAATCGCACAGCGCGCCGATGTCGGAAATCAATACCACGCCGCTGGTGGACGTGATGCTGGTGCTCTTGGTGATCTTCATCATCACGGCGCCCTTGCTCACCCACGCGGTCAAGATCGACCTGCCGCAGGCCAGCAGCAAGGCTGTGACGCAAAAGCCGGATATCGTGACGCTGTCCATCGATGCCAACGGCCAGTGGTACTGGAACGACCAGGCGTTGGACCAGGCATCCATTGCTGATCGTTTCAAAGCCGAAGCCGCACGCGATCCACAGCCGGACGTGCATATCCGGGCCGATGAATCCACACGCTACCAAGTGCTGGCGGAAGTCATGGCTGAGGCGCAGAACGCGGGGATCAAGCATCTGGGGTTTGTCAGCGAGCCCAAGTAAAACATCGCTTTTCATTTCAGCCAGCCAGGGCGTTGCTCGCCGGTAGCCAGCTATTTCGACTACTCAGGGGAGCAACACATGCAATACCAACTCAAGCGCATGCGCCCGGCAATATTGCTGGCGCTGGCCGCATTGCCGTTGCAGGCGGCCGCAGAAGATACCAAGGCGGAACAAACTGAAACCTTGCCGGAAGTGCAGGTAAGCGGCCAGCAGGACCGTTCGTTGAATTATCAGGTCGAGACGACCACGACCGGCAGCAAAACCGATACCCCGGCGCGTGATGTACCTGCCAGTATCGTCGTTGTGCCCAAAGCCGTTCTCGAGGATCAGGGCGCCATGGGTATGAACGAGGCCATGCGCAACGTCAGCGGCGTGAGCCAGAACTACGCGGGCGGCTATGGTTTTGCCGATAACTTCAACATTCGCGGTCTCAACATGCGTTGGCTGCGCGATGGGAACGTCGACGGCAGCACGCAGAACGGCTATTACCGCACCATGACCGATGTGGAACGCATCGAAGTGCTCAAGGGGCCGGGCTCCGCGTTGTACGGTTCCAGCCAGCCCGGCGGCAGCGTCAATGTCGTGACTAAGCTGCCGACCGACAAGACCGTGGCCGAGTTCGAAGTCGGCGTTGGCAGCTACGATACGCAGCGCGTCGGTTTGGATTTGGGCGGTGCGGTCAATGGCGTGGCCACTCGGCTCAATGTGGGCTATGAAAAAAGCGACGATTTCCGCGGGCTGGGTCGAGAAATCACCGAAATCTTGCCCTCGCTACGCTTCAACCTCACCGATACGCAAACGCTGACGCTCGATTACGACTATCGCGACATCAAGCTCACGCCGGATAACTACGGTATCGTCTTCGGCGCCGATCGCAAACTGGTCACGGCTTCCGGCCGCAATGCACGCTATTACAGCCCGATGGATTATGCGAACCAGGAAATCAATCGTCTCGCGACCATCCACGAATGGAAACCGAGCGATGCGTTCAGCCTGAAAACTTCTCTGGTTTATGATCATCGCGACATCGACATGCTGCGCAATGCCGGTTCGAATGTGGCGAACGCTTCCGGCGTCATTACCGGCCGCACCATACGCAGCCAGCAGGACGATGCCGATTACCTGGATTTCACCAGCGAGGCGACCTGGAAGTTCAAAACGGGCAGCGTCAGCCACACTTTGCTGGCAGGCGTGGAATGGCAGGATACGGACATCGATACGGTACGCGTCGGCTATAACCTGTCGAATATCGCCAACGCCAGCAATCCTGTGGTTCCGGAAACCTCGCTAAACGGCCTGACCGCGGTGGCATCTCAAGGATTCAACCGCCATGTCGAAGCCACCACCAAGAGCGTCTATGCTCAAGATCAGGTCGAGCTGACGGAACAGGTCAAGCTGCGCGGTGGCTTGCGCCACGACAACGTGGATTTCAGCGATGAAGGTTCCCAAGGCACGACGGCGTTCCGCCGCATCGCAGACGAGCAAGGACTCAACAGCAGCCAGTTTGGCGCCGTGTACCAGCCGATTCCGCAGTTGTCGCTTTATGCAGGCATTGCGCGCGGCGCTTTCATCAACATTGCCACGGAATCCACCGCGCTTTCGCCTGAGCCTGAAAAATCGTTCAGCAAGGAAGTCGGGGCCAAGGCCATGCTGCTCGACGGGCGTCTGGACCTTAACGTCGCACTGTTTCGAGCCAAGCGCGACCACTATTACGTGACGCTGACCCCTGGGGTTTCTACACCTGATGGGAAGGACAAGACCTCCGGTATCGAGGTCGATGCGGTCGGATCGCTGACCCGCGAGGTCAAGCTGCTGGCGAGCTATAGCCATATCAATCCAAAATCGATTTCTGATGCGCTCTCCAGTAATACGACCTTGGGCGTCGGCAACACCAGTATCTACGGCAACATGCCCACTGGCGTCGCCAAGGATAACGCGCGGGTTTGGCTGACCTGGGAGCCGAGCATGTTGCATGGCTTCGGCGCTGGTATCGGTGCGACCTACAAGGGTAAATCCTACGCCGACGCGCTCAACCTACTCGAAGTGCCTTCCTACACCGTCTATGACGCCGCCGTTTACTGGCGCCAGAAGACGTACGAAATCGCCGTCAATTTCAAGAACCTCACCGACAAGACCTATTACACCGTGCCGACCTTCATCGGCGCCTTGCCGGGCGATCCGCGCAGCGTGATGGCAACGGTGCGGTTCGACTTTAATTGACCCCTCCGGGCGGTACGGCCAGTGCCACCCGGTCGAGCTCCCAAGTTATCAAAGGAAATGTCATGAAGCTGATCAGAACCCTGCTGGCTGCTGCGGCCCTTGCCATGGCGCACCCCGTCCAGGCTCACTATCTGTGGCTGGAACCCGTCGATGGGCAGATGCACTTGTGCTTCGGCGAATATGAAAACGCCTTGCGTGAAAAAAGCGGCGGCAGGCTGGATACTATTGCGGCCCCCGAAGCCTCCGCCGCAGGCAAACAGGTCGATCTGCAACGATCCGACGACCATTTTTCCGTCTTGCCGGCTGGCGTCCAGCCGTTGGTAGCTCAAGATCTGACCATGAAGGTCAAGGACTTGCGCCAGCATCGCATGGGAATCGTCAAACCCATGTATTACTCGCGCTTTGCTGTTGCAGAGCGCGAAAACGCATCGAACCTCGACCTCGACATCCAGCCGATGGGCGCCGGGAAACTGCGCGTCTCGCTGCACGGCAAACCGCTCGCCAAGGCCAAGCTGTCGCTCTATGCCCCCAATCGCTGGATGCGCGAATACGAGACGGACGCGTCAGGGGAGATTGCCATCCACACGCCCTGGCCGGGGCTCTACGTCGCGGAGGTCGCCTTTATCGAAGACGGGCGCGGCGAATACCAGGGTGCGGCCTACGAAGGCATCCGCCATGTGAGCACCTTGAGCTTTATCCCATGACCGTTCGCACCGTCGACAAAGGCGCTTTCTTAAGGCGCTTGCGCAAACTCCATGGCTGGCTCGGGCTGTGGGGTGCTGCTTTGGGGCTGCTGTTCGGCATCACCGGCTTTTTGCTCAACCACCGCCAGGTGATGAAGATTCCCGCCATGCAAATGCACGAAAGCCAGTTCCAGTTGGCGATACAGCAGCCGGTGCTTCCAGACCCACAGGCGTTCGGCCGTTGGGCGCAGCAAGGGCTGCATCTGCGGCATGCGCCCTATAAAGCGGGAGTGGAGTCGCCTAAGCCCGTGATATGGCAGGGCGTCACCGTTCCGCAACCCGTTCGATTGAAGGCCGAATTCCATCTACCGCAAGTTTCCTACACAACCGAGTATGTGATGGGCAACAGCTTTGTCAGCGTCCGGCAGCAGGAGGTCAATACGCTAGGCCTGCTCATGCGCTTACATAAAGGGGTGGGCATGAATACCGGATGGGTGCTGCTCATCGACTCGTTGGCAGGGGCGATGGTGACCTTGTCGATTACCGGTATTTTGCTGTGGACGCGGATGCGCCGTTCGCGCTTGACGCTTGCTGGTCTGGGACTCGGGTCGATGGGATTGGCGGTGTTCTTCGCACTGCAATCGATGTGACTTGGAGCGCCGTCACGCGGCGATAAATTGGAGTAATATTTTTGCATCTTATGTCATCCGAGGAGTGCGCCATGCAAGGCGATAAAACTATCATCGACATCCTCAACGACCTGCTGGCGGGCGAGTTGGCGGCCGTAGACCAATACTTGATCCACGGCGAGATGTACGCCAATTTCGGTTTCCCGCATCTCGCCGACAAGGCGCTGCACGAATCCGAGCACGAACGCCATCACGCGCGGCTGTTGATCCAGCGCATCCTGTTCCTGGAAGGCGTGCCCAATATGGTGAAGCGCAACGCGCTCAATATCGGCACCCATGTGCAGGAGATGCTGCAAGCCGACCTTGCGGTGGAATACCACGTTGTGGGCGAACTCAAGAAAGCCATTGCCGCCTGCGAAAGCTCTCGCGATTATGTCACCCGCGACATGCTGGTGCAGCAACTCGAAGACACTGAAATGGACCACGCCTACTGGCTGGAGCAGCAAATCCGACTTATCGGCTTGGTGGGCTTGCAGAACTACCAGCAAAGCCAGATGAAGCCCGGCGCCCCGGAATAAGAAAGGAGAACCGCGATGCAAGGCGACAAGGAAGTCATCCTCACCCTCAATAAAGTGCTCAAGAACGAGCTTACCGCGATCAACCAGTATTTCCTCCATGCCCGCATGTTCCGCAACTGGGGCCTGGAAAAGCTCAACGACTACCAGTACAAGCAATCCATCCGCGTGATGAAGGAAGCCGACGAACTCATCGAACGCATTCTCTTTTTGGAAGGCCTGCCCAACCTGCAAAACCTCGGCAAGCTATTGATCGGAGAACATGTGGTGGAATGCCTTCACGGCGACCTCACCTACGAACGCGACATCCAGCGTCCGCTGCTGGTAGAGGCCATCGCGTTATGTGAGCGTGTACAGGATTACGTCAGCCGGGATCTACTGGAAGAACTGCTGGAACACTGCGAAGAAGCCATTGATTGGCTGGAAACCCAGCAAACGCTGATCAAGGACGTGACGCTTCCCAACTACCTGCAATCGCACATGGAGCCGGGCGAAGATTAAGCCGGGCTCGCATATAACCACCGGTAAGGCGGCTATGCATAACAATTCTTTCACTTGTGGGGCCGGCTTGAGGATAATGGCTGACAGTTTCACCGCCGATTTAAGACCACTTGCGGGGCGGGTTATCAAGTACTGCTAAAGCGTCGCCTGGCTGAAGGCACCGGACGGGCAACGCAATCTTGCGGTGCCTTTATTCAGGAGAATCAACATGCATCACGTTCAATTGCCGCAATGGCTTTCCCAACTGGTTTCCGACAATGCCGCCCGATTGCGCGGTCGCGATGCTCGGAGCCTCAATCTCAATCCCACTGAAATCGGCGGATTCGGTTTTCCCCACTATGCCGAGCTAAGCAGCAGTGAAATCTTTAGCGCCGGTAAGAATCCCTTGAGCGTGCTGTAAGGCGTTGCACCGGGCTTAGCTAATGCCGCGCAGGTAGACTGTGCGGCTTTCTTCGACTTCGCCGGAACGCGGGGCCGAATAGCCGGGGATGGCGATGATGGCGCGCTTGAAGGCGTCGCCGCTCAGGAGCTGTAACAGGCTTTGCATGGCGGGGCGTTGCAGCGTGTCCTTGTGGCAGATCAGGTAATACTGTTCGGCTGCCAGCGGGATGAAATCCAGCCCGAATTCTCGTGCCGCGGCCTCCACGCCCAGGCCGGCATCCGCCATACCGCTCGCAATCAAGGCGCCCACGGCGTTGTGGGTCAGTTCCTCGCGACGGTAGCCGTGGATGGCGGCGGAAACGATATCGGCCTGGTGCAGCATCATGTCGAATAACAGTCGCGTGCCCGAGTTCGCTTCGCGATTCACAAAACGCACGTCGGTTTTGACGAGATCGCCGATGCCGGTAATTTGCAGCGGATTGCCCTTGGCGAGGATCAGTCCCTGCGTGCGGCGCACAAAATGGATGAGTCGGTGCTCGTCCGTATTCATCCATTTCTCGTATCTCAGTAGCGCCTCTTTTTCGAGCGCGCCTTCGGGGATATGAAACCCGGCGATATCGCAATCGCCGCGTGTCAGGCCGTTGAGCGCATCGACGCTGCCGCGGTATTGCAGGTCGAGCTGAATATTAGTGCTGTTGTGCACCAGGTCGCGGAACTCCGCAACGGCATAGCCGTGGCTGGCATGCAGTCGCACGATCTGCTTGGTGTCGTGGATAGCGCGGTTGAGTTCGACCTGCATTTCTGATGCGAGATTGCTGAGTTGGGCCGTCAACCGGGCATTCACGCGCTTTTCCGCCCACAGCAGAGCCTCGCCCAACGGGGTGAGCGTGATGCCGTGCCCCTGGCGTTTTTCCACCAGGGGACTATCGAAATATTCCCCCCACTGATCGAGCAACTGCCAGGCGTGGCGATAGGAGATATCGGCGTCGCGCGCGGCTTGCGTGAGCTTGCCCGAGGCGGCGATGCCGTGCAGCAGGGCGAAGATGTTGATCTCGCGCTGCGGCTTGCCGAACGCGCCGATCAACCACTGGGCTTTGAGGTCGATAGAAATCATATGCGATTTATAGCATAAGTTTTATTGGGCTGCGCTTCATATTTTCATGCGGGTTGACGGGGAATAGAATGCGCCAATCTCAATTTATTCCCTTCCTGAATGCCCAACCTTGATTGACCATATGTTTTTTAATGCATATGTCATGGGCGGGTATCGGAGCCAAGCAAATACCTATGGGCAAAAAAGCCAAAGTAAAGGATTACGGCGGTCCGGCCGGCGGCTGGGGCGCATTGGCGAGCACAGCCAAGCATCTGATGTTCCAGGGCATTCCCATCAAGGGGCCGATGACCTTGATGCGCAACAACCAGAAACACGGCTTCGACTGCCCGGGCTGCGCCTGGCCGGACCCGCGCCATGCTTCCTCGTTCGAGTTCTGCGAAAACGGGGTGAAGGCGGTGGCGGCGGAAGCCACTTCCAAGCGCGTTCCGCCCGAGTTTTTCACCAAGCATTCGGTTTCATGGCTGCTCCAGCAGGACGATTTCTGGCTCGAAAACCAGGGCCGGTTGACCCATCCCATGGCCTACAATCCCGAGACCGACCATTACGAAGCCATTGGCTGGGATGAAGCGTTTGCTCGTATCGGGGCGGGTCTTCAGGCGCTCGATCATCCCGACCAGGCCGCGTTTTATACCTCCGGCCGCGCCAGTAACGAAGCTGCTTTTCTCTACCAGTTGTTCGTGCGCGAATTCGGCACCAACAATTTCCCCGATTGCTCCAACATGTGTCACGAGGCGAGCGGGTATGCGTTGATCGAGAGCATCGGCATCGGCAAGGGCACGGTCAAGCTGGAAGACTTCCACCACGCCGACGCGATTTTCATCTTCGGCCAGAACCCCGGCACCAATCATCCGCGCATGCTGGGCGAGCTGCGCCTGGCGGCCAAGAGGGGCGCCAAGATTGTTTCCATCAATCCGCTCAAGGAGCGCGGGCTGGAGAAATTCGCGTTTCCGCAAAGCCCGGTGGAAATGCTCACGGGCGGCAGCACATCGATCAGCTCGCTTTACCTGCAACCCAAGATCGGCGGCGACCTGGCCGTGATCAAGGGCATGCTGAAGCACATCGTCGCAAAGAATGAGGAAGCGCTGGTGCAGGGTAAACCGCCGATCGTCGATCAGGCGTTCATCGACCGCCATACCCACGGTTTCGAGCGTTTTCTCGCCGACATCCGGGCGGAAAGTTGGGAATTGATCGTGCAGGAATCCGGCCTGAATCGGGACGAGATCGAAGCGGCCGCTGAAATCTACCTGGCCTCGCCGAAGGTCATCTGTACCTGGGGCATGGGCCTCACGCAGCACAAGCATTCTGTCTTGACCATCCAGCAGGTGGTCAACCTGCTGTTGATCGGCGGGCATTTCGGCCGTCCCGGCGCGGGCGCTTGCCCGGTGCGCGGACACAGCAACGTGCAGGGCAACCGCACCGTGGGCATCACCGAGAAGCCTTCGGCAGAATTCCTCGACCGTTTGCAGCAGGTGTTCGGTTTCGAGCCGCCACGCGAGAATGGCTATGACGTGGTCGCCACTATCGAAGCCATGCAGCGCAGCGACGTGCGCGTGTTCGTCGCGCTGGGCGGTAATTTTGCCGCGGCCACGCCGGATACGCCGCGTACCGAGGCGGCATTAAGACTATGCGACATGGTGGTCAACATCAGCACCAAGCTGAACCGCAGCCATCTGGTGACTGGCAAGCAGGCACTGATCTTACCCTGCCTAGGCCGTACTGAAATCGACCAGCAGGCCATGGGTGCGCAGATGGTGACGGTGGAAGATTCCATGAGCATGGTGCACGGCTCCGGCGGCATCAATAAACCGGCCTCGCCACAGTTACTCTCTGAGCCTGCCATCGTGGCCCGGATGGCGCATGCCGTGTTGCCGCACTCCAAGATTGATTGGCTTGGATTGATCCAAGACTACGACCGCATCCGAGACTTGATCGAGGCGACGCTGGATGATTTCCACGACTACAACCAGCGCGTGCGCCAACCGGGCGGTTTTTACCTGCCTAACAGCGCGGCCGACCTGGAATGGCGCACCGCGACCGGCAAGGCCAATTTCGTAACCGCAGCCATTCCGACCGACCTGCCCATGCACCGTGCAGAGCAGAATACGGCAGCCCCAGTGTTCAACCTCATGACCACGCGTTCGCACGACCAGTACAACACGACGATTTACGGTCTCGACGACCGGTATCGCGGCGTGTTCGGGCAGCGCCGTGTGCTGTTCATCAGCCGTGATGACCTGGAAATACTCGGCATGCAGGCTGGCCAATGGGTAGATGTTGCGACGGTATCCGACGACGGCATCGAGCGACGGGCCAACCGCTTCAAACTAGTGGAATACGACATTCCGGCGGGCTGCATTGCCGGGTATTACCCTGAAACCAATCCGCTGGTGCCGCTCAATGCGCTGGGCGACCACAGCCGCACGCCGACCTCCAAGTCCATCCCGGTCGTATTGATGCCGAGCGAAACGGCTAACGATGCCTCGGCTGGGAAAAAGACTCGGAAAGTATTGGAAGCCGCTTGATGGAGACGTTGGACACCGTAATGTATGGCACTGATGAAGATTTCGTCAGTGCCATGTTGCCTGTCGCGGCTGCGCTGGATGTCGATGCGTGGCGCACTTTTCTAGCAGTGTGCGAAGAAGAGGGCATTTCCTTGCAAAAACTGGGGCGGAAGACAGGTTTGAGCCAAAGCGCGCTTATCCGTGCGACTTCCGTCCTGGAAAGTTGGCCGGATGACGGCATGGCAGAGACCGGTCTGCTGCGAACCGCTACGGATACGGAAAGATACTTTCGTCGCAATTCGTTCCTCACACCGTCGGGGGTTCATTTGCACGAGCTGTTACTGCGGCGCCTGGGAAGCGAGCGCTATGTCGAGCAGGCGCTTGATGTTCATCGATATTTTCAACACATCATCGACGAATACAGCAAGGTTGCGGCTTAAGGATGAGTGCATAGAAAAAACCGGTGAATATCGCTGGGCTTGTCGTTAGAATGTGGAAATAACAAAAATTACAGCGAGGTTTATGTTCCCATGACAACTTAAAACAGGCAGATAACAATGCACCGAATTGGCGACGAGGAAGCGCTACTCAAGTATGTCGAACTGATTGCCATCAGTTTTCCCAATATCGCTCTGAAACTTAATCAATTGAAGGATCAGGGCGACGAAATCATCCCCTATATCGAAAGCCTGCTGCAAGACACCTACAAACGCGGCAATCAGAGCTTAAGCCTCGAAGTAGTCGAGGCGCTGATGAACATCCGCGCGATTTACGAGGCCAATGCACCAACTCCCGAGGTTGTTGTTTCCCAACCCACTGTAGCGGACGATCAGCTCGCGTTCGATCTTCACGATTCTCCCTATTTCATCAAGCTTATCCAGCGTTTTCCCCATATCGGCCAAAAAGTGGAAGAAAGCTGGGGCACGCAAGCGCTCAGAACCTACATCTGGGATTTGTTCCAGGATTCTCGCGGCGGGACGCGCCAGGGTTTTCCGCCTGAATATGCATCTGCCTTGTTTCGATTGCTGGACGCGCACGACCAGCAATATCCGGAACTGGTCGATACCACTTCGGACATTTGGACGGTCAATAAATTCGGTTTGATATAGCGGCCTGATGCCGTCTTGGACGAAGTGAGTCGATTTATCGGTCCCAGCACTGCGTTGCCCGGTTGTCGGTGATTTCCGTCCCGCCCACCGCAATTTTCTTTTGCCCGAGCTGGTTGTAGATAAGCGAGCCGCAACGATCCCCATCCATCACGGTATCGGCCACCGGTGCCGCGCTCAGCGTGTAGGACGTTTGCGAGACGGTGAGCACGACGGAATATGAGGCATCGCCGGTACGCGGCGATTGCGTCAACGGTAAGGCTACATCATTGCCGGCGGTATTCTTGTCGTAGCGGTTAGCCTCGGTAAAGTTTTTTTCCAGGAACTGCGCATCTTCCAGCAGGACCGCCTTGGCATCGGCCCGATGCGCCCGCCGCACATGCTCTCGGTAAGAGGGCAGGATGGTCGCGGCGAGGATGCCGATGATGACCACCACCACCATCAATTCGATCAGGTTGAAACCGCTTTGCAGGCGGAGTTTTTTTTGATTTTTCATTGGATTTGCTGCCAGAAAATGCGTTTTACGGTACCCATGGTCGGCGGTCTTCTATTCTTGATCGTGCTGATGCTGCCGCTGGTACCTGAAAACTCCTTGTAATCGGAATTGCCGCTGCCGTTAAGCCAGGTGGGCGTGCCGAAAATACCCACCGTGGATTTAACGCCGCTGGCGACGTTGCCGTTCGACAGGTTGTCGCCGGTGTCGTACTGGCCATCGTTATTGAGATCGTACGCACTCACGGCAAGTCGTCCGCCTGTCGTCACGTTAAGTTCCATCAACCAGCTGAAGCCGCCGGGGAGGCAGGCATCCGTGGAAGGTACGACGGTCGAGAAGATCACGCGGTCGTATTTCAACAAGGCACGCGAAATGATGCGTTCGCCGCCGGGACCCGCGGAAGTGGTCGGCGGAACGACGAGATCCATGTACCAGCCGCGCTTTCCTCCCGCCCAATCAACTCCATTGTCGCTGGTTTCCCGTAACAGTGCATTGAATTGCGCGGTCTCCGAGAGGATGCTCTGAATTTGCAATTGGCTTCTCGATACGGTGCCGCTCGTGCCGTTATCCCAGACGGCATAAAAGGATTGCACGTCGGTATTGCCAGGGTCGGTTGTCGTCAGGTAGCGGCCAGTACCGAAGTAGATGAGCAACCCACCGCTGGGGTGGGCGCCTAGGGTCGGCTGTGCGGTAATCGGCTGCGCCTGCCCCTGGGTATTGAGGGCCGTGAATAACGGTTGTGCGCCGTTTGCCAGCGCCCAGGTTGCGGCGTTGGTGCTGGATAAATCGAACTTCCACAGGTTGCCCAGCAAGTCGCCGGCATAAGCGGTATCCATGATGCCGTCGCCGTTGGTGTCATACATCATCGGCGTCGAAAGACCGTTGCCCGAGCTGTTGCCGGCGGGGATTTTCTTGATCAGGGTGCCGTCGCTCAATCTCACGATATACAAGAATGCCTTGTCCGAAGTGCTGTTGTAACCGTTGCCGAAGACGGCAGCCCATTCCCCGGTGTTGAGTCGGACGATTTGCGGTTGGCTGAAGGTGTTGCCCAGGCCGGTGGCATCGCTGTACTCCCACAGCACATTGGCGGCGGAGAAACTATCCGGGTTGCTGATATCCAGCGCATAGACCGATTTGCCGCCGGCGCCCAGGCCGCCGACCAATACGCTTTTCCACGAACCGCCCCAGTAGGCGTCGCCGCTGCTGGGGGCACCATCGACGTAGTAGGTATGGCTGTAGCCGGGATCGGTCAGTTGGCTAAGCTTGGGGTAAACGCCGGCTGGGACGTAGGCGAATATTTCCTTGCCTGAATCGGCGTTGCCGGCGTCGGCCCGGAATGCGTGCAGCATGCCGTCGTTGCTGCCCACGTAAACCATCGGGCTGCGCGTATTCTTGCCGGCGACAAAAGCCGCATAAGAGGATTTTTCCGTCATGCCGGACGCAGTGGCGTAACCGAAATTATCGGTCTGCACGAAAATCGGGTCGGAATGAATGATGTCGCCCAAGGTGGATATCTTCCGATCGCGGAAAGCGCCGCCGTTGCGTGCTTCCTTCGAATTATCCCCGCGGAGCCAAGCCAGGCGGTCGCTGCACAGATTGTCTACGGTGCCATGGCTATCGGTATCCAGCGCGAGTTTTTCGGTGGCATTCAGGTTGCCGCAGCTGGAAAAGGCCTTTCCTGTGGTTCCGTCGAAGGTGAATATGCTCCTTGATGCAGCGGCAGGCATGCGCGTCGAGGCATCCCATTGCGCATTGCCGATGGTGCCGTTGGTGTTGACGCTATAGGCTATCAGTTGACCGTGCCAGTCGGCGCTCGAAAACGTTGCCTGGTACACCATGGTGCCGGTCTGGATACTGGTGGAGTTGGCGGTGAGGGCCGCGGCGGAAGACGATGCGTTGAGGATGGAATTGAACACCGACTTGAATGCCTGGCCGGCGGCGGCAGGATTATCGGCACTGAAAAACTGCCCGCGGCTGTTGATGGCCGCATGCCATAAGTCGTAGACGTGGCCGACCGGCTCGCTACCCGGCGTAGGCGCTTCATTGATCGCAGGCCAGCTTTTCGTGCCTGCAGAGAGGGCGGCGAAGTCGCCGGCATAGGTGCTGCCGCCCCAGGCTGGGTCGAGCAGGACGCTGCTCAGCCCCAGGCCGATGGTGAAGTTGTCCATGTGCTGCCAGGTAGCAGGATCGTTGCGCGGGTTCCAGTATTGGGCGGTATCCGTGCCGGAGCGATCGACGACATAAGCGGGCACGTTATCGGCCAAGTCCGTGCGCAAATCGGTGTACCAGTATTTGAAGGCGATGTCGGCGAGGCTGTTGCTATTGGTGTCCTTGTACGGGTTGGTCGCCGAATAGCCCTTGCCGTCTGGCAGCGTGTGGGAAGTGCCGTCGGTGTTGCCGCCGAAGTCCACGTTGTTGTCCTGGTTCCACAAGCCGTCGGTAATCAGCAGGTTGAAATTTTTGCGGCAGGATAGCTCGGTCCCTTTGTCGACGTAGGGGTTGGCAGCGTAGGGGCTGTTGACGCCGGAAGTGGTGTAGTACTGGCCCGCCCGATTCAAGGCGCTACGCAGCGGCGTGTAGGCGCCGACCTGTAGCCGGGCGATCCAATCGTAGAAATCCGTGCGGTGGGTTTTAGTCGCATCGCCTGATTTCGGCGCATCCAGGCTGCGCATGCGGTTTTCGTGCGTGGCGCTGTCGTAGCCCTTGCAAGTGGTGCCGAACTGGTCGCAGTTGGGGTTGAATCCCGAAGCGACCGATTGCCAGGCGAGCCGAACCTGGTCGGTATCGATGGTCGTCACCGCACCCATGGCGGCAGAGATGGCGGCCAGCGCACGCGTCCGGTAGAACGAATACCAGTTGGCGAAATTCTGCTGCTTTTGTGCCGCCGTGCCGGCGGCAATATCTGCTGCGGAACCGACGACGACCTTGATATAACAGTTTTCATCCTCACGAGGATTGCTGTTGGAACAACCCGAAGGCTTGCTCGCTCCCGTCAGGTCGCTGTAGAAACGGTGATAGAAGGCGGCTTGCGTGGGGTAGGCGGTCGTGGTGGTGAAGTTGCACGATGACGTGACGGAACTGGGCTTGCACTGGGTGTTCAGCTTGTAGTTCTTGCTCAAATCGACCTTGGCGGTCGTCGCATCGAAGCCGCTGTTGTAGGCCGCCGTGAAACTGGTGCCGTAGCTCACGCCGTCGCGCCGCGTGGGAATGGTATAGGTGGTCAGCGGGTCGTAATACTGCCCGTTCCAGGGATAGGAGCTGAAGCGCTTAATGTTGGTCTTGTTGCCGGTGCTCAGTGCCTTGCTGTCCGGCATGTAGGCGCTATCCATGCTGCCGGAGTCGTCGATGGTGATGATGACGTTGGGCGCGACGTTGACGCTGAGAAAGAGTGGGACGTCGCTGATACCGATTTGCGCAATGGCTGGCACCGTCACGCCTAACAGGCCCCATGCCAAGCTACGTCTGATGGTTATTTTCATGTTCTTCCTCATGGCGCGTAGGTGATGATGCTTTGCAAGATGACCGTGCTGCTGCTCTCGCCGCCGACGCCCTTGGCGGTAATGCGGTAATACTCCACGGTGCCGACGCTGGGCATTTTCTCGATCATGTAATAGGGCTGCACCGCGACTTGATTGACGGTGCCGGCCGGAACTTGCAGTGCATTGGTCCAGTGGGTGACGTCTCGCCAGTAGGCGGCGTCGTTGGCAAGCGTGGCGTCATAGGTCAGCAGCCCTTTGGCGGTGCCGTCGAAAACGCTCGTGCGCCAGGTGGCGGTGGTGTTCTCCGCATACTTGAGCGCGGCTTCGGCTGACTGAAGGGCGAGATCGCGGTTGCGGCTGTTGCCTGCCATGCGTTCCTGCAGGCTGTTGTTGGTGGCCGACCACAGTCCGATCATGGAAAGCATGAGCAGGAAGATCAGCGACATCACCAGGGTGACGCCTTGCTGGCGGCGGAAACACGGATGGGCGTTCATATCCGGTTCCTGATCGCGATCGTGGTGTTGAATACTTTGTACAAGCGTCGGTCGCTGGCGACGCTGGACGTGCCGTTGAAGGTGTAGGTCTGCGGCTCCGTGGCGATTTGTTCGTCGTTGCGCGTTGCCATCAACAAGCTGATGTTCACGCTGATGACGCGGGCCCAGTGCTCGGATTCTGTCGCTCCCGGCGTGACCGTGCTCACCTGTTCGGCGGAGACATAGCTGTTGACTGCGCCGTCCGGCGTGGCATCGGTATCGACGCCATAAGTGATTTTCATGTTCTCGACGCCCTCGACCACTTCTTCGGCGGTCAAGGTAGCGTTGGGGGACGCATAGCCCAACTTTTGACGATAGAGCGCCGGCTCTCCGCTGGCATTGTTCTGGATGTAATAGGCCGATGCGCTCACCCGGTAGAGCCGCGAACCGGGGACAAAGGTGTAGGCTGTGCCGGTGGGGTTGGCACAATCCACCGGAATGCCGAACCCCTTGGTGCAATTGCCGGGCGACCCTGTGCCGGTATTGTGATTGACCGTCTTGATCGTATTGTTGTTATTGACGTTGGTCATCTGGAACACCGCCGCATGGCTGCAATCCGTGGCCAGCAGGATTTCTCCCTGCTTGAGATCGTGGTTGGCTGTGAGCTGGAATTGCGCCGATGCCGGGTTGTGGCTGGCGATGATGTATTCCTTGCTGTTGTCGGCGAGCAGTGCAATCAGGACATCGCCTCGCAGCATTTGCCCGGCAACCTGAGCGGGAATACCCAGGCTGCCTTCCTGAAATCCGACGAGCGGCATGCCGAACAGGTTGTTTTGCCAATCGCTGGAATTATTCAACACGTTGGCCGTGGTGGTGTAAGAACAGCCGGCGAACCCGGTCATGCGCAGGTCGCGTCCGATGCGCTCCATCACGTAGCGGGCACTTTCCTGCAAGCGCGAAGTGGCTTCCAATTCGCGGAAAACACGACTGCCCCCGACGTAGATGTAGCCGATCGCCAGCATGAGGATCATGCCGATGGCGAGCGAGATCATCAGCTCGATGAGCGAGAATCCGCGCGGCAGGGGAGAGGTTGTTTTTGAATGGATAGCGGACATGGCGGCCTCAGATGGTCGTTTGCGTGACGAAAGAGGTCGCAACACCGTCACCGTCGTCGTCCCACTGCAGGGTAATGGTCGTCTTGCCGTCGCCCATGACGCTCACCGCGCCGTCTCCTTGCGGCAACGATTGCAATACTTCGTTTTTCCATTTGATGAGGTCGAGCTGCGCCACGCTGCTGCCCACCGGCGTCGAGCCGATGCCGATGGTGTAGCTGCCGCTCAGGGCCGCCTGCCTGTTGACCCGCATGCGCTCGGTGATGTCGTAGCTCAGCATGGTGGCCTGGCTGCGCATGTAGGCGATGCGGTTATCCTTGACCGACTTGGCCATCATGGCGGCAAACCCGAGCAAGCCGAAAGCCACTACCATGATGGAGACCAGGGTTTCCATCATGGTGAAGCCCTGCTGTTTGCGATGGTGGATGTTCATCAGCAATGTCCTGTATCGATGCGCACACGGCCCGTGGTGTTGACGGAGATCGTACGCTTGAGGCCGGCGAGGCATAAATCCAGCGCGCCGCTGTTGTTGCCGCTACTGCCGACACTGGTGCCGGTGGGTAGATAGGTGAGGTAATCGGCGAAGCTGGTACCGCCGGAAATGGCAATCCCGTCGGTGGTGGGACGACCGATCTTGAGGCGGGTGTCGCCGCCATTGAACGTGCCGTTCTGGTCGGCATCCACGAAAGCCAGCCAACCGTCTTTCCAGCCGGCCGACGTGCTGCAGGTGGGCGCAGCGGTTTCTACATTGGCTGATTTGCAGACAGTTACCGGCCAGCCGCGCTTGACGGCTTCAGAACGCGAGTAATTGAAAATGGAAACGAGGTCGTCGGCTGCGCTGCGGACTTGGGTGTTTCGAATAAAGGTCTGGAAGCTGGGCGCCGCGAGCGACAGCATGATGCCGGCGATGGTCAAGGTGATCATCAATTCGACCAGGGTGAAGCCATGGCATGAGTAAGTGCCGCGCATCGCAAATCTCGACGGTCGCATGGCTCAGCGACGTGAGTATGGATGGCTGGTGGGAGTGTGAAACTTGGTATAAACGCTGCGATAGATCATGCCGGCCCCTTGTTCTGTTTATTTTGAATGACGGGCAATAACGACACGATCGGCCAAAATTATAGCCGTAACGAATTCGCGCCTCGCAGCCCCACTGTCATCGGATTCCCCTACAGACTGGTAGCTTTGCGTCCCTGCCTTTCGGTCAGGTTTGCCCTTATACGCGTTATTTAGTAATGGCGAATATTCCTACAGTAATATGCAGGGTCAACGGTTTTTGCGATAAGCGGTCAGATTTTACTGACAACCGGTAGCCCTGCGTCGTCAATAAAACCAGTCTAAATTTTCCATCTTTTCTGCCGAATCTCTTGACAATGACATCACATTTAGATGAGAATGGTTCTCATTTTATGATGTTCAGTATCGGTTTCAGGAGAAGTCGTTCATGTACGTGTGCGTTTGCCTGGCAGTCACCGAACGCCAGATTCATCAAGCCGCTCAAGAAGGTGCCACTACCCTCAAGGATTTGCGTCGCGAACTCGGCGTGACTTCCGAATGCGGCCGTTGCGCCACTTGCGCCCGCCAATGCCTGCGGGATGCCCACGGCTTGAGCCTGGACGAAGCTTCCTCCGCCCTAGCCTGATTTTTAATAGCACTTTTGTCGTCTTAATTCTTCCAACAAACGCCAATGCCTGAGGAAAACCCTACCCCAGGCTGGACGTTTGCCTCATTCTCAACCCTATAATGGGCGCATGAACACTCCCGTCATCGTCATGCTGGTGCTGGCCATCCTGATGCAAGCGGGGGCTGCCTGGGCTGCGTTTCGTGAGTTGCCGTCAGTGGGGCGCTACCGATACGCCTGGGTCAGTATTTCGGCAGCATTGATGCTTATGATCGAGCGGCGGGCGGAGTCGTTATGGCATTTGCTGCACGGCGACCAGGTCAGTACTCCCAATGAAATCGTCGGCGTGCTGATTTCCTTCCTCATGTTGAGCGGCGTGCTGGGCCTGCGCCGCCTGTTTCTTCACCTGCATCGGCAGGAAGCCAAACTCAAGCAGCAAGCCAACGTCGATTATCTAACGCACGCCTACAACCGCCGCCATTTCACCGAGCAGGGCCACCTCAACCTGGCCCGCGCACATCGCTACGGCACACCGCTCTCGCTCATCATGCTCGACATCGATTTCTTCAAACGCGTCAACGATACCTACGGGCATGATCAGGGCGACCAGGTGCTCATCAAGTTGTGCCAGCTTTGCAAGAAGGAATTACGCGAGGTCGATATCCTGGGACGCATCGGCGGGGAGGAATTTGCTGTGTTGCTGCCGGAAACGGGGCTGGAACAAGCGCATGAAGTCGCCGAACGCCTGCGAACCGTGGTGGCGGAATCCGAATTACCGCTCGCCAACGATCAAACGCTACGTTTCACCATCTCCCTCGGCGTCGCTAAGTTAAATCCAAATGACACCCTGGATAGCTTGCTCATCACAGCCGACCGCGCGCTGTATGAAGCCAAGCAAGCAGGGCGAAACAAGGTCTGCCTTGCGGCCTAATCGTTAAGGTCATAGTGTTGACGGCTTGACGAGCACCGGTCGCAAATGCCGTCGTCGCAGCCATTGCGGATGAGCATCGGGCGATACCCATACGAGGAAGTGCAATAGCGAAAGCGCAGCAGCGTTACCCAGCAGCGCCATCCTTTGCTGCGTGCTCAATGCACGCGGCCCATGTTTCACGGCGAGATCCACCAGATGCAGTCGGTATTTGCTCAGTTCGCGCCGCAGCCGCCGCTGGCTGAAAACGCAGGTGAGTGCATTGATAGCTGGGTCGCTCACGGCGTCGATGAAGCTATGCGGGACTTTCTTGTGCTCCATGTAGTGGCCGAGTTGGCGGAGTTCGACCGGCGGTTCCGATTCTTCCGGAATCATGAAGAACCCCAGCCGCTGGATGACGCGGCCGATGTCCGCCCGACTCGACAATACCGAAATCGGGACGGAGAGGATGAACGCACCGATGATCGGCATCAGCCACCACAGGTACGAAGGGTTGAGCCAATACACCACGCCCGTCCACACCAAGCCGAGCAGCGTATGCCAGCCGTGGCGGCGCAGAGCTTCGTGCCAGGTCGTCGCCGCATCTTCGCGGGGCGGCGATTGCCATTGCGATTTCCAACCGGTCAGCGCGGCAGCGACGAACTGAGTGTGAAAAAGCATGCGGATGGGCGCCAGCAGCATGGAAAATACCCATTCCCACAGCATCGAAAGCGTCATGCGGATGACCCCGCCGAACCGCCTGGCCCCTTGTTTTCGGGCCAGCATGATGCTCAATATCTTGGGCAAGAACAGCCAAGTCGTGGTGGCGCCGAATAACGCTATTGCGCGTTCCGGGTGCCATTCCGGCCACACCGGGAACAGCTGCTTGGGGGCGGTGAAATATTCCGGTTCAACCAACGTGTGTTGCGCCAGGAGCCAAGTGGAAATCAGCAGGAACATGAACCACAGCGGCGCCGAAACGTAGGCGATGGCGCCCGTCACGAATACCGCCCGATGCACGGGGTTGAGCCCTGGCGCCATGAACAAGCGGAAATTGATGAGGTTGCCATGGCACCAACGTTTGTCTCGCTTGAGCTCGTCCACCAGGTTGGGCGGCATTTCCTCATAGCTGCCGGGCAGGTCGTAGGCGATCCACACCGCCCAGCCCGCACGTCGCATCAGCGCCGCCTCCACAAAATCATGCGACAGGATTTCGCCCGACAGCGAGCCCTTGCCGGGCAATCGCCCCAACGCGCAGTGCTTCATGAAAGGCGCCACGCGAATAATCGCGTTGTGTCCCCAATAGTGCGATTCGCCGAGCTGCCAATAGTGCAGGCCAGCGACGAACAACGGGCCGTAGACCCGGTTGGCGAACTGCTGCAAGCGGGCGTACAAGGTCTGGCGGCCCGCCGCGTGCGGCGAGGTTTGAATGATGCCGGCACTGGGATTGGCCTCCATCAGGCGCACCAGTTGGGCGAGGCAGTCCCCGCTCATGACGCTGTCCGCGTCCAGGATCACCATGTAACGATAGTGCTTGCCCCAGCGCCGGCAAAAATCGGCGATATTCCCGCTCTTGCGTTTGATGCGATGCTGCCGCCAGCGATAGAAGATGCGGCTGAAACCATTCACATTGCGGCACAAATCCACCCACGCCTCGTTCTCGGCCACCCGCGTATCGGCGTCGCTGCTGTCGCTCAGCACGAAGAAATCAAAACGGTCGAGATGCGGCGTCTTCGCCAGTGATTCGTAGGTGGCACGCAGCCCGGCGAATACTCTCTGCACATGTTCGTTGCAAATCGGCATGACGATGGCGGTGCGCGCTTCTTCGGTGATAGGCTCGCTACCGGCCGAGGTGGCGGAAATCGCGTAAGCGTCGTGCTTGAACCGCAGCACCAGGTAACCCATCATCGCCGTCCAGAATCCGGCCGACACCCAGGCGCACAGGATGGCGAACAGCGACAACAGCACCACTTCCGCCGGCTGGTGGCCGTGATAGGGCAACACGGCGCGCATGAAATGGGTTGCGGCAATGGTTTGCGCCAAGATCAGCCCCAGCAGCACAAAGCGCCGCACGTTGCCGACATGGTGCCAATGCCCGCGCGGATCGGGCGAATCGGGCTTGAGCGGCTTGGCGGCCCGGCGATTGCGAACGCGATCGCCCAGATCGAACTGGTTTTTCAGGCGAGCGATCCAGGCGCGGAAGGGATGCGGCGGCCAATTGGCCGGAGCCATCGGGCTGCGGTCGAGGCGCGGCGAGGGCATGCCTGTCTCTTCCAGCCCTAGTCCATAGGACAGCCGCAGCCGGGCATCGATGGAGGTGGCAGCGGGGTTAGCCGGATCGATCTCGGTTTCCGCCAGTAACTGGTGCAAGATGGCCATGGCCTCGATGGCGTCGGCGGGTTCACAGGCCGCGATGCGCCGCAGCATGCGGTCGCGGGCTTCCTGGCTCAACGGCAGGCGGTCGAGATAGCGTTCGCAGATGTCGGGGACGAGTCCCCGGTTCAATCGGGAGGAAGAATGTAGCTCCATGTCTCGGATACTGCGTTGTTGCCGCTGCGTAAAAAGCTGCGTAATTCGATGGATTTGTCGTTGTCGTTCCGGCGGACCCGGATCGACTGCCGCCAATGGCCGGTGACAGTGTTGCGGTACAGCGTGTTTTCCAGCAACTGCCCATTACTATCGACCGTCACAACGCCCTCAAGTTTTGCGTCCGGGGCAAGTTTTCTTACGGCCGGTCCGTCGTAGTCGATGATGAGGCCGATGCTGCCGTCCGGTTGCTTGGTAAACCCGCGGCCGCGCCGGGTTTGCACCACCCACGATAGTGGCGGACGGGTTTCAGCGTCCTTCTGCCAGTACATGCGGTATTCCAGCTGGTAGGGCGTATGCGGTTTGGGCTGCACGTCGGGCGTCCAGAACGCGACGATGTTGTCGTTGGTCTCGTCGGGTGCGGGAATTTGTACCAGTTCCACCTTGCCCGGCCCCCATTGGCCCTTGGGCTCGATCCAGACGCTGGGGCGCAAATCGTAGCGGGCTTCCAGGTCTTCGTAATGGCCGAAGTCCCGATCGCGCTGCATCAGTCCGAAGCCCAAAGGATTAGGCGTGGCGAACGAGGTCACCAACAGCCGCTTGGGATTGAGCAGCGGACGCCAAATCCACTCGTCGTTGGCGGTATGGACGGACAAACCGTCCGAATCGTGCACCTCGGGTCGATAGTCGTCGCCAGTGTAATGCTGGTTTTCGCCGAAGAACATCATGCTGGTGAGCGGCGCAATGCCGAGCTTGCCGACTGCGTCGCGCAGGTAAAGGCGTGAGGTGACGTCCACGGCAGTGGAAACATCCGGCTTGATGACGAAGCGATACGCACCGGCCACGCGCGGCGAATCCAGCAGGGCGTAGATCACCAGTTGATTGGCGTTGGGGGCAGGACGTTCCAGCCAGAATTCGACAAAGCGCGGAAATTCCTCGCCAGTACTGAGCGCTGTATCCACCGCCAATCCACGCGCCGAGAGACCGTAGAGCTGGTTCTTGCCCAGCGCGCGGAAATAGCTTGCACCGAGAAAGGCGACGATCTCGTCCTTGTGCTGGTTGTTGTTAATCGGGTAGTGCACGCGAAAACCGGCATAACCCAGGCCGCGCAGCTGGTTGAGATCGAGCTTGTTGGCGCCGTAGTCGAACTGCTCGGGCTGGAACTTGATCTCGTGTACGTCCTGCGGCGTGATCTCATTGATCTTCACCGGTTGGCGGTAATACAGACCCTGGTGAAAGAACGCGACCTCGAACGGCAAGTTGGCGCTACGCCAGAGAAACTTGTCCGGCCGGTAGCGAATGTCGCGGTACTGGTCGTAGCTCAGCCCTTCCATGCTCTTGGGCAGGTTGTCGTTCGGTTTTTTATACGGCGCAGCAGCCAGTTGTTCGGCGCGTGCCGCCACATCGTTGAAATCGAACGCGCTTGCCGTTGGCACCCACAGCACCAGGAAAATGGAGAGACTGAAGCCACTCAGGCCGTATTTGATTTTTGTGAACAGCACAACTACCTCGTATCAGGATAGCCGGTCGATGCCGGCCAGGAAAACCATAAAGAAGTTCTGAGCAAGCGAGTGAGCAGGGTGAATTTCAAGGCAACGATTTGCCGGCTTTAACACTGGATCAACAATAGCTGGCCCAGCGCATCATCAATGGCGCAATGGAGTGCCCTGCTTGGCCTTGCATCGCGATGCCGGCCGGCTGCGCCGCTTAACCAGGGTTTGCAGCGCCAGCAGTCCGCCCATCAGGAGCGCGCCTTCGGATGGCTCCGGTACGGGCGAGAGAAAGAACGCTCGCTGCTGGCCGTCGATGAAACCGGTGCCGGCGATCTGACCGTGGTCGTTGATGCCCGCAACAGTGAGCCCGCTCCAGCCAGACTTGACGATGTCATCCAGGGTTTCCAGGTCAGTCATGGATTGGCCGTTAGGGCCGGTGACAAAGGCATGCAAATCGCCCGAAGCAGTCTTGGAAAGCCCCACCACCTGGCCCAGGTTGTTGATGCCCAGTGGCTCGCAAAAGTCACCGCCCAGCGTACCCAGCATGGTCACCGAGCCGCCATTGGGTGACGTGATGTAGCCAGTGCCGCCGATGCGGCCGACCACTTGTCCGAGGTCGTTGATGTCCACAGCGGTGCTGAAATCGGCGTCCGGTGCCAGCATGCGCGGCCCATCGGTCTCGCTCCAGATGTAGCCGTGGTTATCCAGCCCGTTGTAAACCACCTGGCCGACGTCGTTGACCGCATTGACCTGGGCATACGGAAACGTCACTAGCGTGACGCCGTCGGGCCGCGTGAGAAAACTGCTGTTGCCGAGCACGTCGTAGCCGGCGACTTGTCCGGAATTGCTGATGGCGCGAGCAGACAGGAACGAGGCGCCGTTCAGGCTGCCCTGGTAGGGCGGGTCGTAGGGGCCGTTGGGAAGCGTCTTACCGTTGGGGCCCGTCACCAATGCGACAGCGAGCGAACCGCCCAGCATGGTTTGCCCCACCACTTGCCCCGCATCGTTTACTCCTGCGGCACGGCTCACATCGTCGATGCCCGGACCTAAATCCGTCAGCTGGCCGCCATGCGGAGCACTGATAAAGGCGTGCTCGAAGCTTACCATGTCGATGTTTTCATGCAGATGTGGCGGATTTTGCGAATAACCGACCACCTGGCCCTGGTTGTTGATCCCAGTCGCTACGCTGTAAGAGCCGCCCAAGGTGCCCAGGTTGGAGATGGTCCAGGCATAGGCTGTTGCCGGCACGGAGGCCAGCACCAGGGTTGCACTGGACAAAGTCGATATCAGACACGTTCTGAACCTGGGGGATGCGACGGTCGCCAACATACACAGCTCTCCAAATACCGGGCTGCCGACCGCGGATGCGGCGATGAAGCGAGGCGACCGATAGGTGGGTCAATGCCGCTTCATTGGCAGAAACACAAGTATTTATCCGTGAGGGGCGAAAGTAGGTCTGTGCTTAACCGCACATTGAAAACAGGGGTGTCACACCTTTTGCGTGAGGGATTAGATGGCGCTGCTGAGAGCGGCGAAATAGCTGCTGGCAAAAAAACCGGCCGGCACCCACAGGCGCATCTTGTCGGAAAGTGGCTGCGATTCCACCCAGCGGTAGAACAAGGCACCGCCAGCTAGGCTACAGGCAATGGCAATGCCGAGACCGAACAGATTGGCCAGCGGATCGAGGGAGATGAAACGGAAGAACACCGTGTTGACGATCAGGCAGATGGGGAAGTGCACCAGGAACACGGAATAAGACATCTGGCCGAGTTTTGCGATCGGCTGCGGTACCAGCATGCGCTCCAGCCAGCCGGTATGGCGGCCCAGGCCGAGTAGCAGCATCACGGCAACGGCAATGGCGATGCGCAGGCGGAAATCCAGCAGTAATGCTGTGCCTACGATGATCGTCAGCAATAGCAGCCAGGTCTTGCCGTCGCGACGGGGCGACAGCCAGTAGGCCAAGGCGCCCAATCCGTAGGAACCGTAGAAATACAGCGCTGTTACGTCCAGCGTTGCAAACCGATTGAACACGAACAACGAGGCCAGCATCATGCCGGCGACGAATACCGGCCCGAGGTAAGCCTTGCCCAGCCGCGCGGCGAGCCAGAACAAGCCTACGGTCAGCGCGAACAGCTGGAAATCGATGGCGACATACCAGACGCCTGCGGATAGCGCGTCCTGCTTGAACAAATCCTGTACCAGGAACACATGCGCTAGCATCTGGGGAATCTCGGGCAGGTCGGGGATCGATGCGTGCTCCATCCACTCGCGGGCGAACGCCGAAGCGGTGATTGCCAGCGTCAGCGCAGCAAGATAGGGAATCGCCAGGCGGAAATAGCGTTTACGGATTGCTGCCAGCGGATCGGGAACATGGGGCATCCCGGCAGGTGCCAGGCTGCGCGCCGTCAGAAATCCGCCGATGACCAGGAACGCCTGTACTGCCATGCGACCATATTCGTACAGCCCGTCGATGAGGCCGTGGATCAGCGGATAGGCGATGTCGGACATCGGACCGTAGACCGAAAGATGATGTGCAACGATCAACAGGCAAGCAACGGCCTTGATCGCGTCAATCAACGGCATTCTCGAAACTGCGTGACTCATGGGTAACAACTGTTGGCCTTGCGGCCCAGAACGGAGTTAACTGCGAGGAAGCAAAAATAATACCACGGAAACTTATTTCAGGCTACCAGAATATGGCTGGGATCGGCCTCAGACGCGGGATTTGAGGATGTTTCCGAGGGGTTGGCGCAGCGGCAACTGATGATGGCGGCTGAGCGTTTTCGCCCTATCTTCGAGCATATCTGCCGGCAATTGGTACGCCACCCCTTTGATGGCGAAGATGATGCGGTTGTCGCAATCCTCAGATTTTGATACTGCCACCTGCCCTTTGAAACTGTGGCGGATGCGATCGAGATAAACATCGAAATTGCGGTCGGCACCGAGTACGTTCACTACCATCACGCCGTCGGCATCTAGGCTGTCGTAGGCCGCGTCATAAAAGGCTTGTGTGCACAATTGCGGGACTTGGCCACCGGCATCGAAGCCGTCTACTAGCAGCACATCGAGCGTACCCAGCTGCTGTGCTACGAAGGCAGAGCCGTCACCGCAGATAACCTGGAAACGCTCGCCGTCCGGCGGGATATAAAAGCGATCTCGCAACGCAATCACTGCGGGGTCGATCTCTACTGCAGTAATGCGAACATCCTGCAATTGCCGATAGCAATGCTTGGGGATGGAGCCGCCGCCGAGGCCGATCATGGCGATATGGCGCGGTGCAGGCTGAAACAGCAAAAAGCCCATCATAGTGCGCGTGTAACCGAGTTCGAGCCGGTAGGGCTTGCTCTTGCGCATCAGGCTTTGTACGTTGCCGTCGTCGAGCAGCAGCGAGACAAATCCGGCCTGGTTAAAGGCTATCGGTTGGTTGCGGCGCGGAAGATCGCTGAGGTCGGACATGAAAACCTAAAACGCTAAACTAGATTGGCCTGCGCCAGCTCCGCCTTGAGATACGCGTAGATGATGGGCGCCGCCAGCAGGCCTGGCACGCCGAACATGGTTTCCATCACCAGCATGGCCAGCAGCAGTTCCCAGGCCGCGGCATGAACGCGGCCGCCGACGATACGGGCATTAATGAAGTATTCCAGCTTATGCACGCCCACCAGGAAACCCAGCGAGGCCACGGCCACATTGAACGACAGCCCCAGGCTCACCAGCACGATGAGCGTGTTGGAAATGAGGTTGCCGATGATGGGGATGAGGCCGGTGAAAAAGGTGGCGATGACCAGCGTTTTGGCATAGGGCAACTCCACGCCGGACAAGGGCAGCACGCCCAGAAGATAGATGCCCGTGAGCACGGTATTGATGGCAGAGATGCGCGCCTGGGCGAACACCACGTTTTCGAACACCTGGGCCAGGAGCGATAACCGTTCGCGGATAGCCCGCGCCAGCGGCTTGCTGTTTTCCGCATCCTTGAAGCGATGCAGCGTGAGGATGGCGGCGATGGCGATGGCGATGAGAATATGCGCCAGCGCGTGCAGGCCTTCCTTGCCTATAGCCGTTAGTTCGGCGCCGTGCACCTTGAGGGCATAGGCGAAATTCTGCTTGAGATCGAGCAGAGTCTCTGGCACGTAGGGCAGCAGCGGTTTCGGCACCTTGCTGCGGACGTCGATCAGAATATCCCCAAGTTTTTCCGCCAGCCCGGCAACGGTCTCGTGACTGCCGAAAAAGTGCCCCAGCAGCATGCCGGTAACGACGAAGGTGCCGGCGATGAAAAAGGCGATGAACGATACCGCCAGCAGCCGCGCACGACCTTCGCGCACATGGTTGGCCAGCCATCCCGAGAGCTTGGTAGAAATCAGGTAGACCAGCATAGCGATGAACGCCGCCGGCACCAGGTGCAGGAACAGCGTGCCCAGCAGCAGGGTGACGATGAACGCCATGCTCGCGAGTTGGATTTTGTTTTGGGTATTCATATCAGCTTGCCGAGTATATAGCCGATGACGATGCCCACCAACAAGGCGATGGTAAGTCCGCGGTAGGTCAGGACATCCTTCGAATAACCGCGCCGGATGGCGATGAACGACACCAGGTAGCCGATGGCGTTAAGCAGCCAGATGAAGGGGATCGCCAGGATTTTGAGGATCAGCGGTCCGGCGATGGGCACCAGGCCGATCACGCCCAGCAGCCACGCAAATGCGCTCGACACCAACCCGAACAGCACCATTCCGCCCGCTACCAGCTTTGCGTCCAGCCCGTAATGCAGCCCCAGCCAGCCTAGCCCGATCAGCAGTGCCCATGCCGGCAGCATGATTTTCCAGCTACGCGCCGTAGGGCGGGGGGCGATGTCGGCAACGTGGAAGACTTCTTGTTCGTGGTTTTGTTGTTGCATAAGTCCCAGGCAAAAAATGGAATCGCGCTATCGTATTACAATATCGTCCTGATCTTCCATTCCCTTTCCCGTATGCTGAGCTACCGCCACGCCTTCCACGCCGGCAACCACGCCGACGTCCTCAAGCACTTTTTGCTGCTGCAACTGATGCAATACCTCAACCAGAAGGACAAACCGTATTGGGTGGTCGATACCCATGCCGGTGCCGGCCTGTATGCGTTGGACGAAGGCTATGCCGCCAAGAACGCGGAATATACCGAAGGCATCGCACGCCTGATGGACCGCGACGACCTGCCCCCGGTTTTGGCAGAGTATGTGGAGCTGGTGCGGGGCTTGAATGCGGATGGCGGACTCAAGCTCTACCCCGGCTCGCCTTGGGTGGAAATGCAGGCCCTGCGCGAGGAAGACCGGCTGCGGTTGTTCGAACTGCATCCCACCGATGCCGATATCCTGCACGAAAACTTCAGCAGTGCCGGGCGCCGCGTGAAGATCGAACAAACAGATGGCTTCGCCGGTTTGAAAGCCGTGCTTCCGCCCCCGCCGCGAAGAGGGCTGGTCCTGATTGATCCACCCTACGAAGAAAAACAGGACTACCAACGCGTTCCTGCGGCCTTGCAGGACGCATTGAAACGCTTTGCAACGGGTATCTATGCCGTGTGGTATCCGCTGCTGCAACGACCTGAGCCCGAGCAGATGATAGATAAGCTCAAGCAGCTGCCGGTGAAGAGCTGGTTGAACGTAAGTTTGACGGTGCAAACGCCGGCAGTGGATGGGTTCGGGATGTATGGGAGTGGGATGTTTGTGGTGAATCCGCCTTGGACGATGAAGGGGATGTTGGAGGAGGTGATGCCTCGTTTGGTGGAGATGTTGGGGTTGGATGAGGGGGCGGGGTATACGTTGGAAGGGGAAGATGCATAACTTGCGGTATCTGACCCTATAGCCGTCTGGGCTTGGTTGTTATACTCCCTCGCCCCTTGCGGGAGAGGGTTGGGTGAGGGGTGGTTTTGTCATTCCGGACTTGATCCGGAATCAGGGGTTTTCGATTTAAAACCTTAAAACCGTCGGACTCGCCCGACAGGCGAACCGATTTCTTTTGCTTGTCCAAAAGAAATCGGTGAAAGAAAAAGACATCCCACGCCCCGGTCCTCCGGACTCCCCTGCGCTGTTGGCTACGGCCGCTGCTAAAGCAGCTTAACCTAAAGGTTAGCCTACGCCGCAACAAGCTGCTTCGCAGCGTGTTGTCACCAAGCCGGGCGGCTGCGGAACTCGGGCTTGCAGCTCTCAAACAGTCCTCGCCGAAAGCCCCCGAGTTGGCTGTGCTGCTCGGCGGGGCGTCAGGGGGAAGGGTGGTTAGTCAATCGATTGGGGCTATTGTTGCTTGGGGGTATCGCCAAACATTCCGTAAGCCGGTTTTTGAGCTACTTGAGCAGCTACGTCTTGTAGCGGAGGCGGCCTCGCCTGCATTCGAACAAACAAACCAGCCCTCATCTCGAACTTGTCACCATCTCTTAATCCCCTTCTGCAGCGCAAGGGAGTCCGCAGGACCGCGGTAGGGGGTGCCTTCTTCTTTGGTTACTTTCTTGTGGGCAAGCACAAGAAAGTAACTCGGCAGTCGGACGAGACCGACGGTTTTTAGCCTTAAGTCACCATTCCCTGGATAATCCGAAACAAATCTATATACCGTCCCCATGATACAAACCGTTACAAAATCCCTCTTTCCAGACAAGCATCTATCGATTGAATCTGATTAAATTACCCGAGTTGAAAAGCAGGAAACCTCGCATGAATTCGCAGCCCAACATTCTTATCGTCGACGATGACCCTGACATCCGCATGCTGCTCGCCGAGTATCTGGAGAACAACGGCTGCCTGACGACAACGGCGCCGGACGGGGAGGGGATGTGGCGGGCGTTGGGGGAGCATGCGGTCGATCTGATCGTGCTCGACCTCAATCTGCCGGGCAAGGACGGGTTGACCTTGTGCCGCGAATTGCGGGTGAAGTCGGATATCCCGGTGATCATGCTGACGGCGCGCGATGCGACTTTAGATCGTATCGTGGGGTTGGAGATGGGCGCGGACGATTACCTGGGCAAGCCGTTCGAGCCGCGCGAGTTGCTGTCGCGCATCCGGACTGTGCTGCGGCGGATCCAGGCGCCGCGCGAGCAGCAGGCGGCAGAGCCGGAGCAGTTACGGTTTGCCGGCTGGACGCTGGACCTGACCGCTCGGCATCTGATTAATCCTCAAGGGGTGATCGTGTCGCTATCCAGCGCCGAGTTTCGCTTACTCAAGATTTTCGCCACGCATCCCAATCACGTCCTCAATCGCGACCAGATCCTCAACATGACGCAGGGGCGGGACGCCGATCCTTTCGACCGCTCCATCGATTTGCAGGTGAGCCGCCTGCGGCAAAAACTGGGCGAGGATGCGCGGACGCCGCAGTTGATCAAGACGGTGCGCAACGAAGGCTATGTGCTGGCTGCCCAGGTGAGCCGATAGTAAGTGAGCCGATAGATGATCCCCGCATTTTTCCGATCCATGAGCGGCAGGGTGTTTCTCATCCTGTTTATTGGCGTTATCGCGGCGGCGGCGCTTGTACTGACCCTGGCGGCCTATACCCAGCGCGAGATGATTTCGCAAATTCGTGCCCGCCATGCCGCCGAGCGGGTGGAACAACTGGTGCTGACGCTGGAAGCCAGTCCAGCGGCCTCGCGCGGGGCATTGGCCGAGATCGCCCAGCGGTTCGGTGCACGAGTGGATTTCGCCGACACGCACGATATCCGGGGTTTTGTGCCGGACGAGGAGTTTGCTGCGGTGCTGGCGAAAACGCTGGGGGCGTCGCGCATGATTACGGCTTACGAGCGCGAGGGCCTGGATTGCCCCGTACGGCCCGGGCCGACGCTGTCGGACAGCAAGCGTACCCGGTGCCGTACGGTTTTCCTCACCCTTAATGACGGGGCTGAAGTGCGCATGGATGTCGCCATGCCTGCCGACAGCACCTTGCCCCCGTTCCGCAAGGATTTTCTGCCTTATCTGCTGGTGTTCGTACTCTGTGTGGGTGTGTTGGCGGTGCTGGTAGCGCTGATGTCGACCCGGCCGTTGCGCAAGATGGCCCAGGCGGCGCATGCGTTGGGACTCGATATCGAGCGCGATCCCTTGCCGGAAAATCGCGGTCCGACGGAGGTGCGCGACGCTGCCTCCGCCTTCAACAGCATGCAGTTACGTATTCGTAACTACATCCAGGAACGCACCCACATGCTGGCCGCCATCGCCCACGATTTGCAGACGCCGCTGACGCGGTTGCGCCTGAGGTTGGAAAAGGTGGCAGACGAGGAACTGCGTGACAAGCTCATTGCCGATTTGTCGACCACCCAGGGCATGGTGAAGGAAGGCCTGGAACTGGCGCGCAGCCAGGATGCACAAGAGGCTTTCGAGTTGCTGGACGTGGATTCGCTAATTGCGAGTCTCTGTTGCGATGCGGAAGAGGCCGGCATGGAAGTGACGCACAGCAGTCATGTCGGTGTTTCTATCATGGCGCGGCCGACGGCGCTCCGGCGCTGCCTGCTCAACTTGATCGACAACGCGGTCAAGTACGGGCAGTTCGCCCATGTCGCAGCCAAGCGCGAAGGAGACAAGGTGGTTGTCTCTGTCGTGGATGGCGGGCCGGGTATTCCGGACGAGCAAATGGAAGCTGTGTTCCAGCCGTTCTACCGGCTGGAGACCTCGCGTTCTCGCGAGTTCGGAGGTACCGGCCTGGGGCTGACCATCGCCCGCAACATTGCCGAAAAACATCGCGGCACGCTGAAGCTGCGCAACGTTCGTGCGGGCGGCTTGGGTTTGGAAGTTTCGCTAACGCTGAGCGTGGTTTGAATCAGCGTAGGCGATTTCGTCTGCAATTGTAAAAAGCAGGCGAGGCTGCCTGCGCTACATTGCTGGGTCTACTTCTCTACGGGGTTTTACGCATTACTAGCGATAAGGAGTTATGCCAGAATGCGCTTATGCCCTCGCGCCTGATCTCCTTCAAGACGTTTTTCCTATTGGCCTTGGCTGTCGCGGCAGCCTGGCTCATTCTCAACTGGTGGCGTGGCCCTAAGGTCGACACTTTTACCGTCGAGCGCACTCCGCTCATTCAAACCGTAGTTGCTTCGGGCAAGGTCATGACGCCAAAGCGTGTCGAAATCGGTACCCAAATCACCGGCCGCGTAGCCAGCATCCCCGTGGAAGAAGGCCAGTCGGTCAAGGCCGGGCAAGTGCTGATCGAGTTGGAAACGGCGGAAACCGGTGCGGCGCTGAATCAGGCTGCGGGTGCCGTGCGTCAGGCCGAAGCGCGGTTGAAGCAGCTGCAAAGCCTGGGGCTGCCCACCGCAGAGCAATCCGTGGTTCAGGCCCAGGCCAACCTGGACCACGCTCGCCGCAACTACAATCGCACTAAGCAGCTGCGCGAAAAGGGATTCCTCGGCGAGTCGCAATTAGACGATGCGAGGAAAAACCTCGATGTGGCCGAGAGCCAGCTGCATACCGCCCAATTGCAGGTCGACACCAATCTGCCGCGCGGCAGCGATGTGCAACTGGCCAAGGCGGCTTTGACCCAGGCGCGCGCCAATCTCGCAGCCGCCCAGGCCAAGGAAGGCTACACCACGGTACGAGCGCCTGTGGACGGCGTGCTGATTTCGCGCGATGTGGAGCGCGGCAACGTGGTGCAACCGGGCAAAGCGCTGATGCAGCTGGCGCCTTCAGGGCAGACGCAACTGGTGGTACAGATCGACGAGAAGAATCTTTCCCTGCTCGCGCTCGGACAAAAAGCGTTGGGCTCGGCGGACGCCTATCCCGATCGCAATTTCAATGCCGTGCTGTCCTATATCAACCCTGGCGTCGATGCGCAGCGCGGTTCAGTGGAGGTCAAGCTCGACGTGGAGAACCCGCCGGATTATCTGCGGCAGGACATGACCATCTCGGCCGATATCGAAGTGGCGCGGCGTCCCTCGACACTGGTGCTGCCGCCAGAGACTGTCCACGACATCGGCAAGCCGCAACCCTGGGTGTTCAAGGTGGAGAACGACCGGCTGAAGCGTGTGCCGGTCAAGCTGGGCATCCGCGGCGAAGGCAAGGTCGAGATTCTGCAAGGCTTGCAGGCGGGCGACCGGGTGATTTCCGCCGCGCTGGCGATCTACAAGGACGGACAGCGTATCCGGCCCCTGGTTACAGACCAGCGGCCATGAACCCGCTGTTTCCTTTCGAATTTATCGCCGCCGTACGCTTCCTGCGCGAGGGCCGCATGCAGAGCATCCTCATCGTCGCAGGCGTCGCCATCGGCGTGGCGGTGATCGTCTTCATGTCGGCCTTGCTGACCGGGCTGCAAGGCAACATCATCCGCCGCACCTTAAGCGCCCAGGCCCATATCGTCATTTTGCCGCCGGAAGAAATCGCACGGCCGTTACGTAGCGTGCCGGACGCCCAAGTCGCTGCCATCGTGCAGAAAAAAGCCCAGCGACTGCGCTCCATCGATCAATGGCAAAAGCTGCGCGATTCCCTGCAAACCATGCCCGGAATTTTGGCCGTGTCACCTGAGGCTTCCGGCCCCGCGTTTGCCGTGCGGGGCGATGCCAGCCGATCTATCTCGGTCATCGGTATCGAGCCGGAGCAGTATGTGAAAGTCGTCGCGCTCAACGACAAGATCGTGGATGGCGCCTTGCGCGTTTCGCCCTCTGAAGCGGTGATCGGGACCGACCTTGCGAAAGACTTGGGCGTGGGCGTCGGCGATAAATTCCGCGTGACCACCTCCATCGGCCGCAGCGAAACCTTTATCGTCGGCGGGATCTTCGACCTGGGTAACAAGGGAGTGAACCAGCGCAACGTCTATATTCCACTGCATTCGGCGCAGTCGCTGCTGGACTTGGTCGGCGGCGTATCCAGCCTCGACCTTACAGTGAAGGAAATCTTCAAGGCCGAGGTCCTTGCCCAGCGTATCAACGCCGAAACGGGGCTGGAGGCCGATAGCTGGATCAAGACGAACGCCCAGTTTTTCACCGCGCTTTCGGCGCAAACCTTTACCAATACCATTATCCGCGTGTTTGTCGCACTCTCGGTCGCCTTCGGTATCGCCAGCGTACTGGTGGTATCGGTGGTGCAGAAATCCAAGGAAATCGGCATCTTGCGAGCCATGGGCACCTCGCGCGGGCAGGTCATGCGGCTGTTCCTCATCCAGGGCGGGCTGGTCGGGTTGGCAGGCTCGTGCATCGGCTCCGGTATGGCGAGCCTGTTTCTCATGGGGTGGCGGCAGATCGCCAAGAATCCGGACGGTACGCCCTTGTTCAACATCGAAGTGGATTTGAAATTGCTGATCGGCGCGATGGTGTTGGCGACGCTGACAGGCATTATTTCCGCCGTATTCCCTGCAAGACGAGCATCTAAGTTGGACCCAGTGGTGGCGATTCGTGGCTGAAGTCCTTCGCCTCGACGGCGTTACCAAGTCCTACGGCAGCGGCGAGGTAGAGACCGAAGTGCTGCACGGCATCGATCTGGTGCTGGAACAGGGCGAGTTCGCAGCCCTCATCGGGCCTTCGGGCTCAGGAAAAAGCACGTTGCTCAACCTTATCGGTCTCTTGGATCGGCCCAAGTACGGACGCTTGTCCATCCAGGGCGAGGAGGCCAGCCAACTGGAAGAAGCGGAGCTGACTCGTTTGCGCGGCCGTGCTATCGGCTTCGTGTTCCAGTATCACTACCTTATCGCCGAATTCACCGCGCTCGAAAATGTCATGATGCCCATGCTGGTGGAGCGCGGGCGGCCCGACGCCGAGATGCAAAAGCGTGCGGAATCCTTGCTGGAAAAAGTCGGCTTGTTGCAATGGAAAGATAGCCGGGCGACCAACATTTCCGGCGGGCAGCAGCAGCGTGTCGCCATTGCGCGGGCCTTGGCGATGAACCCGGCGCTGGTGTTGGCTGACGAGCCCACCGGCAACCTCGACACGCATACTGCCGATGGCGTGTTCGAGCTGATGCGTGAAGTCAACCTGAGCAACCGGACGACATTTCTCATCGTGACCCACGATCCGCGGCTTGCCGCCCGGTGCGACCGCATCATCGAGTTGGTGGACGGCCGTATCGTCTCGGATCGCCCAAACACGCGCACATGATTTTGTCGGACAAGGACTACAGTCGACCCAAGTTCTGCCGTTAATGGCTTATGGAAGGCCGCGAAATGGGCATTCCACCGTTAACGTTAGGAACCACCATGCCCCTGAATCTTGCCATCGATAAAGCCAGCACCAAGGATTGCGCCACCGGCACGCTCAAATTGCCTGAGATTCCTGATTTTCCGCTGGTCATCAACCTGGTCAACCTGACCTTGGGCGGCAAGACTTCCAGCCACTGCCTGGTGAGCGTCGAGATCAACGGCGAAACCATCGAGCATACCGTTCATCAGCGACGACACGTCGAGGACTGCCGGCATGTCTTGTCGCGCTTGCCCTTTGCGCCCAGCAGCTTGTTCCTGGAGCGAGTGCTGAGCCCGGTCGTCGAAGAACTGCAGGCACAGCTGGGGATTCCCATTGCCTTGCCGATCGCGGTACGCGATCCGCTGACGCATCTCAAGGCCCTGGCGAATGCAGCATCAGCCGGATTGATTAGCCTCAAGCAACTGGAAAATAACCTGGGGCTCTAGAACCACCAAGCCCTTGATTCAGTTACGGTAAATATGAAAAAAGTATAACTATCTTCGCCCGGATGGTTAAAATGCAATAATCAATCTGCTTGCAGGGGGCTGCATGTTGACTGGGCTGTGGGATTTTCTCGGCGGCGAAGGCTTTATGCCGCATGGGCATTGCTATTTGTGGAAACCGGGGCTGCTTTGGACGTATGTGGTCTCGGACGGGCTGATCGGCCTCGCTTACTTTTCCATCCCTTTGTCGCTGGTGTACTTCGTCCGACACCGACGCGATCTTCAGTTCAACTGGGTCTTCATTATGTTCTCGGCGTTTATCTTCGCCTGCGGAACGACCCATTTCATTTCCCTGTGGACGATCTGGAATCCGGTGTATTGGCTGGATGCCTCCATGAAAGCCGTCACGGCGGCCGCATCGGTTGTGACGAGCATCATGCTGTGGCGGTTGATGCCTGTCGCGTTGAAGATTCCCAGTAACCGGCAATTGCAGGCTACCGTGGCGCAGCTGAGGCACGAGGTGGCCGAGCGCATGCAGGCACAAAGCGAGTTGGCCCATGTCAACGAGACGCTGGAACAACGGGTGCAGCAGCGGACTGCCGAGCTGACGGCAATCAACCAGCAACTTCAGAAGGAAATCAACGCACGCAGAAAGACCGAGTCGGAGCTGTTTTCGGAAAAACAGCGGGCGGTCGTTACCTTGGAATCCATCGGCGATGGTGTCATTACCACCGACACCCGCTCGCATATTACCTACCTCAATCCAATCGCGGAAAAACTGACCGGCTGGTATAACGAGCAGGCCATCGACAAGCCCTTGCTAGAGGTCTTCCGCATCGTCAACGAAACCACGCGCAAGCTGATTCCGAACCCGGTCGATGTGGTGCTGGAGCACGGCGAAGTCTATGGGGTGGGCAACCATACCTTACTGTTAAGCCGCGGCGGGAAAGAGTACGCCATCGAGGATTCTGCCGCGCCTATTCGCGACCATGACGGCAACGTGCTGGGCGTCGTCCTGGTGTTCCACGACGTGAGCGAAAAACGCAAGATGACCCAGCGTATGACGTATCTTGCCGAGCACGATTTCCTGACCGACCTGCCCAACCGTCTACTGCTCAACGACCGCCTTTCGCAATCGCTCACCTTGGCGCGACGCGATGGATACTTCGTGGCCTTGATGTTCATCGACCTCGATCACTTCAAGAACATCAACGATAGCCTGGGTCACGAGGTGGGCGATCAGTTGCTCAAGATGATGTCCAAGCGCTTTCTCGCTTGCCTTCGCGACAGCGATACCTTGAGCCGCCAGGGCGGGGATGAATTCATCGTGTTGCTGCCCGAAATTGCCGACCACTTTGCGCCGGCCGAAGTGGCGGAAAAGCTTTTGAACGCTGCGGCGACGCCTTTCAACATCTCCGGTACCGAACTCCGCGTCTCGGCCAGTATCGGCATTGCGGTGTTCCCGGACGATGGGGATACCGTCGAAGCCTTGACCAAGAGTGCCGATGCCGCCATGTATCATGCCAAATCGTTGGGCCGCAATAACTACCAGTTCTTCACCCAGGCCATGAACGAGCGGGTGAGCGAGTTGGCGTTGCTCGAGCACAATTTGCGCCGTGCGGTGGAGCACAACGAATTCGAGTTGGCTTTCCAGCCCAAGATCGAGATTGCCACGGGACGCATCATGGGGGCGGAAGTCCTGCTACGCTGGCGCCATCCCGAATGGGGGCTGGTGATGCCGGAGCGGTTCATCCCCATCGCCGAAAGCACGGGGCTGATTCGCAGCATAGGCGGGTGGGTCATCCGCGAGACATGCCGACAGAGCCGGGCTTGGCAAGACCAGGGCTTAGCCGCTGTCCCATTGGCAATCAATCTATCTGCCGTGCAGCTACGCCAGAAGAATTTCCTGCAAGAGATTACGCAAATCCTGTTGCTGAGCGGAGTGGATCTACATCAGCTCGAGTTCGAAGTGACGGAAAGCGTGGCGATCGAGAGCGAGGCCGAAGTGATTGAGTGGTTGGGCAACCTCAAGGACATGGGCGTCGGACTATCCATCGACGATTTCGGTACGGGCTATTCCAGCTTGTCCTACCTCAAGCGCCTGCCGGTGGATACCTTGAAGATCGACAAGAGTTTCATCCGGGATATCTATACCGATCCGGACGATGCCACCATCATCACCGCGATCATTCGCATGGCGCATGGCTTGCGCTTGAAAGTGATCGCCGAGGGGGTGGAAACGTCCGAACAACTGGCGTTCTTGCGAGCGGAGGATTGCGATCAATTCCAGGGATACCTGATCAGCCTGCCGTTGCCAGCTTCGGAGTTCGCTCAATTCATTCGGGAGTGGAAGGCGGAGTTGCTTTGAAGCTATACGCATTTTGAGTAAGAATAGACCTGCAATAAATTCATGGTATTTTCAAAATTCCCTTAATAACCAGGTTGTTGCCTAGGATTATATTTCTAATTTGTTGCTACAATGATGTTGTGGAAGTAGACGACAATCAATGCAATTAGAAATAAATGAACGGCTCCTTCACTTCAGGCCGAATTCGCAAGGCCCAATCACAGGATTTAGATCCCAGGCAGGCGGTAAGAGCGTTTCATGCCGCAGTCTCGTCGCCCAAGATGGCGCTCGTGGTGTTTTTCTGTTCCAGCCATTACGACCTCGACGTGATCGCTGCGGAGATCAACGCTTGTTTTCACGGAGTCCCGGTCATCGGCTGTACCACGGCCGGAGAAATCGGACCGTCAGGTTATCGCCAGCACAGTATTTCCGGCTTTAGCCTGCCTGCTGACGATTTCAGCGTGGCCCTCGGCCATGTAGAAAGCCTGGACTCCTTCAATCCTGCTGCTGCAAATGCCATAGTGAGCCGCTTGCTAGGGCGGCTCGGTAAGCCCGGCACTTTTCATGGCAGCCACTATTTCGCGCTTCAGTTGATAGACGGGCTTAGCAACCAGGAAGAGATCGTGACGCAGGCTTTTCAACAGGCCCTAGGCGGTATCGCCTTGTTTGGCGGTTCTGCAGGCGACGATCTGAGAATAGAAAGCACGTGTGTGTTCAGCGATCACGCATTCCGCCGCAATTCCACGGTCTTGGCCATCATAGAAACTGTGGCTCCGTTCACGATTTTCAAAACACAGAATTTCATCGGCGGACACGATCGCTTTGTCGTGACCCAGGCCGATGCCGAAAGCCGCACGATTTACGAGTTGAATGGCGAGCCGGCGGTCCAGGTTTATGCGCGGGCCACCGGGGTGACGGTGGACGCACTGGACGACAATCATTTTTCCGATTTTCCCGTCGTGGTACGTCTCCACGGCATGGATTATGTGCGCTCCATTCAAAAAGCCAACCGCGACGGCAGCCTGACTTTTTATTGTGCTATCGAACGGGGATTGATCCTGAGAATCGGCCAGAGCTTGGATTTCACCGGGAATCTAGCCTCCGTGCTGGACAATGTCCGTAGCAAGGTAGGCGAGCCGGAATTACTGATTGCCTGCGATTGCGTGCTGCGTCAGATCGAAATGAAGGAAAAAGGCTGGCAATCCGAGGTCGAACAATTATTCGAACAAAACAATACCGTGGGATTCAGCACCTACGGCGAGCAATTCATGGGGATACATATGAACCAGACCTTGTCAGGGCTCGCCATCGGCTACGGCAGGGGCGAGCATGATGTATAGCAAGAAAGTCGCGCCCGATTCGATGACATTCGAAGCGCTGGCCGAGGAGAACCGACGGCTGCGCAAGATCATCGATGCATTGATGGATCGCGTCGAATACGGCGAGGCAGGTGAGTCGTCTGCTTACGGTGTTTTTCAATCCACGGTGATGCTGGAGAATCTGGTCCGGCTGCGTACGCATGAATTGGAAGCCGCGCTTGAGCGCAATGAGAAGATAGGCCGTGATTTGCAGCATGCCAACGAGAAGCTGGCTCAGAGTGAGGATGGCTTCCGTAACATTGTCGATAATGCCCCCATCGGTATGTCCGTCATGGATACGAGTTATCACTTTGCCTTGGTCAACCGGGCGTTCTGCAACATCGTGGGCTATACCAGCGATGAGTTGAAAAATCTGACGCCACTCACCTTGACACACCCAGACGACCTAGCATTAAGCCTCGATAACTTTGAGCGGCTAATTACCGAGGATATTAGTTCGTACCAAATCGAGAAACGCTATATCCGCAAGGATGGGGAGGTCGTATGGGTGCAGCTGACTACCTCGCTGTTACGCGACACCCAGGGGCAGCCAATCCATTTCGTCGCCCAAATGCAAGACATTACTGAGCGCCGTCGATCGGAAGAGCAGCTGAGACTGGCTGCGACGATTTACAACAGCAGCAACGAAGCGATGATGATTACCGATGCGCAAAATACCATCGTCGCCACCAATCCGGCGTTTACCGCATTGACGGGCTATGCGGCCGATGACGTGCTAGGCAAGAATCCCAGCGTGCTGAGTTCCGGCAAGCAGGACAAGCAGTTTTACCAGGCGATGTGGGAAACGCTTGCCCAGCACCATTACTGGGAAGGCGACGTCTGGAACCGGAAGAAGAGCGGGGAAGTGTACGCTGAGTGGCTCTCTATCAGCGCCGTGCAGGATGATGACGGCCAGGTGCAGAACTACGTCGCGCTATTCACCGATATCACTGAGCAGAAGCAGGCTGCCGATCTGATTTGGAAGCATGCCAATTACGATGCACTGACCCAGTTACCCAATCGCCGGTTGTTCCGCGATCGGCTTGAGCAGGGAGTGAAGAAGGCGGAACGTAACGGCGACGTGCTTGCCTTGCTGTTTATCGACCTCGATCATTTCAAGGAAGTGAACGATACGCTCGGGCACCAGGCTGGAGACGATTTGCTGGTGCAAGTGGCGAACCGCATCACCAGCGAGGTGCGAGCCTCGGATACGGTGGCCCGCCTCGGCGGCGACGAATTCACCGTCATCCTGACCGACCTGGCCGATGCCAGCCGTATCGACCGTGTCGCCCAGGCTTTGGTCGATAGCCTGGCAAAGCCTTTCCAGCTCGGCAATCAGGAGGTCCACGTTTCAGCCAGCATCGGCATCATCGTTTATCCGGATGATGCGAGGGACGTGCACAGCTTGCTCAAGGGGGCGGACAAGGCCATGTATCGATCCAAGAGCGAAGGCCGTAATCGCTTCACTTATTTCGGCCGATAGTCCTGGCGTGTAGCGCAGGCGGCCCCGCCTGATCGAATACCGCAGGCAAGATTTCTTGCGTCACGATAAAACTAAAACGGCACCTCAGGTGCCGTTTTAGTTACAACCTCAGATACCTGAAACTACGGGCGATCCAAGCTACCCATAGACTTCGGATAAGTCACGATGCCCCAGGGCATGTCCTTGTCTGCGATGCGCTTGGTGACTTCGAGTTTTTGCGTGTCGATCACAACCACTTCATTCGATTTGCCGCAGGCGAGCAGGATGTTCTGATCGTCCGGGGTGAAACTGAAATGCCAGCAGCGGTCGCCCGTGGGAATGTCTTTGACCTTGTCCAGCGTCTTGGCGTCGAACACCTGCAAGGCCTTTTCCTTGGAGGTGGCGACGAAGAGATATTTACCCTCGCGGTCGAAGGAGACGCCGTAGGGCGATTTTCCGGTGGCGATGGACTTGACCGGGTTGAGCTTGCTGTCGAGCACGACCAGCTTGTCGGAAAACTCCAGCGTGGTCACGTAGGACTTGCCGTCCGGCGCCACCTTGATGCCGCGCGGACGTTCGCCGTAGGAAGCGACGGAGACGCTCTTCACCAGCTTGCCGGTCTTCATGTCGTGCACGGTGATGGAGTTATCGGACTCGTTGGTCACGATCATTTGCTTGCCGTCCTTGGAAAACTCGACGCCCTCGGTTTCCGGCTTGCCGACGATATCCTTCACGACCTTGCCCTGCTTGAGATCGACAATGGCGATATGGCCGGGCAGCTTGTCGTCGTCATCGTCTTCCTTGGCGGCGGGAGTGCCGGGCTTGGGCGGAGGACCGGACTTGGAACTGGGTTCGTAGGTTACGAATACCTTGTCGCCGTAGACGCGCACGAATTCCGGGTTCTTGCCAATGGGAATCTGCTTGGCGACCTTGCCGGTAGCGGTATCAATGACGGAGATGTTGCTGTCGTCCTTGTTGGCGGTGACTAGCAGCTTGCCGTCGGCGGTGATACCGATGCCACGCGGGCCCTTGGCCTGGATGTCGAGGCTGGACTTGGTTTCCATGGTGCCTAGGTCGATGACGCTGACGCCGCCTTCCTGGTTGGAAACATAGGCGACACCTTTGTCTTCGGCGATTGCAGAAGTAGCTGCGACGCCGAGCGCGAGCAGGAGCGCGGCGTTGAGGCCACGCTTGTGATACGGCTGGTTCATGCGGTTTTTCTCCTTGATTGGCAGTTGCCGTGGGTCGAACAATTCTTACAGCGGCGGGGAGCCGGCTTCCCGGTTGCTGATGCTGTGAGTGCGACAGCTCGAAAAAATTCCGTAACGGCCGCTTGCGGCTTTGAGGACGAAGGATTCTAAAGCACGTCCAGCCTCAAGGCGAGCGCGATATAGCCGTTAATCGACGCATTGCTCAAGCAATTTCATTTGGATTAGACTGGAGCCATGCAGATTCAAGTCGGAGAAACCTGGGGTAAGCGCCAATCGACGGGGAGTGTGACCGTTTATCTGGTGTTGAAATCGGACCGCCGGGGCAAAGTGACGCTGCAGAACCTCAAGATGCCGACCAGCATCATCGAAACCAAGGGCGACAAGCTTGAAAGCGACGGTTATTTTCGCGTGAGCGATACGCCTTACGTCAATCTCTCTTCCAAACGCAGCGTTCGTACACCTATCGACAAAATCGCACGCTGCCCGCGAACCATTGATATCTTCGAAGGCCGCGCGGATAGCGAGTTTCCCAGTATTCCCCAAATCCAGCCCGAGCTGTTCTAGCAGCCTAGGCCTTCTCGGCTAATGCTCGTTGGTAAAGCCTTCGTTGGCGATGCGGAAGGTGTTCTTGCCGTTCTGCTTGGCCCAGTACATGGCCTCATCGGCTTGTTTTAGCAAGGTCTCGAAATCGCTCGAACTATCGGGGTAGATGGCAATACCGATACTTCCGCCGATATGGCATGGCTGGTCCTTAAGGTCGATAGGCAGGGCCAGCACGTCGATGACTTTTTGGGCCACCCAGGCCGCGTTGGCGTCCTCGCCGACGTTATTGAGGATGAAAGTGAATTCGTCGCCGCCAATACGGGCAACAATGTCAGATTCGCGAATCACGCTCTTGAGGCGCTTGCCGACTTCCTGCAACAGCACGTCGCCCGCATCATGACCCAGCGTATCGTTGACCTGCTTGAAGCCGTCCAGGTCCAGGAACAGCACAGCGACCTTGTAGCGGTTGCGTCGCGCCATGGTGATGGAATGTTCCAACTGCTCTAAAAAAAGCGCTCGATTGGGCAAGCCCGTGAGGTAGTCGTGATGGGCGAGATGGGTGATTTTTTGCTCGACCAGCTTGCGTTCGGTGACATCGCGCACGATGCCGACGAAATAGCGCTGCCCCTTGATCTCCATTTCCGAAGCCGAGACTTCCATCGGGAATTGTTCACCGTTCTTCTTGATGGCGACGACTTCCTGCCCGCGGATGCCGATAGATCCGCGTTGGCCGGATTGAAGGTAGCGGGCGATATCGGCGGCATAGGCCTGCTGGGTCTCATCCGACAACAGCATCTTGACGTGCTGACCAAGCACGTCGTTTTGCGAGTAACCGAAAATTTCTTCCGCGGCCGGGTTGAATGCCTGGATTTCGCCGGTATCTGACACGGTGATGATGCCGTCCATGGCGTGGTGAATGATGGCGTTGAGCTGGTTCTGGCTGGTTTCCAGCTCGCCCTTGATGCGTTTCAGGTTGGTAACGATCTGCCAGAAGAGCTTGGCTTCCGGCCCGCTGGTGACCTGTTTGTTGTTCAGGACGGCCTTGACCTCGGCAATGACGCTATCGTCGTGCGTGAGGTTGTAGATGATGCAATCGGGGTAGGAGGTGCAGGCTTGCAGGGCTTGATGAATATCAGTATAGATCGGAATACTGAATTTCTGTGCGAGGATCATACCCGGTGCATCTGCACTCGAGTCGACGATCCCGACAACCTCTACCAGATCGTCTTCAAGAAACATTTCCAACAAGGCATAACCACCGCGCCCAGCTCCCAGAATCAGGACGGGGTAGCCATGAATCTTCCGTTTCACCATAGAAATCCCAGCGGGTTATTGTGACCAACGCCTGAGGCTCGGCCGGATTTGTTTTTACCCGATTGTACCTACTTTTTTGTTTGACTAGGAATAATTACGGGCGACGTAGGACATGCTTTCGTGGAGTGTAGTCAAAGTCCTACTTTTGCAGGGAAAGGCCTGTTGGGTCAGGCTGTTGGCGCGGTATACCGGATTTCGATCACTTCGTATTCTTCCTCGCCGCCTGGCGTATGGAGCCTCACTGTGTCGCCCTCGGCCTTGCCCAGCATAGCCTTGGCCAGCGGCGAGATCCAGCTGATCCAGCCGCGTGACGGATCGAGCTCGTCCTGGCCCACAATGCGGTAGATGTGCTCGGTGTCTTGGTTGATGGAGTACAGCGTCACCCAGGCCCCGAAGTAGACCTTCTCCAACCCCTGCTGCTTGGCTGAGTCGACCACCTCTGCGAGGTCCATGCGCTTCATCAAAAAACGCAAGCGCGAGTCGATCTGGCGCAGTCGCCGCTTGCCGTAGATGTAGTCCGCGTTTTCGCTGCGGTCGCCGTTGGACGCCGCCCAGGATACGTCCGCGACCACCTTGGGCCGCTCGACCTTGTAGAGCTGGTCGAATTCTTCCTTGAGCCGGGCGTAGCCTTCCGGCGTGATGTAATTTTTTTGGTCTGCCATGAGACAGGATTTTACCTACAATAGCGCCATATCATGCCCACCCCAGATCAAAAACTACCAGATCAAAAACTCGTCGTCGGCATCGCTTCGCGTGCGCTGTTCGACCTGAGCGAAAGCCATGCCGTATTCGAGCAGCAAGGCGAAGAGGCTTACTGCCGCTACCAGATCGAGCACGAGGACGACCCGCTGCAGCCCGGCGTTGCCTTTCATCTCGTGCGCAAGCTGCTGAAGCTGAACACCGATCCGGATGCCCCGCGCGTCGAAGTCATTCTGCTGTCGCGCAATAGCTCCGATACCGGCTTGCGGATTTTCAATTCCATCCGCCATTACCAACTCGACATCACCCGGGCCGTGTTCACGCGCGGCCAGAGCCCGTTCCGTTACGTGGCGGCGTTCGGCATCCACCTGTTTCTTTCGGCCGATCCCGAGGACGTGCGTCAGGCACTGGAGGCGGGTTTTGCCGCCGCGACTATCCTGCCTTCCAACGTTGGTCAGCCAACGAATGCCGGCGACCAGTTGCGAATCGCCTTCGACGGCGACGCGGTGCTGTTTTCCGACGAAGCCGAACGCGTCTACAAGGAAGGCGGCTTGCAGGCGTTTACCGACAACGAAACCCAGTCCGCGCATGAGCCCTTGTCTGGCGGCCCGTTCAAGAATTTCCTTGCCATGCTGCACCACATTCAGTCCGAATACCCGGCGGATACCTCGCCGATCCGCACTGCCTTGGTCACGGCACGCGGCGCACCGGCGCATGAACGCGTGATCCGCACCTTGCGGCATTGGGGCATTCGCATCGACGAATCGCTGTTCCTCGCAGGCATGCCCAAAGGGCCTTTCCTGCAAGCCTTCGGCGCGGATATTTTCTTCGATGACCAGCGCAAGCACTGCGATTCGGCGCGCCTCCACGTGCCCACCGGTCATGTGCCGCACGGCGTGGCGAACGAGGCGGCAGCCAAATGAACGGAGAAACGCTCGTTCTCTGTTCCACGCCGCGTCTTGCGCGTAATCTTCGCCTCGCGCATAGCCGCGACCAAGCGGCACAAGGGTTCAAGCAATGGCGACCGTTGCAGGCGCTCACCCTGAACCAATGGCTGGACGCGCTCTACACTCAGGCTCAACTGATGGGACTGATCCCGGCCGAGCACGCGCCGCGCCTGGTGCTTGGGCCCACGCAGGAACGCATCCTGTGGGAACGCACCATCGAATCGGAATTGGCGGAAAACCCGGCGGAAGCGCTGTTTGACCGCGCCGGGCTGGCCGCTGCCGCAATGGAAGCGCATCGCCTGATGCAGGAATGGAGCGTGGATGCCGGGACAGATCACACGCACGAGCAAACGCAGGAAACCCGGCAGTTTTTGCGTTGGCGCAACGCCTTCCGCGCCGCCTGCCGCAAGCTGGAAGTGCAGGATGTGGCCAGCCAGTTCGATGCCCAGATCGAATGCGTGCGGCATTTTTCCGTACCGCTGCCCGCGTGCATTCATCTCGCCGGTTTCGACCGAAACACCCCGCAGGAAAAACGCCTGTTTGCCGCCTTGCAACAGCGCGGTGTCGAAGTACTCACTTGGCCTTTGGGCCTGCCGCAAGCGGCCGATGCGGTACAAATCGCCTACGACGATGCCGAAGCCGAATGCCGCGCCGCAGTCGCCTGGGCGCATACCCAATTCGCAAACAATCCGGAGGCAAGGCTGGCGATCGTGGTGCCGGAACTGGGTGCGTTGCGCGCCGGGCTCTCCGCTATCCTGGACGACGTGCTGCACCCCGAATCCTTGCAGCCCGCGCATGCCGAAATGCCGCGCCGCTACGACTTTTCGCTCGGTACGCCGCTCGCCACGCATCCCATGATCGCGATTGCGCTGTCTTTGCTGCGCCTCGTCACGCAGCGCTACCGTATCGCCCAGCCCGAGTTTTGCACCTTGCTCGCCAGTGTCTATTGGTCGGCCAGCGAGAGCGAAGCCGATACCCGTGCGCGGCTGGATGCCGAAATGCGTCGCAAGCTCGGTGCTACGCTGCATATCGAGCAATTGCTGCGCCTTGCCCGCCAGGTGCAGGGCGAGGGGACTTCGCTCTCGCGGCTGGTGTTGCATCTCGAGAACGTCGCTGCCGCCGATTGGCGCGGACGCAACGCGCCTTCGGCCTGGAGCGCTCAATTCTCGGCCTTGCTGAAAGCCTCAGGATGGCCCGGCGAACGCAGTATTTCCAGCCACGAATATCAGGCGCGTCAATCCTGGAGCGAAGCGCTCGCGGATTTCGCCAGGCTGGATCTGCTCCTGGGTACCATCCCCGCCACCGAAGCCGTCAGCCGCCTCGCACGACTGTGCCAGGAACGCATCTTCCAGCCCGAAGCCGTGGGCGAACCGCAGTTGCAGGTGATGGGCATGCTGGAAGCGCAAAGCGCCCCGCTCGACGCCGTATGGGTGATGGGCATGAACGATCATGCCTGGCCGCCGCCGGCACGCCCCAATCCCTTGCTGCCTGCCGAGGCTCAGAGAAGGGTGGGGGCGCCCAATTCCTGCAGTCGAGTGCAGGCCGAATTCGCACAAGCGATCCATGCCCGCCTGCTGCACAGTGCCCCGGAAATCGTATTCTCCTGGTCGCACAAGGACGGCGAGCGCGAACTGCGCCCCAGCCCCTTGCTGGCGGGGATGCCTGAATGGAAAGCGCCTGTCGAACCGGCGCACACCATGGCCGAACGACTGGCCCAGCCCGCCTCCATGCAGCACATCGACGACCACATCGCGCCGCCCGTGGCCGAGGGGGAAAAAGTGCGGGGCGGGGCGGGGCTGCTCAAAGCCCAGGCCATTTGCCCCGCATGGGCCTATTACCGTTACCGCCTCGGTGCACGGGCGCTGGAAGAGCCGGTGGATGGCCTCGACAGCATGGACCGCGGCACGCTGCTCCACGCCGTGCTGCAATGTTTCTGGCAGGGTCGCGGATCGGCGGCCTTGCAAGCCATGGACGAAGCGACGTTGCAGGCAGCCTTGCTGGATGCCGTGGAGCGCGGCGTCGCACAATTCTGTCAAAACCAGGACAAAGCCCTGCCCGAGCATTTCCTCGCGCTGGAAAAACAGCGCCTGCAATTCCTGCTTGCGGCCTGGCTCGAATTCGAACGCGGCCGCAGCTCGTTCACCGTGGAAGAATGCGAGCGCAAGGTTGCGCTCAACATCGAAGGCATCGCCGTCGATCTCACCCTGGATCGCGTGGATGCGCTGGACGACGGACGCCTCGTCGTCATCGACTACAAAACCGGCGGCACCGTCAGCCACAAAAGCTGGGCCGAAACCAGGATCAGCGAGCCCCAGCTCCCCATCTACGCCGCGCTTGCCCTGGCGGACGGCGAGATTGCCGCCGTCTGCTTCGCCAAGGTGCGTGCCGACGAACAACGCTTCATCGGCATCGCCCACCTTCCCGAAACCCTGCCCGGCGTCGATTGCCTGGAAGAGGCCCGCAAATTATTCCTTGAGGAAACCTTCCCCGACTGGCCCAGCGTGCTCAACCACTGGAAAACCTGCCTCGCCGCCATTGCCAACGAGATCAAGGCGGGAGAAGCCGCGGTGAAATTCGCGAGCGAAGACGATTTGGCCTATTGCGAGGTCAAGCCCTTGCTCAGATTGCCCGAGCGCAAATTGCAATTCGAACGGGAGGCCGGCAGCCATGGATGATCAACGCCTGCTGCTGGAAGACACCCTCAACCGCCAACGCGCCCTCGACCTGGAATCCTTCATCGTCGAGGCTCCAGCTGGGGCGGGCAAGACCGAGTTGCTGACGCAGCGTTACCTCAAATTGCTCGCGGTGGTGGACGAGCCGGAGGAAATCGTCGCCATTACCTTCACCAACAAGGCGGCCGCTGAGATGCGGAGCCGGGTGTTGCAGAGCTTGCAGGATGCGGCGGACGAGGTGCCGATCGACAAGCCGCACAAGCAGACGACGCGCGAACTAGCGTTGAAAGCGCTGGCGCGGTCGGCGGAATTGGGATGGGAATTGCTGGCGCAGCCGGGGCGTTTGCGCATCAACACCATCGATTCGCTGTCCAGCAATCTGGCTCGCCAGATGCCGTTGATGAGCCGGTTTGGCGCACAGCCCGCGGTGAGTGACGATGCGACCGTACACTATCTCGAAGCGGCGCGGCGCACGCTGGCGATGTTGGAGGACGAGGGCGGCAACGGCGCGGTGACCGAGGCTTTGCGCTACCTTGATAACGACACGGTTCGACTTTCCAATCTGCTGGCCGAGATGCTGGCGCGGCGCGACCAGTGGCTGGAGCATGCCGGGCGGCAATCGGTACTGGCCGAGGTCGAGGCGGCGCTGCGGCATTTGATCCAGCAGGATATCGCTGCGGCCGCCGCTGTATTGCCGCCGCGCCTGCAAAACCATTTGATGCCGGCGGCGCGTTACGCCGCATCCAACCTGGCTTGCGATTGCGAAATCGCCTTGCTGCTGGATTGGGACACCGCGATTCCTGCGACGCCCGAGGCGCTGACGATGTGGCGCAGCGTGTGCGAACTGCTGCTCACGCAAAAGGGCGATTTGCGCAAGAGCGTGACGGTGAAGCAGGGTTTCCCGCCGGGCGAGGAGAGCAAGCCGTACAAGGACATACTGGCCGAGGTGATCGCCTCCATTCCCGATGCGGCGCCCTTGGCCCGGCTGCGTGACCTGCCAGACCCCCGCGGGGATGAGGACGAGCATCGCATCGTCACAGCGCTGGCGCAGCTTTTGCAGCTGGCGGCGACGCATTTGTGGATGGTTTTTCAGGAAGCAGGCGAGGTCGATTTCGTCGAGATTTCGCGCCGGGCGCTGCTGGCGCTGGAGGACGACACCGGCCCGACCGATCTGGCGCTCAAGCTCGATTACAGCATCCGCCATTTGCTGGTGGACGAATTCCAGGATACCAGCCCTGCGCAAGTCGAATTGCTGCGGCGTCTGACCCAAGGCTGGGAGGCGGGCGACGGACGGACTGTTTTCTGCGTAGGCGACCCCATGCAGTCGATTTATCGTTTCAGGAAGGCCGACGTAGGCCTGTTCCTGCAAGTGGCGGAGGCGGGCATCGGGCATCTGCATTTGCAGCCGCTGCATCTCACGCGCAACAACCGCTCTTGCCCGGCGGTGGTGGAGTGGGTCAATACCGCCTTCGAGCGCGTGTTTCCCACGGAAGACAGCGTGGCGCGCGGCGCCATCAGCTACCGCCGTTTCGCCGCGACGAAAGCGCCGGTGCAAGGCGAGGGCGTGGTGGTGCATCCGCTGGTGCTGGACAACGGCAGCCTCAATGGGGAAGCGAGCGCGCTCGAAGCCTGCTATATCGCCGACCTCATTGAAAAAGAGCGGGCGCAATATCCAGGTCGCAGCATCGCCGTGTTGGTGAGGGCGCGTGCACACCTTGATGCGCTGGTTGCCGAGATTCGTCGTAACCGCCCGCACTTGCGTTTTCAGGCGGTGGAAATCGAACAGCTATCCGGCAGGCAAACGGTGCAAGACGTACTGGCTTTGACCCACGCCTTGTTCCATCGCGCCGACCGCGTGAATTGGCTGGCGATTTTGCGCGCGCCGTGGTGCGGCTTACAGCTTGCCGATATGCATGCCTTGGCGGCCGATGACCATTATTCGACCCTCTGGCAGCTGATGCAGGACGAAAATCGACTTGGCCGGATGTCCGACGACGGCCGGCAGCGCTTGCTGCATGTACGGAATGTAATTGCCGAAGCCTTCGCCCATCGCGGCAGGCAATCCGTCAGGCGCTGGATCGAATCGGTGTGGCTGCGGCTGGCCGGGCCATATTGCCTATGGGATGCAGGCGACGTGCGCGACGTGCAAGCGTTTTTCGACCTCATCGACCAGTTGGACAGCGCGGGTCGTTTTGACCTGCCGCGTCTGGAAGCCGCGATGGAAAAGCTCTACGCAGCCCCGGACGTGCAAGCCGACGAATCGCTGCAATTCATGACTATCCACAAATCCAAGGGCCTGGAGTTCGACACCGTCATCCTGCCCGGTCTGCATCGCGTGCCGAAGAAGACCGATGCGCCGCTGGTGCTGTGGGAGAGCGTCCCCATGCCGGACGGCGAATTGCAACTCGTGGCGGCGCCCTGGGTGCCCAAGCATAAACGCGAGGATATCCCCAGCGCCTACGATTACCTACAAGGGCTGGAAAACGAACGCGCCGCCAACGAATCGGCGCGGGTGCTGTATGTCGCCGCCACCCGCACCGAGCGCCGTCTGCATCTGGTCGGCGCCGTCAAGACCGACGCCAAGGGCGAGCGCAAGGCGCCGTCCAATACTTTCCTGCAACTGCTGTGGAGCACCGTGGGCGGCGAGTTTCTCAACGCCTCTCAGCAGGCGACGACTGAGGTCGAAGCAGCCGACGAAGCCGAATTCATCCCCAAACTCATCCGCCTGCCGCAACCGTCTACGCCCGAGCCGCTGGCGGTAGAACATGCCGCTATGCCGAGTAAGGCCTATGCGGCCGACGAAGAAACTGCCGACACATCGGGCAATCTCGACACCCATTGCGGCACATTGGCCCACCTCTACATGGAACTGATCGTGGCAGAAGGCTTGGAAGCCTGGACTGTCCAGCGCGTCCAGGCGTTACAGCCCGCGATGACCCGCTGGCTGGCGCAACAAGGCCACGGAGAAGAAGATTGCCAGCGCGGCGCCAAACGCGTCATGGATGCCATACTCACTACGCTCTCCAGCGAATCCGGACGTTGGGTACTGCAAGCCCGCGAAAACGCCACCTCCGAACTCGCCCTCGCAACCGCCGACCAAGCCAACGTCGCCCTGCACGTCATCGACCGCACCTTCATCGATAACGGCGCACGCTGGATCGTGGATTACAAATCCGCCCGGCTAGGCGACGATGCCGCGCAGGAAAACCTCACGCAGCAGGCGGAGAAATACCGGACACAGCTGGAACGCTACGCCGCATTGTTCGCCAACGAAGGACTCCCCGTGTGCAAGGCGGTATTTTTCATGGCGCATGGGGTCCTCGTTGAATTGAGGTAGAGATCAATTAATTGATGGCGCAACTGAGGGGCGCAATTTAACAGCAGCTTTCGGCCAAAAGCGGACATCGTAATATCCGCTTTTCCGGTCATTCATAGTCGATCAAATGGGCTTGTAACCGACTTAGTCACTTCAATCACATGGGTATAAATCATCGTGGTCTGTAGGTTGCGATGCCCCAACAACAATTGAATGGTTCTAATGTCCGTCCCGGAACTCAGCAAATGCGTTGCAAACGAATGCCGCAAGGTATGAATGGACGCATGCTTATGAATCCCAGCCTGAATTAAAGCTTGTTTGAATGCTCTCTGAATCGTGGTGTCCGCCATGTGCCAGCGCACTAATTGCTGGCCCTGACCCCATCGTCGCAACAACGTGGATGGAAACAAGAATTGCCAGCCAAGCGAGCGTGATGCACTAGGATATTTTCGGAACAATCCCCCAGGCATTTCTGCATAACCTCCGCCTCGGGCAAGATCGGTAGCATGCAACTGGGCAACCTTTAGCAAATGTTGCTGCAAGGGCTCAAGCAATTGAGCAGGCAAAAGAGTAGTTCGGTCCTTGCCACCCTTACCATCACGAACATTCAATGTCTTAGCATTGAAATCAACATCCTTTACCCGCATGCTCAGGCACTCGTTAACCCGTAACCCGGCTCCATAAATCAATTGCGCCATGAGAAGGCACGTACCATTCATCGAATTGAATGTCGCCTTTACCTCATCCACGCTCAATACCACAGGCAAGCGCTGGCGACGTTGTACTCGCTTTAGCCCTTGCATATGACCGAGTGGCTTTTCAAGCACCGCATCATACAAAAACACAATTGCATTCAAGGCAATCGTTTGAGTTGAGGCGGATACCTGGCGTTCGATTGCCAAATGATTTAGGAATGCCTGCACCTCGGGCTCTGCCATGGTGTCAGGATGCCGTTTGTTATGGAAGAAGATGAAACGGCGTATCCAGTGAATGTAAGACTCTTCAGTCCGCATGCTGAAGTGACGTCGGCGACAAACAGCATGAACTCGATCAAGCAAACGAGGCGGATTAGGGGCGGAATGCTGACCCCATGAATGTAGCTCCTTATTGAGGTTGAAAAATGAAGGAGTGTACTAGCAGAATGGATAGGTTGCGTCCGGATTTGCTAATTATTATTATTATACGGACGGAGCTTCACCTAACTACAAGAAGTAAAAAGAAAAGTCACATGCCAATCCTCAATTCTTCAATATTATTATACGGACGCACCGGTCCGTATAATAACTGTTAGCCATCATGAACTTTGCTGCTCTCGGAATTTCCGTCACCTCAAAGCGAGACCTTGGTTCGCTTGTCGAGTATTCGTTTGGGCTGCCCCAAGGGACCGAAGACCGAGTCATCTCAGAGCTACTCACCAACATGTCGGATGCTTCGGAACTGTCCGTCCTAGACCCAACAAGCGGCGACTGTGCCCTGGAGGCAAAGCGCAAGGGTGTTGGCTACGAAATTAAGCGTGGTTGTCATGGTGCCTACGGTGTCTGGCGTGCTGCCACGCTGGCAGAGGCACACGCTTGGTTGCTTCCCGGTGCCCTCGCTTCGGTAAGGCTAGCGCGTCCTGGGTTTGGTGCAACGCTCGTCGTTCCAAAGGTGGGCAACTGATGGCTAACCCTGCGGTCAAGGCGCGGCCTTTGGCCGCTGGGACGCTCCGCCTGCCGGCGGCGCGCCCCTTACCTCCACGTTAGGCCACACTACGATGCTCTATCTCTGTTTACGCATGAGCGTGCTGACACTTTCGGCATTTATCGCTTCGCCTGCGTTCTCAGCACCCCTCTCAGGTGAATACGAAGGCGCGGTGCATGGATATTTGATCGTGAATCAAGTCCAACCCAATCACTACAAGGTATGGCTGGGGGTTAGTGGCGGCAGCTGTGGCGGGCTTGTGCTTATTAACAATCTTGTTGCTGAGGTAAAGCAGCAAACCTTATCCTTCAAAAGGCGCGAGAAGGAACGCTCATGCACAACGACGATAGAGTTCGAAGATACTACTGCAAGCATTTCGGATAGTTGCATAGATCAGGAGTGGGAAGAGAAGACTTCCACGACCTGTGCAATGATGGGTGACTATACAAAAATCAAAAGGTAAAAATCTGAATGATCATGCAAATCCTGCAACTTCAGCGATGCTTAAGTGGAGAAATGCAGCCTAACCTCTCATTCAACCGGGACCGGCTAAAGCCGGCCCGTTAATTCAAACGTTATGTTTTTACATAAGGACAAAAAGTGAAAGTTTTTGCCACGTTGTTTTTCTTGATTTTCACCTTACCTGTGTTTGCCGCAGAAAATTTCTGTGATTCTGGAAAACCTCACCCCATAGACCTATGGGCAGAAAAAGCAAATGAAAAAACGGGTGGTATTTCAGTCAATGTTCGCAAAGTTCAAAGTGAGGAGTATTCACGTTGGGATAAAGAACTAAATCAAACTTACAGTTCATTATTCGCAAAACTTAATGATGCAGATAAAAATCGTCTGAAAGAAGCACAAAGGGCTTGGTTAAAATACAGAGACGCCGAGATTGAATGGTATTGGTCAAAGGCGATGTTTGGCGATGAGGGCACTTCAGCACCTATCATAGTGGCTGGCATCGGCATCGATATGCTCAGAAAAAGGGTGTGCGATTTGATGCAATATAAAAAGAGAGCTGACGATGCTTATTAACAACCTAACTTATCATTCCAGCGGACCGTCAAAAGCTACGCTTTTGCCGTCCGCTGAATTCAAACGTTGATCGTCCGCTTTGGGTCGAAAGCAGAAGGTCAATCTAGACAATTCACCTCAGCCATTATCTAGCCAATGAATTTTAAATAAACCTTTGGTTGAGTTTTCGGGCGTAATTCAAAAGCCAGAATTTCCGGCCTTGGCCAGAGTGGCATAGATAATTCAATTCCTCATCGAGCTAGAAATTCCAGATCGCGCTGTCAGTTGCAGTTGCTCAAACCTTGAACCCGCTCACCGACCGTTCCAACTCATCCGAAAGCGTTTCCAGGTTTTGCGCCGCCTGCGCGGTTTGTTGCACCACCAAAGTATTCTCTTCAGCCATATTGGCGATCAGCGAAATATGCCCGGCGATGTCGGTATTAGCAGCGGTTTGTTCACGAACAGATTGCGCGATGGCATCGACGCCCGTGTTGGAGCGCTCGACGGCTTCGTGGATGGATTCCATGGCCTGCATGGCGGTTTGCGAATTGCCCTGGCTGGCCAGCAACAATTGACGGCCGCGCTCAATGGTTTCGTTGACTTGGACCGACTGGTCGCCCAGGGAACGGGTCACGGCGTCGATCTCGTTGGCTGACTGGGCTGATTTTTCTGCAAGCTTGCGTACTTCGTCGGCGACCACTGCAAACCCACGGCCTTGCTCGCCGGCACGCGCGGCTTCGATGGCGGCGTTCAGCGCGAGCAGGTTGGTCTGGTCGGCGATGTCCTTGACCTGTTGGGTCATGGCGGTGATCACCGTAGTGTTGTCCACGAACTGATTCACTGAGTTGCGGATGGCCTCGATGGACGCCACGGCTGCATCCATCTGAGTCGCCAGTTCCGACAGTCGCTGGTTGCCGTTCTCGGTGTGGTTCAGGCTGTCTTGCGAAAGCGTGCGGACTTCTTCGGCATTTTTGGAGACGTTGCCGATGCTGACAGTAACCTGCTCGAAGGTAGATGCCGTTGCGGCGGCAGATTCGCTCTGGCGTTTGGAGCCTTCGACGATCCTGCTGGAAGCGGTCACCAAGGCGCTGGAGGCATCTGCAACCTTGCCTGCCGAATTTTTCACGTGGTTGATGATGCCGCCCAAATCCTTGCGGATTTTTTCAGCGCTGACCGCAACTTCGCCGAATTCGTCATGGGTGGTAATCGCGACGGGCTGAGTGAAGTCGCCGCGTGCGAGGCGGTCGAGATCGCGGGAGAGTTGCAGGGCTGGGTTGGTAATGTTGCGACGGACCAGCCAGAGAAAAGAGCCGAAGGCCAGCAGGATGGCAGCAGCCATGAGACCGATCGTGAAGTAGATGTGCTGCTGGAACTGTGCCGCCTGTGCAGGCGGCAACAGCAGGCTTTCCTGCCAGGCATCGTTAAGGCCGAGCAGCGAAGCGCCGAGTAACAAGGTCGTGCCGGTACCGGTGATCATCAGCATCTTGTTGCGGATGCTGCCGGTGAGCGAGTGGATAAGTACGTTCATGGCACAACCTCTACGTTACGCGGTGACGCCATTCTAATGATGGTGCTTCATCAGCCGCAAGTGACGACGCACATACCACACCACGAATACGACTGCGGCGACGGTAAGCACGATGTGGAATTCGTGGAAATATACCTTCAAGCTAGTCCAGTTTTCGCCGAATTTCATGCCAACGTAGGCCAGTACCCAGCACCAGATCAGCGAACCGACGAAGGTGTATGCGATGAATCGCAGCATGTTCATGCGGGCAATGCCGGCGGGGAAGGCGATGAAGGTGCGAACGGCCGGCAACAGGCGACCGATGAAGATGATGATTTCGCCGTATTTTTCGAACGCGCGATCGGCCAGTTTCAAGTCGTGATGCGAGATCAGCACCCACTTGCCGTATTTTTCAACCAGCGGGCGGCCGCCGTACATGCCCAGGTAATACGCGGGAATGGAGCCGACGACGCAACCGATAGCGCCAGCAAGGGCCACGCCCCATAAGGTCAACTCACCCTTGAACACGAGGTAGCCGGAGAACGGCATGATGATCTCGGAGGGCAGGGGAATGCAGGCCGATTCGATGGCCATAAGCAGAACGACGCCACCGTAGCCCAGTGTGGAAATGACAGCGATGATCCAACCGGCGAGGGCGGCGATAATTTTTTCGATCATAGTGAGTCAAACGCAGAAATAGACGGCTCCATTATACTGACGGCTTTTTATTCCCGTGTTCGGTACCCATGAATAAATTGGATCGATTGTTTTCTTCCGGCCGCTTGGGCTATCTCCTCGGTTTTGTCGTTTCTTTCGGCCTGGTCGGGCTGGCGCTGTTCATCCAGGTGCGTAACAACCTTGAGCCCTGCCCGTTGTGCATTTCCCAGCGCATCGCTTTCATGGCGCTGGGTCTGACCTTCTTGATTGCCGCAGTGCATAAGCCCACGGGTTTGTGGCGCAAAGGTTACGGCGTGCTGCATTTCGTCGCGGCTGCGGCAGGTGCGGGCATTGCAGGACGCCATATCTGGATACAAACGCATGCCGACGAAGTGATGGCGGAGTGCGGCGCCGGTTTCGATTACATTTTCCAGAGCTTTCCGTTCCGCAAGGCGGTAGAGCTTGTATTCAAGGGTACGGGCGAGTGCACGGCTATCGATTGGACGCTGTTCGGCCTCACGATCCCGGAACTCTCACTGATTGCGTTTGTCTTGCTCGGCATCTATGCCATCTTGCTGGCGCGCGCCAAATAACATGTCCCAATACAAAACCCTGCAGGATTTCGTCGGCAACACACCGCTGGTCAAGCTCCAGCGCCTCCCGGGCGAGACCACCAATACCATCCTGGTCAAGCTCGAAGGCAACAACCCTGCCGGCTCGGTGAAGGACCGGCCCGCCTTGTCCATGATCCAACACGCCGAAGCGCGGGGCGACATTAAGCCGGGGGATACGCTGATCGAGGCCACGAGTGGCAACACCGGCATCGCGCTGGCTATGGCTGCCGCTATCATGGGTTACAAGATGGTGCTGATCATGCCGGATAACCAAAGCCTGGAACGACGACAGACCATGAAGGCATACGGTGCTGAACTTGTGCTCACGCCTAAGGCCGGCAGCATGGAATTGGCTCGCGATACTGCGGAGCAAATGCAGCGCGAAGGCCGCGGCATCATCCTCAACCAGTTCGCCAACCCCGATAATCCGCTCGCGCATTATGAAAGCACCGGGCCCGAAATCTGGCGCGATACCGAAGGGAAGATCACCCATTTCGTCTCCAGCATGGGGACGACGGGGACCATCATGGGTAACTCACGCTACCTCAAGGAAAAGAATCCGGCCATCCAGATTGTCGGTGTGCAGCCCAAGGACGGCGCGCAGATTCCTGGAATCCGCAAGTGGCCGATGGAATACCTGCCGGAGATTTGCGATTTCAACCGCATCGACCGCATGATCGATGTAGGGCAGCAGGACGCCGAGGAAACCACGCGCAGGCTGGCGCGGGAAGAGGGGATTTTTGCCGGGATTTCGTCTGGTGGAGCGCTGTTCGCGGCGTTGCAGCTTTCCAAGGAAGTGGAAAATGCAGTGATTGTGTCGATCGTCTGCGACAGGGGAGATCGGTATTTGTCTACGGGAGTGTTTCCTGAGTGAAATATTGGGGGATTGAGGTTGCCACCCCTCACCCCAACCCTCTCCCGCAAGGGGCGAGGGAGGTTTTTGCGGCTTTTACGACTATGGTCGCTAAATGTGTAATCAATGACTGTGCCGATGCTTTAATCCCCTCTCCCCTCGCGGGAGAGGGCTAGGGTGAGGGGGCTCCAAAATGTCCAACACCTTCCCCCGTCACCTTCGCACTAACTCCACCGAAGCCGAACAGCGTCTCTGGCGCGCTTTAAGAAACCGTCAACTCGCCGGCCAAAAATTCCGCCGCCAACATCCCATTCCACCCTATATCGTAGATTTCGTATGCCTAGAGTGCCGCCTCATTATCGAACTCGACGGCGGCCAACATGCCGAAGCAGTTGTACGTGACGAAGCAAGAGCAGCCTATCTAGAAAGCCTCGGCTACAAAATCCTCCGTGTCTGGAACCACGAAGCATTAAGCAACACTGACGGCATGCTCGCCGTCATCCTCGAATCAATGAATACACAAGAGGCCCAAGCATGAAAGCCGTCATCGCTTTCCTGCTGATAGCCTTTACCACTTCTGCCTCTGCCGTCAGCCGCATCGACATCCAAATCGGCCAACTTACCCAGTCCGGCATCCAGGCTGAAAACATCAATGCCAGCCTCGATATGGAAGGTCGATGGCAAGGCAAGGCCATGCTTAAGCGTGCAGAGCTGAGCGAGGTCGCCAAGAATTACAAACAACTCCCCGTCACTGTTACCCAAGGTACAGCCTCGGGCCAAGCTCACTTTTCAGGCTCGAACACGCAACTCGAACGGTTGAGCGCCGACATACGACTGCAAGACGTTGCCTTCAATGACACGGAAGGCTCACACGCCGGAGAGAAAATAAGCGCCACGGTCAAGGCCGATATCGCCAGGGTCAAGGATCACTGGCAGTGGCAGGACGATATCCGCTGGCTGGGCGGGGAGGTGTTCTGGCAGCCGTTGTATTTTCCATCTGGGGGGCACGTCCTGGCGGCTCGCGGCTGGTGGCAGAACGATGTGCTCGCGGTGGAAGAGGGCAGGGTCGTATTCAATGGTGTGGGCAGCTTGGCTTTCCAAGGGCGCATCGATACCGCAGCGAAATCGCTCACCAAGCTCGATCTCTCCGGCAAGGCACTACAAGCCGCGCAGGGCTACGAACTGCTCGCCAAGCCTTTCCTGGATAAAACCATGCTCGGCAATCTTGAAATGGCCGGCACGCTGGATGTGCAGGCGAGTTATGCCGGTGGACGTGTTCAAGCATTCAATCTTGGCCTGCACGATGCCGACGTTGAGGATAAAAACGGCCGCTTTGCGATTTACAAGGTCAACGCTGCGATTCCCTGGTCGTTAAATGCGGTAACCGATGCCAATGTGGGATTCGATGGCGGGCGTATTCTTCAGTTGACGTTAGGAAAAACGACGTTGCCGGCGCGATTGGAAGGCTGGTCGTTGACTGCGCCAGAGTGGAAAATTCCCGTACTGGACGGTGTGCTCAGCCTGCAGGATATATCGCTCGCGCTGATCGACGGTAAATGGCACGGGCATTTGGCGACCAGCATCGCCCCGATCTCCATGAGCGAGTTTTCCCACGCCATGGGGTGGCCGCACATGGAGGGCAAGCTTGCGGCGAGTATTCCGCTGGTCACTTATAGCGATGGCTTGCTGACTACAGACGGTGCGATGGGATTCGATATTTTCGATGGACATATTACGGTGGATAAACTCGTCATGCGAGAACCGTTGGGGCGAGCACCCAGGCTCAACACCGACATCAGCATGCGGGGGCTGGACATGGACTTGCTAACGCGAACCTTCGCTTTTGGCGCGATGGAAGGCCGGCTTGACGGCGACGTAGCCGGGCTGGAACTATCGTCGTGGAAACCCGTGAAGTTCGATGCCAGTTTCCGCAGCAGTCCCGGTAAGTACCCCAAGAAGATTTCGCAGCGCGCAGTGGAGAATATTTCTGCCTTGGGCGGCGCTGGCGCCGCCGCGGCGATTCAGCGCAGCTTCCTGCGGTTTTTCAAGGAATTCAATTACGACCGTATCGGCCTTTCATGTCGGCTGCGCAACGGCATTTGTGCGATGGATGGCGTGGAGCCGGCCAAGGACGGCTACATCATCGTCAAAGGCAGCGGAATCCCGGCTATAACGGTGATGGGGTACAATCACAGCGTGAGCTGGGAAGAGTTATTGGGGCGCTTACAGCGGGTCACGCAGGGGAACAGGCCTGTCATCAAGTAAGGAAAAATCTATGCGAAATACCGGAATCATTCTTGCGTTGCTGGCTGCCTTGGCGTTATCGGCATGCGTGACGATCAATATTTATTTCCCCGCCGCCGCCGCTGAGAAAGCCGCGGACAAGATCATCGATGAAGTCTGGCAGATCAAGAAGGGCGAACAGAAACCTGCCGATCAAGCCCCTGCCGCACAGCCGTCCGAGAGCAAATAAGGAGACCATGATGAAAAAACTTTTGCTCGTGTTTTTCATGCTGGTTGCGATGTCGATGCAAGTCTTCGCCGCCGGTGCCGATCTTGAAATCAATACGCCTGCGATTGCTTCGCTCAAGGGCAGCATGCAGGCGCGTCATGGACAACTGGCAGGGTTTTATGCCAGCGGGGCGATTGGTTTGACTCGAGACGGCTTGATCGCTGTGCGCGACGCCAATGCAGTGCCATTGTCGCAGCGCCAAAACGTGAACAGCCTGGTGAGCGCCGAGAACGGCGATCGCAATTCGCTCTATAAGGAAATCGCCGCGGCCAACGGCCATCCCGAATGGGAATCCGAAGTACGCAATACCTTTGCGCAGCGCTGGGTGCAGAAAGCACAAGGCGGCTGGTGGTACCAGGACCAAAGCGGCAGCTGGGCAAAAAAATAATGTAGCGCGGGCGGCCTCGCCTGCATTCTTGGCTTAATCTAGTTTCTTCAAAGCAGGCGAGGCCGCCTGCGCTACGGATCGTGCCGCATGACTCCCACCTTAGTTTTCGACATCGAAACCATTCCCGATACCGCCGGCATTGCCAGGCTTAACGACCTGCCGCCCGATACACCTGCGGCGGACATCGCGTCCCTGGCTTTCCACCAACGTCGGCAGCAGAACGGCACCGATTTCCTGCAATTGCATTTGCAGCGTGTCGTATCAATTTCCTGCGCTTTGCGCGAGGGCGAAAACTTCAAAGTGTGGACGCTGGGTTCGCCCGAGGACGGGGAAGCGCAGATCATCAAGCGCTTCTTCGATGGCATTGAAAAATACACCCCGCAAATTGTCTCCTGGAACGGCGGCGGTTTCGATCTGCCGGTGCTGCATTACCGCGCCATGCTTCATGGAATCCAGGCGCCGCGCTATTGGGATCTCGGCGATGACGATCGCGAATTCAAGTGGAACAACTACATCAGCCGCTACCACATGCGGCATCTGGATTTGATGGATGTCATTTCCATGTATCAGCCGCGTGCTTGTGCTCCGCTGGATGAAGTGGCGCAGCTGTGCGGCTTCCCCGGCAAGCTGGGGATGGACGGCTCCAAGGTGTGGGACGCTTTCCAGCGCGGCGAGATCGAAGGCATACGCAACTATTGCGAAACCGATGTGGCGAACACGCACCTCGTCTTCCTGCGTTTCCAACTCATGCGCGGCGTTTTGACCCAGGATGCCTACCAGCGGGAAATCAACCTGGTTCGCGAAACCCTAGCGAGCTACAACGGTTCGCATTGGGCTGAATTCCTGGAAGCCTGGAAGGCTTAACTTTTATCATCTTCTTCCCATTGCCAAAATGGGATAGCACCTGACTTCTTACGGTTTTACATTGCTTGTGAGGTGAGCCGGTTTAGGGCTCGAATCGAACAATTATTAACCGATGCCTCGCCGACAAGCGGGGCTAACAAGGAGCAAGGCGATGAGTAACGAAGCGCATTCCCTCAAGCCCGCCCTCAACGCTTGGCATATGTGGGGCCTGGCAGTGGGGCTGGTGATTTCGGGCGAGTATTTCGGCTGGAGCTACGGCTGGGATAAGGCCGGCACGCTGGGTTTCATGGTGACGTCCATCCTGATCGCAGTGATGTACACCACCTTCATTTTCAGCTTTACCGAGCTGACCACTTCCATTCCCCATGCCGGTGGTCCCTTCGCCTATGCGCGCCGCGCCTTCGGGTCCAAAGCGGCGTTTATCGCGGGCTTCGCCACCCTGGTGGAATTCGTATTCGCGCCACCTGCTATCGCGATGGCCATCGGTGCTTATCTCAACGTGCAGTTTCCGGGTGTTGATCCCAAGATGATGGCGGCGGGCGCTTATGTGGTGTTCATCGCACTCAACATCATTGGCGTGCATATCGCGGCTACGTTCGAGCTTTTCGTCACCCTGCTGGCGATCATCGAATTGCTGGTGTTCATGGGTGTCGTCTCGCCTGGCTTCTCGGTGAGCAACTTCGTCGCACACGGCTGGGCCGGACAAGAGAGCTTTAGCTGGGCGGTGATTCCCGGCATCGTGGCGGCCATTCCATTCGCCATCTGGTTCTTCCTGGCAATCGAGGGCGTGGCGATGGCAGCGGAAGAAGCCGAGAATCCCAAGCGCACCGTGCCGATTGCCTACATTGCAGGCATCCTCACTCTGGTGGCGCTCGCCCTCGGCGTGATGGTATTCGCCGGCGGCGCAGGCGACTGGAAGGCGCTGTCCAACATCAACGACCCGTTGCCGCAAGCCATGAAGATGATCGTCGGCGCCAACAGCGGCTGGCTGCACATGCTGGTGTGGATCGGCCTGTTCGGCCTGGTGGCATCGTTCCACGGCATTATCCTGGGTTACTCGCGCCAGATCTTCGCGCTGGCCCGTGCCGGCTACATGCCCAAGTATTTCGCCGCCGTGCATCCTAAATTCAAGACGCCGCATCGCGCCATCATCGCAGGCGGCGTGGTGGGTGTGGCCGCTATCTTCAGCGACGACCTGATCCAGTTCGGCGGCCAGACGCTGACGGCCAACCTCATCACCATGTCCGTGTTCGGCGCCATCGTGATGTACATGATTTCGATGCTGAGTCTGTTCGCCCTGCGCAAGAACGAACCCAACCTGGCCCGTCCATTCCCGGCGATGTTCTATCCGGCGTTCCCGCTGATCGCTCTGGTGCTGGCCGGCGTGAGCCTGGTCACCATGATCTACTACAACCAGTTGCTGGCAGGCATCTTCACCGGTTTGATGGCGCTGGCCTTCGGTTACTTCCTAATGACCAAGCACCACCGCGATGCTGCCATCGACAAGCATCACGCGGTTGCAACGGCCTAATGGAGTAGTAGATTGTCATAAGCAATGCAGCCCCTCCTCATGGGAGGGGCCTGTAGCGCAGGCGACTTTAAGGAATCGATCAAGGCGAGGCCGCCTGCGCTACAGACTCAACCGCAAGAGAGATAGACATTCTCATGGAATATCGTCATACCGTAGGGGCGCAAACCTACAAGTTTGCCGATTTGAAAGATGTGCTGGCCAAGGCCACACCGGCGCGGTCAGGCGATTATCTGGCAGGCGTGGCGGCGGAAACCTATGCCGAACGCATGGCTGCAAGGATGTGCCTGGCCGATGTGCCGTTGCCGCAATTCCTCATTGAAGCCGTGATTCCCTACGAGCAGGACGAAATCACGCGCCTGATCCTCGACAGCCATGATGTCACGGCCTTCAAGGAAATCGGCCACCTGACCGTCGGCGGTTTTCGCGATTGGCTGCTTTCAGACCAAGCCGATACGGCGACGCTGCGACGCGTTGCGTCCGGTATCACGCCCGAAATGGCGGCAGCGGTGAGCAAGCTCATGCGCAACCAGGATTTGATTCTGGTTGCACGCAAATGCCAGGTAACGACTGCTTTCCGCAATACCATCGGTCTGTCGGGCAGGCTTTCCGTTCGGTTGCAACCCAACCATCCCACCGACGACGCCCGCGGCATTGCGGCTTCCATGCTGGACGGGCTGTTGTACGGCTCGGGCGATGCGGTGATCGGCATCAACCCGGCCACCGACAGCATCCCGGCGCTGATGGATTTGTATGACCTGGTGGACGAGGTCATTACCCAATACGGCATCCCCACCCAATCCTGCGTGCTGACGCACGTCACCAACCAGATTCAGGTGATGGAAAAGGGCGCGCCGGTGGACCTTGTGTTCCAGTCCATCGCCGGAACCGAAAAAGCCAATCAGGGCTTCGGTATCAATCTTGGCATTCTGCAAGAAGCGCAAGAGGCCGCCCTTAGCTTGAAACGCGGGACGGTGGGCAACAACGTGATGTATTTCGAAACCGGGCAGGGTTCGGCGCTTTCGGCCAATGCCAATTTCGGCGTAGATCAGCAAACTATCGAGGCGCGTGCCTATGCCATTGCCCGACGTTTCTCGCCGCTGTTGAGCAACACCGTGGTCGGCTTCATCGGGCCGGAGTATCTCTATGACGGTAAGCAGATCATCCGCGCCGGTCTGGAAGACCATTTCTGCGGCAAGCTGCTGGGCGTGCCGCTGGGCTGCGACGTGTGCTACACCAACCACGCCGAGGCCGATCAGGACGACATGGATACGTTGATGACCCTGCTGGGTGCCGCCGGAATTACCTTCATCATGGGCATCCCCGGCGCCGACGACATCATGCTCAACTACCAGACCACCTCGTTCCACGATGCGCTGTACCTGCGCAAGGTCCTCGGCTTGAGGCCCGCGCCCGAGTTCGAGCAGTGGCTGAAAAAAATGAACATCATGGACGAGAATGGCTTGGTGCAACCGGTGACCAACGCGCACAGCATGTTGCAGAACATGCCGCGAAATTTGCTGGCGGCCTAAAGCGCAGTCGCGCAGACGGATTGCGCGACAACAAGACCGGATTGGATATTGGATTTTTGAATGAGTACCCCTGAGAAACCCACTTTGCTTTCCGATGACCCGCTGTCGGTCGACCCCTGGCAGCAGCTGCGTAATTTCACGCGCGCTCGTATTGCCTTGGGCCGCGTGGGAACCAGCTTGCCCACCAGGGAGGTGCTGGATTTCGGTATGTCGCATGCGATGGCGCGCGATGCGGTACACACGCCGCTGGATGCGCAAGCCTTATGCGACGCCTTGGTGCAGCACGGCTTCGAGACCTTGCTGGTACAAAGCGCCGCGCCTGATCGTTCCACCTACCTGCTGCGGCCCGATCTGGGACGCAAGCTGTCGAACCTCTGTGTTGACCTGCTGGCAAGCCTCCAGTCGGAGGAGTGCGAGATTGCCTTCGTCATCGGTGACGGCTTGTCCTCGATGGCGGTCAGCAACCATGCGTTGGCGGTCATGGAGCAGATGCGGACACTGGTGCCGTCGCAATGGCGAGTCGGGCCAGTGGTGGTCGCGACCCAGGCACGTGTGGCTCTGAGCGATGAAATCGGTGCCTTGCTGAAAGCTCGTGTGGTCGTGATGCTCATCGGCGAGCGCCCAGGGCTCTCATCGCCCGACAGCTTGGGTATCTACATCACTTACGGCCCAGAAGTGGGACGTCAGGATTCTGAACGAAACTGTATTTCCAACGTCCGGCCGGAAGGTCTCGGATACGAAGCCGCAGCGCGAAAGACGCTGTGGCTGGTCAAGGAGGCCATGCGCTTGAAGCTCTCAGGGGTTGGCCTGAAGGATGAAAGCGATGTGGCCGAGATTGCACTTAGCGATTTGCCAAAACTCAGCGATTAATCGGTGATGCTATCTTGATTCAAAGCTGAGCCCAAGGTTCTTGACGCCTGATTAGTGTTTTTTTGCCGCGATCTCTCCCTGACGACGCAGTGTATCTGACGGCAATTCTCCGAAAAGCTTCTTGTATTCCTGCGAGAAATGACCGAAATGCCAAAACCCCCAAGCCGTGGCGGCATCGGTGACCGAAACTCCTTGTTTGAGCATGCGGCGCGTGCCGTTGAGGCGTTGAGATCGCAGGTAGGCGACGGGACTGGTATTGAGGAGATTCTGGAAGCTGTATTGCAAGGTGCGGCGGCTAACGCCGAGGTGCTGGCATAGTTCTGCGACGCTGACGGGGTTTTCGGAACGGCTATGAACCAGTGCCCGCGATTCTGAAACGATGTGCCAGCATTTGCTTGGGGAGAGATGTTCCGATTGCAACTGCTGACTGTCGATCAGGCAGTCGGCCAGCAGTCCTAGTACAGTGCTGCGCATGGAGGCCGTTATCTGGCGGTTTTCCAGTATCTCCGGCGTTTGTCCCACTAAGTGAAACACGCCCGACATGAACTCGCGCACGGCCTGTACTTTGGCCGGGTCCAGGCTCTGCACATGGGCTTGGCCGTCGTGCTGCATGAGCCATTGCTGCTCTTGTGGCGCAAGGCTGTTAAGCAGCGCCGAGCGGCTAACGGAAATGCCGCCCATCACCAGTTCGCCAGGTGAAAAAAATTCGAAGCCGTCGTCCCCAGAAAATACATGCATGGATTCTGCCGTGCTGACGCTACCGCAGAACATGCCTTGATGCTGCGCGGTGAGGGGGATGCCAATAGCGACCGTGTCGTCGTCCAGACGGCCGCTCTGATAAAGCGATTGGCTGGTGTATTCCAGAAAAAGGTGCACGTCCTCGAAGCGCATATCCGAGACATAGCCGCTGAAGGCGCCCGAGGAAATCTGCGCGTAGTCCTGGTTCCATCCGCGCAGAAGCGCGGCTTGCTCCTCAAAATCGTGCGTTTCCTGGCAGAGTGTTCCCATGTTCTTCAGTGCTTGAACGCCGACCGGGCCTAGCATGGCTCGTCCTTCTCTACTTTTTTATGACCCCATTCTAAATGCAAAAAATATGCCTTACGCAACTCAAGGATTGATGCGGTTTTCAAGGCATACGGGGTAGTGTAAACGCATGACGAAGGTGCGTAGGCCTGTTGACGTGCACCAAACGAGTGAACGGAAGGGGTGGGTATTGGGGTAAACACTGGACATGGCAGCTCAGGTAAAATAAGCGGTTATGCAAAATTCATCTATCGCAATCGTCGAGTCGCTCGACCAGGAAGGGCGCGGCGTCGCCCATGTAGAAGGCAAGGTCATTTTCATCGAGGGCGCGCTCATCGGCGAAAAGGTCGTCTATTCCAGCTACCGCAAGAAACCGACCTACGAATTCGCCCGTGTCGAACGGGTATTGAAAGAATCGCCCAATCGGGTTAAGCCGAAATGTCAGCATTTCGGCGTCTGCGGCGGTTGCGCGATGCAGCATCTGGAATTCTCGGCGCAGGTCGCGGCCAAGCAGCGCATCCTGGAAGGCGATCTCTGGCATCTCGCCAAGGTCAAGCCGGAGAGTATGCTGCCGCCCATCTACGGTCCGGCCTGGGGCTATCGCCACAAGGCGCGTTTGCGTGCACGCTACGTGCCGGCCAAGAACAAGGTGCTGGTGGGCTTCAACGAAAAAAGCTCGAGCTATGTCGCGCTGATGCAAACTTGCGAGATTTTGCCGCCGCATATTTCCGCGCTCATCGTGCCGCTGCAAGAACTGCTGATGCAGACCTCGATCCGCGATCGTATTCCGCAGATCGAAGTGGCCGTGGGCGAATTCACCTCCGTCCTCGTGTTCCGTATTCTCGAGGCTTTGGCGCCCGAGGATGAGCTGTTGTTCCGCGCGTTTGCCGACCAGCACAATGTCCAAGTCTGGATGCAGACCAAGGGGCCGGAAACCGCGGTGCCGTTCCATCCGCTAGATGCGCAGGAACTGACCTACGCCTTGCCGGAATTCGATTTGCGCTACCCCTTTACGCCGACTGAGTTCACCCAGGTCAATCCGCATATCAACCAAGTGCTGGTGCGGCGCGCCATTGGCTTGCTCGACCCGCAGCCTGGGGAGCGTATCGCCGACTTTTTCTGCGGGCTGGGCAATTTCACGTTGCCGATCGCGCGCAAGGGCGCCAAGGTGGTGGGGTACGAGGGTTCCAACGCTTTGGTGCGCCGTGCCAAGGCCAACGCCGAACGTAATGGACTGGTATCGCAGACCGAGTTCCACGAGGCCGATTTGTTCAAGGTCGAGCCGGACAACCTGCAAGCGCTGGGGCATTTCGACAAGTGGCTGATCGACCCGCCGCGAGACGGTGCCATGGAACTCATCAAGGCCTTGCCGGAAGAGGGCGGTCCCAAGCGTATCGTCTATGTGTCCTGCAATCCTTCTACATTGGCTCGGGATGCCGGGGTGCTAGTGCAGGTGAAGGGGTATCGCATGCTGGCGGCGGGCGTGGTGAATATGTTCCCGCACACGGCCCACGTGGAGTCGATGGCCGTATTCGAACGTTAGAAAAGCTGCATGGCCTTCCTGATCGTTCCGATCCCCTTGGGTATCCAGTAGACTCGCAGCATGGAAATTCGCTCCATGCCTGAACACCGTTCAACCGCGAGCATCGTTACTTGCGTCAAGGCGTTTTTGCTTCTAGCTATGGTTGGGCTTGCTGCTTGCGGCAAGCCCGCTACCCACGACGAAATCCGCTTCGCCATCGCCCAAGCACCTCTGACGCTTGATCCGCGCTATGCCACCGACGCCGCATCGGAACGGGTTAATCGGCTGATCTATCATCAGTTGGTAGATTTCGATGTCCATTACCGCCCCGTGCCGTCGCTCGCGACTTGGATTTGCAGCGATGCCAGGCATTGCCGATTTTCCCTGAAGACAGATGGCCGCACTTTCCACGACGGCAGCCGTTTGACGGCTGAGGATGTGGTTGCGACCTACCGCTCCTTGCTTGAACTTAAGGATTCACCTCATACCGCAGAATTCGCAAACATTTCCGATGTTTTAGCTGTTGATGCCGACACCGTCGATTTCACGCTCAAACACGCGGACGACCAATTTCCTGCCCGACTTATCATCGGCATCTTGCCTGCTCGGCTGTTGGCGCAAGCGCATGATTTCTCGCATCACCCCATCGGCAGCGGGCCGCTAAAATTTGTCGCATGGAACCGGGCGTTGCAATTGCAGCGCGTAAGCGACGGCCAAAGGTTCGTACTGCAAGAAGTACGCGACCCGACGGTGCGCGTGCTTAAGTTGCTGCGCGGAGAGGCGGACATGCTTCAAGGCGATTTGCCGCCGGAACTGGTCGTCTATCTCAAACGTCAGCCGAGTATTGTTGTGAAAGAAGTCCCGGGCACCAATGACTCCTACCTCGGCTTCAATATGCAAGACCTGGTCTTGCGCGATGTGCGCGTACGGCGGGCCATTACTTTGTCGATTGACCGTGATGCGATTATTCACCAGGCCATGATTGGCGGCACTCGACCCGCTACTGCGATTTTGCCGCCCGAGCACTGGGCGGGAAATCCTAACCTTAAGCCTTATCCGCACGATCCAAAGGAGGCGCGGCGGTTGTTGACCGAGGCCGGCATACGTTTGCCGCTGAAACTGGTCTATAAAACGTCTACGGATGCTCAGCGAGTGCGGCTCGCTACCATCATGCAAGCGCAAATGCAGCAGGCCGGCATCGATCTCGAGATTCGCAGCCTCGATTGGGGTACGTTCTTCGACGACGTCAAGCATGGTAAATTTCAGCTCTACGGCTTGACTTGGGTGGGTATCAAGACGCCGGAGATTTATCGGCTTGCGTTTCATAGTGCGTCGGTGCCGCCCGCAGGTGCTAATCGTGGCCGTGTGGCCGATGAGATTCTAGATCGCGAGATTGAACGAGGCGATTGGAGTGCCGCAACAGCTCGTATTCATGAACTGTTGCCGTATGTGCCGTTATGGTACGAGGGGCAGTTTCTTGCCATGCAGGCAGGTTTTGCCGGCGATCATCTCAGTCCGGACGGCAATTGGGATTGGATGCAAACGTTCCGCCGTAAGTTGAAATAGCATCTGAATATTAATATTAATAACAACAATAGGAAGTTAATAACAATGAAAAAAAGTTCTGCATTGCTTGTGTTGCTATGCGCAACTCATCCCGCGCTAGTGTTGGCTGATAATTATCTTTTTCCGACCGATATTCTCGAAGAGGGAAAAATCGACTTGCAAGCTAGTATTTCCAAATCGACCTACTCGCACTCCTATGGGCTCGAATACAAGGGATTTTCAGGTCGAGGCGAGGAGAAATTCAAAACAGTGGGCGAGGAAGTTTTGTTGCGCTATGGCTTGGGCTATGAGAGCCAAATTGGCGTGGCCTTGCCGTATGAGTCCTTTCTCCGACGAGACCGCAATGCGTCAGCAGGGAGCACGATCCGCTTTACCGAAGCGCACACCGATCTGAATGGCAATGAGAACCTCCAGGTATGGGTGAAACATCGGTTTATCGATGGCGCCAGCTCGCCGCTGAGTTTGTCCGCGGTATTAGGCATCAAGGCGAATACCGCTAACAAGCATCGCACAGGGGCTTGGGCCGATGTCGTAATGGGCTGGAAATGGTCCGATCAATTGCAAGGATATGCGGGATATGAAGCTTCAGTATCTGACCAGGATGAGCTTCCCGATCGCCATACAGTGAGTGCGGGTCTTTATCAGCAGGTGAGCGAACGCTTAACGCTGGTGCCGAAAATTCATTTCACCCACTTCGAGTCGGCATCGAGGTATTCAGAGACTACCCTTCATCCGACGGATGGCTACGGGGTAGGTTTATTTGCGCATTGGCAGGCATTACCCAATACCTACGTGATGCCAGGGGTTGGATATTCGCATCTGGATGGCTATCGTGATGGCCCATATTTGGCATATGGCGATAGCAATAACGGCAAAACTATTTCACTGTCTTTATATCACTTGTTTTAACTTTTGCATGCATACTCGGTCGCATGAAAATTGAAATATTCATTCCAGGCCAACGCCTCAAGGTGTTGGACGAAAACGCTAAGCTTGCGGCCGAGTATCCTGTCTCTACAGCATTGAAGGGCGTTGGGGAGCAGAAGGGGAGCTATCGTACACCGACTGGAATGCATGTGGTCCGCGCCAAGATCGGGGCTGGGCAGCCATTAGGATCGGTGTTTATCGGCCGTCGTCCCACTGGCGAAATCTGGTCGCCGGAATTGGCTGCGCAATATCCCGAACGGGATTGGATCCTGACACGGATTCTCTGGCTGTCCGGGTGCGAACCCGGAAAAAATCGCCTAGGGGATTGCGACACTATGCAGCGGTACATCTACATTCACGGTACGCCTGATAGCGAGCCAATGGGTGTAGCGCGATCTCATGGCTGTATTCGCATGCGTAATGCCGATGTGACGGCCTTGTTCGACTTGGTACCGGTGGGGACGCCGGTGCTCATCCGCGCTTGAATTCCTTCCTGAAACGCTTGCTCGGGGTGATCCCCGTTGTATTCGGCGTGTTGCTGCTCACGTTCTTACTGGTGCATTTGGTACCGGGCGACCCGGTCGAGGTGATGCTGGGCGAGTCTGCTACTACAGCCGACCGTACCCAATTGCGTGCCGAACTGGGGCTGGATCAGCCTTTGCCCATCCAATTCGTTACTTACCTGGGCAAGCTGGCACAAGGCAATTTCGGTTATTCCATCCACACCCATACCCCGATTTCTCGATTGTTGGCGGAACGTCTGCCGGCCACGGTGGAATTGGCGTTGCTGGCCTTGAGTATTGCCCTGTTTATCGGACTGCCGTTGGGTATTGTGGCAGCCATTCGCTACCGACAATGGCCGGACAAGATGGCGACGGTATCGGCCTTGACGCTTTCGGCGATGCCGCACTTCTGGCTGGGGCCGCTGTTGATGCTGGTGTTTGCGCTGTGGCTAGGCTGGCTGCCGGTGAACGGCATGGAGAGTCGTGCTTCTATCGTGTTACCGGCGCTGACGTTGGCCTGCGGGTTGACGGCGATTTTGACGCGCATGACGCGCGCTAGTTTGCTGGAAGTGCTGAGTGAGGACTTTGTGCGCACGGCGCGCGCCAAAGGACTGTCTCAGCGGGTGGTCGTGCTACGCCATGCGCTTAAAGCCGCGCTGTTGCCGGTGGTGACTATCGTTGGGTTGCAATTGGGCTCCCTGCTGGCAGGGGCAGTGATTACCGAAACGGTATTCGGTTGGGACGGCGTGGGACGGCTCTTGGTAGAGTCCATCGAAAAGCGCGATTACCCGGTGACGCAAGCCTGCGTGCTGGTGATTGCATTGATCTATGTACTGGTCAACCTGCTGACTGATCTTACCTATGCACGACTCGATCCGCGGGTCCGATTTACTCGATGAGCCGATCTGCTGCGGTTTTGTCGTTCTGGATTCTTCTCGCCCTGGTTGCTCCTTGGTTAGGGTTATCGGCGGACGCGATTCACCTCGACAAAATCCTCGCCGGTCCCGGTATGGACGCCTGGCTGGGATACGACGATCTAGGTCGCGATTTGCTGGCACGACTGCTGGCTGGGGCCGGCGTATCATTGACTGTGGCGGGCTGTGTGACGGTGGTGACGTTCATCCTTGGCACCTTGGTCGGATTGATCGCCGGCTATCACGGCGGTTGGCTGGATCGCTTGCTCATGCAAATCACGGAAGTGTTCTTGGCGTTTCCCGGCATTTTGTTGGCGATTGCTTTCGCTGCCGTGTTGGGGCCGGGCGTAGGCAATCTTATCCTCGCCCTGTGCCTGACTTCGTGGGTGGGCTATGCCCGACTGGCTCGGGGGCAGGCGCTGGCCCTTGCAAATCGGCAGCACGTGTTGGCAGCCCAGGTCCTGGGAGCTTCGACAATGCGTATTTTGATCAAGCACGTCTTGCCGCTGTTGGCGGCGCCATTGCTGGTGGAGGCTACCTTCAGCATCGCCAGTCTGATCATTGCCGAGGCAAGCCTGTCGTTCCTCGGTTTGGGCATCCAACCGCCCCATGCTTCCTGGGGGGCCATGCTGCGAGACGGCGTGCGCTACTTGCTTGTCGCCTCGCATTACGTGCTCGTGGTCGGCGGCAGCCTGATGTCATTGGTGTTGGCGGTAAACCTGTTGGGCGATAAACTGCGCGACACTCTAGATGTGAAAGATAGGAATTTCTAATGTCGCTCGGCCCCATCATGCTCGATATCGAGGGCACCGAACTCAACGCGGACGACATCCGTCGCCTGCAACACCCCTTGGTCGGCGGCGTCATTCTGTTCAAGCGCAATTACCAGTCTCCCGCGCAACTCAAGGCTTTGACGGCTTCCATTCATGCCGTGCGTCAGCCGCCGCTGCTGATTTCCGTCGACCACGAAGGTGGCCGTGTACAACGGTTTCGTGAAGGCTTTACGCGGATTCCGGCGATGCGCGAACTTGGCAAAATCTGGGATCGCAGCCCCAAGCAAGCCCGCCATCTGGCGACTCAAGCTGGCTGGGTGCTCGCCGCCGAGTTGCGTGCCTACGGCATCGATTTTAGCTACACACCGGTGCTGGATATCGATTACGGCAATAGCGGCGTCATCGGCGACCGCGCATTTCATCGGCGGACAGAAGCTATTGCCGATCTCTCATATGCGGTGATGCTGGGACTGAAGAAAGGCGGTATGGCCGCGGTGGGCAAGCACTTTCCCGGTCATGGCTTTGTTGCAGCGGATTCGCATACCGAAATTCCCGTTGACGAGCGCTTGTTCAGCAAGATCGAAGAGGAAGATCTCGAGCCTTTCCGCCGTATGATCGACCAGGGATTGGTCGCCATCATGCCGGCGCACGTGATTTATCCCAAGGTAGATGCGAAGCCGGCCGGTTTTTCCAAAATTTGGCTACAACAGGTGTTGCGCAAGCACCTGGGTTTCCACGGCATGATTTTTAGCGACGACCTGTCGATGGAAGGCGCCAGTGTGGCGGGAAGCGTTACAGAGCGGGCATTGGCCGCACTTACGGCGGGATGCGACATGGTGCTGGTATGCAATCGGCCGGACCTGGCCGACGAGTTGTTGGCCAATATGCAGTGGAAAATGACTGCGCTGAGCATGGCTCGTGTGGCGCGCATGCACGGCAAGCCGCATCCGCCCAGCCTGGATCAGCTGCACGAGGATGCGGACTTCGTGAAAGCGCTTCACGAGGTGGCTACCATTGGTATCGCTGAAGGTGATTTGCAACTTGCTGAGAGATAAGGAGAATTCGTCCTTTAATGCTTGAGTTTCAGCTCAGTCGGTTTTATACTGGAATTCAAGCTGTGAGGAAGGACGAACTCCAATGGCTGTCTCGGGTGTCACGTTATCTGCCGGTGCAATTGGTGCTTACGCTGCACAAGCGCAAGGTGGAACGGTGCGCCAAAACGGCGGCGATTCGTCTACGCAGACTGGTAGTAGTACAAGCTTTATCGTCCGATTAAGTCCCCAAGCCCAGATCAAGTCTTCGCTGGAAGATTTGCAAGCCAAAGCCCAGGCGCTGCAAAACTTCAGTAAATCCCCCAATTTGCAGGACTTTAAAATTGCTGTGCAAGGTGTGGTAAGTGCCATTAACGCCGTTCGACAATCCGCCGATATCAAGCAAAGCGACTTCGTTGCCCAGCAGAAGGCGCAGAGCGTGACTCAATCGGTGTTCGGCGATAACGGCGAAAATAAGAGCACGCTGCAAAAAGCGGGTCTGCAAGTGCAGGAGAACGGGCAGTTCTCCATCAATCAGAATACATTGGACAGCGCGCTGGCAAATAATCGCGAGGGCACCGTATCCGCCTTTACGCAGCTTGCTTCTCGCGCCGAATCTGCTGCAGGCAAACAACCTGGGATTATCGGCAATAACGACCGCAAAACTGAGAACTTGAGCGCGAGCAACGCGAACAACAGTAGCAATTCGGATGAAGCTCGCTTGGCTGCGCAAAAACGGGCGCAGGCACTTGCCGATCAACTGGCACTAGCCAGCGGATATGCTGCCCGGAATGCAGTCGCGAGTTATTCCAGCATCAATTCTCTCTGAGGACATCGCATCCTCAACCGCTCCAGCACTACTTCAAAGCAAGGGTAGAAGCGACTTCGCTTGAAACTTTCGAGGGCTTTCGCTAGTCTTATCAGCAGTTTTTAACCATGAGGAAACCTCGTCTTATGTCTGAATATCAACTTTCCCAATCTTCAACCACGGTCGCATCGAGCACTCACAAGGTGCTGCGCAACACTTACATGCTGCTGGGCTTGTCGATGTTGCCGACCGTGGCGGGCGCCTTGGTTGGCATGAGCATGAACTTTTCGTTCATGGCTCAGCATCCCATTATGGTGACGTTGGGTATGCTGGCTGTCATGTTCGGGCTGTTCATGGGGATTTCAGCCAACCGCGATTCAGGCGTCGGCGTCGTGTTGCTGCTGGTCCTGACCGGTTTCCTGGGCCTGATGCTCGGCCCCATCCTGCAAGTCGCATTGCACCTGCGTAATGGCGGTCAAATTGTCGGTTTGGCTGCGGGCGGCACCGGTGTCATCTTCATGACTTTGGCCAGCATTGCGACGGTGAGCAAGAAGGATTTCAGCTTCCTCGGCAATTTCCTGATGATTGGCCTGATCCTCTTGCTGGTGGCCTCTCTCGCCAACATGTTCTTCCACGTGCCGGCGTTGGCCTTGACGATCTCTGCCGTGGCCGTGCTGATTTTCTCCGGCTTCATCCTGTTCGACGTGAATCAGGTCGTACAAGGTGGCGAGACCAATTACATCATGGCGACGCTGAATATTTATCTGGATATCTACAACCTGTTCGTCAACCTGTTGCAATTGCTCATGGCTTTGATGGGCGAACGCGATTAACTAACGCGAATGGCTGAAACAAGCGGGCCTCACGAAAGTGGGCCCGCTTTTTCTTTGCCCTTTGATGCAGACCGTTTTGTAGTCTTTTCCTTTACAATATGCCAGCCGTGCGACAGCCGTTGCCAAGAACTATTTCAGCAGGAATCGGGAGATGTTTTTAAATACAAGGGGGGGTGAATGCAAGCGTCCTGCTCGCCACTTGTCGGTAACGGGCCGACACGGTGTGGTTGCGTCTTCTCGCCGTGCCGGGGCGTCTCTTCATAACATGGGTCGCGAGGTCTAAACGATGGCCGAAGCTCCCGAGCAACAAGCTGCGACCGGTTCGACTTCCGCGCTCATCCGCGGTTTCAACGAACTGCCGCCTGCCCGCAAGATCGGGTTGATGGTCGCCGTGGCGCTGGTGATTGCCATCGTCATCGGCTCCTGGATATGGCTGCAAGCGCCCGATTACCGCACGCTGTACAGCAATCTCTCCGAGCGTGACGGCGGCGCCGTGATCGATTCTCTGCAAAAGCTCAACGTCCCCTACAAGATGTCGGATAATGGGACGATTACCGTTCCCTCCAATATGGTGTACGAGACGCGCCTCAAGTTGGCGTCGCAAGGCTTGCCCAAGGGGGGCGCTGCTGGTTTCGACCTGATGGACAACATGAAGCTGGGCGCGACCCAGTTTCAGGAAAACGTCACCTACCAGCGCGCTCTGGAAGGTGAAATTACACGCACTATCGAGGCCATTTCTTCTGTTCAAGGTGCGCGCGTGCATCTCGCAATCCCCAAGGAAACCGTCTTCGTCCGCGAGCAGCAAAAACCTTCTGCATCAATCCTGGTGAATCTTTATCCCGGTCGCTCCCTTGATAAGGCCCAGGTTGAGGGCATCGTCTACCTGGTGGCGAGCAGCGTGCCTGACATGCCGCCAGCTAATGTCACGATCGTTGATCAGAACAGCAACTTGCTGACCGCTAACAAGAAGGAAAACACGCTGGGCCTCGATTCGAGCCAACTCGAATACCTGCATGCCGTGGAGCAAACCTATATCCGCCGCATCACGGATATTCTTGAACCCATTACCGGGCCGAACAACCTTAGGGCACAGGTCACAGCCGATCTGGATTTCGCGCAGACGGAACAGACGGCGGAAACCTATAAGCCTAATCCCACGCCTGAGCAAAGCTCCGTCCGCAGCCGTCAAACTTCGGAAACGCAATCCGACACCGGTGCCAACGCGTCCGGCGTCCCTGGCGCCATGTCCAATCAACCCCCCGGTGCCGCTTCTGCGCCGATCAACGCGCCCAACCGTCCTGCCGGCAGTGCTGCAGGTGCTAACGGCGCGAATGCAGCACCACAGACCACTGGCGGATCAACCCATAAGGAATCCACGACTAATTACGAACTGGACAAGACGATCAGCCACGTGCGTAACCCGGTCGGCAGCATCAAGCGGCTTTCTGTGGCTGTGGTGGTGAACAATCGGTCCGAGAAGGACAAGAAAGGCAAATCGGTTACGCGTCCGCTCACCAAGGATGAAATGACGCAGATTTACAACCTTGCTCGCGAAGCCATGGGGTTCAACCAAACACGCGGCGATACGCTCAACGTCGTCAATGCCTCCTTCAACATCAGCGAAGAAGAGGTGGCATCGCCTCCCTTGTGGAAAGATCCCTCCATGGTTTCCCTGGCTAAGGACCTGGTGAAATACCTGATAGTGGCGGGTCTGTTGATGTACTTGTTGATGGGTATTATTCGTCCCACCTTGCGCGATCTCCAGCAAGCCGGCGAGGCCGAAGAACGGGCTGAGCGCGAAGCCGAATTCGGCGAGAGGGGCGGACTCGAAGATGCTGCTGAAGGTGTTGGTGATGTGGTAAACATCGGCGGCAAGCGTGCTCATACGTACGAAGACGATTTGCATATGGTCAAGGAGTTGTCCAAGGATGATCCGAAGTTGGTGGCGAACGTCTTGAAGGATTGGGTGACTAAAGTATGAGCATGGACGATAACGGCATCCGCAAGAGCGCCATCCTGCTCATGAGCATCGGCGAGGAAGAAGCCGCGAATGTGCTCAAGTTTCTCGGACCCAAGGAGGTGCAGAAAATCGGTACCGCCATGGCCGCCTTGGCTAATGTCACACACGAAGAAATCCGCGATACCTTGCGCGAATTCCGTTCAGAAACCGAGGAACGGACGACCCTGGGGATGGCGTCGGACGAATATATTCGCTCCGTGCTCACCAAGGCGCTAGGCGACGACAAGGCCGCCAACCTGATCGAGCGCATCCTGCAGGGTGGCGATACCAGCGGGATCGAAAGCCTCAAGTGGATGGACTCGGCTTCTGTGGCTGAGCTAATCAAGAATGAGCATCCGCAGATCATCGCGACCATCCTCGTGCATCTCGATTTCGACCAGTCCAGCGAAATTCTCGGTCATTTCGTCGAGCGCCTGCGCAATGATGTGATGGTGCGTATCGCCACGCTGGACGGCATTCAGCCACATGCCTTGCGCGAACTCAACGACGTGCTGACCAAGCTGCTGGCTGGTGGCGATCACATCAAGAAAACTGCCATGGGCGGAGTCAAGACGGCTGCCGAAATCCTCAATTACATGGGGACGCAAGCGGAGAGCAGCATTATCGGCAACATCAAGGAATTCGATGCGGAGCTCGCGCAGAAGATCCAGGACGAGATGTTCGTGTTCGAGGATGTTGGCAAGGTCGACGACCGCGGTATTCAGTTGTTGCTGCGCGAGATTCAGTCCGAATCCCTCATCATTGCGCTCAAGGGAGCTACGCCTGAGCTTCGCGAGAAGATTTTCAAAAATATGTCCCAACGTGCCGCAGAAATGCTGCGCGACGACCTCGAGGCCAAGGGGCCTGTCCGGCTTTCCGAAGTCGAGGCGGAGCAAAAAGAGATTCTCAAGATTGTGCGCCGCTTGGCCGACGAAGGTCAGATCGTGCTTGGCGGCAAGGGCGAAGATGCATTTGTCTAACTTCCGGCAAACGCAGGGAGGGTGAATGGCTGGAAAATTTACCCAAAGCGAGCATTTGACGGATTTTATGCGCTGGAGCCTGGAAAACCTGGAGAAGCAACCTCAAGCAGAAGCTCATCTAGGAAACGCTTCCGAGGGCGGAGAACCCGTTCATCTCCCGACGGCGGAGGAAATCGAGCGCATTCACCAGGAGGCGCACAAGGAAGGCTTTGAAGCCGGCCAGCGTGAAGGCTATGAGGCCGGCATGCAAAGCGGGCAAGTCGAAGTTGCGTTTCAGGCCGAGCGGCTGAAGACGCTGGCCGATAGTTTCGATAACGCGCTCAAGCATTTTGAGGAAGAGCTGGCAAACAGTGTCGGCCATGAAATCCTTGCGCTATCACTGGATGTGGCCAAGCAAATGCTTCGCCACGCGTTGCACGTTAAGCCCGAATTGCTGGTTCCGGTCGTGCGCAGTGCGATGGAAAGCCTGCCGCAAAATGTCCAACATCCCCACGTGCACTTGCATCCCGACGATGCCGTGCTGATCCGGGATGTCATGCAGGCCGAAATGGCCCATGCTGGCTGGCGTATCGTCGAGGATGCCCGCATCATGCGCGGCGGGTGTATGATCGAAACCGCTTCAGCCGAAATCGATGCCACGCTCCCAAGTCGTTGGAAGCGCATTGCCAAGGCGCTCGGCCAAGACAGCGATTGGCTCGATCAAGACGATTGACCTGCTTGGGGTAGGTTAGCTCCATGATTCCCTCCATTCTTCAAAAATGCCACCACCTGCTGGGCGAATGCCGCGAGGTGTTGCCGCGGGTATCGCCGTGGGTCATCACCGGGCGCCTCTCTCGCGTTTCCGGCCTGGTCATGGAGGCTGTGGGTATCAAGGCGCCGGTAGGCAGCGTGTGCTCGGTTTCGCTGCCTGATGGGCAATTGGTGGATGCGGAAGTCGTCGGCTTTGCCGGCGAACGCTTGCTGTTGATGCCGTCTACCGATGTCTATGGCGTTCATCCAGGGGCGCGGGTTTCCTTGCTGGAGCCGCCACCGCCGACGCCTCAGCCTGGGCAGAGCGTGCAGCTTCTTCGCAGGCGCTCGGAGGATCGAGTCAAGCAATTACCCGTGGGGCCCGAGTTGTTAGGGCGTGTCATCGACGGTAGCGGACGTCCCCTTGACCTATTGGGGCCGCTTACCTTGTCTGAGCGCATCCCCCTGCAAAGCCGTCCGATCAATCCCTTGATGCGCACTCCAATCCATCACACGCTGGATGTCGGTGTGCGTGCCATCAACGCCTTGCTTCCCGTCGGACGTGGGCAGCGGATGGGCTTGTTTGCCGGGGCAGGCGTCGGCAAGAGCATGTTGTTGGGCATGATGGCCCGGTACACCACGGCGGATATCAACGTGGTGGGGCTGATCGGTGAGCGCGGCCGCGAAGTGAAGGAATTCATTGAACAAATCCTGGGCGAGGAGGGCATGGCGCGCTCTGTCGTCGTGGCGGCACCGGCCGATACCTCGCCTCTCTCTCGCCTTCATGGTGCGGCTTACGCGACAGCGATTGCCGAATATTTTCGGGATCAAGGCAAGAATGTCTTGCTCATCATGGATTCCCTCACGCGCTATGCCCAGGCCCAGCGTGAGATTTCGCTCGCCGTAGGCGAGCCTCCCGCGACCCGTGGTTATCCGCCGTCGGTATTCGCCAAGTTGCCGCAACTGGTTGAGCGCGCCGGTAACGGTAGCGAGGGTGGCGGTTCCATCACGGCTTTCTATACCGTGCTGGCCGAGGGGGACGATCAGATGGACCCAATTGCCGATTCTGCGCGTGCCATCCTTGATGGCCACATCGTGCTTTCCCGGCAATTAGCCGATTCCGGACATTATCCCGCCATCGACATCGAAGCATCCATCAGCCGTGTCATGCCGGCCTTGCTCTCGCCTGAAGAGCTCAACAACGTGCGGCGGTTCAAGCAGGTGTATTCGCGCTTTCAGCGTAGCCGTGACCTCATCAGTGTTGGAGCCTATGTGCGCGGTAGCGACCCTGAGATCGACGAGGCCATTGCCTTGTATCCGCAGTTGGAAGCATTTCTGCGCCAATCGATCGGGGAGCGCGTGAGTGTGGAAGACAGTCGCGGCCAATTGGCAGGATTGTTCGGTCACGCGTAGCGCTTGAACCATGGCTACCTTCCGGCTCGCACCCTTGGTTAAATTCGCTGAAGAACGCAGCGAGGCAGCCGCGCAGGAACTACAGAGGCATCGCATACAACTGAATCAAGCCGAGGAAAAACTGAAACAGTTGCAAGGCTTTCTCGCCGACTATCAGGCCAGACTCGGTCACACGGCCGGACAAGGGGTAACGGTACAAACCTTAATCGACTTCCAGCAGTTCATCGGCAAGCTGGAAATTGCAATACGTTCGCAATCCGAAGAAGTCGTGCGATGTCGTCAACGCTGGGAAAACGCCCAGGAAATCTGGATGGAGCGCGAGCGCGAACTCAAGGCTTATCTGGCGTTGCGCGATCGTCACGACCGCGAGGAAATACGCAAGGACAATCGCCGCGATCAACGATTGCAGGATGAATTCGCACAGAATGCGTTGCGTCGACGAGCGGCCGAAGAAAACTCCCAGGATTAGCTCTGGCATATACTTTGCTCTAACTCGATCAGATCGTTTTGAAATCGAGTAAGACATGCAAAATGTAAACGTTTCATCCCAGTTGATTGCACCCCAGAAATCGGCCAAGGCAGCTAGTGCTTCTGCGGCGTCGGATGCTGCGGCGGCTGCAGGAACGACCGATCAAAACACACCTGAATCCCCCGCCGATACTTTCGGGAGAATCCTGGCTCAGCAGATGACGGCAACCAAGCCGGGCAAGGCTGAGGAGGTGATTGCGGCACTGAAGGATCAGAGCAAGAAAGGCGATGCTGTCGGTGAGGAAGACCCGACAGCCGCTGCGCTCGCGCAAGTGTTGTATATCGATCCCAATGCGCTCCCCGTACAGAAATTCCAGGCGTCCAATGCCAGCGATAATGCCCAGGAGAACTCTGCTTTAACGCGTGGCGTGCCAAGCGCCATGTCGGCGATTTCCGGCAAGGAATTGCCGGTGCAAGACGGCAAGCCTGCCGATATTGCCGCCTTGCCGCAAACCTCAGACAAGCCTGATATCGGCGAACAAAGCGCTACCGATACCCTCGCCAAATCATTCGATTCCGTCCTCGCAAGCAAGCAGATTGACGTCAAGACTGACGCACCTTCAGCATCCCCTAGCACGGCCGTGCCTACACTCCAGGCTCCCGCGGTGACGCAGCAAGTCAATCAGGCTAGCAATGACCAGAAGCCGCTGACGGTGCCTCAGCAAGTGGGCTCATCAGAATGGGGAACTGGTCTGGGCGACAAGGTGGTATGGATGGTCGGCAATCAAACTCGCGGTGCGGAAATTCACCTGAATCCACCTGCATTAGGTCCGCTCGAGGTGCGGGTGAGCATCAGCGATGGTCAGGCGAATCTATCCTTCATGACGCAACATGCCGCGGTACGCGAAGCTATCGAGGCGGCAACGCCACGCTTGCGTGAAATGCTGGGTGATAACGGTATTGGCATGGGGAGCGTATCCGTTGATGTCGGTTCGTTCGCCCAGCAGCAGTCGCAACAGCAGCAGGCGGAAAACAACAATCGGCCTGCTGATCCTAATGCCTGGTTCTCCTTGTCGGGCGAGGACGGTGCATCAATCCAGACATTCACCAGTTTTGTTCAGCCCTCCAGAGGGCGTGGGGCAGTGGATTACTTTGCCTAGACGAACTGGGCTTGAATAAAAAAGGCGCCCTTTGGGGCGCCTTTTGTTTTTATTCAATGGGTTATGAGGTTGTGGGGTGTTCTGTCTGTATGCTAGCGAACACAGCGGCAAGGGTGACCTGACAAAGTGCATAAAATAAATTAGCAAAATACTTGTTTTTTATATGAATTTATTTATAAAATGTCTCCGAAGTTTCTGACTAAATTATAGTCCCGTCCGTGTGTTTTAAATTTTTCACTTTGGAGTCTTGAATGGCAAAAGACCCCGCTGCCGCACCAGAAGCGCCAGCAAGCAAGAAAAAACTGATCATAATCATCGCTGCAGTGCTCATTTTGGCCATTGTCGGCGGTGGCGCTGCATTCATGCTGATGGGCGGCAAGAAAAAACACGGGAAGAATCAGGAAGAGGTCGTGCAGGAAGAGGGCGCTAGCGAGGAAGAAGCACCCGCAGCCAAGCTTTCCACGGTAGCCTTCGAAGAAAAATTCACAGTGAATCTACGCACTGAAGACGGAAGCAACCATTTTATTCAGGTTCCTAAGGTTGAACTTGAGGTGGCTAACGAAAAAATAGTTAAGAAGGTAGAGGAAACCAAGTCCAAGATTTCCGATCGCATCAGCAGCACCTTGCGCAGTAAGACTATGCAAGAAATGATGGAGCCTGGCAGTGACCTCAAGTTGAAGGAGGAATTGCGGAAAGTGATCAATGAAACGATTGGCATCAAAGATCCATCCAAAGGGGTGAAGGAAGTCATTCTTCCTTCGTCTTTTATCGTTCAGTAAGGTATTAAGGCGGGTATGGCCGACGATATCCTTTCACAGGAAGAGGTAGACGCCCTACTCAAGGGGGTTACCGGCGAAGCCGATGTCGAAGATGCATCGGTCGAGGAGTCTGGCGGCCCGCGCAACTACAACCTGGCTAGCCAGGACAAGATCGTCCGTGGGCGCATGCCCACGATGGAAGTCATCAATGAGCGCTTCGCTCGCAACTTCCGCATCGGGCTTTTCAATTTCACACGTCGTACAGCTGAAATCTCCATCGGCCCGGTCAAGCTGATGAAATACGCGGAATTTGTCCGCAACCTGGTCGTTCCGACCAACCTCAACATGGTGCATGTGCATCCTCTGCGCGGTACGGCGTTGCTGATTTTCGATCCCAACCTGGTGTTTCTCGTGGTCGACAACCTCTTCGGCGGTGATGGTCGCTTCCACATGCGCGTCGAAGGCCGCGACTTTACGCCGACCGAGCAGCGCATTATCCAGAACCTGTTGAGCGTTGCCATGGAAGAGCTGCAAAAGGCCTGGGAGCCTGTGCATCCCATCAATTTCGAGTACATCCGCTCGGAAATGAACACACAATTCGCCAACATTGCGACGCCTAGCGAAGTCGTTGTAACCACGACGTTCAACATCGAGTTGGGCTCGGTCAGCGGCGATTTTCACGTGTGTCTGCCCTATGCTATGATTGAGCCGATTCGCGATCTGCTCTACGAAGGCATGCAGGGTGATCGCATGGAAGTCGACGAACGCTGGGTTCACTTTCTTTCCAACCAGGTGCAAGCCACGGAGGTCAAGCTGGTGGCTCAACTGACGCAGGCAGAAGTCACGGTAAGAGAGCTTCTGTCGATGAAGGTTGGCGACGTTATTTCGCTCGATATTCCAGAATCAATTACTGCCAGCGTGGAGGGGGTTCCAGTGCTGGAGTGCGGTTACGGAGTCCACAAGGGCCAGTACGCACTTAAGGTAAAGCGTTTTCTCACAGTTGAAGATACGGTAACAGGGTAGCCAATGGCTGAAGAAGAGCTAAACGCGGCAGCAGATTCGGGGGGGGACGAACAGTTCACCGCCGATGATTGGGCTGCGGCGATGGCTGAACAAGCCGCTGCCGACTCGACGGAAAGCGAGCCGGTAGAAGAACCGCAAGCATCTGCTGCGCGGGCCGCTATTTTCAATAATCTCAGCGCCGATCCCGGCCTCACGCCTGAAGCTGCAAAAAATCTAGAGCTGGTCATGGACATTCCAGTCCAAATGACCGTCGAACTCGGCCGCACGCGTATGCCCATTCGTAGCCTGCTGCAACTTGCTCAAGGCTCTGTGGTAGAGCTCAACGAACTCGCCGGCGAACCCTTGGATGTGTTCGTCAACGGCTGCCTGGTAGCGCAGGGCGAAGTCGTGGTGGTGAACGAAAAATTCGGCATTCGCCTGACTGATATCATCACGCCATCCGAGCGACTGAAAAAGCTCAAATGATCCCGATGCTGGCCTGCACTCGCCGCGCAGCGGGCATCTCAATGCTGTTGTTTCCAATTCTGTCTTTCGCTGCCGAAACGCCGGCGCATGCCGCTGCATCTCCTGTTGCCGGGACATTGCAAATGTTGTTGGGCCTGGGGATCGTTCTTGCGGCTATCGCTGGCACTGCCTGGCTATTGCGGCGGATGGCGCCGGGGCAAGTGGGCGGTGCGGGCAATCTTCGTGTGGTAGCGGGCGTTGCCGTCGGTCCTAAGGAGCGCGTGGTGCTGGTCGATGTCGGCGAAACGCGCCTGGTACTCGGTGTTGCCACCGGCCAAGTCAATCTGCTCCACCAAATGCCGCGTCCCGATGACGCCGATCAAGCATCTGCATATCCAGCCATGCCGCCTTTTGTTGAAAAGCTGAAGGAGTACATGGCGGCCCGACAGGAGCGCAAGTGAGGGGCTGGCGGTGGCTTGCGATATTGGTTGGTGTGGCCCTCCCGACGCTGGCGCTGGCTGAGCAAGGCATTCCTGCCTTTACCAGCGCACCAGGTGCTGGCGGTGCGACCAATTATTCGGTCTCGCTGCAAACCCTCATCCTGCTCACGGCGCTGACTTTCCTGCCGGCTGCCTTGCTCATGATGACGGCGTTCACCCGCATCGTGATTGTGCTTTCTTTGTTGCGCCAGGCATTAGGCACGATGCAATCGCCACCCAACCAGGTGCTGATAGGGTTATCGCTGTTTCTTACGTTTTTTGTCATGTCGCCGGTGTTCGACAAGATCTACACCGACGCCTATCAGCCTTATGTCGCTGACAAGCTCAATGTCATGCAGGCTTTGGAAAAAGGTTCTGAGCCGCTCAAGGCTTTCATGCTGCGTCAAACCCGCAAGGACGACCTCGCGCTGTTTGTCAAAATCTCGAAATCGCCGCCGCTGGACGGGCCTGAGGCCGTACCGCTCAAGATTCTGGTGCCGGCCTACGTCATCTCTGAACTCAAGACCGCATTCCAGATCGGCTTCATCATCTTCATTCCGTTTCTCATCATCGATTTGGTCGTCGCCAGTGTGTTGATGTCCATGGGGATGATGATGCTGTCGCCCGTGACCATTTCCTTCCCCTTCAAGCTTATGCTGTTCGTGCTGGTCGATGGCTGGGGTCTTATCATCGGTTCGTTGATACAGAGTTTCTACGTATGATGACGCCCGAGACCGTATTGACCATCGTCGAGCAGGCGCTTGAAATCGGCGTGATGGTATCTGCCCCTTTGCTTGGAGCGGCATTGGTGACGGGTTTGCTGGTGAGCTTGTTTCAGGCAGCTACCCAGATCAACGAAATGACCCTGTCCTTCATTCCCAAGCTATTGGTACTCGTCGTGGTGCTCATGGTGGCGGGGCCGTGGATGATCAACCTCATGGTGGATTACATGCATCGCCTGTTTTCCGGTATCCCTGGCGCGATCGGATAGTTGCAGCACATGCTGACGGTTTCGTCCATTCAGCTCAACGCCTGGCTTGCCGCATTTTTCTGGCCTTTTTTCCGCATTCTGGCTCTCATCGCATCTTCGCCATTTTTCGGCGCACGAGGCATTCCTGCCCACGCTAAAATCGGCACGGCCATCGTGCTTACCCTTGTGATAGCCCCGCTGTTGCCACCGATGCCTACATCGATACAGCCCGCCTCGGCTCAGGGGCTGCTAATCCTCGTTCAGCAACTCATGATCGGTTACGCGATGGGCTTGGTCATGCGCCTGGCGTTTACCGCGATGGAAATGGCCGGCCATATCGCCGGCTTGCAAATGGGCTTGGGCTTCGCCACTTTTTTCGATCCCCAAAACTCAACCCAGGTGCCCATTCTCGGCCAGTTTCTCGGCGTGATGGCCATGTTGCTGTTTCTCGCTTTCAACGGCCATCTGCTGGTCATCAGTACCTTGGTCGAGAGCTTCAATACCTTGCCCATTGGCACGCCGATGGCGCTCACCAGTTGGAAGGCTCTTGTGCTCGCAGGCAGCAATATTTTTACTTGGGGCGTGATCATGTCGATGCCGGTGGTGGCAGCGCTGATGCTGGCCAACGTGGCGCTTGCCGTGCTCACGCGGGCCGCACCGCAACTCAATATTTTTGCGGTGGGGTTTCCCATCACCCTCGCGCTCGGGTTGATCGTACTGTCGCTTTCACTGCCTTACTTCTTGCCCATCTTCAACGGAATGGTGGAATATTCCGTCCAGGTCATGTTGAAACTTGCAAAACCCGGAACTTGATCCCATGACGGAACCAAAACGCGAATTGTCCGCCCTGGAGGCTTATCTCAAACTGATGCGCAGCAAGGGTGCAACCGAGGAGAACTTGGCGAAGCGCGCCTCGTTCATCCGGTTAATGTTCCCCTTGCTGGACGGCCAGCCGCTAGACGGTTCCATCTACCGTGATGCCATCGACGACGCCATGATGCAGCGTCCGCGGGACGAGTGGCCGGTCTGCCTGGCCTTTGCCCGGGAGTATTTCTATTTCTGGATCAACGATCTCAAATCCATCGCAGCGCTGCACTCCAGCGGCGAGTATGAGATCGAGCCTCCCAGCGGTGCGGCCCATACCGACGAAACGCTTAAGGAGGCGTGGAAGCGGCTCGATACCGAACGCTTCGAGGTACACGAAACCTGGCCCCTGCAAGCCTACAAGGCCGCGCTGCGGGAAGAGGGGGCTGAAAAGTCTGTGGTGGAAACCCGCGAAAAACTGGTCAAGCTACTGCTGCTGGACTTGCGCGGGGTCAGCGAGAAGAACGGCAAAACCTATCGCGTCGCCGTCGATTCCCTGTTGGTGATCTTCAAGCTGCCGGAAACCCGGCGCCTGTTTCTTAATGTGGTGCGTGAATTTTATTATTTCTGGATCGGCGATCCAGAGGCGGCCAGCCGGATTGTGCTGGACCGCCAATAGCCGGACGCGCGCCTATTTCTCCGGTTTTATCTGTTCCAAGCCTTTTTCGATACGCTCGCACAGTGTTTTCAGGATTTTGATGCGGGCGTAATTCTTGTCGTTGGCTTCCACAATGGTCCAAGGCGCGTAATCGGTGCTGGTACGGTCGATCATGTCGCATACGGCGGCCTGGTACTGGTCCCATTTCTCGCGATTACGCCAGTCCTCCTCGGTGATCTTGAAGCGCTTGAAGGCCACTTCCTTGCGCTCCTCGAACCGCTTCAGTTGTTCGTCCTTGCTGATTTGCAGCCAGAACTTGATTACCAGGAAATGCTTGCGCGATAACTGCTCCTCGAAATCGTTGATCTCGCTGTAGGCCCGCATCCAGTCGTATTCCGAGCAAAAGCCCTCCACGCGTTCCACTAGTACTCGTCCGTACCAGGAGCGGTCGAATACTGCCAAGCGCCCATGTCTCGGTACATGCCTCCAGAAGCGCCATAAATAAGGCTGGGCGCGCTCTTCCTCGGTCGGCGCTGCAATCGGAGTAATCCTGTAAATGCGAGCATCGATGGCCTGCGTAATACGCCGGATGCTACCGCCTTTTCCCGCTGCATCGGCGCCTTCGAACACGCAAATAGCCGAAAGCTTTTTAAAACGCGGATCGCGCGTCAGCAAACTGAGCTTGCCCTGGTATTCCTCCAGTTTTTCTTCATAGTCTTTCTTATCCAGCTTCTTGGAAAGGTCCAGTTTGCTCAATAGATGCACCTTGTCCACCGGTTGGATCAACGGCGGTGCGGTCACGGCTTGGGGCTTGGCTTCGGGATGGTCGAGCCGATTGCGGATGGCTTCCAGGATCTGCTTGGCGACGGTGAGGTTGCGGTAATTGGCATCCGTGCCTTCCACGATGATCCAGGGCGCTGCGGCAGTACTGGTTTCGCGCAAGGTATGTTCCGAAATTTCGCGGAATTCGTCGTACATCTTGAGGTGCTTTTTATCGATGTCGGAGACGCGCCAGCGCGTCTTGGAGTCGGCCTCAAGTTTCTTGAAGCGCTCCTTTTGTTTTTCCTTGGAGAGATGGAACCAGAACTTGAGGACCAACGCACCTTCGTCCGTGAGCATTTTCTCGAAGCGCACGATTTCATCGAGTGCCTTGGTCAGCCCCTCGTTCTTGATCTCGCCATAGGCGCGCTTGATGATGGGGTCGGTGTACCACGAGCCAAAGTGAATCCCGATGCGGCCTTTGGGCGGCAAGGCTTGCCAGTAGCGCCACATGTGGGGGCGCTCGGCTTCCTCTTCCGAAGGGGCGCCGAAAGCCGAGGTGCGAATGGTGCGCGGGTCCATCCAGGCATTGAGCAGGTTGGCGGTTTCGCCCTTGCCGGAGCCATCTACACCGCTGATGAGGATAATGACTGGAAATTTCTTGGACTCGGCCAAGTCGTACTGCGCTTCCAGCAAGGCCTCGCGCAGTGTTGGGATTTCCTTCTGGTATGTCTCCTTATCGATTTTGTGACCCAGTTCCGCCGATTCGAACATATGCATGCCTCCCGCTTAATTTCCCTGATGCGATACACGCATATTAACGCTGGAGATCGCGCTCTGCATGGGAATGCACGGCCTACGGCCTATGTTTGTTGGCGTCCTCCAAATCGGGGATATCGGAAATCTCGCTATTGAGCGCACCCTGGAGCAGATTGTTTTCACGCACCACATAGCCGGCCGCTACCATGACGAGCCCCAAACCGATCAAGGCGCTAAAGCTTAGGATGTGCTTGAAGATCGGCATGCCTGGGAACATGGTATCCAGCGCCGCGCAAATCAGCGCGAGCAGCAGGAACATGGCAGCAAACAAGCCGATATTGGTGGCCGTTTTCATCAGGTTGCAGCGTTCCTTGTACATGAAAATCTGCTGCTTCAGGTTCTTGCGGCGGTCGTCGCTGAGTTTCTGGTCGCGATAACTCGCGATCAAGGACCGGAAGCGATCGAATGCCGCAATGTAACGCTGCTGCAAGAACGTCATGAAAATCCAGGAAGCAAACACGATCGCTGCCGGCGGCCCGATCGCGTTCATGAAATCCTTGGTGGCGAATTCCAAGATGTCTTCCTTCAGGTCTGCATGAGCGACGGCACCAAAGGCAGGGTGCGAATGCGCTTGCCGGTAGCAGCGAACACGGCATTGGCAATTGCTGGCGCAACCGCTGCCGTTCCCGGCTCGCCGACCCCGCCTGGCGCTTCATTGTTCCGGATCAAGTGCACCTCGATCACCGGCGCCTCGTTCATGCGCAATACTCGGTAATTATCAAAATTGCTTTGTTCCACGCGCCCTTGCTTCACGGTGATCTGATCGTAAAGCGCGCCGGAAATGCCGAAAATAATGCCGCCTTCCATCTGCGCAACGACGGTGTCCGGGTTAACCACGGTGCCGCAATCGACGGCGCATACCACGCGTTTAACGCGGATGTCGTCCTTGCCGACTTCCACTTCAGCCACCTGCGCCACATAGCTGCCGAACGCGAATTGCACAGATAAGCCGCGTCCCTGGTTCTGCGGCAAGGCGCCCCCCCAACCTGCCTTGTCGGCGGCGAGTTGTAGTACAGCCTTAGCACGAGGGACATGGTCGATCTGGCTTAATCGGTAGGCCAGCGGGTCTTGTTTGGCCAAGTGCGCCAGTTCGTCGATAAAGCTCTCGATCATGAACATGTTGTGCGTCACGCCCACGCCGCGCCACCAGCCGGTCACGATGCCCGGCGGCTCTTGGCGTATGTACTCCACCAGTAGGTTGTCGCGCGCGTAAAGCGGGTCGCGGGCGCCTTCCACGGCATCGGGGTCGAGGCCATTTTCCACCATTTGCGGTACCCAGCGCGACATGACGGATGAGCCCGTCACGCGGTGGCTCCAGGCAATGGGCTTTCCCTGATCGTCGAGTGCAGCCGATAGCTTATCGTAGTAATAAGGCCGGTAGATGCCATGCTGCATATCCTCCTCGCGCGTCCACACGACCTTGACCGGGTAGGGGAGTTGCTTGGCGATGGCGACTGCCTGGTTGATGAAATCTACGTCCAGCCGTCGCCCGAAGCCGCCGCCGATGTAGTGGTTGTGAATGAAAATTTTTTCCGCAGGCAGCTTGGTCAGCGTCATCGCCCCGGCTTGCGCCAGAGTCGGCACTTGCGTACCCACCCAAATATCGCAGCGGTCCGGTTGGACGTGCACCGTGCAATTCATCGGTTCCAGCCCGGCCTGCGACAAAAACGGCACCTGGTACGTGGCCTCGAAGCGATGCTTGGACTGCTCGAATGTCTTGCGGAAATCCCCCACCGAGCGCGCCACCACGCCGGGTGCAGCGCGGCCCTGGTTGTTCGAAGCCTCCTGCAACTGGCCGACGATATCCTTGATGTCCAGGCTGGCATTGCGCCCGCCGTCCCACTTGATGTCTAGCGCTGCCAGCCCCTGTTTGGCCGCCCACATATGGTCCGCGACCACGGCGACGGCGTCTTCCAGTTTGACCACCTGCACGACACCCTTGATGCTCCGCGCCTTGCTGTCGTCCACGCTGGTGAGTTTGCCGCCAAGTATCGGAGATGCCGCCACCGTCGCGATCTTCATGTTGGGCACTTGGGCGTCGATACCGAATTTGGCCTGTCCGTTCACCTTGGAAGGTGTATCCAGCCGTTTCGCCGGAGTGCCGATCAGGCGGTAATGCTGCGGGTCTTTTAGCTGAACCTTCTGCGGAATAGGCAGCAAGGCCGCGGCACCGGCCACTTCGCCATAGGAAACCGTCTTGCCGGACTTTCCGTGCGAGATCATGCCGCCGCTTGTAGTGCATTCTTCCAGCGGTACATTCCACTGCTTGCTAGCCGCCGTCAGTAACAGGATGCGGGCCATGGCGCCGGCTTCGCGCAATGGCTTCCAGGCTCCGCGGATGGACGTCGAGCCGCCGGTAACTTGCGAGCCCAGGATCGGGTCCGCATATTTCTTGTCGTCGGCGGGGGCTTGTTCCAGCTTGACCTTGGCGAGATCGATGTCCATTTCTTCCGCGACCAGCATGGGGATGGAGGTAAATGTGCCTTGTCCCATCTCGACCTTGTGTACGGTTAATGTGACCAGCCCATCGGGATCGACACGAATGAAGGCATTGGGTACGAATGGACGCGATTCGGTCCTAAACGTCGACGTCTCCGCACCGTGCTTGGCCTGAGGCCCCATCACTCTAGGCAGCAAAAACCCGAGCACCAGGCCCCCGCCAACGCCGGCTGTGGCAATAAGAAATTCGCGGCGAGCGAGGCCGGTTTCCGGCAGCGCGGGAAGTTCGGTTTCCAGGCGAGTCATCATGCGGCTTTCACGTTGGCGGCCTGCTTGATGGCGGCGCGAATGCGGGGGTAGGTGCCGCAGCGGCAGATGTTGCCCGCCATGGCCTGGTCGATATCCTGGTCGGTCGGGTTCGGCGTGGATTTGAGCAGCGCCGAAGCGGCCATCACCTGGCCTGATTGGCAGTAGCCGCACTGCACCACTTCCAGCGCGAGCCAGGCTTGTTGCACCTTGCGGCCCTCCGGCGTGTCGCCGATGGCTTCGATAGTCGTGATCTTCTTACCGGCCGCTGCCGAGACCGGCGTCACGCAGCTGCGAATAGGATTCCCGTCCAGATGCACGGTGCAGGCGCCGCATAGCGCCTTGCCGCAGCCGAACTTGGTGCCGGTGAGCCCGATGACATCGCGCACCGCCCACAGGATAGGCATGTCGTCGGGGATGTCGAGGGCGTGATCCTTGCCGTTGACGTTGAGGGTGACCATGGGCATCTCTCAAGGGAGGGGAGTCGCTACCTTAACGCGGTTCGGCCAGGTTGCATGGTGCGCCAAGCCGCACTGGCTGCGTTATTGTTCGTCGTCTTCCTCGTCGTTGTAGCCGTAGGGCAATTCGTCGTCGTTCTCGAGCATGACTTCCTCGATCTCCGCATCGCGGTCGTTCATGATGTTTTCGCGAATACGATAAACGCGGGCGTGACGCCGTTGGTCCGGAGTCAGGTCGCCGAACAGGGATTCGATCTCGGTTTCGTCCAGGTGCGGCGCCTCCTCGGCATTGTCCAGCAGATGCGAGGCTGCGTCCGAGTCGAGGTCTATCTCGGAAATGAACTGCAAGGATTCGTCGTACAACTCGGCTTGCATGGCGCTGCCTTCGGTCAGCACGATCAAGTATCCGCCCCCCGGCTGCTCGAAATGATGCGCCACGGCGTGGCTATCCTGCTCTGACGGCGCTTGCATGCTTTGGTCGAACAGCGGCGTATCCTGGCTGTGCAGTTGCTGCATGGCAGAAAGATTTTCCTGAAGCTTGGCTTCGTCGGGGCCGCGGTCCTGCAAATCGGCATATCCCAGGTCGTCCACGCGGGGACCGTCGCCGCCGAATTGGGCGGCGTTTTCTTCATTGAGTCCCGCGGCGTCCGAAAGCTCGGTGGAAAACGGATAATGCTCGCTCGATACCTGACCGACGTCGTTGGCCGCCTCTGCGGGAAAATCGGCGACGGCGTCCTCGGCCATCGGCTCGGGTCTGGAACTGGCTTTTTGTTGGGCTGGCGTACTCATGGCAATAAGGTCTCCTTGCAATGTTGCAATGCCACCCATGGTCAGGAGATTAATCTTCCCTGTCGGTGCGCTACCCTGTGTTTGCGTTACATCTGATCAAATGTCAGTCGTATGAAAGGCGGCTCCATTAAAATTACTTCTTTAACCTTAATCGATCCCGGAGCAAATCTTGGCTGAGGCGAACCAAAGAAAAATTTCACTCAAGTTTCTTCCCATCCCAAAAATCGTCCGAATATCCTGGCAAGACTTGTTCGCCTCGCTGGCGCCCGTCGTTGTGGTCAGCGTCGTGGTCATCGCCATCGCGATTCATTTCGTGCAACCGGCACCGCCCAGCACCATTACCATGACCGCCGGGCCCAAGGGCAGCGTCTTGTATTCGGTGGCCGAGCGCTATCAGAAAAGCCTGGCCAAAAAAGGCATCAAGCTCGTCATCATGGAATCCGCGGGTTCGCTGGATAACCTCAAGCGGCTGATCGATCCCAATGTGACGGTGGACGTAGGCTTTGTGCAGGGTGGGGTGGCGGACGACCTGGATATCGGCGAATTGACCTCGCTGGGCAGCGTGTCTTACGAGCCGTTGACTATTGTTTATCGGCATCCCCATGCCATCCATCGCCTGTCTGAGCTTAAGGGAAAACCGATTGCCGTCGGACCGGAGGGCAGCGGCACGCGTGTCTTGGCCCTGGCCATCCTCAAGGCCAACGGCATCGATCCTGCCAACGCCAATCTGGTCAGCCTGAGCGGCGACAAGGCGGTGGATGCATTGATCGACAAGCAGGTGGACGCGGCCTTCTTGATGGGAGATTCCGCGGCGCGGGGCTTGATCCGCAAGGTGCTACATACCAAGGACTTGCGCATGTTCGATTTTCCTCAGGCGGATGCCTACCTGCGGCGCTTCCGCTATCTGAACAAGCTGGATATCCCGGCCGGTACGTTCGACCTGGGCGCTAATCTGCCCGCCAAGCCGACAGTCATGATGGCACCTACCATGGAACTGATCGCCCGTCCCGACCTGCATCCCGCGCTATCCGACATCCTTATCGAAACCGCGCAGGAAGTGCACGGCAAGGCCACGCTGCTGCAAAAACACGGCGAATTCCCCGCGCCGCTGGAGCACGAATATCCCATCAGCGAGGAAGCCAACCGCTATTACAAATCCGGCAAGGGCTTCGCTTACCGCTACATGCCGTTCTGGCTGGCGAGCCTGACGGATCGCATCCTGGTCATGATCGTCCCGGTGCTCGTGGTGCTGATCCCCGGCCTGCGCTTTGTACCCACGCTATACGGCTGGCGCATCAGGCGTCGCATTTATCGTCATTACGGTGAGTTGATGGCGCTGGAGCGTGCCGCGCTGGGGGAACTGTCCGACGAGGAGAAATCCGAATTGAGCCGTCGTTTAGACGGTATCGAGCGCGCCATCATCAGCGGCAAGATACCCGGTGCCTTTGCCGACGAAACCTATGTGCTGCGGCAGCATATCAAGTTTGTGAGGGAGCGACTGGCGCTGGCAACGTCAGCCAAAGCAACGAATCACAAACAGGAGACGTCGCAATAGCGATATTAGAAAACAAAAGGGGCCGAACGGCCCCTTTTTTATTGGCGATGTATTTCCGTCGATCAGGCAGATGCGCTGATGTTGAGTCCGGGATTGCGGCCATTCTGTAGATTAGTGGCAATCGATTTCAGGAAGTCCGAAAGCGAAGCTTGGTTGCTCGTGCTGCCGCCCATCGCCGTCATCAAATTCTGGAAATCCTGTTGCAATGCGGAAACGGAAGAATTGGAAGTGCCGGTGGCCGACGACGAATCGCCGGTGGATAGCTGCTGGATGATGTTTTGCAAACCGTTTTCCATCTTGCTCAGGCCGCCGTGGTAATGCCGCCCACCGCCCACACCCTGGGCTGCGGATGCGCTGCTGCCATCGTTGTCGCCGTCGCTATCCGTACCGGCGCTGGCGGTAGTGTTTTGTGCGCCTTGGGCATGCATGGCGGCAAACAGGTCGTGCATGAATGTTTGCAAGGCTTGCTGCGGATCGGTGGTGGAGGACGTTGTCGTGCTGTCTGATGTGGTTCCATCGGTCGAGGCGGTGGTCGAGGTGCCGGAACCGGAGGTGCTCGAAGCCGAGGATGCCCCGGTCACGCCCATCTGGGACAGTGCCTGCATGATGGCAGAGGCGAAGGCCCCGCCCTTGCCGATGCCGCGTGCACCGCGGTTTCCGTCATTGTCGCCGTCACCGTCCCGCCCGCGATTGACCTGGGAGTTGGATGCATAGGGATTCAGCGAACCGACGCCGCCGAACAGGCTGTTGATGGATGACATGTTGTTCCTCCTTGTTAAAAGATTGTTCGAGCGAAGGCTCGATACGAAAAAGTTAGCGGTATTACCAGAGCGAAAATTGAGCCAGTTTTTGTAACAAATGGTAACGAAGTGTATATGCCTGCAACCGCTCCGAAAGCCGCGTCATTGCTTGATCCTGAGTCAGATGCCTGCATTACGGCTGACAATGCAATGGAGCGAGCGACACCGTAAAAAGATCAAGCGGCAAAGCACTGCCAGCAAAATGGCAATGTTTGCCGCTTGATGAGTGGGGAATGCAATACCAATTAAGGCGGCGGCAAATACCCAGGTGGTGGGGGCGGCGGTGGATAATAGGATGGCGTACTTTCCCTGACAGATGGGGTTGCTCTATCGTATGGTGCAGTCATGAGCCTGCCCGAAACCGGTACGCGATGACCGTACCCGTACATGCACTGGACGTAGGCATTGTCGTATCGACTTTGCGATCCGTAGGCTGAGGAATCTGCTTCGCCAAGCCCCACCGCACTGCCCACGATCAATCCCGTTGCCGCTCCAACGCCGCCACCGCGTCCTCCGCCTGCTACAGCACCGGCTACGGCCCCGATGGCCGTGCCGGCAGCTGCACTGCGAGCCAGGCTGCTATCGGCATTTCGCGCCGCTGAACTGCCGCCGATCCGATCACTTGCAAATGCGCGGCACAACCCGTCATCGTTGCGGAATTGATCGAAACTTTTTCCCGTGCCCGGCAATGCCATGACGCTCGGCCCGTTGGGCATTGTCGAGCACGCACTCAATAACAGCACCGCGAGCACAAGTGGTTTTCTGCGATGGTCGGACATGACGTTCTCCCTGTTATTGCTGCGGCGCGGGTGGGGTCGGAACGACTTGCTTCCAGCCGCCTGGGCAATCCTTGATGTAGGGGTAGTAGCCGTCCGGATTGTCGCAGTGATACCAATATCCCGTATTCGCCGGCGATGTCGCCCCCGAGGGGGCCGGAGCTTGGGGCGCCTGTTCGATATAGACCGGCGGCTGGGCCGGCGCAACAACCACAGGCGGATAGTAGGGGTAGGGATAGTAATAAGGCGGCGGGTAATAGGGATGCGGGTAAGGCATTCCGAAGTAGAACCCCAGCCCGATATGGCCGTGGCCGTGGTCGGCCAATGCGGCTGGGCTCAGGCTGGCACCGGCCAGGGCAAGCGCGCCGAGAAGGATTTTCGGGATGTTCATGCTGAATCTCCTTGCAGTCGTTGAAACACAACGCTATTCAACGCCCGCAAGGTATCTCGAATAATTCAGCTAGCCGTTTTTTTGTAACGTATCGTAAACGGACTGACGACCTTCTTAGTTTGAAGGTGCCAGCGGCAGCTCCAGCACGGCCACGAGACCGAGTTCTGCTACCCCCATGTTTTTCAAGATAATTCGGCCTTGGTGACGCTCGGCGATGATGCGGGCGATGGTCAGCCCTAAGCCCGTGCCTCCGGACTCTCGCGACCTGGAATCTTCAAGTCGATGAAACGGTTGAAAGACTTTTTCCAAATCGTGGGCAGGAATCCCTTCGCCGCCGTCGATAACCGAAATCAACGCTTTACCTGCCGATTTTTGTACCGATACATGGGCGAACTGTCCATATTTGACGGCGTTGTCCATGAGGTTGGAAATACAGCGACGCAGGGCGAGCGGCGATCCCCAGATCGTCGTGTTGGACGTCCCGTCGAAGGTGATTTCGCTGCCGGCGTCGATCGCGTCGTTGCACAAGGCTTCGGTGAGCGAATCGATATCCACCAGTTCGAAAGGTTCGTCCGTGGTGATGGTGTGCGCATAGTCGAGCCCTTCCCGAACCAGTGATTGCGTCACTGTGAGGTCGGCTACCAGTGCGGTGCGTAGTGCAGGATCGCTTACTTTTTCCAGACGCAGCCTGAGGCGCGTCAGCGGCGTTTGTAAATCGTGCGCGATGGCGGACAGCATGAAGGTGCGTTCCTGGATATAGCTTTGAATGCTGGCTTGCATGCGGTTGAATGCGATAGAGGCTTCCCTGACTTCGCGCGGCCCAGGAGTTTCGGCCAGGGGTGGGTGCTTGAGATTGCTGCCGAGCGCATTGGCAGCCCGGGCCAATTGGCGCAATGGCCTGGTCGTCATGAGCGCCACGATCCATGCAAAGACGGCCAAACCCGCCATGAAAGTAATCAGGTCGCGCATGAAGTTTCCGCGGAAGGGCGGCGGCGGATGGTCGTGACGGGCGACATCGAGCTTGATGCGCGTGCCATCCTTTAATGCGGTGAACACGCTGATGCAATGCGGTTTATCCTCAGGATGGGGGCCGGTGAAGGCGGGACAGTCCTTGTTTTCCTGGTCGACAATTTCAATAGGCCGATCGCTGCCGAGCTGCTGGCGCAGTTCCTGGGTGATTTCAGAATCCGGCGCCTGACCGACGACGCCGACGGTGGGCGCTAGATCGACGCGCAGGCCGTAGTTGGCATAGACCTGGGCAATGGCTTGGCGGGAAGCTTGCGGTGCAGAGTCCAGCAATTGAATGGCTTGTTCGATGCGCTCTGCTGCGTGGTGGGTACGCAGGTGGGATTCCAGGTTCTTGCGTTCGGTGCCCGCCAGGGTAAACACCAATGCGCCAGAAAGCATCGTTCCGCCGATGAGGATCAAAAAAGTTCGAACGGTAATCGAGTCGAGCGGATTCCACATTATCGATACTCCACCTCAACCGGTACCGTCAGCACATAGCCCTCGCTGCGAACGGTCTTGATGATGGCGGGCGATTTGGCGTCGTCCTGCACTTTAAGCCGGATGCGGCTGACTTGCAGATCTATGGAACGATCGTAAGGGCCTGCTTCGCGCCCGTGCATCCAATCCATCAGTTGATCTCGGCTCAGCACCCGATTCGGATGGTCGAGAAATAGCTTGAGCAAGCGGAATTCGGCACCCGAGAGGGATACGACCACGTCGGTCGGACTGATTAAATGGCGGGCCATCAGGTCCAGTGCCCAACCTTGAAAACGCAATCTTAAAGCTTCGCGTGATACCGGCTCCTGCACGGCGGCAGCGGCTGTCCGCCGCAATACGCTGCGAATGCGCGACAGCAGTTCCAGCGGTTCGAAAGGCTTACAGACGTAATCGTCCGCGCCGCTCTCTAGCCCGACGATGCGGTCGATGTGATGCGTCTTTGCTGTCAGCATGATGACGGGGATATTCGAATCTTGGCGCAACTCTCGACAAAGCTCGATGCCGTTCCGGCCCGGCAAGTTGAGGTCGAGCACGATGAGGTCGTATGCGGACTGTTCTAGCCGATGAAACATTTCCTCCCCGTCGCCGGCTTGCTGAGGATTCAACCCGTTTTGGCTGAGGAAGTCGGAAAGCAGCGCGCGAATATCCCGGTCGTCGTCCACGATCAGGATACGCGGGCAATGCGACGGTTGTGGCGGTGTATTGAGGCTCATGGCAGTTGGATCCGTGGGCAGTCTTGTTGCTGCGCATCGACGAGTTCATTGAAGAGTTGCTGTCCCGCATACCGAGCACCAGCATAGGCGAACTATTTGAACAAGCACTTGTATCCGCGGTTTTTCCACAACGAGCATTTTTGTAATGTTTTGTATCAGTTGCTTGGTTGGGATGCACTACAAATGCCCAACAACGGGGCACCGAAATTGTGCAGTGATTCATAATGGTGCAAAAATAATGTTTGGTGAGGTTTTGTGTCTATTTAAAACAATGACTTATGTATTGGCTTGATTATTGCTAAATTGCACCGAAAAATTTTTTCGGAGGAGGCAGTCAATTGGATCATCCTAATAACGCAAACGACGTTCTATTTATTCTGCTGGGCGCCATCATGGTGCTCGCCATGCATGCCGGGTTTGCTTTTCTTGAGGTAGGCACGGTACGCAAGAAGAACCAGGTCAATGCCCTGGTCAAGATCATGGTGGACTTCTCGATTTCCGCCATCGCCTATTTCTTTATCGGTTATGGCGTCGCCTACGGCATCAGCTTCCTGCATGGAGCGGATGCGTTGGCGGCGAAAAACGGCTATGAACTGGTCAAGTTCTTCTTCCTGCTGACCTTTGCCGCGGCAATTCCAGCGATCATTTCCGGCGGTATCGCAGAGCGCATGAAGTTCAACCCGCAAATCGCAGCGACCTTCCTGTTGGTCGGCCTGGTATACCCATTCTTCGAGGGTATTGCCTGGAACAACCACTACGGCTTGCAGGATTGGCTCAAGGCCAGCTTCGGCGCTAACTTCCACGACTTTGCCGGCTCTGTCGTCGTGCATGCCATGGGCGGCTGGATCGCCATCGGCGCCGTGGTGATGCTGGGCGCCCGTCGCGGTCGATACAGCAAAGATGGCCGTTTGCATGCCTTCCCACCGTCCAACATTCCATTCCTTGCCCTGGGTTCGTGGATTCTCACCGTGGGTTGGTTCGGCTTTAACGTGATGTCCGCGCAGACCCACGACGCCATCAACGGCCTAGTTGCGCTGAACTCGCTCATGGCACTGGTGGGCGGCACCCTCGCGGCGCTGGTATTCGGACGCAACGATCCTGGCTTTGTGCATAACGGCCCGTTGGCAGGCCTGGTGGCAGTGTGTGCTGGTTCCGACATCATGCATCCGCTAGGCGCATTGGCGACCGGCCTGATTGCCGGCGGCCTCTTCGTCTGGGCATTTACCATGACGCAAAACCGCTGGAAGATCGACGACGTCTTAGGCGTATGGCCGCTGCATGGCCTTTGTGGTGCCTGGGGCGGCATTGCTGCCGGTATCTTCGGCGCCAAGGCGTTAGGCGGTATCGGCGGTGTAAGTCTGGGTGCCCAAATTGTCGGCACCTTGCTTGGCATCGCCATTGCGCTTGCGGCTGGATTTGCTGTCTACGGCGGCCTGAAGAAGCTGATCGGCATCCGGTTGGATGCCGAAGAAGAATTCGACGGGGCGGATTTGTCGATTCACAAGATTACGGCTACGCCTGAATCGGATGAGTGATTGACGATAATTCCAAGAGCAAACACTATAGTGTCGGAATAAATAAAATCCATCAGGCGGCAATTGAAGGTCTGAAGGTGCGATGTAAAAATGGCTCGGGTACCCGGGCCATTTTTTATGGCTGAGCTGCACAGTACTAGCTGTCACATGTTTCACCTCAGTAGATCATTAAATGACTGATGTAATTCAACAATGGATGTTACATAAGCAAAAATCTAAAACTCTGGTTAAGATTCTTGCATGTAATTTCATGACACAGGCTGACCTAGCATGTCTGACAGAACTCATGTTCCGTTTGAAGTGAAACCCTCTTTTCTCCTCCTTTTTTTCGCGATCTTAATCGTCATCATCTCAGCGACCGATGCTCAAATAAGCTTTAACAGAATGATTGCGATGACTGACGCTCGCGCAAAGGCGAGATCATCAAGACTCGATCTGGAACACGTACTCTCGCTCTTCAAGGATCTAGAAACAGGCAGTCGAGGCTTTGTCATGACGGGGCTGGAAGAGTATCTAGAGCCTTATGCCATGGCAAAGGAACAACTGCCTAGTGCGTATAGTCACCTGAAGAACCAATTTAAAAGCGATCAATTGCCGGCTGGGTTTACCTGGAATGAACTGGATGGATTGGTAGAGCATCGATTTGAAATCTCGCAAAGGATGGTCGAGAAACGACTGGAACTTGGTGCGGGAGTATTTCAAGAAGTTGCTCTGTTTAATGAAGGCAGAAAAACAATGGATAAGATTAGAGGGAAGTTTTCCCAACTAGACTTATTCCAAGATTCACGAATCAATAATCTGAATGATTCAGTCCATAAATTAAGGACGCAGGCAGAAACATTTTCCTGGATTGCTGCTGGCATTACTGCATTGATGGTCGGGCTCGCCCTTTTTTTGCTTGTCCATGAAAGGAAGGCCCGTACAAAGCTGGAATGGGAACTACTGGAATCCAACCAACGGCTGGAGGTTAAGGTCTCCGAGAGAACAAAAGATTTATCCGAGGCTAAAGCGAGAATTTCAGAGTTTGCCTTGGTTCAGGAGAATGCAATTGAAGAGGAACGGCGACGGTTGGCGAGGGAAGTGCATGACCAAATCGGACAAATATTCACGGCTATTAAATTAATTATCGGCTCAGTACAAGAAAATGCCCTTCCAGAAGGGCAATACAAAGTCCTTCAGAGTGCTTTGGAAAGCGGGATAAGCAGCACAAGAAAAATCACGGCTGAATTGAGGCCTCCATTATTGGATGATCTGGGGTTAGAGGCGGCACTAGATTCCTACATTGGGCAATTTGCATCCAGCGCAGGTTATCAATATGAGGTCGAAATAAAAGATGTTGATAAACTGACTGAAACCCAAGCGTTGACCATATTCAGAATTACCCAAGAGGCTATCTCCAATATCATCAAATATGCCCGTGCAGCCAATGTCGTGATCAACGGTTTGGCGGTTGATGGCTTTTACGAATTCAAAATAAGTGATGATGGAGACGGTTTTGAATTCGACTCGCGTCGACCAGGTGCCTTAGGGCTGATTGCGATGCAAGAGCGGGCCAACTTATTGAATGGGGATTGCAAGATTGAATCAAGGTTGACTCAAGGTACAACAGTAACTATTCACCTGCCCCTAGCTACGGACGTGTAAATTATGAATGTGCTGATTGTCGAGGATCATCCCATTTTTAGGATCGGTGTGCGGCAATTACTTGTACAGCGATGGCCGAATGCTCAGATTGAAGAGGCTGCAAATCTCAATGATGCAATAACCGATCTTAAAACCCATGAATGGCACATCGGCTTGGTTGACCTCAACCTTCCGGATGCCAATGGGGTAGAGATCATTACCAAGTTATTGAAATCCCAACCTCAATTAAAAATTCTAGTACTTAGTATGAACAGCGATGTTTTTTACGCACAACGCGTTCTACAGTTTGGCGCCATGGGGTACTTGGATAAGAGCCAAGCAACTACAGATCTTATTACGGCGATAGAGAGAATCATGAATGGAGGACGTTACGTATCGCCGTCATTGGCTGAGCACTTGGTGAAAAACGTGACAGGTATGCACCACCCACAACTACATGAATCGTTATCTGATCAGGAATATCGAGTCATGATGCAATTGGCAATGGGCAAAAGAATCAACGAAATTGCAGAAGGAATGAATTTATCCTCAAAAACGATCAGTACTTATCGGTCCAGAGTGCTGGAAAAACTAGACATTGCAAGCAATGCTGAGCTAGCCGCGTATTGCATTTATCATGGGCTATTGACCGAGCAGTATTGAAATATTGTAGGTAAAACCCTACATAAAAATCATCTACCACTTACATCCATATCAGGGCTATCTGCTAACAGCTGAACAATAAAACTTCAACAATTCGAGGTATATAAACGGGCCTTAGGGGCGCACCATGAATCTCGTTATTGTTGAAGACTCCGAACTCATTCTTTCGCAACTACTCAGAATCATCCATGAGCAGCCAAGAATTAAAATCACTGGTCTTGCCAAGACAGAAGATGAGGCTATTTCCCTCATCAAGGCAACCAGTCCAGATGCAATCCTGCTCGATTTAGGGCTGGCTCCCGGTAGCGGGCTACGCGTCCTTGAGGCCATAAGAGGCTTTGGAAGTGGTGCTCGAGTCCTCGTTCTCACCAATAATTCAAACGAACATATAAGGCGAGTGTGCACCCAATACGGCATCAGTGGTTTCTATGACAAAAGCCAGGAAGCTTATGCGTGTCTGGACAAATTATTCTCTTTTCTCCCCCAGTTGCCTGACAATGAGGTAGAACGTTTATTAAGGCTACAATCGACCCAGTTACTCGATACTCCAGAGCAAGAGGTCTACGACAATATTACTAAGCTGGCATGCCGTGTAACAGGTATGTCGGCATCCATGATCACGCTCGTGGATAAGGATCGGCAGTGGTTTTTGTCGCGGGTGGGAGTCGATACCAAAGAGACTTCCCGCACAGTCGCATTTTGTGCTCATGCCATTCTGCAGCAAGAAATCCTGGAAGTTAAAAATGCAAAGGATGATGTGAGGTTCAATGATAATCCACTGGTCATTGGCGCTCCTTACATCCGATTTTACGCAGGTGTCCCGCTTATTTTGTCTTCAGGAGAGGCGTTGGGAACACTTTGTGTCCTTGATACTAAACCGAATGAATTAAATACACATCAGAGGGAAGCTCTCAAAACGCTTGCAAGAAGTGCCCTAAGCGAAATTGAACTTCATATGCAACTCGTTGAGTTGGAAAAGGAAGTAACCCGCAGGAAATTAGCGGAAGAACACATCAAGCACCTTTCAACGCGCGATCCCCTCACAGCGCTTCCTAATCGATCAGCCTTCCGTGAAAGTTTGTCCCAGCAACTAAAAGTAGATAAGGCAAGGTGTGCTGTTATCTATATCAATCCAGATCGATTCAAGCTCATCAACGATACCCTCGGCCATGATGCTGGAGATGATCTATTGTCTGGCATTGCACACAGACTTACGCAACTGTTATCCGACACCAATCTTATTGCCAGGATCGGAAGTGACGAATTTGCCGTTATTGCTACCGATGTATCTGGAGCACATGAGGCTTCACTCATTGCCGAAAATATCGTTGCCTCGTTGGCGGTGCCTTTTGAACTAAAGGGCAGGCAAGTTTTTCTGGAAGTCAGCATAGGCATCTCCTTATCCCCGGATGATGGAGAATCCCCCGAATCTCTGGCTCGTCGTGCGGATCTCGCGCTTTATCATGCTAAACATCTGGGCGGAAACAGAATCTGCATCTATTCCAGCGATCTCAATGACTATGCACAAGATACGATTGCTTTAGAAACCAATCTTCGCTTGGCCATAGATCGGAATGAGTTGGAAGTTTATTACCAGCCTCAAGTATCACTTATATCTTCAAAGGTATCGGGTGTGGAGGCACTTGTACGGTGGAACCATCCACACTTTGGCCTGACTTCCCCGCAAGTTTTCATTCCTTTGGCAGAAGAGCGCGGTCTTATCCAGGCGATTGGTCATTTTGTTCTTGATAGTGCACTACAACAACTGACGCTTTGGGATAAAGACGGTATGGTCATCCCCAAGGTTGCGATCAATGTTTCCGCCTTGGAGTTGAAGCCAGGCTATGTAGATGCGATTCAAGCTGCGCTTACAAAATATCAAATCAGACCTTCCCGCCTAGAGCTAGAAATCACGGAGTCTGTACTGGTCTCTGATGGGGTCGAAACCATGCAGATACTGGAGCATCTTCGAGGGTTAGGTATTACAATCGCGGTCGATGATTTTGGGGTTGGATATTCATCGTTAGGGCAACTAAGAAGACTTCCAATTGATGCACTCAAAGTCGATAAAAGTTTTATCGACAACATCCACAACGATGCCGAAGATGAAGCAATTGTGAATGCCATTGTGACCATGGCACGAGCTTTGGGCCTGAGAACCATCGCTGAAGGCGCGGAAACAGATCAACAGTTATCCAGTATTGAAAAGTTGGAGTGCGATTGCGTCCAAGGCTATGTGTTAGGAAAGCCCATGTCATCAACTGAGCTTTCTAAATGGATGAATTTCAATCCGGTCGTGAACTAAACCTGCAAAGAATGAAAGAAATACCTTCTTTTCCTTCATGATGCGCAAGGAGATGAGATGCAGCACGAGCAGTTATTAGATGTCATAAAGATTCAATCCGAAATAGCTCAGTCAGGTCTTGATTTGGGTAGTGTGATGTCCATTGTTGTGAATCGTACTTCTTCACTGATAGGTGCAGACGGCGCAGCTATTGAGCTAGCCGAAGGCAATGAAATGGTTTACCGGGCGACTTCCGGACTTGCTAATCAATATTTAGGCTTGCGTCTTAAACGTGAGGAAAGCTTGTCTGGAATGTGCGTTCGTCAAAACACAACGTTACTCTGTGAGGATGCAAACAACGATTGGCGCGTGAATAGGCAAGCTTGTGAAAAAATAGGGCTCAGATCGATGATTGTGATGCCTCTTTCCCATAAAGGAGAGGCGGTGGGCGTACTTAAAGCGATGTCTACTCAGGTCAGTAGATTTTCTGGCGAGGATATAAAGCTGCTTGAGTTGCTATCTGAACTCGTCGCTGCTGCTATGTTTTATTCAGCAAAGTACGACACGAACGAACTCTTCTACCAAGCAACGCATGATGGACTGACTGGATTAGCCAATAGATCTTTGTTCATGGATCGATTGAGAAATGAAATCTCGCAAGCATCAAGAAGTGAAAAAAGCGTTGGCGTACTTATCATGGACATGAATGGCCTCAAAGAAGTGAATGACACCTATGGCCATAGTGTTGGCGATGCCATCATCAAGGAGTTCTCCTCAAGAATCAAAGCCTGTGCTCGAGAAAATGATACTGTGGCAAGGTTGGGCGGCGATGAATTCGGGTCTATTCTTTCGCCAGTATCTTGTACTCAAGGTATTGAGAAGACGATAGCTCGAATGCATGAAGAAATTTCCAGGCCTTTCACTTACGAAGACCGTACCTATGAATTAAGCGCTTGCATAGGAGCCACCCATTGCCCAACGGATGGTTGTGATATTTCAACTTTGTTGGAGTTGGCAGATCAACGCATGTACGACCAGAAGCGCAATCATTACCAACTCAAGCGATCTTATCGTAATCAATCGAATTACTCATTTGAGGCGTAAAGCGGACATTCAATTGGCTGCATACGCAACCATTGAATGGGCGGATGTCCTCTACTCATAGCTTGTCAGTTCAGTCCATGTTCGACTGATCGTCAGCACCTCCTCCGTCTTCTGCATGCATGATGAGGGGGCCGGAATATCCTCAATCGCTCTCCGGAACTGTTCCTCACTGTTACGGGGCGCCTTCTCTGTAAAGGGATGAAGGATGTTGGAAGGTGAACTGGCGCGAAGCGGTTACTCTATGAAGTAAGCACCGCACTCATACCGTTAGTTTATAAAGACGCGTTCCACCGATTAAAGACAATAAAAAACCGTGATCGGCTTTCCCTATAGGGGCCAATCACGGTTTCAGGCATTGCAAGAAACAAATCCTGCAATGTTCAAGCTTGAATTACTGCTGGGTGCAGCCGGATTCCTGCTTGTAGGTGGCTTCCACCACGACGCGGCGGTTCGGTGCCAGGCATTCGATCAGCTTTTTCTTGCCGCGCACGCCTTCGCATGCCACGACCGGATCGGCCTTGCCCTTGCCCACGGCTTGCACTCGGTTGGCATCGACGCCTTGCTCGACCAGGTACTTCTTGACCGCATTGGCGCGGCGCTCGGAGAGTTTCTGGTTGTAGGCGGCGCTGCCCAGGCGGTCGGTGTAACCGTCGACCATCACCAGCTCGATGTCGCTGTGCTGCTTGATCTTCTGAGCCGTCTCATCCAGCTTGCTCTTGCCTTCAGCACTCAGGCGGTCGCCGTTGAATGCGAACAGTTCGGCAGCCGACAAGGTCATTTTCTCGACAGTGGGCTTGCACGGTTCTGCTGCGGGTTTTTCTGGAGCCGGGGCAGGTGCTGGAGCGGCGACTGGTGCGGGTGCCGGCTCTGGCGCTGGCATTTGTTCTGTTACGGCTAACAGCTTGGACACAGGTTCGCCGAAACGGTAGATCACGCCCAGGTTGAGCTGGGTGTTGCCAACAGTTTTGGTGTCGCGGTTGCCCACCAGGCCGGTTTCGGCTTCGCTCCAGATGTGGCGGAGGTCAGCCTGGAAACCCAGCTTGTCGCTCACGAGGTACTGAAAACCGGCACCAACGTTGCCCATCCAGGAATCCTTGTTACCGCCCCAGGTCGCGTCGCGATAGCGGGTCTTGTTGTCGGCGTAGCCCAAGCCTGCCAGCAGGAAGGGGCGGAACTTGTCGCGGCTGAACATGTAGAGCGCGTCGACGCCGAACAGCGCCTGCTTGTACTTGCCACGGGTGCTGAGGTTGGTGTCTTCGTCGGTGCGTGCGTAGGATGCGCCGGCCTGGATATCCCAGTTAGGGGTCAATTCCTTACCGAAGCGGATGAATCCGCCCATGCCGTCATCGGCCTTGAGGTCGCTGTCGGTCCAGTTGTAGTTGATGCCGGGAACGGCGTACCAGGCTTCGCGGTAGAGATCTTCGTCCGCAAACGCAGAAACGCTTGCGAGACCCAGGGCGGTAGCTACCGCCGCCAGAATTGCTTTGGCTTTCATTATTGTCCTTGATAGGGTTCTTGATTGAGCTGCCTCGGATTAGAGGCGGGCGCGGATTCTACCACGAACCCATGTGCCAAGAGGCCATGGTGGCCGATTTAGGATGATTTAGGGGACGCTGATTTGGTGCGATGAAGTCACTTGGGCAATCAACTTGCCGGGGTGCCGGTATCGGCTTCCGGCCCGTTTCTCACCAGCGAATAATCCGTGCCGCGCACCCCCTGCAACATGGAGCCGGTTTCCTCGCTCGAAATCCCCAGCAATTGCAGGCTTTCCGCGGCGATGCGCAGGCTGGCTTCCAAAGTTTCAGGCACCGCCTCGCGAACGCCGATGTTGTAGAACTCGTCGCATACGCGGAGGTCGCGTGCGCGTGCGACGATCTGGATGTGCGGGGCATGGGCACGGATGAGCTTGGCAGCGCGTAGCGCCTCAGGGCCGTTGTCGATCGTTAGCACCACCAGTTCGACGCTTTTCAGCGCCTGGTTGCCGAGCAGGGCAGGGTTGCCGATATCGCCATAGAACACCGGATGATCCTGGTCCCGCCAATGATCGATGAGCTCGGCATCGGTATCGAAGGCAATATAGGGGATTCCGCTGTGAGCCAGGATCGTACCCACCGTGTGCCCGACGCGGCCGTAGCCTGCAATTACTACCCTGGGTTCGGCTTCATGCTTGTGCAGGCGGAAGGGGAGCGGTGCTCCCGCTTTTGCCGCCTTGTCGGGCAACCTTGCCGCAAGCGTGCTGCCCAGCCTGGTCAGCAATGGCGTGAGCAGCATGGTGACGGAAATGACGGCAACGCCCATGGCGAACAACTCGTCGTCGATAATGCCGATGGCCTTGGCCGCGCCGAACACCACGAATCCGAATTCGCCGCCCTGCGGCAGCAGGAAAGCGACGCGTAGCGCGGTCCCCGAGCGGATGCCGAACATCCGGCACATACCAAAAATCACGACGCCCTTGATCAAAATGACGGCCAGCACCTGCAAGCCGAATTGCAACGGCTGCTGCGCCAGTGCGCCGACATCCACCGACATGCCCACCGCTACGAAGAACAGGCTCATCAGCAAGCCTTTGTGCGGCTCAATGGAGGCTTCGACCTGATGGCTGTAGCGCGAGGTCGACAGCATCATGCCCATGATGAAGGCCCCCAATCCCATGGACATGCCCGAATGCTCCATCGCCAGCGCCGCCATGAACATCGCGGCCATGGCGACCAGGAAAAACCCTTCCCGATTGTTACGGCGCGCAAGAAAATCCAGGATTCTGGGAACGACGTAGCGCCCTCCCAGTACTACCATTGCAACCAGTGTCACCGGCTCTAGAAATCGCTCCCAAAACGAGGGTGGCATCGCTGTGGAAGCCGCTGTATTAGCCAGCATGGGCACGACGGCTTGCAGCGGAACGACTGCGAGGTCTTGCATGAGCAGGATGGCAAAGGCGATGCCGCCGTATTTGCTGGCCATCTCGCCTTGGTCGCGCAGCATTTGAACGACAAACGCAGTGGACGACAGTGCGAGGCTGGCGCCAAACACGAAGGCCACGCTCCAGTTGGAATCCAATGCCCGGTAGAAGGCGGCGATTGCAAGCGTACTCAGGATCACTTGCAAAGAGCCCAGGCCGAACAGCATGCGTCGCATCTCCCACAGTCGGCGCGGCTTCATTTCCAGCCCGATCAGGAACAGCAGCAGTACCACGCCCAATTCGGTGAACTGGCGTATGCCGTCTACCTCCAGGGTGAGGAAAGGCCCAGGCGTGTGCGGACCGACAATGACGCCCGTGACCAGCAGGCCGAGGATGGAACCCAGGCCGAAATGGCGGAAGATGGTCACTGCGATCGATGCGACGACCAGCAGCAGGACTGCGGAATAGACGAAAGATTTTGGATCCATGATGCCGGTAATGATACAGATGCTGCGGGAGCTGCGGGTTCAGCCCGCCGTATTGTTCTCGCGCAAATAGGCCGCAATGGCCGTTAGTTCTTGCTGCGGGTCGGCATAGTCTTCATAGCGCCGCTCGGTTTTGTCGTACCAGTAACGGCTGTTCCACGCATCGCCCTCGATTTTGTGCAGCACGGCGTGTATCCATCGGGCAACGGGATGCCCCGAGTTTTGCACGATTTCGTGGGCTTCGTCCCAGCGTCCGACCTGTGCGGCCTCGACGGCCTTCATGAATGCGGTGTTTTGTGTCATTTCGATACTCGCAAACAGGGGAGATTTCGCTAGCTTAGCGCAATCGCATGCGGCGTACTGTTGCATCGATTTGTGAGCAGCATGGTTTGGGATGAGGTTTCAGTGGCTTAGGCAAGTTATCCACAGAGTCATCCATAGCTTTTGTGGATGAATCGATGCCGTACACACTCCTGCAAAGCCGGCCCCAAGTAGGGAATGCGCAATGGCTGAGTTTGAGCAACTATCAGATCGAATAGCTCACAAAGGACAGCGTTGTATTTAGGATGCGCTTCGTCGATGCATCCACGTGCGTCGGCACGTAGTGCCTGTGATCTATCGCCAGCCCCGGCTGGCATCTCCAGGGGGACCCTCCCCCGATCTAGTTCCCCCCGCGGCTAACGCGGGGGTTTTTTCTTTGATTCCTCGCATCTGACGCAGTCTCTTAGTTCATGTGCTGCATTGCAGTCATTGAAGAATGTGCTAATATTTTAAATGAAAAAAATGAAACTTTCTTTAAAGGGGCACCTATGAATATCGAGCATCACGATTTGATTCACGAATTGCCGGAACACCGCGAGCGCATTCACCAGCTGCTGACCAGCAATACTCATTTCTCGCGCCTGTTCGACGAGTACCATCAGGTGACCAAGGAGGTGGAACGTTTGGAGGGTTTGGGCATGCCGGTGACGGATGAATCCATCTCGACCATGAAAGGCACGCGACTCAAGCTCAAGGACGAGCTATACGCGATGATCCAGCATTCCTGAGCTAGAAGGCGGCAAAAGCCGCCTGTGTTCAAAGGGCCGGCTCGGTGACAGGGCCGGCTTGCAGGAATTTTTCCAGTTCTTCCTTGCGCAAGGGCATTGCGTAGAGGAAGCCCTGGCCGTAATCGCAGCCTGCCGCCTTGAGTAGTGCCGCCTGTTCGGGCGTTTCGATGCCTTCCGCGACCACTTTCAACCCCAGCTTGTGTGCCATGCCTATCATGGCTTCGCATAGCACCATGTCGCTGGAATGGGGGCTCAGGTTGTTCACGAACGAGCGGTCGATTTTGATGTAGTTGATATAAAACTTTTTAAGATAAGCCAGTGAAGAATAACCGGTGCCGAAATCGTCCAGCGCCACTTCCATGCCGTAATCCTTGAACAGTAGCAGCTTGCGGCGCGTGCTTTCCTTGGTGTCGACCAGCAGGTTCTCGGTGATTTCGATCACGATGCTGTTCGGTTGCAACCCATAGACTTTCAACGATTCCAGCCAGCTTGAATACTCGACGTTGTCGGCTTCGAGCTGCACGGGCGATTTGTTTACGCTGATCTGGAACTCAGGATCGTACGTCTCGCGCAAACGCGCAGCTTCGATGACGGCCTGCTGCAATACCCAATCGCCGATTCGGCTGATGAGCCTGGTCTCTTCGGCCACGGGAATAAATCCAACAGGGCCGATCACACCCAGCTTTGGATGATTCCAGCGAATCAACGCCTCGGCTTTTTTCACCTTGCCGGTGGAAAATTCGATGATGGGCTGGTAGTAGACCTCAAACTGATCCTCCATCACGGCGCCGTGCAATTCGTTGACCAGCAGCATGTGCGATCGCGTCGCCTCATGCATGGAGGGGGTAAAGAAGTGATAGCGGTTGCGACCTTCCTGCTTGGCCACCACCATGGCCTGGCCGGCATTGCGCAGTAATGCCTCCGGGTCTTCGGCGTCGTCCGGGCAAACGGTGATACCGATACTGGCGGAGATATAGGTTTTTTCCTCGCCGAGTTCGAAGGGTTTGGCGAGCGCATCGAGCAGCATTTGAGCGACGTAGCTGGCGTCGCCGATCTCATCCACGCCGTTGAGAATCAGGATGAATTCGTCCCCCCCCAGTCGGCCCAGCATGTCAGAACTACGCAGGCAGCCCTGCATGCGTTTGGCCGCTTCCTTGAGCAGGGTGTCGCCGACGCCGTGGCCGAGCGTATCGTTGACTTCCTTGAAACGGTCGAGATCGATGAGCAGCACGGCGATTTGGAGCTGTTCGCGCAGCGCCTTGCGGATGCTGAGATCCAGGCGGTCCTGGATCATCTTGCGGTTGGGTAGGTTGGTCAGCGTGTCGAAATTAGCCTGTTTCCAGATCAGCTCTTCCTTCTTCTTTTTTTCGGAAATATCTGAAAACAGGGCCACATGGCGCAGCACGCTGCCGTCGCTATCGAAAATGGTATTGATGGAAATCAACTTGGCGAAGATTTCGCCGTTTTTGCGACGCGTCCAGATTTCGCCCTGCCAATGTCCTTCGGTTTCCAGGTGGTTCCACATCTGTTCGTGGTTTTGCTGGTCCTGGCGTTCGAAGGTAAGAGCGCGGTAGCTCTTGCCGACGACTTCTTCGACCGAATAGCCGGTGATATCGGTAAACGCCCGGTTAACCGCGAGGATCGAATTATCGGCATCGGTCACGACCATGGCCTCGCTGGTAGACGCATAGATCAGCGAGGCTACTTTCATTTCATCGTCTGAATGCTTGCGCTCCGAGACATCGCTCACCACGCCGTGCCAGAGCACCGAGCCATCTTCATCGCGCTCAGGGATGGCGTTGCAGAACAGCCAGCGCACGTTTCCGTCACCCAGCAGCAGGCGAAACTCCTGCTGCCATGCCGATAGATCGTGAGCGGATATGTTCAACTCGCGCTTGATGTTCGCCAGGTCGTTGGGGTGGATCATTTGCAATACCGGGCTGGCATCCCGCGCTGCCATGACCGGATCGACCTGGAACGTCTTCTGGAAAGCCTCGCTGGTATAGGGAAAGGTGAAGGTGCCGTCCTTCATCATGCGCAGCTGGAACACCACGCCGGGCACGCTGCGTACGATTTTTTCCAGGCGGCTGCTGAACTGGAAGAGCCGTCCGAACAATTGGCGGTTGAGGCGATAGATATAGGCGGCAAAACCGCTGACGATGGCCAGCGCCAGCACAAACGCCCCGATGGCCCAGCGTTCCCATCCCGGCAGTGCCGTCGCTTTTTTCTCGTACATGAAACCATCGAGCGAGAAATTACTGGGCAGCATGCCGACATCGGCATACGTATCGGCAATGTGGCGCCAGCGCGCTTCATTCATGTAGCCGATCTCGACCAGGTCGGGATGCATGAGCTGGACGATCTTCTTGGCTTCGAACAAGAGCTTTTCGCGCTGGTCAGCGGGGAAATAGCCCTTGGCGATCATGAGGTCGGCCATTTCCTCGGGGTGGTTGACGGCGTAATGCCATCCTTTGAGGCTGGCGGCCAGGATTTTACGGACGCGCTCGGGATGGTGGTCGATCTCGTCCTGGGTGGTAAAAAGATTATCCCCGTAAAAATCGATTCCCTCCGAGCGCGGGCTGAAGGTCAGGTAATCGGCGTCGGCCTGGTTAAGGTAGTACGGGTCATTGGTGATATAGCCGGCATAAGCATCCGTGCGGTTTTCGAGCAGGTCTGAGGCCGAATAGTCGTAGGCCTGTGTCGTGTCCATATGCTCGAGCTTGACGTTCATGTGCTTCAAATAAGCAATGACCTCTGTCGCGTAGGGGTCGAGCCACACGCGTTTGCCGACCAGGTCGTGCACGTTTTCGATTCCCCTGTCATGCATGGCAAGCAGCACGTAGGGCGAATGCTGGAAGATGACGCCGAGGACGACTACCGGCTTGCCCGCGTTTCTCAGCAACAGCAAATCGTTGGTGCCGACCCCGTACTGGGCATTGCCTGTCAGTACATTCTTAATTGGATCCTGATTGGATTTGACGGGGAGTAGATCGACGTCGAGACCGGCTTCGCGGTAATAGCCCAGCTCCTTGGCAGCGTAATACCCGGCGAATTGAAACTGATGGTGCCACTTGAGCTGAAGGGCGACATGTTCAAGCGCGAGGGCCTGCTCCCCCCATAGGCAGAATAAGCCGCAAAGTAGGCTGAACAAGCGCTTCATGAAGAAAGTGAGTTCTGGGCGCATTCGTGTTTTTCTTGTTATTGGACTGAGCGCGACGCTCAACAGCGATCCTTACTCTAGGTGAGGTTTTATGCCCGTTTTCCTGAGGAAATTCCTAGGTGAATGTTAGCATACAAGAAGTCTGTCGCGATGCAAATACCGATCAGATTGAGTTGAGTTCCTAGTGTTTTGTTTGATAGCCCTGCATTTCAGACTTTTCGGAAAACTCCGATTAACAGCGGCGCCGGCCTACCTGCGGGTTGCCTTAAGCGGTTTAACCAACTTTTTATTCGCGCCCCAGCGCCTATCGTTGCACCCTTCAGTTCATCTCGGCTTGCCCGAGCGAAAGGAGGCAACATGTTGGCCATGGACTACCGAGGCCCTTATCGGGTAAGGCCCGAGCAAAAGCCCGAGCCGGTCATCGAGCATCCTAACGATGCCATCGTCCGCGTCACGCGGTCCTGCATTTGCGGTTCCGATCTTCACCTTTACCACGGCATGGTGCCGGATACCCGCATCGGCTCGACCTTTGGGCACGAGTTCACCGGGGTGGTGGAACAAGTCGGCCCGTCGGTGGAGCGTCTCAAGGTAGGCGACCGCGTGCTGGTGCCGTTCAACATCTTTTGCGGCAGCTGCTTTTTCTGCCAGCGCGAACTGTACGGCAACTGCCATAACACCAACCCTGAAGCCACCGCGGTAGGCGGCATCTACGGCTATTCGCATACGGCCGGCGGCTACGACGGCGGGCAGGCCGAATACGTGCGCGTGCCGCTGGCCGATGTCGGGCCGACCATCATTCCCGACGATATCGAGATCGACGACGCGGTGCTGCTCACCGATGCTTTTCCCACAGGCTACCAGGCGGCGGAAATGGCGGAAATCGACGAAGGCGATACGGTCGTGATCTTCGGCGCAGGCCCCATCGGCATCTTCGCCGCCAAATCGGCCTGGCTCATGGGAGCGGGGCGCGTCATCGTGGTGGAGCACATTGAATACCGGCTGGATTTCGTGCGGCGTTTTGCCCAGTGCGAGACGATCAATTTCCGCGAGGTTGGAGATATGGCGATCCACATCAAGAAAATGACCGACGGCCTGGGCGCCGATGCCTGCATCGACGCCGTGGGTTGCGAAGCCGCAGGCAATGCCCTTCAGAGCCTGACCGGCATCAAGCTCAAGTGGCAGGCAGGCTCCGCCACCGCGCTGCATTGGGCGATCAATTCGGTGCGCAAGGGCGGGGTGGTCTCCATCGTCGGCGTCTACGGGCCGACTTTCAACGCCGTACCCATCGGCAACGCCATCAACAAGGGACTGACGCTCCGCATGAACCAGGCCAGCGTCAAACGCCACTTGCCGCGGCTCATGGAGCATATCCGTGCCGGACGCATCAAGCCGAGCGAAGTCATCACCCATCGCTTGCCGCTGGAAGAAGTCTCGGATGCGTACCACATCTTTTCCGGCAAGCTCGACAACTGCATCAAGACCGTGCTGGTGCCGCCCAGCGCCATGCATTGAACAGGAGGCCCGCCATGCAACCACAGAAGGATTACTCTCACATCCAGGGCTGGGGCGCCGACCTCGACCACGCCAACCGCCCTGCCTATCCCAAGGAGCGCACGCCGCCCCGGCTGGAAGGCGTGCATTGGGATCAGCCCGTACCGCAGCATTCCTCGGTGGAAGTGTTTCATTCGACCGAACGTGCCGACATGACGCCGGTGTACGGCACCACCGTTCCGCCGTCGGGCTTGAGCGGCCGCTTGCGTCGTTATGCCTTCCGCTACAGCGAGAACGACATTCGCCACTGGCTGCTGCTGTTATTCGCCGACCGCATCAACATGTTCGAAGGCGTGGGTGCCGACTTGCGCCACGGCAAGGTGCCGAACGTGTTCGCCGAGATGGGCGGTCGCGCGGCGTTCAAGTACAACCGCAAGGCGACGGTACGCAAGATGGTCGTGTTGTCGGCCGTGGCCGGCCTGGGCGTGTATTGGCTGATGCGTCGTCGGCGCCGTTGACCGGCGGTTCGCGTATCGTTAACGAACCAGGCGCAGCATCGGGGTGACGTTGGCATGTTGTGCAATGCCCGTCACTTCCGATAGCGCTGCGTTCCAGTCCGCCACGAAGCGCCGGATGTTGAAGCGCGCCAGCGCGGCGCGGCGGCCTTGCTCGCCGATATCCATGGCGGCATCGGCATCGTCCAGCAGCAGTTGCATGGCTTCCACCAGACGATCCACATTGGTATCGACAAAACCCGAGCGGCCGTTGTCGATCACCGTCGTCATTTCCGTGGTGGCGAGCGCCACGACCGGCACGCCGATCATCATGGCCTCGATCACCGCCAGGCCCAGGCTGGTATAGCGAATCGGGTTGAAGAAAAAACGATAGTCGGCGATGAACTCCGGCAATTCTGCATGCTGTACTTCGCCCAGCCCACCCGATTCCTCCGCGCCCATGCCGACCAAGTCGAGCGGGATCTGGGCGCGTGCTACGGCAAAAATATCCCCGCCCAGTCGTCTTCCCCGTCGCGCCAAATGGTTGACCACCACGATGCCGCGCTCCAGCTCACCCCGATACTGCACGCCCTCCGGGGCGATCACGCCGTGCTCGATCACCTTGACCGGTGTGCGGCCGCTGTCCCACATCAGGGCGTTGAAATGGGTAACGTGGACCAGGAGCACGTTGGGGTCGTCCACGGGGTGCGGCATGTCGGTGGGGTGTTCGCGCGGCGTGTCGTGCTCGAGGTAGATGCGCGGCAGGTTGCGCTGGGCTGGGGTCATGTAGTCGAACTGGTCGACAAGGTATTGGTGATCGTCCTGGAAGATGATGCAATCGAAGCGATGATGCCGAATCTGGTCCGCCGGCATGTCGATCACATTGTCGCCCCAGGGCATGTGCCCGCAACGGCCGCCGTACCCAGCCGGACGGCCGGGCTTGGACACCACGTACAGGCGGTGCGGGATCTGGCTCAGGTAGTAGAGATAACTACCGTGCGTGTGCCAGGTCAGGATATCTAAGGGACGCATGGACTTTCCTTGGGAATACTCGATTTAAAGGTTCTGGGCTTCGGCGGCGACCTTTTCTTTTTCCTGCCGCTGTTGCAGTAGCCAGAGCTGGGCATACATGCCGCGCAGGCTCAACAGTTCGGCATGGGTGCCGCGTTCCACGATGCGGCCGCGTTCCAGCACCATGATCTCGTCCGCACCGACCACGGTGGAAAGCCGGTGCGCGATGATGAGCGTGGTGCGGTTAGTGGAGAGGCGGTTAAGCTCGCGCTGAATGGCGTTTTCGGAGCTGGAATCCAGCGCCGATGTGGCTTCGTCGAAGATCAGGATAGGCGGGTTCTTGAGCATGGCGCGGGCCACCGCGATGCGCTGGCGTTCGCCGCCTGAAAGCTTGACGCCGCGCTCGCCCACCAGGGTGTCGTATTTTTCCGGCAGCGATTCGATGAATTCGTGGATATGCGCCGCCCTGGCGACGTTGTGGATGTCTTCCAGCGTCGCGCCGTTGCGGCCGTAACCAATGTTGTAGGCGATGCTCTCATTGAACAAGATGGTGTCCTGCGGAACCACGCCGATGACCTGGCGCACGCTGTCTACGCGCACGCTGGCAATGTCCTGCCCATCTACCAGGATGCGACCCTGGATCGGGTCGTAGAAGCGCAGCAGCAATCGCGCCAGTGTGGATTTGCCCGAGCCGCTGCCGCCCACCACGGCCAAGGTTTTGCCTGCCGGGATTCGAAAGCTGATATCAAACAGGATCGGCCGTTCCGGCACGTAATGGAAATAGACGTGATCGAACACGACTTCGCCCGCTTGAATCTTCAGCGCCGGTTGATCCGGCTTTTGAGCGATCTCCGGTTTCTCTCGCAGCAGCACGAACAGCCGCTCCACGTTTACCCAGGCGTCTTTCACCTCGCGGTAGGCGAAGCCCAGCGCATTGAGCGGCAGGCATACCTGCAGCACATAGGCGTTGATGAGCACGAGGTCGCCCACCGTCATGCGGTGCTGCCAGACCTCATGCCCCGCCAGCAGCATGATGGCGCCCAGCCCCACCGCGATGATCGCGCTCTGGCCCACGTGCAGCACGAACAAGGCCTGCTGGTTGCTTATTGCCGCATCGGTCCAGTGCGCCATGATGCCGGTGAAGCGATCCGCTTCGAGCGATTCGTTGGTGAAATACTTGATGTTGTCGGCGTTGATGAGGCTGTCGGCCATCTTGCCCTTGGCTTCCGAATCCAGCCTGTTGACCCGCCGCTGATGAATGGTGCGGCGTGCGGTGAAATAAAGCGTGAAACCGGAATACGCGAAGAACAGAAAAGCGATGATTCCCGCGAACCAGCCGCTGTACTTCGCCAGCATGATGGCCAGCACCATGCCGATCTCGACCAATATTGGCACCAGGGTGAACAGCCCCGCGCCCAGCAGGAAAGCGATGCCCGCCGTGCCGCGGTCGATGTCGGGCAAGAGTCCGCCGATGCGCCGCTGCGAGTGAAAGCGCGGCCCCAGGCTGTGTAGGTGGGCGAAGGTCTTGCGGGCATAGATCGCCACCGTACTTTGCGACACGCGCGAAAACAGTAAGTCGCGCAATTCGTTGAACAAGGTGCTGGAGAAGCGCACCAATGCGTAGCCGATGAGCAAATAGGCGGGCAGGACGGGCAACTGCTCGGGTCTTGAGAATTCGTCGATGATGCGTTTCAAGATCAGCGGCACCACCACAGTCGCCACCTTGGCGAGCAGCAAGAACCCCGTAGCAAGGCCGATGCGCCAGCGGTAACGGTACAGCAATTGCCATAAGTCCCGTGCGATCTCGTCGTTGCGCAGGCGGGTACGCCAATCTCCCTCTGTTGGTGTCGGCCCCCTAGCGTTCATGCGCGCTCCCATACGCTCCGTAAGTTCTGTTGCCCCACAAAGTGGCCCAGCGCTCAGTCATCGGTTTTTCACTTGGATAGCATGGCTCAACCATATTCCAGGGAGGAATCCATCCATGAACGAGCCGCTGTTGTTGCAACAGGAAGGGCTGGAATCGGTCGTTGTGTTCCGCGCCTTGCAGCTGGGAGACATGCTGTGTGCCGTGCCGGCGTTGCGGGCCTTGCGCGGTGCCTTGCCTCATGCCCGCATCACCTTGGTCGGCCTGCCGTGGGCGGTGCAGTTTGCCGACCGCTTCAGCCGCTACATTGACGACTTCGTTGCGTTTCCCGGCCATCCGGCATTCGGGGAACAGCCGGCGGAGGCAAACGTCTTGCCCGCGTTTTACCGGCAAATGCGCGAACGTCGCTTTGATCTCGCCTTGCAGCTGCACGGCAATGGCAAGATCAGCAACGGCATCGTGTCCCAATTCGGGGCGCGCCAGGCAGCGGGTTATGCGCTGCTGGATGCCAGCGCAGCAAACGACGAATTCGACCCCGATTTTCATTTGCTGCCGTACCCCCACATTGGCGCGGAGCCGTTGCGCCTGCTCGAATTCATGACGCTGCTGGGCGCCGATCCACTGGGCGACCAGCTGGAGTTTCCCCTGTACGTCGAGGATTGGCGCGAGTTGCAAGCCGCGGGGTTGATGAAAGGGTTGCGGCCCGGCGAGTACATTTGCGTCCATCCGGGCGCACGCTTTCGCGATAAATGCTGGCCGCCGCAGCAATTCGCCGCGGTGGCCGACCAGCTGGCGCGGGAGTATGGGTTGACAGTCGTGCTCACGGGTTCAGACAAGGAACGCGACCTTACTGCCGCTGTGATGCACCACATGCAAATGCCGGCCGTCGATGCCGCGCGGCCCATTTCCATCGGTGCCATGGCGGCGCTGATGAGCCGGGCGCGACTCCTGGTTTGCAACGACACGGGTGTATCGCACATTGCGGCAGGGTTGGGGTTGGCGAGTGTGGTCATTTTCAGCAAAGCGGAACTCTCGCGTTGGGCGCCGCTCGATCGCCAGCGCCACCGTTGTATCTGGGATCCGACCGGAATTCAGCCGGGTGAAGTGCTGGCGGCGGCGCGGCTGCTTCTGAAACCGTCTTTTCGGCAAAGAGCTGCATCGTCAATGCGCTGACTTGGTCTTCGCTCACGTCGTCCACAAACGAGACGTCGTGAGCGCAACGCAGGTGCTTGCCGTTGGCTGTGCCGCACACCGGGCAGGTGGTTCTGACCGAGAGCGCAGGCCGCAGCAGATGTTGTTTCAACGGCCCGGATTCCAGCAGGTTGGTGAGCCAGAAAACCCCGACGGCAGGCGTGCCGACGGCCAACGCCAGATGCAGCGGCCCGGTATCGTTGGCGAGCATCATCTCGCTGCGTTCCAACAGGCCGCACAAGGCGGTGAGCGACAATTTTCCAGTAAGATCGAGTGCGGGGTGGTGCATGTGGGAGACCAGTTTTTCTGAGATTTCCCGTTCGGCATCGGTGGCGCTGATGACGATGCGGGCTCCCTGGCCAATGAGGCGGTCGGCCACCGCGGCAAAGCGCTCCGGCGGCCACTGGCGCCGGACGTCGCTCGCCCCTGGATGCACCACCACCAGGCGACTTAACCCCAGCGGCACGCACTCGGCCGCTTCGCTCCGGTCGTATTCGGTCACCGCCAATTCGGTTCCTGCTAGCCGAGGCTCGGCTCCGGCCAGCGCGGCGACCTGCAACAACTCCAGCCGCCGGTTGGCGAGTTCGCCGTAGGGCAGCCAGCGGTCGAGCGGCTCCGCATCCGGTGTTTTGAGGCCTACCGTCGTCCGGGCGCCCAGTGAGCGGATGAACGGGTTGGAATAACGGCCACCGCCGTACATCTGCAAGGCGAGGTCGAAATGAGCCTCGCGGATGTCGTCGATGAAACCTTCCGCCGCTGCCATGTCGACCTCTGCATCGGCTGGCGCACCTACGCCGGGCACTGGCGGCATGACGAGGACTTCATCGATCGGTCCCCGACGATGACGCAGGAAATCGGCATGCCAGGCCTTGCCCAGCAGCACGATTCGGGCTTGCGGATAGGTATGGCGCAGGGCGTGCAGCGCCGGCAGGGCGAACATGAAATCGCCCACTGCGTTGGGCCGCAGGACTAGGATACTGCGTATGCCTGGGAGCCGCGGGTAGAGGTCGATCATGCGGTTATCCTCACCACGCCGCGTACCCGGCTTCGACCGCCGAATGCCACAACACATGCGGGGCGTCGACCGTGCGCTCCGTTACCGTGGTCGGCAGTTCCATGTGGTAGGCCCCCGAAGGAATGATGCCGCATCCCCCGTAGCGCGCCATGACGCGAAGCTGCGCCAGCACGTCTTCACCGCTGTGCTGCGGGGGCAGTTGCTCCCAGAAATCGAAGCCGCCCACGCTGCGCAGTTTTTCTGTATCGAACAGCACGCAGCCGCCGATCCACGCCACGCGGTAGTAGCGCGATTCTCCGTCGTTCAGCCCGAGCTTTTGCTGCACGTGGTAGAGATTGGCGGCGCTGTGCAGGTGATGGCGCGACCAGGCGGGGCTGCCGGGCGCGACTTGTTCCGGCGTCACTTCGCTTTCCCAGAACTCGATGCCTTCCTGATGCGGCCGTACGTCGTCTACATGGCTAAGCCCGTGCAATGCGCTGCCGATGAAACCGCACTGCTGCGACCGGATGCCCTCCATCAGACGCTCAACCAAATCCGGTTCCAGCAGCACGTCGTCGTCGAGGAACAGGCAGTAGGGCGCTTCTGCGTTCGACAGTAAGAACGCGCGCTGCTCCGCCATGCCGCGACGGGGTTGGTGGCGATGGCTTTCCACGCGATGTCCCGAGGCTTCCATCAAACGCACGACGGCCCGCAGTTCCGGCAGTTGCAACACGTCGTCGCGTTCCGATTGGTCGGAAATGTACACGCGCATCGGCCGTTCCGTCTGGGCGGCGAGTGAAGTCAGGGTGATCGCAAGCGCATAGGGCCGGTTACAGGTGGGGATGAGGATATCGACGCGAGGTGTCATGATGATGCCCTTTCCGTATGCCGGGGCTGGTTCTGCCGATACAGATAGGGGTTGAGCGTGGGGTCGTTGTACATCTTGAACTGGCGGTACACCTTGAAATAAGCGCGCCCTTGCTCGGCATCTGCGAGCAACTGGTCCAGGCAGCCGATCAAGTCCTGGCGCTGCTCGGCGAGGCGTGTCAGTTTGGCGCGACAGCTGCCGATATGCGCAGCATCGGCGTCGCTCCGTTCGGTCTGGGCACGCATGTGATAGACCTTGAGGGCGAGGATGGACAAGCGGTCGATCATGGCGCCAGCCGTTTCGCTGTTGAGCCGGGCGTTGTCGAAGCGCGGGACGTTGCCTAGTATCGACAGGATGATCTCGTCCAGGGCTTCGACGGCATCGTTGCGGCGCTGGTTGTACTGGTCGATGAGACGCTTGCTGGTGGCGATGGCTTCGGGCCCGACATCGATCCGGCGTGCCTTGTCTTCCTCCTGCCACAGCAGAGTGTTGTAACGGTGGTTAGCCTCGATCCAATGCCATGGAGACGAGGGGGATTGGGCGCTCTCTTGCGGTTTTCCGCACGCGAGGGCCAGGTCGTGGTAACGCGCGATGGCGTTGCCTTCCAATCCTTTTAACATGCAAATCTCCCAACATGAGGCTTAGGCCCGTGTTGTGATTGTCGTGGCCGGGCCCGATACCTGGTTTGCGGTGACGGCAGCCGGTCAGGCTGTCGCGGATTCAGCGGCGTGCTGGGGTGGACGGTTCAGTGGCGCACCTGATCGTCCGAGTTGCCCTTGAATTCTTCGCTAACGTCGGCCGGTGTTTGGAATTCCTTGTCTGGTAATTGTTCGAGCGAGGCGCAGACGTTGTCGTCCGCGCCCATTTTTTTGGCGTTCTTGATGAGGTCGGCTTTGTGGGCGGGGTAATCCACGCCCTTGAGGTATTTCTGGATTTGAATGGGGTTTGCATGTGCCATCGTGTTCTCCTTACATGGTTGAGAGAAAAGGCATGGTTGCGGGAAAAGCGTCGCGTCGGCTATCGGCCGGCAATCGGCGCCGTGATGAGCCGCTCGTGCGGCGGGGGATTCAATGGAGGCATCCGCCACGTAGCTGGTTGTCTCGCCAGCAAGCGCTGCACGGCTGCCACAACTTGACCGGGTGCGACTTTGGCGAGGCAATCGCCGTGGCCTTGCGGGCAGATGCTCTTGTAGCAAAAGCGGCAGGGCACGTCGTGGAACAGCACTTCGCTGGCGACTTGCCAGGGCGTGTGCTGCGGGTTGGTCAGCGCATAAAGGTCGACCACCGGCGTGCCGACGGCAGCGGCCAGATGCGCGGGACCGGTATTGTTGCTCACCACCACGTCGGCCAATTCCACCGCAGCGCCCAATTGGCCGAGGTCGAGCGCCCCGGCCAGCAAACGGACAGACGTTGAAGGAACGCCTGAGGCTGCGATGATGGCTTCCGCCAGTTCGATTTCGTTGGCGTCGCCGGTGACCATCAGGTTGGCTTCAAGGGTCTCGTGCAGTTGCGCCAACACTTCCGCCCACAAGGCGGCCGGATAACGCCGGGAAGCGGCCGTGGCGCCCGGGTGGAGCATGATCCAGGGGCGGCTCGATGCACGGCTTTCGAGCTGGCGTCGCAACCAGCGGCGATCCTCGTCGCGCACGGCGAACGACAGATGTTGGTCGTGCGTTGTGGCCCCAATGGTGCGCACCAGGTCGAGCTGGCGCTGCACTTCGTGCCGTACGCCTTGCGTCGGCTCCGGATCGAGCACCCAGTCGGTCAACAGCTGGTAGGGGTTTTCATGGCAATGCGCGAGCCGCAGCGGAATATGCGCCAGATGGCAGATCATCGCCGTGGGCAGCGGATTCTGGCTGTAGGCGGTAAAGAGTACGGCCGCGTCAAAATCGAGCGCCTTGAGTGTTTCGACCGTTTGCAGCTGGTATTCCGGAGCGAGCACCGGGCTGCTCTTGAGCCAGGGCGGCGTGTAGACCAGGACGTCGTCGATTTCCGGGATGAACCGCGCCACTGCTGCGCCGCTGGGCGAGGTGAGCAGGGTGATGCGACGACCGGGGACGGATTGGCGCAAGGCGCGGATGGCCGGCGTGGTCATGAGCACGTCGCCGAGGTAATCGAGGCGTATGCACAGGATGTTCTTGGCGCTATCCCAGGCATGCTGCGTCATCGCATGGCTCCTATCATCACGTCTGCGCGCTCGCTGCGGGCCGGTGGTAGCGCAGCGAGCGCCTGGGCCGCTTCCAGCAGATTGGCGGCGGTGAAGTGCGGCATGCGTAGCGGCGAGACTTCCCACTCGGTTTCGTGGCCGTTGTCGATGAGCACGGTCTTGCACCCCGCGCGCTGGCCGGCTTCGATGTCGTTGAGGATGTCGCCGATCATCCACGAATGTACGAGGTCGAGGTGATGCTCTTCAGCCGCGCGCAACAGCAGCCCCGGTTCCGGCTTGCGGCAATCGCAGGTCCGGCTGTATGCAGCCACACTGCCCGCCCGATGGTGCGGGCAGTAGTAATAGCCGTTGATGCGTACGCCTTCGCCATGCAGCAGTGCTGAGATGCAGTGGGATACCGCGTCGAGATCGCTCGGTTCGAAATACCCGAACGCTACGCCCGGCTGGTTGCTTACCACGTATAGCTGATAGCCCATTTTCCGGAACAGTCGCAGTCCCTGTCCCGCGCCGGGCATGAGGGTGATACGCCTGGGGTCGACGTTGAAGGGCACGTCGTCGATCAGCGTGCCGTCCTTGTCGATGAATATCGCTTTCGATGGTTTTCTCATCGCAGCAGAGGTCGTCTTCATCAGGGCCAGGAAGTCTCTTGCATGGGCAGGATGGTGATCTCGGCGATCACCGATGCCTGGGTGAGCACCGACAACACGGCCCGCGCCGCGTCCATTGGGTCCTGGAGTGTCGATACGTCGATATCCGGGAAGCGGTCGAGCAGGAAAGGCGTGCGCATGCCGCCCACCACCACTCCCGTGACCTTGATGTTGTGCTGGCGCAGCTCGGCATGCATGGCATGCGACAACCCCAGCAGCCCCCATTTGCTGGCGTGGTAGGCCGAGGCATTGGGCCAGCAGCGTTTGGCTGCGGTCGAAGAAATGTTGATGATATGCCCGCTGCCCGCAGTTTTCATGTGCTCCGACGCGTACTTGGCAAGGAAGAACGGCCCGTTGAGATTGGTGTTGATGACGCGCAGCCAATCTTCGGTGGTCAGTTCCGACATCGATAAGGTCTTGTCGGTCCCGGCGTTGTTGATGAGCACGTCCAGCCGGCCGAAGCGGGTCATCGTTTCTTCCACCGCCTGCTCGGCGGCCGAGGGAATGCTGATGTCGAAGCTCATGGGCAAGGTGTCGCCGCCGTTGCCGTGCAGCGATTGCGCCAGCGATCGGGCTTTTTCGGCCTGGATGTCGGCGATGGCGACATGGACGCCGGCTTCGTTGAGCTGACGGCAAAGCGCCTCCCCCAAGCCGCTGGCGCCGCCGGTGACGAGTGCGACCTTGCCGGCCAGGGATTGCGATGGGAGCGATGCGATGCTGGGCGATGCTTGCATGTTGGGTCCTTATCTTGGATGTGAAGGTTGTAGGGCTAGATTGGATCGAGTGCTTTGGGCATGCACGGCCGGGGCTGCGTCGGCTACCTGTTCGTAGATGCCCGCCATGGTTTCGGCCACGCTGCGCCAGGTATAAAAACGATGCACGCGCTGCTGACCTGCTTCGCCGAGGGCGCGGGCGTGATCCGGCTGGGTATGCAGCAGGGCGAGCCGGTCTGCCAACGCTTCCGGGTTTTTAGGCGGTACCAGATAGCCGGTAACGCCTTCCTGCACGGTCGATTTGATGCCGCCGACGGCAGCACCCACGACTGGCGTGGCGCAGGCCATGGCTTCGAGCGGCGTGATGCCGAAGGGCTCGTACCACGGCGTGGTGACGAAAACGTCGGCCGCGCTGTAGTAATCGGCCAGTTCGTGGCGGGCTTTTTGCCCGGTGAAGCGGATTCGGTCGGTGAGGCCGAGCGCGGTACTCAACGCCATGAGCCGCGCCATCTCGGCAGAATCCGGTGCGTTGTCCTCGGGCATGTGGCCGCCGACGACCAACAACCTGGCATCGATACCGTGTCGCTCGCGCAGGATCGCTAGGCTTTCGATCACATTGTCGATGCCCTTGCGCGGCACGATGCGGCCCAGTTGCAGGATGACGAATTCCTGACTACCCAGGCCCAGCCGTTGGCGGGCCTGTTCGCGGTCGGGGCGTAGTTCGTCAGGATCGAAACCGCACGGCACGATGTCGATGTGGCGACGGTCGGCCTGGTAGTGCCGCTCCATGTCGAGCCGATCCTGCATGCACTCGGCGATGATGCGGTCGGCGTGATGCATCAGGTGCTGCTCGATGACGATGCGCTCGGGCGGAAAGCCGTCCGCCGGGCCTTGCAGCAGGCGGCGGATGAGGCCCAGCGCGTGGAAGGTGATGACGAAGGGCAGTCCCAGCGTACGCTTCACCTGTTGTGCCACCCAGCCCGACATGAAGAAATTAGCATGCAACAGGTCGTAGCCGGTTTTATCCCGGCGCAGGAACCCGATCATGAACTCGGCGAATTCCTTCATGTAGGGCAGGATGTTTTCCTTGGGGATGTAGCGTGCCGGACCGGCCGGCACATGGATGACGCGGACGTTGGGTTTCCAGCGCACGATCTGCTTCTGCCACAGGTTTTCGCGGCGAGTGAAGATGTCGACCGCAAACCCCAGTTGCGCAAGCTGCTGGGCAAGGTGGGCGACATAGACGTTCTGCCCGCCGCAATCGATGCTGCCCGGCTGTGCAAGAGGAGAGGCGTGCTCGCTGATGAAGGCGATTTTCATCATGATCAAACGCTTTCCGCCACCAGCCACGGCTGGTCGGCGACTCTGGCGAGTTTTTTCTGGGCCAGCGCGCGAATGGTCATGGCGACGGCGCCTGCGAAGACCTCATCGAACCATGGATCTGCACCGCTGACGGCGACGACCAGTCCGTCCCGTACCAGTCCGCCCCACAATAGCGAATCGCCTTCGGCCAGGAGATGCGGATGGGTTTCGCGCACCAAATGACTATCCATGCCGGTGCGCCAGCTCAACTCGGCCTTGGCGCGGGCGAATTGGCCGTAGTCAGCGTCCCACTGCGAGGTATCGCCTACGGCGTGTTCGTAAAGGATGGCTTCCTGGAACGTGGCATCGTGCGGCGTGATGCCCGGTTTCATGACAACGATGTAGAGAAATCCGCTCGCCCCGACTTCCTGGCTTTCCAATCCGGCAGCGATCATCGGCAGGCACAAAGCCACCGCTTGCTGAGCGAGGGTTTTATCGACGAGAAGGCTCTTGAATTTTTGCACGGTCTCTCCCGATGATGCGTCGCCTCGGCAGCCGGAGATGCCGTGATGTCTGGTTCAACAAGTTGGCCAATACATGGGCGACTGAAGTTTTCTGGGGGCGCTTGGCACAATGAACCCGCTGACGAAACAAATCCGCCACCTGCCGGCATTGCACGCTGTCTTCATTGAGCCGATCGCTCCCGACGTGTAGGTGAACCGACTATAGGGGCTAAGGGACCGAGATGTATGTGCGCTAAGCGACGATCAGCCAGGGCTGGAGGGCTGCGATAGGCAACGGATTGACTGATATTCAGCGAAAGTAGTGAGGCTTGAACGAGTAGCGCAAACGGCCTCGTCTCAATGTTTAGACGAGGCCGTTTGCGCCAAGCGGGGGACAACTCTTGCCCTTGAGCGAGCTGGCTTAATAACCGCCGTTTGAATTGCCGCTGGGTTTGCTGCTGCCGGAGTTGCTGTTGTTGGTGATGTCGGAACTGCCGTCATTGCCGGTGTTGCGATCGCCACCCGTAGTGCGCGAAGTGCGGTTGCGGTCCCGGCTGTGTTTGGTTTTGTTGGTGGAGCTATCGGTGCCGGTACTGTCGCGTTGCTGGTTGGGAGTGTCCGGATTGACCGTGGTAGTGCTGTTGTCGCCTGGCTGTGCTGCTGTGTTGTCGCCGCGGTTGGTGGCGCCGGCCATGGCGCAAGGGATGCTGAGGGTGATGGCGGCTGCTGCGATCAGTGCTTTCCATAAGGTCGAGTTGTTCATTATGGTCTCCTGGTCTGGGTTAGACGAGGGGCCAATGTAGTCAATCGATTCGGCTATTACGGTGCATTAAGGCACATATCCAACATTTTTTGGATTTCCTCGATGGCTCGCGGTACGGATTCGAATCGGTGGCTGCCGCCTTCGAGCAGGATCAGTTCAGCCTTGTGCTCGAAATTGGTAATGCTTTCCTGGTAGGGAATGAGTTCGTCGCCTTTTTCGTGCAGCACGGTACAAGGCGGCCGGCCGGGGAAGCGGTAGCGGGCGTATTTCTGTAAATCTTCCTCGTGCAGCCAGCCGGTGGCACCGCTGTAGCGGTTCTGCACCGCCCCGATATAAGGCCTGAGTGTGTTCTCCGGGGCCATGCAGGGGTTGAGCAGCACGCAACTAAGGCTGTGCCGACAGGCCAGGTAATAAGACCAGAAGCCGCCCAGCGACGAACCGATGAGGACGGGTTTTCGGTCGAGATGCGGTGTGACGAGTGCTTCCAGCGTTTGGAAGCCCTGGTCCGGATCCCAGGTGTTGTAGTCGGCGACGATGAGCTGAGGAAAGGCATGCTTGAGCTGAGCGGATTTCTCGCTCTGCGGTCCGGAGTTGAAGCCGGGGAGATAGAAAAGTGTATTGTTCATTGTTCATTCCTACCCGGTGGAAGCGCTGCCCCTGCGGAACGGAGCCTGTCCGATCCGCAGGATAGGGACTACTTGTGTTCGTCTGCTTTTTCCTTGATTTTCTCGCCGCCTTCCTTGATATCCTGACCGGCACCGCTCATGGTGTTGCAGCCGGTTAGGGTGCCCATCAGGCCTGCGAGAAAACAAGTCATTAATAAAGTTGAAGTTACTTTTTTAAACATGGTCATTCTCCGGTGATTGAGGGAATTGGTCAACCGCTTGTTTAATAACAGTAAAAGGCGGTTCACCCTGAGCTTGCTTACGGATATTACGTAGAGGAGCGCCGAGGCATCTGTGCGCTACGGAACAATGAGATGAGTCGAACGCTGATGTGAACCTGGGCGTTTAAGAGCGGTCGTAGTCAGGTAAGTTCTAGTGAATTACGGACAGTGCGCACGGGTGAAACGTTGCGTAGAAGCTGTTCGAAGCATTTCTCTAGCCCGATAACCTGTTTGAAGGAGACTAGGCATGGAAGCCCCAATGCACAGCATGAACAGTTTATTCGACCAACTCGGCCTGCCCTCCGAGGCCCTCGCCATCGAGGAGTTCATCGAAGAGCACGCGCCGCTCGATTCCGGGACTGCGCTTCCTGAAGCGGGATTCTGGACGGCCTCGCAATCCGCATTTCTGCGGGAGAAACTGATGGAGGACGCCGATTGGGCGGAAGTCATCGACGAACTCAATGCCGAGCTGCATTTTCGCCTGGAGGATTAGGCGTAGCGTTTACCCTTCGCGTGAATCCACTAAAACCGGCTGCCCGGTTCGTTTCTTGACCATCGAGCTCGGTCCCTTTCAGCTTGGCGGACGCTTGAGTGTCTCAGCATCTTTACTGCTTTTAATTAGCAAAATCCTGTTTTTCGCTGGCAAGAAACGGGCATAGTGAAGTACATTAGCAGTTGCTTTGATACTTGGCGTGACTAAAGCAGCCAAGGAAATGCAGCGGTTATAGTAAGCATCAAGGCATTAATTTTATTATGGTATATATCGCCGCCGGCAAAGCGGCGCTCGGATCCATCCGGATGGATGAATGGGGCTTGCCTGACAAGGCGCGTCCGAATGCTGTTCACAAGATTACGTCCAGCTACAAAGCAAAAAAAACATTTAACAGTTGGACCTTATTTCAAGGCTAGTTATGCAACTCTCTACGTTTTCCGATTATTCGATGCGCGTGATGATCTACCTGGGGCTCAAGCACGGCGAATTGGCGACGATTTCCGAAATCGCGCGAGCCTACAAGATATCGGAGAACCATCTGATGAAGGTGGTGCACCACCTGGCCCTGCGCGGCTATGTTGGAACACAGCGTGGAAAGGGCGGCGGCTTGCGTTTGGCGGGAGAACCCAACACGGTCAACCTGGGAGAATTGCTGCGTGCAACCGAAGGTGACGCCGGATTGTTGCGTTGTATGGATGCGCCGGAACATTGCTGCATCCAATCGGACTGCCGGTTGATGGGGATTCTGGAAGAAGCCCAGGAGGCGCTGTTCAGCGTTTTGGGCAAATACACCTTGGCAGATTTGTTGCGTCGCGAAGAACCGCTCGCCCGGATATTGATGCCGCAAGTCGTTGCGGCGCAGGCGGCTAGGGCAGGGTAGGTTCCAGTTTTTCCTGAAACTCGCCGGAGTAGAACTGATAGTTGTTCTTTCCGGCTTTCTTGGCGCGGTACATGGCGATGTCTGCGTTGATCAGCAGCAGTTTTTCATCCAACCCGTGATCGGGATAGACCGCGATACCGGTACTGCACGAAATGGAAAGGTAGTGGCCGGCCGCTTCGAAGGGTAGTTGCAATGCGTTGCGGATTTTTGCCGCCACCACTTCGGCATCTGCCTCACGGTCGATCTCCGGCAGCAGCACTACGAATTCATCTCCGCCGATACGCGCCACGGTGTCCGATTCGCGCATGCAGCTTTGCAACCGGCGCGCCACTTGTTTCAGCAATAAATCACCGATGTCGTGTCCCAGGTTATCGTTGACCGGCTTGAACTGGTCGAGGTCGACGAACATGACGGCCATGCGATTCTTGTCGCGCTTGGCCTTGACGATGGCCTGCTGCAGACGGTCATTGATGAGCGTGCGGTTGGGGAGTTCGGTTAGTGCGTCGTAATGGGCGAGGTGCCGGGTCTGGTCTTCGGCGCTCTTGCGTAGCGTGATGTCGGTGTGGGTGCCGATCATGCGTAGCGGTGTGCCGTTGGCATCCCGGCTCACGATCATGCCGCGTGCCAGTACCCACTTGATGCTGCCGTCCTTGCAGCATACCCGGTGCTCGTTGACGTAGCTGACCGTCTTGCCGGCGAGGCAGTCGCGCACGTCTTCGGCGACCCGTTCGCGGTCGTCGGGATGAATGCGCTGTTTCCAGGCTTCATCCCCGGCTTCGATATCGTTGTCGGTAAAGCCATACATGTCTTTGTAGCGGCGTGAGAACACTACTTCGTCGGTCTGCACGTTCCAATCCCAGACGCCATCGCCTGCACCTTCCAGGGCGAATTTCCAGCGTTCCTCGCTTTCGCGCAACGCCCTGGAGAGCCGCAAGAAGCGCATCGCCGCGATGCTTGCAATGAACGCCAGCACCGTGGAAGCAATCAACAGTGCATACAGCCAGTTTGTATTTATTGTGGTGACGGATGGCATGAACGCCATATTACCATCATGTGTAGCAAGTGCTTATGGGCTGATTTGCTCCAGCCATTGTTCCACCGGTTGGGGCCTGCCGTAGAGATATCCCTGGTGGATGATGGTACCAAGCCGGTTGAGGAAAGCCGCTTGTTCCGGCGTTTCCACGCCTTCGGCAACCACTTGTAGATGCAGGTGCTGAGCCACTGCGACGATGGATTCGACCAGCGCCGCGTCGTTGGGATTGGTGGTAATGTCCTGGATAAAGCTTTTATCGATCTTGATCTCGTGGATGGGCAGGCGTTTCAGGTAGGCCAGGCTGGAGTAGCCTGTGCCGAAATCGTCCATCGAGAAATGTACGCCCATTGCCCGCAGTTCTGTCATCTTGGCGATGACATCGGCAAAGTCGCCGATGACGAGCCCTTCCGTTACTTCCAGCACCAATTGGGCAGGATCGGCGCCGCTCAAGGACAACTTGCGTTTCACTTCCTCGACGAAATCCGGTTGCTGGAAATGCCGCGGACTGATGTTGACCGAAACGCGCGTCAGTTGCTGGTCGCGTTCCAGTCGCCCCAACAACCGGCATACGGCGTCCAGCATCCAGCGGTCCACGGCGACGATGAGGTCAGAGGTCTCGGCGAGCGGTATGAACATGCCGGGCAGGATGAGCCCGCGCTGCGGATGCTCCCAGCGGATCAGCGCCTCTACGCCGACAGGCTTGCAGCCGCCTTCCCACTGCGGCTGCACGTACATCCTTAGCTGATTGCGAGTAATGGCGTGCCGTAGTTCACGTTCGATGCGGTAGCGTTCCTTGATGGTTTCGCCCATCACCGCCTTGAAAAAGATGATACGGCTGCCGCCTTCGAGCTTGGCCCGGTGCATGGCCATATCGGCCTGACGCAGGATGTCGGAGGCGGTTTCCCCGGCTATTTCAGGAAATACGGCAATGCCGATGCTGGTATCGATATGAAAGGCCTCGCCGTTCAGCGTGAGCCGTTTTTGCAGCGCGATACGAATTTTTTCCGCGACTACCAGCGCATCCTTCGCGGCTTCTTCACGGGTGGATGACAACCTCGGCAGCAGGATGGCAAATTCGTCGGAATCGAGCCGTGCCAGCAAGTCTTCGGAATGCAGGGTGCGTGTCATGGCGCGTGCCACGCGTTTGAGCAGGGCATTGCCGACAGGCAGTCCCCGTGCCTCATTGATAGCCTTGAACCGATCGAGATCCAGCAATATGGCGACGCCGAAGCAGCCTTCGCGTTCGGCATGCTCGGCCGTTTGTCCGAGCCGCTTGAGAAACTGTGCACGATTGGCTAAGCCGGTGAGAGAGTCGTACCACGACAATTTGTCCTCAGCCGGCCGCGAGCGATGGATGCCGCTCAAGTCGGCGAACACTGCGACGTAATGGTCGACCTTTCCGGAAGCATCCTTGATGCTGCTGATGGTCTGCCACTCCGGGTATTCCTCGCCGTCTTTGCGTCGGTTCCAGATTTCGCCCGCCCATTCGCCTCGGCTTTGCAGCGTATCCCAGAGTTCGGTATAGAAAGCCTGTTCGTGACGGTCGGACTTGAGCAGTCGTGAGTTCTTGCCCAATACCTCATCCTCGGTGTAGCCGGTGATATGGCAGAACGCCGGGTTCACTGCTTGGATGTTGGCGGCCTCGTCCGTCACCATGATGCCGTCCGCCATGGTTTCGAATACCTGCGCCGTGAGCTTGCGGTAGGCCTCGGTATCGGCCTCTTCGCGGGCTAATGACTGACGATGCTGGCGGCTGATGGCGTAACGGATGGCACGCACCAGAATCTCGCGATCGAATTTGCCCTTGGCGAGATAGTCCTGGGCGCCGGCATTGATAGCTTGCAGCGCCGCGTCCATGTCGTCGTGCTCGGTCAGTACGATGAGCGGCAGATTATCTGTGATGCGGCGAATGGCATGGATGGTATCCACCCCGCTGGAATCCGGTAGTGCCAAGTCCAGCAACAGCACGTCATACGGGTTGAGCGGGAGTTGCTGCAGGGCCGCAGCTAGCGTAGACACCTGATGGATTTCGAAACGCAACTGCGCGGCATCGCCCAGCAGGGCACGCACGAAATCGGCTGCGCCGACATCGTTTTCGACCAGCATGACGCGATATAGCGCTTGGACCGGCGGTTCGGGCGGCATGGCTCATCCACCCATTAGAAAATCAAGTGACGGCGGACGCATGAATGGCGACGGGAATGCGATGACTCCCGAACGGTTTTTCGAATTCGCCAAACCGCCCGGCGATGCGGTGGCCGCAGTTGGGGCATTGGCCGTGCAGCGATAGGTCGTAATGACCGATGTTGTACCAATCGCGCACGATTACGGCGTGATGGCACGTTGGACAATACGTGGTGCCGCCTTCGGCGTCGTGTACGTTGCCGGTATAGACGTAATGCAGCCCGGCATCGAGAGCAATGCGTCGTGCACGGGTGAGCGTGGCGGAAGGCGTGGCCGGAACGTCGGGCATTTTCCAATCGGGATGGAAGGCGGAGAAATGCAGCGGCACATCGGGGCCGAGTTCCTTGAACACCCATGCGCTGAGTTCACGGATTTCCTTGTCCGAGTCGTTATGGCCGGGAATCAGCAGCGTCGTGATTTCGAGCCAGCAATCGGTCTCGTGATGGACGTAGGACAGCGTATCCAGGATGTGCTTGAGATGCGAGCCGGTGAGCCTATAGTAAAAGTCCTCGGTGAATGCCTTGAGATCGATGTTGGCCGCGTCCATCTTAGCGAAGAACTCTCGGCGCGGTTCGGCGTGGATATAACCAGCCGTGACTGCGACGGTTTGGATGCCGAGCGCGTGGCAAGCATCGGCGGTATCGAGTGCGTATTCGAGAAATATCACCGGATCGTTATAGGTGAAGGCGACGCTCTTGCTGCCGTAGGCGCGGGCTGATGCGGCGATGGCTTGCGGCGTGGCCTGGTCCATCAGCCGATCCATTTCGCGGGATTTGGAAATATCCCAGTTCTGGCAGAATTTGCAGGCCAGATTGCAGCCGGCTGTCCCGAAGGAAAGAATGCTGGAGCCGGGATAGAAATGATTGAGCGGTTTTTTCTCGACCGGATCGATGCAAAAGCCTGAAGAGCGGCCGTAGGTCGTGAGTACCATCTGGTCGCCTACTCGACCGCGGACAAAACAGGCGCCGCGCTGGCCTTCGTGCAGCTTGCAGTCGCGCGGACAGAGGTCACACTGGATGCGGCCGTCGTCCAGCGCGTGCCAATAGCGTGCCGGGTGGCGCTCGTCCTGGGTGATGGCTTGGTCCATGATCTACTCCGTTTCCTTCCATTTCTCTACCGTGTAGCGGTAAAGCTTGACCTCCGGCGACCAGAAATCCTGCGGCAATCCGGCCTTGCGCTTGAGATGCGCCATGAACTGCCAGGGTTGCGGCAGCTGTTCCCACACCTGCGGCAAAAAGGTGCTGCGATACGGGCCGTATTCGAACACCACGCCGTCGATATGCGGCCGCAGCTGCGATAAGGCATCGGCCTCGTCGCTGAACTGCATGGGCTGCTGCGGCGACAGCAGCGAGACCTCCACGCGCACCTGATCGAACTCCTCGGCAGTTACCGGCGGAAAACGCGGATCGCGGAATGCGGCTGCCAGGGCGTTCTGTCGCACGTCTTCCAACAGCGGGCGCCGCGCTTCCAGCGAACCGATGCAGCCGCGCAACTGACCGCGTCGCGTCAGTGTGACAAACGTGGCGCCCGGTTCGTTCAACCCATCGCCGGCTTCTGGCTGGATTGCAAGCCCGAGGCTTTGCGCGATGGCGTTGCGGGCGAGCTTGAGCAGAGTGCGCCCTTTATCGGTAGACGCGTGCGGCTGCTGTGTTTTCTCTTCGGTTAACGCAAACGCCGCATATCCGACGACACGGTTCTTGTCGCCTGCGGTATCGCCCGAACTGCGCAGGTCCAGCAAGTGCGGCACCAGGCCGTGATGCTTGGCAGCCAGCATCAGTCCGTTGATAGGCGTACCCCCGCAGGCGCACTCGTGGCTGATGGATTCCTTGAGATGAAGGATGTCGGTGGCGGTGCGCTCGTCCACCTTGCGGGCCTGCTCATAAGGCAGGTAATGGGATAGATCGGAACTGATGACGATCAAGGTTTCGTCGCCGCCCCATAGCTTTTCCAATACCTCGGCGACCTCGCCTGGCGCCGCCATGCCGACCGCCAGTGGCAGCAGCTTGAAATCCGGCAGCAGCGATTGCAAGAAGGGCAGGTGCACTTCCAGCGAGTGCTCCAAGGCATGGGCCTGCGGGCTGACTGTCACTTGCGGCAATTCGGCGATGGTGCGAGCGGCATCGAGATCTATTTCGACGCGGCCGAGCGGTGTTTCGAAGGCGTCGGACCCCGGCAAGGCGAGTCCGCGCACGGCGACTCGATGCGTCGGCCCTAGCAGGATGACGCGCTTGATCTCCCTGGCTCGGGAAGCCAGCAAGGCGTAGCCGCTGGCAGCCACGGGCCCGGAGTAGATATAGCCGGCGTGCGGCACGATGAGCGCCTTCGGCTTGAGCGGCGGTGCTTCGGGCTGGGCATGCATGAGCATGGCCTGGATGTCGTGGCTCAACTCGGCTGGGTCACTGGGGTAGAACATGCCGGCGACGGCGGCGGGACGGGTGGTGGGCATGGCGCTTTCCTCCTGCGTTTCGCGTGTATCTGCGAGCGTGGGGGCCAAACGGCGGGAATCAAGGGCGTGTTATGATTTTACGATGTCAAATCACGTACTCATCCCCGCTGCCGGCGCGGGAAGCCGCATGGGCGGAACCGTGCCCAAGCAGTATTTGCCCTTGCTCGACAAACCTTTGATCCATCATACGCTGTCGGTGTTCAATGAACATCCGTGCGTGCACGGATTAGCCGTCGTCATCAGCCCCGAAGATGGCTGGTGGGATACCTACGATTGGTCGGCATTCGGCGACCGCCTGACGGTGTTGCGCTGCGGCGGGGAAACCCGTGCGGCCTCTGTGCTGAACGGCTTGAAAGCCATGGAATGGGACGACGAGGATTGGGTGTTGGTGCACGATGCTGCGCGTCCCTGTATTACTGCAACCTTGCTAGACCGCTTGTTCGACGAATTGCGCGAGGATGAAGTCGGCGGCCTGCTCGCGGTGCCCGTGGCCGATACGCTGAAACGCGCCGGGGTTGGGCAACGCGTGGCTTCTACCGAGCCGCGCGAAAGCTTGTGGCAGGCGCAAACGCCCCAAATGTTTCACTACGGATTGCTGAAGCGTGCGCTGGAATCCTTCGGCAGCAACATGCCGACCGACGAAGCCCAGGCCGTGGAGCGGCTCGGCTTTGCGCCTAAGCTGATATTGGGCGAGCGCAACAATCTCAAAGTCACTTTTCCCGAGGATCTGGATATGGCCGGCATGCTGTTGCAGGCACGGAGGCAGCTATGAAATTTCGCATCGGGCACGGTTTCGACGTGCATCAGCTGGTCGAAGGCCGCAAGTGCATCATCGGCGGGGTGGATATCCCGCATGAAAAAGGCTTGAAAGGCCACTCCGACGCTGACGTTCTGCTGCATGCCATTTGCGACGCCTTGCTGGGTGCCGCAGCGTTGGGCGACATCGGCAAGCATTTCCCCGATACCGACCCGCGCTTCAAGGGCATCGACAGCCGCGAGCTGCTGCGGCACGTCGTCGCATTGCTTGCAGAGAAAGGCTATCGCGTGGGCAATGTGGACGGGACGATTATCGCTGAAGCGCCCAAAATGGCGCCGCATATCCTCAAAATGCGTGAACACATCGCCGCCGACATGAAAGTCGATCTCGATCAGGTCAACGTCAAGGCCACGACCACCGAAAAACTGGGCTTCACCGGGCGCGGTGAAGGCATTGCGGCGGAGGCAGTGTGTTTGATTTCATCGATTTAGGAACGCTTACCCAATAGTGAAATGATGGGCTTGTGCTAGTGCTAAAACCGCGTTTAAGCACCTGTTTTTAAGGGAATATTTTTCGTGTAACCTGAACTAAATCCGGCTTGAGGCTGTCTGCGGAATGAAATGCCCCGGCGAGGGCGTATTGAACGGCGAAAAAGCTCGCCGCCATGTACTGAATTCTAGATTGTGAGACTCAACATGCTGGAAGCGCCTATCCCGGAAAACGAAAAGGAACGTATCGCCTCGCTGCGCCGGATGCTGTTGCTGGCAACGCCGGATGAAGCGATTTTCAACCGTATCACGCGCATCGCACAGCAGTTCTTCAATACCCAGATCGTCCTCATTTCCCTGCTCGACGAGAACCGCCAGTGGTTTAAATCCTGCGTCGGCCTGCCTGTTCGCGAAACCCCGCGCAATATCTCGTTCTGTGGTCATGCCATTATGCAGGACGATATCTTGGTCGTTGAAGATGCGCTCGACGATGAGCGTTTTCGCGACAACCCTTTAGTCACCGGCGACCCCATGATCCGCTTCTATGCAGGGCGACCCCTGCGGAATTTCGAGGGGCACAAGGTCGGTACGCTGTGCCTCATCGACCCTGCGCCGCGGACACTCAACTTCAGCGAACGCCTGCTGCTCGACGACTTGGGGCATTTGGTCGAAGACGCTTTCGTAGTGCGCGAACTCAAGCGACGGCATCAGGAGGTACTGGATTTTGCCGACGAATCGATCCGCGACAGCTATCTCGACCCGATGCTGAATATCTGGAACCGGCGTGCCATCACCAGCATCCTGGAGCAGGAAAAAGCGCGTTCCGAGCGCGACGGCAATCCGTTTTCGATTCTTTTACTCGACCTCGACCGTTTTAAGCAGATCAACGACACGCATGGGCATTTGATCGGCGACAAGGTGCTTGCCAGCGTGACTTCGCTCATCGTCAACACCCTTCGGCCATACGACCATCTGGGAAGGTTCGGCGGCGAGGAATTTCTCGTCGTACTGCCCAATACTTCCCAGCAAGAGGCCATTTCTGTGGCGGAACGCATCCGCGCCCATGTGGCCGAGCAGGGGGCGTGGGTAGCGGGTAGCCAATTTGGGGTGACGGTGAGCATCGGCGTCATGGGATGGAGTCCGGCCGTGCATGCCCTGGAGCTTGAAAAGTTGCTGCAAGGCGCGGACGATTTGTTGTACGCCTCAAAGCGTGGCGGACGCAACCGGGTTAGCGCGGTGGCTTGACGCTAGTACAGAGGAATCATGCAAAACTTATCGCGCCTGTTATACGTCAGTACCGCAGCCAACCTCGTTACTGAGGCCGATTTGTTTCAGATCCTCGAAACGTCGCGGACGAATAATCATGAAGTCGGTATCACTGGTGTATTGTGCGGGAGCGGTCGGCACTTTATTCAGGTACTCGAAGGCCATGAGCACGATTTGATGCGGATGTATGTAAAAATTATCGACGATCCGCGGCACCGGGATTGTTTCTTAATCGGGCTAGTGCCTATTGCACAGCGGATGTTCGAGCAATGGTCCATGGGCTATATTCAACAAAGCCATGAGGATATTCTGCTGGAACAGCAGGAGTTGATGAGCTGCCGTCCTTATAAGGATGAAGACGGCGAGCTCATCCGTATCATGAAACGCATCCTCAACAGGCTCAAACCGGCCTGATGCGTGGGAATCAGCAAGGGAAGCTAGACAATGTCAAGAATCGCAGATATCAAATCCGTCGATGATTTTGTACCTGTAGGGTGCAAGGAATGCCGCAACAAGGAAGCGCTTGGGCTCGATTTTTCCATGGCGTTTCAGCCCATCGTCGATATCGAGACCCACGGGGTGTTCGGTTATGAAGCCCTCGTGCGAGGGCTTAACAACGAGGCAGCCTACACGGTTCTGGAGCAGCTCAACGACAACAATCGCTATCGCTTCGACCAAACCATACGCGTCAAGGCCATCGATCTTGCGAGCAGCCTGGGCTTGCAAGGCATGTTGAGTATCAACTTCCTGCCTAATGCGGTTTACAAGCCGGAAACCTGTATCCGCGCCACGCTCGAGGCCGCGTCCGAGATGGGGTTCCCTACCGAACGCATCATGTTCGAAGTGACCGAGGGCGAAAAAGTCACCGACCACGCCCATCTGCACGGTATTTTCGCCGAGTACAAGAAGCACAACTTTACGACTGCCATCGATGACTTCGGCGCAGGCTACGCCGGTCTCAACCTTCTGGCCGACTGGCAGCCAGACGTCATCAAGCTCGACATGGCGCTGACTCGCAATATCGACAAGGACCGTGTGCGACGCTCGCTGGTGTTCGCCATTTTGACCGCTTGTCGGGAGTTGGAGATCAAGGTGATCGCGGAAGGCATCGAAAGCCGGGAGGAATGTTTGATCCTGGCCGAGCAGGGCGTTCGATTGTTCCAGGGATATTACTTTGCGAAGCCGGGATTCGAGACGTTGCCGGAAATCCCCGAAGAAATCTGGTCGACGCTGGTTTAACTCGACTTGAGCAGCACGACCACAGCCCCGGCGCCGCCATCCACCTGCCGCGCCTGGCAATAGGCAATCACTTCATCCCGCTGCATTAGCCAGCTTCTGAGTTTGTTCTTGAGTACCGGCTCGCGGTTGCGCGAGCCGAGTCCCTTGCCGTGAATAATGCGCACGCAACGGATGCCCCGTTTCTTGCACTGGTTGAGAAAGTCGGCAGTGTAGGCGCGAGCTTCGTCGACCAGCATGCCGTGCAGGTCCAGCTGCTGCTGGATGACCCAATGGCCGCGGCGTAGCTTGCGCAGAATATCCGGAGAGTGGCCGTCGCGTAGGTACAGCAGTTCCTCGCCCGTTTCCAGTTCGTGGGCCGGCATGTAGTCGTCCGAAAGCGAATCCTTGAGTGCCTGCTGTTCATCGCGGATCAGCTGCATGGGGATGGGCTTGGGCGGAGACGGGCGGTGCAGGATACGGTCGTGCTTGAGCGGCTTGGCATCCTTGACTGCCTCGCGGAACAGATGGAGGTCATCGGTATCGTCGCTCATGGTGCAACTTTATCATGCAGAAGACGTGTAAATGAAACGGGCCGGCGCTGTCGCCAGCCCGGCCCGTGGGTATTACGACCGGTAAATTACTTCAGTTGGTCGAGGTAACGCTCGGCGTCCAGCGCGGCCATACAACCGGTGCCGGCACTGGTGACGGCTTGGCGGTAGATGTGGTCCTGCACGTCGCCGGCGGCAAACACGCCGGGGATGCTGGTGGCCGTTGCGTTACCGGTGCGGCCCATCTGGGTGACGATGTAGCCGCCTTCCATTTCCAGTTGCCCGGCGAAGATATCGGTGTTCGGCTTGTGGCCGATGGCGATGAACACGCCTTGCAGCGCGATATCCTTGGTTTCGCCGGTCTGGGTGTTCTTGATGCGCATACCGGTCACGCCGCTGTCGTCGCCCAGCACTTCATCCAGTACCGAGAACAGTTGCAGTTCGATCTTGCCTTCCTTGACGCGCTCCATGAGCTTGTCCACCAGGATGGCCTCAGCCTTGAACTTGTCGCGGCGGTGAACCAGCGTCACCTTGCTGGCGATGTTGGCGAGGTAGAGCGCTTCTTCCACGGCCGTATTGCCGCCGCCGATCACGGCGACTTCCTGGTTGCGATAGAAGAATCCGTCGCAGGTCGCGCAAGCCGAGACGCCCTTGCCGGAAAACTTTTCTTCCGACGGCAGGCCGAGGTATTGAGCCGAGGCACCGGTCGCAATGATGAGCGCATCGCAAGTGTATTCGCCACTATCGCCGACGAGGCGGATGGGCTTCTCGCTGAGATGAGTGGTATGGATATGGTCGAAAATCATCTCGGTGTTGAAGCGCTCAGCATGCGCCTGAAAACGCGCCATCAGTTCCGGGCCTTGCACGCCGTTGGCATCTGCCGGCCAGTTGTCCACTTCGGTCGTGGTCATCAATTGACCGCCTTGGGCGATACCGGTGATGAGCACCGGCTTGAGGTTGGCGCGTGCGGCATACACTGCGGCCGAATAGCCGGCCGGGCCGGAGCCGAGGATGAGCAGGCGGGCGTGCTTGGTGGACATGAAGTTTGCTCCTGAATCCGAATTGAAATGAATAGCGAAATTCTAGCGTAATTAAGGTGGGGCGCGGTTGCCGCGCTAACCCCAGAAACGCAGGAAGGCGCTGCTGCGCCTTCCTTGGTTACAGCCTATTGTGCTGAAAAATAAGCCGATTACAGGCTTTCAGCGTTGGAAGCCAGGTACTTGGCCACGCCTTCCGGAGAAGCGTTCATGCCGGGCTTGCCCTTGTTCCAGCCAGCCGGGCAGACTTCACCGTGCTGTTCGAAGAATTGCAGCGCGTCGACCATGCGCAGCATTTCGTCGATGTTGCGGCCCAGCGGCAGGTCGTTCACCACTTGGTGACGCACGATGCCGGTGGCATCGATCAGGAAGGAACCGCGGTAAGCCACGCCTGCATCGGCTTCAACGTCGTAAGCCTTGGCGATTTCGTGCTTGATGTCGGCAACCAGCGGATAGCCGACTTGGCCGATACCGCCGTTGTTGACTGCGGTGTTCTTCCAAGCCAGGTGGGTGAACTGGGAGTCGATGGACACGCCAATGACTTCAACGCCGCGGGACTTGAATTCGTTCAGGCGGTGGTCGAATGCGATCAACTCGGACGGGCACACGAAGGTGAAGTCCAGCGGATAGAAGAAGATCACAGCAGGCTTGCCCTTGATGTGGGCAGCCAGATTGAAGTTTTCGTTGATGGTGTTGTCGCCCATGACGGCAACAGCGGTGAAATTGGGAGCGGCTTTGCCTACGAGAACGGCCATGGTAAATCCTCCAGTGTTGTTGTTGAACGAAAGTTGGACAATATTCTATATATATTGTCCTGCCATTAATAATTAATAATCTCAATTACACTGATAAGTTTTTTAAAATCATACGTTGATGTCGTGAATTCATCGGCCTCATCGGGTATGATTTACGCAGCTTGCAAATGACGTCTGCCATGCCTTGTGTGCAGGCATTGAACGAGTCATTATTTTATTGAATTTTTTGGATAAGTTCCGGCGTTTTCGCACTTCGCGCTTCGCCGGCCAGAGGAGTGACGCCATGCCACCGATACTCGATTTTCCCGTTTCCGACTGGAACGCGACGTTTTCCGCCGAAACCCAGCAGGAAGCCATGAACGGGATTGAAACGGGAAACGTGCTGCTGTTTCCCCAACTTCCGTTCGTGCTGGAAGGTAACGAAAAACGCTTCCTCACGCCGGATACCGTCGGCAAGAGCAAGAACGTCAGCTACGACCTCAACACCGGCGTTTTACGCGGGACCAGTCTCGAAGGGCAGGACGCCGAGCAACTCAAGGGCATGATACACCGCTTTGCGAGCGCGAGCCGCGACCTGGTCTTCCGTCTGCTGCCGCATTACCAGCAAGACATTGTGTGCGGCCGTACCAGCTACCGTCCGGTCGAAATCAAGGGCCGCGCTTCATCCTGGCGCAAGGATGATACCCGTCTCCATGTCGATGCTTTTCCCTCCGCACCGGTTCAGGATAAAAGGTTGCTGCGCGTGTTCAGCAACGTCAATCCCAACGGCGATGCTCGGGTCTGGCGCGTGGGCGGGGCGTTCGAGGATATCGCCAAGCGCTTCATGCCGAACATTCCGGGCCCGATGTTCGGCAGCAGCCAGCTGCTGCAATGGCTGCACATCACCAAGAGCCGCCGCAGCGCCTACGACCATTTCATGCTGCAACTCCACGACAGCATGAAAGCCGACCCGGATTACCAGGCCAAGGGCGAACAGATCACCTTTAATTTCCAACCGGGGACGACCTGGATGGTCTTCACCGACCAGGTGCCGCATGCGGTGATGTCCGGTCAGTATCTGCTGGAGCAGACCTTCTACCTGCCGGTGTCGGCTATGGCCGATCCGACGCGCTCGCCGCTGCAAGTGCTGGAGCGAATGACTGAGCGCTCGCTGACCTGATTCAAACCGCACTGTAGGGATTCGCGAGAATGGCTTAAAATCTTGAATATGCTATTCAAGAAAACGCCTTCCGCGATTCCCAACGCCCGTTCCAAAGTCCCGGCCAAGACCGCCGGTCTTCTGCGCGAGGCCTCCTGGCTTGCGTTGGTATCGGCCGGACTCTTCGTGGCCGCCACGCTCGCGAGCTACCATCGCGACGACCCCAGCTGGTCGCACAGCACCAGCGATACCGTCACCATCCATAACCTGGGCGGCGTCACCGGCGCATGGATTTCCGACATGCTGCTCTACCTGTTCGGCGTCTCTGCCTGGTGGTGGGTGGCGCTGGCTTTCATGGGCATCTGGTGGAGCTATCACCGCCTGGAGAGCGAAGAGGCGGCGAGCCGTCCCATCCTGTTTTTCCATCTGCTGGGCTTCATGCTGATGCTGCTGGCTTCCAGTGCGTTAGAAGCCGGCCATATTCGTTCTTTCCATGCCTTGCTGCCATTGGCGCCTGGCGGCATGCTAGGTGCCGTGATCGACGGTGGGTTGTTCAAGGCCATGGGTTTTGCCGGGAGTACCTTGGCTCTGTTGCTGGCGTTTGCCGTGGGCTTCAGCCTGTTTACAGGTGTGTCCTGGCTCACCATCACCGAAAAATTGGGCGGATGGCTGGAAAACACCTACGAGAGAATCCGCCAGGCCCGCGAAGACCGCGAGGACCGGCGCGCGGGCCAGATGGCCGAACAGCTGCGCGAGGAATTCGTCGAGACCGAACGCAAGCGTGTCGAAGATCATCCTCCGGTGCATATTGAAGCCCCGGTGCTGGAAATCCCCAAGAGCGACCGGGTAGAAAAAGAGCGGCAGACGCCGTTGTTCGAAACCATGCCGGATTCTCCCCTGCCGCCGCTGCATCTGCTGGACGAGCCGCAGGGTGAAGTCGAGGTGCAGAGCGCCGAAACGCTGGAATTCACCTCGCGTCTCATCGAGCGCAAGCTCATGGACTTCAATATCGAGGTCAAGGTGACGGCTGCCATGCCGGGTCCAGTGATTACGCGCTATGAATTCGAGCCGGCTGCCGGCGTGAAGGGTTCGCAGATCACCAATCTCGCCAAGGACTTGGCCCGCGCCTTGTCCGTCATCAGCGTGCGCGTGGTGGAAACTATTCCCGGCAAAAGCTGCATGGCGATCGAGATTCCCAACCCCAAGCGCCAGATGGTAGGGCTTTCCGAAATCCTGGGTTCTCAGGCCTATGCCGATATGAGTTCTTCGCTGACCATGGCGCTGGGCAAGGATATTTCCGGCAAGCCGTCGGTGGCCGATTTGGCCAAGATGCCGCACGTGCTGGTCGCGGGTACGACAGGTTCGGGCAAATCGGTGGCGATCAACGCCATGATCTTGAGCCTGCTGTACAAGGCCGACGCCTCGCAAGTGCGCTTGATCCTGGTCGACCCGAAGATGCTGGAATTGTCTGTTTATGAAGGGATCCCGCATCTATTGGCGCCGGTAGTGACCGACATGCGGCAGGCTTCCAATGCGCTCAACTGGTGCGTGGCCGAAATGGAAAAACGCTACCGCCTGATGTCGGCGCTAGGCGTGCGCAACCTCGCCGGTTTCAACCAGAAGATTCGCGATGCGCAGAAGGAAGGCAATGCGATCACCAATCCGTTCTCGTTGACGCCGGACGAACCGGAACCCTTGGGTGAGCTGCCTTTGATCGTGGTCGTCATCGACGAGCTGGCCGACATGATGATGGTGGTGGGCAAGAAGGTGGAAGAACTGATTGCTCGCCTGGCGCAGAAAGCGCGGGCTTCCGGCATTCACCTTATTCTCGCCACGCAGCGGCCGTCGGTGGACGTCATTACCGGTCTGATCAAGGCCAACATCCCGACGCGGATAGCGTTCCAGGTGTCGAGTAAGATCGACTCGCGGACGATTCTCGATCAAATGGGCGCCGAGGCCTTGCTGGGTCAGGGTGACATGCTCTACCAGCCGCCGGGCACCGGCTATCCGCAGCGCGTTCACGGCGCGTTCGTGTCCGACAGCGAAGTGCACCGCGTGGTGGAATACCTCAAGTCCATCGGGCAGCCGAATTACATCGAGGGCATCCTCAGCGGCGGCGAAGAGGGTGGTGAGGGGGAGCTGTCGGGTGAAGGCGGAGCCGGTGGCGGCGAGGTCGATCCCTTGTACGACGAGGCGGTAGCCATCGTGCTGAAGTCGCGACGGGCTTCGATTTCTTCCGTTCAACGCCAATTGCGTATCGGTTACAACCGCGCGGCGCGGTTGATCGAGGACATGGAACGCGCCGGTCTGGTCTCGGCCATGCAATCTAACGGTAACCGCGAAGTGCTGGCGCCGTCCGGGGAATAATTTCCAGTCTGTCTAATCAAACGGTCTGTTCAATTAAAAAGGATTCAAGTTGGTATCGCAATTCGTCAAAAAAATTCTGCCGTTGCTGATGCTGGTGCCGCTAGTGGCCCAAGCCGACCCTGTGGAGCGCCTCAAAGCGTTCTACCAGAGTACGCCGGCCATGAAGGCCGTGTTCAAGCAAACCGTGCTGGATCGCAAGGGCCAGACAGTGCAGGAAGTCATGGGCACCATGCAGCTGTTGCGTCCGGGCAAGTTCCGCTGGGATTACCAGAAGCCCTACGTACAGATCATCGTTGGCGACGGCAAGAAAATCTGGCTGTTCGATCCCGAGTTGAGCCAGGTGACGGTGCGCAGCCTGGAAAAAATGCTGGGCTCCAGCCCCGCCGCTTTGCTGGCGGGCAGCAAGGAAGTGGAAAAGGCGTTCGATTTGAAAGATGCCGGCCGCCAGGACGAACTGGAGTGGGTAGAAGCCACGCCAAAGCAGAAGGACGGCAGTTTCGAGAGCGTGCTGCTGGGTTTCAAGGGCGATCAATTGGCCGAGATGGAGCTTCACGACAGCTTTGGCCAAACCACGATCATCGAATTTGCCAAGATCGAGCGCAATCCCAAGCTTAATCCCAATACCTTCGTCTTCGTGCCGCCTCGCGGCGTGGATGTGGTGGGGGAATAGTTTTAATCGCTGAACAATCATCTCTCTACGCTAGGTGACATACCGCAATTTCCCTGTGCGCCGCCGAGCAGCATAGGCGAGCCGGGGAATTCGGTGGGCGGTGTCTGAGCGTAGCGAGTTTAGCCCGCCGCCCGGTTTGGCGAGCAGCGGAGGGGACCCTCGCAGAGGGCGGGAAGCGGGGTGTCTTTTTCTTTGGTTACTTTCGTTAGGACAAGCAAACGAAAGTAACTCGCCTGTCGGGCGAGACCGACGGTTTGGAATTTTAAGAGCAGCGCTATATCTGTGATAAGGATTGAAAAATGACCGTCCGTACCATTGCAACAACCCCTTTCTCCGACCAAAAGCCAGGCACATCGGGCCTCCGCAAGAAAGTCCCGGTATTCCAGCAGCCGCATTATCTCGAGAATTTCGTCCAGTCCATTTTCAACAGCATCGGCGCGCCAACCGGCAGTACCTTGGTGCTGGGCGGCGATGGGCGCTATTACAACCGTGAAGCAATCCAGATCATCCTGAAAATGGCTGCGTCCAACGGTTTTGGCCGGGTGCTGGTGGGGAAGGGCGGTATCTTGTCTACGCCGGCAGCATCGTGCGTGATTCGCAAGTACAAGACCTTCGGGGGCATTATCCTGTCTGCCAGTCATAATCCAGGCGGCCCGGAAGGCGATTTCGGCATTAAGTACAACGTGACCAACGGCGGGCCGGCGCCAGAGAAGGTGACCGAAGAAATCTTCGCTCGCAGTAAAACCATCGACGAATACCGCATCCTGGAAGCTGCCGATGTGGCGCTCGATCAGTTGGGCGAAAGTCGGTTGGGCGACATGATCGTGCAGGTGATCGATCCCGTTGCTGATTATGCTGAGCTGATGGAATCGCTGTTCGACTTTGGCGCTATTCGGTCCTTGCTAGCAGGCGGATTTCGCCTTCGCTTCGATGCCATGCATGCGGTGACCGGTCCTTATGCGCGTGAAATCATCGAGAAGCGCTTGGGCGCTGCGACCGGTAGCGTGATGAATGCCGAGCCGCTGCCCGATTTCGGCAACGGTCACCCCGATCCCAATCTCACTTATGCGCATGAGTTGGTCGAGATCGTATACGGCGACAACGCGCCTGATTTCGGCGCCGCCTCGGACGGCGATGGCGACCGCAACATGATCCTCGGCAAGCGCTTCTTTGTGACGCCCTCAGACAGCCTGGCCTTGCTGGCTGCAAACGCCACTCTGGTGCCGGGCTACAAGAATGGGTTGGCCGGGATCGCGCGCTCCATGCCGACCAGTGCGGCCGCCGACCGGGTGGCGCAAGCGCTGGGTATTCCCTGTTTCGAAACGCCCACCGGCTGGAAGTTTTTTGGCAACCTGATGGATGCCGGCAAGGTGACCTTGTGCGGTGAGGAAAGCTTCGGCACCGGTTCCGACCACGTGCGCGAAAAGGACGGCCTGTGGGCTGTGCTGTTCTGGCTCAATATCCTCGCGGTGCGCAAGCAACCGGTGGAAGCCATCATGCATGAGCATTGGGCCAAGTTCGGCCGCAACGTGTATTCTCGCCACGATTACGAAGGACTTCCGACCGATGCGGCGAATGGACTGATGCAGCATTTGCACGAGAGTTTCGCCGAACTGGTTGGCAAGCAGTTCGGCGACTACAAGGTGCTGTTCTGCGATGACTTCAGCTATACCGACCCGGTGGACGGCAGCGTGAGCACGGGGCAGGGCGTGCGTATCGGCTTTGTCGACGGTTCTCGTATCGTGTTCCGGCTCTCGGGAACGGGCACCGAGGGTGCGACCTTGCGTATCTACCTGGAGGCCTTCGAACCGGATATTTCGCGGCATCATCTGGATGCACAGCAAGCGCTGGCATCGCTGATCGCGATCGCATCGGAAGTCTCGCAGCTCAAGGCACGAACTGGACGCGACCACCCCACGGTGATAACATAATGCGGCTTAAGACGGCATACATTGCCGCGTTATAACCCGCCTCGTTTCAAACCCACTAAAGTTATACATCTCGTCAAGAGGGAAGGAAAAACTATGAGCACTTTGCTTGAGCAATTGAAGACCATGACGAACATCGTCGCCGATACCGGTGACGTTGACGCCATCCGCCGCGTACAGCCGGAAGAGGCTACCACCAACCCTTCCCTGCTGCTCAAGGCTTCCACCCTGCCTGAGTACAAGTCCCTGATCGACAGCTCCATCGCCTGGGCGAAGAGCCGCAGCAACGACAAGGCTCAGCAAATCGAAGACGCTGCCGACAAGATCGCCGTCGGCATCGGCATGGAAATCCTGAAGGTCATCCCGGGCCGTATCTCCACCGAAGTGGACGCACGCCTGTCCTTCGACGTCGAGGCTTCCCTGAAGAAGGCTCGCAAGCTGATGGCACTGTACAACGAAGCAGGCATCGGCAACGACCGCGTGCTGATCAAGCTGGCTTCCACCTGGGAAGGCATCCAGACCGGTTCCATCCTGGAGCGCGAAGGCATCCACTGCAACCTGACGCTGCTGTTCAGCTTCGCCCAAGCCCGTGCCTGCGCCGAAGCCGGCGTGACCCTGATCTCCCCGTTCGTCGGCCGTATCCTCGACTGGTACAAGGCCAAGAACCCGGGTACCGAGTACACCTCCGAAACCGATCCTGGCGTGATCTCCGTACGCAAGATTTACCAGTACTACAAGGAACACGGCTACAAGACCACCGTGATGGGTGCTTCCTTCCGTAACATCGGTGAAATCACTGCCCTGGCTGGCGTCGACCGTCTGACCATCAGCCCGAACCTGCTGGAAGAACTGGCAGCAACCCAAGGCAACTTGCCGCGCGTGCTAAGCGACAACGGCGCAACCAAGAAGCGTGCAGCTTCGTTGACCGAAGCGCAATTCCGCTTCGATCACAACGAAGACCAAATGGCTACCGAGAAGCTGTCCGAAGGTATCCGCGGCTTCGTGGTCGACCAAATCAAGCTGGAAAAAGCCTTGGCAGAAATGCTGTAAGCTTTTACCGAGCGAGCAATACCGAAACGCCCTTCCGGTGCAAGCCGGAAGGGCGTTTTTATTGGCGGGGTGGGATGCGGGCAACGTCTGTGGTTGCCCGGAAAATCAGAAGGGGAGTACTGCCTCCGGCGCGGCCGCCAGGATGATGCGGCGGAACTGTTCCTGGATGCGCTTTAAAGCAGCCTCTGAATCCGCCTCGAAGCGTAGGACCACTACCGGCGTTGTATTGGAAGGCCGCATGAGTCCGAAGCCGTCGTCGTACTCCACGCGCAGGCCGTCAATGCTGATGACCTTCTGCGCGCCTTCGAACTGAGCTTCCTGTTGCAGCCTTGCAATGAGCACGTGCGGCTCGCCTTCTTTCATCTGGATATGCTGTTCCGGCGTGCTAACGCTATCGGGCAGGGCGTTGAGGATGGCGGAAGGGTCGTCGTGGCGGCTGAGGATTTCCAACAGCCGGCAGCCAGCATACAAGCCGTCGTCAAAGCCGTACCAGCGTTCCTTGAAAAACACGTGCCCGCTCATTTCGCCGGCCAAGGCTGCGCCGGTTTCTTTCATCTTGGCTTTAACGAGCGAGTGACCTGTTTTCCACAACAGCGGCTGGCCGCCCTTGGCAGTGATCCAGGCGTCGAGATTGCGAGTGGATTTGACATCGTAAATGATGGTGGCATCGGCTTCGCGGCTCAGCACATCAGCCGCGAACAGCATGAGCTGGCGGTCGGGATAGATAATCTTGCCGTCCTTGGTGACGACGCCCAGTCGGTCGCCGTCGCCGTCAAAGGCCAGGCCGATTTCTGCGTCACCCGCTTTCAATGCGGTAATCAGATCGGTTAAGTTTTCCGGGACAGAGGGATCGGGATGATGGTTGGGGAAATGTCCGTCCACTTCGCAGAACAGTTCCTCGACTTCGCATCCCAGGGCCGTGAATAACGGTTTGGCAATGGCGCCAGCCACGCCGTTACCGCAATCCACTGCAATTCTCATCGGGCGGGCGAGTTTAATGTCGCCGGCAATGCGGGCGATGTAGTCCGCTGCGATGTCGTATCGGCGAAATCCGCCTTCCCCTTCAGTCAAATCGCCTGTCTCGATGCGCCGACGCAAGCCCTGAATTGTTTCGCCGGATAAGGTTTCGCCGCCCAGCACCATTTTGAGGCCGTTGTATTCCGGCGGATTGTGACTGCCCGTGACCATGACGCCGCACTGGGTGCCGAGATGGTGGGCCGCAAAATACACCATGGGTGTCGCCACCATGCCGAGGTCGACCACGGCAATGCCGCTCGCTTGAATGCCTTTGGCCAAGGCTGCGGCGAGGGAAGGGCCTGATAGCCGACCGTCATAACCGATGCAGATCTCCCGCTGGTTTCGTGCAACAGCTTCAGACCCGATCGCGCGACCGATGGCTTCAACGATTTCCGGTGTCAGGGTTTTGCCCACGATGCCGCGAATATCGTAGGCTTTAAAAATCTGCGGGGGGACAGACGAGTCTGTCGGCTGTGGTTGTGCTGCGATATTCACTGAACTTGTCCTGCCAAATGAAATGAGTAAGAGATTTTAACTCAACCGTTTCTATCTTAACGGTTCATGGGTGAGCTTTACCTGTTCGCTAACCCACATTGCATCGAGACGCAAAAGATGAATTAAATTTGTAGCTTAATGCTGACGTTTTAGATATAACGGACATCATTGTCGGAGTATAATTCCTGCATGAATTTCTCGACTGAATTGCTGCATAAATACTGCAAGGCCGGCCCGCGCTACACTTCTTATCCGACCGCGCCTTATTTCCACGAAAGTTTCGGCCCTGCGCAATGGGAAGAAGAGTTGCGTGCGAGCCAGGATAAGGGCCGCGATATCTCGCTCTACGCCCACATCCCGTTCTGCGACACTCTGTGTTACTACTGCGGCTGCAACATGATCGCCACCAAGGATTACAGCAAGGCCGAAGCCTATCTCGACGTGCTGTTCCGCGAAATCGACCATGTGGCAGGCATGACGTCCAAGACCCGCACGGTACGCCAATTGCATTGGGGCGGCGGTACGCCGACTTACCTCAAGCCGGACGATCTGCGTCGGCTTTATCGCTACATTGCGGATCGCTTCAATATCGCGCCTGATGCCGAAGTCGGTTGCGAAATGGATCCGCGCGAGTTGACCCTCGAGCACGTCAAGGCGTTGCGCGAATCCGGATTCAACCGTGTCAGCTTGGGTGTGCAAGATCTGGACGACAAGGTGCAGCATGCGGTCAATCGTGTGCAACCGGAAGCAATGATCCGCGAAGTCTATGGCTGGATTCGCGAAAAAGGCTTCTACAGTGTCAATTTCGACCTCATGATCGGCCTACCGCATCAAACTCCGGAGACATTCGAGCGCACGTTGGACAAGGTTATCGCCATGGCACCGGATCGTTTTGCGGTGTTCAATTATGCCCACGTGCCGTGGATGAAGAAGCATCAAAAGCTGATCGTCGAGGAAACCTTGCCGCAGCTAGAACAGCGCCTTGCGCTGCAAAAGCTCACGCTGGAAAAACTGACGGCTGCAGGCTACGTCTACATCGGCATGGACCACTTCGCCAAGCCCGACGACGAGCTGGTCAAGGCGCAGCGCGAGAAGACGCTATACCGCAACTTCCAGGGCTATACGACGCATAAGAACTGCGACATCCTGGCGTTCGGTGCGTCGGCCATCTCGCAGACTGACGACGTCTACGCGCAAAACGTCAAGGTGTTGTCCGAATATCGTGAACTGATCGAGCAGGGCAAGCTGCCCGTTGAGCGCGGCCTGCGTATTGCGCCGGAAGACAAACTGCGGCGCGATGTCATCACCCGCATCATGTGCGACTTGGAACTCGATAAGGCCAGTTTTGGTCATGCCTGGAACATCGACTTCGATACCTATTTCGCTGCTGCACTGAATGAGTTGGAAGACATGCAAAGCGATGGACTGGTGGTGCTGGCACCTGAGAAAATCAGCGTGACCGAAGCCGGCCGCGTGTTCCTGCGCAATATCGCTATGGCGTTCGACAACTACCTGCATCAGCAGGCAACCAATATTCCGCGTTATTCCAAGACCGTTTAAGTCTTAATGAAGAAAATTATTTGCTGGCTAGCTGAGGTGGTTCTTGAGGATGAACCATTGAATTGGCGGCAATACTGAGCGGGCGAGTTGCCATAGGTATTGATGCTTCGCCAAACTCGATATCTTGATACGCAGCCACAACTACCCCTTGTAGCTTCCCTGGAATAAAAGAGGTGTTTGAAAACACCTCTTTTATTTGGTCTATTGCCAATTGGTCTTCCTCATGGGCTTGGAGTGTTTCGATTCTAACTACTAAGCCATTTCTATCAATAAACAATCGAAGTCGAATGGGCGATCCCGAGAGTTGAAGACCATCCAGACTTTCCAGATCAGGCGCGGACTTAGGTAGCAGAGGAAAGTCCAGCATTGAGGCGGGGATGTAATGATCACTAGACTCGTGCTTGCTTACTGCAGATAACGATGCGGGTTGATTGTTACTGAGTACCGTGTCCTTTCCCTGATCCGTGCTTTTTGTATCAATGATAGTCTCTGAAGTAGGGGGCGTCGTTAGCAAGGTAATTATCATTGGTTTTGTAGTGTGGCCTGGCAATGCTGTAGCTGTGTTATTTATCAACCCAGCTACAATCGTATGCCCCAGTATCGATGTAACCAATGCGAGACAAAGTATCTTATGTTGAGCCTTATTCCACATTGGGTACTTCACGCCAATTCAGGCGTTTTAAATTGATCGATTTTGGGGGAATTGTTTCGTCCGTATTCACGGTCCCAGCACTGTTCCCGCTTTGCACATCCAGCGCCCCGGCGCCGATATTGATAAGTGAGAGATCGGTAATAACGCCACTCCCATCAATGCGAGAGGCGGTTGCATCGTTGGTGGTTCTACTTTTAAGGACCGTTTTCCCTGTAGCGAAATCAAATGCCAGAATTGCGCCTGTTCCTGATGGCGTGCATGGCTGGCCATTAGGTAAATTAACGGCAAATGCGGCTATACCGGATACAACATCGGGATTGATGTAAACGCGCGAGGCGATGCTTGTTATTGAGTCTGCCCACAAATCGAAATACCACCCCACGGAAGAACTTGGGGTACTGCCTATCCCTGTTAAAAGATTTGTATTGGCTGATAATTGATCGCGAGTAATGGGAAATTGATTGCCTGAGGGTACCTACAACTTGTTTTAACTTATGTCACGGCTATCTCGATGGGAAAATAGCCAATTTGGAACTCTATAACCCAGCGAGAGCAACCCAAGCTCGCGTGATTGAATGCACTAAGATTACTTAATCCATGACACTTTTTCATGCATTAATATGATGCTTATTTATCCATAAAATAGCCGGCATGACTAGTGGGTGTTTCCCTAAAGTAATGTAAGGAATTGCTTATCATTTTTATGATGTAAGTTCTGTAGGACATAAAAAAAGACACGGGGCTGTTTAAGCCCCGTGTCTTATGATTCAGTAAGAGTTATATTTTTATTTTTTGCTGGTGTTGTCCACGATCTTGGCCTTGGCGCGCAGGTCGTTGACTAGTTTCTCGAGCTGTTGCTTTTGCAGGTTGTTACGCAGCTCGTCCTTAACCTTATCGAATGCTGGCGGTTGGGCATCGCGGGTATCTTCCAGCTTGATCACATGCCAGCCGAACTGGGTTTGCACTGGAGCGGCGGTGTACTTGCCCTTTTGCAGTGAGGAAACCGCATCGCTAAACGGCTTCACCATGGCTGCAGGCGGGAACCAGCCTAAATCGCCGCCCTTGTCCTTGGAGCCCGGATCCAGCGATTTCTCGCGAGCGATCTTAGCGAAATCGCCGCCCTTGCCGAGTTGGGCGATGATGTCCTTGGCTTCCTGCTCGGTCTTCACCAGGATGTGGCTGGCTTTGAATTCCTTGTCGCCCATTTGTGCCTTGAACTTGTCGTATTCGGACTTCAGCGTAGCGTCGCTAATGGGGTTCTTCTTGACGTAGTCCTGCAGGTAGCTGTTGACCAGCAGCTCGCGACGCATCAGTTCTTCCTTGGCCTGATAATCCGGCTGCTTATCGAAACCCGATTTTTGGGCTTCCTGGGCAATTAATTCGCTGCTGATGAGCTTGTTGATGATGACGGCACGGATGTTGTCATCGACCTTCTGGCCGCGTGCCGTCGCATCCTTGACGATGTAATCGACTAGCGATTGCTTGATGGGCTTGCCGTTGACGGTCGCCGGATCTGCAGCTTGCGCGGATACAGCCGCGGCCAGGAGCAGGACGCCGAGGAGCTTGGAAATAACACGCATTTTATTTTCCTTGGGGATTGAAATCAGGGAGTGGATCAGGGTTGTTCGCCAGGAGCGTAGGCGCGGATGCTCAAGGCATGGATTTGTGTGGGAATCAGGTCGCCTACGGCTTCGTAAACTAAACGATGGCGCATTATGGTGGATTTTCCTGCGAATTGCGAGCTTTCGACCAGTATCGTGTAATGACCGCCACCACGATTTCCGGCATGGCCAGCATGCTGGGCGCTATCGTCCTGGATTTCCAGTTTTGTCGGGGCCAGCGCGGCGAGACGCTGCTTAAGTAGATCGAGGCTCAAGGCAGGGTTTTTCTAAATGGCTTGACCGTCACGCGGCAGAATACGCCTTCCGTGGCGAAGGGGTCGGCGGCTGCCCAGGTTTCCGCTTCTTGTTGGGAGGTAAATTCAGCGACGATCAAACTGCCGCTAAACCCCGCGGGTCCCGGATCGACGCTGTCGATGGCGGGGAAAGGCCCAGCCAGGACTAGTCTGCCTTCATCCTTGAGCTTGTTCAGTCGCTCGAGATGCGGCGGGCGAACTGCCATTCGTTTTTCCAGGCTATTGGGCGCATCTTCGCCGATGATGGCATACAGCATTATTTAACCTCTTCATCTTCAACGTATTTGGAAAGCAGCACGCTTTGGAGCAGGACGAAGATGATCATCAATCCTGTCGCCCCGAACAGCTTGAAATTGACCCAGATGTTGGTCGGATAGTGAAAGGCCACATAGAGGTTGGCAATTCCCAACAGGGCGAAGAAAACTGCCCAGGCACGGTTGAGGTTACGCCACACCGGAGGTGGCAATTGCACTTGTTGCTGCAGCATGTCGCGCAACAGATTTTTGTGCCAGATCAGTTCGGTCACGATCAGGATGGCGGCGAACATCCAATACAGTACGGTGGGCTTCCACTTGATGAAGGTTTCGTCGTGCAACAGCAACGTGGCGCCGCCGAAGACTACGACAATGATGCCACTTGCCATCAGCATGCCGTCCACCTTGCCATGGCGCCATTTGACCCAGGCGATCTGGCATAAGGTCGCGATAATTGCGGCTGCCGTGGCGGCGAAGATGCCGCCTAGCTTGAAAATGGCAAAAAACAGGATGACGGGAAACAGGTCGAAGAGAAATTTCATGCGACGTAACGGCGGCCCATTCAAGATGGGATTAAGACCGTAAGAGTTTACAAAAGCTCAATAATGAAATGCCGCAGGGAAGATTGCAAATGTTTTAGCAGAACTACCGAGCGGGGGAATCGGATTATTGGCGATCAGGAAAGCGAGGATGCTGAATCGGACGGGGCAGAATCATTCTGGCTTGGCTGTTTCTTCCCGCGTTTAGGTTTGTCGGTCGCGCTGTCGGAGTCTTTCTTGCCGCGCTTCTTTTCGATGGGTAGCAAAGACTCTTTTTCCTTGTCCTTTGCCAGCTTCGGGTCGAGCACTTCCCGTTTTTTGTCGTAGACGGCCTTCATTTCGTCGATGGTGATGATGCCGTCGTGATTGGCGTCGATTTCATCGAAATGACGTGCCAGGCCCGGCATGTTTTCTTCGGCCTCGCTGCGTGAAATGCTGTTGTCGTGATCGGTATCTGCGCGTTGCAGGCGTTCCTGAATCTTGAGGCGCATCAATTGGCGCCGCGATTCGATTTGGTCGTGATCGGGATAAACAGTGCCTGAATGATTTTGCAGGTCGTAATTGAAGCGCTGCCGTTCTTCCGGGCTCATGCGCTGTTCGAGGCTGGGGGGGGAAGGTTTGAGTTCTGAAGATTCTGGTGCGGAGGGCTGTTTGGAGACGTCCTGTTCGCTCGCATTGAGCGGAACATAAAGCGCCATCAGAAAAGCGGCGCCGGCAGTCAGAATCAAATTGTTCATATAGTCGTCACGTCTCAGAAGCTGTTAAAACAAGGAGTTGTGTTTGGTTGCCCCTGATTTTTCAGCATTACATTTGCCCATGCTTATACTACTTTGTGATTCCGTATTCAATGTCCTGACCGACATTGTCGACCAAGTCTAACCCTAGAATTTTCCACGACTTTAAGTGCTTATTCAACCAATCCATCAACCCTGCCCCAACCATGGGCGTTTTTGAAAGGGAATGTACAGCGAAGGTGCAAGTTAACAATTGATTGTTAACCAGTTATTTCTATTCGTCGGCTGAATGTAAGTGATTTGTAACAATTGCGATGCAATTGATTTAAACTTGTTGAATGCCGTTGTAACCTCGGTAAAATCGCCAATTATGAGTAAACGGATATTAGTCGTCGACGACGATGTGCGCTTGCGCGAGTTGCTGGTTCGCTATTTGAGCGAGCAAGGCTATGCTGTGGAAGCGGCCAGCGATGGGGCGGCCATGGACAAGCTTCTTGCGCAGCAAGAATACGACCTGCTCGTGCTCGATCTCATGATGCCGGGAGAAGACGGCCTCACCATTTGCCGTCGCTTGCGCGGCACCGGCAAGGATATCCCGATCGTCATGTTGACGGCCAAGGGGGATGAGGTCGATCGTATCGTGGGCCTGGAAATGGGCGCAGACGATTACTTGCCCAAACCTTTCAACCCTCGTGAACTCCTGGCCCGCATCAATGCCGTATTGCGTCGCCGCGCGCCTGCTGAACCCGAAGTTGCCGATACTGCGCTCAATTTCGGCCCGTTCCGTCTCGAAATCATCACGCGCCGCCTGATTCGCGGCGACGAAGTCATTTCTCTGACCAGCGGGGAATTTAACCTGCTGCATGTGCTGGTTACGCATCCCCGCCAGCCGCTTTCTCGCGACCGCTTGATGGAATTGGCGCGAGGACGAGAAATGGACGCCTTCGACCGCAGCATCGACGTGCAAATCTCGCGTTTGCGCAAACTTATTGAACCTGAACCTTCCTCTCCCCGTTACATCCAGACGGTCTGGGGCTACGGCTACGTCTTCGTTCCCGACGAGCAGTCATGAGCCTGGTGCCGCGTACGCTCCAGGCACGCATTGTCGTGCTTATTTTGCTGTTGCTGGCTGTCGGCCAGTACCTCGCCCTGCGGCTGTTCGACGAATTCGAGCTGGAACCCCGTGCCGCCGCCGGCGCCTTGCAAATTGTCAGTACTGTCAAGCTCACACGTCTTGCCGTCCTGGCCGCGCAGGACGACCGTCGACTCGATTTGCTCCAGGAACTCAACCAGAGCGAAGGCATCCGCATTTATTCCTTCGATCCCCTCGAAGAAATCGACCCGCTGCCTAACGATCCGCTAATCCAGCGCATCGCTAAAAAAGTGCGCGAGCAGTTGGGCGATAAGACCATCATCGCGGTGAACCATCTCGATCTTCCCGGATTGTGGGTGAGCTTCGATATCGGCATCGACGACTACTGGTTGGTCATTCCCAGTATCAAGACTTCGCATCCCATTCCATGGCAGTGGATGGGTTGGGGGGCTGTGGTGCTGGTGTTGTCGCTGTTCGGTGCATGGCTCATCATGGGGCGCATCAATCGGCCGTTGCGCCAATTAGCCCAGGCTGCAGATGCTATCGGCCGGGGAGAGCGCGTCAACAAGCTGCCCGAGGCCGGAGCAGTGGAATTTGCCCGCGTGACCCATGCCTTCAACGAAATGAGCGAAGCTTTGGCGCGTACCGAGGCCGATCGAAATCTGCTGCTGGGGGGGGTGTCCCACGACCTGCGTACACCGTTGGCGCGACTGCGTTTGTCGGTGGAAATGCTGGACCAAGAGACTGACCTCAAGTCGGGCATGGTGCAGGACATCGACGACATGGATGCCATCATTCGCCAGTTCCTGGCCTACGTGCGGGGTGCTGAAGGCGAGGTTGAGGTGACGGGCGACGTCAATCAGTTGATTCGTGATATCTCCGAACGGTATGAGCGTCAGGGGCGTCGGCCAACACTTGAGCTAGGTCGCGTTCCCCAGTTTGCTTTCCGCCCACTCGCCATGCAGCGCTTGATTACCAACTTGGTGGACAACGCTTATCACTACGGCGGAAGCTCGGTGACAGTTCAAACCCGCGTCAAGGACAGCCGCTTGATGCTAAGCGTGCTGGATCGCGGTCCCGGTTTGCCGGAAGGCGAAACCGAACGTCTCTTGCGTCCGTTCGAGCGACTGGACACGTCGCGGGGCCGAGAAGGCGGCTCCGGATTGGGGCTTGCCATCGCCACTCGCATCGCGCGCCTACACGATGGGGAAATCAAGCTCAAGAACCGCAAGGATGGCGGCTTGGAGGCGATGGTGATCATCCCCTTGAAGCCGGAAATCCGGCTGTTCTAGGGCTGATTATTCTTTAAGTTGCTCCGGGAGAGCTTCCGCCAGGAGGCTCTGTCGGTTCTGAGATCAGCTCCGGCGCAACAGGCGCAGGTGCTTCAGCACGGCGAGCGGATGCTTGGGGAAATGAGCCGCCAGCAATAGTAGCGCTGCCAGCGCGGCGAGGATGTCCTGAATCTCGAACGGTGCAATATCGCGGCGTGCCGGTTTCTGTTCTTTCATCGCCGACAGTATCGAATGCAGGCTATCGCCTCGCACATAAACGCCGCTCACTTCCTTCGCCAGCGACTTCATGTAGTCCTCATCCAGCTTGGATAGATAACGGTCGCCTTCGCCGGCCGCCACGTTGTTGTCGCGCACCCCCAGGTTCTGCTCCGAGATTTGGGCGATGCCTGGCTGCATGGCAAAACTGTCACCCGCCCAATAGCCGATCAACTGGTTTTTTTCGTCCAGCTTGGGGATCGCTGTTCCTTTCCCGCTGCCGACACCAACCAGTAGCCAACCGTTGCCGCCCTGGAAATTGGTCAGGTCGCGGGTATTGAAAGCATGCAGGCGAGGGGCTTCTTCACCGTCGGTGAAAAAAACGACTTGCGCAGGCTCAGGCAGGGATCGCAGGGTGCGGGCAACAGACAGCATGCTTTCGCGGATGCGGCTATTGCCCGACCACGCCATGCGCCAGTCCAAATGATCGATCGTATCCTGGATCGCGGCATAGTTGGCGCAGACCTCGATGGGCGCGTAAATGTCGGCCACGCTCACCCCGGCAAATAGCGCCAGGCTCATACGCGTGCCGCACGGCATTTGTGAAACGATATCGTGCAGCGTCTGGCGGGTATAGGCGATACGACTCACAGCTTTGCCGTTGAGTGTGGCATCTTCCACGTTCATGCTCTGGGAGATATCCACCACGAACATGTAGCTGTAGATGTTGCGCTGTACCGGAACTGTGGGTTTGAAGAGCGCGACAATGAGCAGCACCAGGGCCGCTGACAGCAGGGCTGCATCGCGGTGATGGCGTAAGTAATCGAACAGTTTTCTCATTACCCTATCCCCGGCTTAAGGCAGGCCGACCGGAATGTTGCCCATGATCAACCCTGGTGTATCCGATTCGCCCACACCAGGTGTCGGCGTTGCCGGCAGCATGGTGAGCAGGCGGTCCAGGTTATGGCGGGTATCCCAATGGCTGTTGTCGAGCTTGAGCGACTGCACGTAGGCTGACTTGGCCTGACGCATCAGGTATTCGGCCTCGGCGCGAACGGTGATATTGGTGCCGTTGATGGCGAGCCCGCGCAGGAAGAAGATATTGCCGATGTTGTGCTGCACTGCCGAACGATGGTTCGCGTCCCCCACTTCAGCCAATTGCAGGAACTGCAAGGTCGCGTCCTTGTAGCGGCCGCTGTTGGCGAGCCAGTAAGCGGTCGAGAACTTGGCCTCGTAGGATTGGGTATCGGTCGTTGGTGTCTTGCCGTGCGATACCGCCTGATTGAAGGCATCAATCTGGTGTATACGATACACCTGCGAAGCCGCGCCCGCAGCGCTAGCCACGGCGACTGCCGCGAGTACCCAGGTCAATGTCTTTGCGCTCAGTGCCACGATCTTACCTCCAGATATTTCACGCCCAGCAGCAGCGCGATCATGAATGCCGCCAGGAAAAAGCAATGCTGCGAGAAGTCGCGCCCCGGAATTTGCTCCACGTAGCGGATGGGTTTCTTCTCCTTGCTGTTGATGTCCTCGATGGCCATCGCCAGCGATTTCGGATCTTCCGCCTCGTAGGCGTGGAAGGGAGACTTCAGCGTTTTAAAGTACTCGTACAATTCGATTTCTGGCGGCAGCGCTGCGTTCTCAGGCGGCTTGTAGTTGGTATCAAAAATACTCAGGCCACCCGGCTGGCGCAGCACGATCCAGTACAGCGTGATGTGCATGTGGTCCAGCCAATCGCGTACCTTTTGCTGCACGTCGTCGCTCACGCGGCCGGCGCCGTCGGACAGTAGGATGATGGCGCGCGAACCGGAGTCCGGTACCTTGTCGAACAGCGCGATGCCCGATGTCAAGCCGCTGCCGATGTTGGTCTGGAACAGCGCCGTGCCTGCGGCTGCCTGAACGGCGGCGAGAATGGCTTCGCGGTTTTGCGTCAGCGGCATCACGTACATGGCCGAGTTACTGAACGTCACCATGCCGAACATGTCGTTCTTGCGTTGGTTGATGAACTGTGTGATCAAGCGGCTGGCGGCTGCCGATTTGGTTTCGCCCACGCGGCCGTTGGTAGTGCCGGAGAAGGGATCGTCCATACTGGCGCTGCGGTCGATGACGAGGGCGATTTGTGCGCCTTCGCCGATTTTTTCCACTTGCTGCTGAGCGCTATGCGGCCCGGCCATTCCCAACAGAATAAACAATAGGGCGAGCGCCGCAAGAATTTTCAGCAGTAGTCCGACGAGGTCGGACAGCGGATCGCTGGGTAACAGTTGTAGCCACGAGTAAGCACGGCTGTGATGGCGTTCCAGCAGCAGCGGTAATGCCGCCAGCGGCAGCAAAAAGAGTATCCAAGGGGTGTCAAAACTCACTTCATACCCCGTTCACAATTGCGGCAAGCCAGGCAGAACTGGCGCAGCCAAGCCATAGGCGCTTGATCGAGGCCATGCGGTGCCGTGGGTTCGAAGAACACGTGGCGCGACAGCTTGAAGAATTGATCCAGCCCTGCCGTGACGGGCAAGAAGCCCGGCTTGCTTTCAAGCAATCCCGTCGCGTTGAACACCGTGCTGCCCGCGGTTTTGTTGAGTGCTTCATGTACCCGGACGACAGCCTTTTTCAGACCCTCGTCGTCCGCCGGCAGTTTGCGTAACTCGCGATAGGCCTTGGCGAACGGACCGCCCATGCGGGGCAGCCAGGTGTTGACGCCCAGCACATAGAGCAAGCCCACCAGGGAGAGTGCGAACACGGCCAAACATGCTTTAAGCGCTAGTTGATGACGGCTATCGTCCATCAAGAAAGGTCCGCGGAACGGGCTCATGTCCTTTTCCACGATCACTTGGCCGTAGGTGGCAATAGGCGAGATACGGAAATTCCAGGAAGGCACGCGATAGTCGAACTGCTTGCCTTCGGCGCTGAACTTGATGACCTCGCCGGGCAGCGTCGCAGGTTTGGCGACGACGTTATTGGTGAATATCTGGTAAGCCAGCGTGATGACATAGCGGTTGGTGTCCCCGCCGCTTGTTTCATCCACCCCGATGCGGCTTAACACGATGCCGGTGGGCTGGTTTTTCCAGCGCCGTTCGTAACCGACGATGGGCAGCGAGGTTTTCACCAACTGATAAGGCTTTTTCACTTCCAACGTAACCGTACGCTCGAGAATGTCGCCGACAGTGAAACCGACGTTGCGGTCGGGGTTGGCCACGGAAATCTTGACGCGGGAATCTTGCGGCAGGTCTTCGGCGGGCGTCATGTCGGCCAATGCCGGGGTTACCGCGAGAAGCAGGAGCAGGAGTAGTTTTTTCATAAGTTACGCAGCAACGAACTGGTAGAAATATTCGGTCATGTCGTCCGCCTTGAAGCGTTCTTCAACGAAAAATGGCGGCATGTCGTAGCGCATGAACAGGTTGCGCAGCTGAGTACGGCGAGCCTCGAAGGCTTCAGCGATGCGTTCGCGGTAGCCGCGTCGCAGGAACAGCGTTCGCCGTGCCCCGGTTTCGGCATCCGTCACGCTGGTGATGCCGAATTCCGGTAGCTTCTTGTATTCCGCACCGTCCCACAGCACCACCGGCACCACATGGTGGCGCATGAGGCTGCTCAAGGCTTTTTCCAGCGCCTCGGCTGGCATATGGAAGTCCGAGATCAAGAACACCAAAGCGCGTTCGCGCGACAGGAATTGATCTGCGTCCAGCAAGCCCCTGGCACCTCGGCTTGCCGGGCGGTAACCACGTAGCCGTTCGGCAAGTTCGAACGCGCCGTGCACCTTGGTGGTGGAGGTAAACAGCCAGTCCTCGCGGATATCGTCGTCGAAGCCGATAAAGCCGAAGGGATCGTTCACGCGATAGGCGGAATAAGCGGCAGAAGCGCAGATGTCAGCCGCCAGTTCCAGCTTGCTGCGCTCGCCCACGAACCCCATGGAACCAGAGAGATCGCACACCACGTACACCGGAATCGAGCTTTTCTGGTTGAACATCCGTACGTGGATTTGCTCCGTCGGGTCGCGCAGAGTCTGGCGCAAGTCGATGCGGCGCGGATCGGGATAGGCGATCAGCGGCGCATGGCCGCGGAACTCCATGCCGAGCCCGGTCTGGATGCTCGAATGCCGTCCCGGATGACGCCCCTTGGAGCGCCAGCCGATGTGATAGCTGAATTCTTGAGCCGGGTTTTGCTGCATGGTCAGGGCGCAGCGACGGCGGCGATGGTGTTGGTCAGCAGTTCGCGGGCGATTTCCGTGCGGCGCATTTCGTAGACCGGGCTGAATACCAGGCGGTGCGCAATGGTTTCGTGGAACACGGCGTGAATGTCTTCCGGCAATATCGCTTCGCGACCGTTGAGCCAGGCGTTCACACGGGCAGCCCGCAGCATCATGCTCATGCCGCGCGGGCTGGCGCCGGCCAATACCAAGCGGGAAGTATCGATGCCTTCGACCTTGATGCCGAACTGATGCGGTGCCTTGATGGCGAGCCACAGGTCGAGCGCGTAGCGGCGTAGCGTCGGGCTTGCCTGGATGTGGTCTTGCAGCACCACCGCCATGTGGTTGAGCTGGTCGAAGTGCAGCACGTCCGGCTTGACGCCTTCCACCAGTTTGTCGGCGTTGTGGAAGCGCGTGTTGAACATCAGCGATTCCATGATCTCGGCATCCTGCGGCACGGCGATGGGGATTTCCATCATGAAACGGTCGCGCGCAGCGGAGGGGATTTCGAAAGTTTCTTCCTTTTCCACCTGGTTGCGGTCGGCGAACACCAGCATGTGCGGGAAGTGATGTTCCTTGTTGAATGCCGACAAGGTGCGCTCTGCCATGACGCGCAGCAGCAGGGAGTGCACTTGCGGACGGGCGCGGTTGATTTCGTTGAAGAAGAACACCGCCAGGTTTTCGCCGCAACGCAGGAGCGGGCCGGCATCTACGTGGGGGCGGCCGTCTTCGCCGAGGTAGGTGTGGTAAACGAGGTCGTTCGGCATCAAGTCGATGGTGCCTTCGATCCGCTCGTAGCCGCCACCGATGCCGCGCGTAAAGGCACGCAGCAGCGTGGTCTTGCCCACGCCGACATCGCCCTCCAGCAGCACGTGGCCGCGGGCGAAAATTGCAGTGGTTATCAGGCGCACTGGGCGCTGCTGGCCCACGACCACCTTGTTGATCTCGGTTTCCAGTTCCAGCGCGTGTTCGCGCCAGTCGGCTAGTTGATTGTCGGCCATGAGTATCCTCGGGAAAGTAACGTAGCGTTAATTTTTATACAGATCAGTATAACCAATTTTTCATTTAGCAACCATGACCACAAAATTATTTTGCGAAGTTCAGCCGGCCTTGCGGAAAGTGAGGTTGATGCGAGCCGTATCCAGTAGCGGATGCCGCCCTGATTTGAGGGGAAGGATGCCGTGGTAGCGCAATCGATCCGCGCCACCCCAAACTACGACATCGCCATGCGTGAGCGGAATGCGCTCTGTCTTGTCGTTGCGACGTAGTCCGCCGAATAAAAATACTGCCGGGAGGCCGAGCGACACCGAGACGATAGGCTGGGTGAAGTCGAGTTCGTCCTTGTCCTGGTGCAGCCCCATTTTGCTGCCGGGTTCATAGCGATTGATGAGGCAGGCGTCCGGCATAAAATCGGCATATCCGGCTTCTGCCGCAGCAGAAGTTGCCAATTGGAAAAAGACTTCTGGCATGGCTGGCCAAGGGTGTTCGCTTGCCGGATTCACAGGGGAATAGCGATAGCCTCGCAGATCGGTGACCCAGCCCAGTTCCCCGCAATTGCTCATGGCGACCGACATGCCATAGCCGCCAGGCGTGACCATATGGCGGAATGGGGCTGCGTCAATAACTGCATTTAGCGCAGCCAATAGCCGAGTTTGATAGGGAAGCGCAAAACCGCGTAGGAGCAGGGAGCCTGGTCCCAGTCGCTGGCGGGGTGGCAATGGATCGTTGTCGAACAAATCCTGGGTGGTCATGACTGGGAGCCCTATCTTAAGTAGGGTGCGTCTTGCCGCGTTTGGTCGCCCATACGCTCAACACGCCGCTGCTAGTGATTAGCGCGATTGCGACCCATTGATCGAAAGATAAAACTTCACCCCACAGTACGATGCCGAACAAACTCGCAAAGACCACAGTGCTATAAGCCAAACTGCCCGCCACCAGCGGTTGCCCTTTGCGATAGGCGCGAGTCATGGCGAGTTGGGCGAGAGTGGCTGATGTGCCCATGCTGACCAGTAAGATCAGATCGGCGGCATGTAACGGGTGAAATGTTTCGAGCGACATCCATGCGCCACTGCCCAAGGTGCTGACCAATGTGAAGTAGAACACGGTACGCCACTCCGGTTCGCCGATACGTCCCAGTTGGGTGACTTGATAGTAGGCCCAGCCTGCCATCGCGCCGGAAAGTAAACCAATAAGGCTGGCCCGCCATTGATCTTCCTGCATGGTTGGATTAAGCAGCGTGATTACACCGATAAAGCCAAGGATCATGGCAGCGATCAAGATACGATTAATAGCAACGCGCATCAGCATCGCCGTGATCATGGCAAGAAACAACGGTGAGGTGTAGTTGAGGGTGATGGCCGTGGCCAGCGGCAGTTTGGTGATGGCATAGAAGAACATCATCATCGAGATAAAGCCCACGATGCTACGGGAGAAATGCATTTGCCAACGTGGCGTAGCAAGCGGCAGGTTTTGTGCCCGGGTAATGACGAGAATGGTGAGAAAACCGAACAGCGAGCGGTAGAACACCAGTTGTGCTGTGGAATAGCGTGCTGCACCCAGCTTGACGCACACGCCCATGACTGCGAAAAAAATACCTGCGACCAGCATCCACAAGCTGCCGCGTACCGTGGTTCTCAAAGCAATATCCGGAGTGGCGTCCCGAGCGGGACAATGCTGCGGATTATGCCAGAGCAGGCTGACGGCAGTTGTGGCTCACAGCCCTGCATCACACCACGAATTGCGCGACGCCGTCCTTGAATGACCAGTCGATGTCGTGGTTTTCAGTGATTGTGATCAATACGTTAGCGGGCTTGATGCCCGGATTTTGCGCCAGGTTCTCTACCACCTTGTTGTAGAACGCCTGCTTGGCCTTGTTGGAGCGGCCGGCGCGCATGACGAGGTGCATCATCACGCGATCCTCGGTGCGGTCCTGGTACTCCATGCAAGCTTGGTCGAGTTCATGGATGACCTGGTAGCGGTCGTCCTCCGGGAAGCCCATGGTCTCGATGACGGCGCTATTGATGCCGTCCGCGACGGCTTTGACGTATTCCGGGCTTTTGCCCTTGAGAATGGAAATGGTCACGAACGGCATATCAGGTCTCCAGATAGAGTTAAGCAGCAGCGTTCCATGTATGAAGGCGGATCAGCCACTGCCCGCCGGCGTTCTTTTCCAGCACACTGGTCAGGATGCCGCCGAAATGCGGCTTGCTACCGTTGCTTTCCGCGCCGAACGCACCCCACTTGGCTACCTGGTAGCGGACCTGGTCGTTGCCGCCGGATTCCACCACTTCAATGGTGTGGCCGTTGACTCCATTGTCAAAAAAGCCCTGAAACAATTGCCGTATGGCATCACGGCCATGAATGGTGGCACCGTTGCCGGGGGAGAGCAGGGCAGTTTCGGCATACAGCGCGGCCAGAGCTGCGCTGTCGCCACTGTTAAAAGCATCGTTCCACGCTTGGTTAGCTGCGGTAAAGAAATCTTGGGTCATAAAAGCATCCTTCAGGTTAGTTAATGTTGAATAAGGTTTGTGCTCCATTAATCATCTGCAAGATTGGAGCGATGCAAAGCAAATGTTGTTTCGTGAATTTATTGTATAAGTTAACATATAGTAAGCCAGCTAACAAATAATCAGTGATCTTCTTTCGTCCATATCTTGGCAACAAGGCATGCTCGTCATCATGGATTTATAGAAGTCCGTATGTTAACGTTGGTTAATGGCCTCATTCGTGAGGTTTTCTTGTTTCAGACAAAGGCAAACTCGGCCGAAAGGCGAGGACGCAAAACCACCGGTCTAAGTGGCATCGCCATACGACAGCGGGGTTGCCGTATCCCGTTTCCTTTGTCTTTTCGTTCGGTAAAGGCAGCATGGAAACGCAATCCGATTATTGGTTCACCTATCAACCCATTCTCAACCGTGAGCAGCAAACCCTGGGCCTGGCTTTGGAACATCGCCTGCTTGCCGAAGGCGAGACCGGGCCGGAAGGCATGGCGCGCGTCGTGGTGGATGCCTATCTCAATTCCGAGCTGGTGGAACTGCTGGGGGAGCGCAAGGTGTTCATTAACGTCGATGCGGTTTTTGTCGAAAGCGGCATGGTCTCCATCCTCCCTGCATCCAAGGTGGTGCTGGTGCTGTCGCCCAGTGCCGCGCTTGTTGATGGAATCGAACGTCATTGCCTGGAATTCCGGGCAATGGGGTACGAGGTGGCATTGGGGAGTTATGTCCCTACGTCACGCATGCAGGCACTGCTCGACTTTGTGGGTACCGTCAAAGTAGACGTGCAATCGACACCAGCGGATACATTAGTGACATGGGTCGAGACGCTGAAGGAAAAACCGCTGACCTTGCTGGCCGAGAAAATCGAAACCCAGGAGGCGTATGAGCGATGCATGGCCTTGGGGTTCGATGCCTTCCAGGGGCATTTTTTCGCACATCCTAAACTGCTGGTTGGACGCAGGCCGGACCCTAGGCGCGCCAATATCCTCAATCTGCTCACGTTGATCGACCAGGATGCCGCCGACCGCGACATCGAAGACGCGTTCAAGCAGAGCCCGGACCTGACCTTGCATCTGCTGCGGTTGGTGAACTCTGCCGCCTTCGGATTGCATACCCGCATCGGATCAATCCGTGAAGCTTTGGGCTTGTTTGGCCGCAGCCGTATCGCCAAATGGCTGCAAATTCTTTTGTTTCTGGATGGAGATGCGACAGGAGCCAGTTTGGCCTTGTTCGGCATGGCGGCGAAACGCGGACGCATGCTGGAAATGCTGGTGCAGGACGTCAATCACCGGGCCAGTTCTTCTCAGCAGGATCGCGGCTTCATGGTGGGGATGCTGTCGCTGGTCGATGCCTTATTGGGGGCACCCTTGGAAACCATCTTGCCGCAAATCGGCGTAGTAGAAGACATCCAGCAGGCGATTTTGGGAAAAACCGGCGTGCTTGGTACCTTGCTGGCGCTGTGCGAGGCTTTGGAGCTTGGCGATTTCGACGCCATGGTGGTCGCGGCGGACAAGTGCAACATCCCGCTCTCACGTGTCATGGCAGCCCAGCGCGAGGCGATCGTCTGGGCTCAGGCAGTGGAGCTGGAATCGAGTCGAGAATATGAGTCTTAGCGCGTCATCCCCGGCGGCCATGCTTGCACTTTCCGGGGATGTTTCTTACAGAGTTCTAGAGATGCGGTTCGATCTGCTCTCGTACCCAGTGGTGGAAGTGTTCCATGCCGTCTTCCATCGGGCTCTGGTAGGGACCGAACTCGTCCAGGCCTTGCTCGTATAACGCCTGGCGGCCGTCCTGCATGCGTTGGCAGATATCGTCGTCCTCGATGGCGGTTTCCTTGTAGGCCGCCTGCTCGGCTTCGACGAATTCGCGTTCGAACAACGCGATATCTTCGGGGTAGTAGAACTCCACCACGTTAGTGCAACGGTTGGGGCCGCGCGGGATGAGGTTGGATACGACCAGCACGTGCGGATACCACTCCAGCATGAGGAATGGGTAGTACACCAGCCATATCGCCCCGTATTTCGGGGTCTTGCCGTTGGTATATTGCAGCACCTGCTTCTGCCAGCGGTCGTAGATCGGCGAACCGGATTTTTGCAGGTTGTTGTTCACGCCTACCGACTGCACGCTGTACCACTCGCCGAATTCCCACTTCAACTCGTCGCAATTGACGAAGTTGCCGAGGCCGGGGTGGAAGGGCACGACATGATAATCCTCCAGATAGACCTCGATGAAGGTCTTCCAGTTGAAGTTGTATTCGTCGATCATCACACGGTCGAGCACGTGGCCGCTGAAGTCGAAATCTTTTAGGAAACCCAGCTTCGTGAGGTCGGCTCCGACGTTGCGCTTGCCATCGAACAACAGGCCGTTCCAGTTCTGCAGGGGCGTTTTTGCGAGATTGAGGCAAGGGTTCTGCTCGAAATGCGGTGCGCCGATGAGCTGACCTTCGAGGTCGTAAGTCCAGCGGTGTAGCGGGCAAACGATATTCTGGGCGTGACCGTGGCCCTTGAGCATGAGTGCCTGGCGATGGCGGCAGATATTGCTGATCAATTCCACGCCCTGTGGGCTGTGTACCAGTGCCTTGGCGTGGTTCATCCATTCCAGCGAGCGATAGTCGCCGGGATTGGGCACCATGAGTTCATGGCCGACGTACCAGGGCGCATTCGGGAACAGGAATTTTTTTTCCAGCTCGTAAATTGCCGGATCGACATACCAGGAAACCGGCAGTTGCGGGCGTGACTGGCGCTTGATGGGTGTAACGGGTGCGAGGTTTTGCATGTTCTAAGTGTCCTCCGAACGCCGGTTGCGAAGAACATTGCCGAGCTTGAGCCCGGCCCCAATGGTTAAAAAGACCTCGTATTTTGCCCTAGCCCGGTTTTTTTTTCAAAAAAAATCGCACGTCGATGTCTTAAAATAATGACTGCAAGCAGGCGGTAGAATGCGGTTTGAAATCAAAAATCTTGGGGGAGTGCATGGGATTCGAATGGCCGGCGCTGGTGAGCGTCTTGACCTTGTTTCTATTGTTCGGCGTCGCCGCGAACGTAGGGCGGGCGCGCCACCGCTACAAGATCAGTCCGCCTGCCATGGTCGGTCATCCACGATTCGAGTTGGCCTATCGTGTGCAAATGAATACGGTCGAAAGCACGGTTGGGTTTCTGCCCGCGCTGTGGTTGTTTGCTTATTACGTCGATGCCGCTTGGGCCGGTATCTTAGGATTCATATGGCTGGTAGCGCGTGTGTGGTACGCCGTGGCTTATAGCCAGGATGCCGCCAAACGCGGTCCGGGGTTTGCCTTATCCAAGCTGGTGTTCGTGACAATGACCGTTGGCGCCTTGGTTGGGATTCTGGGCCGGGTACTGCATTAAATATCGATGCCCTTGTTTTTTCAGGCCACTTGTAATGCATAACGTTTCTCATCGACCAGAGCCGCCTGGTCAGCTCGGATGGATGTTGGGCGTGCTCGCGCTTGTCGGTACGTTGTTCTATCTGGACTATTGCGCCGGCCCCAACGTTCCCTTTCACCTGTTCTATTTGCTCGCGGTGTTCTTCGCGCTCAAGTACGTCAACGAATCGTTCGGTTATGCCGTCGCCTCGATTTCCGCGTTCGGGGCCGTGGTTGTCAGTGCTTGGGATGCCGGACAGCACGCTCCTGCGCTGTCCAACCTGTGGCAATTCGCTACCAGCTTTTTCATGTATTCCATGTTTTGCTATCTGCTAGGCCGACAGATGGCCGGTTTGAAGCATGCCCGACAAGCGTTGGAAAAAATTACTAATCTTCATCAGACCGTCATTTCCCGTACCCGCTCTGGTATTACGGCATACCGGCAAGATGGCACTTGCGTGCTCGCCAACGAAGCTGCGGCAGCCATCGTGGGTGCGACGAAAGAGCTGCTGTTGCAGCAAAACTTTCGTCATCTGGAATCCTGGCGTAATTCGGGCATGCTGGAAGCGGCTGAGCGTGCCTTGTTAACCGACACCATCCAGCAGTTTGAAGCGCATCTCACCACTTCCTACGGCAACACCATCTGGTGCGGGGCGAATTTTTCGACCTTCATCATGAACGGCGAAAAATATCTGTTGATGATGTTTCTCGACGTCACCGAAAAAGTGGCGGCACAGCAAGCACTGCTGGATGCGAAGGAATCAGCGGAAGCTGCGTTGGCTCGAGCTGCCCTGGCCGAACGGCGGATTACCGATATCAGCGAGGAAACGCAGCGCCGTATCGGGCAGGAACTGCACGACAATCTTGGGCAGCTTCTTACCGGTGTTGCGTGCCTCTCTCAATCGCTTTACCAGCAGCTCAAAAAACGCGACTTGCCCGAGCAGGAAGTCGCCGCCTTGATCACTCGCCATATCAACCAGGGTGTGGCTGATACACGCCTCCTGGCTCAGGGTCTTTACCCGGTAGAGCTTCAAACTGCCGGATTGGCGGCCATGCTGGAACGTCTCGCCGACTCCGTGCGTAACGTCCATCAGCTGGACTGCGAATTCGAGCAGGTGGGGGAATGTGCCATCGACGACGATCACATGGCCATCAACCTGTTTCGTATCGTGCAAGAGGCCATTAGTAATGTGACCAAGCACAGCGGGGCCACGCAGGTGCAGATTCGGCTGGAATGGTCGGAAACATTAAGCCGACTGGAAATCGTCGATAACGGCCGGGGATTGGTTAATTCGGAAGAGGCGACGAAAAAAGGCGGGCTGGGGATGCACACTATGAAATATCGGGCTGATATCATAGGCGCCACGCTAGCGTTTGCATCGCCTCCCGGCGGTGGAACGCGTGTCGTGATCAGCCTGGTCTTATAAACATGCTCAGCTACAACGCCGAAAACCCCGCTCGCATCCTCATCGTCGACGATCATCCTATCGTGCGGCAGGGCGTTGCCATGCTCATCAACCAGGAGCCTGATTTGCGTGTTTGCTGCGAAGCCAGCAACGCCGAGGAGGGGCGGGCGATGAGCCTGGAGTGCAAGCCGCATCTTGCCATTGTCGATTTATCACTGGCAGGGTTGTCCGGGCTGGAGCTGATCAAGCAATTGCGCGCTGATGCGCCTGATCTGTTGATCCTGATGATGTCCATGCACGACGAGAACGTCTATGCCGAGCGCGTGTTGCAGGCCGGAGCCCAGGGTTACCTGATGAAGCAGGAAACACCGAGCACCATGTTGCAAGCCATCAGGCAGGTGCTGAACGGCGAAATTTATCTTAGCCCGAGCATGCATCACACCATCCTGCATCGCCTCGCGCATCATCAAGGCGATAATTCCCCCATCCGCAGCCTGAGCAGTGCCGAATTCGAGGTTCTGCACCTGATCGGCCTGGGGCACGGCACTTCGGAAATCGCGCGTTTGCTCGACCGCAGTCCGAAAACCATCGAAGCCCACCGTGCCAACATCAAAAACAAGCTCAATCTTTCTAGCGGAGCGGATCTCAACCGCTTCGCCATCAATTGGTCCAACGGCCTCATTCCGCTCCAAAACTGACGCATTTTTCCATCAGTAAGTCCTTATTCAGTGTCAAGGAAATATAGGGGTTTTCCTGGGTTTATCCGGGGAACTCCCTGATTTTTTATTACCTGTTGCCACGCTATATTGCGCATTATCGAGTATTAGAAATATTTGATATTCGTATCTGATTGATACCAAGAAGACTCAGGTGTTTTTGGTGAAAAATTAAAAAAACAGGCCATCAAGCCTGCTTCCAAGAAGAAAAACGCACGAAAGAAAACAATAATGAAGCCCACTCAAAGACTCCCGAGTGTCGCGGATGTGGCCCAAATCAACGAAAGCATCAAATACGCCGTTTCGCTTTCCAGTCAGATCAACCTTAATGCGCTGAACTCCACGCTCGTTGCCAACAAGGCCGGTGCAGCGGGGATCGGCTTTGCCGTTGTGGCCCGAGAACTACGCGGATTCAGTCAGCGATTCGCTGTTGAAATGGGGGCGATGACACAGGAGGTCTTCCAACTGGTCAACGGTATTTCCCGGCTAAGCAACACCCAGCGGTTGTTTCGTTTGTTGCAAAAGGCTCAGCAGCAGTGCCGCGAGAATCAGGATCGACTTGAGAATCCGGTGATGCGTCGCGGTGAATATCTTGAGCGGGAAAGGCTGCGCATGGAACGTGGGGCGCGCAAAATCTTTTCCGCCCTGGAAATTGCGAGCAAGCGTTGCGATATGGGATTGATGATTGCGCGTTCGGCACGTGTCGAAGCGGCCCATGGCGGTAGTTATCAATCCGCCTTGACTCAGGTTGCCGGGGATATGGAATACACGATCGGCGAGATATCGACCACGGTTCGCGCCATTGCTAAAAGGCTCTCAAAATAATGAAAAAAGCCAACATCATTTTCGAACAGGGCTCACACCAGTGGATCGCCATTGCGCGTGATCCTGAGAAGCCCAACTATCTAATCGATACCAACGAATATCTGATCGTCGATGACGAGTCTGCACTCTTGACCGATCCGGGCGGCTCCGAGATTTTTCCAGTCGTGTTCTCGGCCATTTGCGAGGTATTTGATCCTGCCAATATCAAACATCTGTTCGCCTCGCACCAGGACCCTGACATTATCTCGTCGCTCAGTCTATGGCTGGACTTCAATCCTGCGCTCAAGTGTCACTTAAGCTGGCTCTGGAGTTCTTTCGTCCCGCATTTCGGTGGTACCGATCAAACCTTCATCAGTATTCCAGACGAAGGTATGCCGATACGTGTGGGCGGATTGACCTTGCAATCTGTCCCGGCGCATTACCTGCACTCGTCCGGCAATTTCCATCTTTACGACCCCACCGCCAAGCTGCTGTTTACCGGCGATATCGGGGCAGCCATGCTGCCGCCAGGCGAGGACGATCTATTTGTCAGGAATTTCGATAAGCACATCGCGCATGCGGCCGGATTCCATCGGCGGTGGCTGGGCTCAAACGAGGCCAAACTGGATTGGTGCGAGCGGGCGAGCAAGCTGGAGATCGATATGTTGTGCCCGCAACACGGTGCGATCTATCAGGGGCAGGACGTCGAGCGCTTCATCAATTGGCTGGCAGAACTGCCGGTTGGGCTTGGGGTCATGCGCCGCGCTTGATCAAGTGGCGACAGGCTTGAACTGCAGGTTTGCAAGGTGGGCGTAAAGGGCATTGTCGCGCATCAGCGCTTCATGGGTGCCGAGGCCAACGATGCGTCCCTGGTCCATGACTGCAATGCGGTCCACCCCCTGCACAGTGGCGAAACGATGGGCAATGATCAACGTGGTTCGGCTTTCCATCAGTCGTTCAAGCGCAATCTGCACCAGGCGCTCGCTCGCCGCATCCAAAGCGCTGGTGGCTTCGTCCAGCAGCAGGATCGGCCTGTCGGCCAGAATGGCGCGGGCAATGGCGATGCGCTGACGCTGGCCGCCTGAAAGCCGCACGCCGCGTTCGCCCAAGTAAGCGTTGAGTCCTTCAGGCAAACGGTCGATGAATTCCGTCGCGCAGGCAGCTTCGCAAGCCGCTCGCACCTCAGCCTCCGTCGCATCGGGCCGTCCGTAACGCACGTTGTCGGCCACGCTCGCAGCAAAAATCACCGGGTCTTGCGGGACAAGGGCTATGTGCGAGCGAACGATTCTTGGGTCGGCCGCTTTGATATCTACGCCGTCGATTCTGATGCTGCCCGCTTGCGGGTCGTAATAACGCAGCAGCAACTGGAACACAGTGCTTTTGCCTGCGCCCGACGGGCCGACCAGCGCCAGTTTCTCGCCGGCCGAAACGGTCAGCGATAGACGTTCCAGCGCCGGTGCATCGGGCCGGGACGGATAGTGGAATAACACCTCGTCGAAGGCGATGACGCCTTGGACTGGATAGGGCAACGCCTGAGGATGTTGCGGCGCGGCGATTTCCGGCTCCGTCGAAAGCAATTCCATCAGTCGTTCCGTGGCGCCGGCAGCGCGTTGCAAATCGCCGATCACCTCGGATACCGTGCCTACGCCCACTGCCAAAATCACGGCATAAAAGATGAAGGCCGAAAGCTGGCCGCCTGTGAGATTGCCCTCGACAACGTCATGTCCGCCCACCCATAAAATGAAACCAATGGCGCCGAACACCAGCAGAATGACGACTGCCATGAGTGAGGCCCGCTGTCGGATACGCCGTACGCTGGTAGCGAAGACCTGCTCCACGCGTTCGCCGAACAGTGTTTTATCCTGCGCCTCATGGCCGTAAGCTTGGACGGTACGAATCTCGTGCAAGGCTTCGTCGATATAAGCGCCAACGTCAGCGACCCTATCCTGGCTGGCGCGTGCCAGTTTTCGTACCCTGCGGCCGAAAAACACGATGGGCGCGATGACGAGCGGCACGACGACCAGCACTAGGCCCGTCAACTTGGGACTCGTTACCACCAGCATGATGAGTGCGCCCAGCATATTGAGAAAGTTGCGCAACGCCATCGAGATCGACGAGCCGATGGCATCTTCCAGCACCGTGGTATCGCTGGTTAGGCGCGAGATGACTTCACCTGTACGCGTCGTTTCGAAAAAGCCGGGCGAAAGCTCCAGCAAATGCCCGAACACCGCGCGGCGGATATCGGCTGTCACGCGTTCGCCGATCCAAGAAACATAATAAAAACGCACGAAGGTCGCTGCCGCCATCACCACCACAATCGCCAGCATGCCACCCAGCGCCTGGTTGAGAAATCCGGTATTACCGCCTGCCAACCCGCGGTCGATCACGAATTTCAAGCCCTGACCAAGCGCCAGGACACAACCGGAGGCAATCACCAGTGCGATGGAGGCGGTTACAATCTGTCTGCGATACGGTTTGAGAAAACCCAGGATACGCGCCAGTTGGCGGATATCCTTGCTTTTTGGACGGTCGATTAAATTAGCTCTAGCCATCGCGCCATCATACGAGGAAACCGCGCAAGCATGAAACCAACGCCTTCCGACTGCCCCTGCGGTAGCGGTCAACCCTATGCCGCCTGCTGCGGCCAATATCATCGAGGGAATGTAGCCCCCGATGCCCAAGCGCTCATGCGCTCTCGATATAGTGCCTATGTGCTAGGACTGGAGTTGTATTTGCTCGCCACTTGGCATCCGGATACGCGTCCTGCAGCGTTGGATTTGGAACAGGATATGCCCACCAAATGGCTAGGGCTGGAGGTGAAGCGGCATGAAACCAGCGACGCGGAGCACGCCAGCGTCGAATTCGTGGCCCGATACAAGGTGAACGGCAAGGCATACCGGCTGCATGAAACGAGTCGGTTTGTCAGGAACCAAGAGCAGTGGGTTTACGTGGACGGGAAAATCCACTGATGCTCGACATTCTCTACCGCGACGACCACCTCATCGCCATCCATAAACCCTCCGGCCTGCTGGTGCACCGCACCAACCTCGATCGTCATGAAACCCGTTTTGCCGTCCAGCTATTGCGAGACCAGATCGGGCAACGCGTTTACCCTGTCCATCGGCTGGATAAAGGGACTTCGGGCGTGTTGCTGTTCGCGCTTGATCCGGACATTGGCCGTGCAGTGAGCGGGCAGTTCGAGCGGCAGGAGGTGGCGAAGAAATATCTGGCTGTGGTGCGCGGGCATCCGCCGGAAACGGGGGAGATCGATTATCCGCTGGTGAAGCGGCCGGACGATTACGAATGGACGCCTGATGCCGAAGGTGCGCCGCCGCAGGAGGCTGTTACCCGCTACCGCCGGTTGGCGGTATGCGAGTTACCCTATGAGGTCGACCGCTATCCAACCAGCCGCTATGCACTGGTAGAACTGGAGCCTCTTACTGGACGTCGGCATCAGCTCAGGCGGCACCTCAAGCATATCTCTCATCCCATCATCGGCGACGCAACCTACGGCAAGGGCAAGCACAACCGGCTGTTCCAAACCTTGTTCGGATGTTATCGCATGCTGCTCGCCAACCTGGAATTGCAGGTGCGACATCCGGTGTCGGATAAGGTATTAACGATTACTGCGCCGCTTGCCGAGGATTTTGCGGTCGTCCTCGCACAGCTCGGCTGGAAATGTTAAGAATGGTAAAAGTCTGGTTGGATTGCTAGGACTAGCGGTCCGGCTTGTTTAACATCCTCGTATTTAACCTGCTTTTGAACGCGTGATGACCAAAATCCTGCTCGTCGACGACGATGTCGAACTCTTACATCTGCTCATGGAATATCTGATAGAGGATGGCTTCGAGGTGTCTATTGCCAATGACGGCGAGCGCGGTGCGGCCGAGGCATTGACCGGGCAATATGCACTGGTGGTGCTGGACGTGATGATGCCTTTCGTCAACGGCATTGAGGCCTTGAAGCGGATTCGGGCACATAGCCGTGTTCCGGTGCTGATGCTCACCGCCAAGGGTGATGACATGGACCGAATCATCGGCCTGGAACTAGGTGCCGATGATTACGTCCCCAAGCCTTGCACGCCTCGCGAGCTCTCGGCCCGCATCCGGGCTATCTTGCGGCGGACGGAAGTTGTGGCCGGTGCCGATGTCCCCTCGGCCTTGTCGGTGGGCGCATTGACGCTATGGCCCGGACAGCGTCGCGTAGCATGGGATGGCAAGCCGGTGGAGCTAACCAGCAGCGAGTTCAACCTGCTGGAAGTGCTGGCTCGCAACGCCGGTCGGCCGGTGGACAAGAACGATCTTTCCGAGCAAGCGCTGGGCCGACCATTGGCCCGCTTCGATCGCAGTATCGATGTGCATATGAGCAGCATCCGGCACAAATTGGGCACCTTGGCCGACGGTCGCTCCTGTATCCAGACCGTGCATCGGCTGGGTTACCAATACATAAGGGAATAAGGGCGCGACCCGCATGGGACGGCTGTTCTGGAAATTCTTCTTGTTCATCTGGCTGGCGCAAGCGGCGGGCATGATGGGCGTTGGCACCATTTTCTGGTGGAAGCATCATCATCAGCCTGTGCTTGCCTCGCAAGAAATGCCGCCGAACGGAGTGCGCCCGCCGCCACCTGGAATGCCTGGGCGGGATTTTGATCGTCCCCCGCCAAGACCGCATGAAAACCATCCCCCCGGTTTCATTCCTATCGAGCCCCTCATTGCTAACATTCTGGTCACCCTCATTTGCGCGTTCGGCCTGGCTTGGTATTTCTCCAAGCCTATTCGCATCCTGCGCTCTGCTTTTGATGCGGCTGCCGATGGTGATCTGTACGTTCGCGTAACGCCGGTCATGGGGCAACGCCGAGACGAGCTGTCCGATCTCGGGCGCGATTTCGACCGCATGGCGCAGCAGCTGCAGGCCTTGATGAACGGCCAGCGGCACTTGCTGCACGATGTTTCGCACGAGCTGCGTTCGCCCCTTGCCCGGTTGCAAGCCGCGGTGGGTGTTGCGCGGCAGAGCCCGGAAAAGATGGCGTTGCTGATGGATCGCATAGAGCTGGAAAGCACGCGTATCAACGAATTAGTAGGCGAATTGCTTACGCTGTCACGGCTCGAAAACGGTATGCAGGGGGCCATGGACGAGGACATCGCCGTGGACGAATTGCTCGACACGCTGGTGGAAAACGCACGGTTTGAGGCGGGTATCCGAGGGATCGAGGTCGATCTAAACGGCGATAGTCATGTGGTGGTACAAGGTAAGCCGGAGCTGCTTTATAGCGCCATTGAGAACATCGTGCGGAACGCCATCAAGTATTCGCCCGATTATGGTGTGGTGAGCCTACGAACCGTTTTCGACGAGCCGCGGCAATGCTTGCAACTCACGATCGAAGACAATGGGCCGGGGGTGCCGGAAAGTGAACTGCAACGCATCGTCGAGCCTTTTTTCCGAAGTAGTAACGTCGGCAAGACCGATGGGCATGGTTTGGGACTCGCTATTGCGCAACGGGTCGTTACAGCGCATGGAGGTCAGTTGCGCGCCTACAATCGTATTCACGGCGGATTCGGTATCAATATCGAACTCCCGGCAAAAACCGCCTCTTTACCCGGTTTTACAAGGGTTTAACGGCACCTTACGGGGGCATTTCCTAGAATTGTTTCATCCATTGAATCCGTCGGTTTCAATGCTGGAAAACTTCTTGGAGACGCTCATGTACTCGACTCAAAATTATCTAAAATCACTCGCCGCACTTTTCTGCGCTTCATTGCTCCTGCCTGCCGCCGCTGTGGCGCAACCGGGGCGTCCCATCGCCCCTGAACATTGCGGTGTGTTGCCGCCGTCGCCACCGTTTGCGGACGACAAATTTCTGGAGGGGCCTTTGCCGCCGTTTCTACACGGTCTGGATCTCACCGAGTCGCAACGCGACGCGGTATTTGACATCCTGCATGCTCAGGCGCCTATGCTGCGGGACCGAATGAAAGCCTTACGCAAAGGCGAAGAGGCTTTGCGTGGACTGACGCTTTCCATGTCATACGACGAAGACAAGGTGCGCGAGCTCCTTGAAGAAAATAGCGAAAACCTGGCCGAATTAACCAAGCTGAGGATACAGGGCGAGCATCGAATCTACACCTTGTTGACGGCTGAGCAGCGCAAGCTGGTAGCTGAGCGTAAATCCAAGGGGGAATTCAAGCCCATGAATCATTGCGAGAATAAGCCGCAGGTTGGATTTAAAGTGCTTTAGTGCAATTCCGATTGTTTTGATGCTTTTTGACGGCGTTAATTTTTTTGGATAAGCGGCAAGAGTTGCCGCTTATTTATTTTAAGATTAATTTGAATCGATATTTAGTCAATAAAAACAATAAAATATATGATTGTTTTTAACTGTCGTTCATTGCCGTTTTTCAATCTGACTTCCATTTTTTTAGCCATGAAAGATGCCCAATAAAGGGCATCTTCTATTTATGTTTTTTAAAAATGGTTAAAGTTAATAACTGTTAACCATAATTAACATTAATTTACAACTATAGCCGTCAAATTCAGCTGCCAGTGGCCGATAATTTGCTATGACTTCTTTACGAAGTCGCGATGTATATCAACGTGCTTCGTATTTTTAAAACACCAAGGAGCTAATTATGACGAGCATCAGTAGTTTGGCCTCATCCTGGGCCAGTAGTCTGTTCTCGAAGCTGGATACCAGTAACCACGGGTATTTGACGAAAAGCGATATGGAAAGCGCTTTCAGCAATATCTCGGGTTCTTCCGGCACTTCGAGCACTTCCAGTACCACTAATGCCGATAACCTATTTTCTGCTTTGGATAGCAACGGCGACAGCCAGGTATCCAAGGATGAGCTGACAACCGCGCTGGAAAGCCTGGCAAGCCAGTTGGACAATCAGTTCAACAGCATGCGCATGGGGCAGGGCGGTGACCATATGCCCCCTCCGCCACCTGGTGGGGGTAATGGCAATATGAGCGGCATACCTCCAGCATCGCCGGCCAACGACAGCGGTTTCACCAAGGATCAATTGACAAGCCAGTTGAGTGAAATCGGCTCCTCTGACAGCCAACGCTCGAGCTTCATCTCCAATGTGGTGAACAACTTCGATCAGGCGGATACGGACGGTGACGGCAAGGTGACTTTCCAGGAAGCGCAGGCGCTCAATCAGTCGTTGAATGCTTCTGCCAGCACTAGCAGCGCGAGTTCATCCAGCAGCGATTCCAGCTCGAACTCCAGCAACACATCGCAGGATCAAGTGCTGTCGCAAATCATGCAGCTGCTGCAAGCCTATGGTGTGGGTGGATCGGACCATTCTAACCAGCAGAACGGTTTCTCCAGCTTGCTTTCGCAAATGGCTTGATCGACATTCGCGGTGCATCCCGCTACCCATGGCCTGGCATTCAGGTTTGTGGCGCTCACAGCCCTGCCGATTCGGCAGGGTTTTTTTGTTTCTGGATGTTAGGCGGGACGGTTCAGTCGTCGCGAGAGAAGGTCTCGCAGAGGATATTGAGCAAGGCGCCGAACACGGGAATGAGATCGGCAGTTGTGAACGGTGCGTTTTCGTCGGTGCCGGCAATCACGAAGGCGATGACGGCCTTGTCCATGTCTTCGCGGAACTGCACTAGGTAATCCTGCTCCGCCTTGCCTAGGAGTTGGACTTTACGCAGGCCGGATTCGATGCACTCGACACAGGCTTCGTCGGAGAGTTCGTCGAACAAGGCCCTGCCTATGACGGCAGCGGCCTGGACTACGTCGGGCTCGATATCCTCGCTCTTGAGCGGCAGGGTGAGGATGACGAAAACAAGCGTGGCGAATGCCTGGTAAACGCTCAACATGTCGAAATTGTCGATGCGTTCGTCGCTGGGCGAACGGCCCAAATGCTGCACGGCCTTGAGCGTGAGGTACGAGGCGATGAAGGTGGCGGCGACAAAGGTATCTTGCTCCACATCGCCGATGAATTCGGTCGTCTGCGCCTCTGGCATCTCGGCGTGGCAGACGTCGTAAAGTTCGAGCAGGCGCTCGGAATAGAATTTTTCTTGCATGGCTTTCAATGCTCGGCCGAAAAAGATGCGGGATTGTAATGCTTTTGGCTGCAACCCGGCAGCGGCGGCACTAGTCTCCCGTATGCCGCGCGATTTGTAGCGCCCATTCGATGGCATCGATTTGGGCAAGGTTGATTGACTTGGGATCTAGCTCGAACAGCGTGGCACCATCGGGGGCGATTTCGCCTTCGCACACTTTGGCCAGCGACAGCAACTGGGCGTAGCGACCTTCGTTGGTGAGCAGCGCATGCGTGACACTTTCGGGAAGGTTGGCGCGGGTGAGCAGTTGCTCCAGCGGCATCTGCATGATGCGGTCCAGCAGGGAGAACATGCCGGTGATGAAGAGATTGTCCTGTTCGCGTTTTTCGAAGCGGGCACCCATCAGTTCCATCATTCTGGCGCGCATCATGGCGTTCTGAGTCAAAGCTGGCGAAGTACCTTCACCTGCGGTCGCTGCCAATAGCGTCAGCCACTTGGCGAGTTGCTGGCCGCCGAGGATTGCAAGGGCGTGACGAATCGATTCCACGCGGTTGCTCAAGCCGAAGAAGGGCGAGTTGATGTAGCGCAACAGTTTGAAGGTCAGCGTCACATCTCGCTTGAATATGGCTTCCAATTGCCTGGGCTCGGCATCCTGCCGTACAGCGCCGATCAATTCCAGTACCGCCGCGTGCGATGGGTTGATGGCTGGCGCTACGGTTGCCAGCGGCCCCAGGTAACTGCGGCCTTCAAAGTAACTGTGACCTTTCGCCAGGGCCTGCTCCAGGCCTGTCGCATGATTAACGCCACTCACGATCAGATTGGGCGCGGGCGGTATTGCTACGTTATTCGCCACGATGTGGAAGTCGGCAGCGACATCGACTGCATAAGTGCTTCCCGTATGCTCCACGGCGATACGAAAGCCCTTGCTGCGGGCCTCGGTGCATAGCGGCAACTCAAGCCCGGACGGCAGGGTCAGCAGAACCGTATTTTGCGGTAGCTTATCGAGCAGCGCTGTATCGTCCAGCCAGACCAGCGGAATCAGGTAAGTCGCTTGCGGCGACTGCAAGTTGCCCAGCTTGAGCATGACCGGCATGAGCGCCTCTGGCGCTGCTTCTGCCATGGTCAGGCGAACGAAAGCGATGTCTTGCTTGCGGTCGAGGACGAGCGACCGCCTGAGCAAATGATTGGGATTGAAGGCCATCTTGTTGGGTTAGCCCATTTTCTGCTTTAACGCCAGCACGGCCTGGTTGCGCAGGGTGCGGAGCAGCGAAAGCTGGCGCGGCGTGATGTTCATGGCGTTGGCTTCTTCCATGTCCGCATAAAACAGGGCGATAGCCTTGTTGTTGATCATCACAGGCAGCAACAGAAAACTATGCGAAGCCACGGCGTCGCGATACCACTGCGGAATCTTGGAGACGATGGTGGGTGAGCTCACATCCTCGATCACGATATCTGCGCCTTTTTCCATGGCCAAGTGGAACACGTCTGGTGCAAAAGCCAGCGGGAACCGGAACAACGGCATGACCTCGTCGATACGCGAGCCGAAGCCGAAACGAGCAGCCATGACGCCAGCCTTGGGGTCGCGGACGAAAATCAGGGTGCGATGGAAGCTCATGCCGCGGTGCATGGTTTCGAGCACCATCTGCAGGATATCGTTGAGCTTGTGTTCCTCCACCAGGGTATTGGTGACATCCTGGATGCCAGCCGAAAGCACGGCCTCAGGATCGGGTTTAGCCTCGCCTTCGTTGGGAATAGCGAGGTCGATCTCGGTACCCAACTGAGTAATGCCGGACATGCTGTTGGTTTCATCAGGCTTTTTATCTTCCAGCTTGACGCCGCTCCACACGTTGATCCGCTTCATGAACGGACTCTTGCTGGAGTCGATGCTGAGAATGCCGGAGCGTACGGCGAGCTCGCCGATACTGGTATCCAGCGCCTTGCTGAGCTGGTCTTCGGTAATGGTGATCGCGTTGGCGTAACGGTCGCGAAGTTGCTTCAACGCAGAGGTTTTTTCCTTGGTGTCGGTGGTGCCGGCGATTTCGCACAATTCGTTGGCGAGGTTGACGGTGATGGTCAGCGATTCCAGTTCGCCGCGCGATTTCTTGATGCGATCGCCGGAGAGCTTCTGCATGCCAGTCACGAGGCGATCGGGGAAATTCCAGTTACGGGCCACGCCGATGCCGAGATCGTTATAGGTGACGCCCAATACCTTGAGCGCAGCCTTGTCCTCACTGTCGCCTTGCTCTTGCAGACGCTGGATTTCCTGGCTTTCCTCGAAGAAATAAAAGGTGGACAGCAGCTTACCCAGGTTGCGGAACATGGAGCAGATCATGGCTTCTTCTGCGTCCTTGATGTTACGGCCTGTGGAAAGCTGGGCAGCAACGATACCGGCGAAGAAAGACGAAATGACTTCGTCCTTGAGCTGCGATGCCTGCGCCTTGTTTTGCAGGAATTCCAGCAATATCAAGGTCATGGCGACGGTGCGTACTGTCTCGAACCCGAGGATCACCACGGCCTTGGATATGGTATTGATCTTGCCGCCAAACTGCCCGTAGCTCACCGTATTGACCAGCTTAAGCAGCTTGTTGGTGAGCGCAAAGTCTTGCAGGATGCTCTTGGTCAGCTTGCTGGCGCTTTCCGATTCGTTGTCGACGACTTTATTGATCTCACTGATCGTGGACGACAATGCCGGAAAATCGCTCTTGCTGCGCATGCGCCGGAGCAAGAATTCCAGCGTACTGTGCGAATCGTGCGTATTGGACAGCTCTTCGCGTACCGGATCGAGGTAATCGAGCAGTGCCTTGCGCATGGCACCGGCATTGGCATAGCGATCTTCCGGCTTCTTGGCGATGGATTTCAGGATGATGCCTTCCAGTCGCTCGTCCACCTGGAAATTGCGGGCAGAAGGAGATTCCGCGGCTTCGTTTGCGTTGCGATGCAGGATTTCGTAGACGTTGTTGCTGTCTACGGCCGGTTTTCCCGTGACCAATTCATACAGCATCATGCCGAGTGAAAAAAGGTCGCTGCTAGGGCGGGGGCCTTGTCCCGCAATGATTTCCGGCGCGATGTACTGCGGCGTGCCGTCGATCTTGTTTTCCGTGACGGATTGCTGGGTAACCGTCCGCGCAATGCCGAAATCCATGACCAAAGGCTGGCCACCGCTGGAAAGCATGATGTTGGCGGGCTTGAGGTCGAGGTGCATGATGCCCTGCTGGTGCGCATACTCGATGGCTTCCAAAACACCGCAAACGATTTGCACTGCGCGGGCAATGGGAAGCGTGCCTTGTGCGATGAGGTGATGTGCCAGCGTTTGTCCCTGGACGAAGGCGTAAACAAGGTAGGGTGCGCCTTCATGTTCACCTGCATCGAACAGCGTGACGATGTGGGGATTTTGCAGCTTGGCGACGATGCGGGCCTCTTTCAGCAGGGCTTCCATGTCGCCCGCCCCCGACTTGAGCGTCTTGATAGCGACCTGACGGTCGAGACGGCTATCTTTTGCGAGGTAGACCGCGCCTTGTGCGCCGCGGCCAAGCTCGCGCAGGACCTCGAAACGGCCGCCGATTAATTCTGCCATGCGTTATTTGCCTGCTTTTAAAGTTTTCAGATCGTCGATGATCTGCTGGGAATGACGCGAAGTATCCACGCTCTGGTACACCTTGGCGATCTTGCTGTCTGGCGCGATGAGGAAGGTGTAGCGCTTGGCAATTTTAATCAGGCCGAGATTGGTGAGCGCCCCATAGCTATCGGCGACCTTGCCATCCTTGTCGGCAAGCAATGGGAAGGGCAGATGATATTTCTCTGCAAATTTGGCATGAGAGCTGGTGTCGTCCACGCTCACGCCGACGACTTTTGCGCCCAGTGCTTCCAACTGGCGCAGGTCGTCGCGGAAGCTACAGGCCTCCTTGGTACAGCCGGGAGTGTCGTCTTTGGGATAGAAGTAAAGAACAGTCCAGGTGCCCTGGTAGTCCTTGAGTGCATGCACCTTGCCGTTCTGATCGGGGAGAGAAAAGCCCGGCGCGGCCTGACCTTGAGCCGGTGCTTCGGCCGCAGATAAATGAAACCAGAAGAGCAAGCCGAGCGTGGCGGAAATAAGTGCTATAACCTTCTTTTTCATCGAAAAATTCGCCTGAATTAAAAAATCCAGCTGATTGGTGCGGTTATGCAGAAGCAGACCTTGCTGCTGCTTTTCCTGGACTAGGTCAAAAATCAAATAATGCGTTTATCGTAACTGGAGTTACACAGGTGAGTGCCGGACTGCGGCCCCGGACCAGGCTGAGTAAGCCAGCTCACGTGCTTATTTTCCTTTGATCCGAGGTTTTCGGAAAGGGTCCTGAGGGTAAGTGTAACATTTTAGTAATTAAGTATATCCCTACACCTAATGGCGTATAAAATATTGAAACTCATGGAGCCTGAATGCGTTGATTGAGGCCTTAACTAGCTATAGCGCTGGGTCTATAGGAAAAGTCTATGCTGGGATAAGCTATAGCCGATTGTTCCTCATGCAATATGTTGTCAAAATGACAAACGTCTTGATCCTGAAGCAGGGGAAAGAATACATGGATAAAAACCTGTGAGGATGCTTCAATAATTCACTGGCAGCCAGTTCGCCAATACATAACAACAAGACTTTGGAATCCAGATTCTCTTGGATTTGTAGGCCGCCTAATTTGGAATATGACGAGAGAATTGAATGACACGTTTATTAATGGCTGACGACCATCATCTTGTCAGGGACGGTCTTAAACGTATTTTCGACTGCTTTGACGATGTGGAAATCGTGGCGGAGGCAACGAGCGGCGAGGAAGTCCTGGCTGCGGTAAAACAGCAAAAATTCGATCTCGTCTTGCTGGACGTGAACCTGCCGGGACTCCACGGCGCCGACCTGGTCACCCAGGTTTCAGAGCAATCGCAGCTTCCTATCCTGATGTTGAGCATGTTCAACGATTTGCAGGTGGTTAAGCGCATGCTGCGGGCAGGCGCCAGCGGCTATATCACCAAGGATTCCTCGCCCGATGAACTCATCGATGCGGTCAGGAAAGTCGCCGCCGGCGGCAAATATCTGGCGCGCGATCTTGCCGAGAAAATTGCCTTCGAGGCCAGTACTCCCGCAAACTCCGACCCTCACGAAGCCCTGACTGAGCGAGAAATGACCATCCTGAGCATGCTGGCAAAGGGTGTGAAAATGAAGGAAATCGCTGCCGACCTCGGCATCAGCAACAAAACCGTGAGCGCCCACAAAGCTCGTATCATGCAGAAAATGCAGATCGGCAACGATGCCAAGCTCATGCAATATGCGGTGACGCACGGTCTGGTCTAACCTGTTTCGATATTAATGTGGGCGGTGAATTTCTCGATATCATCTAGCTTGGCCGCGTCAACCTTAAAGCCTTGTGCGACGGCTCTCTTGCTTTTGGCATCCATGGGCGCCCAGGCCGATATCACCGGCCTCTGGCAAGAATATGACGATGATACGGGCAAGGTCGATGCACTCATCCGCATCAGCAGGAAAGCAGACAATACCTATGAGGGTGCGATCGAAAAGGTGGTCGAACAACCAGGTATCCCAAGCGAAACCGAATGTTCCCACTGTACCGGTGAACTCCATAATCACCCGATGCTCGGCCTGCGCATTCTCTGGGGCATGAAACGCCACGACAAGCTGCATTACGAAGACGGGGAGATTCTCGACCCGGACGACGGCAAAATTTATCATTGCAGCATCCGACTCTCTGAAGACGGAAAAACACTGCAGGTGACGGGCTTCATCAACTTCAGTTGGATCGGCCAATCCGAAATCTGGCGTCGCAGCGAATAAGGCTCGCCTTAAATACTGATGCAGCAAACCCCGCCCTCAGGTAAAATCACGCCCCGCAACGATGCTAAGCAATTGATTCAAGTCGATTGATCTTATGTCATCGATCTTTGCAATGCCCCGGTAGCTCAGTGGATAGAGCAACCCCCTCCTAAGGGGTAGGTCGGACGTTCGATTCGTCTTCGGGGCGCCACATGCACGGTTAGCTAGCGACCTTAGGCTCTGGTAGTGACTGGCTATAGCGGACGTTCAAGTAGGCCAATTCTTAAGCGCTTGGTGAACAACTGCCAATAACTCTTCTTTAGTTGCGTCACCCGTTGCTTGCACGGACATTCCCTGATGAACCGTAGCGACATACTTGGCTAAATCAGCAGTGTTAACGCTTTTATGCAAGTCATTTTGTGACTTTGCTAAGTCGAAACGTTCTTTGAGTGCTGTTTCATATCCTCGCCTATAGGCAATCAATGCCTGCTTTACCTGATCCGCATCTGCGCCGGAAAACAGAGAACCGATCGCAATCATGCATCCTCTGGGAGTGTTTTCGTCGGCTAGGAACTCAGCTGATTTGGTTAAGAATGCCTCCACTACTTGCCTTGCTGTTGGCTCACGCATTGCTGCTGCGACATAAGCCGTAGGCCCAACCATATATTTTTCCAGAGCCTTGCAAAACAGCTCCTCCTTGTTCCCATACGCTGCGTAAATGCTTGGGCGGTTGATACCCATGGCCTCTGTAAGTTCAGCCATGGATGCGCCTTCATATCCTCTCGACCAGAACACCATCAGCGCCTTTTGAAGGGCTTCATCATAGTTAAAGGCGCTTGGTCGTCCGCGTGGTTTTTTCGGTTCTGAAATATTCATGAGCTTATTGCTTGAGATAATAAATATTATTTTACCATACGGTAAATAAATGTTGACTTCGCTTTTTCCTGAACATATTATTTACCGTACGGTACATAATTAATTTCACCACATTGTGGAATCCACTTAATCATCAGGAGAACAGCCATGGAATCACAATCGAGTAAGGTTTTAGAGATTCAAATCGATGCAAGCAGGAATATTCGTTACCTGAAAGCCGGGAGCGGGGTTCCGCTTGTTCTGATTCACACGATTCGAACGCAACTTGAATAATTCGAAGAGGTGATTCCACAATTGGCGAAACACTTCACGGTATACGCGATAGATTTGCCCGGGCATGGGCATTCATCTATCGATATCACAGCAAACTACGATGAGCCTTATTTCCGCAGTGCCGTAGTGTCGTTTATTGAAAAGCTTGATCTAAAGAACATCACCCTTGTGGGCGAATCAATCGGTGCAGTACTGGCGTTGACGGTTGCCAGTCAACTGCCCGAACGGATCAAGAAGGTCATTTCATCCAATACTTATGACTACGATCAGCGCTATGGTGATGGCGTGCGGCGCGGTAATTTTCTTGCGAACTTTGTGATTGGACAATTTGCGATTCCTTACATCGGGGCGGTGGTTGCGGGCCTGGAAAACAAACTATTCCTGGGCATCATCATGAAGGGGGGATTGAAAAATAAACACTGGATGCCCGGAAAATTGTTGTCAGAGTTTGACCGTGTTGGACGACGTAAAGGTTATCGTCATGTGGAGCGTAGTACTTTTGCTGGTTGGGAATCGTGGAGCAAGGCAAGGACGCTTTATTCAAAAGTGAAAGCGCCTGTCACATTGATCTATGGCCAAAATGACTGGTCAACAGTCGCTGAAAGGGAGCGCACGGCAAGAGCACTGGGTGGCGTAGAAATCACAACGCTAGAAAACACGGGGCACTTTTCGTTTGTGGACAATGCGCGAAAATTGACTGAAATTGTATTGACGAACTAATGGCTAGGCTAAATCCATGGTTATGAAGTTTCCGAAACGGTATCGAGGGATTCTGTTTGCATTGGTGATGTCCTGTTGCACGGCGCTGCTAGTGTCCGGCGTCATCATCTACCTTCATGCAGAATCCATCACGATTTTCCTGCATGCTTGGGTTAAGGGCTTCATCACTGCGTGGCCGATTGTCTTTATTGCAATACTGACGATTGCGCCCCTTGTGAACAGGTTCCTTGACAGGTTTTTTGATGATGCGTGACTGAAAAAACTGTCGGCATTCCGCTTCGGGTTTACCAACTGACGGATAGCTAAGCACGCTTTCGGCCATGATACAGATGAGAATGATCGATATCGTTATGATTGAAGCGGCCCTATGCGGATAGCGCTCGTTCCTCCGTAAAGCTGTTGGAGGTGTTGGGAAATGGTGATGCATAACATGACGGCGAGTGTCACGAACACCATGCTGAGGTTGCGCAGCTCGCCTTGATAGCAGAACGCAATGAATAGCGGGATATTGATGCCAACCGCTATCAGGCCATGCCTTTTGAATGGATTAGGCAAATGTTCCCAGGCATTGCTTACTACAAAACCAAGAATAATCAGGTAAATAAGATTGAGCCCCTGTGGGGTGATTGCGCCGTAATTCACTTCGAAATGTAGATAGGAGGTTGGGTTGAGGAGCCACTTCAGATGCGTGGGAAGTTGCTCCACGGCCATACTTCCCGGATTTTCCGCGTAATAAAACTTGACCAGCAGATTGACCACCCCTCCCACGGTAAGCAAGCCGGTTTCGATGGCCAGCGTTTTACGAGTGGAAAACTTTTCCCTAAGAAAAGGGTAAAGCGTAAGGACGAAGAAAAAGAACGATTCCTTGTTGAATGTCGCAAGGGCGGTAATCCCTGCGAGCAAGAGAATACGACCGCGAACCGCGGCCAAGACCGCCAAAGCCATGAAGAGCAGCTCTACCATGTCGTACATGTAGCCGCTTTGCGTGGTGAGCAGTGGGAAGATGATTGCCATGAGGAATGCTGCCAGCGTTGCGGCGGTTGTATCGGGATATATCTCCTGGCATACGGCCTCAAGCGTCAGTATCCCGAAAAAATAAGACGCAAAGCACAGCACGAAAAGCACGTAATACCTGAAAGCGTAAGTTGGGTTTACGCTATCCTTGGCGTTGGAAAAATAGCGATGGATGAAATTGTGTTTTCCGGGGTCGGCGGATAGCCAACCGGAAAAGCGACGATTAATGCGGTTGGGTACAACCTTGTTGATCAAGTTGGCAGTCGTCGGCAGCAACCGGCGATAGACATAAGGCCGCTTGGCTGTCCCGTCCAGCATTTCAGTTACCGAGCAGCCTGATTTTCCATCCCGAAATGCCCATTTCTCGAAGAATCCCCCAAAAGAAATCGCGGCAATCAGGTAACAGATGAAATACAAGGTTATTTTCGGCCCGAGCACATGCAGTAGTTTCTGCAACGGGATGAACACCTTGCTGCGGAAAGGCAAGCGGTATTTCATTTGTGCTCCCAATGGCCATGAGCCTAAGCCTGAATTGTTTCAGGGCCAGAACAGGGTTAGCCCGAGGGAGCCGAGGATCGTGGAGACGATGAAGGTCAGCGCGCTGCGCATGCCTGTATGTCGCTAATGGAACATTAAATTACAAGCGATGTATGTTTAGTAGCGAACAAATCTACAGCTGAATCAATGGGACTGATTCGTAGCCGGACGTTGGGGAAAGACCAGGATGCAGGCAATGATGAAGGCGAGTAGTGCAGCCGTTGCAGAATAGCGGCTTAGTTCCAGTCCACCGGAAGCTACCGGCTTATCCAAGAAATCGCCGACGACAGCACCCAACGGCCGGGTAAGAATGAACGCTCCCCAGAACAGCAGGGTGCGTGAGAGCCTGGTCCAGAAATAAGCGGCAGCAAGAATGCCGAGTAATCCACCGAAAAGTAATGCTGCGCCATCGTAGCCGAATCCGGCCGAGTCGGCAGTCCAGTCCCCCAATGCCGTTCCCAACGTTTGGGAGAACATGATTGTGAGCCAGTAGAAGGCTTCAGCCTTGGGCGTCGTGATACTTTCGACCGCGATCGAACCCATTGATCGATACCAGACAAATAGCGATGCAAGCAGCAGCGCCAATAATAGCGTCGACCCGCCGGCATAGCCGATGCCCAGTGACCGATCTGCGAAATCCGCCAGCGTGGTGCCTACCGTTGTCGTGGCAATGATGGTGGTCCAGTAAACGTAGGGGTGGAATTGCCGTGACTTGATTTGCACGAATACTGCGATGAGGAATAACCCGAAGAAAATTGCAGTGCTGAGCAGATACCCCAGGTTCATCGACATGGAAACCGCGTCGCCTCCGGTTTCGCCCAGCGTCGTGGCCGCAATCTTGATAAGCCAGAACACTAGGTTGACTGCCGGAACCTTGCTCAAGCTGGACTTGATTGGATCGTTCAACTTTTACTCCTTCGAACATAGGGCACGGCTGTCCAGCCCGAGGCGGATAATCGATACCGCCTCCAACCCTCAACCGTTTTTGCCGATGCGCTGCCCTTTGATGGAACGGTCTTCGAACGCCTTGAGCCACATGTACGTCATGTAGCCAATGATGATCATGGCGATAATGAAGCTGCCATAGGCGAGAGGCCAGGGAATGGCGTGCGTCATCATCGAGAATTCAGACATGCCGCCGATGCCGGCGAGCACGTTAACCGGCATAAACACCACGCTGATGATGGTCAACCGTTTCAAGTCGATGTTCTGGTTAACGTTCAGGAAGCCGACCGTCGCATCCATCTGGAAGTTGATCTTGTTGAACAGGAAGTTGGTGTGGCCGTCCAGCGATTCGATGTCGCGCAGAATCTCGCGTGTCTCGTTGTGCTGGTCGTTCGATAGCAACTTGCTGCGCATGAGAAAGGAGAGAGCATTGCGGGTATCCAGCACGTTGCGGCGGATGCGGCCGTTGACGTCTTCTTCTTCCGAAATCGTGGTCAGGATCTTGGCGGCCTGCGCGTTGGTCATATGCGAGCGGAATACCTGGCGGCCGACTTCTTCCAGTCGGGCGTACACGTCTTCCAGCGCATTGGCAGAATATTCCACGTCGGCAGCATACAGGTCGAGCAGCACGTCCTTGGCTTCCGTCACATAGCCGGCTTGAGCGCGGGCGCGCAGGCGCTGCAAGCGGAACACCGGGAGTTCTTCCGAGCGTACCGAGAACAGCGTGTTGCCCTTGAGAATGAAAGCCACTGCGACGTTGCGCGATTCGTCCTCGCGGTCCAGCAGGAAGTCCGAATGCAGGTGGACTTCCTCGTTGTCTTCCACGTAAAAACGCGCGCTGGTTTCGAGGTCGGTTAAATCCTTGGGGTTGGGCAGCTTGACGCCGAACATCTCCTCCGCCCAGGCGAGTTCCTCTTCTTCCGGCGTCACCAGGTCGACCCAGATGGGCTTGACGCTGCTCATGTCCTGGTGATGGTAGATGGGAATCTGACGCAAGCGGCCTTCGTGCAGGTCGAACACGCGCACCATCATGCTTTGCTCCTGCGGCTTGGGTTCGGAAACTAACTCGACGCGTACGTCGTCAGACACTTCGAGCAGGATTTCGTCTTTTCTGACATCGTGCACCAGGGCCCAGACCGTCTTACGGTCTTCTTCCGATAGGTCTTCCAGGATGCGAGCGATGACACTGGTCGGCAGGCGACCGATCAAGCGTTGCAGTTCGGCCAGGTTTTGCTTGTGGACCAAGGACTCCACCAGATCGTGGCGCGGCATGTCCTGCCGATGCACAAGTTCCTCCACCAACTTCTGCTTGGACAACAGATTTTGGACGGCAATAAAATGTTCCTGGAGGTTTTCCTGCTCTGCCATTGGATGTCCTTGAATTGCGTCTGGCCGAAATAGGGGCTAATGATACTATGGAGCACATACTTCAAGGCTTGTCCTGGTGTATTTTTCCTTTAAAGATGCGGTTCAATGTGGTTGTCACAATTGGCGCCTAGACTCGGGAGGTACCGAGCGGCAGACAAGGAGTGAAAATGGCGAATCGATATTGCTACTACTGCGGGATGATGCATGCGGAAGAAATGATGCGGGTCATCACTGTGCGCAACGGACGTCGCTGGCGCTGCATACGCAGCATCGAGGCGGCGAAGAAGTCGGTGAAAGAGCGAGACGCGTTCGGCCGCGAGGTCAGTGCCTTCAATGAGGAAATGTCGGCCACCGTCAAGAATCGGCGTGCCTGCTTCGACTAACCTATGGCTGGACCAGCGAAATTAAAAATTTTTGCTGTTTAAAATTGCCGTAACAATCGTTGCCTATCATTCCTGTCACATACAGAAAAGATAAACGACAGAGGATGACAATCATGGCAATCGAGACTTGTGAAATCAAGCAACTGCAACCCGGCGCAACCTATATGTTCGCCGTCAAGAAAGAGCAGGCGGACCGTGCGGCCGTGCGGCTGGATGCAAAGCTGCGGAAGTATCTGGGTTCTTATACCGTCGGCGGCGTGTCTTTCCTGGACGTCAAGAGCACCGACGGCTGGCGGCATCTAATTGCCGCTGAAACCGTCGCCCATGTGCTTCCGCATTAAACGGGCGAAAGGTTTAGCTTAAACCGCCTTTTTGGCGCGTGGCTTCTTCGCAGGCTTGGCCGCTTCAGGAGTTTTTCCGGCAGATTGTTCTTCCGGCTTTCTGTCTTCGCTCTTGGCGATGTCTTCTTTCTTGTCGTGCTTTTGCTTGATCTCGGCAAAACGTTCGCGCCACTCTCGCAGCATTTCGTCTTCCAGTTCAAGCTGAATGGCGAGCGCTTCTACGACATTGACCTTTTCCTTCTCCTGCTTCTTGCGCAGCTTGCTGCCCATGCGCGAAAACAGGCGCTCGGTTTCCTCTTCTGAGAGTTGACGAGCTTTCTCCAGGTAAACCTCGCTTGGAGACTTGATTTTCATTGCGTTCCCCCTGCAGTAAGTATCGAATGAGCCCGGACTATACCTCAGGGTTCAACACACGTGTGTTGCACTATTATGACAACGGCATGACGCGATAAAACGACTTGCAACCGGGGCTGTGCAAGCTCCTTGTTATTCATGCCAAACTCAAATAATGCGCTTTGTTACTCGACTTCTTCCTTGATTTTCTGCATGGTCCCCGCCGCGCCTTGCGACGCAAGCTGATCCACCTTGGCAGCCATGATGAAGTCGTTTTCGTGCAGGCCGTTGATCTTATGCGTCTGGAACACCACCTTACAGTAACCCCAGCCGAAGGTGATATCGGCGTGGTGGCCTTCGGCTTCGCATAGCTCGCCGACCTGGCGCGCCAGCCCCATTGCATCCATGAAATTGCGGGTGCGGAAGGTACGTTTGACCTTGGTGGTGTTGTCGAGGAGTTCCCAATCGGGAACATTGCTGCGGAAATGTTCCGCTTCCTGCGGCGTCAGTGGCGGAATGCCGCCCTGGCAGGGTGTGCATGTTTTGGAGGTAAGGCCTAGATCGTCCATGTCGTTCTCCCGTGATCGTTTCGTGTCCAACTCCCGTTGGACAGGATGAATCTTAACGCGTTCTATACGGAGGGCGTGCGGGATTTCCGGCGGTCCGGCACGTTTTGCGCGCGCTGGGAAAAACTGCGGCGATCCGACGGAGCGAAGCGCATCATCATGCTGCCTTCGTTCCCGACGAGTGTGGCGCGCAAGTCCCGTCGCACCTGGGTTTCTTCTTCCACGCTGCCCAGCAGTTCGAGGCATGTGATGCGGTAGACACCCATGGGAAGTGGGGTGTTGCACAGCTCGGCGCAGCGCTTGAGCGCACTTTCGGCTTGGCCGAGGTCGCCTTCGGCATAGTGGCATTGCCCCTGGGCGAACTGGTGGAAGGGCGAGGGATACAGCAGCGGCGACCGTGCTTTTTCGAGAAAATGCCGCGCCTCCTCGGGCATCTGGGCCGAGGATAGGTTAAGCGAAAGCAGCAGGGCGGCGCTTGAATTACCCGGATCATAAGTCAGCGCTTCATGGGCTTCGCGTACCGCGTCCAGCATATGGCGATGCCCGAGGCGGATCATCTCGGGCACCCCGCGGGAAAAGGCGTGATGCCGGTTCAGTGCGATGGCGGTACGCTTGTGCTGCAAGGCGCGTTCGAGCAGGCTGCGTGCCTCGCCCCAGGCTAGGCACCATTGGAACAGCAGCGTTCTCGACAGCAGGGCGTGCGCGGCGGCATAGCTGGGATCGCACTCCACCGCTTGCTGAAACTGGCCGCGTGCATCGTCCAGGGCAACCAGGGCTCGGCGCCAGCCGGAAATGTCGGCCGTACGCCTATGCTCGACTTCAGTCCCAGGATGGGAGCCGCTCTGTATCAGGCCTGACGGCGCAAGCTTCTGCCGGATAGATGCGATGACGCATTCAACGATCTCGCTTTGCAGCTTCAATACATCACCGAGATCGCGCTCGAAGCGCTCTCCGCACAAGGTACGGCCGGATTCGGTTTCCACCAATTGCACGATGATGGCGACTCGTCGCCCTACGGCCTGGATACTGCCTTCAATCAAGTAACGCACCCCCAGACGTTCGCCGAGTTCTGTTGCGCCGGCTTCAGTTGCTGCCGCAGCAGCCGAGCTTTTGCGTGAAAGCACGTGCAACCCGGGCAAACGCGATAATTCGGCAATGAGATTCTCGGCTAGGCCGTAAGTCAGCGCATCCAGCCCCGGTGTATTGCCGTGGCAGGCGAACGGCAGCACGGCGAACGAGAGCGGCGGCTTGGGTTTAGGCTGTGCTTGAAGCGGCGAGGCGGGAGTGGATGGGGTCTCTGGATGGGGACGTAGTCCGATTTGGAGATGATAGCCGCCCTTAGGCAACTCGATCACGACGGGGTCGCTCCAGCCTTCGCCGACGTAGTATTCACGCAATTTGTTGCGCAGTCGGGCGGCCTCTACGCGTACGATGGGTTCCATGTTCGGGTCGAACCCCGCCCCACGGTCGAAAACCTCGACGCCGATGGTATAGCCTTTGAGTGGCTGCGCCTCGGGCGCGAGCGCATGGTTCACGAGGTAGCTCAGCAAACGCTGCTGACGCGGCGAGTGTTCGAACACTGCGCTCGACAATATTTTCTTGAGACAACCTTCCACGATCTCGCGATCGGATGGTTTCCATTCAGGCATGGCAGTCTCCTGGGGAAGTCGGAGGCTTCATAAGACATTCATCACAACTGCCTTACCCCCTTGCTCCGGGCGTTCCCATTGGTTTCTTGGTTTTAGATAACGTTGTTAGATACCGTAAGAAACTACTTTTCCGGCTCACTATAGAACAAAAATACCCTCCGTAAATACCGCTTATGCGTTTTGCATGGATTTTTTTAAAATCAGGGGGTTATATGCACAAAGCTGTTGCTGAATCGATTGCCGGCCTGCTTGATGCCATTCCTTACCAAGTCGAATTGTGGGACGCGCCTGTGATCGATCATCTGATCCAGAATCCGATACTCCGCAGTCAGTTCGACGAGGCGGGCCAAGACCTCAAGTGGAACATCTACCGCACCATCAAGTATTCCTGTTTCTCCTGACGTCCCCGGATACGGACAACCTGTTTCCCGACCATACGCAGGCTGTCCGCTTTTTCGTGCCGCTTCCCGAAATTCCTCTCGGAACCATACAGGACCGTTTCAGTCCAAAAAGACGTAAGCAACGATTTTGAAAGCATTGAATCGTTGAGGAGGGTTCCATGCTACGTGTGAGCAGACTTGCGGATTATGCGACGGTGGTGATGGCGTTTTTGGCGCAATCGCCCGGCGGGAGCCGCACAGCCCCCGATATCGCCGCAGCCACCGGTCTGGAAATTCCCACCGTCAGCAAGATCCTCAAACGTTTGGTGCGGACAGGTTTGCTGCAATCCCAGCGCGGCCCCAAAGGAGGTTATCAGCTGGCTCAGCAGCCTGAGGCGATCTCTCTCGCTGTCATCATCGAAGCGATGGACGACCAGCCCATGGGATTGACCCGTTGCAGCCAGTTTCTCGGCCTCTGCGCAAACGAGTCGTCTTGTTCTGTCCGCACCAACTGGCAACGGATCAGTCGCGAGATTTACCGACAACTTTCGGCCGTCACCCTGGCCGACCTCGTCGAGGATATGTCGGCATCGCGCCAGAATCCGGTCGTGACCTTTGTATCCGGTCAAAGTAGCAGAGAGGGTGAGCGCTTAGGGAGGTAAAAGTCCATGGACGCAGCCAACCGGCAACTCGATGAATTGATCAGCCGCGATTACCAGCACGGTTTTTATACCGAGTTGGAGAGCGATACTGTGCCGCTCGGGCTCAACGAGGACATCATCAGGCTGATCTCGGCCAAGAAGCACGAGCCGGAATTCATGCTCGAATGGCGCTTGCAAGCCTACCGCCATTGGCTCACCCTGAGCGAGCCGCATTGGGCTCATATCCACTACCAGCCCATCGACTACCAGGACATTGCCTACTATTCCGCGCCTAAGTCCGGCAAGGACGGTCCGCAGAGCCTGGCCGAAGTCGACCCCGAGTTACTGCGCACCTACGAAAAACTGGGCATTCCGCTCAAGGAGCAGGAAATGCTCGCCGGGGTGGCGGTAGATGCCGTATTCGACAGCGTCTCCGTTGCGACCACGTTCAAAGACAAACTGGCCGACTTGGGCATCATCTTCTGCCCGTTTTCGGAGGCGGTGCAGAAATATCCGGATTTGGTCCGTACCTACCTCGGCACCGTGGTCCCTTTCACCGACAACTTCTACGCCTGCCTGAATTCGGCCGTCTTCAGCGACGGTTCGTTCTGCTACATCCCGCCCGGCGTACGCTGCCCGATGGAGCTCTCGACCTATTTCCGCATCAACGCCAAGAACACCGGACAGTTCGAGCGCACGCTGATCATCGCCGACAAGGATGCGTACGTCAGCTACCTGGAAGGCTGCACCGCACCCATGCGCGACGAACACCAACTGCACGCCGCGGTGGTGGAGTTGATCGCTCTGGAAGACGCGCAGATCAAGTATTCCACGGTGCAAAACTGGTATCCCGGCGACAAGGAAGGACGCGGCGGTATCTACAACTTCGTCACCAAGCGCGGAGATTGCCGGGGTGCACGGTCGCATATTTCGTGGACGCAGGTAGAAACCGGCTCGGCCATCACCTGGAAATACCCCAGCGTGATCCTGCGCGGCGACGAGTCGTTCGGCGAGTTCTATTCGGTGGCGCTGACCAACCATCACCAGCAGGCGGATACCGGGACCAAGATGATCCACGTCGGCCGCAATACGCGCAGTACGGTGATTTCCAAGGGCATCTCGGCGGGGTTGGGGCAGAACGCCTACCGTGGTCTGATCAAGGTCCTGGCCTCGGCCGACGGGGCGCGCAACTATACCCAGTGCGACTCGCTGCTGCTGGGCCATCGCTGCGGCGCGCACACCTTCCCCTACATCGAAGTGAAGAACCCTGACGCGCAGGTGGAGCACGAGGCTTCGACCTCGCGTATCGGCGAGGATCAATTGTTCTACTGCACCCAGCGCGGCATCTCGCCGGAAGACGCGGTGTCGATGATCGTGAGTGGTTTCTGCAAGGCCGTGTTCAAGGAACTGCCGATGGAATTCGCCGTGGAAGCGCAAAAGCTCCTGGGCGTGAGCCTGGAGGGTGGCACCGGGTAAGGTCAATCGAAGGAGAACATTCATGCTGAGCATCCGCAACCTGCACGCCAGCCGCGACGGCAAGGAAATCCTGCGTGGCATCGATCTCGACATCCAGGCCGGCGAAGTCCACGCCATCATGGGTCCCAACGGCTCGGGCAAGAGCACGCTGGCCCAAGTCATCGCCGGACAGCCCGGCTACCAGATCACCGAAGGCGAAGTCGCCTACCTGGGACAAGACCTGATGGAACTGTCGCCTGAAGAACGAGCGCGCGAAGGTATTTTCCTGGGATTCCAATATCCAGTGGAAATCCCGGGCGTCAGCATCGCCATGTTCCTCAAGACCAGCCTCAACGCCATCCGCCGCCAGCAGGGCTTGCCCGAGGTGGACGCGATGGAGTTCCTGAGCCTGGTGCGCGAGAAGATGAAGTTGATGCAGATGAACGAGGCTTTTTTGACGCGGGCAGTGAACGAGGGTTTTTCCGGCGGCGAGAAAAAGCGCAACGAAGTGCTGCAACTCGCCATGTTGGAGCCCAGGCTCGCCATCCTCGACGAGACTGATTCAGGGCTCGATATCGACGCGCTTGAGGTGGTCGCCAATGGTATCAATGGCTTGCGTAGTGCGGGCCGCGCTATTGTCCTGGTGACGCACTACCAGCGCTTGCTCAACTACATCAAGCCCGATGTGGTGCATGTCCTGGCGCAAGGCCGCATCCTCAAGTCCGGCGGGCCAGAGCTGGCCTTGGAACTGGAGCAGCGCGGGTATGGCTGGGTAGAACAGGAATCCAAGGCCGTTGCTGCGTGATGCAGCACTGAAGCGCATGCGAATTCGCCGGAAGATGGTAGCGAGGAGGCAACAATGGAAACCATGAACGTCCAGGAGCATTGGCAGAACATGGCGCTGGACCAAGTGCCGCTGGCGCTGGCCGGGCATGAGGTGCCGTGGGTGCGCGAGGCCAGGCTAGCCGCCTTCGAGCGCTTTGCAGCGCGCGGTTTTCCCACACGTCGGGATGAAGCCTGGAAATATACCGACCTTTCCATCCTTGCCAAGCGCGCTTCGTTTGCTCCCGACAATATCCCGCCGGACGCACCGTCTGAGGCCGCCCTAAACGCCTGGATGCTGTCGCGGCAAAACGTTCACCTCATGGTGTTCGTCAACGGGCACTACTCGCCCGAGTTGTCCTATCCGCGCAACCTCGGGCCGGGCGTTCAACTTGAAAGCCTGGCGGGGATGCTGGACGAGAACGCTCAACTGCCGCCGGAGTTGTTCGACGCCGTGCACGAGCACACCGTGCTGGATGCGCTTAACACGGCTTTCACAACCGACGGTGCCGTCCTGCGGCTGGCACCCGGCACGCGGCTCAAGACGCCGGTATATTTGCTCTATATCGCCAGCGGCTACGGCGTATCGATTTATCCCCGCAACATCATTCTGGCGGGAGAAGGCGCAGAAGCTACCGTCATCGAGCACTACATGGGCACGCTGGACGCCCACAATTTCACCGACGCCGTAACGCAGCTGGAGCTTGCGTCGGGCGTCACCATCGACCATTGCAAGCTGGTGCAGGAAGGCAGCGCTGCGTTTCATATCGCCGGCGTACATGCCCGGCAAAAAGCCGGTAGCCGCTTCGTTTCACATTCTTTCGCGCTGGGCGGCAAGCTGGTGCGCAACGACATTACTTCGAGCCTAGACGGGCCGGATTGCGATTGCCGCATGAACGGCTTGTACCTGCTCAACGGCCGCCAGCAAGCCGATCATCACACCTGCATCGATCACCAGGCGCCTCGCGGCACTAGTCGGGAATGCTACCGAGGCGTGCTGGACGGTGCTTCGCGCGGTGTGTTCGACGGCAAGGTCATCGTACGTCCGGGCGCCGAGAAAACCGACGCCCATCAATCCAACCGTAATCTGCTGCTGTCGCGCCAGGCCGAAGTGGACACCAAACCCCAGCTCGAAATCTACGCCGACGAAGTCAAATGTACCCATGGCGCAACGGTGGGACAGCTGGACGAGGACAGCCTGTTCTACATGCAATCGCGCGGCATCGACGCCGAAACTGCTCGGTCATTGCTGGTGTACGGTTTCCTCAACGATGTGATCGAGCGCGTGCCGGTGTCGGAGCTGCGTTCGCGCATCGTCGACATGGTTCTGGACCGCTTGCCGCAGGGAGAAAGCATCAAGGAGTTGTTATGAATATGCGAGATACGCAAGATGTCGTGCGCTGGCGGACCGATTTTCCCATTCTGGAAAGTCACGTGCACGAGCGCCCGCTGGTCTACCTCGACAATGCCGCGACCACGCAAAAGCCCTACGACGTGATCGAGGCCGAGGCGCGCTACTACCGCCACGACAACGCCAACGTGCACCGCGGGGTGCACACCCTGAGCCAGCGTGCCACCGAGGACTATGAAGCGGCGCGGGGCAAGGTGCAGCGCTTCATCAATGCGGCGAGCCCCAGCGAGATTATTTTCCTGCGCGGCACCACCGAGGCCATCAACCTGGTGGCGCAAAGCTACGGCCGGAGCCGATTGCGCGAGGGCGACGAGATCGTCATCAGCGCCATGGAGCACCACTCCAACATCGTGCCCTGGCAGATGCTGTGCCAGCAGACTGGCGTACGGCTCAAGGTGATTCCCATCAACGATGCGGGCGAGATCCAGCTGGATGCCTACCAACGATTATTAGGCCCGCGCACCAGGCTGGTGGCCGTGAGCCATGTCTCCAACGCCTTGGGCACGGTCAATCCGGTGCAGACGATGATTGAGCTCGCGCACGAGATAGATGTCCCCGTGCTGCTCGACGGCGCCCAGGCCATTGCCCACGTGCCGGTCGACGTGCAGGCGCTGGACTGCGATTTTTATGCGTTCTCGGGCCACAAGATATACGGCCCCATGGGCATCGGCGTGCTGTATGGCAAAACCGAATTGCTCAACACCATGCCGCCGTACCAAGGCGGGGGGGACATGATTCGCTCCGTGACTTTCGAACATACCGAGTACAACGTGCTGCCGTTCAAGTTCGAGGCCGGCACCCCCAATGTGGCGGGTGCGGTAGGCTTGGGTGCAGCGTTGGATTACGTGGGCAATATCGGCATGGAAACCATTATGGCGCACGAGCAGAATGTGCTGGAACATGCTACCTCACTTGTCTCCTCGATTCCCGGCATCCGCCTCATCGGCACGGCGCGGGAGAAAACCGGCATTTTGTCGTTCGTGATGCACGAAGCCCACGCCCACGACGTTGGCACGATCCTGGACCGCCAGGGCATCGCCATCCGCAGCGGCCACCACTGCGCCATGCCCATCATGGACCGCTACGGCGTTCCCGCCACGGCGCGCGCTTCATTCGCGCTCTACAACACGCGGTTCGAGGCGGAGCTTTTGGCGGCGGGGCTGGAAAAAGTCATCGAACTCTTTAACGGGTGAAGCATGGACGATCTCAGGGACCTCTACCAGCAAGTCATCTTCGACCATTACCGCAAGCCGCGTAACTATGGACCGCTGCCGCATGCCAACCGCCAGGCCCAGGGGTTCAACCCGCTGTGCGGCGACAAGGTGACGGTGTACCTCGACGTGGAAAGCGGGGCTATCCGCGACGTCCATTTCGAAGGCTCCGGCTGCGCTATTTGTACCGCTTCCGCCTCGCTCATGACCGAGACCCTCAAGGGCCGCACGCCTGACGAGGCCGAGCAGCTGATGGAGCATTTTCACGCCATGGTGACGGGGCAGGGCACGAACGAGGGCTTGGGCAAGCTGGAAGTATTGGCCGGCGTGCGCGAGTTTCCGCAGCGGATCAAATGTGCAACGCTGGCCTGGCATACCATGAAGGCCGCGCTAGAGAACGCCGCACAGCCTGTCACTACGGAGTAGGGCATGTTCGATCTGCGCAAGTTGTTGGGAGACAAACCTTCTGAAACAAATACCAACTCCGACACGGAGGTGGCGCCTCTGGATAACGATGCACTCAAGGCCCGTGTCGTCGAAGTGCTGCGCAGCATTTACGACCCCGAAATCCCCGTCAACATCTACGACCTCGGATTGATCTACAGCATCGAGATATCTCCTAGTGCCGAGCCCCCCCAGTCCCGTGTCGATATCCGCATGACTCTCACCGCGCCCAATTGCCCCGTGGCGCAGACATTTCCTCAAACGGTGGAAGACGCCGTGCTGACCATTCCCGAGATACGCGAAGCCCACGTCGAGCTGGTGTGGGAACCGCCGTGGTCGCGCGAACAGATGTCGGACGCCGCCAAGCTTGAGCTCGGGCTGCTGTGAGCGTTGTCGCGCAGAGCGTTGCCGTTTGGCGTCCTAAGATCGAATCAACATTCCTGAGAGGCCATCATGAACGCCTGGATCGACGTGGCCGCGGCCGACGATTGGCCGAGCGGCACCTGCAAGGTAGCAGACCATCACGGCTTGCCGATTGCCGTGTTCAACCTGCAAGGCCGATTTTATGCCACCGACAACATCTGCACCCACGAGTATGCCGAATTGTGCGGTGGCGCCATCGAGGGCGAGGAAATCGTGTGTCCCTGGCATGGGGCCCGCTTTTCCATTCCTACCGGCAAGGTCAACTCGGCGCCCGCCTACGAAGACCTCAAGACTTATCCCGTGCGCGTCGAGGGCGGCATGGTACAAGTGGATGCGGAGGGCTGAACGCCTGTGGATACCGCCGTCGTCTTGCAGCCCGCCGAAAGCCCGCTCCTGCAGGCAGTCGGGCATACGCCGCTGATCGATTTGCGGCTGGGACGCGAACTCAATCCTTTCGTGCGGTTATTCGCCAAGCTCGAGAGCGCCAATCCTGGCGGCTCCTACAAGGACCGACCCGCGGCGCGCATGTTGCTGCAAGCTTATGTGGACGGGCGATTCGAAGACGGGCGACGGCTGCTGGAATGCGTGTCGGGCAATGCCGGTATTTCGTTCGCCATGCTGGGCGCAGCGCTGGGCATCAACGTCACGCTGGTCGTTTCCGGCCACGCCAGCCAGGAGCAGATCGACCGCATGGCAGCGCACGGCGCCGAACTGATTTTGATGGACCCATTGATTGAGGAAAAGGACGCGCAAGCCGAAGTAACGCGGTTGATGGAGGTTTTTCCTACCCGCTATTGGCGTTGCGATCAGCTCCACAACCCCGCCAACTGGCAATCGCACTACTACGGCACTGCGGCTGAAGCCTTGGCGCAACTCGATGAGGCCGGCATGCCACCGCCCGATGCGGTGGTCGTCGGCGTGGATACCGGCGGCACTTTGACCGGCATGGGCCGGCGCCTGCGCGAAGCCAATTCCAATATCCACATCGCGTTGGTCGTGCCTTGGGGGTTTGCCGGGTTTGAAGGCTGGCGACCTTTGAGCCGCTTAAGCGATGCCAACCCTGCTTTGTTGAATCAGTCCCTGGTGCACGAACGTATCCCCGTGACCCAGGAAGAAGCCCGCGTCGTTTGCCGTTGGCTGGCCCATGAGGGCCTATTCGTCGGCCCGACCTCAGGCGCTTATGTTCGCGGGGCACTCAAGCTGGCTTCCACCGGTAAATACGGCAGCGTCCTCACGCTGTTGCCTGATACCGGGGAACGCTATACCTCTACGGGTATGTGGCACCGCAATATGGTGCGCGGGGAGTTTGCCTGAATTACATCTGAAATCACGCCGCATAATGCGCAACGGCGCGGTTCACTTTTCCATCTGGTCCAAAGTAAAACACCTCAGCGGCCATGCCTCGTGTACCTTTGTAATACAACGTGATGCTGTTGATCCCCACCAGAACGGTACTCAACTCGAAGCGGAGCTGAGGCATCAGCGTCAACGCCTGGGCCCAATAGTCGCCCACGGCTTTTTTCCCCTTGAGCGTACCGCTGGATTCCCCCGCGATCTGGGCGATGTAGGGAGAAGACATTTCAAAATCATCCGCATAATGGGCAAGGATGCGCTCGAGGTCGTGGCTATTCCAGGCTGCTATCCAGTCATGTGCAAAGTGCGTGGCGAAATCCTTGTCTATCATGCCGAAGTCTCCTTGTTGCCTTTGTTGAATATACAGTAGCCAACATCTGCTATCCTCCCCACACCCGTTTTTCGTTCCCCTCGCATGGCCTCCGCACAGCAAATTCTTCACGACGTTTTCGGCTATACCCAGTTTCGCGGCGCTCAGCAGGCCATCGTCGAGCATGTGGCGGCGGGGGGCGATGCGTTGGTACTCATGCCCACGGGCGGCGGAAAGTCCTTGTGTTATCAGATTCCGGCCTTGCTGCGCGAGGGCGTGGGCATCGTGGTGTCGCCGTTGATCGCGTTAATGCAGGATCAGGTGGATGCCTTGATCCAGGTTGGCGTCAAAGCGGCTTTTCTTAATTCGAGCCTGGATGCGGATAGCGCCCGCGAAGTGTCGGCACGCTTGCAGCGGGGCGATCTCGATTTGCTCTACGTGGCGCCGGAACGGTTGTTGATGCCGGGTTTCCTGGCGATGCTGGAGCAGGTGGAGGCGCACGTCGGCATCGCCTTGTTCGCGATCGACGAAGCGCATTGCGTCTCGCAATGGGGGCACGACTTCCGGCCGGAGTATCGCCAGTTGACGGTGCTGCACGAGCGTTTTCCTGCGGTTCCGCGCATTGCGCTGACGGCCACCGCCGACGCACCGACGCGCAGCGAAATCGTCGAACGGCTGGGGTTACAAGAAGCCAGTCAATTCGTCTCCAGCTTCGACCGGCCTAATATCAAATACCGCGTCACCCAGAAAAACAACGCACGCAAGCAGCTGGAAACATTCCTTGAAAACGAACATCCTAACGACGCCGGCATCGTCTACTGCCTGTCGCGCCGCAAGGTGGAAGAAACTGCCGACTGGCTGCGCGAGCGGGGCTGGGATGCCTTGCCGTATCACGCCGGATTGGATGCTTCAACGCGCAACGCCAACCAGCAGCGCTTTTTGCGCGAGGAGGGCGTCATCATGGTGGCGACGGTGGCCTTCGGCATGGGGATCGACAAGCCCAACGTGCGCTTCGTCGCGCACCTCGACCTGCCCAAGAGCATGGAAGGCTATTACCAGGAGACCGGCCGGGCAGGACGCGACGGCTTGCCTGCCGATGCCTGGATGGCCTACGGCTTGGGCGACGTGGTGAGCATGCGACAGATGCTGGACGGCAGCGACGCACCGGAAGAGCGCAAGCGCGTGGAGCGCCGTAAACTCGATGCCTTGCTCGGCTTTTGCGAATCCACCGCTTGCCGCCACCAGACCATCTTGCGCTATTTCGGCGAGGAACATCCGGGCGATTGCGGGCAGTGCGATAACTGCCTGGAACCGGTAGAAACCTGGGATGGCACGCAAGCCGCGCAAATGGCGCTTTCCTGCGTGTATCGCACCGGCCAGCGCTTCGGTGTCGTGCATCTCGTCGATGTGCTACTGGGTAAGGAAACCGACAAGATCCGCCAGTTCAATCACCATGTTTTGTCTACCTACGGGATCGGCAAGGAGCTGACGCAAGCCCAATGGGGGAGCGTGTTCCGGCAATTGGTCGCCGCTGGCTACCTGGAAACCGATATGGAAGCCTACGGCGGCCTGAAGTTGCTGGATGCCGCGCGGCCTGTGCTCAAGGGCGAGCAAGCCGTCTGGCTGCGTCACGACCCGGAACCGGAGCGGCGCAAGGCCACCAAGGCGGAACGTGCCTCACGAGCCAGGGAGGCCTTTGCCGGTGCCAACGACGATCCGCTCTGGCTGGCGCTCAAGGGCAAACGGCTGGAACTGGCGCGGGAGCAGGGCGTGCCGCCTTATGTGATTTTCCACGACAGCACGCTGCTGGAAATCCTCAACAACAAGCCCCAGACGCTGGCCGAACTCGGTCGCATCAGCGGTATCGGCCAAGCGAAGCTGTCGCGTTATGGCGATGCGTTTTTGCAGGTGCTGGAGGAATCGCAGGGCGGCGGATAGCCACATGTTGAAGGTTTAGGTTTTCCCGCACTTGGAGGTCTTGGATATTGATGCTTGCCCTTGCGCAAGTTTATGAAATAATGAATGTATCTATTGGCGGGGATGGCTGCGATGCAAGCTCAAGATCATCAGTGGTTTTTTCGTCTGGTTGAACGCTGCGGCACGACCCCGGCAGAGCGTTTGGTAGGAGTGTTCGGCGTTGTCGAGCATTTGATCCAGGCACCGGAATTTCGCAGTCGAATCGTCAGCGAGTTTCCGGCGGGACTGAATTGCCTGTATTCCTCCGAGGATCTGAACGGATTCCTGGCCGAGGCGGCTGAGGCTGCCGGGATGGTGGAGCCCACCGCCCTGGCCCGTCAACTCAATATTCTCTTGCACGGTGCCATTGCCGAAGAGTTGCGCAATCCGCGTAGCGGCGCATTGCGTCAGGCTGCAGCGGTTGCGCAAGTAGTGGTCGCGAATTCCGGTCCGCAAAAGACGAAGCATAGTCTGGCCCGTAATGTGGGCTGGGCGGCAGTGGGTGGTGCAGCGGCCATGTTGCTGGCTGTGGTGATCGGATTGCCGGCATTGCATACGGCTACTGTTTCCGCCAATGTGGTTGCGCAAGCGGGGAGGCCGCAGGCTTTAGTGCCGGTTGGGGTGAGCCCTGATGAAATCGATGCGGCGTTGGCGCTGCATGAAAAAATCGAACGCGGAATCTGCCGTGCTCCGCATCTGCTGGTGCTGCCGCCGGGGCAAGTGACGGCCTACATGAATGCCATCGAGGCGAGGACGCCGGACGATCCAGTGGCTGATGGGCGTAACTTGCGAGCTTTCCTTGCCTGGTTCGATACCATCAAATCCACCGAATGCTACGACCCGCCGCTCAACGGCCATACGGCAGTGAAGTGGTCCAAGAGCTAAAACCGCTTACTCGCCAGGAATAATCCGCCCTGAATAAAACAATGGCCGGGTGCACTTTGTTTAGTGCACCCGGCCATTTTCATTGAGGCGAAAAGCGATCTGTCAGTGCTTGACTGAAAGCCCGCCGAGCAATGCTGCGATCTGCTTCTTGGCTTTGCCTTGGCGAAGTGCAGGACGCTCAGCCGGCATGCCTGCATTGGGCGAGGGTTCGTAAGGCTTGTAGAACCATTCCTCTTCTGCCGAGCGCGGCTTACGTTCCGACGAGCGGGGACGGCTGTAGGAATTGATCTGGGCGCGTTCGCGGGGGAACTGGCGCTTCAGCAGCTTTTCCACGTCCTGCAACAGCTTTTCTTCTTCACCATCCACCAGCGAAATGGCTTCGCCGGAGGCACCGGCGCGACCGGTGCGGCCAATACGGTGCACGTAGTCTTCAGCGTTGGGCGGGAGTTCGTAGTTGACCACGAGCGGCAGTTGGTCGATGTCGATGCCGCGGGCGGCAACGTCTGTGGCGACCAATGCCGTGATCTTGCCTTCCTTGAACGCGTCCAGCGCCTTGATGCGCTCCTGCTGGCTCTTGTCGCCGTGAATGGCGTCGGCGGGAATGCCTTCGCGGTCTAGCAGACGGGTGAGGCGAGAGGCGCTGATCTTGGTACGGGTAAAGACCAATACTTGCTTGACGCCGCGGTTGCGGATGAGCTCGGCCAGTACGTGGAATTTCTTGTCCTGGTCGACCAGCAGCACCGATTGCTTGACAGTCTCGGCCGCTGTATTGCGACGCGCCGCTTCAACCGTTATTGGATTAACGAGAAAATCCTGCGCGAGTTTCTTGATCTCGTCCGAGAATGTGGCGGAAAACAGCAAGGTCTGGCGCTGTTTGGGCAGTAGCGTGAGGATGCGCTTCAGGTCGGGCATGAAGCCCATGTCCAGCATGCGATCGGCTTCGTCGAGGATCAGCGTCTGCACCTGGTTGAGCTGCAGGTTCTTGCTTTCCACGTGATCAAGCAGACGCCCCGGCGTCGCCACCAGGATTTCCACACCTTGCATCAGCGCGGGCTTTTGCGTCTTGATGTCCACGCCGCCGTAGACGACCGTGGAGCGCAGCGGCACGTGCTTTCTATAGGTCACCACGTTTTCTTCGACCTGGATTGCCAGTTCTCGGGTCGGCGCCAGAATCAGGGCGCGGATCGGATGGCGGGCAGGAGAGACGCTGGTGCTGGCATGCGGCAGCAGGCGTTGCAGCAGCGGCAACGTAAACGCCGCGGTCTTGCCCGTGCCGGTCTGGGCCATCGCCATGAGGTCGCGTCCTGCGAGCACATGGGGAATGGCCTGGGCCTGGATGGGGGTCGGGGTGGTGTAACCGGCTTCTTCGATGGCGCGCAGAATTTTTGCGTCCAGGTCGAGCGAAGCGAAAGTAATGGGGTCTTTAACGGAATCTTCCATTGATGGTTCTGTTGTCGCTAAATGGTTTGACACGGAGGCAGAGCAATCCTGACTGTTGGAGTGCTCCGCCCGGCCGTGGTTCTACGATCAGGCGAAATTGCCGCGGCGCTTGGCACCGGACGGCTTCGCGTCATACCAGTGGCGATTGCCGTTGTTGCCGGTGCTGTTGCTATTGCCATTCCTTGTGCTGTTGCCGTTGGCGGAACGGTTGCCTGAACGGTGGCTTTCGCCGTTGCCGGTGCGCGGCTTGCCGCTGAAAGGCTTCTTGTGCGCGGGCTTGGCCGGACGCTGCTTGGGCTCCAGGCCGGGGATAACCTCGGCTTGCAGGCGCTGGCCGGTCAGGCGTTCGATGCTGAACAGGTGACGGCGATCGGCGTGGGATGCGAACGAGATTGCCACGCCGGTGTTGCCGGCGCGACCGGTACGGCCGATGCGGTGAACGTAGTCTTCGGCAACCTTGGGCAGGTCGAAGTTGATGACGTGCGTGATGCCGTTGACGTCGATCCCGCGGGCGGCCACGTCGGTGGCGACCAGCACGCGAATATCGCCGTGGCGCAGCTTGGTCAGCGTGCGGTTACGGGCGCCCTGGTTCATGTCGCCGTGCAGCGCGGCAGCCTTGTGGCCTTCGGCATACAGGTCTTCGGCCAATGCGTCGGCGTCGCGCTTGGTAGCGGTGAAAACGATGGCTTGGCGCAATTCGATATCGGCCAGGATGTGGTGCAGCAGCTTGTGCTTGTGCTCGAGGTTGTCGGCAAAGTGCAGCTTCTGCTCGATTTGTGCATGGCGGGTTTGCGCCGTGGCCACTTCGATGCGTTGCGGGTTGTTGAGCAGACGCTCAGCCAGGGTACCGATCACGCCGTCCAGCGTGGCGGAGAACAGCAGGGTCTGGCGAGTGGAAGGCGTGGCGGCGGCAATGCGCTCCACGTCGTCGATGAAGCCCATGTCCAGCATGCGGTCGGCTTCGTCCAGCACTAATACTTCCAGGCGGGAGAAATCGATGCGGCCGCGTTCCATGTGATCGATCAAACGACCGGGGGTGGCGACCAGGATGTCCACGGGCTGCGACAGCAGCTTGTTCTGAACCGGGTAGGGCATGCCGCCGACGATGCTGACGGTGCGGGCACGCATGAACTTTCCGTACTTGCGGGCAGCGTCGTTAACCTGGGTGGCGAGTTCGCGGGTCGGGGTCAGCACCAGGACGCGCGGGCCGCGGCTGCGGCTTTCAGAAGGCGTGGCGATGCGATGCAGCGAGGGCAACATGAACGCTGCGGTCTTGCCGGTGCCGGTTTGTGCGGAGGCCAAGAGGTCGCGGCCTTCGATGGCAGCAGGAATAGCCTGCGCCTGAATGGGGGTCGGTTGGGTATAGCCAGCCTCGGTCAGCGCCTTGAGGATGGACGGGTTCAAATTCAGTGATTCAAAAGACACGAAGTTCCCTTCGAGCCAGTCCCGGACGAGCGCAAGCCGACAGCGCGACCATGTATAAAAAGGTCGAGCGACAACGGCCCTTGCAACAGCGATGGGCGACCAGCTCTAAAAATATGCAAAACAATTAAAAAGTCGCGCTAGCAACAAAAATCCGAAACGGATCGGAAAAGGCAAAATCGCCGGCGCACGGGCATCGTCGCTAACCGGGAGATCGATAAACCAGGAAGATACTGGTGAGGAAGGTCAGGGATCGATGAATCGACAGCCATGGGGCTGAATCGAAGGGCGCATTGTACGTTGATTCGCAATGATGTCAATTCTTTTGTGCTAGAATGCGCGCCTTTTTTCCAATACTGTTCAATAAATTATGTCACGCGCTCTCAGAAACATCGCCATCATCGCTCACGTCGACCACGGCAAGACCACCATGGTGGACAAGCTGCTTCAGCAGGCCGGTACTTTCGCCGCCCACCAGCAAGTCGCCGAACGCGTCATGGACAGCAACGACCTGGAAAAAGAGCGCGGCATTACCATTCTGGCCAAGAACACAGCCGTTAATTACGAAGGCACGCACATCAACATCGTCGATACTCCGGGGCACGCCGACTTTGGCGGCGAAGTGGAGCGCGTGCTGGGCATGGTGGACGGTGTGGTGCTGCTGGTCGACGCGGTCGAAGGCCCGATGCCTCAGACTCGCTTCGTCACTAAGAAGGCGCTGGCGCTGGGCTTAAGGCCTATCGTCGTGATCAACAAGGTGGACCGTCCCGGTGCACGTACCGACTGGGTAATCAACCAGACATTCGATTTGTTTGCCAACCTAGGTGCGACCGACGAACAGCTCGATTTCCCCGTGGTCTACGCCTCCGCGCTGAACGGTTTCGCCAAGCTGGACATGAACGCGGAATCCGACAACATGCGTCCGCTGTTCGAAACCGTTCTGAAGCACGTCGAGCCGCCCAAGGGTGACTCCAATGCGCCATTGCAACTCCAGATTTCCGCACTGGACTACTCCAGCTACACCGGCCGTCTCGGCGTCGGCCGCGTTCAAAATGGCCGCATCAAGCCGGGCCAAGTGGTCGCCGTGATGAAGGGCGACGAGCAACTGGGCCAGGGTCGCATCAATCAGGTACTGGGTTTCCGCGGCCTGGAGCGCATTGAAGTGCAAGAGGCTGAAGCAGGCGACATCGTGATCGTCTCCGGCCTGGAAGAGATCGGCATCGGCGTGACCATCGCCGATAAGGATACTCCTGTCGGCCTGCCCATCATGGCAGTCGACGAGCCGACGTTGACCATGGACTTCATGGTCAACTCCAGCCCGCTGGCCGGAACCGAAGGCAAGTTCGTCACCAGTCGCCAGATTCGCGACCGTCTGACGCGCGAACTGCTGGTCAACGTCGCATTGCGCGTTGAAGAAACTGCCGACTCCGACGTGTTCCGTGTCTCCGGTCGCGGTGAATTGCATTTGACGATTCTTCTGGAAAACATGCGTCGCGAAGGTTATGAGCTGGCCGTCGGCAAGCCGCGCGTGGTGTTCAAGGACATCGACGGCGAGAAATGCGAACCGTATGAGAACCTGACCGTGGACGTGGAAGACGCCAACCAGGGCGCTGTCATGGAAGAGCTGGGGCGTCGTCGCGGTGAACTGACCAACATGGCATCCGACGGTAACGGGCGTACCCGGCTTGAATACCGCATTCCGGCACGCGGCCTGATTGGTTTCCAGAGCGAATTCCTGACCTTGACGCGCGGTACCGGTTTGATGGCGCACATATTCGACGACTACGCTCCGCTCAAGGCCGATATTCCAGGACGTCGCAATGGCGTGCTGATTTCGCAGGAGCAGGGCGAGGCTGTGGCCTACGCACTGTGGAAGCTGGAAGAGCGCGGCAAGATGTTTGTAAGCCCCGGCGACAAGCTGTACGAAGGCATGATCATCGGCATACACAGCCGTGACAACGATCTGATCGTCAACCCGATCAAGGGCAAGCAGCTGACCAACGTGCGTGCATCCGGTACAGATGAAGCGGTGCGCTTGACGACACCGATGAAGCTGACGCTGGAATCCGCCGTTGAGTTCATCGACGATGACGAATTGGTGGAAATCACGCCGCAGTCTCTGCGTTTGCGCAAGCGCCACTTGAGCGAGCACGAGCGCAAGAAGGCTGCACGCGGCGAAGTTTGATCGATCGCGATGCAATAAAAAACCCGGCTTAGGCCGGGTTTTTTATTGGGTTAATTGGGGACAGTCGCCATGAAAAATTCGGCGAAGCTGCTCCAGCAGTTCGTCTGGCAGCACAGGTTTAAATAAGGTAGCGCGGAAGCGAATTTCTCGTGGGAATTCAAGCGGCGGTTCCGGCGGCATTCCTGAGTAAAGCAAGACGGGTAGATCGCGAAGTTTTTCGTTTGCATGGATATGCCGCAATAATTCCCATCCGTTCATGCCAGGCATGATTTGGTCTGTCAGGATGATATCGACGGGATGCTGACGCAACATCTGCAAGGCTTCTTCACCGCTCTCCGCGAGGAGAATATCGAAATCCGCGATGGCCAGGATTTCATAAAGATAGTCCCGGTTCATGAGGTCGTCGTCGACGACCAGAATGCATTTTCCGGCACCTATCGCCTCCGGCAGGGCAAAAGCGGTGGCGGGTTGAAGTACCTCGGATTCCAATGCCGCCACGGTCTCGATATCGAAGAAAAATTTACTCCCCGCGCCAGGCTGGCTCTCGAGCCGTAAGGCCCCTCCCATCTTGCGCACCACTTTATGTGCGATGGTCAGTCCGAGCCCAACCCCGGGACGATCGGTAGCGCAGCGTTCGAACGGCAGGAATATGCGCTCGGCATCTTCTTGCGAAATGCCTGGGCCGGTATCACTAATTGCAAAATACAGGCTGAGTCCATTCGTGTTGCCGTTGACCCCGGCATGGATCAGCATTTTGATCTGCCCGTCCTGGGTATATTTCGCTGCATTGGTCAGCAGATTGAGCAACACCTGTCGCAGTCGTTTGGGATCGATGACCGCAATGGGGGGAATATTCCCGTCTAGCTCCAGCGCGAAGCTGTTGCCTTGCTGACTTGCCAATAGTTCTCCCTGGCTCGCGATTTCTTGCAGGTACGAATGAAGGTAGGTGGGGATCGGAACCAGCTCGAAATGATCCAGCTCACCTCGCGCATGTTCGACTAAATCCTCGATGATCTCGAGTTGATGGATCGCGCTGCGTTCAATGGCGTTTTGATAGCGCTGGGTCGTTTCGTCGGCATAGGGTGCCAGTAGATGGGTGTAGTGGATGATGGTCGCCAACGGCGTGCGTAAATCATGGCTGATATAAGCCAACAAGCGTGCGCGGGCTTGCTGTGCAGCCTGGGCTTCGGCAATCGCACGTTCCAGCTGTTCCTGATCCTGTTTGGCAACTTGTTGGAGATGTCGCTTGATGCGGAGCACTCCCAAGTTTACGACGAGGAGTATCAGGCTGGTAACCACGAGACTTAGTGTCAAGTTGACCGCAATTTTGTGATGAAGGCTTGCCTCGGATATGTAAAAACTGGCCAAACTGTTGGCGGCAAACCCGATGGTGAGCAGTATTGATAACCCCAGCATCAATTTATTTTTATCGTTCATCGGTATTTCGGCTGACGGTCACGGGGTAGACAGATTTTGCCGATATGCGCTGGGAGTGATCCCTAATCGTTGACGAAAGGCTGTGGCGAAATTAGCGGCGTTCTGGAATCCGACTTGATCTGCAATATCCTGAATTTCCAGGTCGGTTGCTTGTAGCAGCTCACGTGCACGACGTATCCGCTCCTCGCGAATAAACGCGAATACGGTCAAGCCGGTTTGCTCACGGAATACCTGCGAGAGCTTTTTTTCATAAGTCCCGACCTTGGCCGCTATTTCGGCGAGCGAGGGCGAAATAGCCAGATTCTCTGAAATGAACTGCCTGACCGCATTGACTAAAACAACGTTAGCGTTATGCCTGGGAGGTGCCGACTCGGAAGACGTTCCCGGCGTGCGGGCACGGGATGCCAGATCGAGATGAATGTTGATGCGGGCCAGTACCTCTTCAGGTACAAAAGGTTTTGAAATATAGTCGACGCCGCCCAGTTTCAGGCCAGCGATGCGCTCGTCTGGAGTATCGGCAGCGGATATGAAAATCACGGGAATATCCTGCGTCGCTGCATCGGCCTTCAATAAGCGGCACGTAGCAAAGCCGTCCACTTTCACCATGCGTACATCGAGCAAGATCAGGTCTGGTTTGGTGGATAGGGCGCGTTGATACCCTTGATGGCCGTCGAAGGCAAAGCTGATAGCGAATCCGCTGCTACGCAATAACTCAAGCAACAAGCGCTGCTGCTCGGGATTGTCGTCGATGATCAGGATGCGATAGGCGTGACCTGTTTGGAGATTGAAAAAGTCTTCCGACATCTTGTTTTTATTATTGATTGGTTATCGTTAATGAAGAACGCATTTTGGGCGACAAATGCTGCCGACAATTGCGTTGTACCTTGAATCAAAGAGTAGGTTTGAAAAATTTCACATAAATTCGCTTGAGCAAAGTTTTTGTCAGGTCTTGCAAAAGCATGCGCTCAACATCGGCGCAAAATGTATTCACACAGACGCACTTTCGGGGTCGTCAGCTTCACCAGAAGCGATAAGTGCTTAATAACACGTCTACCCCATGCGCTGTTCTTAAGGCTGCCGTTTGGCAGCCTTAATTTTTTGCGCTATCGCCAACAGTGATAGACGTTCAGTTTTTAAGTTTATAGAAGCGATTTTCCAAGGTTTTACCATCTGTCACCTTGTCCAGACGGGTACCCACAGCATCGCTCAGCTTTACCAGACGATCGTCCGGTGCCGGATGGGTCTTGAACAGCAAGGCGACACTGCTGTCGTTCTTGCTGACATGGCCGATCTCCTGCAACACCTCCGGTAGCCCATAGGGGTCGTAGCCGGCACGGGCGCTGAGTACGACGCCGATGCGATCGGCTTCGAACTCGGCGTTCTTGTCGAGGCTGCGCGCGCAGATCTCGGCACCGTTGCCGATCAGTTTCTTGATGGCATCGTTATCCTTGCCTGCTTTCTCGCCCAGCAGGCTGGAACCTACATCCAGCAGTTGTTGCTTCTGGATTAGCTTGAGTTGATGCTTCTTGATCACGTGGCCGATTTCATGGCCGAGCACACCGGCGAGGTCGGCCTCGTTGTTGAGCTTGCGATACAAGCCCTTGGTCACTAGTACGTTGCCGCCTGGCGTGGCGAAGGCATTGATGTCGTTGCTTTCGATCACGCCGAAATGCCAGGGCAGATCGGGACGCTCGCTTTGCAGCGCGACCCAGCGGCCGACGCGGTTGACGTACTGCTGCAAGGCTTCGTCCTTGACCAGCGGCGAAGCACCCAGCAGGTTGCCGGCAATCTCGCGGCCGATCTTGATTTCGTCGTCCTTGGAAGTCTTGCCGACGTTGAGACTTTTGCCGCCCAGCGCCTTGCCCAGGTCAAAGGCCTCTACAGGCAGCGCGGCGAGCGAACACATCGCGGCAATCGCGAAAAGTACATGATGCTTGTTCATTCGGCTTCTCCTTGAGGGGCGGGCAGGTAATCGAGCTTGCGCGCATCGAGGTGGCCTGACGCTGCAAACTTGCGTGCTTCATCCGCCGACACCCCATTGGCTTCCAGCTTCTTCATCTCGTCCTCATTGAATTTCGCCGCCTTGAGGTCTTCTTCGCTCAATCCTCGTACGCCGGTGGTGGAAACCACTTGTCCAGTGCCGGAGCGGCCGCTGGCGAGATCCAGCACGCCAGCGGCATTGTCCGATTTGCCGAGTGCGCCGCGCTTGACCGAGAGAAGCCTAACCCAGCCGCTCGTCTTGGTGCCCTTGACCTTGAGCCAGGCACCTTTTTTCTCGACGATATCCAATTTGTCGCCGCGCGCGATGCTGCCTACGGCCTTAGCGTCGCCAAAGGGTTCGGCACGCAGGCTGTCTGACTTGAGCGCAGTGCCTGATTCTGCAGCTGCTGACGTCGACACAGCCAGCAGCGCAAGCAATATCCAATGTTTCATCGGTTTCTCCTGATCTAAGCGGGCAATACGCCCGTTTTTTCCATGTTGGTGACGGCCTGGGCAAAGAGAATGCGCCATTCCCCCGCGGCTTCAACCCCAATGCGTATCGCGCCGTGCTGGATGATATGCCGGATGCGAACGTCTTCCGCAACGCCTTGCCGCGCCAGGATGGCTGGCAGTAGGGCCAGCAAACGCTCCGCCTCCTTTTCTATATCAGGGCCGGCTTGCGTCCAGGATACGGCCAGCATGTCGGCAAACAAGCCCCACACGCCCGATTGCGTGCCTTTCAACTCGTCGATACGGCATGGCTGGAGAGCTTCATCCCGCAGCGTCCGGCGGATTTTCTTGAGCGCGGCGTCGCCCAGCGGCAGGGGGGCGTCGAACAGGACCAGCATGAGCGAGACCTTGACCACCTCTTCGCCTGTGGGTAGTTCGGAAGCCAGCACGCGCTGCATGGCGCGGTCGGTGGCAAGCGCGTAGATCTTGGCGATACTGAAGTAAGCGACGGCCCAGGTCACGGGCCCTGTGAGGTCGAGATAGATATTCGCCAAATTGACGCCGATGTAGGAAATCGCCAGCAACAGCAATTGCGATGCCCCGAAGATGCGGTCGAAGCGATCGCGTTCGATATTCTGGAAGAATGCAAAGGCGGTAAGCCACACGACCAGCAAGCTCAACAGCACGTAGGAAACGTTGCCGCGCCAGAACTTGAGCGGGTCGTTATGCTTGATGTTGTCGATGGCAGTGGCGAGGATTTCCACGCCGGGATGCGCCTTGGCCATGGTCGTGGCCTTGAGGTCGAACAGGCTGGGCGCGGTGGAACCGATGATGACGATTTTTCCGGCGAATTCGTTGGCGGGGCGCTTGGGTGTTTTCGCCGTCATGTCGCGATACACATCGCTGAAGCTGACATAGCGATAGGTGAATGGCCCGCCCCGCCAGTTCAATAACAGGCTGTCCTGGGGCGGCGCCTTGCCGCCTATGGCCAAACCGACGTCCAACGGCAGCGAGGGCAAACGCCAGCCTTGCTTGTCCTGCCATATCTTGTATTCGCGTACGATACCGTCCGGGTCTGGAAAGATGTTGTGCGTGCCCAACCTTCCGGCTTGCAGCGCGGCCGGGAAATGTGGCAGGACGACTGCTATCGTGGCGGCTGGATCCGCTTTGACGCCGGGTATCTTTTTGGCACCGGGGATCATGCCGGGCTTCACCTGGCTCAAGCCATCCTGGCTCTCCGGCAAGCGCAGGAAAGGGAAGAAGGTATTGTCGGTGGACGCAATAGCGTCGTTGAAATAGGCATCGCTGTCCGGGTTGTAGATGTCCGCATCGGAAAACAGGATGTCGAATACCACGGCCTTGGGTTGCTGTTCCTCCAGATGCTCCAGGAATTCGCCGAATACCTGGCGCGGCCACGGCCATCGGCCGTAATCCGGAGCAAGGGCTGCCAGGCTGGCTTCGTTGACGTCCACGATGACGATCTCGGGATCGGGCTTGGGCACGAAGATGCGGTTCTTGATGACGACGTCGAACGCTTTTTGCTTCATGTTGGCGCCGACATGGAAAACCGCCGCATCGAGCAAGATCGCCAGCGTCAGCAGCGCGGCGAGATACAGGTAGAAGTTATTGCGCAGCCTTTCCGCCAGCAGCGTCGAGAGTCGGATAAATTCGAAGCGTAGGCGGCTCAGCATGGGGTGTCCTTTTTAGCCTTGACGATCGAAGCGGCGCTGGGCTGCGAGCAGCTTGGCGTTGAGCAAGCGGGCGTTGAACGGTTTTTTCACGAAGGCATCCACCCCGGCCTCGAAGGCTTCGATCTGGAGCTGCTCATCTTCAAGCGCGGTGAGGATCATGAAGTAGATGTCCCGCCCCCAATCCTGCTTGCGGATGGACTGGCACAGCATCAAGCCGTCGGCTTCCGGCATCACCCAATCGGCGATGATGACATGCACTTTCTCGCGCTGGGCAAGCTCGTAGGCTAAGCGCCCGTTCTTGGCCGTGAACACGGTATGGCCTGCGGAGGCTAACAGCCTCGACATCAACAAGGTCAGTGTTTGGTCGTCATCGGCAAACACGATGCGTAGCGGAAAATTCGAAGGTTGCAACCCGGCCATTTGCTCCGTTTCGGCCATGGCAGCCTCGGCAATGTCAGAAGGCTCTGGCAGCGTAAAACGGGCAGTTGATCCTTCCGCACGGATGTTAAGCAATGGCGCCCATTCCCGCCATTCGGCGCAAGCCAAATTGGTCAGGTCCATGATTTGTTCGCGACTGAGGCTCAAGGTTGCACCTACCTCGAACATATGCGGCAAATAGGCTTCGCGCTCGGCCTCGCGCGCCAGGCAAATGTTGGCCATCAGGTCGGCCAGTTGCAGTGTTGCGGCGAGCTTGTACTGGCGGGTACCTTCAACAAATCCGGAGGTTTCAGGGTTTTCGTGAAAAACAATCGCGTCGATGAACAGTTTGGGAAAGCCCCAATCCGCCATCATCTGGGCACCCAATTCGCAATGGCTCAGGCCGAAACGTTCGTGTTCCTCCGCCTGCTGATGGTTGATGTCGCTACCTGCGGTTTCGCTCAGTAGTGCCGAATACGCTTGCGGTCGAACGGCTGCCAGCCCGAGTCGACCAACGCCCGCGAGCAGGCCACAAGTGAACATTTCAGCTGAAGGAGCAATACGTAACAGGCTGCCGATGGCATGCGCTGCACAGCCCATGGCGACCGAGCGAGCCCAGAATTTCTGGTAATCGAAATTCTTGCAAGCGCCTTCCTGGTAAGTGTTGATGAGCGAAAAGCTCAGCACTACCTGGCGTACGGCATGAATACCGATGAGGATCAGTGAATCCGTGGTCACGGACGCGATGGGACGAGATTTATTGGGATTGGCGAGATTGGCGATCTTGATGACGCGTCCCGCGAGGACGGGGTCGCCCTGGATGGTGTGTGCCAGTTCCTGCAAGGAGAAATTCTCTTGCTGGCAAATCTGCATGATGGCCAGCGCGACGCCGCGCGGGGAGGGCAGCAAGCCGGAAGCCTTGAGTTCGGCATAGTCCAATTTGTCGCTCATGAAGAGCTCCTTTGTTATTCAGGTGGCTTCCAAGTATTTCTACAGAAATACAGACCTGTATAAAGCGTAATTACAACGTTAGATGACCCTAAGTTTTGCATAAACGGCAGGGCGAGGCAACGCGAGGAGTGTCGAGCGGTTGCGCTATAATTCGCGGATGTTAGAAATCATTGCATTGATCCTGATTCTGGTCACCTTGCTGGCCATCGGCTGGCTGGCCTTACGCCTGGGGCGTATGGATACGACTCAATCCCAGCTTGCTCAATTGTTTGAGGATAAGCACCGTGCCATGCTGCGTGATGTTTACGATGCCCTCAACAAGCTGGGTGATCGCCTGGGCAGCAGTTCTAGTGAAGCAACAGAGCGCCTGCGCACTTCCGTTGCACAGGAGTTGCAGACGACGCGCGACGCCATGCAGTCCTTGCAGCTTGCCCAAACGGAAAGCCTGGCTGCTACGCGAGAGCAGGTGCTGGAAAAGCTGCACCTCACCCTGGCTGAACAAGGCAAGGCTGAGCAAGAGCTGATCCAGACCACCATGCGCAATGCGACGTTGCAGCTGACGGCGAGCATCGAGGCGCTGGCCAAGACTGTGGACGGCCGTCTGGAGCAGATCGGCGGCAAGGTCAGCGAGCGCCTGGACGAAGGCTTCAAGAAGACCAATGAGACGTTTGTGAGCGTGATGGCGCGGCTTGCAACCATCGACGAAGCACAAAAGAAGATCGACGGCCTGACCACCAATATGGTCAGTTTGCAAGAGCTGCTGGGCGACAAGCGTTCGCGCGGGGCGTTCGGCGAAGTCCAGCTCGAGGCCTTGGTGCGCAATATCCTGCCGCCCACGGCTTATGCCATGCAACACAGTTTTCCCAACGGTTCGCGCGTGGACTGCGCCTTGTTCCTGCCTGAGCCTACTGGCACCGTGGGCGTGGATTCAAAATTCCCGCTCGAAAACTACCACCGCATGTATGAAACCGGCATCGCCGAGGCCGACCGCCTGCAGGCGCAGCGGCAGTTCAAGGCCGACGTCAAGAAACATGTGGACGACATCGCTGCCAAATACATTATCAACGGCCATACTTCGGATGGTGCCGTGATGTTTGTGCCGGCAGAGGCGGTGTTCGCCGAGATTCACGCCTACCACCCCGATGTGGTGGATTACGCGCAGAAGCAGCGCGTGTGGATCGTGTCGCCGACTACGTTGATGGCAGTGTTGAACACCGCCCGTGCAGTGCTGAAGGACGTGGAAACGCGCAAGCAGGTGCACATCATCAAGGATGAATTGGGCAAGCTGGGCAAGGAGTTCGAGCGTTTCGACAAGCGCATGCAGAATCTCGCCACGCATATTCGCCAGGCCCACGACGACGTGCAGGAAGTGCACACCACCAGCCAGAAGATTTCACGTCGTTTCGCCCAGATCGAAAAGGTGGAACTGGAAGGCGACCCCACACAGATGGCGTTGCTGGACGACTCAGAAGATAAATAAATAGTTCGAAGCTAAATAGTTCGGAGAATTCATGGAAGACGAAAGCACCCTCATCATGCTGATCCAGCAATACGCTGCGCGATTCGGTATGACCTTCAGCTCGAAGGCAATGGAAGATGAAGCAATCAAGCAGAAGGCCATGCTGCTGATGATGCAGGCCATCAACGGCACACGTGGTCCGGTGACCGACGAGGACCTCGGGCTTTGAGCCGAAACGTGCGCATTCTCTACTTTGCCCGTTTGCGCGAAGCGCTTGGGCAAAATATGGAGGACGTTGTATTGCCGGATGACGTCGCGCAAGTGGCCGATATCATGCGTTGGCTTGCCGCACGGGGCAGTGTCTGGGCCGAGCAGTTCGACGGCTGCCGCCAGATTCGCGCCGCAGTGAACCAAGAACTGGTGCCTGATAACACACCTGTGGCTGCTGGCGATGAAATCGCCTTTTTCCCTCCGGTGACCGGCGGATGATGGTTCGCGTCCAATATGAGGACTTCGACGCCGGTGCCGAAATCTCGCGATTGCGATTGGCCGATCCCGGCATCGGCGCAGTCGCAACTTTCATCGGCCAGGTACGTGATGTCAACGACGGCGATACTGTCGGCACACTGACGCTGGAACACTATCCGGGCATGACCGAAAAATCGCTCGCTGCGATTGTCGAGAAGGCCCGTACACGCTGGAATTTTCACGACGCGCTGGTGATCCACCGCATCGGCACCTTGAATCCGCTGGACCAGATCGTGCTGGTGGCCGTGGCCGGCCGCCATCGCGGTGAATGCTTCGCCGCCTGCGAATTCATTATGGATTACCTCAAGACCGAGGCGCCGTTCTGGAAAAAGGAACACACGCCGCAGGGCGAGCGCTGGGTAGACGCCCGCAGCAGCGACGATACTGCCCGACAACGCTGGGAACAATAAACCGATGCACCGTACCCTCAAACCTTCCGATATCACGCTTGCGATCGATCCGGCCAGCCTGGGCTTTGCCGATACTTCCGAACTGACGGGCGACGAGCCCATCTGGATCGGCCAGGAACGTGCCGAAACCGCAGCTCGCTTCGGGTTGAGCATCACCCAGCCCGATTACAACCTGTTCGTGCTGGGCGAGACCGGCAGCGGACGATCGTCACTGCTGTTCCGCGCCATGCAGCAGATGGCCGCGCAGCGCACAACACCGCCCGATTTCGTCTACGTCCATCACTTCGACCTGCCTGAGAAACCGATCTCCTTGCGGCTCCAGCCGGGGAAGGGGGCAGTACTGCGGCAACGCATGGAAACCTTTGTGCGCGAGATCGTGGCCGAAATTCCGCGCAAACTGGACGAGGAAGGTTACCGCCTGGATTGCAGTCGGGCGCGCAAGAATTACCAAGCGAATATCGATGCGGCGTATGCCGAACTCTCGGCCATGGCGGCAACCCGCAATTACGCCTTGCGTCGTGAAGGCGGACGGCTGATCTTCAATCTGCTGGACGACAAGGGGCAGGCTATCCACGAGGAAGACCTGCTGGCGATGTCGGCCGAACAACGCGTCGCCATCGAGCACGCCGAGGATGAGTTGCGTGCTTCCATCAGCGATTACCTCGAGAAAATCCGCCCGCAGGAACGCGCCATGGACGAGGCGCTGAACGAACTGCGCCGTACCACGATCCAACCTTTGCTGGACAAGCTTTCCGAAGGCATGTCCGCCAACCTTGCCTGGAGCGAGGCCGACGCACACAAGCTGGAAAGCTGGATGGCCCAGTTGCTGACGGACGTACTCAACAACCTGGATGTGCTGGCAACGTCCAACCAACCGGCCGCAGGCCAGGAAGAAACGACCGATCACCTGATCGACGTATTGGCCAATTACCGCGTCAATGTGGTGGTGGACAACGGTGAGCTGACCGGTGCTCCGGTAGTGCGCGACGACGACCCGGTGTTCCGCTCGCTGTTCGGCGGCATCGAATACCAGGCCGAGAGCGGTGTATTGCTGACTGATTTCACCCGGATTCGGGCCGGCAACCTGCTGCGTGCGCATGGCGGTTTCCTCATGCTGCATCTGGACGACCTCATCCGCGATCCGCAGGTGTGGGAGAAATTCCGCCGCTTTTTGCGCAACGGCCGCTTGCAGATCGAGGAACCGGCGGCGGCATTAGGCCAATTGGCCGCGTCTACGCTGGAGCCTGAATCTGTCGAAATCCGTGTCAAGATCGTGTTGATCGGCTCGCGCGAAGAGTATTACGAATTGCAGGAACTCGACCCCGAGTTTTCGCGGCATTTTCGCGCCAAGGTGGATTTTGCCGAGAGCTTCGTCGCCAACGATTTGTCGCGTCGGGCTACTGCTGCTTTTGTTGCCCAGGCTTGCCGTCGCTTTGGTCTGGCGCATTTCGATGCGCCGGCCGTAGCAAGATTGTTGGCCGATATGCAGCGCGAGATGGACGACCAGCATCGCCAGAGTTCGGCATTCGGCAAGTTGGAGGCCTGGCTGGTGGAAAGCGCAGCCGTATGTGCAGCGCGAGGCGGGATGACGGTGACGGCGGCTGACGTCGAATTAGCAGCAGCGGCGCGGCGGTTACGTCACGATTATCCCGAGCAGGAATTGCATCAGGCGATTGTTGATGGAGAAATCCTCATCGACGTGGACGGCGATCGTGTGGGGCAGATCAACGGACTTACCCAGATCGACCTTGGCGATTACCAGTTCGGCTCGCCGGTGCGCATCTCGGCGCGTGCTTATGCCGGCGATGAAGGTATCGTCAACATCAGCCGCGAAGTCGAAATGAGCGGTCCAAACCACGACAAGGGCGTGTTGATCCTCCAGCACTGGCTGGCCGCGACCTTCATCAACATCGCGCCCTTGAGTCTTTCGGCTTCGCTGGTGTTCGAGCAGGAATACCATGGTGTCGAGGGCGATTCGGCTTCTTGCGCCGAGCTGTTTGCGCTGATTTCCGCGCTTGGCGATATCGCGGTGCCGCAAGGCTTGGCCGTGACCGGTGCGCTTAATCAGCATGGCGAGGTGCTGCCTATTGGCGGCCTCAACGAGAAGATCGAAGGTTATTTCCGCGTTTGCCAACGATTGGGATTGAACGGCAAGCAGGGCGTCATCGTGCCGGCACGTAACCGCAATCACATCATTCTTGACCGCGAAGTGGTCGAAGCCGTGTCGCGCGGCGAATTCCACATCCATGTGATCGACAATGTTTTCGACGGCCTCGCAATCTTGAGCGGCTTGCCGGTCGGTGAGGCCGACGATATGGGATATTTCCCTGCTGAAACAGTGCTGGGACGCGTCCAGCGCACGCTCGAGAACTTCCGCAAGGCATGCGACTTTGCCGGACATCCGCGCGACAAGGAATTTCTGTAGAGTATGGATATGTAAGGAATGGATCGATCTCAGCAAAAAAGGCCCGTCAAGGGCCTTTTTTGTTGAATTGAAAATCCGGTTACTTCTTGGCTTTTTCCTGCTTGCCCGCAGCGGCGGCTGCCGTTGCGTTACCTACGCTGACCTCTTTTTTCACCTTGTCGACGGTTTTCTTGCCGAAACCGGAAACATTGTCGAGGTCGTCGACGCTTTTGAAGTTACCGTTTTTCTTGCGGTATTCGATAATAGCCTGGGCTTTTTTAGGGCCGATGCCATTGACGGATTCCAGCTCGGCTTGCGTTGCAGTATTCAAATCCACCGCCGCCCAAGCAGAAATCGATAAAGCCAACATGCTCAAAAACATCATTATTTTCTTCATTTTCTTCTTTTCCTTATTTGTTATTTGAGATGCGAACCCATCACCGGGTTCGTGCAGTTGTGCTGCGTCGAATAGATTACTCCCAGTGAGGGAAATCGCAAAGAGAAGTTGCTAGGATGTGCTCGGGGGCAATATCCGTATTGCGTTGCCAGGAAGATTGAAAAGTCGCTGCAGACAAGCGGCTTTTCGTTATAGGCCTTTGATTTCTTCGGTGATGCTGCGCAAGGCGGCCAGAGGGTCGGCTGCCTTGGTGATTGGGCGTCCGATGACGAGATAGCTGGAGCCTTGCAGCAAGGCTGCCGCCGGAGTAAGGACGCGGTTCTGGTCGTCGAGGCTGGCGTCGGCGGGACGAATGCCGGGCGTGACGAGGCAGAAGTCCTGCCCCAGCTTGGTACGCAGCAGCGGTGCTTCCTGGGCCGAACAGACCACACCATCTAGGCCACAGGCCTGGGTCAGCGAGGCAAGCCGCAGGACATGTTCCTGCAACGGGCTGGAAACGCCGAGTTCGTGCAGCGTTGCTTCGTTCATGCTGGTCAGCACTGTCACAGCGATGAGCATGGGCGGTTTGGCGGCTTGTTCGACGGCTTCGCGCGCGGCGTTCATCATGGCGCGGCCGCCAGAGGCGTGTACGTTGAGCATCCAGACACCGAGACGGCTGGCAGCGGCGCATGCCTTGGCCACGGTATTGGGAATGTCATGGAATTTCAGGTCAAGAAATACGCCGTAGCCCTGGTCTACCAGTGAAGAGACGAACCCTGGGCCTTCGGCGGTGAATAGCTCCTTGCCAACTTTCAGGCGGCACAGGGCCGGGTCGAGTCGGGCGACGAGTTGCTGGGCAGCGGCAGCGTCGGGGTAATCCAACGCAACGATGATTTTTGGGTCGGTCATATCAGGCTGGTCTTGGAAATGGCCCGTTCGAAACGCGGCGGGAAGGTTTCCCACTCGCTGCAACTGGGGCAGTGCCAATGGAATTGTCGGGCGGTATAGCCGCAGGTGCGGCAACGGTGATAGGCGGTTTTTTCAAGGTGTTCACGGATGGCGCTCATCACGAGACGTAAATCGCCGTCCGGCATGCCGCTGACCTTGGCTTGCAGCAAACGATCGAGCGCAGTCAATGACGGTGATTGTTCTGCCTCTTCATGCGCCATGCGATAGGCGGCTTCCGGTCCCTTGAGGTCCAGCGTGGCTTCGAACAACACGTGTGCGGTTTCCTCGAGCCGATATTTGCGCACGGCTTCGTGCAGCCATTGCAGGCCTTCTTCCGTATTACCCAAGATACGCCAGCTCGCCATCATGCGCTCAGCCACCAGTTCCAAGTAGTCTGGCACTTGCAGTTCCACGGCGCGCCAGGCATTGAGTGCGTTGCTTTGCGCGCCGGCAGCGGCTTCGATATCGCCCAGCATGATGTTGGCGCGTACGCAGTTGCGGTTGGCTTCCAGCGCTTCGTTCAGGTTGCCCCGGGCTTGGGAGAGCTGTCCCAGCAGCATGTTCTGCTGAGCGAGTTCGCAGTAGAACTCCGCAACTTCGATACGCAAGGGCCTGCCGGTAAGCGTTTCCAGGCGCTGGGCGACAGAGATGGCTTGCAGCCATTCCTTTTCCCGCACGTAGATTTCCAGCAGGGCACGCAACGCAGAGTTGGCGTAGCGGGTCTCAGTGAGCTTGAGGAAGATTTCCTCGGCGCGGTCGAACAGACCGGCCTTGAGGTAATCCTGGGCAAGTTCGGCCAACGCCATCAATTGCTGCGGCTCGGCGAGGTCTTCGCGTTCCAGGAGTCCCTGGTGCAAGCGAATGGCACGGTCCATTTCTCCGGTTCGACGGAACAGGCTGCCCAGAGCGAAATGAAGCTCGAGCGTGTTGGAGTCGGCTCTCAGGGCTTCGGTAAAAGCCTCAATAGCCTTGTCCGGTTGTTCGCTGATGAGGAAATTCAGGCCGCGAAAATAAGACGCGGGCAGGGTGCTGGTTTCGGTGAGCAGCTGGCTGATGTCGATACGTGCAGCGACCCATCCCAGGCCGAAAAAGAGCGGCAGCAACAAGAGCCACCAGTATTCGAAATCCATGGCTTAGCTGATCCCGGAGATTTTGCTGAGATCGGCGATGGGAGGGTTGTCCTGAGGGTTCAGGCGGGAGAGCTCGTGCTTCAATGCCGTCAATTCCCGGCGGTACTTCACGTACATGCTGAGTCCGGCAACGACGGTGCAGGCTATCCCAGCCAGGAAACTGACGAATAGCATGAGCGCGAGCGGAGCACTCCAGGCCAAGCCAAGATAGTAGTGCAGGGTGACCGGCTCGAGGTTTCTCGCGGTCAAGCCTAGGGCCGCAAAAAACAGGAGGATGGATAGCAGTGTGTAGAAATAGCGCATGTAGCTCATGACGGGATTTTACCAGTAAAAAAGCGGCGCAATCTTGCGATTGCGCCGCTTTGGTAACACCTTTTACAACGAATTGTCGTCAGTCCCGGACATCCACGCGTTCGCGCAATTCCTTACCTGCCTTGAAGTGCGGAACGTACTTCTCGGGAACCTGCACCTTGGTGCCGGTCTTGGGATTGCGACCGAGACGCGGAGGACGGTAGTTCAAACTGAAACTACCGAATCCGCGGATTTCAATGCGTTCACCGGCGGCGAGCTTGTCAGACATGGCATCCAGAACTGTTTTTACAGACAGTTCTGCATCCTTGACGACAAGCTGGGGAAAACGCGCCGCCAGCTTGGCGATGAGTTCCGATTTGGTCATGTCGGCCTCGTGGATTATTCGTTGTTCTTGCCATCCATCTTGGCCTTCAGGAGCGCGCCAAGGTTGGTGGTGCCGGCATTGCCGCTGTCGTTGCTGTACTTTTGAACGGCATCGGCTTCGTCGTCCAGGTCCTTCGCACGGATGGACAGGTTGACGGTGCGGGTCTTGCGGTCGGTGCTGATCACCTTGGCTTCGATTTCGTCGCCTTCCTTGAGCACGCTGCGGATATCTTCCACGCGGTCACGGGAGGCTTCGGAAGCGCGCAGGTAGCCTTCCAGTTCGCCACCCAGGTCGATCACGGCGCCCTTGGCATCCAGGCTCTTCACGGTGCCCTTGACCACTGCACCCTTGTCGACGTTGGAGCTCGCAACAGGGTCGTTGGTGAGTTGCTTGACGCCCAGGGAGATACGTTCCTTCTCGACGTCGATGCTGAGGATGACGGCTTCGACTTCGTCGCCCTTCTTGAAGTTGCGGATCGCTTCTTCGCCAGTTTGCGTCCAGGACAGGTCGGACAAGTGAACCAGACCGTCGATACCGCCTTGCAATCCGATGAAGATGCCGAAGTCGGTGATGGACTTGATCTGGCCGCGAACCTTGTCGCCCTTCTTCATGGAAGCTGCGAAGTCGTCCCACGGATTGGCCTTGCACTGCTTCATGCCCAGGGACAGGCGGCGGCGGTCTTCGTCCACTTCGAGGATCATGACTTCGACTTCGTCGCCCAATTGGACGATCTTGGCCGGATGTACGTTCTTGTTGGTCCAGTCCATTTCGGACACGTGGACCAGGCCTTCGATACCCGGTTCGATTTCAACGAACGCACCGTAGTCGGTCAGGTTGGTTACCTTGCCGAACAGGCGGGTGCTTACCGGATAACGGCGGCTCAATGCAACCCACGGATCGTCGCCCAGTTGTTTCATGCCCAGGGAGACGCGGTTCTTCTCTGCGTCGAACTTGAGGATCTTGGCTTCGACTTCGTCGCCGACAGCCAGGACTTCGGACGGGTGCTTGACGCGGCGCCATGCCAGGTCGGTGATGTGCAGCAGGCCGTCGATACCGCCCAGGTCCACGAATGCGCCGTAGTCGGTGATGTTCTTGACGATACCCTTGACCACGGTGCCTTCGGTCAGGGAAGCCATCAGGGCTTCACGGTCTGCGCCCATGGTTTCTTCCAGTACGGCACGGCGGGACATCACGACGTTGTTACGCTTGCGGTCGAGCTTGATAACCTTGAATTCCCATTCCTTACCTTCGTAAGGCGTGGTGTCCTTGACAGGACGCATGTCCACCAGGGAGCCCGGCAGGAACGCGCGGATGCCGTTGATCATGACGGTCAGGCCACCCTTGACGCGGCCGTTGATCACGCCCTTGACGATACGGCTTTCGGTCATTGCTTCTTCCAGGTCCAGCCATGCTGCGAGGCGCTTGGCCTTTTCGCGGGAGAGCTTGGTGGAACCGTAGCCGTCTTCGAGGGATTCGATGGCGACCTTGACGAAATCGCCAGCCTTGACTTCGAGCTCACCGCGATCGTTGCGGAATTCGTCGGTCGGGATGACGCTTTCGGACTTCAGACCTGCGTTCACCACGACGAAATCGTCGTCGACGGACACGACTTCAGCAGTGATCACCTCACCGGAGCGCATCTCCTGGTGTTCGAGGCTTTCTTCAAAAAGGGCGGCAAAACTTTCTGCGGGGTTAGTGGACATTAAAATAACCTAGTTAAATAACCCGTCAGGCGACGGGGAAAATTAAAAAAACCGTAAGTTTTTGGGCTTACGGACTTTACCGCTGATTATGCGGGGATGGTCTTGCTGGCATGTTGCAGAACCGTTTCGACCGCCTGGTCGATCGTCAGTTCGCTGGTATCCAGCAGGATGGCATCTTCACATTGCCGCAGCGGTGCGGCACTTCGCTGCATGTCGCGCGCATCGCGCGATTCGATGTCAGCTAAAATCTGCGCTAGATTAGCATGGTTTCCTTTGCCGATCAACTGCTTATACCGTCGTTCGGCTCGCACGGCAGCGCTTGCGGTAAGGAAAACCTTGGCCTGGGCGTCCGGAAACACCACAGAACCCATGTCGCGGCCGTCGGCCACGAGGCCCGGCGCCTGGCGGAAATCGTGCTGGAGATCGAGCAGGGCGCGGCGCACGCCAGGATGCACAGCGACTTCCGAAGCGCCTCGGCTCATATCTTCCGAGCGTACCGCCTCGCTGACGATCTGACCGTCGAGCAGGATTTCGCCGTTCTCGAAACGGATTTTCAACCCTGCTGCCATCGCCGCCAAAGCAGCTTCGTCATTCCAGGCAATGCTCGCCTGCTTGCCGGCCAAGGCTACGATGCGATACAGGGCCCCCGAATCAAGGTAGTGATAGCCCAGGCGCTGGGCGACGAGTTGGGCAACGGTGCCCTTGCCTGACGCCGATGGGCCATCGATGGCGATGACGGGAATGCTGCTCATTTGACGATGGTTCCGAAACGTTCGAAATAATCCGGGAAAGTCTTCGCCACGCACTTGGGGTCATTGATGGTGATCGGCACGCTACCTAGAGCTACTAACGAGAAGCACATCGCCATGCGGTGGTCGTCATAGGTGTCGATGGCGGCGTTGGGCGTCAACGCTGTCGGTGGCGTAACGCGGATGTAGTCCTGGCCTTCTTCGACTGTGGCGCCAATTTTGCGCAATTCGGTTGCCATTGCGGCGATACGGTCGGTTTCCTTGACGCGCCAACTGGCAATGTTACGCAGGGTGGTGGTGCCGTGGGCGAACAAGGCTGCGACGGCTAGCGTCATCGCGGCATCGGGAATATGGTTGCAGTCGAGATCGATGGCCTTGAGCTTGCCGCTGCCGCTGGCTTCGATCCAGTTCTCGCCAAATCTGATATCAGCGCCCATGGCTTGCAATGCTTCGGCAAAGCGGACGTCGCCCTGGATACTTTTCTGGCCTACGCCCTCTACTCGTACCGGACCGCGGCCGATAGCACCGGCGGCCAGGAAATACGAGGCCGATGAGGCGTCTCCCTCGACATAAATTTCGCCGGGGCTGGTGTAGCGGCTTGCCGCGGGAATGGTGAAGGCCTCCCAGCCGTGCCGTTCGACCACAACGCCAAAGCGCGCCATGAGATTAAGTGTGATTTCGATGTAGGGTTTGGAGATCAGCTCGCCGACGACTTCGATGGTCGTTTTGCGTCCGGTCAGCGGCAGCGCCATCAGGAGAGCGGTCAAGAATTGGCTGGAGACGTTGCCCTTGACGCTCACACGATCGGCGCCCGGTTTGCCCGGAGTGATTTGCAGCGGAGGAAAGCCTGCATTGCCCAGATATTCGATTTCAGCACCGGCTTGTCGCAGGGCATCGACCAGATCGCCGATGGGACGCTCATGCATGCGCTGAATGCCGGAGAGTTTGTAACGGCCGCGGGACAGAGCGAGCGCGGCGGTTAGCGGGCGAAATGCCGTGCCGGCGTTACCCAGGAAAAGGTCGGCTTCTTTCACTGGAAACTCGCCGCCTGTGCCTTCCACACGCCAATCGTCGGCGCCAGTTTGCGTGAGTTTTACACCCAGGGTTTGCAAGGCTTCCAGCATGCGGGCGGTATCGTCGGAGGCCAGCAGGTCGCGAATCTCCGTCGTGCCGCTGGACAGTGCCGCCAATAACAAGGTGCGGTTGGAAATGCTCTTAGAGCCCGGCAGCTTGATCGTGCCTTGTGCTGCATGGGCCGGAGAAAGGTTCAGCGTTTCCATCAATTATTTCTCGAGATTCTTGATCCAGGCGTTACGAGCATGGCTGGCCTGCTTGAAGACGGCTTCCAGCGCTGCGCCATCGTTGCGTTCTATCATGTCGCGCATCTGGGTGAGTTGAGCCTGGTAGGCGTCGATTTCGTGTAGCAGCGCGTCGCGATTGGCTAGGCTGATATCGCGCCACATTTCGGGTGAACTGCCGGCGATGCGGCTGAAATCGCGGAATCCGCCTGCGGCAAAGCCCAGGATTTGTGCGGCGTTCTGGCGCTGGGCAATGTCGGCGACCAGAGCGAATGCCAGCAAGTGCGGCAAATGGCTGATGGCGGCGAAAATCTCGTCGTGCAGTTCCTGCGTCATGTGACACACATTGGCCCCGCAGGCTTGCCAGAAGGCGTCGGTTTTGGCGATGGCGTCCTGGTCGTTTTCTTCCAGCGGCGTCAATACGACGTTCTTGGCCGTAAACAGTCCGGGGCGTGCGGCAGAGACGCCGCTCTTTTCTGCGCCGGCGATCGGGTGACCGGGGACGAAGCGGTGCAGATGCCCGCTCAAATGTGTCCGTGCTGCGGCAATGACGTCGCCCTTGGTACTACCGGCATCGGTGATGACGACATTGGGTGCCAAATGCGGCGCCATGGCTTCGAACAGGGCGGGAAATTGCCCGACGGGCGTGGCGACCAGAATGAAGTCGGCGTCCTTGACGGCTTCGGTGAGCGGGGCTGCAGCATCGATCACGCCTAGGTCGATGGCTTCTTGCAATCCGTCACCGTTGCGGCCGACGCCAACGATGGTGCCGGTTTGACCCGCTTGGCGCAGCGCGAGCGCTGCCGAGCCGCCGATGAGGCCGACGCCCAGGATGACGAGTTTTTCGAAAATGCGTTTGGAGGTCATAAGAGGCGCGGATTATAGCACGCGGCATCATGGACTTAGCGCATGACCAAAGTAACGTATCCACTGGGTTTTGCCGCCTCGATAGGCCTATAATGGCTAAAAATCACACCACAGCAGCGAGGGGGAAATGTTCGGCGAGCGACTACGCCATTTTCAGGCGATACTGATCCCGCTCATCGTTCTGGCGGGCGCTGCGATTCTGGCCGAGTATGTGGTGCGCCTGGACATCGAGCGTCAAGCCGAAATCCAGCGTAATCAGGTGCTGGCGGAAGCCTCTACCTTGCGTGCGCAGTTGGAAGGCGAAATCAACTCCACCCTCTATCTCGCCAACGGATTGGGCGGGTATGTCTCAGCCTACGGTATTCAGGATGAGGCAAGTGTCAACGTCGTCCTGGCTACGGTATTCCAGTACGACCATCATCTACGGAATATCGCCCTCGCTCCCGACAACGTCATTCGCTACGTGTACCCCATCAAAGGGAATGAAAAGGCCATCGGGCTCGTCTATGAACAAGTGCCTCAGCAATGGGCCGCGGTCAAACGTGCGATCGAAACACATTCCACCGTAGTCGCCGGTCCTGTCGAACTCGTGCAAGGCGGGCACGGGTTGATCAGTCGGACGCCGGTGTACCGGCCTGATGGCCAATACTGGGGCATCATCAGCCTGATCATGAAAACCGACAGCTTGTTCTCGACGCTTGACCAGGATGCCCGTCAAAAAGGCCTTGCCATGGCATTGCGAGGCAAGGACGGTGAGGGCGCCCACGGCGACCTGATTCACGGCGACATGGGTTTATTTCGCCTCGATAGCGTACAGCAGGTGATTCGCGTACCTGGCGGCACCTGGGTGCTGGCAGTCAGGCCGCAGCAAGGATGGGCTGCTGGTAGCGGTCGAACCTTGATGTTGCGTTTGAGCGGATGGGGCCTGGCGCTTCTGATCGCCTCGCTGACTTATTTCATCATTCGCGAGCGCGACCATATTCGCCATCTCGCTACGCACGATCCGCTGACGAACCTGCCTAACCGCCGACTGCTGAGCGACCGGCTGGACCAGGCCATCGCCAAGGCCCAGCGCGACGGGCAAGGTTTCTCCATCCTCTGCCTTGACCTCAACCAGTTCAAGCCCATCAACGATACGCACGGCCACCATGTCGGCGACCAGGTACTCTGTACGGTGGCGACGCGATTGCAAAAGTGCCTGCGCAGTATTGACACGGTTGCTCGCATCGGTGGCGACGAGTTTCTTCTGGTGCTTCCCGAGGTAGAAAGTAATGCGGATGTGCTGGACGTGGCAAATCGCGTTTCCGAAGCGATCAAGGAACCGATTCGCATCGGCGAGCTTCTATTGCATACGAGTGCGTCCATTGGGATATGCCATTACCCAGTGGACGGGCAGACGCAGGACGATTTGATGCGCATCACTGATGAGGCGATGTACAGTGCCAAGCGCGAATCGCGCGGCGCAGTGTATCGTGTTGGTGAGCAGGTCAGCGCCTAAAGATTGTAAGCAAATAACTGGTTTGAGATGGGCTCGCCATACTATTTCTACTACTACGGCTTAGGGCTACCAAGACACTCGCTTCATCCTGCTTGCTCACGTGTTTAATCGATTCTAACAACATCAAATTCTAGGAGTTGATATGCCTTTTGTAGGCTTGGGATTGCATGTGCTCGTGGCGTTGTTTTTCGCCGTGCATGCCATACGCAACCGGCGTGAGATGTATTGGCTGATCATTCTGTTTTCGTTCCCTTTGCTGGGCAGCATTGTCTATTTCCTGATGGTTTACCTGCCAAGCAGCCGGCTTGAGCATGGTGTGCGCAAAACCGCCTCGGCGGTCGCGACCGTGCTCGATCCGGGCCGCGAACTTCGCGAAGCACAGCGTGCTTACGACCTTACACCCACGGCGCAAAACCAGATGCGGCTCGCGGCGGCATTATTGGAGGCTGGACAAACTGACCGCGCTGTCGAAGCTTATGAATCCTGCTTGAAGGGGCCGTTTGCTAACGATCCCGAAATTCGTTTCGGTGCAGCACGGGCACGACTGGCGCATGCCGAACCAGAAGCTGCCGTACATTTGCTGGAAGCGATTCAAAGCAGTCATCCGGACCATCGCGCCGAACAAGTGGCCTTGCTATTGGGGCAGGCCTACGCGGCAGCAGGGCGCCAGGCCGAAGCCGGGCAGCAATTGGCGAATACAGTAGCGCGGTTCGGCAGCATGGAGGCACGCGTGGAGTACGCGATTTGGGCGGCAAAGCATGGAGACCGAGCGCTGGCGAGCCAGCTCAAACAAGAGATCGACCGCCACACCGCGCATTGGAACAAGCAAACCTGGGCTTTCAATCGCGACTTGATGCGTCGGCTGGATCAAGCCTTCGCCCAAGCCGGTCTTTAGAATCTATTGATTCTGTAATCCCCGTTTCATCATATCCTGCATCCGCGGATCATTCATCATGTCCTGCATGTTGAAGCTGCCGTGATGCATGACCACATCGCCGGGTTTTTGCCCGGCTTTGCACGCTCCCAGCCACTTCGCCTCCTGCACCATATGGGTGTCGCTCATGCCGTGCTGAGGCGGGGCATAGTGCATTTTCATATCGCCCTTGTAGCTTGAGTCGAAGCTGCCGGTATAAACGGCGTCTAGCGTCATCACCGAGCCTTCGGTGCGACAGGTGGTGTGGACGGTCGTGCTTGCCGGTGTCTTGCGGATGTCAGGTGTATCGCAATCGGCCTTTTCACGTGATTGCTGCTGCATCAGGTTGTCCGTATTTTGATCGATACACATTTGTACCGGCGGCATGCCTGGCATGTTGTCCATCTGGGTGCGGATTTCCCACAACCCGGCCTTGCGCTTGGGCATATCGGCAGCCATGGCGGCAGAGGTTGCAAAAGTACCGCAGCAAAGCACCGCGACTATGGAATTGAGTGTGTGTAACCGCATGGCAACCCCCTTTTGATATTCATCAAAATTAAGTTCTGAACCCTTATCTTACGCCGGTTTTGGCACGGAGGCTTCATTCCGTTTTCACCAGAATTAAGCGAGCGATTTTCATATTTTCATCACTGATTCGGTGCTATATTAACTGGACCTAATTATCCTTGTTTATGGCAATGACCCAGCACTATCTCAAGGTTCTATTTGCTCCCAAATCCGTAGCTGTTTTCGGTGCCAGCGACCGGCTCGATTCGGTGGGCGGCGTGGTTTACGAAAATTTGCGTACCGGCGGCTTTGCCGGGCCGGTGTTCGCGATCAATCCCAAGCGTGAAACGGTGCAAGGGCAGAAGGCTTACGCCTCGCTCGAAGATGTGGGTCAATCGGTAGATCTCGCCGTCATTTGCACCCCGGCAGCGACCGTACCCGACATTATTGAAACCTGCGGCAAGATGGGCGTTCGCGGCGCTGTGATCCTTACTGCCGGTTTTAGCGAGGCCGGTGCCGAAGGTTTGGCGCTGGAAAAGCGGTTGCTGGATATCGCCGCGCATTACGGCTTGCGCTTTATCGGCCCTAATTGCCTGGGCACCATGCGGCCGTCCATCGGGTTCAACGCCACCTTTAATCGCGGCATCGCCAAACCCGGTAACTTGGCGCTGGTGTCGCAGTCAGGCGCCTTGTGCACGGCCATTCTGGACTGGGCGCAAGGTAACAGCATCGGCTTTTCCAGCGTTATTTCTCTCGGGGCCTCGGCCGATGTGGATTTCGGCGAGATTCTCGATTTCCTGGTGCATGATCCCCAGACTGAAAGCATCCTGCTCTACATCGAAGGCATCCGCCAATCGCGCAGCTTCATGAGCGCCTTGCGTGCTGCGGCCCGCGTTAAACCGGTGATCGCGGTCAAGGTGGGGCGCCACGCCAGCGGCATGAAGGCCGCACAATCGCATACCGGTGCCTTGGTGGGCGGGGACGACGCGTTCGATGCTGCGTTGAAACGTGCCGGGGTGGTGCGGGTGCAAAGTGTAACGCAGTTGTTCGCGGTGGCGCTGGCCTTGACCTCGCGCTATCGCCGTTGCGGCAACCGGCTTGCCATCGTGACTAATGCCGGCGGACCGGGTGTCATCGCCACCGATCGTGCCGCCGACCTTGGCCTAGCGCTGGCTGAGCTCTCGACCGAAACCATCGCCAATCTCAACAAGGTGCTGCCGCCCACCTGGTCGCACCACAATCCCGTGGATATCATCGGCGATGCCAATGCCGAGCGCTACGAAATGGCCATCGATGCCTGCCTCAAGGATGACGGCGTGGACGGCATCCTGGTGATATTGACGCCGCAAGCCATGACCAACCCCACCGCGGTCGCAGAAAAAGTCATTGCCCTTGCCAACAGTTCGCCCAAGCCCGTCCTGGCTTGCTGGATGGGCGAAATGCAGGTGCGCGAGGCGCGGCAGCTGTTTACCGGAGCGCGCATCCCCAATTACCGTACGCCCGAATTGGCGGTGGAAACGTTCTCCTTCATCGCGGCCTTCTACCATAACCAGCAATTGCTGATGCAATCGCCCGGCCCGCTGTCGCATCACGAAGAGCCCGATGTCGAAGGGGCGCGCATGCTGATCGAAAGCGTGTTGGCTGAGCGACGTACTGTGTTGTCGGAAATGGAATCCAAGGCGCTCCTGTCGGCGTTCCGCATTCCCGTGGCGCAAACCATGGTGGCGCATTCGCCCAACGAGGCCTTGCTGATTGCTCAGCAACTGGGTTTCCCCGTTGCAATGAAAATCAACTCGCCGGACATTACTCACAAGACCGATGCAGGCGGTGTGCGGCTTAACGTGGCGACGGCTGGGCAATTGCGTGCGGCCTATCACGACATCATCGAGCAGGTGCAGAAAAAGGCACCCAATGCCCGCATCGACGGTATTTCCATCGAGTCCATGGTGGTAAAGCCCAACGGCCGTGAACTCATGGTCGGTATTGTGTCCGACCCGGTATTCGGCCCCGTGATCACCTTCGGCGCGGGCGGTACCGCGGTCGAAGTGCTGGCCGATCGTGCGGTCGCGCTGCCGCCGCTCAACCAGCATCTGGTCGGCAACCTTATCAACGGCACGCGGGTTTCGCGTTTGCTCAAGGCGTTCCGCAACATGCCGCCTGCCGATATCGGCGCGCTGGAAAGCCTGCTGCTGCGGGTGTCGGAAATGGTGTGCGAGCTACCGTGGATTCGGGAGATGGATATCAATCCGCTCATCGTGGACGAACGCGGTGCACTGGCTGCCGATGCCCGCGTCATCGTGGGCTTTTGCCCAGCCACGGCAGACCGCTATTCGCACATGGCGATCTACCCCTATCCCACGCATCTCGTCTCGCTATGGCAACTGGCGGATGGCACCGATATCATCATTCGCCCAGTGCGTTCGGAGGATGCAGAAGTGATGCAAGCCTTCGTACGGGCCATGTCCGACGAAAGCCGCTATTTTCGCTTCATGGACACCATGCGCGAACTCAACCAGAGCATGCTGTCACGTTTCACTCAAATCGACTACGACCGCGAGATGGCACTCATTGCCACCACAGAAGAGGGCGGGCAAGAACTCATGCTGGGCGTAGCCCGCTACATCATTAATCCCGACGGCGAAAGCTGCGAATTCGCCACTGCTGTTGCAGACGCCTGGCAAGGTCGCGGCATCGGCCAAAAGCTCATGCGCATGCTGATGGAGGTCGCTCGCGACAAGGGCTTGCGAGTGATGGAAAGCGAAGTGTTGGCTCGCAACGCGGGAATGCTGGAACTGGCGGAGGCATTGGGGTTCGAGATCCTGCCGCTGGAGGGGGATGAAGGGGTCAGGGGCGTAAGGAAGAAGCTTTAAGTTTTTGCCGATTCCAATGACTCCAAATCATTAGTATTTTCTTAACGATAGGGCGCATCCTGTGCCCTGTCATCGGCGATTTGTAGTTCCAGCCGATCCCCATTCATCAGTAGCCGCTGTTTGCCGATGACGGCTTGCGAGCGCTCTTCCATATGGAACTCGAAATGGCGCGTCATGACGATAGCATCTACGGGGCAAGATTCTTCGCAGAATCCGCAGTAGATGCATTTGAACAGGTCGATGTCGTAGCGGGTGGTGCGACGGGTGCCGTCGGGGCGTTCGTCGGAATCGATGGTGATGCACATGGCGGGGCAGACGGCTTCGCAGAGTTTGCAGGCGATGCAGCGTTCCTCGCCGCTGGGGTAGCGGCGCAGGGCGTGAAGCCCGCGAAAGCGAGGGGAGAGCGGCGTTTTTTCCTCGGGATATTGCACGGTGACCTTGCGCTTGAACAAGGCCTTGCCGGTGAGCCTGAGCCCGGCGAACAGTTCCCACAGCAGCCAGGTTTTGAGGTGGTCTTTCAGCATCGGGTATGGCGGCATTGCCGCTGATCAATGACAAATGTCCGAGTTTTACCCGCTTCCGTCCGGCTTGTATGCGGGGAGGCCAACGGAGCGCAAGCGAACAGTTGGCCGATACTGCGCGCATGAGCGCTCACGATAATGAAACACCTGCCGAGGCCTTGTTCCGTCTCAACGCCACCATGATGGCTTCCGACGAATTCCAATCCATGACGGGCGCACCGACGGTCCTCGGCACCGGCAGCGTGCCTTCGCCGCTGATGTTGTTGGGCGAGCAGCCGGGCGAACAGGAAGACGCCATGGGCCAGCCTTTCGTCGGCCCGGCGGGCCAGGTGCTGGATGAAGCCTTGATGCTGGCCGGGATCGAGCGCGATCAACTTTATGTCACCAATACCCTCAAGCATTACAAGTTTCGCCGCCAGGGCAGTGCGCGGCTGCATCTGGTGCCGACGTTGGTGGACATCACGCGCTACCTGCCATGGCTGGAGCAGGAGATCGCCATCGTCTCGCCCGTGCTCATCGTGGCGCTGGGCAAGGTGGCAGCCAGGGCGCTTCTCAGCAAGGAAATCGCCGTGGAGCAGATGCGCGGCCAGATGCTTGAACGACGCGACGGACGGCTCGTGGTGCCGGCCTATCATCCGTCCTACATCTTGCGCACCCCAGACGCCGCCATGAAGAAAACGCGTTTCCAGCGGCTGGTAAAAGACCTCGCCATGGCGGCGCGCATCGCCAATCTTGAATAGGCGTACTGCACCCGTAACTACGGAAATACGGCGTGGTCCGTCGGCCAGGTGCCGCTGTAATGCGCCTCGGGATGACGTCGTGTCACCAGATCGCGAATTTGCTGCGCGCTGTGGAACGGCACGAGCACCATCATGAGAATGCTCCCGCGTTCGATCTCGGGTAAAAACCGTTGCAGCCTCACGTTGGGAATGGCGCTGGCCACGATGGCCGTCCATAGACCGCCAGCAGCCAGGCCGATGAGTGCGCAGATGAGAATGCCCACGCGGGGAAAAGCGTCATGGAACGGCCACGGCGGAATCCAGGTGGCGAGCAGGCCTATCACAAATCCCAGCAACGCACCCAGGCCCATGCCGATTTCCCAGCCGTCGATCATGTCGGTGCGTTCGCTGACGGTGGCCTCAGGGAGGTCGCCGAGGTCGGTGCCTTCCTTGGCCATGAAATGAACGCGGTCGGCATTGACGCGGGCGAGCAGCATCTCGTCCATCATGGCATGCGCGCTTTCCACGTCGGGAAGCATGAAATAAAGTCTTCTGTTCATTACAGCCCCTCCTATCAAAGGCAGAGAGGCCAGCTCTCTGCTACATCCAATAGACGAAAACAAACAGCATCAGCCACACCACGTCCACAAAGTGCCAGTACCAGGAAACGGCTTCGAACGCGAAGTGGCGGTCGGCGGTAAAGTGGCC
>NZ_BDOQ01000002.1 GCF_003112435.1 Novimethylophilus kurashikiensis
GTGGCCCGCCATGACTCGCCCCAGGATGACGGAAAGCATGATCGCGCCCAGCGTGACATGCGCCCCGTGGAATCCGGTGAGTATGTAAAAAGTAGCGCCGTAGATGCCGGTCTTGAGGGTGAATCCCGCCGACATGTATTCGTGCGCCTGCAGAAACAGAAAGACCACGCCCAGCAGAATCGTCAGCGCGAGGCCGATCTTCACTTGCATGCGGTTGTTGCGCTTTAACCCCCAGTGCGCCCAGGTCACGGTCGCGCCGGAACTCAGCAAGATCAGTGTATTGATGGCCGGGATGCCCCAGGCATGCATGGGCTGGAAGGCCTCTTTTGCAGCCGGTCCAGCGTTGGGCCAATCGGGGATGAAACCTGGCCATAGGAGCGGGGTATGCCCAAGCACGGGGATGGTCCAGAAGCGCGAGTAGAACAAGGCGCTGAACAGCGCACCGAAGAACATTACCTCGGAGAAGATGAACCAGCCCATGCCCCACCGGTAGGATAAATCCACCTGATCGTTGAACAACCCGGCGACGTTTTCGCGGATGACGTTGCCGAACCAGCCTACGAGCATGACAGCGAGAATGATGCCCCCCAGCCCCATGATGTAAGCCCCCGCCGAGACTTTTTGCAGTAACAGGACGAAGCCCGCAGCAAGCGTGAGCAGCGCCACCGAGCCGACGATGGGCCAGATGGAGGGGGCGGGGACGTAGTAGCGATCGTGCGTCGTGACAGCGGTCGAGGATTGCATGATGGCCTCCTGTTATTTGATCACCGGCGCGGTTTCGAACGAGTGATAGGGCGGCGGTGAAGGCAGCGTCCACTCCAGCGTTTCCGCGCCTTCCCACGGCCTGTTACCGGCGACAGCCCCGCTGCGGATGCACTTAATGACGGTATAGAGAAACAGTAGCTGGCTGGCCCCCAGCACGAAGGCGCCCAGCGACACGATCATGTTGAAATTGGCGAATTGCAGCGCGTAATCGGGGATACGCCGTGGCATGCCCGCCAATCCCAGGAAGTGCATGGGAAAAAAGGTCACATTGAATGCGATGGCCGTGAGCCAGAAGTGAATCTTGCCCAGGCGTTCGTCGTACATGTGCCCGGTCCACTTGGGCAGCCAGTAGTAGATGCCGCCCATGATGCTCATGGCCGCGCCTGAAAACAACACGTAGTGGAAGTGCGCGACGACGTAGTAGGTGTCCTGCAACTGGATATCGACCGGCACGATGGCGAGCACCAGACCGCTGAAGCCGCCGATGGTGAACAGACATACCACGGCGATGGCGAACAACATGGGCGTCTCGAAGCTGATGGAGCCTTTCCACATGGTGGCCGTCCAGTTGAATACTTTCACGCCTGTCGGCACGGCGATCAGCATGGTGGCGTACATGAAGAATAATTGGCTGGCGATGGGCATGCCGACGGTGAACATGTGGTGCGCCCAGACGATGAACGCCAGCGAAGCCAGCACCACGGTGGCATAGACCATCGAGCGATAGCCGAACAGCGGCTTGCGCGAAAAAGTCGGGATGATGGTGGAAAGAATCCCGAACGCCGGCAGGATCATGATGTAGACCTCGGGGTGTCCGAAGAACCAGAAAATATGCTGGTACATCACCGGGTCGCCGCCACCGGCCGCATTGAAGAAGGAGGTGCCGAAATGACGGTCCATGAGCAGCATGGTCACGGCCGAGGCCAGGACCGGCATGGCGGAAATCAGCAGGAAGGCGGTGATCAGCCAGGTCCACACGAACATGGGCATTTTCATCAGCGTCATGCCCGGCGCCCGCATGTTAAGGATGGTGGTGATGATGTTGATCGAGCCCATGATGGACGAGATGCCCATGATGTGGATGGCGAAGATCGTCATGTCGTAGGACGGCCCGCCCTGGATGAACAGCGGCGGATACATGGTCCAGCCGCCGGCCATGGCGCCGCCCGGTACGAAAAAGGCGCCGATCAGCAGCAGACCCGCCATCGGAAGCAGCCAGAAACTCCAGTTGTTGAGCCGCGGGAAGGCCATGTCCGGTGCGCCGATCATGAGCGGGATCTGCCAGTTCGCGAAGCCGACGAAGGCCGGCATGATCGCGCCGAAAATCATGATCAGTCCGTGCATGGTGGTGAGCTGGTTGAACACATTGGGCTGGAAGAATTGCAATCCCGGCTGGAACAATTCGGCGCGGATCAACATGGCCAGCGCACCGGCGAAGAGGAACATGCCGAAGCTGAACCAGAGATACAGCGTGCCGATGTCCTTATGGTTGGTGGACATCACCCAGCGCATCCAGCCTGTCGGATGATGGTCTGGGTGATTGTCTGCGTGGTGTTCGTTGTGGACGTCTTGTATGGGAATTGTCGTCGCCATTTCTAAGCTCCTCAGCTCGATTTGCCGGTGGATTTACGCAGGGTTGCGACTTCGGACGGCTGGATCATGTCGCCGGTATGGTTACCCCAGTTGTTGCGCTCGAAGGTGATGACTGCGGCAATGTCAAAATCGGACAGTTGTCCGGCGAAGGCTGGCATGGCGGTGCCGGTAATGCCGTGCATGACGATGTCGAGATGTTTTTCCTTGGGGCCGAGCACGATCTTGCCGTCTTTCCAGAATCCGCGCGTTTCGATGGGGTCGGTCATGCCCTTGGCCGCAGCGAAGGGTGCCCCCTCGACGAGCGGCGGAAAGGTTCCGGGAACGCCTTGGCCTGTCGCCTGATGGCACATGGCGCAACTGGTGGTGAAGACTTTTTCGCCGTGGCTCTTCAACTCAGCGAGTGTGTAGGTCTTGGCCGAAGCCGCTGCCGCTTCGGCCATGGTGGCTTTTTGACGCGTCAGCCAGGCGGTATAGCTGGCGGGATCGACCGCTTCTACCACCACAGGCATGTAGCCGTGGCGAACGCCGCAGAGCTCGGCACACTGGCCGCGATAGGTCCCTGGATTGTCAACCGTGAACCAGGCCTCATGGATGAAGCCGGGAATGGCGTCCTGCTTGACCCCGAAGGTCGGCACCCACCAGGAATGGATGACGTCGGTAGCGGTTAGCAGCACGCGTACTTTCTTGCCCGTAGGCACCACCATGGGGTTGTCCACTTCAAGCAGGTAATGCGGGTCTTTTTCCACCTTGTTGTCGATCTGGTCCTGCGGGGTGGAAAGATTGCTGAGGAAGCGCACGCCTTCGCCCATGTATTCGTATTCCCATATCCACTGGTGGCCGGTGACCTTGATGGTCATATCCGGATGGCCGGTGTTGCGCATGTCGAAGATGGTCTTGGTGGTGGGGTAGGCCATGCCGACCAGGATGATGAAAGGGATGATGGTCCAGACGATTTCCAGCTTGGTATTCTCGTGAAACTGGACGGCCTGATGGCCGACGGATTTGCGATGCTTGACCAGCGCCACGAACATGACGCCGAAGACGATGATAAAGATGACAAAACAGACCAGCAGGATGAGGTTGTGCAGATCGTAAATCTGCTGGGCAACCGGCGATGCCGGGGTTTGCAGGTTCAGCCGGTATTCGGCGTGTAGAGGCGCGGCGAGCAGGAACGGCAGGGCGCAGACGAGCTGCCGCCAGAGCTTTTTTCCGAACATGATGTAGGCTCCCTCAAGATAAATACCCACCTAATCTCGATTTCAAAAGTCGCCCCACATTCAAACGTTCTTCACTGCTTAGGAACCGGCCGAACTCAATCTCCTTGCCATGCGAACGCAAAGCCAACCGGCGGCAATACCCGTTCGGCTGACAGTCCAGGATTACCCTGGCCCAGTAGCCGTTCAGTTCGAAACGTACATCCTGTTTCGTCGTGTGATGCTCGACCAATACCTTGTCGTGGTCGATAGTCAGCCGTTCGTAATCCCCGGCATGCAGACACACATAACGTAGACTCCAAAACAGTGCCCCAAGTTCAGCCCCAGCAAAAGGCAGCACGACCCATGCCCCAGCCAGGAAAAAGCCGAATGCAACGATCAGCGTGATGGTGGCAATGCTCAAGAACACACAGCATGTTCCAGCCGCCGACAAGGAGCAGTTTGGCCTGCCGGTGATGGCGTAATGCAATGAGGATGCCGAACCCACGACGTCGACCATGCATGCCTCGCTATATGAATCGAATGCCGTTTCCAAATGATATTCGCCCAGCCGTTTTGAGCCGGGAAAAGTTGCCGGGCAGGGCCTCGCTGCTTTCCGTTTCGTTCCCTGCCGAAATGGCTGTGCTACTGGATTGAATTTTAAGAATTTGTCCCCGTACCTGAATGTCGCTTTGCGCACATTAAAACGCTGGACAATCCATACTTAAACAGTAAACTAATCGGTGCAGGTCTAAACCTTTAGAAAGGATGAGGTATGAATCCGCTGAATCTATTTTGGCTGTTCACCGCACCAAGCAAGGGATGGAACCGTCTCGTGCAGAGCAAGCCTTCGATCCATCAGTTGTACCTGTTGCACGTCATGCCTTATGCCTTGATTCCGCCCCTAATGGGATATTTCGCCGGAGTCAAGTTCGGTGGGGAATTCTTTCCCGCCATGCCGCCCGCCAAGTTGTTGCTGATCGCTGTCATCTTTTACGTGGTCGAACTGGTCGTGGTGCCGGTGATGGCTGTCATCATTCGGCAATTGGCAGAAATCGCGGAAATTCATCCGTCGTATCACGAATCTTTCATGCTCGCTGCCGTGGCGCCTACGCCGTTGTGGCTGGCCCCCATTTTTCTCGTCGTGCCGAGCGTGCTGCTCAACCTTGCCGTAGTCTCGCTGGCCATGATGGCCGCGGCCGGCTTCATTTACTACGGCATTCCTTCCGTATTCGGCATCAAGGAAGAAGGCCATGCCATGCTCATGTTCGGCGCCGTGCTCATCGCGGGCGTCGTGGCCTGGGGGTTCCTCATGGTCTCCACGCTGGTGGTATGGGGTAGCGTCCAGAACCTGCCGGTGAATTTGCCGCTGGCCTAGCGGCCCTCGCTCGCGGTTGCAGACTCTATCTCCTGGGGCCTGCAACCGCGGGATTTTAAATATTTCCCTTTCCAAGTATGTGGACACCTCGTTTTGAGGTAGTCCTTGCCCTACCTTTTTTAGGTGGGATTCCTATCTGAAAATCAATCGTTCCTGATATGCAGTAGGCGATTAACTTGGCATGCTTCGCGCAGGCTGTATCAGGTTACGTGATTGTTTGTGTCAGCGTTCCCAGCACGGCTTGAAGACGGTCGAACAAATACTAAAAAACACTGGATTGGAGCAAAAAGTGAAATTGACTGTAGCGAAGCGCATCGGGGGGCTGGCACTAACGGCCTTGCTGGGTATCGCAATATTGTCGTGGTTGGGTATCAGCCGGATATCTACCGTATACGAGAAAGTGAACTTTGCGAATGTAAACTCCGTTCCCAGCCTGCTCGAGCTTGCCAAAATAAGCAGAGCTTTCGGCAATATACGCACCAATAGCTGGAAGCATGTCGCTTCTGACGATCAAGCAGACATGCATGACATTCAGGCCAAGAGCGATGCCACGATCGCCGAGATGAAAGAGTTGCTTAAAAAATACCTTACCGATGCTTGCCTGGGCGCTAGTTGTGCTGCGGACGATAAGGAAATTGGGTTGATCAATGATATCTCCGCTCATCTGGCTGAGTACGAAGTCGCGCGAAACAAGGTGATGGCGCTGTCCTACGCGATGAAAACCAAGGACGCGCTTGCGTTGGGACGCGCTGAATTGACCCCAGCCTCTACAAAAGTGCAGGATGCGATCGACGCAGACGTTCGTTACAACCAGGAATTAGGCAAAAAGGCCGCGGAGGATGGTGCGGCTACCAAGGACTCTGCCATTCGTCTTGCCATCATTGTTAGCGTGACGATATTTGTATTGATGGCTGTTCTTGGCATCCTGATCACACGTCAGTTGTTGAATCAACTGGGCGGTGAGCCGGAGTACGCTGCTGAGATGATCCAACGTGTTGCTGACGGCGATTTGACCGTTCAGGTCGCGACCAAGCCGGGTGATACCACCAGCATGCTGGCTTCCGTTAAGGGCATGGCAGAAAAGCTGGCCCAGATCGTGAGCGAAATTCGTTCATCTGCCAATAATCTCGCATCGGCTTCGGAAGAAGTGTCGGCCACCGCACAAAGCATGTCGCAGGCTACTAACGAGCAATCTTCATCCGTAGAGGAAACCTCCGCAGCAATTGAACAGATGAGCGCATCCATTGCCCAAAACACTGAAAACGCCAAGGTGACCGAAGGTATTGCCTCGAAGGCTGCGACGGACGCCAACGAAGGCGGTGAGGCAGTAGGTAGCACGGTATCCGCCATGAAGCAGATCGCGGACAAAATCAGCATCATCGATGATATTGCCTACCAGACTAATCTGCTGGCCTTGAATGCCGCTATTGAAGCGGCCCGTGCAGGCGAGCACGGCAAGGGCTTCGCCGTGGTGGCTGCCGAAGTGCGTAAACTGGCCGAGCGCAGCCAGGTAGCGGCACAGGAAATCGGCGAAGTAGCGAAAAGCAGCGTGGACCTGGCTGAAAAGGCAGGTAACCTGCTTGACGAAATTGTTCCCGCCATTAACCGTACCAGCGATCTGGTGCAAGAGATTACTGCTGCCAGCGAAGAGCAGTCGGCCGGCACCAACCAGATCAACACGGCCATGAGCCAGTTGAGCCAGATCACCCAGCAAAACGCCAGCAGCAGCGAAGAGCTGGCGGCCACCGCCGAGGAAATGAGTGCCAGCGCCGAACAGCTCCAGCAGTTAGTCGGTTTCTTCCAAGTCGATCAAGGCGGCAGTTCGGTGAGACAAAGCCCTTCCAGACGTGGCAGTCCATCTTCTTCCAGGGTAGCCAGTATTGCTACCCCGACATTCAAAGCTCATAGCGAAGACGATTTCGTCAAATTCTGATTCCGAACAAACAGTAAGCCAACTTTCCCGCAGGACGACTTCAGTCGCCTTGCGGGATTCGTTTGCCCGTGTGTCATCAACTTTCACACCTTGGTTTGCTGTTTCTGACTTCCCTTTATGTAGTGCCTCGTGATCGGAGGGTAATCGATCAATAGAAGTTGGTAGGTTTTAAGTTAAATAATAAGGAAAATCTAATGAATATAAAAAAAATAGCTTTAGCATTGTCAGGGGCGGGTATCGCACTTCTGCCTGGCATATCCCAGGCTAATGACAGCGATGAAATGGAGCAATTGCGCGCCCTGGTGCAAGAACTCAAGCAGGAAGTGAAAGGTCTCAAGCAAGATCTCGGCGGCAAGGTGCAGGCGCTGGAAAAGAACAATGACGAGATCGTTGCCAAACAAAAAGACGCACCCATCGTCAAGGCTAGCGAAGAAGGTTTCGGTATCAAGTCGGCAGATGGTCAGCATGAGATCAAATTGCGCGGGCAGATCCAGGTCGACGGACGTTTTTTCCCCGGTGGCGACGGTTTTGCCAGCGGTAATACCGATGCTAACGAGGTGCGAGCACCCAATACGTTCTTGCTCAAGCAATTCCGTCCCATTCTCCAGGGGACGGTGTTCGGCAAGTACGATTTCCTGCTGGTCCCCGATTTCGGTAACGGCAAGACGGTCATTCAGGATGCTTACGTGGACGCCCGATTGACTCCATGGTTCCAGGTCAAGGCCGGTAAGCAAAAGGTGCCGTTTGGCCTCGAGCGTCTTCAGGGCGATGCCGACGGCAAGTTCATCGAGCGTGGTCTTACCAGCAATATCGCGCCTAACCGCGATATCGGTGTTCAGGTCCACGGCATGGTCGGCGACGAAATGCTGGATTATGCCCTCGGCTATTTCGATGGCGCACTGGACGGCAGCAGTACTGATTCGTTCACCAATTCCGATACCGACAACAACAGCGACAAGGATTTTGTTGCTCGCGTGTTCAGCAAGCCTTTCAAGAGCAATGGTCCTGATTTCCTTAAGGGGCTGGGATTCGGCTTGGCTGCAACGTACAGTGATGTACGCGGCCGGGGGTGGACAAGCAATGCGACGGCATCGACAACGACTGCGGGTGTGACGACTTATTCGATGACATCGTCCCAATCCAACCTGATCGGCTACAAGAGCGCTCTGGGTCAATTGTCTTTCTTCGGCTACCGAACTGCTACAGTAAGTGCTACTGATACCGCCACTTATGCCGACGGAGAACGCTATCGCTTGTCTCCGCAATTCACCTATTACAACGGTCCGTTCGGCCTCATGGGCGAGTACGTTCGTGTGTCGCAGGAAGTCTCTCTTGAGAAGAACGGTCATTGGCACGGCAAGCTGGATAACGAAGCATGGCAAGTAGTAGCTTCGTGGATGCTTACGGGCGAAGACGCAAGCTACAAGTATCCCAAGGTCAAGAGCCCATTCGATCCTGATAAGGGTGCCTGGGGCGCGTGGGAACTAGTAGCGCGTTATAGCGAACTGGATATCGATGATGATGCATTTGCGCCTCATGGATCAGGTGCTACCAGGCAGAAGCGTTCCTTTGCTGATCCATTAAAGGCTGCAAGCAAGGCAGAAGCTTGGGCTGTCGGCGTGAACTGGTATCTCAACAAGACCTTCAAGTTGTCGCTCGACTACGAAGACACCAGCTTTGACGGCGGTTGGGCCGGATGCAACAGGTGCCTTAGCTGATCGACCCGATGAAAAGGCCGTGTCCGGCCGCTTGCAGATTGCGTTCTAAATTTTTCAATCACTTAATAAGGAAGCTAACATGAAAAAAATTGCAATTTCCGCATTACTGGCAATGACGTTCTCTTTTAACCTTTACGCCGATGACTTCGCCGACAAGGGCGATGCCGAGACGCTGGTAGGCCATGTGGTGAAAGCCATCGGCGCTGACAAGGCCGGTACGCTCAAGAGCATTACGGCCAAGGACAAGAAGTGGATCAACAAGGACTTGTATCCGGTTGTGTACGGCATGGACGGTAAGTGCCTGGCACACGGCCAGAACGAAAAGCAAGTGGGCAAGGATCTGATCGATCTGGCAGATGCTGACGGCAAGGAGTTCATCAAGGAGCGTGTCGACCTTGCCAAGTCCAAAGGCAAGTTCTGGCAGGACTACAAGTTCACCGACCCGGTGACCAAGAAAGTGCTGCCTAAGTCCGCTTTCTGCGAAAAAACCGGCGATGTGATCGTTTGCGCCGGCGTCTACAAGCGCTAAGCAGTAAGTGTGCACCCGGAGCGCCTTTGTGGCGTTCCGGGTCATTGCTCGTGAATGTCGGAGGCAACAAAAACAAAATGAAGTTCCGAACTCGTCTGTTGGTCGCACCCTTGGTTGCTGTCGTCATGATGCTGATACTGGGCGCGACCACTTTTTACGCCTTGTCGTCGATTCGTGTGAGCGTCAATCGCTTGGCCAATGAAAATATGGAAACAGTGGCACAAGTCGACTTGGTGCTGACCAGCCTCAATCAGACCAATCTCGCGGTTTATCGACTGATCACCTGGATCGCCAATTTCGATGAAGCGCGTATCAAGAAAGAAACCGAACAAATTAATGCAGGCATTGATAAGGCCGCGGAAGGCTTGGCCCGCGCGGTCGAAATCGACGGGATGCCCGACGCCCAAAAAGAGGCCTTGAAGGCCATTGCCCAGGATTTGCCTAAATACAAGAAATCCCTCAATCAAGCCTTGGATATGGCGGGATCCGACCCGGCGTCGGGTGCTGGGATGATGCAGGCCGTTGATAAAAAATTTATCAAGATTGCCTCTGCGGTCAGCGACATCGTCGAGCAACAACGCAAGGAAGCCAATGGGACGGTTGCTTCAGTGCAAAGTGCGTTTTCCAGCAATATCGCCATTACCTCGACCTTGGTCGCGATTGCGGCCGTGGTTTCGTTGTTGATTACCTGGCGTGTTGCGCAGTCTGTCACGCGGCCGGTGCTGGCGATGGAAGACGCGATTGTGCGTATCGGTAGCAGCGGCGATTTGACGATCCGAGTTCCTGTCACCACCCAGGATGAATTGGGCGAAATGGGGCGACATCTTAACGAAACGCTGGTTCGCATCGGCGGTTCGATGCGAACGGTCATCGAGGTGGCTGCAAAAGTGGGCTCAAGTGCGGAACAAGTGGCCATGGCTACTCGTCAGTTGACCCAAGGCGCCAATGAACAGGCCTCGGCTGCCGCGGAGATGGCGGCAACCGTAGAGGAAATTACCGCCAGTATCGGCAGCGTCGCCGAGCATGCTGCGGAAACCGAGGCATTGGCAGAGCGGGCGGCCCAGGATGTTGCGCGTGGTGGCGTGGTGGTGAGCGATGCCGGTAAGGAAATGTCGCTGAACGCTGCCCATATGAGCGAATCGGCTGCGCATATTGCAGTGCTCTCGCAGCAATCCCAACAGGTGGGAGGTATCGTCGAGGCGATCCGCGATATTGCGGAGCAGACTAATCTGCTGGCGCTGAATGCGGCAATCGAAGCGGCGCGCGCGGGTGAATCCGGTAGAGGATTCGCGGTGGTCGCCGATGAGGTTCGAAAACTGGCTGAGCGGACTACGACCGCCACGGCTGAAATCGGGCAATTGATCGGCAGTATCCAGAACGATACTGCGCGTGCCGTGAGCAGCATGCAAACATCGAGCGTTCAGGCCAACAAGGGCGCTGAACTCGCGGATGAGGCCGGCCGCGTGTTTGCCCAAGTCAATGAAAGTACGCAAACGGCCGCGATGAAGGTGCGTGATATCACCGATGCAGTGCGAGAGCAGAACGCGGCAGGAAAGGGTATCGCCTTGAATATCGAAAAGGTCACCCGGATGACGGAGGAGAGCAGTGCAGCAACGGCATCGGTCGCTGATGCCGCAACGCATTTGCAGCAGTTGGCCACGAGCCTAGAAACAGCCGTTACCCAGTTTCGTGTGTGAGATAAAAATAGGAGCTTGAAGAATGAAATTCCGTACACGTTTGTTAATTCCGCCATTGATTGCCATTGTCATGCTGCTGGCATTGGGGATAGCCACGTTTACAGCCTTGCAATCGATCCGTAGCGATGTCGAAAAACTGGCGACGCAGGGCATTACCACGATGACGCTCGCCAATGATGCACGTGCAGGCCTCAATCAAACCAATCTAGCGGTTTATCGGTTGATCACATGGATAGCCAATTTCGATGATGAGCGCATCAATAAGGAGACCGCGCAGATCAATGCAGGGATCGATCAGGTCGCCAAGACGTTGGACAAGGCTGCACAGGTCCAGGGGCTGACGGACGATGAGAAAAAAGCCCTGGAAAGCATCACCGCAGAGCTTCCCAAGTATCGCAAATCGCTCAAGCAAGCCATCGATATGGCGAGTTCGGACCCGGCTTCCGGCGCAGGCATGATGCAATCGGCAGACAAGAAATTTCAAAAAATCTCAGATGCCGTCAATGCGCTTTTGCTGCAGCAGCAAAAAAATGCCGATAGCACGGTGGCGCGGGTCGATACCAAAACCGCTCGAAGCGTGGCAGTTTCATTAGTCATCCTAGCAACCGCTCTGGTGATTTCGTTGCTGGCAACCTGGCGGGTTATACGCGGCGTAATGTCGCAGCTGGGCGGCGAGCCTGAATTTGCTGCCAAAATCGCGGCGAGAATTGCCGCCGGCGACTTGACCATCGCTATCGAAACCAGCAAGGGCGATACCACCAGCATGTTGGCTGCGATGAAAGACATGTCGCAAAATCTTTCGCAGATCGTGGGCGAGATTCGTGCCTCTGCGGTGGATTTGGTGTCGGCCTCGGGAGAGGTCTCTGCAACTGCCCAAAGCATGTCTCAAGCAACCAACGAACAAGCAGCCAGTGTTGAGGAGACTTCAGCTTCCATCGAACAGATGAGCGCCTCTATTGCACAAAATACTGATAACGCCAAGATCACGGAAGGCATTGCCACCAAGGCCGCCAGGGAAGCCCATGAAGGCGGCGAAGCGGTCAAGGCGACGGTATCGGCCATGAAGCAGATTGCCGGCAAGATCGGCATCATTGACGACATTGCTTACCAGACCAACCTGTTGGCCTTGAATGCCGCGATTGAAGCCGCCCGTGCCGGTGAGCACGGAAAAGGTTTTGCCGTGGTGGCTTCCGAAGTGCGCAAACTGGCAGAGCGCAGCCAGGTGGCAGCGCAGGAAATCAGCGAAGTAGCCAAGAGCAGCGTGGATTTGGCGGAAAAGGCAGGGAAGCTGCTCGACGACATGGTGCCAGCCATTAGCCGTACCAGCGATCTGGTGCAGGAAATTACCGCAGCGAGCGAAGAGCAATCTTCGGGTACCAGCCAGGTCAACATCGCAATGAGCCAGCTGAGTCAGATTACCCAGCAGAACGCCAGCAGTAGCGAAGAGCTTGCCGCTACTGCCGAGGAAATGAGCGCCAGCGCGGAACAACTCCAGCAATTGGTTGGATTCTTTACGGTTGCAGGACAGGCTAGTATTACGCGCACAACCTCGCCGAGTGAAGGCTCTGCATCACAGCGCCCCGCGGAGGAAGTCTTGCCCTCCGCCGCGGCAGTAGAGGCTGAAGAGGCAGAGTTCGTGCAATTCTAAGAGATATTCTGCACACCCTGTTTCGTAGCCACGAAGCCAGGTCGGTCGACCTGGCTTTTTTATTCCTAGGCGACTTTCTTCCGTGCAAAATACCAATCCTTTACTTCGTATTCGCTATTGGCTGCACGCTGGTCGGCGTCTTGCAGAGTGGTTGGGGCAGGGACTATGACATCTTTTCCCGGAGTCCAATTCGCCGGGCAGGCGACCTTATGCTCGTCTGCCGTTTGCAGTGCATCGATTACGCGCATGATCTCATCGAAATTCCGCCCGACATTGAGGGGGTAATAGATCATGGCGCGGATGATGCGCTTGGGGTCGATGAAGAAAACGCAGCGTACAGTAGCCGTGCTGGTGCTGGATTCATGGATCATGCCGTATAGTCGGGAGATTCTGGTGTCGATGTCGGCGATGACCGGAAAACGAATGGCCACGCCGAATTTTTCCTGAATGTTGCGGGCCCAGGCGATGTGGCTATAGACGCTATCGACCGAGCATCCCAACAAGGCTACGTTTTTCTTTTCGAACTCATCGTAGCGCTCTGCGAATTCAATAAACTCCGTGGTGCAGACCGGTGTGAAGTCGGCGGGGTGTGAGAACAGGATTACCCAGCTGTCCTTGGCCCAGTCCGACAAGCGCAAGGGGCCCATGGTGGTTTGCGCTTCAAAGTCAGGAGCAGGGCCGTTCAATTCCAGCCGGGATGTCTTTTCTTCCGAGATGCCGTTCATGATTCCTCCGTTTTACCTAGTAGGTTAAGCGCATGCCTAACCCTTGTTGGACTACTTGATTTGCTGGTTTTTTCATTTAGCTCAGACATTTAAGTGCTCTTAAGAATTCCTTAAGAAAGAGGTGAGATTATCCTGACATGTGCCGTGGGTATGTAAAACATGCTCACTATTGACAGCATCTAAAATTACAAGAAAGAACAAAACATCATGAAAAAGCTAACTGTCGCCTTCAAGCTGGGCCTGGGGTTCGGGCTAGTCATCCTCCTCCTGACTATCATCGTATTCAGTGCCATTTACAACATGGCAGGCATGAACGTCACGACTTCCAAAATTACCAATCAGTTTTATGCCAACGTTGCACTGGCTAATGAGGCCGACAAGAACGCTCGAGACAATGCAAAGTACGTGCGGCAGCTGTTTCTTGCGAGCAGCGATGATGAGATCGGGCAGATCAAGCAGCTTATCCAGGCCAATCGGGACGAGAATGCGATGAGCTTGGATAAAATGGACAAGCAGGTGAAATCAGAAAAGGGACGCGAACAACTGGCGGTTATCCAGCAAACCCGCGTAGCGTTAGCTCCCAAGTACGACCAGCTGTATGCACTGCTTGGGACCGATGAAAAAGCTGCGTTGAGTTTCATGAAGACCGAGTTCGTGCCGGCCAACGAAGCCTTCCAGCAGTCTCTCGTCAAGATGGCTGACATGCAGGATGACATGATGGCGAACGGTGCCGTAGAGGCCGCTGCCAATTATGAGAAAACGCGCAATGTCATGATTGCGCTTGGGCTCGCTGCAGTACTTGCCGGGATGGTCGCCGCAGTTGTCATCACCCGAGGCCTAGTGCGTCAGTTGGGTGGCGAGCCGGCTTATGCCGCAGAAGTCGTGACCCGCATCGCCAACGGCGATCTGACGGTTGCTGTCCTAACACGTACCGGCGACGACAGCAGCATGCTGTCCGCCATCAAGCGCATGGTGGAGCAACTGTCTTCCATCGTGACCGAAATCCGTGCTTCCGCGATGAATCTCTCCAGCGCGTCGGAAGAGGTTTCCGCAACGGCGCAATCGATGTCGCAAGCGACAAACGAACAGGCATCTTCTGTCGAGGAAACTTCAGCGTCGGTAGAGCAAATGTCGGCCAGCATTACCCAGAATTCGGAGAACGCCAAGGTAACTGAGGATATTGCTTCCAAGGCGGCCAAGGATGCCAACGAGGGCGGCGAGGCTGTGGAGCAGACAGTGGCTGCCATGAAACAAATCGCAGACAAGATCGGCATCATCGACGACATCGCCTATCAGACCAATCTGCTAGCCTTGAATGCTGCGATTGAAGCTGCTCGGGCCGGAGAACACGGCAAAGGTTTTGCTGTGGTGGCAGCCGAAGTCCGTAAGCTGGCCGAGCGTAGCCAAGTCGCGGCGCAGGAAATCGGTGAAGTTGCCAGAGATAGCGTTGATCTCGCCGAAAAGGCCGGTAGTCTGCTTACCGACATCGTCCCTGCCATCAACAAGACCAGCGATTTGGTGCAGGAAATCACGGCAGCAAGCGAAGAGCAATCATCCGGCGCCGGGCAGATCAATACGGCCATGAATCAGCTGAGCCAGATTACCCAGCAAAATGCCAGCAGCAGCGAGGAGTTGGCTTCTACTGCAGAGGAAATGAGCGCCAGTGCGGAACAATTGCAACAATTGGTCGGATTCTTCAATGTGGGAGAGTTGAATGCGCCCAATTATCGCCCTGCTATTCCGGCAGCTATCTCGCAATCTCGACCAGCACAGCGCCTACCTGTTTCGCAAGGGCGCCCGCCCACTGAGGATGAGTTTGTTCGGTTTTAATGCAATAGGTGATTGTGCTGCTAATGCTAAATATCGGTTTGCTGGTGCATCCAAGCACCCAAATGCAAGGAGGTGAACAATGATTTTGGCCTTGATGCATGCTTGCAGTAACGCCTTGAGGCCGCGCGAGGCGGAGCCTGCCGCAAGTGTTCCCTGTCTTGCATTCCGCGTCTCCGGTCATGCGTTCGCCGTGCGTATGACCCGATTAAAGGAGATCGTGCGCTGCGGCATCATCGCCGTGCCGCGCGACAAGCCTGGCTGTGTACGCGGCTTCTACCGGCACAACCAGCATTTGTTTCCTGTCATTGATCTGGCTCGGCGCTATAGCGGCCATGACACGGATATCCATGATCGTTCATGCCTTCTCATCGTAACATTGGACGAGGCTAAGGATGCCCTGCAAGTAGGGATTCTGGCAGAAGAAGTCGGTGGTTTGCACGAGTTTGACGCCGATGACATCAAGCCCTTGCCGGATGAGGCACGCCGATTGATGAATGTCGATGTGTTGGATGGCTTGGTCAAGGCGAGCCGCGAATACCTCATGATCCTTGCGGCGGAACGATTGCTGTCACGCGATGAACAGCACGAATTGCGGGCTTATCTGGACGAGCTATCCAGCTCCTGACCAGGAATTGATGTTTAACTGATCCGGCAGTTCGGCGACAGAATCCAGGACAAGGTCTGGCTTGATGCCGGAGGCTGCTGCATAAGACTCGCGGTACTTGCCCGTCTTTACCAGTATTCCGGCCAATCCTGCCTGTTGCGCGCCACCCACATCGACATCGATATCGTCGCCTATCATGGCGACTTGTCCAGCAGGTAACCCCATGTCTTGTAAAGCCATGCGGTAGAAGGTTTCAGCAGGTTTTCCGATCAGGGTGGCAGTAGTGCCGCTGGCGTATTCCAGACCATGCACAAAGCCGCCGATGTCCATCTGCAAGCCTTGCTCTGTCTGCCAGAAGCGATTTTTGTGTATGGCGATGAGCTGAGCACCAGCCTGCAAGCGGGAAAATACCTGGTTCATTAGCGCATAAGTCCAGGTGCTGCCGATGTCGCCGACGATGATGTATTCGGCATCGTTGTCGGATTGCCGGAATTCGCTGAAATCGCGTTTTACGTCCTCGGCCAGCAGCAGACGGCAAACCGGGTTGCCCAGGCTGCGGAGATACAGCACGGCGGCTTGGGGGGCGCTGACGATCTCATTTGCAGGAATGTTGAACCCGAGTTTCTCTATTTTTTGCTGGAGGGTGGCCAGCGACAAGGTGCTGGTGTTGGTGACGAACCGGCAGGGCAGGCCCATTGCACGAATCCTGGCGATTGCTTCGATGGCTCCGGGAATGGGCGCGGATCCGACATATAGCACGCCGTCCAAATCGAACAACAGTCCTCGGATGTTCTGAATCAACGTCATGACCGCCTCCCTGATTCAGTATGGGGTTTGACCTGTTGCCAGCGCAGGAGTTCTTGACCTTGCGTTGGTGTTTATTCGCGCCGAGATAAAGCGGATAATCAATCCTATTCGGCTAACTTAAACCGAAATCGGTATGGAGTCATCATGGACGTATCCGGCATCGCCAACCTCGCCACCCAAATGAGCGCGGCCCAGACAAACGCAGAAGTCAGCATCGCGGTGCTGAAGAAGGCTATCAATATCGAGGCACAAGGTGCGTTGGCCTTGCTCGATGCGGTTCCCCTGCCGCAAAACCTTCCCGCCCACCTGGGTCAGAACGTCAATACCACGGCCTGATGCGTCGGGCGCTCCTTACTTTGCTGTTTCTCGCGGTCTCCCTAACGGCGACCGCGGCCGAATGGAACGAGATGGACGATTTGCCTTCCAGCTACGGCGTGCGTGTCTATCTCGACAATGCGTCCTACGAGGCCGAGCGAGCCATCCGTCGTGCCTGGGTGAGGATGGATTATGCCAAGCCGCGCGAAAAAGAAGGCTATCTGCTGACACGTTACGTCAGCCATCGCATCGTCAATTGCGACACCCGCCGCTACTACATCACCCAGAGCATGGGCTACATCGCGGATCGGCCCGATCCCGTTTACTTCAATCATCCCAACGATCAGGAATGGAAACTGGCAGTGCCGGATGGCGAATCCGATATTGCCATGGCTATCATCTGTACCGAACCGCGCAACGACTTTGGCAACGAAGAAGACTAAGTTCAGATTGCAAAACCTACCGGATTACAACCGGCTTTCTAGTTCTTCCCAGCGCAGCAGACTGGCTTCCAGTTCCTCATCCAATTTGGCTAGGCGCGTTTGCAGGCGTTTTACTTCCTGCGGCTGGTCGCGGTAAAGCGCTGCGTCGGTTAGGCGTTCGTTGATTTCTTTTTGCTCGTTTTCCAGTTGCTCGATGCGCTCGGGCAAGACCTCCAGTTCGCGGGTTTCCTTGTAGCTGAGCCGAGTCTTGGCGGGTTGAGCGGTAGCCGGTTTGGGGGCTGCCGGCGACGCGGCTTTAGGCTTGGCTTGCATAGCTGCGGCGTCGCGCGCGGCCTGGAAGCGCCGCCAATCGTCATAACCGCCGCCGAATTCCGTCAGCACGCCATTGCCTTCGAAGGCAATCACCTGCGTGACGGTATTTTCGAGAAATGCACGGTCGTGGCTGACCAGGAACAGCGTGCCTTCGAACGACTGCAGCAGTTCTTCCAATAATTCCAGCGTGTCGATGTCGAGGTCGTTGGTCGGCTCGTCGAGGACCAGCACATTCGCCGGCTGGCTGAACAGCCGCGCTAGCAGCAGCCGGTTGCGTTCTCCGCCGGAGAGCGATTTGACAGGCGCTCGGGCGCGCTGCGAGGGGAACAAGAAGTCTTCCAGGTAGCTGATGACGTGCTTGCGCTCGTTGCCGATTTGCACGTAATCGGCGCCGGGGCTGATCGTATCGGCCAGCGTAGCTTCTTCGTTCAACTGCGCGCGCATTTGGTCGAAGTAGGCGACGTTGAGCTTGGTGCCGAGCTGCACGGTGCCTGAATCCGGCTGCAGCTCGCCCAGGATGAGCTTGAGCAGGGTCGATTTGCCTACGCCATTGGGACCGAGTAAACCGATGCGGTCGCCGCGCATGATACGGGTGGAAAAATCGCGGATCAGGGTTTTACCGCCAAACGACTTGGCGACATGGGTGAGCTCGGCCACCAGCTTACCCGAGCGTTCGCCCGCATCAAGCGTTAGTGCTACCTGGCCGATGCGATCGTGACGGGCAGCACGTTCCAGCCGCAGGGATTCCAGTCGCCGAACGCGGCCCTCATTGCGGGTGCGGCGCGCTTCCACCCCCTTGCGAATCCAGACTTCCTCCTGTGCCAGGAATTTATCGAACTTGGCGTTCTGCTGCGCTTCGGTTTGCAGCTCTTCCTGCTTGCGTTGCTGATAGGCGGCGTAGGAGCCGGGGTAGTCGCGCAGGATGCCGCGATCCAGTTCGACGATGCGTGTTGCCAGCCGGTCGAGAAAGCGCCGGTCGTGGGTGATGAACAGCACCGCGCCGTTAAAGCCCAGCAACAGGTCTTCCAGCCACTCGATCGCTTCCATGTCGAGATGGTTGGTGGGTTCGTCCAGCAGCAGCACGTCGGGTTCAGCCACCAGCGCTTGGGCCAGTGCCACCCGCTTGCGCCAACCGCCGGAAAGGCTGGCGATTTTGTCGTCCGCCGGCAGGCCCAGCTTACTTACCACCGTATCAATGCGCGACTGTACCTGCCAGCCATTTTGCGCTTCCAGATCATGTTGCAAGTGTTGCATGCGTTCGAGCAAGGCTTCGGTATCGGCTCCAGCATGCGATAGCTCGACCGAAACGGCGTGATAGTCGAGCAGCAACTGGCGCAGGTTGCCCAGGCCTTCGGCCACGGCTTCCATCACCGTATGGGTTTCATCCAGCGGCGGTTCTTGCGGCACGTAGGCCAGATTGATCCCCGGCGCGCGCCATACGCTGCCATCGTCCAACTGGGCAGTGCCGGCAATGGCCTTGAGCATGCTCGATTTCCCCGCGCCGTTGCGGCCGATGAGGCCGACGCGTTCGCCGGGGTCGAGTTGGAATTGAACGTGGTCGAGGAGCGGCGTGAGGCCGTAAGCCAGGCTGGCCTGGTCGAGAGTAATAAGAGGCATGCCGCTATTTTACAGGGAAGCGGCCAGCCTACCTATGTGTCAGAACCCGAATGTGGACCAGAAGAAAAACACGTTGCCGTGACCTTTGCCGCCCGGCACGAAGGCCGTGTTGAGAGAAACGTCGCGGTAGCCGACCGAGGCGATGGGCAGCACACCGGGGATTGGCGTGTAGTGGCCGATATCTTCACGCGCCGTCACCAGCACCGAATAACCGACACCCGCATGTAGCGCTTGCGGTTGCCCTGCAATCCATTGATAGCCATAGCCTACCATCGGTTCAACATTGGAATGCGAATCGAGGAAGGCCATGGCGTAGAGACCTTCCCAATTGCCGGACGCGTTGTAGCGGCTGCGTCCGTAACCCAGGCCCCAGTTGTCTTCGCGAAAAGAGTCGATCTTCTCCGAGGTATAGGCGGAGCGCAGGTGGTAGGTGTGGAACGGGATGTAGAGATCGTTACCGCCTTGCTCCCAAGTGTCGGTGACATGTTGGCAGGTGCGGTCGAGCAGGCTGTCGGTGTTGTCGCAAACGGCCCAGGCCGAGGAGGTGCTGCACAAGGCGAGGGCGATGCAGATTGCTGTTGGACGTAGTCTAGTCATTGAATTGCTCCGGAGCTTTTCGCTGTTGTTAGCCGGGTTGATTACAACGGTAAGACTCGCCCAACTAATGTTGAGTTCATGACTTAGAGGTAAAGTTCTGCAAAGACGGGCTATTTTCCGAGCATGGCCTTCATCTGGGCGATGCGGTTAGCCACTTGAGCTTTGCGTTCGGCAGGGTCGGCTTCCACCGTGGCTTTACCCGAATGGCGAATGTCGTCCGGCGGCATTTCTTCGAGGAAACGGCTGGGCTCGCACGACTCCCAATCGCCGGCACGTTTGCGTTTTTTGCAGTAGGTGATGGTGAGCGATTTCTGGGCGCGGGTGATGCCGACGTACATCAGGCGGCGTTCTTCCTCCACCTTCTGTTCGTCCATGGATTCGCGGTGAGGCAGCACACCTTCTTCCACGCCGATGAGGAATACGTGGCCGTATTCCAGCCCCTTGGAGGCGTGCAGGGTAGAGAGCTTGACGGCGTCGGGCTCGGCTTCTTCGCGGCCTTCCAGCATGCTCATGAGCGCCACGGTTTGCGTGAGCTGGAGCAGGTCCTTCTCGTCTTCCTCGCCTTTTTTCGCCAGCCACCCGGTGAAATCCAGCACGTTCTTCCACTTGGTTTCGGCTGCGCGCGGCTCCTCGCTATCGTAGAGGAAGGCTTCGTAGCCGATGGCGCCAAGCAAATCGGTCAACACCTGGCCGGCCGGGTCTTTCACGGCGCGCTGTTGCATACGCTGGATAAACTTGCAGAAGGTGAGTAAATCTTCCAGCTGCTTAGCGCCCACGGCGTGCTGGAATTCCGGCTCGAATACCGCGGCGAACAAGGAAATATGGTCCTTGGCGGCAAATTCGCCCAGGCGCTCCAGCGTGGTGTTGCCGATGCCTCGCTTGGGCGTAGTGGCGGCGCGGATGAATGCAGGATCGTCGTCCTCGTTGGCGATGAGGCGCAGGTAGGCGATGACGTCTTTGATCTCCGCGCGGTCGAAGAAGGAAGTACCGCCGCTGACGGTGTAGGGAATCTTCTGGTTGCGCAGCTGCTGCTCGATGACGCGCGATTGGTGGTTGCCGCGATACAAAATGGCGTAATCGGCAAACCGCGTGCGATGCTCGAACTTGTGCGCAAGCAGCTTCATGGTCACTAGTTCGGCTTCGTGCTCCTCGTCCTTGGCAGGGACAATCTGGATGGGATCGCCTACGCCCAGGTCGCTCCAGAGTTTCTTCTCGAACAGCTTGGGGTTGTTGGCAATGACGCTGTTGGCGGCACGCAGGATGCGCACCGTGGAGCGGTAATTCTGCTCCAGCTTGATCACCTTGAGACGCGGAAAATCCTGCGTCAGTTGGCGTAGATTTTCTACATCTGCCCCGCGCCAGGCATAGATGGCTTGATCATCGTCGCCCACCGCGGTGAATCGGCCCTCGATGCCGGTCAGCATCTTCACCAGGCGATACTGGCAGGCATTGGTATCCTGGTATTCGTCGATGAGCAGGTACTTTAGCTTGCGCTGCCAGCGCTCCAGCGCCTCCGGGTACTGCTCGAACAGCTCCACCGGCAGGCGGATGAGATCGTCGAAATCTACCGCCTGATAAGCTTTCAGCGTCTGCTGGTAAAGCTGGTAAATCTTGGCGGAAGCCACCTCCAGCTCGTCCTCCGCCGTGACTGCTGCCGTATCGGGCGTAACGAAGGCGTTTTTCCACTGCGAAATCTTCCATTGCGTGCGGCGCAGCAGTTGTTTATCGGTGGTGGCGAGAATGTCCGACAACGTTTTCATGCTGTCGGAAGAATCGAGAATGGAAAACTGCGGTTTGTAGCCCAGCAGCTTCGCCTCGGTCCGCAGCATCTGCAAACCCAGCGAGTGGAAGGTGGTGACCGTGAGCCCCTTGGAAGGCTTACCCTCGAGCAAATGCCCAACCCGCTCCTGCATCTCCCGCGCCGCCTTGTTGGTGAAGGTAATCGCCGCGATGTTCTTGGGCGCATAGCCGCACTTGTCGATCAGGTGCACGATCTTGTGCGTAATCACCCGCGTCTTGCCGCTGCCGGCACCAGCCAGGACGAGTAATGGGCCGTCGATGTACTTCGCGGCTTCGCGTTGGGGATCGTTAAGTTTGGAAAGCATGAGGCGTCAGGGGAAACAAGCAGGCGTGATTTTAACGGAGGAAGGGGTGGGGCGTCACTGCGTTGTGGATCTGGGGCAATTCAGAGATTGTGATTAGGCAGACCAAGAGATGTGGCGCTAATTCACGATATTAAGAGAACTGTGCTGCGAAGATGGTTAAGCCTGATCTAAGGTGTTCTCGGCAGCTCCCGCCAATGCATCCCCACCAGTTTCTCCAGCGGCTGAAACTCGATTTTATAGGACATTTTGCGGGATTGTTCGATCCAGTAGCCGAGGTAGAGGTAAGGGCGATTTTGCTGGCGGCACCATTGGGTGAGCCAGAGGACGTTGTAGGTGCCGTAGCTGGCACCGGGGATGCTGCTGTCGTAGAAGGCATAGACGGCGGAAAGCCCATCGGGGAGGCGGTCGACGATGCTGACCATGCGCAACACGCCGTTTTCACGGAATTCGATCATGGCGGAATCGATGCCGCTTTGCATGAGGAAACTGCGGTATTGCTCGGCATTGTCGGTGTCCATGCCACCGCCGGCGTGGCGGGTTTTCTGATAAGCGGAATAAAGCTCGAAGTGTTCTTCGCTGAATTCCAGCGGACGCATCAGGGCAATCAGGTTTTCATGGTGCTTCCAGGCTCGGCGCTGGCTGCGGGTGGGGTGGAAGTCATTCACCCGCAGGCGGACCGGTACGCACGATTGGCAGTTTTCGCAGTGGGGGCGGTAGGTGTAAAGGCCGCTGCGGCGAAAGCCTTGCTTGACCAGTTCGCCGTAGGTCGCGGTGTCGATGAGTTGCGCCGGGGCAGCGACGAGCGAGCGGGCCTGCTGGTCTGGCAAGTAGCCGCAAGGATATTGCGTGGTGACGTAGAACTTGAGCCGTGCGAACGGCAAGTCATTGAGCAGCGTCATGAAGCTTCCATTTTCGGGTCGAATGCGGGTAGTTGATCAGCCGCCGCAGAATCTCCTCGAACTCGTGCCGGGGAATCTCCCGGCCACCCAGGCTTTCCAGGTGCGGCGTATGCATCTGGCAATCGATCATGCCGAAATCCTGTTTGTGCAGCCACCGCACCAAGTGCACAAAGGCGATCTTGGATGCATCCGTGGCCTTATGGAACATCGATTCACCGTAGAACATCTTGCCCACGGCAACGCCGTATAGGCCGCCGACCAGTTCGCCGTCCATCCAGGTTTCGACCGAATGGGCATAGCCCAGTTCGTGCAGCTTGCAATAGGCTTCGACAATCTCGGGTACGATCCAGGTTCCGTGCTGACCGTCGCGCGGGGCACTGCCGCAGGCCAACATCACCTCCCTGAAGGCCGAATCGGTGCGTACTTCGAAATCGCCTTTTTTCAAGCGCTTGGCGAGTGATTTGGAAACCTTGAGTTCTTCCGGGAACACCACCATACGCGGGTCTGGGCTCCACCACAGGATGGGCTGGCCGCGGCTGTACCAGGGGAAAATGCCGCGGCGGTAGGCTTCGAGCAAGCGTTGCGGCGAGAGATCGCCGCCCGCCGCTAATAACCCGTTCGGTTCGAGCATCGCGTTTTCCAGCGGTGGAAACGACGATTCCGGCTCCAGCCATGGAATGTAATTCCTGAACACTACGACATCCTTCCTCGTTTATAACCTGTCATTCACTTCCAGGCCGCTTGCTTCCAGCTCTTCTTCATAATGTACAAACGCCAGGCGGAGGCGATCCGCCCAGCCGTCACCAAGGCCGACGCCGACCTCGGCCAGTTTTTCCTCGATTTGCTCCGCGGTGCTTTGCAACAAGTCGTAGATCAAATAAAGCCGTTCGCCCTCGACTTCTACACGCCGGATGCCGGGCAGGGTGGTCAATGCCTCGGCCAGGGCAACCGCCTGTTGTCCTGTCAAAGGGGTGGCCAGCCGCAGGCTGCGTTTCTTCAGGACTTCACGCCCTTCCTGCCGCGGCGCCTTGATGCCGGGTTGTCCTATGTAGAGGTGCGGATGGTCTCTGAATCGTTCCAGGCACTGCCGCGAACAAAACGCATATGGAATTTCCAGGTATTGAATTGCATACTGATGCGGATCGACCTGCATGCCGCATACCGGATCTCGAACAAAGCCTGGTTTTTCCATCATGCCGATTCCCTCTCAAGGCCTGGCGATCAATCTCCCCCGATACATGCCCATCTGGCAGGTGAATTCGTGTTCGCCAGGCGTCAGTCCCGGAATTGCCACGGTTTTTGCCTGGTTCAATGGTAAATCCGCCGTTATGCCGAGGTCGTCGAACACGACCTTTTCCGCGCATGGCGTAGCGTCTTCACGTACGAATTTCAAATTCAATGCCTGGCCGGCTGCGACTTCGATGGCTGCCGGTTGGTACGTGCCGTCTTTCACCCGGATTTCGATGGCGTCCTGGCTGACGACGCGTGTCGCGCGAGGCTTGGATAGCCAGAACCACCAAACGACGAGACCGATAACGGCAATGCCTGCGAGGGTGACAATCAACGCGCTCATGGTTTGAACCACCTCAAACGCCCAGCGTTGCTTACCACCGTGACCGACGACATGGCCATTGCTGCGCCCGCAATCATCGGGTTGAGCAGCAGGCCGAACACGGGGTAGAGCACGCCCGCTGCGACAGGGATACCCAGGGAATTGTAGATAAAGGCGCCGAACAGGTTCTGTTTGATATTGCGCACAGTGGCACGCGAAATGGCAATAGCATTGGCCACACCGTTAAGCGAGCCGGACATCAAGGTAATGTCAGCCGATTCGATGGCAACATCGGTGCCGGTGCCGATGGCAAAGCCGACATCGGCGCGGGCCAGAGCGGGGGCATCGTTGATGCCGTCGCCTACCATGCCGACGATTTCGCCGTGACGCATCAGTTCTGCCACTTGCTTGTCCTTGTCCTGAGGCAATACTTCTGCCATGACCTCGCTAATGCCGACTTTTGCAGCAACCGCATGCGCCGTGGCAGCGTTATCGCCGGTGAGCATGACGACGCGGATACCGAGTTGGCGCAGGCGTTCGATGGCCTGCTGAGAATCCGCCTTGACCGGATCGGCCACGGCGATAATACCTGCCAGTTTGCCGTTTGCAGCCAAGTACATCGGTGTCGCCGCGCCTGCCGCCTGGCGTTCCGCTTCGCTCCGCAAGGGCTTACAGTCGATGCCGTGGTCTTCCATGAATTTCGAATTGCCTAGCCGCACATGCGCGCCCTCGACTTGCCCATGCACGCCATGCCCAGCAACGGCTTGGAATTGCGTGGCCGCAGGCCATGACAAACCGCTTTCCCTGGCCTTCGCCACGATGGCTTCAGCCAACGGGTGCTCCGATCCTGCTTCGAGGCTTGCCGCCCATTGCAACACCGTCCCCGCAGCCATGCCCGGCACAGGAACAATGGCCGTGACCGCAGGTTTGCCCTGAGTGACGGTGCCGGTTTTATCGAGCACTATGGTGGTCAGCCGTCCCGCTTGTTGCAGTGCGTCGCCGTTGCGGATCAGGATGCCGTGCTCGGCCGCCTTGCCTACCCCCACCATCACCGACATCGGTGTGGCGAGTCCCAATGCGCACGGGCAGGCAATCACCAGTACGGTGACTGCGGCGACCATGGCGTAGTTGAGATGCGGCTCCGGGCCGAAGTCGAACCATACGACAAAGGTGACGACTGCGATGATGAGCACGGCAGGCACGAAATACGCTGCGATAACGTCTGCCAGCCGTCCGATGGCTGGTTTCGCACCTTGGGCCTGCTTCACCATCTCGACGATGCGGGAGAGCGCGGTGTCTTTGCCTACGCGGGTAGCGCGGAACAAAAAACTGCCGGATTTGTTAAGCGTACCGCCTGCTACTTCGTTACCTGCTGATTTTTCTAGCGGCATGGGTTCGCCCGTCAGCATGGATTCGTCCACACTGGAATGGCCTTCGGTCAACACGCCGTCCACGGGGATTTTCTCGCCGGGACGGACTCGTAGAATTTCGCCTACATGCACTTCGGCGAGCGGCACATCGATCTCCTGGCCGTTGCGGACAACGCGGGCGGTTTTTGGTTTGAGCCCGATGAGGCGTTTAACGGCCTCTGAAGTGCGGCCGCGGGCACGCATTTCAAGCGCTTGCCCGAGCACGACTAATCCGGTAACCACCGCGATGACGTCCCAAAAAGGCTCGGCTGTACCGGCTGGAAACCATTGCGGCGCGAGCGTGACGGTGACCGAGTAGCCCCAGGCTGCGCCCAGGCCGACGGAAATCAGGGTATCCATGGTGGCGTTGTGATTGCGCAGCGATTTCCATGCACCCTTGAAGAACTGGGGCCCGGAATACAGCATGACACATAGGGTCAGCACCGCTAGGACGGGGGAACCCCAACGCATGAGCGTATGCGGTATGGCACCGCCCAGCATTGCGGGAAAACCGAAGAGGAGAGCGGGTACGGCCACGGCGAGTGCAAACCAGGATTGATGCAGCAACTTGCGGTAATGCGCTTGTTCGGCCGCCTGTTGCTCGCCGTTGTCGGTTTCTTCCTCGACCTGGCGTGCTTGGTAACCTGCTTTGACGACCGCTTCTATGAGAGCGCCTTGGGAAACTTCGCCCCTAACTGTAGCGGTGCGATCGGCGAAATTGACATCGGCTTGCTGTACGCCGGGCAAGGCCCGCAACGCGGTTTCTACCGCGCCGACGCAACCGGCGCAACGCATGCCTTCGATCGAAAGGTGAATCGGGGGTAAGGATTGGCTCACAAATCCAGCATAGTACGGACTTAGCGGGGAATCAACATGTCGGTATAGGCTTCCGCCCAACGCGCATCCGGATTGAAAGTTTTCACCCAGGGGAGGAAGGCTTCTGCCGGCATAGGGCGCGCAATACCGTAGCCTTGTGCCAGTTCGCAGTTCATTGCCAAGAGCTTCATGCCGTGCTCGGCTGTCTCCACGCCTTCGGCAATGACGCGTCGGCCGAATTCCAGACTGAGGCTGATGACGCCGGCCACGATGGCCATGTCGTTGGGGTCGAGCAGCATGTCGCGGACGAAGGATTGGTCGATCTTAAGGATGTCCACCGGCAAGCGGCGCAAATAAGTGAGCGAGGAATAGCCCGCGCCGAAGTCGTCGAGGGCGAAAGTCACGCCAAGCGTGTGGCAGTGGTCGATCAGGTCGCTAATGACACCGATATCTTCGAGCGCCGCAGATTCGGTAATTTCCAGCTCCAGCAAACGCGGCGGGACTTGCGGAAACTCATCTAGCAGTTCCTTGAGGCGCTGGGCGAAATCGGGCTGCATCAGATGGTGCGCGGTAATGTTGACACTGACCTGGATGCCCAAGCCTTCTTCTTGCCAACGTGCGAGCTGTTTAAGTGCTTCGTGGATAACCCATTCGCCGAGTTCGATGGAGAGGTCGGTATCCTCGACGTACGGCAGGAATTCCGCCGGCGGCCGCAGGCCGTCTTCGGGGTGCAGCCAGCGGATCAAGGCTTCCGAGCCGATGACCTTGCCTGAACGCATGTTGACCTTGGGCTGGTAGTACAGCCTGAACTGCCCCTGATCGAGCGCATATTTGATGGCGGCCAGGGCTTCATGCTGGGCGCGGGCCTGGCGGTCGTGCTCGGGGTCGAACACGTGGTAGCGATTTTTTCCGCTGAGCTTGGCGGTGTACATGGCCTGGTCGGCATGACGCAGCAGGATATCGGGATTAGCATCGTCCGGCGGCGAAAGCGTGATCCCGGCACTAGCGGAGACATACACCGTCACCTCCTGGATCTGATAAGGCGCCGAAATGATGGCGAGTAGGCGTTCAAGCGTTTGCCCGGCTTCTTCTCGTGATTGCAGGCCACACAGCAGCAGGGCGAATTCGTCTCCTCCTAGTCTCGCTACGGTATCCCCGGCGCGCAAACTGGTACGCAGGCGCTGGGCAAGCTGGATCAATAGCTGATCCCCGGCTTCGTGCCCCAGGGTATCGTTGATGGGCTTGAATCCGTCGAGGTCGAAATAACTGACGGCCAGCAGGCCGCCGTTACGGTCGATATGGGCCAGTGCTTGTTGCAGGCGGTCGGAGAACAGGGCGCGGTTGGGTAGCTGGGTGAGGGCATCGTGGTAAGCCATGCGCTCCAGCTTTTGCTGCTGTTCCATGAGCGGTGTGATGTCGGAGAACACGCCGACGTAGCGACGCACCACGCCGCGTTCGTCGCGCACGGCAAAGATGTCGAGCCAGGCCGCAAACACTGTGCCGTGCTTGCCCGAAAGCCAGGTTTCGCCGCGCCACATGCCTTTGTCTTCGACTGCTTGCCATACTTCGCTGAAGCTTTCAGCATCATGTTCGGGTGCCAGCAAGGCTTGTACGTCTTGCCCCGAGGCTTCTTCCCGTGCATAGCCGGTGATCTTGATAAATGACGGATTGACTTCGATGACGCGGGCGTGCGGGTCCGCGATGAAAATGGCGTCGTGAGCATGTTCGAACACACTCGCGGAAAGGCTGAGGCGTTCGGCATTCTGGTGCAGCGTTTCGACCATGGAGCGCAGGTTTTGCCGCATCTTGAGCATGTTGGCCATCAAGGTGCCTTCATCCGCCTCGATGCCGTCTTCGGCCAGGTTACCTGCAGAAATGTTGCGCACCAGTTCGGTCGCGACCACGGGGTCGCCACCCAATGGTCGCAGCACAAAACGTCGCATCAGGAAAATCACCAGCGCGATGAGCACAAGCCCCAGGGCGAGGAAAATAAGCAATATGTTGGATGAGCGCGTCAGGCTGACGTTATGCGCTTCGCTGGTGGGGTAGGCCACCACGACTTCGAATCCCCATTCCGGGATTTGCTGTCGTGTCAGCGTCCAGTCCGGGTCTTGTTGCTTGATGATCTGTTCCGCGGTTTTTTCCAATACGTGTTTGGATAGGAACCGGATATGCCTGTTGGCATCCAGCACGGCGGCGAACCCTGATTGCAGTAGCTTGGTGCTCTCGACGGCCTCGCGCAAGGCCTGGATATCGACTTTGAAACCCACATACCAGATACCGATGACCTGGTGGTTGGCATCGAACATGGGTTCGTAGCCGGTGATGTACGGTGTACCCAGGATATCGACGACGCCGTAGAAAGGCGCGCCGTTGCGGATGGCCTGGATGGCCTTGCCTTGCGGGTCGAGCATAGTGCCGACAGCACGCTGCGTTTCACCGTTTTGCCTGACGTTGGTAGCCACGCGGACGAAGTCTTCCCCCGTCTTGACGAATAGCGTGGCGGTGCCGCCCATGATGGCGGTGACGTGATCGACGACAGCAAAATTGATGGTTTGCGGCTGGTTACCGAGATACAGGGCAGGTACCTTGCGTCCAAGAACGACGGCTTCGCCATTGATGCGCGGTGCGCCTTGCTGATCGATCCCGACTTCCTTGAGTAAACGCATGGACGCTTGTACTTGGTCCATCATCAGGTGTTCGCTGACGGTCAGAAGGCGCTTCAGGGACTCCGCCCGGCCTTGGGCAAAGAGGTCGACGTTGCGCATTTCTTGCGAGAACTCGCGCTGCGCCATGAACAGCGGCCCGAAGATGACCAGGATCACGATCGGGATCAGGAATCGCTGTAATGTGGATAGGAATTTCAAGCCGGTAGTCTTGGAATTTAGTTGTAGGGCTATGTGTACATAGTCTAGGGATTTGCTTCGTTAACGTCTAGATAAAAGGCAAAGAATGCCATGCGGATTAGGTAGGTCTCGTATTGATCGTGATTCATCAATCTCGAATACTCCGCCCAAATGCTTTATGGGTTTGTTTTTATTGATGTAATTGATTCGGTACAAGAGTACAATGCGCGCCATGCAAGAGCCCCTCTCTATTACTTCGTACCGCCCGTACTGGGCAAAACGCTTCGGAACCGCCCCTTTCCTCCCCATGAGTCGCGTCGAGATGGACGCGCTGGGTTGGGATTCGTGCGACGTTATTCTGGTTACCGGCGACGCTTATATCGATCATCCCAGCTTCGGCATGGCACTGGTTGGTCGGTTGTTGGAAGCACAGGGCTTCCGCGTCGGTATTATTGCTCAACCGGATTGGCAATCGGCTGATCCGTTCAAGGTATTGGGCAAGCCCAACCTGTATTTCGGTGTGACCGCGGGCAACATGGATTCCATGGTCAACCGCTACACGGCCGATCGTAAAATCCGCTCGGACGATGCGTATACGCCCAATGCCGAAGCCGGCAAGCGGCCGGATCGTGCTGTTCTCGTTTATTCGCAGCGTTGCCGCGAGGCGTATTCGGATGTGCCGGTGGTGATCGGTAGCATTGAAGCCAGCCTACGCCGTATTGCTCATTACGACTACTGGTCGGATAAAGTTCGCCGTTCCATCCTGGTGGATTCCAAGGCCGATTTGCTGATCTACGGCAACGCCGAGCGGGCCTTGGTCGATCTCACGCATCGTATCGCCAAGGGCGAGAATATTCGTGATATCACCGATTTGCGCGGCACGGCGTTCCTGCGCAAATCCATCCCTGAGGATTGGCTGGAAGTCGATTCGGCGATGATGGATCGTCCGGGGCGCGTCGATCCGCATCCTGATCCGTACGCCATGGTGATGGCGGAAGGTGCTGCCTGCGCCTCGGACGGTGTCGCCGACCAGCCTGCAAGTCAGCCTATCGTGATTCATCGCCCGGCCAAGGTGCCTCGCGAGCGCCAAGTGGTACGTTTGCCGGATTACGAGCAGGTCTCGGCCAACCCGGTGATGTATGCCCATGCTTCGCGCGTACTGCATCTGGAATCCAACCCGGGCAATGCCCGCGCCTTGGTGCAGCGCCACGGGGACCGTGAAGTGTGGCTTAATCCGCCGCCAATTCCGCTCACCACCAAGGAAATGGATCACGTCTACGGCCTGACCTACGCCCGTGCGCCTCATCCGGCCTACAAAGGCGCCAAGATTCCGGCCTGGGAGATGATTCGTTTTTCGGTCAACATCATGCGCGGTTGCTTTGGCGGCTGTACGTTCTGCTCGATTACCGAGCACGAAGGCCGCATTATCCAAAGCCGTTCGGAAGAATCCATCCTTCACGAGATCGAGGAAATCCGCGACAAGGTAGAAGGTTTTACCGGCATGATTTCCGACCTGGGTGGTCCTACGGCCAACATGTATCGATTGGCCTGCAAGAGCAAGGATATCGAGAAGAGTTGCCGCAAGCTCTCCTGCGTCTATCCGGATATTTGCGACAACCTCAATACCGATCACTCGGCTCTGGTCCAGCTGTACCGCAAGGCGCGGGCGATTCCCGGAGTGAAGAAAATCCTCATTGGTTCCGGCCTGCGCTACGATCTTGCGGTGAAATCGCCGGAATACGTCAAGGAACTGGTGCAGCACCATGTGGGCGGCTATCTCAAGATTGCGCCGGAGCATTCGGAAGAGAATGTTCTGTCGAAAATGATGAAGCCGGGCATGGGGGCATATCAGGCGTTCAAGGAGATGTTCGAGCGTTTCAGCAAGGAAGCGGGCAAGGAGCAATACCTGATCCCGTACTTCATCGCTTCGCATCCGGGTACGACGGATGAAGACATGATGAATCTGGCCATCTGGCTCAAGCAGAACAATTTCCGCTTGGATCAAGTGCAGACCTTTACCCCTACGCCCATGGCAATGGCGACAGCCATGTACCACTCCGGCAAGAATCCTCTCCGCAAGGTGACCAAGTCGAGCGAAGATGTGGCCGTGCCCAAGGCAGGCGGCAAGCGGCGCTTGCACAAGGCTTTCCTGCGCTATCACGATCCGGCTAACTGGCCGATGCTGCGGGAGGCATTGAAGGAGATGGGACGTGCCGATCTCATTGGCAATGGTAAAAAGCATCTTGTGCCGGCTTGGCAGCCGACGACCACGACGCCATCAGGCGGAGGTAAACACCGTGATCGTGCAAAAGAAGGTACGCCGCGAGTAAAAGGCTTCAAGAAGCCCAATCCGCGACACTACTAAATTAATAAAAAAGCCGGCGTGTAAGCCGGCTTTTTTATTCCTGGATCAGTTGTGCGAGCTGCTTCTGCAGGCCCTGGATGTCCCATAGTACCCAAAGGTCGGCGATTTTGCCGTCGCGAAAGGTAAACACGGCGGCACCGTTCCACTCGAGCTTGGCGTGAGTTGGGGCGTAGCCTAGAAAATCCCCGTAATGGATGCCAGAGTAATGAATGCGGGCGAAGGTTTTGTCGTCTTCTTGAATCATTTCGACGATATCGCAGCGATAGTTCTGGATGGATTCGCGCACGAGGTTGAGATAAGTGGCGAAGTCGGCATGGCCGTACTGCATTTTCCCCAGGGAGCCCCGGAAGGAGAAATCTTCGCAGAGCAACTCTGGAATGATGGTTTTGTCGTCGTTATTCCAAATGGCTTCGTAAAACTGCCGGACGATTTCTTTGTGCGGGCGCATGGGCATCTCCGTCCTGCAAAATTATTTTGGAATCCAGTGTAATTTTCTGCTTAGTAAACCGACAAAAGCAATAGGAAATACCAGGAGACTATCATGATTATTCGTCGTTCCGCCGATATTACCCCTTCGGAAATTACGCCAAAGGAAATCTATGCCGAGCGCCGCCGTTTTCTTCAGACGGCAGGACTTGGCTTAGCAGCTGCCGCAGGCCTGACTAGCGGGTTGATTCATCCTGCTGAGGCTGCCGTCGTGCAAGCGCAGACACGTCGCAAACTCACGCCGATCGTCAAAAGCGCTTATCGCGTCGATGAAAAACTCACGCCTTATGAGGACGTGACGACTTATAACAATTTTTATGAGTTCGGCACAGGAAAAAGCGATCCTTCCAGCAATGCGGGAACATTGCACAAGCAGCCTTGGACGGTAAGTATCGAAGGGGAGGTGAAGCGGCCCAAGAAAATCGGCCTCGAAGATTTGCTCAAGTTATCTCCGATGGAGGAGCGTATTTATCGTATGCGGTGTGTGGAAGGGTGGTCCATGGTCATTCCATGGGTCGGTATCCCGCTTGCCAAGCTGATCGACTGGGCAGAACCTACGGGTAATGCCAAATACGTTGAGTTCGTGTCGCTGGCGGATCCAGACCAGATGCCCGGGGTACGTGTGCCGGTATTGGATTGGCCGTATACCGAAGGATTACGGCTGGATGAGGCGCGACATCCTCTGTCGCTGCTTGCCGTCGGCCTATACGGCGAGGCCTTGCTGGACCAGAACGGTGCGCCACTTCGCCTTGTCGTGCCTTGGAAATATGGCTTTAAAGGAATCAAGTCCATCTTGACCATCCGTTTCACTGAAAAAATGCCAGTGAGCAGCTGGATGCGAGCTAATGCACATGAATATGGTTTTTATTCGAACGTGAACCCGGAAGTCGATCACCCGCGTTGGAGCCAAGCGACCGAACGCAGGATCGGGGAGGGCGGCTTGTTCAATCGTCGCCGCAAGACATTAATGTTCAACGGCTACGGCGATCAGGTCGGGCAGCTCTATACGGGCATGGATTTGAGGAAATATTTCTGATGGGACAATCCGCTGCATTAGGTCGAGGTGAGGGGCGTAAGGCAGAGTCGAAGCCGAAGCCAGGGATATGGGTCAAGGTATCCGCGCAGCAGATCAAGCGTATCAAGGCAACGGTATTTCTCCTGGCGCTGTTGCCGCTGGTGCGTTTGGTGGTGCTAGGTTTTATGGACAACCTGGGAGCTAATCCTGTTGAGTTCGTTATCCATTCCAACGGAACCTGGGCACTGACATTCCTGATGATCACCTTGGCGATCACGCCTTTGCGCAAGATCACAGGCCTGAACTGGCTGGTCGCGTTGCGTCGACTGCTAGGGCTCTATGCTTTTTTCTATGCAGTGCTGCATTTCTTGTCGTACGTTTGGCTCGACCAATGGTTCGATTGGGCGTCGATCACCAAGGACGTCGCCAAACATCGTTACGTGCTGGTCGGCTTTGCCGCTTTTCTCTGTTTGATTCCATTGGCCGCCACCTCGAACAACGCCATGATGCGCCGCCTGGGGGGCAATTGGCAGAAACTGCATCGCCTGGTTTACCCCATTGCCATTTTAGGGGTGACGCACTACTGGTGGCTGGTCAAAAAGGATTTGACTCAACCCATTGTCTACGCAATGGTTTTGGCCCTGCTATTGGCTTGCAGAGCGGTTTTCCGCAAAAAAGGTGTTGACAGGTAATAAGCTCATCTGGATAATTGCGGTCTCTCGAGGGGGCATTAGCTCAGTTGGTAGAGCAGCGGACTCTTAATCCGTTTGTCGTAGGTTCGACCCCTACATGCCCCACCAGAATTCAACGGCCTAGGTTACGACCTAGGCCGTTTTTGTTTTGACGATAGTATTGAGTTGCTCTCGACGCATCTCAAAGCTTGGCAGCAGTCTTGATGTATGTCACGAACTGGCGGTAATCCCGGTAAGGGCAGAACAATGAAGAATAACAATGATTACAAATCGCCTCTTAGTCTGGAGGCGACTCCCATCATTTCTACACGTGCTACGTTAGTACAGGCCGATATTGCGGAAGCTCTTACCCAACAAGGTTTGGCGCTGCATAAGAAGGGATGTTTACCCGAAGCCGTCGCTTGCTACACCCAGGCACTGACGTACTCCCCAAATTTTGCAGAGGCCTATAACAATCGCGGCGTTGCACTGAAAACTCTCATGCGCTTCGAAGAGGCGTTGCAGGACTACGACCGCGCCATCGCGATTCAACCGGATTATCTGGAAGCCTTGAATAATCGCGGTGTCGTGTTGAAATCGCTTAATCGATTCGAGGAAGCCGTTGCCAGTTATGATCAGGCGTTGGCGCTTTACCCTGCTTATGCGGAAGCGCATAGCAATCGGGGTATCGCCTTGCAGGAACTTAACAGACTGGAAGAGGCATGGGCGGCATATCAGCAATCCATCCAGTTAAATCCCGAATATGCCGAAGCTTACTGGAACAAGGCCTTGTTGCTGATTCTAGTGGGCCAGTATGAGTTGGGTTGGAGTTTGTTCGAGTGGCGTTGGCTGCGCAATGAAGCGAAAGCATCCGGGAAGTTTCGCGGTTTGCCATGGCTGGGACAGACTTCAATTGCGGGAAAAACATTGTTGATATACCCAGAGCAGGGGTTGGGCGACTACATACAATTTTGTCGCTATGTGCCCCAGGTGGAGGCGCTAGGTGCTCAGGTGATCCTCGAAGCCCCGGCGGCATTGGTGTCGGTACTGGCTACGCTCCCGAGTACTTTCAAGATTGTCGCCTCAGGCGAAGCGTTGCCACACTATGATGCGCTTTGCCCGGTAATGAGCCTTCCGCTTGCGTTCAAGACCACACTAGATACGATTCCCGCCAATATCCCGTATCTCTTTAGCGACTCAATCAAAACAGCAGAATGGCAAGCCCGTCTCGGCCAGCGCTGTCTTCTGCGCATCGGCCTTGTCTGGTCTGGTAACACCACGCACAAGAACGACCGGAACCGTAGTCTCCGCTTTTCCCAGTTGGCATCCGTGCTAGATTTCCCGTTTGAATTTCACTGTTTGCAAAAAGATATTCGGGAAGAAGACCTAGAGACTCTTCAGCAGCGTACGCAAATTCGTATTCATGCAGATGACATCCACGATTTTTCCGATACGGCCGCCTTGGTCGACGCCATGGATATCATCATCTCCGTGGATACTTCAGTAGCCCATCTCGCCGGCGCAATGGGCAAGCCTCTGTGGCTACTGTTGCCCTATATGCCAGACTATCGGTGGATGCTGGATCGAAGTGACAGTCCTTGGTATCCCAATGCACGCTTGTTCCGTCAGCCCGCGATAGGGGATTGGGAGGCTGTGATGCTCGAACTAAAAGCTGCGCTTGAAGCGCTATAAATAGAACGGCCCGGGGAAACTCGGGCCGTATTTTTCTGCAAACGCTAGAACGCCTCGACTGTTATTTCACATAGCAGCCAGGTCCGCTGGTGTCCTCCCCACTCTCGCCGCCTATGCCGTCAAATGTGCTTTCGAAAGGCGGGAAGCCAGGATCATCAGGAACCAGTTCCGGCGCGGTGTTTTCGTCCTTCACATACCCATACTGGCCGGAAGTGAAGTCCTTGTCGCCTCCCTGGTTGCGGGCATTGATAGTGCCGCTGATGACGTTGATATGCAGCCCGTTGATCAACTTCTCACAATCGTTCTGGCACATCAGCAGGCGGAAGTGCGTGCCTCGGATACCGATGGTCGCGACTGGCGTATTCAATCGGTAGGCATCGCGGTTGCCGCGCTTGCCTACTAGGCCTGTAATCGTCCGTAAGCCGCCCTTGATGAGGCTGAATACGAAATTGTCCTTGTCTGGCGAATTTTCCTCGAAACGGTAATCGTCTACCTTAAGGCGCGATTTCGGGCTGATGATCACTTCTCCACCGTCGGTGAATTTGATGCGAGCATAGCTATCCTTCTCTGTGGAGAGCACATCACCCACGTCTACTTCCGACTTCTGCGACAAAATCTTCGTCGTTCCGTCCGGTTTTTGCACGTACAAGGTGCCACTAAGATTGGTCACGATGGCGGCCGCGCCGTAGGCTTCCAGAGAAAGCCAGGCGGTGAACAGAACTGCGAGCAGGCGTAGTGTTTTCAACATGAACTTGTCCTTGCAATCAACTGCACTGCTGGGGTGTTTCGTCGCGATTCAAACCGGGCGGATTGGTCGGCCCAGTCGGGAAGAAATCGCCTATGGTGGGGAGTCCGGACGTGATGCCCGTGGGAACCGGATCGCTGGGTGTAAGCGCGTTACTCGGAGTGTTGTAGATGACGCCCATGGTTGAAGGTGTCGATGATGCATACGTTACGAAAAAGTCGCTCCCCAGGATAGGAGTTGCATTGTTCACGATAATGTAAGAGCCGTTTCCTGCTGTACCGTAAGCGTTTGCAAGGCCGTCCACCGACCAGCCATTAGCAAATAGCGCAGGGAAATTAAAGAATAGTGTGTTTGGGGAGACGACCTTGATAAAGCTGGAGTTATTCAAGGATAAATGTCCAGTTGTCGTCAGCGTCATTTCGGACTGTGCAGTTAACGACGAACTGCCATTCAACGTCATATCTCCGCTAGCTTTTCCGAACATCGTGTTCGATGAGAGGCTGCTGATATTCTGGATAGTCGTATTGCCGCCGGTGAACGAAAGCGTGCCATTGGAAGTTAGAACTGATCCATCGATCATAAGCGCACCAGGCGTACTAATTTGCATATTGCCGCTGGTGTTGAGTGTGGTGTCGTTGACGAGCGAGATACCAGAGCTTGCGCTCAAATTTTGTGTGGCTGAATTTATCGTGGCAGCATCCAAAGAAAGTGTCGATCCTGCTAGCGTGACATTGCCATTCGTCGCGGTGATCCCCACGTTGTTCAATACAATCCCTGCAGAAGAGTTCACCGCCACATTGCCGGATGCGGCACTCAAGTTGAAGTTGGTTAAATTAATACCAGACGATGAATTGAGGGTAACCCCCGTTGGCGCGGCAACTGTAACCCGTGAATCGATTACCACGCTACCCAAGGTAATCGTTCCGGTCATCTGAGTCGTTCCAATGTCAACTTGTAGAGTGCCAGGGCCGTTCAGGGTGGTGTTGTTGAAAATGTGCGAGACGCCGTTGTCCTGGCTCAACCACACTTTTGAACCACTACCGATATTGACTGTGCCTCTAATGGTGCCGGCATTTTGCAAACTCAATGTGCCGCCTCCTGAGAGGTTCAGCTTTCCCGATGTGCCATTATTGAAAATGGCTTCGAACGAGTTCAGACCCGCGGTCGTGACGTTTAGAATGCCGTTATTGTTGATCACACCTGTTTGAACGCTACCGCCACCAGTCCTGAACGCCCAGTTAGACGTATTGTTGGTGATATTAACTGTGCCGTTGTTAACAAAGGTCCCAGGAGTGGTGCCATCGTACAATTGGATCTGGGAACCACCAAGAAGGTTAGTGGTTCCATTATTAGTCCATGTTTTTCCATTCTTTACTTGAAGGACCATTGAGCCTCCGCCGCCAGCGCTGTTGAGGGTCAAGGTACTTCCTACAATATTCCTGATGCTTCCACTGCCACCCGTTCCACTCTCAAGAGTAACGAGAAGGCTCTGGCTAGTGGAGTTATTTACGATGCTGTTGGTGCCGGTTCCACCAAAAACGATATCTCGATAGGCACTGATGGCTAAGGTGGTGCCGAATGTGGCGCCTGAGCTCTTGCTAAGTACGACATCCCCTGCAAAGGTAATATCTCCGTTTCCGGTTCCTACTGCGTTATCGAACGGCTGCGTGGTCAGGGTTACATTTGTGTTGCCGTTGATGGCGTTATTAAGTGTGAAATCGGAAATAACAGTGGAGGAACTGCCAGCTTGAGGCTGGAAAGTTGAGAAGCCTCCATACAAATTGGTGTCATTGGCAGTAGTCGCGTGAATGATCGTTACATCCGTTGGGTCAAGGAGCCATGTGCCGGCATTTCCATCCAAGCCTTTTGCAGAGATGTTGACACCCTCTACATTCAGGTAATGGCCGGAAGTTTCAATAAATCCTCCGTTTTTACCGTCCGCCGAGAACGTTCCCTGGTAAAAACCGCCCCCGTCTGCAAATGCCTGGATATGCCCGCCATCGGCATTCAGATTGCCGTTTGTTTCCTGTACCGAGGTTGCGGTAGTCAAAATATTTCCCGCGGACTTGAAATAAATCTTCCCCGTCTGGTCTTGCACTGCCGTATTCGCAGACACCTTGCCCGAATTTAGCACGGTGAAGATATTGCCGTTGCTCTGTGTCATCAGTTGCGAAAGGTTGACATCCTGGCTCGTCGCCGATACGACGACCCGCTGGCTGGGATCAACCGAATCGACGATTTCGATGGAATTGCCTGCTGCCAGGATTGCTTCACCGCTCGGTGTGGTAATGACACCGCTGTTTTCGACGTTGGGCGCGAGCAGGTAGACAAAGCCGCCCGCCGGCGTTGCGATTTGTCCCGCATTTGTCACGGCACCAGGATTAGCGCGGTCGGCATTGAACTTGAGCTTGCCATTGAGAAAATCGCTGTCGGTAATATTGAGCGATGAGGCGACCAGACCGTTGACGTTGATTTGGGCGTTAGCGCCGAACAGGATACCGTTGGGGTTGACCAGGAATACCTTGCCGTTGGATTGCAGTGCCCCCAGGATTTGTGACGGATTGCTGCCGGTAACGCGGTTCAGCACGGCGGAAGCGGAGGACTGTTGCACGAAGCGCACGGTCTCCCCGCTATCGATACTGAAGTTGGCCCAGTTGATGATGGCATTAGGCGTGTTGGTCACTGTGAGCGTGCTGCCCGATGTGCTGAAGGTCGCTGTGCCGTGGGCAACCGTTGCACCGTTGGGGTTAGCCTCGACAGTGCCGACTGCAAAGCAGGATATGACAGCAGTCGCGAGCAGCTTGCGTTTGAAAGTGGGAGTTGCTTTATTCGAGGCCATGATGGTGGTCTCCGCTCGATAATGGTTTACCAGATGTAGCCCAGGGCGATGTGGCCGAAGGCGTCGCCGCGCTCACGACTGCCGGTAGGGTTGTTCTTGTTGATGTCGCCATCGATAACGTAAGCGTAGTCGAAGCGCGCGACGATGTTCTTGCTGTAGCTGTAGCGTAACCCGGCACCGATGCTGGCAATGGATTTGTCAGAACCGTCCACGGCCTTGGTGCCATCTATGCCGCGGTTGTTGTCGACATACCCGCCGTCGATGAATGCCAGCGCACGCAAGCCTACTTTATCTCCCAATTGGTTGCCGAAATCCGGGGTGATGATTTCCGCCGTCCAACGATAACCCTTGTCGCCGGAGATCACACTCTCGTGCCAGCCGCGTACGGAATCCATGCCGCCGATGCGGAACTGCTCGCCGGGGATGAGATGGTCATCCGTAAATTGGCCACTCAGGTTGAGGTGCAATTGCCAATGTTTGGCAAAGGCGTGCACCGCATCGACACTAAAGCTGTACTTGGAAAAATCCTGCTCGGCGAGGTAGGGGAAGCCCTTATAAATCGCTTCGTCGCCATGACTTGCGGCTTCCGACAACACGTTCCAGCTGCCACCTACGCTGAAAGCGAATTTTTCCTCTTCCTGCTGCCATTTGCCGATATAGGTCAGGCTCCACGGCGTCGCCGTCACATGGGGCGTCAGGCCGCTGCCGGAACCGCCAATGAAGATGTCGCTACGATAGGCGTGATATTCCACGCCACCCACCACGCGCTGGTCGTAATTGCCTTGCTTGGCAAAATTGTGGTTGTAGTGCGCTCCAAGGATCACACCCTTGCCGCTGACCGTAATCAAACCGCCCGCCACCGTACCCGTATTGACGTTGGAATAGCCGGCGATGAAGTCCACGCTGTCGCCCAGCTCATAAAGCGGAATGGTGTAGGCTGCACCGAACACGTTGACTTCGTGTTCCGGGTTGAAATATTCCTCGGGGGAGTGAAGGTTGGTGATGTACTGCAAGGTGAGCCGATGATCGCGGCCGAACAAATTGTAGTTTTGGTACCCGAATCCGAGCCGCCCCTGGCCAGTCTCGCGGCTGCCGCTGTTGTCCAATGTGACAAAGCCTTTCCAGGGTTTGTCGTCGACCACTTTGAGCGTTGCGTCGATGGTGGCGGGGTCGTCCGGGTTGTTCTTGAACAACACGACGGTTTGCTTGCTGGGATTTTCGTTGGCGACAGCAATGCTTTTCTGTACCACCTTCATGTTGGGGATTTCACCAGACTTCAATGCTGGCGCAGTTTGGAGGATGTTGTCGCTTTCGTAGAACTGATTACCCTCGACATTGATATTGCCGATATGCTGTTGAAGGATGTTGATCTTGACGACACCGTCGACGACTTCCTGCTCGGGCAGGAGCACTTGCACGGAGTTATAACCCAGTTGCTGATAAGCAGTTTGCAATGCCGCAATGGCACGTTGAACATCGCCGAAATCGCGTGAGACGCCGACATAAGGCGTAACCAGGGAATGAATCTGGGATTCTGGCAGGAGGGTGTTGCCTTCGACCTGAAATTCGCGAATATCGAAGCGAGGCGATGCAGTGAGGTCTGCATCTGCGTAACTGGAGGTGGCAACGAGGCCACCAAGAATTCCGGCTGCGGTCAGGGCACGCAAGCGTCGGCTGAACATATCCTTTAGCTCCCTTATGGATTATTTATTCGCTATTCCCGGAATTATTGGCATTATTTGTTCTGGAAACGCGTTAATTATTGGTAATGCTGAGTAATTTCCTTATAAAAGTCAATGGATAATCAATGGATGTTTGCGGTATTTGTTAATTAAACTTTTGAGCTGATTAATTAATGTTTTTTTGATCAAATTTAAGGAAATTCTTATTTATGGCGCAAAAGCGCGTGGTGTGTGTCTGGGAACTAGGCAGCACTCTCGGTCATCTGGGTGAGATGCTTCCCGTCATGCGTACACTGGATAATCACCATCTGCCTATTGCATTGATGGTGCGCGAGTTGCACGGGATTGTCGGACTAAACCTGCCGGCGATGCCCGTATTGCAAAGCCCGGTATGGACGCTGCAAGTTGGTGGGCTGCCGGATCCACCGTTAAGCTTTGCTGAAATCTTGCTCCGTTACGGGTATCACGATGCTGATTGCCTGCAAGGCCTGGTAACAGGCTGGTGCTCTGCGTTTGAAGCTTTGAATGCCCAGGCGGTAATTGCCAACTATTCTCCTACTGCGCTATTGGCAGCGCGTATTCTAGGTCTTCCCGCTATTACCTTGGGCAGTGGATTTAATCTTCCGCCGCGCGTTAATCCGGTTCCGAATATGCGTCCCTGGGTACCGGTCCCGGTCGAGCGCCTTGTAGAGGCTGACCGATGGGTGACGCGCAATATCAACATCGTGCTGGATCGTTATCACCGCCCGCCGCTGAGATCGGTTGCCGATCTTTTTGACGTGGCAGCCAATCTGTTGTGCACATTTCCTGAACTGGACCACTATGCGTTCCGCATCGCCGAAATGCAGCGGGCTTTTTATGTGGGCAGTATGATTGAAGCCAAGGGTAAGCCCGTCGATTGGCCTGACGGCGATGATCCGTGCGTTCTGGTCTATCTGAGGCCTGAAGTGAAAGCGTTAGAGCCGATGATGCAAGCACTCAAAGCTGCAGACTGCAGAATCGTTGCTTTTATCCCCGGTTTATCCGCGACACAGCAAGCACAATGGCAAAGTCCCAACTGCCGAATTGTTGATGAGTTGATTAAGCTCGATCACTTGTTGCCTACATGCGATCTAGCCATCAACTATGCTGGCCATGGCTTTGTTTCGGATGTATTGATGGCTGGCGTTCCGTTGCTCTTGATGCCCATGCATCTCGAGCAATATTTGATGGGGCAGCGTGTGATGGCGATTGGAGCGGGGATTGTTACTGATATGGAAGGAAATTCGGATTACCCCGAGCTTGTCAGGAAAATGCTGACCGATAAAAGTTTCAAGCAAGCGGCGGCCGGTTTTGCGGCAAAATATGCAGATTTTGATCCCGTTGCGCAACGCAACATGATCGTACAAACCATCAAGAGCCTGATCGAGTAATGGCAGACCTGTTTTCCAATATCGAACCACACGCACCGCTTGCCGAGCGTTTGCGCCCCAAGACGCTGGATGAAGTTGTGGGGCAGTCACACTTGCTGGGGCCGGGCAAGCCCTTGCGCATGGCATTCGAGTCGGGACGGCTACCCTCGATGATCTTGTGGGGGCCGCCTGGCGTAGGCAAGACCACCTTGGCGCGCATGATGGCGAATTCCGTGGATGCGGAGTTCATTCCGCTATCGGCCGTGCTTTCCGGCGTGAAGGACATCCGAGAGGCGGTGGAACGGGCGCAGCACACCCTCCAGCAATCCGGGCGACGCACCATCTTGTTCGTAGATGAAGTCCACCGTTTCAACAAATCTCAGCAGGACGCTTTTTTGCCGTTCGTGGAAAGCGGGTTATTCACTTTTATCGGCGCTACCACCGAAAACCCGTCCTTCGAGGTCAACAGCGCGTTGTTGAGCCGGGCACAGGTGTTTGTACTCAAGGCGCTCAACGAGGACGAACTCGGCCAATTGTTCGAGCGCGCGCGGCAGCAGGAAGCTGCTGAGCTGGCCGTCGATGCCGAAGTGAAGGAGCAGGTGCTGGCTTACGCCGATGGCGATGCGCGCAAGCTGCTTAATTTTGTAGAGCAGTTGTTTAATGCCGCGCTCGGTGCTGGTATCCCCAAGCTCGATCTCGAATTCCTCAACAGCACGCTCTCTTCCAAGCTGCGCCGTTTCGACAAGGGCGGGGAGGAGTTCTACGACCAGATTTCGGCGCTGCACAAATCGGTACGTGGTTCCAACCCCGACGCGGCGCTGTATTGGCTGCTGCGCATGTTGGACGGTGGGGCGGACCCGCTCTACCTTGGTCGCCGTATTGTGCGCATGGCCGTGGAAGATATCGGCCTAGCCGATCCGCGTGCACAAACCATGGCACTGGAAGCCTGCCAGATCTACGAACGCCTGGGCTCGCCTGAAGGCGAGCTGGCGCTTTCTAATGCCGTGCTTTATCTCGCCGTGGCGGCCAAGAGCAACGCGGCCTACATGGCCTACAACAAGATGAAGGCGCTAGTGGGCCAGGATCAGACTCGACCTGTGCCGATTCACCTCCGTAACGCCCCGACTAAGCTCATGAAAGAGCTTGGTTACGGGAAGGAATACCGTTACGCCCACGACGAACCGGAAGCCTATGCCGCCGGTGAGCAGTATTTTCCCGACAACATGCAGCCATTGCGCGTTTATGAACCCACGCCGCGCGGGCTGGAGGGTAAAATAGGGGAAAAGCTGGCGCATCTGCGGGCGCTGGACCAACAAGCCAAGAAGCGCGGATAGCCACAAACCGCGCGTATTTCAGGACAAGAGAACAACATGCTCGACATTCAATTACTTCGCAACGATCTCGAAGGTGCCGCCGCGCGCCTTGCTTCCCGCAAATTCGTGCTGGATACCGTCGCGTTCCAGGCGCTGGAAGCCGAACGCAAGACGGTGCAGACCCATACCCAGGACCTCCAGGCCAAGCGCAACGCCACTTCCAAGCAGATCGGCATTGCCAAGTCCAAGGGTGAAGATGTTGCGCCCATTATGGCCGAGGTCGCTACGTTGGGCGATGAGCTCAAGGCGGCGGAAGAAAAGCTCACCGTCATCCAGTCGCAAATGCAGTCCTTGCTTCTGACCATTCCCAATGTCCCGCACGAGTCTGTGCCGGTGGGCACGTCGGAAACCGATAACGTCGAGTTGCGTCGCGTCGGTACACCGCGCAGCTTCGATTTCGAGGTCAAGGACCACGTGGATGTGGGCGAGGGCTTGTCGCAGCTCGACTTCGCCGCGGGCGTCAAGCTGAGCGGAGCACGTTTCACCGTCATGAAAGGCCCGCTGGCCCGTCTGCACCGTGCACTCGCCCAGTTCATGCTGGATGTGCATACCGCTGAGCACGGTTACACCGAGTTGTATGTCCCTTATCTGGTCAACGCCGACTCCATGCAGGGCACCGGCCAGTTGCCCAAGTTCGAGGAAGATCTGTTCCATGTGCCGCGCGGCGACGAAGGCAAGCTGTATCTGATTCCGACGGCAGAAGTGCCCGTTACCAACCTCGTTCGCGACGAAATCCTGCCGTTGGAGCAACTGCCGCTGAAGTTTGTCGCCCATACGCCGTGCTTCCGTTCCGAGGCTGGCTCCTATGGCCGCGATACGCGCGGCATGATCCGCCAGCATCAGTTCGACAAAGTGGAGCTGGTGCAGATTGTTCCCCCCGATCAGTCCTATGCAAAGCTCGAGGAACTGACCAGCCACGCCGAAGCCATCCTGCAAAAGCTGGAGCTGCCGTACCGCGTGATGTCACTATGCACGGGGGATATGGGCTTTTCCTCGGCCAAGACTTACGATCTTGAAGTCTGGCTGCCGGCACAGAACACATACCGCGAAATCTCGTCCTGCTCCAATTTCGAAGCCTTCCAGGCGCGCCGCATGCAGGCCCGCTTCCGCAATGCCGCCGGCAAACCGGAATTGGCGCACACGCTCAACGGCTCCGGCTTGGCGGTGGGTCGTACGCTTGTGGCGATCCTGGAGAATTACCAGAACGCGGATGGTAGCGTGACCATTCCTACGGTGCTGCGCCCCTACATGGGCGGTCTCGAAAAAATCGTTGCGGCTTAACCGTGGCGCTCAATCTAACGAGCCTGCTCGGCGTTACCGGGGTTGACCCCAGCGAGCGCGGCAAGGCGCGCATTTGGGCGCAGCGGCTGGAATGGCCGCTGTTGTTGGTCGCGTTGTGGATTCCGGTGCAGTGGTATCTGGACGAAACCGGTTCAATCAGTCCGCATTGGTCCAAAGTGTTTGACTGGATCATCTGGATCGTTTTCCTGTTCGAGACGGTACTGCTGACGTCGCTGGTGCACAACAAGCGGCGCTACCTGCTGAATAACTGGATGAACCTCGTCATCATCGTGGGCGGTCTACCGATCGAATGGCAGTTCACGCCCTTGATCGGCGCGCTGCGTAACCTGCGGCTGTTCTTGATGATGTTCATCCTGATGCGCGTGTCGCGGCGGTTGCGCGAGGTGTTGGCGGGGGCCAAGGTCGGCCCGACGCTAATCATCGTGGCTATCGTCGTGGTTCTCTCCGGAATCATCGTGTCGCGCCTTGATCCCTCGATCGGTACGGTGTGGGACGGCATGTGGTACGCTTGGGTGACCATGTCGCACACCGGCTACGGCGATATCGTACCCAAGACGGCAGCGGCACGAGTCTTCGGCAGCTTCCTTATCCTGCTGGGTGTGGTGCTGGTCACAGTGCTGACGGCCAGTTTGTCGGTGTTCTTGATTGGTTCGGAAGTCGAGCACAAGATCGTCAAGGAAGAAAAAAGCGTCGACGATACGCTGCACGAAATTCTCGCCCGGCTCGAGAATATCGAAAAAAGGCTAGACGAGCGGGGACGCGACGACGCCTGAAAAACGGCGTCTTTGCTTAAGCCGGCGATACCGCGTTGAGATGCGGGAATACGGGCAGATGCTTCTGCTCGTATTTCTCCAGGATCTGATAATAGGTCCGAATCGATTCCACAAAAATCACTGCCGCGCCGCCGCGCGCAAATCCGTATTTCAGGCTGGAGTAATGCTCGGCCTTGTTGAGCATCGGCAGGGTTTTCTTCACGTCTGCCCATGAATCCGGGTTGAGCTTGAGCTTCTGCGCCAGTACCCGGGCGTCTTCCAGGTGTGCAATTCCCACGTTGTAAGCCGCCAATGCCAACCAGGTACGATCTGGTTCGGGGATGCGCTCCGGGATGTTATCCCTCATCAGCTGTAAATAGCGCGCCCCGGCCGGAATGCTCTGCTTGGGGTCGAGCCGGTTGCTCACGCCCATCTTGTCCGCCGTATCTTCCGTCAGCATCATGATGCCGCGCACATTGGTGGGCGACGTGCTATAGGTATCCCAATGCGATTCCTGATAGCTCAAAGCCGCTAACAGGCGCCAATCCAGGGAGCTGATTTCCTGCGCCAGCTTGAATGTGGTGAGGAAATCCGGCAGGACGGTGCGGGCGCGAACCAGGAAATTGGTCACGTCCATTGCATTGAGGCGCTCGGTATGACCGTAGTAGCGGTCCAGCAGATTACGCAGCGTGCCGTCCTTCTGGATTTTTGCAAAGAAGGCTTGTGCGTCCTGGTAGAGCCATTCCTCGCCGTTCTTGGGGAAGGCCCAGGCCAGGTCTTCCGGCAGGCCAAAATCGAAGCCGACGGTCAAGTTTGGGTAGTAGTTCTGCACCATGGCCACCAAGTGCGAATTGGCAATGGTGGCGTCGAGTTCGCCGTCGGCGACCTTTTCCATTAGTTCGTCCGCCCCGGCGTGACGAATTTCGTCCCAATGCAGCCCAGGCAGTTGCAACAGTAATTCAGAGAGCCGCTCGGCGGCGCTGCTGCCTGTCGATACTTCCAGCGTCTTGCCGACAAGATCGCTCAGTTTTTTCGGACTTTCGGTTTTTTCGCGGTTTACCACCACCTGCGGCTGCACGTGTTGATACACCGGGCCAAACCGCACCAGATGGCTCCGCGTGTGCGAAACGCCCAATCCTGCTGCAGCGAAATGCGCCTTGCCCTTGAGCAGCGCCGGGATGACTTCATCCACTCCGTCCACCACCAAAAACTTCACTTTCACGTTCGGCCCTAGCTGCTCGGCGAACAGTTTCACCAGGTCGTATTCCAACCCGGCATATTCGTTGTTGCCGTTGACGAAGTACGTGCCCGGATTGTTGTAAGTCACCACAACTAACTCGTGACCTTGTTTGACGGATGGCAAGGTTTTAGCGGGCGGCTTGGAGCAGCTTGCAACAAAAACAGCGATAAAAAGAAGGGCTAGCGCTCGAATCATGGGCGGAGTGTTGCTAAAACTGCGAGGTTTGTCCAGTATCGCGAACTCATCAAAAAATAATGTCGCTGTAAGACCGAGCCGAACCTGATCAGTTTCAGCCGGTCTTAAAATCAAGGTGTCGCCTGGAGTATTCACCTGATCTTTTCGGATGTAGAAACAATGAGAAAAACCAACTTTATTGCGCTAATGCTGGCTGCGGCATTAACTGCTTGCAGTGCGCTGCCCACGAACACCAACGTCGCAAAAACCTATTCCACCGCTTTCGAACATCCCGAGCAAACAAGATTGGGGCGACTTTACCTTGATGCATCCCGCAAGCATCAAGGGCGCTCCGGCTTTTACATCCTCAATGATGGGCTTGACGGCTTGGCTGCGAGATTGCAGTTGATCGATCAGGCCCAGGCTTCGCTCGACTTGCAGTATTACATCTTCAGGCAAGACCGGAGCGGTCGATTGTTGACGGCCCATTTGCTTGCTGCCGCAGAACGGGGCGTCAAGATCAGGATCCTAGTCGATGACGGTGCCACCGTGGACGGCGACGAGCAGCTCCTGACGTTGGCCGCGCACCGTAATATCCAGGTGCGAGTGTTCAATCCACTGCATTATCGCGGCCACGACAATCTAGCCCGTGTCATGGAAATCAGCACGCATAAGTCCTATCTTGATTACCGAATGCATAACAAGCTGTTCGTCGCGGATTCGGCTGTGGCCTTGGTAGGGGGGCGTAATATCGGGGACGAATATTTCCAGATCGACCCGCAAGGTCAGTTCGGCGATGACGATGTGATCAGCATCGGGCCAGTCGTAAAAAAACTCACCGAGAAGTTTGATTGGTTCTGGAATTCCGACCACGTCTTACCGGCGCAAAATATTGAGCCGGCACGAGTCACACCACAAAATCTCGACGTGCTGAAAACCAGCCTGAGTAGCTATCGGAAGGAAGCTGAGCAAGACAAGACTTCGTTTGCAGCCGGGTTGCAGCGTCGAACGATACCCAGCATTGCCGCCATGAAATGGGCTCAAGCTCAAGTTGTTTGCGACAGCCCAGACAAGCGTGAGGTCGAGGATGACAAGCTGGCAGGCACATTGATTTATGAACCCGTCGCGCAGGCAGCGGCAGCGGCCAATTCCGAAGTCCTGATCGTGACGCCATTTTTTGTGCCGGGTGAAGAGGGGCTCAAGCTTTTTCAGGACCTGCAAATGCGTCACGTAGCGGTGCGTGCTTTGACCAATTCACTGGAATCGACGCCGCAATTGCCGGCCCATGCCGGTTACGCCCATTACCGCAGGGCGATGCTCAAACTGGGTGTCCAACTGTATGAAGTACGCGCCACGCTCGGCTTGGCAAAGGGCAGCGGCGAATCGGAAGACCTGATTCGTTACGGCACCTACGGCTTGCATGCCAAGCAATATATCTTCGACAGGCAGCGGATTTTTCTCGGCTCGATGAATTTCGACCAGCGCTCCATGCACATCAATACCGAAATCGGTTTGATCATCGATAGCCCCGAACTCGCGAGGCAAGAAGCGGAACGGTTCGAACGATTGAGCAGTCCCGCCAACAGTTATCGAGTGCAATTAAAGGTAGATTCTGCGACCCAGGTAGAGTCGCTGGTCTGGAGCACGCGGGAGGATGGTAAACAGAAAGACTACGATACCGAGCCTTCGCGTGATCGCGGTCGTAAGGTCAAGGAAGAATTGATGTCGATACTTCCGCTGGACAGCGAGTTGTAGTTGATCGCTTAAATATTACTAAGATTGCTGATCAGACTAAGTGTGCCATTGAGGTGATTGATGATCGTCCGAAGAAATCATCCAGATAGCTGGAAGCCGTGGAAAAATGGTGGTGGTCTTACGCGTGAGATTGCTGTTTATCCAGTAACAGCGAATTCAGAAAATTTTTTGTGGCGCGTCAGCATTGCGAAAATTGAGTGCACGGGGCCGTTTTCCCGGTTTCACAATGTTAGCCGGCGCTTGATGTTGCTGAATGGGAAAGGGGCGCTTTTCCAGTTTTCTAACCGCAACATCACGCTGACCAATCTCGGAGAGGCAATTGATTTCTCCGGGAACGAAGACCTTCATTGCATCCCTGTCGATGGTGCATGCCTGGTTCTAAACGTGATGACACGAGGTGATCAGGTTTGCAAAATGAATGTGGTGCCCGATTTGTCCCTGCCAGCGACCCGCGGGGTAGAGCGCATCATCGTCCTTGCTGAAGGTGCAGTGCAGTTGATTGAACATTCCAATCCATCCGTAATGCTTCAAGCAAGTGATGCAGTATTAATTTTCCCCAATGCACAATTGCAAATGGAAATGTCAGGTGGAATACGACCTACTTTGATTGAACTGACATTTGGCAGTTCGTAAGCTACGGGCTCAAGTATGGGGTTGGGGCGTGGGGTAAATGAAAAAGCCGTATTTTCTTAACCAATTGTTTTGGCTAGAAAATACGGCTTTATTTATTTCTGGCGGAGAGGGTGGGATTTGAACCCACGATAACCCATAAGGCTATGCCGGATTTCGAGTCCGGTGCATTCGACCACTCTGCCACCTCTCCGGAAAGGCGTGGATTATAGCTGAGGGAGGGCGTTATACAAAGCGGCTTGTTGGAGTGGCGATGGTTGTCTTGCCGGAATCAGCTTTCGGCTGCTTCCGCAGCCCCGGCAGGTGTGTCGTAATGAATGATGGATAGAAAACGGATCGGCAATCGATGCATCTTCTCCGGCTTGTGCGGGATTTCGCCGCGGAAGGTGAGGGAGTCTCCGGGCTCCATCACGAAGGTTTCATCGCCGACTCGGTATTCCAGCACGCCTTCCAGCATGTGCAGGAACTCGGTGCCCGGATGCTCGAATGCCGGAAATTCTTCGCCCGGTTCTTCCAGCGTGATCAAAAAGGGTTCGAAGGATTTTTGCGGCCCTTGGTCGTAGGCCAGTAAATGATAAGTGTGGCCGCTCTTGGTGCCGCGCCGCACGACTTCCAGCCCTTTGCCTTTTTTTACCAACTGCGCGCCGCTTTGAGGCGCATCGTAACCTCGGAACAGGCGCGAGATGGTCACGCCCAAGGCGTTGGCGAGTTGCTCCAGCGTTTCAAGGCTGGCGGAGGTGATGCCGTTCTCGATCTTGCTCAACATGCCGCGGCTGATGCCCGCACGCTCCGAAATCTCGGCAATCGTCAGCCCGTGCTCCAGTCGCAACTGGCGCACGGTATTGCCCAGGTAGCGGTCCAGCGGCTTGCCTTGCGGCTCGACCGGAGCAACTTCCTGTGCTGCATTGTTCTGCCGGGTTGCCATCACCCATTTCTCCCTCGATGAAATTGTTTCTATATTTTTACATCCAGTTTACCAAATAAAGTTGGAAGCACCTTATAAGGGAGATGAGGAGGGCGATGTCGAAGGTTTTTAAGTATTGCCAAAAACCATGATCGCAATGCTATCTGATGTGATTGAAAAGACATCTATTCCGTTAAAATTCTAGAATGAAAGCTGTCTCTACCCCCAACTATCTTGCCGGTTACCCTATTTCATTGGTCGACCAAGTCCACCAACTCATCGCCCAGGATCGCCTTGGCGATATTTTGCTTAAGAAATACCCTCAAGCTCATACCGTCCGTACCGACAGGGCACTCTACGACTACGTGCACGAGATCAAGGCGGAGTACCTGCGCAACGCCGGGCAATTGAGCAAAGTGGAATACGACAACAAGATTCACGTCATTCGAAACGCCTTGGGTACGCATACCAGCGTTTCCCGAGTTCAGGGCAGCAAGCTCAAGACTAAGCGCGAGATTCGCGTGGCGACGATGTTCAGGACAATGCCGGGGGAGTTTTTGCGGATGATCGTCGTGCATGAATTGGCGCACATCAAGGAGCGTGAGCACGACAAGGCGTTTTATCAGCTGTGCCAGCATATGGAGCCGGATTACCACCAGTTGGAGTTCGATTTGCGGGTGTATCTGACTTATTTAGAGACTACGGGTAAGTCATTGTGGTCTGTCGAGGCAGTGTCATCAGTCGATAAGGCCTAAAGTTTTGTACGGAAGCGGCCGATGGAGGATGGAGGCGTGAAAGAGGTTGGGGGAACAAAAATGAAACGTATGGTCTTGATGGCGGTGCTAGCGATGGTCTGGGGCACAGCTGTTGCGGAAGAGCCCAAGGTGGGCGAATCGATTTCGTCCCAGATCGAGCCGTGGACCGTGGCGCCGATAGAATACGTTTGCACGCCCGACCAGCGTACCAACATGGAAGCCGAGAGCAAGTTCTGCATGGGCAACACGACCTATTCCAAGGATTATTGCTACGGCACCGCGTTTATTCGCAACTGCACCAAACGCCCCCAGGCGCGTCCCCCGCAAGGTTAATCAATTTGACTAGCCCTCTTTGGGCGATCACAGATCCTGTCTGATCGACCGTTATTATTGCAGCACCGACTGATCGAACGGTCCGTAGATCAGCTCATCCATGCCCCAGAAGCCGCCCTTGGCGTCCAGATAGTAGCTGCCGTCCTCGGCTTGAAATAACGTCAGGGTGTAAGTTTTGGCGTTGTAGAACACGTCGCGCTCGACGAAGATTTGCTTCATCGCATGCGTGCTACGCAGCTTTTCCCAATCGGGCTTTTCCAGTTTCGGCAGCGGTAGTAAGGCATCGCTGCCACTTCCCATGTAGTTCTTGAACTTGGCGTCAAATTGCTGCTGGATGCGGACACCGCCATCTTCGTCGGCAAGTGCTGCCGAAGACGCGCAATTGAAAATTAAAGCGGCGAAGATCAAATTTGCGAAAAGATACGTGAGGCGCGGCGATTGATTCATGAGAGCGTTTCACCCGTCGTTAAAAACATACCACCGGCAATATAGTGCAAGGTGCGCAGTTCGTCATGCCCTTCGAAGTGCCAGCGACCCTCGGAAAACACGCGGTCGTCCGCCCAGGCTGCGACGACTTCAGCGAGGAATAGGTCGTAGGTCGATTGATTGTGCGGCTCTGGGATAACCTTGCATTCCAGCCAGCCGACGCAGCCTTCCAACATGGGGGCTTCGATCTCTGCTCCGAAAAATGTCTGTAGCCCAAAGGCATTGAATTTGTCATGTTCCGGCTTAGCCAACCAATCCCGTCCCGAACAGCTACCTACCTGCATCACGATATCTTTTTGAGCACGGCATGGAATGTTGACACCGAAACTGCCGGAAGCTTCGATGAGTTCTCGTGTATAGGTGTTTTTGTCGATGACAATGGCGATTTTTGGCGGATTGAAATCAAGCGCCATATTCCATGCGGCAGCCATGATGTTACGTTGGCCGGCATGGGCGCAGGTGACCAGCACGGTCGGGCCGTGGTTGAGCAGGCGGTAGGCATGGGGGAGTTCGACAGGGCGGCGCATGGCGAGATTATAACGAGGCTGTAGCCGTATTCTCTTGTACCCAGATTGCCAAGGATGCTGCAACTTGCGCGATTACCTTTTCCCAATCGCCCATGCGCCGCTGCCGGAACAGCCGCATCACATCTGGATACCAGGGCGACGTTTCCCCGGTGTTGAGCCAGCGCCAATCAGGTTGGTACGCCGGAAGCAATACCCAGCATGGAATGCCCAAGGCCCCAGCCAAATGGGCTGCAGCCGAGTCGATGGAAATCAATAGGTTGAGCTGGGCGAGGATGGCGGCGGTATCGGCAAAGTCTTGAATTTCGCGGCCTAGCGGGATGAGACTGTGCGACCCAAGCTGTGTTTCATCTTCTCCCGCGCCTTTTTGCAGGCTGACGAATTGGATCCCCGGAATGTCGGTGAGCGGTGCGAGGCAAGCCAACGACGACAGCGAACGATCGGCGTCGTTGTCGTGATTCGGGCTGCCTTTCCAAACCAGGCCGACACGAAAGCCGGTTTCAGGAAGTCGAGGTGCCCAGTGCTGCATTCGCTCAGGCTCGGCCTTGAGATAGGGGAGGGCCGCGGGAATGGAGTCCGCACGAGTACCAAACACGAACGGTGCACTAAGCAGCGGTAGCCAGGCATCCCAGCCGTCGCTGGGCAATGCTTCATCGTAGCCGATTACGGCATCTACGCCTTCCAGTGTAGTCAAGAGAGACTTGAGCTGCGGGTGGCAAAACAGGGTGATTTCGGCAGCACTCAGCCGCTTTATTAACGGGATGTAGCGGCAGAACTGCAGCACGTCGCCGAACCCACCTTCATAGCCGATCAATAGCTTTTTCCCAACACGCGATTCGCCTTGCCAGCGAGGACATGTCAAATGGGCCGCAAGCGAAGCGTGCCAATCGCGGGCTTCAAAATATGTCCAGCCTTCCTCGAATCGACCCTGGCGCAACAGGACGTAGGCAAGATTAAAACGAGCCTTCTCGTAGTCGGGATCGATGGCGAGTGCCTTGAGATGGCATTGCTCCGCCTCTTCGTCCCGATTTAACCCTGCAAGCAGCGCGCCAAGATTGGACCAGGCGGCAGCATAGTCCGGTTGAAGCGCAATGGCCTGCCGATAGGCCGATTCGCCCTCTTCGAAGCGTTTGACCTTGGCGAGAAGTGCGCCGAAGTTGAGATGAATCTGTGCGACTTGCGGGGCAAGCGTGAGGGCTTGGCGGTAATGATGTTCCGCTTCTTGCGGCGAGTTTGATAAGTTGTAGATCAGCCCCAGGTTGGCGTGCGCCTCGATAAAGTCTGGGACAAGGGTGAGGGCTTGCTTGAATGCGGCTTCTGCCCCGGAAAGATCGCCTGCGGCGAGCAGGCGATTTCCTTCCAGAAACAGCGCTTCGGCTTGGCTGCGCTGCGAGTGGGGCATTCGCCGGTGATTACTTCTGCCACGTATCCCGCAAGGTCACTGCCCGGTTGAAGACCGGCTTGCCAGGCTGGCTGTCCTTGCCGTCGACGACGAAGTAGCCGTGGCGCTCGAACTGGAACTTGGTGTCGGGCGCGGCATTGGCGAGATCGGGTTCGACCCATGCGTTGACGATGCTACGGCTGGCTGGGTTGAGCGAATCGAGGAAGTTGCGGCCGCCGGCATCGGGATGTGCTTCGGTGAACAGACGGTCGTACAGGCGCACTTCGGCTTGCAGGCCTTCGCTGGCGGAAACCCAGGTGATCACGCCCTTGACCTTGACGCTGTCGGCCCCAGGCGTGCCGCTCTTGGTGTCAGGCACGATCTCGGCCAGCACGGCGGTGATATTGCCGTCGGCGTCCTTCTCGCAGCCGGTGCATTGGATGACATAGCCGTACTTGAGGCGCGCCATGTTGCCGGGGTAGAGGCGGTGATAGCCCTTGGGCGGCGTTTCCATGAAGTCTTCACGCTCGATGTAGACCTCGGACGTGAGGTTGAAATGGCGCTTGCCCATCTCTTCGTGATGCGGATGAACGGGGGCGCTGCAAGGCTCGGCATGATTGGCGCCGAACAATGCATCCCAGTTGGTGAGCTTGAGCTTGACCGGATCGAGCACGGCCATGGCTCGGGCGGCCTTGCCTTCGAGGTCGTCGCGCAGCGCGCCTTCCAGGGTGCTGTAATCGATCCAGGAATCGGCCTTGGAGACGCCGATGCGCTCGGCGAAGAGTTGCAGCGATTCCGGCGTGTAGCCGCGGCGACGCAGGCCGACAATGGTCGGCATGCGCGGGTCGTCCCAGCCATCGACGAAGTTTTCCGTCACCAACTGCATCAGCTTGCGCTTGCTGGTGATGACATAGGTCAGGTTGAGGCGGGCGAATTCGTACTGCTTGGGCAGTGGGTTCGCCAGCAAGCCACCTTCTGCAAGTCGCTCCAGCACCCAGTCGTAGAACGGGCGCTGGTCTTCGAATTCCAGCGTGCAGATGGAGTGCGTGATTCCCTCGAGCGCATCTTCGACCGGATGGGCGAAGGTGTACATCGGGTAAATGCACCATTTGTCGCCGGTGTTGTGGTGCGTGGCGTGCTTGATGCGGTAAATGGCCGGGTCGCGCATGTTGATGTTGGGCGAGGCCATGTCGATCTTGGCGCGCAGGATCATTGCGCCGTCCGGATGCTTGCCGTCGCGCATTTCGCGGAACAAGGCCAGGCTTTCATCGGCGGGACGGTCGCGCCAGGGCGAATTCTTGCCCGGCTCGGTCAGGGTGCCACGATTGGCACGCATTTCCTCGGCCGTTTGCTGGTCGACGTAGGCATGACCGGCCGTGATGAGGTACTCGGCGGCGCGGTACATGAAATCGAAATAGTTGCTGGCGTAATAGAGGTGCGATGCGCCGAACGCATCCCAGCCGAAGCCCAGCCATTTCACCGCATCGGTGATGCTGTCGACGTATTCCTGTTCTTCCTTCTCAGGGTTGGTATCGTCGAAACGCATATGGCAAACGCCGCCGTAATCGCGCGCCAGGCCGAAGTTGAGGCAGATGCTCTTGGCGTGGCCGATGTGCAAGTAGCCATTAGGCTCGGGCGGAAAACGCGTGCGGATCTTGGCCGGATCGGGTTCGCCTGCGGCATGATGCTCGGCATCGCCCGGTGTCCTGCCCCAGTGACGGCTGACATAGGTGCCTTGGGCGAGGTCGCGCTCAACGATTTGACGCAAAAAATTGGAAGCAGGAGTGTGATTGGTGTCGGACATGTTGTTCGGTGTCGGTTGTATTTCCCTATATTTTACACTGCCGCAGGCGACCGGGGATTGCGGAAGCCTGTGCTAATATTGGGTCGTGCCTCAATACCTCTTTCCCATCCTTCGCCTGCTCGCCGACGGTCGCTTTCGATCCGGCGAAGAACTGGCCAGCCACTTCGGCGTCACCCGAGCTACCGTTTGGAACGCGGTGAAACACGCCGAGACTCTGGGCGTCACCATTTATTCCGTCCGTGGCAAGGGATATCGCCTGCCTCAGGCAGTGGATTTTCTCGACCGCGAGGTCGTGCAAACTGGGCTCAACGGCCATTCTCAGCGATTTTTGCTGGAAGTTCACGACTTGGTTGATTCCACCAATACCCGATTGACGCGTGCCGCTGCCGAAGGCGCGCCCAGCGGTACTTGCGTCGCCGCCGAGTTGCAGGAAGGTGGGCGAGGACGGCGAGGGCGTACCTGGGTTTCAGCCTTGGGTGCGGGACTGACGTTCTCGCTCCTGTGGCGGTTTAGCCAGGGCGCAGCGGGATTAAGCGGGCTGAGCCTGGCCGTGGGTGTGGGGCTTGGACGAGCGCTGAAGGAGGCAGGGGCCAAGGATGTTGCCCTCAAATGGCCGAACGACGTGCTGCATCGGCACCGTAAGCTTGCGGGCATCCTGATCGAATTACAAGGCGAAATGCTGGGGCCGAGCGCGGCGATTATCGGCATCGGTCTCAATGTACGATTGCCAGAAGGGGCTGCCGCTGCCATCGGTCAGCCGGTCGCCGACCTGTCCGGCATTCTTCCTGGGCAGATCAATCGCAGTCAGTTACTGGCCTTGCTGCTGCGTCATCTAGGCGATGTGTTAAGCGAATTCGAACGTGACGGATTCAATGCCTTGCGCGAGGAATGGGTGGCACAGCACGCGTATCACGGCAAGCTGGTCAATCTGATTTTGCCTGACGGTTCCAGCCGCGAGGCGACCGTGCTGGGTGTGGCCGAGGACGGCACATTGCTGGCCGAAGCGGGCGAAGGTTTGCAACGCTTCTCTTCGGCAGAAATAAGCCTGCGCGGAGTCGCCTGATGCTGCTTGCGGTAGACGCCGGCAATACCCGCGTCAAATGGGGGGTACACGACGGCACCCAATGGCTGGCACAGGGCGCCATCGTTCATCGCGAAATCCCTGCACTGGCCGCCCTGTGGCAAGCTTATTCGATCTCCCAGACTATTCTCTCCAATGTTGCTGGTGTGGAAGTGCAGGCTGCCTTGGAAGCCCTATTGGCGCCGCTGAACGTCGTGCAGAATTGGGTTCAGTCTTCCGCGCAATGTTGCGGTGTACGAAACGGCTACTCGGTGCCAGAGCAATTGGGTACTGATCGCTGGGCGGCGTTGATCGCCGCATGGCAGCAGGAGCACAGTGCTTGTGTGGTTGCCAGTGTAGGCACCGCCCTCACGGTGGATGCCTTGTCCTCGCAAGGCGAGTTTCTGGGCGGTTATATTGTTCCCGGTTTGACTTTGATGAAGCGAGCATTGCTGGCTAATACCGCTGGCGTGGCCGAGACCGAAGGCAACATGAATGTTTTTCCGAATTCCACAGGCGAAGCTGTCGAGAGTGGCGCCATAGCGGCCTTGGCGGGCAGTATTGAGAGTATGTGCCGCAATCTGGCCGAACGCGAAGGCGTTACTCCCGCTCTTTTGTTGACAGGCGGCGATGCGCTGAGCCTCCAGCCAGCGTTGTCCAGCCATGCCGTGATCGTGGATAATCTAGTGCTTGATGGCTTGGTGCGGATGGCGAAGGAAATAGCGCGATGAAGTGGCTGGTGTGGGGATTGCTGTTGTTGAACGTGGCGGTGTTCGGGGTTTTCAAGCTCACCGAAGGTCATACGACGAGCAGTGAGCCGTTGACCGGGCATGAACCCATCGCCCCCGAAAAAATCAAAATGCTCACCCCGGATGAATTGAATGCCTTGCCCAAGAAGGCCGCGTCTCCGGCCGATCAGCCTCAGTTGGCGCCAATATCGACCACTGCACCGGCAGCAGTCGCATGTTACGAGTGGGGTGGTTTTCCGGTTTCTGAAGTAATGCGCGCCAAAGCAGCATTAGATACCTTGGGGCTGCAAGCACAGCCGCGTCAATTGGTGCCCCACGAAGGTACGCGTTTCTGGGTGTATGTGCCGCCTCGGCACACCCAGGAAGAAGCCCAGGCCAAGGTGGACGAACTAAAGGCCCTAGGTGTTACCGATACCTTTATCGTCAAGGAAGTGCCTTGGCGCTATGCGATTTCGTTGGGAATGTTCAAGGATGAGGCTCTCGCTAATAAATTCCTCGAAAGCTTGCGCCAGCGCGGCGTAAAGTCGGCAGTAAAGGGGTTGAAGGGGCACGATGGCGAGATGACCAGTTATGTATTGAGTCATGTTTCGCTGAGTCAGGACGACCTTGCCAGCAAGCTCCAGCCGGGTTTTCCGGGAATCGAATTGAAGCAAGTCAGTTGCCAATAGGAGGCAAAATGGGCATTATCAGCGGCGCTTTGAAAAACGCGGCCAAGAAAGCGCTCCTCGTGGCGCTGGTCTACGGCGGAAAGAAAGTTGCTAGCAAAATTGCAGGCAAGGTGATGAAATCCGCCACCGATAAGAAAAAAAGCGAGCTGTAATCGCTGGGGCTATCAATTTAAGGTTCTGGTCTGCGGAATTTTATGTTACGGTAGCAGAGTCGCCTTCCAAGCCCGTCCTGACGGGCTTTGGCGGGTTATAACTATCCACTAACCACTGATTCAATTTTGAAGAGAGGACTATAATTATGAATAAAACCGAACTGATCGACGCTATTTCCGCCAAGGTGAATGGTGTGAGCAAGGCAAGCGTTGCTGCTGTGGTCGATGCTACCGTGGCTACCATCTCCGACGCACTGAAGAGCGGCGACAAGGTTCAGCTGATTGGTTTCGGCACGTTCGAAACCCGCGCGCGCGCTGCACGTGAAGGCCGCAACCCCAAGACCGGCGAAAAGCTCAAGATTGCTGCTTCCAAGACCCCGGCTTTCTCCGCTGGCAAGGCCCTGAAGGATGCTGTGAACAAGTAATTTCCGAGTTTTCGGGAATACAGAAAAGGCCGGAATTCCGGCCTTTTTCATTTTGTGCGACGGGGTGTCGCTAGCGCAGGCGACATATCGAGAACAGGCGAGAATTATTTGCTGCCGGCCTTGATCCCGAAGAACTCATAGATGCGCGAAAGCACATCCTGATGCTGCTGCGCCATTTGAGAAACCCGCGTGTCGTCGTCGATCATCTGTTGCAGGCTATCCAGCCCGTAGCGACGCGATACCAGTATTTTGGAGATTTCCTCCGCCATTTCCGGCCGATGTTCCAGCACTTCCTGGAACGAGGCTTTGTCCAGTTGATAACACTCCACGTCGGTGGCGGCAATCACGGTGGCCGTGCGGGGAGCCCCCATCATTAGGCCCATTTCCCCAAAGAAGTTACCCGGGTGCAAGGTGTTGAGCTTGCGCCTTTCCTGTCCCGGCGTTTCGAGATAAACGTCTGCCTCGCCATCAGTCAGCATGTAAAGCCAATGGGCTACGGCGCCTTGACGCGTGATGATGTCGCCCTTGGCGAAGGGCGCATACTTGAGCTTTTCCGCAATCGTGCGTAGTTCGTCGGCGTGCAGGCTGTTGAATAGCTCCACCTTGTGCAGCGCATCGATGCGCTCTTGCAGTCGACGGATATGGCGCGCCTGTTCATGCTTTTCCGTCTCGGTAATCATATGGATACTGTGTTCGGGCACGGCGAGGCGGATGTCTGCGCGTTGCAGGGCGGCGTAGATGTGGTCACGGACCTCCGAATCGGTCGGATCGTCCAGCTGTAGGTCGGTGAGCCAGTAGCGAACCGCATAGCGGCCGTAGCTGTCGGTGAAATCCATCAGCACGCAGTTGGGCTCAGGCGACTTGGATACATTGGGAATGTCCGCGCTGCGAATGGCCTTTTGAACGGTTTCGATCACGCGCGAAGGCGAAACCTGGTAGCCGACGTTGAACCAGACCCAGCGTCGCCATTGCACTTCGCGGTCGCTGTAGCGGCCCAATACGGCGAACTTGCCGCGCATGAGCTGGCTGTTCGGCACGATCACGGTTTCCCAGTTGCGCGTCTCGATGGCGGTATAGCGCCAGCGGATATCCACGACCTTGCCGACGATGTCGTCCACCTTGATCCAGTCGCCGATCTGAATGGAATTGTCGAATTGGAGCGAGAGGCCGCCCAGAATATTGCCCAGCGTATCCTGCATCGAGAACGCGAGCACGGCGGTGATGACGGCTGAGGTGGTGACGATGCCGGAGAGATCCAGTCCCGCGGTATGCAGTCGGACAAAGCCCCACGCAATGTAGGCGAGGAAAACAATGATGTCTTCTAAGATGCGCGGAGGTGTGAGGTGCACTAGAGGCGGCAGCATGCGGAAGATGAACATGCCGAAAATACGAATGACGGCCAAGCCTTCGAGAATGCGAAAGGCTTCGTGCAAGCCTTCCGCCATGGCAGGAAATCCCCGTGTGGAAACGAAACCGGCGCCTAGCTGGCCGATCAGGCCGAACGCGAGCATGAGCAGGGTGGAGAACAGTGAGCGGCGGTCGCTCGGTCGATAATGCAGCATCAGTAACGACAGCGCCGCGACCAGCAGCAATAAGCTGCCCAAGCCGTCGTGCCAGGCAAAACGGCTGGCGGTATCCCATGAATCTAATGCGTCAGTAATCAGGTTTCCCATAAGGGGATTCTACGTTCAAAACGGCCGTGATGGCCATCTCATGAAAATCATGAGGAAAGATTCCATGTTTTGGCGCTGTATCGGAACGGCCCGTGAAGCCACAATGCATCCCGAACGTTACATAGCGTTCATTTCATTAAACAGTAATTAAAAGGAGAGAAATTATGTGGACCAAGCCTGAAGTTACCGAAATGCGTTTCGGCTTTGAAGTTACCATGTACGTTTGCAACCGCTAATCGCTGTTGCTGACCGTATAACATCCCGGCTTAGCCGGTGATGGATGGGCTGCCCGCAAGGGCAGCCTGTCATCGAATCTCCCGCGGCGCTCGGGCGCCTTTTTTACACAAGAATTTCCCAGGTTAAGAACAACATGCTGATACACGTGCTAGGTTCAGGCGCAGGTGGCGGTTTCCCGCAGTGGAACTGCAACTGCCACAACTGTAGCGGCCTGCGTAAGGGCACCATCAAGGCCCGCGCCCGTACTCAATCGTCCATTGCCGTAAGCGGCGACGGAACCAATTGGGTGCTGTTCAATGCGTCTCCCGACGTGCTCAAGCAATTCCAGGATTTCCCCGCCATGCAACCGGCCCGCGCGATTCGCGATACCGGCATGGTCGGCATTATTCTGATCGATGCTCAAATCGATCACACCACCGGCCTGCTGATGCTGCGCGAAGGCACGGTCAAGCGTGAAATTTACTGTACGGATGTCGTCAAGGGCGACCTCACCAGCGGAAATCCGCTGATGAACATCCTCGGCCATTATTGCGGCGTCAACCACCATCCTGTGCCGACTGACGGCACCACGTTCGAGATTCCCGGCGCCGCCAATCTTAAATTCACTGCCGTCGCGCTGAAGAGCGCAGCGCCGCCGTATTCCCCGCACCGCCACGACCCGCATCCGGGCGACACCATCGGCGTGCTGGTGGAAGATACCCGTAACGGCAAGAAACTGTTCTACGCGCCGGGTCTGGGCGAGATCGAGCCGCATTTGCCGCCCTTGTTCGAGCAAGCAGACTGCATCATGGTCGATGGCACGTTCTGGACCAATACCGAAATGATCGATCTTGGCCTGATGACCAAGACCGCCCGCGATATCGGTCACCTGCCTCAATCGGGGCCTGGAGGCATGATGGAAGTATTGTCCGCATATCCCAAGGCGCGGCGCGTCCTGATTCACATCAACAACACCAATCCCATCCTCAACGAAGAATCGCCCGAGCGCCGCCAACTGGAAGCGACCGGCATCGAAGTTTCGTATGACGGCATGGAAATCACCCTGTAATTGAGGAGCTAGAGAGAAATGAGCGACACCCAAGTCTGGAGCCGTGAAGAATTCGAAGCCAAGCTGCGCGAGCGCGGCCGTGGATACCACATCCACCATCCGTTCCATGTGCTGATGTATGAAGGCAAGCTGAATCAGCAACAGATTCAGTGCTGGGTGGCGAACCGTTACTACTACCAGATCGCTATTCCAATCAAGGATGCGGCGATCCTCTCCAACTGTCCGGATATCGACGTGCGTCGCGGCTGGATTCAGCGTATTTTCGACCACGACGGCAGCGGCCCGATCAACGAAGGCGGCAAGGGCGGTATCGAAGCCTGGCTGCAACTGGGCGAAGCGGTCGGCCTGAAGCGTGAAGATGTGCAATCGCTCAAGCTGGTTTCTCCTGCGGCCAAGTTCGCTGTCGATGCCTATATCAACTTTGCCCGGCAACGCCCGTGGCAAGAGTCGGTTTGCTCATCTCTCACCGAATTGTTCGCACCGCATATTCACCAACAGCGGATTGACGCCTGGCCTGAGAAGTACCCATGGATCAAGTCTGACGGCTTGCAGTATTTCCGCAATCGCTTGACCCAAGCCCGTCGCGATGTGAAGCAGGGGTTGGACATCACGCTGGATTACTTCGGCAAATCTCGCGAGATGCAGGAGCGTGCTTGCGAAATCCTGCAGTTCAAGTTGGACGTGCTGTGGGCTTTGGCCGACGCCATTATGCTGCAGTGCTGCGATGTGAAAATTGAAAACGGTGTGCAATATGTCCGACAAGATCAAGTCTGACGACGTATTCGGCTTGGCGCGTCATTATCGTTTCCAATGGGAGGAGGCGCAGGGCTGTTACGTCCTGCTCTTCCCGGAGGGGATGATCAAGTTGAACGGTGGGGCGGGAGAAGTGATCAAACGTTTGGACGGCAAGAAAAATGTGGCTGCCGTCGTGGACGAATTGAAAACTGCTTTTCCTGAAGCACCCGATCTGGAAGCCGACGTAGTGGCGATGATCGAGCTTGCAGCCGACAAAGCCTGGATTGAACGGAAATCGACATGAGTGATTTTGAAGCCGTAAACAACGGTGCAAAAATAGGTCATGCGCCTAAGCCCTTGTGGCTATTGGCCGAGGTGACCTACCGCTGCCCGTTGCACTGCGCGTTCTGCTACAACCCGACGGACTACGTGACCCATACGCAGAACGAACTGACTACCGAACAGTGGATCAAGGCCCTGCGCGAAGCCCGCAAGCTGGGGGCTTTGCAATTGGGTATTTCCGGCGGAGAACCTTTGCTGCGAGACGATATAGAAGAGATCGTGGCCGAGGCAGGGCGTTTGGGGTACTACACCAACCTGATCACCTCGGGCGTCGGGCTCACGGAAAAACGCATTGCCGAGTTCAAGCGCGGCGGCCTGGATCACATCCAGCTGTCGATGCACGACATCACCAAGGAAATCAATAACTTCATCACCGATACCAACACCTTCGAACTCAAGAAGAAGGTGGCTGCGATGATCAAGGAGCACGATTATCCGATGGTGTTGAATGTCGTGATCCACCGTTACAACATCGAGCACATCGGCGAAATTCTCGACATGGCCGAACAGATCGGCGCCGACTACGTGGAACTGGCCAACACCCAGTACTACGGCTGGTCGCTGCTCAACCGTGCGCAATTGATGCCGACCAAGGAACAACTGTTGAAGGCGGAAGCCGTCACCAATAAGTTCCGCGAGCGCGTCGGCAACAAGATGAAGGTGTTCTTCGTGGTGCCCGACTATTACGCCGATCGCCCCAAGAAGTGCATGAACGGCTGGGGCGAGGTGTTCATGATCGTAACCGCCAACGGTGATGTATTGCCGTGTCACTCCGCTCGCGTATTGCCTGGCTTGACCTTCCCCAATGTGAAGGATGCCGATCTGGATTGGGTGTGGAATGAGTCGCCGGCATTCATGAAGTACCGCGGTGACGACTGGATGAAGGAACCATGCCGCACTTGTCCGGATAAGGAAAAGGACTTGGGCGGATGCCGTTGCCAGGCCTTCTTGCTTTCTGGCGATGCGGAAAGTGCCGACCCGGTTTGCTCGCTTTCGCCCAACCATCACCTGATCGAAAAAGCCATCGAGGACGCCAAGAATCCTCAGCTGGCGGCGCAGCCGATTGTCTTCCGCAATGACAAGAACTCGCGCAAGCTGGTCGATGGCGAATCCGACGAGTTGGTCGCGGATTTCCACGCACTGCCGTAATACCCCTTTAAGGTACGGGCTGTTTTTGGCGCGGCCCGTGCCTTAAAATCCCCTCATGCCATCCCAGACACTCATCGCCGTCATCTTGGCGGCTCTCGCCGCGCTTGCGCCTTTTTCCATCGATACCTATTTGCCGGCGTTTCCCGCGATCGGCAGCGATATTCATGCGACGCCTCTCGAGTTGCAACAGAGCCTAACAGCCTATTTGCTGCCTTATGCCCTGATGACCTTGTGGCACGGCGCCATTTCAGACGCCATCGGTCGCTTGGCGGCCATCCGTTGGGGCTTGCTGGTCTTCTCCCTGGCTTCTGTCGGATGTGCGCTGGCTCCTGATGCCTATACCTTGTGGTTTTTCCGGGCAGTGCAGGGGCTGTCAGCCGGGGCCGGGAATGTGGTGGCGCGTGCTTTGGTGCGTGATCTATTTGAAGGTGTCATGGCGCAGCGCGTCATGGCCCAAGTGCAGATGATTTTCGGCTTGGCGCCTGCCGTGGCGCCTATCGTGGGCGGGCTGCTGCTAGCCGTGCATTGGCAAGCTATCTTCGTGTTCCTGGCGATTTATGCCGTGGCAACGCTGATCATTGCGCTAAAAACATTGCCCGAAACCGTGCCCCAGGAAAAACGCGTTCCATTGTCGGCTCGGCAGGTAATTACCGGCTATAAGCAGATTTTCAGCGATCGCGAGTTTCTTTGCCTGGCAACCGCATTCGGTGCCAATTTCGCAGGTTTCTTCGTTTATGTGCTGGCAGCGCCTGTGTTTCTGATCAAGCATCTCGGCCTCAATGCACACCAGTTCGGTTATATGTTCGTTCCCACCGTGTGTGGGATGGTCCTGGGGTCGTGGATCGCCCGGCACAATGCGGGGAAATATGCTTCCGGCCGGATTCTGCGCATCGCTTATCTTGGAATGGCAGGGGCTGTGCTGCTGAATATTGCAGTGTGTTTCTGGCTGCCGCCTTACCATGTCTGGAACATTCTTCCCGTAGCCCTCTATAACGTCGGCATGGCTTTGGCGATGCCCGTACTCTCTGTCGCTGCGCTCGACCGCCACCCGCGGCTCCGCGGCACTGCAGCCTCGGGGCAGGCTTTCCTGCAAATGGTGTTGTCGACCTTGTCTGCGGGATTGATCATTCCTTTGCTGTGGGGACACGTCATCGGCCTTGCTCTGGGTATGGGCGGTTACGCCTTGTTCGGCTGGTGGTGCGCTCGGCAAACCGGGATCTGGCATCAGGTTTCTACTTCACCACAAAAAAATTAAAGTTATGTCGGATTCGTCCGATAACTGGTAGGTGTAGAACCTATATTCGTAAGGACATCAAATGTCTGACCTCAGCAAAATTGGTGCATATTCCGCTAACTTGTCGATATCGTTGAACGATCACGGCAAGGCGGTGGCTCGTATGCTGGAGGCAGGTCAAAATAAGGTGGATGCCGCAAAAGAAAAAGTGACCGATACTGCACTTCAGGAAATTCAGCGAGCCACAGCAGCCAAGGAAGATATGATTCAGTTGGGAGCCAAGCTGGACATCTTCGCCTAAATTCGGTGGGCCCTCCAAACAGGATAGGTCTGTATAATTTCCTGCAAGGCGCTTTTCATTTATTGTAAAATAAGCTCAGCAGCCCGAATTTAACTTACCAATGGAGTCAAAGATGCAAAAACTAGCTACCACCCTGCTAATCGCTCTTGGCATCGCCAGCCTTCCGGCCGTCGCCGATGTGGCCAGCGGACAAAAGCTGGCTGACAAGTATGCAGCCGTCGCTAAGACCATCGACCCGAACTTTAAGCCTTCCGCTGATGCCGGTCGCGCGTTCTTCACCCGCAAGATTCTGGTACACGGCAAGGAAATTTCCTGCTCTTCCTGCCACACCGACAATCCGGCTAACCCCGGCAAGCACATCAAGGATGGCAAGCCGATCAAGCCGTTGGCTCCTTCTGCAAATCCGAAGCGCTTCAGCGATATCGACAAGGTCGAGACCAACTTCGAGAAGCACTGCCTGGAAGTGATCGGCAAGGATTGTACCGCTCAGGAAAAGACGGACTACATCACCTACCTGTTGTCCATCAAGTAAGCTGATTGGTCATCGTGAAAACGGCCCGTTCGCGGGCCGTTTTTATTTGTACCGCCAAATTACACGCTTGGGTTACTAAGAAGTTTGCCCAATAAAAAAGGACGCCATGGCGTCCTTTTTTACAGCGTATGCAGTAATTACTCTTCAAGCATGTCGCGCTTGCCGGGCGTGCCGTTGAACTGATCGGCATCGGCCAGGGGATCCTTGCGAGCGGTGATGCTCGGCCATACCTTGGCAAAACGGGCGTTCAGCTCGATGAACTCTTGCTGGTCTGCCGGCACGTCGTCCTCGGCAAAGATGGCTTCTGCCGGGCACTCTGCAACACACAGGGTGCAGTCGATGCACTCGTCAGGATCGATCGCCAGGAAGTTCGGGCCTTCCACAAAGCAATCGACCGGGCATACGTCTACACAGTCGGTGTATTTGCACTTGATGCAGTTCTCGGTTACGACATAAGTCATGTTCTTGCTCCAGATTCCAGAATGTTAGATTTTACCAGTTCCTGATCAATCGATCATGCCGGCGGCGACCGTGTTATTGGTGCTTTCGTCGATGACGATGAAGGCCCCCGTCGCGCGATTGTCGGCATAGCGATCAACGCACAGTGGCTGCGCCAGGCGGAAGCTGATCTTGGCGATATCGTTCATGCCTAGGCCTTGCACAGGCTGCTGCTCCAGCGTGTTGACGTCAACGCGGTATTCGATCGCCCCGATCTTGGCCTTGGATTCGCGCGAGGTATGGCGAATGATGTAGGTGCGAGCCGGGGAGAGCGGCGTTTCGGAGAGCCAGCACAGCATGGCGTCGATCTGCTTGACCGGTTCTTTGGCTTCGCTGCTTTTCACGATCATGTCGCCGCGCGAGATGTCGATTTCATCTTGCAGCAGGATGGTGACGGACTGCTCATGAATAGCACGATCCAACTTGTCGCTACCCAATTGAATCGCCTTGACCTTGCTGGAGCGGCCGGACGGCAATACCGTCACTTCGTCGCCAACAGCAATTTCGCCGGATTCCACGCGTCCCATGAAGCCGCGAAAATCGTGCAATTCCGGATTGGCGGAATCCTGAGGGCGGCAGACGTATTGCACCGGGAAGCGGAAGTTCTCGGCTTTCTCGGTATGCGCCGCAGGGGCAGCTTCCAGGATTTCCAGCAGGGTCGGGCCGGTGTACCAGTCCATGTCTTCGCCACGATCCACGATCATGTCGCCGTTGAGGGCAGACATCGGGATGAAGCGGATATCGTGACCTTGGCGCTGCAAGCCGATCTGTTCGGCAAAGGCCAGGTAATCTGCACGGATGCGGTCGAACGTGGCCTGATCGTAGTCCACCAGGTCCATCTTGTTCACAGCGACAAGGATGTGCGGAATGCCGACCAAGTGAGCCAGGAAAGAATGACGGCGAGTTTGCGTCAGGACGCCCTTGCGCGCATCGATGAGAATGATGGCGAGGTTGGCGGTGGAGGCAGCCGTCACCATGTTGCGGGTGTACTGCTCGTGGCCCGGTGCATCGGCGATGATGTACTTGCGCGTGCCGGTGCTGAAATAGCGGTAAGCGACGTCGATGGTGATGCCTTGCTCGCGCTCGGCCTGCAAACCGTCGGTGAGCAGGGAAAGGTCTACGGCTTCCATGCCGCGCTTCTTGGAGGTGCGCTCGATTTGGGTGAGCGTGTCCTCAAGAATGGTCTTGGTGTCGAACAGCAGGCGCCCGATCAGCGTGCTCTTGCCGTCGTCGACGCTGCCGCACGTCATGAAGCGCAGCAGGCCATTGTCCTGAAGGTGAATCGGGGCGTTCATTAGAAGTAACCTTCCTTCTTGCGTTGTTCCATCGAGGCTTCGCTGGTCTGGTCGTCCAGGCGCGTTGCGCCGCGCTCGGTAATGGTGGTGGTGGCCGTTTCCAGCACGATCTTGGCGACATTGTCGGCATCGGATGGCACGGGGGCGGTACAGGTGATATCGCCCACGGTGCGGAAACGCACCTGCATGTTGACGATTTCTTCGTCAGCCTTGGGCTGATTGATGATCTCGCCGGTAGCCAGCGGCACATTCACGGGGAAAATTGCGCCGCCGCGCATGACGATGTTGCGTTGATGCGCAAAGTAGATGCTCGGCAGTTCCAAGCCTTCACGCTCGATGTACTGCCACACGTCCATTTCCGTCCAATTGGAGATCGGGAAGGCACGGATGTTTTCACCCTTGTGCACGCGGGCGTTGTACAGGTTCCATAGCTCAGGGCGCTGGTTCTTTGGGTCCCATTGGCCGAACTCGTCGCGGAAGCTCATGATGCGTTCCTTGGCGCGGGCCTTTTCCTCGTCGCGGCGTGCGCCGCCGATACAGGCGTCGAAGCCGAACTCCTCGATGGCTTCGAGCAGGGTCACGGACTGATGCTTGTTGCGCGATTCGCCTTCGTGCTTGAGGACGACGGTGCCGCGCTTCATGGAGTCTTCAACGGAGCGAACGATGAGGCGCTCGCCCAATTCAGCGGCGCGCTTGTCGCGGAACTCGACCACTTCCTTGTAGTTGTGGCCGGTATCGATATGCATGAGCGGGAAGGGGAACTTGCCGGGGCGGAACGCCTTTTCGGCAATACGCAGCATGCAGATGGAATCCTTGCCGCCGGAAAACAGCAGTACGGGGCGTTCGCATTGGCCGGCCACTTCGCGCATGATGTGGATGGCCTCGGCCTCGAGCCAGTCGAGGTGGGACAGGGTTTGTCGGGTCAACGTGGTCATGTGGTTCTCTTACTTGATAGGCGTTACGGCGCTGATTTTCTTAACATGCAGGCCGCATTCCTTGCCTGCTTCATCCTCCCACCACCAACGGCCGGCGCGAACATCTTCGCCCATAGCGATGGCGCGAGTGCAAGGTGCGCAGCCGATGCTGGGGTAGTGCTGGTCGTGCAACGCGTTGTATGGCACGCCGTTGTCGCGGAGATACGCCCAGACTTCCTTCTCGGTCCAGTCCGCAAGCGGGTTGAACTTCATCAGGCCGTGGTCGGCGTCCATTTCCTCGAACGGCATATCCTTGCGCGTGACCGCTTGCTGGCGACGCATGCCGGTGATCCAGGCTTTCTTGCCGTCCAGGGCGCGCTTCAGCGGCTCCACCTTGCGAATGCCGCAGCACTGCTTGCGCAACTCCACGGAATTATAAAAGGCATTGATGCCATTAGTGTTGATATATGTTTGAATCGCTTCGGCCTGCGGCGCATAGGTTCGCACTTGCACGGTGTTGCCGTAAGTTTCCTGCACCTTTGCCAACAGGTCATAAGTCTCAGGATTCAGACGGCCGGTATCCAGCGTGAACAGCTCGATGCCCGGCGCGTACTTGGCGATGAGGTCGGTCAGCACCATGTCTTCCGCGCCCAGGCTGTTGGCGAAGGTTGCTGGGCTGAATTCGGACTCGATACGTTTCAGCAACGCCGCAACGGCGTCGATCTTGGGTTGCAGATCCATCAATCCACCTCGTCTTCGTGACGTGAGAACACGCGGCCCGCAGAGGCTGCATGGTGAGAGGTGCGGGCATGACGGCGCCATACCGGCAGCGGATTATCCACGGCGCCCTGATAGGGCTCGGAAAAATCGCGCAGGCTGGCGAGGGCATCTTCGGCAGACTTGTCGGCGCGAATCGAATAGGCATCGAAGCCGCAGCGTTTCATGAAATAAAGCTGGTCGCGCAGCACGTCGCCGATGGAGCGCAGTTCGTTCTTGTAGCCGTAACGGGTACGCAGCAGTGCGGCCATGGAGAAGCCGCGACCGTCGACAAAGCGTGGGAAGTTGATAGCAATGAGCGGCAGGCGGTTGATGTCGTCCACGCTGTCGGTCAAGTCTTCCAGCAGTTCGAAGCTGTCTACCCAGACGCCGATTTCTCCCTTGGCAAAACGTGCAGAAAGTTGCTCCTTGCGTGCGAGCCAGACGGTGAGCGGAATAATGGCCTTGCCGTTTTCGGGAATTACGGTGCCCTCGATCTGCTCCGGCGTGGCAGCGGGTTCGCCGGTGACCTTGAAGATCACTACCTTGCCGGCCTGCTTGCGCACGGTTTCTTCAGCCGGTGCGGGCAGTTTTACCAGTGTCCATTCGTCGGCGACGATGGCGTTGTTCTTGATGAGGTTGGACATTACGCAGCCTCCTTCGCGTAAACATGCGCCTTGAACGGCGCTACGCCGATGCGGCGCACCGTATCGATGAAGCGTTCTTCATCGGTGCGATTGGCAATGTAGGTTTCGATCAGTTTCTGGATCACGCCGGGCACTTCGGTCGAAGCGAAAGACGGGCCGATGACGGTGCCGAGGCTGGCATCGGAACCTTGCTTGCCGCCGATGGTGATCTGGTACCACTCCGAACCGTCCTTATCCACGCCTAGTACGCCGATGTGGCCGACGTGTTGGTGGCCGCAGGAGTTCATGCAGCCGGAGATGTTGAGCTCGATGTCGCCGATGTCGTGCAGGTAATCGAGGTCGTCGAATTTTTCCTGGATGGCCTGCGCGATCGGGATGGATTTGGCATTGGCCAAGCTGCAGAAATCGCCGCCGGGGCAGCAGATGATGTCGGTCAGAAGGCCGATATTCGGCGTTGCCAGGGCTTGTTCGCGAGCCTTTTCCCACACGGCGAACAAGTCGCCTAGCTTCACATCCGCCAGAATGAGGTTCTGCTCGTGCGAGACGCGCAGTTCGCCGAAGGAGTAGCGATCGGCCAAATCTGCGATTGCATCCATTTGGTTATGAGTCACGTCACCCGGAGGTACGCCGGTTTTCTTGAGTGACAGGGTGACGGCGCGGTAGCCCGGCACCTTGTGGCCGTGCACGTTGCGCTTGGCCCAGGCGGCAAAGGCCGGATTGGAGGCAATGGCCGCATCGAAGGATGCATCGTGATCGGGCAGGGCGGTGTAGCGATTTGGCACAAAGAAGCTTGCCACGCGGTCGTACTCGACCTGCGTGATGGTACTGGGGCCGTCCTTGAGGTGCACCCATTCGGCTTCGACCTGGCGGCCGAATTCTTCGGCGCCCAAGGCTTTCACCAAAATCTTGATACGCGCCTTGAAAGCGTTATCGCGGCGGCCATGCAGGTTGTAAACGCGCAGGATGGCTTCGCAATAGGTCAAGGCGTGCTGCCATTCCAGATGTTCGCGAATCTTGCTGCCGAGGATGGGCGTACGGCCGAGGCCGCCGCCGACGAACACGCGAACGGCCATCTTGCCGTCGCCGTCCTTGTAGAGTTCCAGGCCGATGTCGTGCGTCAGCACCAGGGCGCGGTCGTTCTTGGCGCCGTTGACGGCGATCTTGAACTTGCGCGGCAGGCCGGCGAATTCGGGGTGGAAACTGCTCCACTGGCGCATGACTTCGATGAACGGGCGTGGATCGACAATCTCATCAGGTGCGACACCTGCGAATTGATCGGCCGTAATGGCGCGGATGCAACTGCCGGAGGTCTGGATAGCGTGCATCTGCACGGTTGCCAGTTCGGCGAGGATGTCCGGCGTGTCTTCCAGCTTGGGCCAGTTGAGCTGGAAGTTCTGGCGCGTGCTGAAATGGCCGTAGCCCTTGTCGTAGCGGCGGGTGATGTCGGCCAGCTTGCGCATCTGGCGTGCATTCATCAGGCCGTAAGGCACGGCGATGCGCATCATGGGAGCATGACGCTGAATATAAAGGCCATTCTGCAGGCGCAGCGGACGGAATTCATCGTCGGAGAGTTCGCCGGCCAGGTAGCGACGCGTTTGATCGCGGTACTGGGCGACGCGTTCGTCAACGATGCGTTGGTCGATGTCGTCGTAGATATACATAGTGTCAGTGCTTGTGAATAACCGTTACAAAACAAATTTGAAGCCGATTAGCATCAGGATCGATGCCAATAGCGGCCGTAAAAATTTCTCAGGAATCTTGGCGCTCAAATGGCTGCCAACCCAGATGCCGGGCAGGGAACCTACCAGCAAGCTGCTTAGCAGGGTGAAATCGACGTTGCCCATTTGCCAATGGCCGAAACCGCCGATGGCGGTGAGCGGAATGGCGTGGGCGAGATCGGTGCCGACAATCTTCACTGTAGGCAAGCGCGGATACAGGAAAATCAACGCTACAGTGCCGAGTGCGCCGGCACCGACGGAAGATAGCGTGACCAGTACGCCCAATACCAGGCCGACCACTACGGTCGCCGGTGCTTGCAGGTGATGAAAACGCCCCGGGGCGTGGTCTTCGGCATTCTTGCCGGCTTTTTGAATATAAGCGCGAACGAACAATGCAATCGCCGTCAGGATCAGCGCGATACCCAGGGAGAACGTGATGGTGTGGGTGACATCCTTGCCGATCTTGGCGAAGTGATTGAGCACCATGAGCGTAGCGATTGCAGCGGGCAAGCTGCCGGCAGACAGCAGGGCGACGATGCGCCACTCGACGGATTTATGGTTGCCGTGATGCACCAACACACCGCCGCTCTTGGTCAGGGAGGCGAACAAAAGGTCGGTACCGACAGCAACGGCAGGCTTGAAGCCGAACAGGAACACCAGCAGCGGCGTCATCAGCGACCCGCCGCCTACCCCGGTAATGCCGACCAACAAGCCGACGAGCATGCCCGAGAATATATAACCAATTTCCATATCTTGTAGTTCTGCCAGAATGAGGGCGCCACTATAGCAGACGCGGTTTCTTGCCAGAAAGAATATGTTGTTCTATCTTATTCTTTCCAGTTATAAGAATGGTCGTCTAGGCTCGATATCAAATACCTATGAAATTGCACCAACTCCGCTATATCCGCGAGGTTCATCGGCAAGGTTTGAACGTCTCCACCGCAGCCGATGTGTTGCACACTTCGCAACCAGGCGTCAGCAAGCAAATCCAGTTGCTCGAGGAAGAACTCGGCCTGCAAATTTTCCACCGTAGCGGCAAGCGCCTGACCAGTGTCACCGAACCGGGCATGGCCATCCTCAATATGGCCGAACGCGTATTGCGAGAGATGGAAAACATCAAGCGCGTGGGCGAGGATTTTACCCAGGAAAGCGAAGGCTGCCTCTCCATCGCCACCACCCATACCCAGGCGCGCTATCGACTCCCACCCGCAGTCAAAGCTTTTGTGGAGCGTTATCCCTCGGTGCAGCTCAGTATTCACCAAGGCAGCCCCAAGCAGGTGTCGGAGCTGGTTATCAATGGCGAGGCCGATATCGGCATTGCGACAGAATCGATTGCCGAAAACGATGAGTTGGCGGCGCTGCCTTGCTACACCTGGAATCGTTGCGTGGTGGTGCCGCCGGGGCACCCGTTGGCAGATGGCGGCACGCTGACGCTGGAGCGCATTGCGCAATATCCCATCGTGACTTACGACCTGGGCTTTACCGGCAGTACTTCGGTCAAGCGCATGTTCGAGGCGCAAGGGTTGAACCCCAATATCGTGCTGACGGCGATCGACTCGGACGTGATCAAGACTTACGTGGAACTCGGCTTGGGCGTCGGGCTATTGGCCAAAATGGCCTACAACCAGGAGCGTGACCAGAACCTCGTGATGCTGGATGCCAGCCATTTATTCCCCGACAGCACGACCTACCTGGGCGTGCGCCGGGACGCTTACTTGCGGGGTTACATCTACGAATTCATTCACCTGATCGCGCCGCATCTCGACCGCCAGGCGGTCAACGCGGCGTTGTAATCAGGCTACCTTGGCTTTCTTGCCTTCGCTCGCATGGCCTTGTTTGACCATGGCAGACATCACCGGCATTTCGGTCTTGGATCGTCCGCGCAGATAGACGGAGTAATACATTCCCGCGACCAGCACTGTGCCACCGAAGATATTGCCTAACGTGACCGCGCTGATATTGCGCAAGAAACCGTAGAAGTTGAGGTCGGCCATCGTCTCGGCGGGCAGGTGCGCTGCTGAAACGATGGCGGGGTCGAGCGAGGCCAGCATGCCCATGGGGATAAAGAACATGTTGGCAATGCTGTGCTCGAATCCCATGTTGACGAAGCCGGCGATGGGAAACACGATGGCGAAAATGCGGTCGGTCACGCTACGTGCCGCAAAGCACAGCCAAACGGCCAGGCAAACCAGGCTGTTGCACAGGATGCCCTTGAAGAAAGCCTGCCACCAGGGCATGTGGCTCTTTACAGCAGCAATAGTCAACGCCTGGACGCCGTAATTGAGATGTTCGCCTTGCAGAATGCCCGACCAATAGGCCATCGCGACCAGGCCGAGGCAGCCGATCAGATTGGCGAAATAGACATAGAACCAGTTTCGCAATACCTCGCGTGTTGTGATCTTGCGTTCGGCCCAGGCCATTGCCATGAGGTTGTTGCCGGTGAAGAGCTCGGCGCCACCGACGATGACAAGGATGAGGCCCAATGCGAACGCGGTTGCTGCGACTAGTCGCGGTAATCCTTGCGCCAGGACGGTCGTGAAGTTGATCGCGCCGAAGGAAATGAAGCCGCCGGCCATGAGCCCCAGTACAATAAGCTTGAAGGCTGGCATGCGCGCCTTGCTGACGCCGATGTTCTGGACCTTGGAAGCCATCTGGGCAGGCGTGAAGGCATCGTTCGAGGTAGGAATGTGTTCGGGCATGAGTGTGAATAAAAGTTAAAAAATTTTTCAATTATATTCGAATCGGCTGATCTTGAGAGGAACAACCCTAATAATGAAAGGCTTAAAACAGTTATTTTGGATGCTCCTATTCACTGCGTGCGCTCATGCCGCACCTCAAGCAATGCCTCCTGTCGATCCTGATACTCCGATCTACAGCGTCAAGGTCGAGCCGGGTGTGACTTATGATGATGTCGTGACCAGCCTCAAAGTCGCAGCCGAGGGTGCAAATTTCGTTAGCCCAGCTAATTTCCCGCTGGGAGAACACATCAAGCAGCGCGGCTTGCCGTTGGAAGGGGTGCTGGAAGTGCGCAGCTATTGCAACCTCAGCCTAGGCGCGGAAATCATGCTGGATCATCCTGAATTTGCGGTGTTCGCGCCTTGTCGTATCGCGATCTACGAAAAAGATAAGCAGCTGTATCTAGCCCTGGATCGTCCCAGCTTCGACCTTAAATACATTAAGCATCCTACCGAGCGTGCGGTTAAAGCCGCGCAGAAGTTGGAGGAGGTGCTGCTTTCCATCATCGATAAGGCGAGAAAAGGCGAAATTTAAGGTAGTGGCTAGGCTTACCGCCTTCGCCTTGCCGTCGTGACTGGCCTGCGCTAACTTGTCGTCGCTTATTAATTTTTCGATACGAAATATGACTGAATCCTTGTTGATCGCCAAATCCGGCAAGATCGAACTCTCTCTTCTTTCCCGCATGGCTAACCGCCACGGCCTGATCGCGGGTGCGACTGGCACCGGCAAAACCATCACGCTGCAGTCGCTCGCAGAGCAATTCTCTCGCAACGGCGTGCCGGTGTTCATGGCGGACGTGAAGGGCGACCTTTCGGGCGCGGCGTTGCCCGGCGGCGGCAACGCCAAGGTGGATGCGCGGATCAAGGAACTCAAGCTTCAGGAATTCGCTTTCGACGCCAATCCGGTCGTGTTCTGGGATGTGTTCGGTGAAAAAGGCCATCCCATGCGTGCGACGGTTTCTGACATGGGGCCGCTGCTGCTGTCGCGCATGCTGAACCTCAACGATACCCAGGCCGGTGTGCTCACGGCGATGTTCAAGATCGCCGACGACAACGGATGGCTGCTGCTTGACCTGAAAGACCTTCGCGCCATGTTGCAATATGCCGCGGAGCATGCCGGAGAGTTCACCAGCGAATACGGAAATATCTCAGTCGCCAGCGTAGGCGCCATCCAGCGCGGCCTGTTGCAACTGGAACACGAGGGCGGCGACAAACTTTTCGGCGAACCTGCGCTCAATTTCGACGACCTCATGCAGACCGACGAAAAAGGTTGCGGCGTAATCAATATTCTTGCGGCTGAGACGCTCTACAACTCACCGCGCGCCTATGCCACCTTGTTGCTGTGGCTGCTGTCGGAACTCTTCGAAAAGCTGCCGGAAGTCGGCGATTTGGATCAACCCAAGTTGGTGTTCTTCTTCGACGAGGCGCATTTGCTGTTCAACGATGCGCCGCCTGCGCTGCTCTCCAAGATCGAGCAAGTGGTGCGCCTGATCCGATCCAAGGGTGTCGGCGTGTATTTCGTCAGCCAGAATCCATTGGATATTCCCGACGTGGTGCTGGGGCAACTCGGCAACCGTATCCAGCATGCCTTGCGGGCCTTTACTCCGCGCGACCAGAAGGCCGTCAAATCCGCCGCCGAGACCTTCCGCGCCAATCCCAAACTGGACGTGGAAACGGCCATCACCGAGCTGGGCGTGGGCGAAGCGCTGGTGTCCTTACTGGACGACAAGGGGCGTCCCGCGCCGGTGGAGCGTGCCCTCATCATCCCGCCCGGTAGCCGTATCGGTCCGGCCAATGAACAAGAACGACGTGCGGTAATCCAGGCATCGCTGTTGTATGGGCATTACGAAAAAGCCATCGACCGCGAATCTGCCTACGAAATCCTCAAGGGCCGTGCAGCGCAAACACCCGAGCAACCACCGGCTGAGGAAAGCCGCGGTTTCGATTGGGGCGGCATGTTGGGCGGGGAGGTCGGGCCACGCGGTGGACGCGGGCGCCAGGGCGTATTGGAAGCCGCAGCGAAAAGCATTGCTCGTACTATCGGTGCTGAATTGGGACGTCAAATCGTGCGCGGTGTGTTGGGCTCCATCCTTGGCAGTAAACGATAAAGCCTAGTCGCTGGGAGGGCGCCTCAGCCTTGCCAACCGCGGCAGGGCGAACCACATCAGAACGAAAAACAAGAACAGCAGTCCCGCCAGGATGGCGACCCAAGGCGATTGCAACACGATACGGGCGATGAGGTAGAAGTCTAGGCTGATGCCCAAGGACAGCGGCAGCATGCTCCACAATACCAGCCGGGTAGAGAGTGCGACCAGTGCGTCACTGACCTGGTTGGGGCCGCAATGCCGATGAAACGCTGCCGGCGTCATGATCAGCGCAATCGCGACGGCGACCAGTCCGAGCGCGAGCAAATGCAGGGCTTGCTCGCCAGCGCTGAGTTTCTCCGAGAATCCGTCGTTGAACACGGCAATCAACTGAAAGCCGAATAATCCCTGTATACCTGGCAGTACCATGCGGCATTCTTCCAGTACGAAACGGAATGCGTCGACCAGAGGGACTTTTTCGATCTTGTCCTGGTTTATAGGCTTAGTGTGCATGGGCTTGCATGGCTGCGATAGCTCATCCAACATAGACCAAGCTTCACTGGTATTTTGTGCGCTGGCACGCCCTGTCTTGTGCTGTTTCGGTTAATGCTCGTGTGAAGTGCCGCCGCGCTGAATCAGCGCGTTGGAGAGTTGGTCCAGATGTTGGCTTGTGGCCATGTCGAGCGCGCTTTTTCCGTCTTCGTCCAGGGTGTTGGGATTGGCTCCGCCTTCCACGAGCGCCAAAGCCGCGGCTGCTTTGCCATGGCGCAGGCATAAATGAGCGGAGGATATCGGTACTTCTTCAACTCAGTTCGGTTGCGGTCCAAGATCAGCGGTTCGGATTGACTGTTCGGATCGGCACCTTGCGCAAGTAAATGGCTAATTTCCTTGGCGTCATCGGCGAGGACAGCGTTATAAATCGCGCTGTTTCCGGGCCAGATGCTTGCGCTGAAAAGCCATGCGCCGAACAAAGCCGGGAAAACAATCCAGGCGAGTATTCGTTTCAGCGGCATGGCTATTTCGGAACCGGTTTATTGCGTGAGCGAACTCATCAAATGGTTAGTGATGGGACTGCCCAACCCTGTCACGTAGTCGTAGCCGGCAGCTGTGGTGCAGAGCGTGCCGCAGGTTCCGTTGGTGCCGCTGGTCACGTCGTGGAAGTTGCCGACGGTCGTCGCGGCAGGATACAAGTCTGCGTCGGGCAGGGTGAGCGCAGTCATGCTAGCGCTGGCTCGGATGGAATTGGCGACAGCGAACAGGGCTGCCCATTGTGGCGCGCCGGCGCTGGTGCCACCCACCTGAAACCAGCCGCTTTGCCCGTTGTATTTTAGCGAGTCGTACACTGCGAAGCCGATGTTGGGATCGGCACCATAAGCAACATCGGGTACTCCGCGCTTGCCATTACTATTAGCGATGTCAGTTTGGTAATTGGGCTGGGTTTCATAAGCACTTTGCCCGCCGCCGCTACCGCTCCATGCAGTTTCGCTGCCATAGGCACCAGTAGCATCCGCCAGGTTCATCGTCGTGCCGCCGACGGCAACCACGTAAGGCGAGGCGGCGGGATATTCCACCCCGTAGCCGCTATCGCCTGAAGAGGCGGTGAACGAGACGTTGGGTACGTTGAAGTGGTAGTCGTATGACGTTTCCGACGAAAATTCTGACCCGCCGAAACTCATGGAAACGACAGAGGCACCGTTCTTGACCGCGACATCGATGGCCTTCATCAGGTTAGCGAAGCTGTTACTGGCGGCTTCGACCAGGATGATCTTGGCTTGCGGGGCAATGGCATGCGCCCATTCTACGTCCAGCGCCATTTCAAGGGCCCAGCCCGCATTGGGCGAGGGTTTGCTTCCGGACGCGTAGATTTTCTTGAAGCATCCATTGCCGCTCGTACAAACTGGCAAGCTGAATGCCTTACTGAAAGTGCCGAGGTCGGCTTCGATATTGGGGTCATCATAGGCATCGACAATGGCAATGGTTTGCCCGGCACCTTGGTTAATGATTTGATCGATACCGTAGAACTTGGCGACCTTGACCGGCGTTAATCCGGTCGGTCCGGTGGTGGCGTTGCGTGTGATGTGGAAAGGTGGGCGGGCATAACCCGGGGCGGGAAGCGGGTTGCCTGATTGGTGGACTGAATGATCTGCCGCCGTGTCGTCTGCCGCCTGTAACGGCATGATACAGAATCCGAGTGTCGCGCCAAGCCAGGTAGCAAGTACATGTTTGTAAGCCATCTTCATCTCCCGTTAAGTGTCGAAGGTTCGGCTGCCTTGCTACTACGGCTATTAATAGATGAGCTTAAGCTTTATTGAGGCTATTTGAAAGATACGTTCGTCGGCTGATAGGCATAAAAAAAGTGCGGCAATCAATGGATTACCGCACTTTTTAATGCTTGCCGGAGCACAGGCTCCGTGGAAGAGATTACTGGAAGACCAGGATTTCCCCCTTGCCATCGTTGGCGAGATCGCCCCCAAAGCGCTGGACGCGGTTTTTGTTGATGGTCGCGAACTTTGTGGGTAGGTTACGGAACGACTTGAACATGAGGCTCAGGAAGGGCAGGGTATGCGTGCCGCAGTCTTGTAGCGTCGAGTGCAGGGCTGGCTTGCTGAAAAGCAGCAAGGTGCCGCGGCGCATGCCGTAGCCGACATACTCGCCCACGGAACCCATCACACCGATAGTACCGGCCAACATGCGCGAGGCGCAGTAGGCGCCGGCATTACCCTCGATCAGCACGATGCCGCGGCGCATTTGATCGCCGACTCGGTCGCCGGCATTGCCGGTGACGATGACGAGGCCGCCCTTCATGCCTTTCTTGTCGCCTGGAATGGCGGAGGCGAGAAAATCGCCCACGTTGCCGTGGATATGCAGTGTGCCGCCAGCAAGGCCGCTTGCAGCGTAAGCCCCGGCGTTGCCGTTGACCGTGACGCTGCCTTTTTTCATCTGGAAGGCCAGGTAAGCGCCGGCGTCGCCGTTGACGGTGATGTTGCCGCTTTGCATTTTGGAACCGATGAAATCCAGCTTGCCGTTGGCGCCGTCGAAAACGATGTTGCTGCTATCGTCGCCGCTGATGTCGAATACGGCATCGGCGCGGAGCCTCTGGTTGCCGCATTGCAGTTCGGTTGCCGCGATATCCGTAGCAGAGTTCCCGGCCAGAAAGTCAGGCGTCAGAGGAGAGACGTCGATACGCTGGGCGGTTTGTAGTTTTAGCTTGAAGGTAAGAGCGCTCATGCTGCTTCTCCGCTCATGATGTCACGCAGGTGGAACTGGAATTGGCCGAGCTTGCCGCCGTAGTTACCGGCAGAAATGCGCTTGATACCGTTCTTGGCGCCGAGTTCGCAAGCTGCTGCGATACCCGCACGCGTTGCCTTGCGGATGTCCGCATCGGAGAGGCCGTCGATCACGATTTCCATCACGGATTCGATTTCGGGCGAGAGATCGGTCTTGGTGATGCCTTTCAGTGTCGGGCAGAAGGCGTCGTTGGTCGAGGCAATCAGCGCCTTGTACTTCGAGCCGACTTTGGAGCCTGAACGCACCACGCCGCCGGGGAAAGGCATGACGACGTTGGGTATCTGTTTCATGGCCTCGATGGCGGCTTCGCAAGCGGCTAGCGCTTGCGGCTGCGATTCGGCCAGGATCAGGAAGTTACCGCCGCCGACCGAACGGATCATGCCGGTGGTTTCTTCGCACAGGAATTCGCCGTCCATGACCGGAACGCGCCAGTAGCGTTTGCCGTTGAACTGTTTGGAAGTCTGGAAGCCGTCGCCGAAAAAGCGCAGGTTCTTGGACAAGGGAATGCGGGTGATTTCCGCGTAGCCTTCGTCGATCCCGGAGAACGCCGCGGTGGTCGGGCAGGTGAGGATACATTGCCCCATGCGGGTTTCCAGTTGCTTGGTCAGCACTGCGCTCGACATAGCGAACAGCAGCACGGATATACCGGGACGGCCGTCGGGTGTTTCCGACGGGTCGAGTTCGCGCTCGATGCCGGCTTCTACGCCGCAGGCAATCACCGAGGTGGCGAAGCCAGTCATGGTGGCCGCTGCAATATTGGCCCACTTGTGGTTTTGCGCTGTGATGATGATGCGTGTGCCGCGCATGCCGAAGGCTTCGGCGAAGGTGTCGTCGATCTGGACGCCGTTGATAATCATGCGGTCTTCTCCCTGCGACCTTTACATTCCTGCTCAATCACATAACCGCGGCCGTCTTCGCTGATGTGCTCGTCGGTGACTTTCATGTGATCCATCTTGATGGTGTGGAAATCATTGAAGTACTTGGAGATTTCCTTCTCGATGCCGCGGTCGAAGTCCGGCTTGACGGCGTGCGTGCCGCCCCAGGTGACCTTGACCACCTGGCCGTCCTTGACCACCAGTTCGCCGTCCTTGAACACGTAGTCTGGCTTGGCGAACATTTTTTCGCGGTCGGGATTATCTGTGTACACCGTGATGTCGGCACCTGCGCCTACACCCAGATGGCCGCGGTCATGCAGGCCGACCAGTTTGGCGGCGCCGGCGCGGGTCATGATGGCGATTTCGTACAGCGAGTATTCGCGGTCAATGGAAGCCAGCGTGCTCATGGCCTGCGAGTCGGGGTTCAAACGCGAGAAGACATCGTTACGGAAGGTCTTGTCCATCAGCAGCTTGATCAAATGCGGGTAGCTGGTGAAGGGCGCGCCGTTCGGGTGGTCGGTGGTCAGGAAGATGCGCCAGGGATCGTCTACCAGCAGGAAGATTTCCAGGCCGATGGCCCATTGCAGGGCGTTGACGAAGTTTTGGTCCTTGTACTTGAACGGCACCACGCCGCAGCCCGCGTCGCATTCGATGTCCATGCACACCCATTTGTTGGGATGGGCGTGGCCGGCGTTGCGGAACTGGGACATGTTGTCGCCGGAAGCTGTCACGGTCTGGCCAAACAAGATTTGGCCGACGTCCGCAGAGACGTGCTTGTTCTTGTTGATGGCCTCGGCGATTTGCGCCGCGCCGGACGAGAACTTGCGGTCGCCTTCGGTGCCGTAGCTGTGAAACTGGATGTGCGTCAGGTGGATGGGGTAACCGTCCACGCCGGCCATCGTGTTGAGCGTGGTATCCATGTTGCCCGGCACGCCCAGGTTGTTGCCGTGGATGTGCAGCGGATGGGGGACGCCCAGTTCGTAGACGGCGCGCGACAGGGTTTGCAGCACGTCGCGCGGTGTGACTTGGTAGAAGGGATTGTTCTCGTCCAGGTCTTGCCAGCGCTGGTTGAATTTGAAGGCGCTGATGCCGCCCGGGTTTACCACTTTCACGCCCATGGCCTGGCTGGCGTTGATGGTCCAAGCCACGTAGTCGTTGATCGCGTTCTGGTCCTTCTTGGCCGTCATCATGCGCAGCAGCAGGTCGTCGCTGCCCAGCATGACGTAGCCGCCCTTGTCGATGATGGGCGTATCGCCCATTTCGAGGTGGGCCTGACGTGCGTTCATGGGTAGCACGGCAGGTTCGAAGCCGGCGGTGTAGCCCATTTCGGCGTAGCGGTAGCCGGTAGTCAGCGTGGAAGGGGCTGCGTGGCCGCAGCCGGCCTTGCATAGGTCGCTATGCGCGACCGGGTCGCCGCGATGGTCTTCGGGCAGCATGGTGCGTGCAATATTGACCTTGCCGCCGCCAATGTGGGTGTGCATGTCGATGGCACCTGCCATGACGACCTTGCCGGCAAGGTTGTATTCCTGGTCGATGCGTTCTTCGTCGCGCGGACGCTCGACGATGCGGCCGTCGCGGACATAGATGTCCATGACCTTGCCGTTGATGCCGTGCGCCGGGTCGTAGACCGTGCCGCCGGTGAGTTTAATCAGCATGATCTGATTTTCCTTGTGAATGCTTTACAGGGCTTGTTCGATGGCGCTCAGCACATCGCCCAGCCTGGGAAGTGCGCTGTTGCGAAGCTGAGCCAGCGGCAGCGACACGACGTTATCGGAGCGGAAGGCGATACCCTTGTGGTCGATGCCTGGAACGGCGACAGGGATGAATACATCCGGTTCCTGTTCCAGTTTCATATCGGGATGACCGAATACCACGGTCGGCAGTTCCACCTTGGGCGCTAGACGATCCGGGTTAAGCGAGGAAATCCAGAACAGCGCATCGGTCTCGCCTGAAGCCAGCAGGGCATCGGTCGAGAAATGGTAAGGATCGTGTTCCGGATAGCCGCGGGCGTAAGAAGTGCGCATCGGATAACCGCTGATCCAGGCCGAAACCTGGTTGGCATTCATCTCGCCCTCAAGGCCGCCCAGCGGCAAGCCGGAGGAGCGCGTGGTCTTGTTGAGCGATTTCACCATCTCGGTGATGTTCTGGATGGTGAGCTCGGCGTGCGGGACGTTGACCGCGCCAGCCGCCCAGGTGACGACGCTGTACTTGGCGTTTTTGAGGCGTTCGGCCAACTTTTCGAGTTCGCTCGTGGCAATGCCGCCGACTTCCGTTGCGTACAGCTTTTTGCCGAGCACCAGTGCACGCAGTGCGGCGGTGACGTCGGGCAGGCGGTCGATGTCGCATGGCAGCACATCGGGCTGGCGGCCGTCGGGCGAGACGCCGGGAGCGGTATTGATGTTGCGTCCGCCCAGGTAGACGACTTCGCGGGTTGCCGTGTCCTGACCGAACATGGATTCCTTGTTCCACACTTCACGCTCGAAGAAGCGCGGGAAGTTGGTCACGATGTCGGTGCCGACAACCACCAACAGGTCCACGCGGTTTTTGACTTCGGTCAGCGTGGTGACTTGCCAGCCGGAATTCTGGATCACTTGGATATTGCGCATGAACCCGTTGGAGTTCATGTGATCCACGACAGCGCAGGATTTATCTGCAACGCTCATCACGGCACGCATGCCTTGCACTTCTGTGCCGAGGCCGGAGAACAGCGGATGCTTGGCGTTGCCGAGAATCTCAGCGGCCTTGGCAATCGCAGCCGCAAGGTCTGCGGGTTTTCCGTTGATACGCGGGGAGGAGCTTTGCGATGCGCGGTTGAAGAACACCACGCTCTTTTGACAGGCGTTACTGCTGACTTTGAGATTGCTTGCAGCGTCGCGTTCGACAGTCAGGTCGTCACACAACAATCCGCAGGCGGGACAGGTGACGTTCTCCACGACACCTGCTTGTGCGAAATTATCCATCCGGCTAATCGTCCCCAAAATGATGTTGTCGAGCCCATACTTTTCTAAGTACTCAATAGCAAGGCACGAAACATAGAGTTAAGTCTTGCTTTGGACTGCAGCGAGGACATCAGGTGTGCGCCTCGGTAGTACTGATCTGGAGAAGATGAAGCCCCCGCGGTCAGAACGGCACCAAAACTAGTTAAATTATCGATTGATTCAAAGGGGGCGTCAAGCTTAGGCACAATAGATCCGATGCCCTAAAGTCTTGCAAAAATGTGGCGATATGGGAGCTAAACGCGCCGCCAAAATTTAGCATCGAGAAATTACAAAGTTGTTGCGTATAAACATAAATTAAGTCACGATTGTTTAAGTATTTGATCATAAACCTTATGCAAGGTCGCCCATGCAATTCATTCAACGCCTCAATCTAAAAAAACAAATGATCCTGCTTGCGTTCGTCGCCTTGTCGGGGTTTATGACCATGACGCTACTCGGCGTTTATGCAATTACCTACCCCTTCGATCTGAGAACCTATTGGGTCATTGCTGCGGTACTGTTCCTGATCGGTTGCGCAATCATGTTTTCTGTTGCGATCTACCTCGGTAATCATGCGGGGAATCGAGCCTATACCATCGTCAAGGCCATGGGTTCGATGGCCAAGGGCGATCTGACCAACAAGGTTCGTCTGGAAGGTAAGGATGAGTTTAGTTGGATGGCCTACGAATACGATACGGCGCGGAAGTCGGTTGCCACTTTGCTCGAGAGTGTGACGGAGACGGCCCTAAGTCTAGCTGCCTCAGCTGAGCAATTGTCGTCGATTACACGACAGTCCCTTGATCGCGTTAATCAGCAAAAAGAGCGGACCGACCAGGTCGTGAGTTCCATGAGTGTCATGTCGGGCATGGTCCAGGATGTGGCACAGAACGCTTCGACCGCTTCTGAGGCGGCCGAGTCTGCCGACCGCGAGGCGCAACTGGGTTACGAAGTGGTCACGCGGGCAGGTGCATCCATTGATATCCTGGCGCGCGACGTAGAAAAATCCATGCAAGTCATTCAGCTGGTCGAGAACGAAAGCCGTAACATCGGGACGGTGATGGACGTCATCAAGAGCATCGCAGAACAGACCAATCTCCTTGCGCTCAATGCCGCCATCGAGGCGGCCCGCGCTGGTGAGCACGGCCGCGGTTTTGCTGTGGTGGCGGATGAGGTACGAACCCTTGCGCAGCGCACGCAAAAGTCTACGCAGGAAATCCAGGCCATGATCGAACGGCTGCAAACCGAGTCGGCCAATGCCGTTCGCGTGATGGGTGAAGAGCGGGACCGAGCTCAAGAAAGCGTCCGGGAAGCAGAGTCTGCAGGGGCTTCGTTGGGGTCGATTACCCAAGTGGTCAAGACCATCAACGAAATGAACGCAAAGATTGCTACCGCGGCATGTGACCAGAGTGCGATGGCCGAGGAAATCAACCGGAACATGAACGTTATCAGCGAGATTTCCGATCAAACCGCAGGAGGGGCCAACGAAACCGCTTCGGCGGCCCAGAACTTGGCTGATCAGGCTTCGCGCTTGCAGGATACCGTGCGTAAATTCAAGGTATAAGCCAGAGCTATTTTGCGGGTACGGCTTTTGGTTTGGAAGATTGCTACCAGTAGTCTACAATACCGCCCCATTTTCCTGATAAGAATCCAATTTTAGTGATGACGCAGGCTGTGCAAGCTTCGCCCGGGCGAAGCGTGGCTGTCGAGACGACCGCCAGGTTGCATATGGGCTTTATCGACCTCAACGGCGGCCTGGGACGACGTTTTGGCAGTATCGGGCTGGCGTTGAACAAGCCAGTAACCCGTGTTGTTGCAACCATTTCGGATACGTTTTCTGCTGTTGGTCCAGAGGCCGACCGTGTCATATCGATCGCCGAACGATTCGCAGAGAAAGCCCATGTCAAATGCACGTCGCACCTGACGATCGAGTCAGCGATCCCAGGACATGCCGGTCTGGGTTCCGGCACGCAATTGGCGCTTGCGGTGGGTGCCGCCATCTCACGTCTCTACAAGCTTAATTATTCACTGGAAAATATTGCAGCCATGACCGAGCGCGGTATGCGCTCCGGTATCGGAATCGGTGCCTTTAAGCAGGGCGGATTGCTCGTGGATGGTGGTCGCAATGCCGAGACAACGGTTCCCCCGGTTGTTGCACATATGGATTTTCCGCTCGGTTGGCGTATATTGCTGGTTTTCGACCCGCGGGACCAGGGTGTTCACGGCCAAAGCGAAGTCAAGGCGTTTGCGGAATTGCCGGAGTTTCCGGCGGAGCAGTCAGGTCAGATTGCCCGGTTGATCCTCATGCAGGCCTTGCCTGCAGTAGCTGAGGGCGACCTGGGTAGCTTCGGTCGCGCCATCACTGAAATACAACACATGATAGGTGATCACTTCGGCCCTGCGCAGGGCGGCGGCCGTTATTCCAGCGCCGATGTGGCGGATGCAATGGCATGGTTGGAATCCCAAGGCGTGCAATGTACCGGCCAGAGTTCCTGGGGGCCGACCGGCTTTGCCGTGGTAGAAAGCGAAGAAAAAGCATACAGGCTGCAGCAAGGGCTGCAGGCAAGAAATTCTAGATTGCAGTACGAAATTTGCCAGGCGCGTAACGAAGGCAGCATTATCACGGGTTAGCTTGGCGGACCAAACAGTCCTTGGCGGGACTAAATAATTTAAATTTATAAAATTCAGGGTGATTTAAATGGAAAAACCTTACGTTCTCCACTTCATTACGCCGGCCAAGAACGCTAGTCCGTTCGATGCCAATATGGCTTACGACGCCGGCTACGATGCCGTCATTCCCTACACCGATGTCCAAACCAGCGAGGTGATGGGCTTGGTGCAAGATGCCATTTTCTCCAGGGGGCCGCGCGGTGTTTGGCGCACGGGTATTTTCATTGGCGGTCGCGATATCGACATGGCGATGGATATGCTGAACATTGCTAAGAAGTCCATGATTCCTCCCTTCGAAGTTTCCGTGTTCGCAGACCCCTCTGGCGCTTTCACCACCTCTGCCGCCATGATGGCCATGGTCGAGCGCGAGCTGAAGCGTAAATTCGGTTGCGATCTCAATGGCCGCAAGGTCAGCATTTTCGGCGCAACCGGCCCGGTTGGCGGCTGTACCGCAGTGATCGCTGCCAAGAACGGTGCTCAGGTCGAACTGGTAGCCCACCGCGCTGTAGCTGATGTCAAAGAAAAGGCCGAAGCCTATAACGCACGTTATGGCACCAATATCGGTTACACCGACGGTAGCACTGCTGAATTGAAGAAAGCCATTCTGCAAGACACCGACGTTGCGCTGTGCTGTGCTGCTGCAGGCGTACGCGTGATCGAGCTGGCACAAATGGCCGGTTCTCCGCGCCTCAAGGTTGTGGCCGACGTCAACGCTGTGCCGCCGACAGGCGCTGAAGGTGTGGGTGTGATGGCTGACGGAGAATCTATCGAAGGCACGAAGGCCGTCGGTTTGGGCGCGCTGGCCATCGGTAACGTCAAGTACCAAACCCAGAACCTGCTCTTCAAGAAGATGCTGGAAGGCCAAAGCCACGTTTACCTCGACTTCCTGTCTGCGTTCGAACTTGCACGCAAGGATTTCGGCTAATCTTGCCATCATCGCCGTCTGCGCCAGGCCGTATGTTGCGGCCGCGGCGCAGCTAGGCTACCGAATCGCCGCGTTTGACATCTTCAACGATGTCCAAACGCGGCGTTTTTCTTTGCAAAGTCGGGCTGTGCGGTTCCAGAATGGCGGATTCGACGCCGAAGATTTGTGGGAGCAGCTCATTACACTGCTTGCGCCGGGAACGCCCGTCATTTACGGTAGCGGCCTCGAAATCCAGCCCGCGTTGCTCGACCGAATCAGCGAACGATTCCTTTTGATGGGGAATGCGGGGGAGGTCGTCGACCGTGTCAAGCAACCACGACAATTCTTTGGCTTGTTGGACGAACTCGGTATTGCCCATCCAGATGTGAGGCACAAAGGCGATGGCGGCCCCGAATGGTTGATCAAGCGCGTCGGTGGCTCGGGCGGCACGCACATTCGGGAAGGCGATACGCTTGCACCCGACGAATATTTCCAGCGCCGCATCGATGGCAAAGCCGTTTCCGTCTTGTGCACCTCTAATGGGGCGGAGACTAAAGTCGTCGGTATCAACGAGCAATGGACCTCGCCTGTACGTGCCCAGCCTTATCGGTTTGGCGGCATTGTAGGGAATGTGCGGCTGCCGCAGGACATCGAGTCAGAAATGTCGAATGTCGCGGTGCGGCTGGCGCCTATGCTTGGCCTGCGTGGTTTGTTCAGCTTGGACTTTATCTGGTCCGGCGAACGCGTGCTGTTGCTGGAGGTTAATCCACGCTTGAGTGCGAGTTTCGATCTCTACGCACAAGCGCCGCTGCTGGAACAGCATATTCATGCGTGCCAAGGAGGGGGCCTGTATTCGCTTCCTTCGCAACGTCTGTCACGAGCGGCGCATATTCTTTACACAGTAGAGCCCTTGCAGGTAGCCGGCTTCAACTGGCCGGAGTGGGCTACCGATACACCAGAAGCCGATGTTCAATTTGCCCCAGGTGAGCCTATTTGTACGGTCCAGGCTGAAGCGGCGGATGCCGAGGGTGCAAAAGCGCTGGTTTTTGCCAGAGCACGCGAACTTGATGCACAATTACGCACTTTCACAAGAACTCCGGGGAAATAATGAGCAGTAATCTAGACACCACCCAATGGCCCAGCGTCAACACCCTGACCGCGCCCTTGGTTCAATACCTCATCGACAACGCCAAAAGTCTGCGTCTGGGCATTGAAAAGCATGCAACCGGTGCCACCATCATCGATGCCGGCATCAAGGTTCCTGGCGGATTGGAAGCCGGCCGTCTAGTCGCCGAAATCTGCATGGGTGGTTTGGGGCGTGTCAGCCTCACTGCCAATCCCACGTTCGGTCATTGGCCTTGGCAGCTCAACGTGCATTCTTGCAATCCCATCCTGTCTTGCCTGGGTAGCCAATATGCAGGTTGGAGCCTCGCCCATGAGAAATTCTTCTCGCTCGGTTCCGGCCCCGGTCGCGCCATGGCTGGCCGCGAAGAGCTGTACAAGGAACTCGGCTACCAGGACAAGGCCGATAGCGCCTGCCTGGTGCTGGAGAGCGACAAAGTGCCACCGACCGAAGTAATCGAGAAAGTCGCTCGCGATACAGGCCTTTCCGCCGATAAGCTGACGTTCATCTTGACGCCGACGCGCAGCCTGGCCGGTACCGTGCAGATCGTCGGCCGTGTGCTGGAAGTGGCGATGCACAAGATTCATGCGCTGCATTTCCCGCTGGAACACGTGGTAGACGGCATGGCCAGCGCTCCGGTGCCGCCGCCTGCCCCTGATTTCCTCAACGGCATGGGCCGCACCAACGACGCCATTTTGTTCGGCGGTCACGCCCACGTGTTTGTGCTGGGTAGCGACGATGCTGCCGCCGAACTCGCCAAGAACCTGCCCAGCAGTGCTTCTCGCGATTACGGCCGCCCGTTTGCCGAAGTATTCAAGGCGGTCGAGTACGATTTCTACAAGGTCGACCCCATGCTGTTCAGTCCGGCGGCTGTCACCGTGACCGCAGTGGAGTCCGGCAAGAGCTTTACCGGCGGCAAGCTCAACGCCGAACTGCTGGATAAATCTTTCGGGTACCCCGCTTAATTTGAACCGCGTTCCTGTCTTTACCGACGATCCCGGCTGGCACGGCAAACGGCTCAAAGAAGCCTTTGCCGCACGCGGTCGGGAAGCGGTGTTCATCTCCCTCAAGGATTGCCATCTCGATCTCACACCGGGAAAACCTGGTGTGCAGATTCCCGGTTTCGATCATCTTCCCGACGGCGTATTTGTCCGCGGTGTGCCCGGCGGTACCTTGCAGCAAGTCATCCTGCGGTTAAACGTGCTGCACGCGCTGAAGGAACTCGGGGTGGTCGTGTATAACGACGGCCGTGCTGTCGAGCGCACGGTGGACAAAGGAATGACGAGCTTTTTACTGCATCGTCATGGTGTACCAACTCCGCCTACCTGGGTGTGCGAATCGCGCGAAAATGCGCATAACTTGATCTTGCGCGAAACCATGGCCGGCCGGCAGCTGGTGATCAAGCCCCTATTCGGTTCGCAAGGGCAGGGCGTACGCAAACTGGAAGCGGGAACGCCGTTCCCCGTGCCGATGGAAGATCACGTCGACGGTGTGTACTACCTGCAGCCTTACATCGATAGCGGAGAGGGTGCCTGGCACGATCACCGCGTTTTTATCGTCAACGGCAAGGTCATTGGCGCCATGATTCGCTATGGCAGCCATTGGATCAATAATGTTGCCCAAGGCGGGCGATGCGAACCTTTGCGTCCCGACGGCGACATCGCGGAATTAGCCTTGGCTGCGGCAAAGGCGGTGGACATCGACTATTGTGGGGTCGATGTGATCCGTGATCGCGATGGACGTCTCTTTGTGTTGGAGGTCAACAGCATTCCTGCTTGGAAGGGGCTGCAAGACGTGGTCGAGACCGATATCGCTCAGGTACTGGTCGATGATTTTCTACGCCGTTTTGCCTTGCGTCATACAAATTTGACCGCTGTTTCCTGAAGTGTCTCATCCCATTCAAGCTTCGCTTGTCGCCCAAGCTTTCGAGCAAGCCTGCCTAGCTGAATTGCAAGCCCTCAAACCGGGCAACGTGCATGTGTTTGCCGACGGGCACAATATGGTCGTCGATGATTTCGTCAAAAGCGCTCATGCGGCGGCAAGCGCCATTGCCCAGCCGGGGCTGACGGTAGGGCAGCGCGTGTATCGTGCCGTCGAGGCCACTTGGCAGGCGGTTGGTTGCAATACTAATCTCGGAATTGTTTTGCTGTCGTCACCATTGATCGCATCGGCGCTTTCTGGTGAGGGAGTAAGTGAAGTCCTCGCTGGGCTGACGCAGGATGATGCCAAGGACGTTTTTCGCGCTATCGTTATGGCGTCGCCTGCCGGTTTGGGGGATAGCGAGCAACATGATGTCCACGATGCCCCTCAAGTCACGCTCCTTGAGGCAATGCGTGCGGCTGCATCCCGCGATCGCATCGCCTATCAATATGTTCACAATTACGAGGATGTGCTGGGTTTCGGTTTGCAGCGATATCAAGAGGCCATGTCCCAATGGGATAACGAGCCCTGGGCGGCTACCGCCGTGCATCTCGGCTTCATGGCCCGATTTCCTGATTCGCATGTGCAACGGAAATATGGATTGGCCGCTGCCGAAGCGCTTTGTGCCGAGACCCAGGAGTACGAGCAACTCCTGATGACTTACGATAATCCCAAGGCTGCTTTTGCCTCCTTGCTGCGCTTCGACGCTGACTTGAAGCGGCGAGGCTTGAATCCCGGCACGAGTGCCGATCTAACAGTGGCGACGCTGCTGACTGCTATGCTTGATAAGTCCCTGAGTCTCAGATAAAAATAGGTTCTAATGACTAGGTGAATAACCTGATGCCAAATTCGCGCATCGGGGTTACACTGTACCTAACCAATTAAAACTATTTTTATTTTTGGAGGTGGAAGATGGACAAGGGAAGCGTTTACGGGAATTTAACCAATGCCCGCAGATTGAACCAAGTGAGCGGCGGCGGAGAGCAGGGCAGCGTGTATGGCAGCCATACTAATGCTCGCAGGCTGACTTCGGCTCGTTCCGAGAACAACCAGGGTAGTGTCTATGGCAGCTTGATCAACGCACAGCGCCTGGTCACGATCAATGCCAATGCCTTTACCAATAATGCCAGTTTGCATGGCCGTATCGGCGGGGACGAAGCCGTTGGCTCCATGCTGCGTTACTTCTATGCCAAGGCCTTGCGCGACAAGCGTATCCGCAGTTTCTTCGACTACGACGACGTTCGGGAAATGGAGCGCCGCATCCATTCACAGCTGACTTTCCTTAAGTCTGCACTGGGCGGCCTCAAGAACGCCGAAGTTACCGATGGCGTGGCACATCTCTCGACCCTTGGGTTGTCGGACGATCATTTCGAAGCGGTGATCGACAATCTGGTGGTCACGTTGCGCGAGCAAAATGTCCCCAGCCAGTTGATCAAGGAAATGGTGGCTTTCTGCGATTCCATGCGCAAGGAAGTTTTGGGCTGATCGCGTCTTACGAGGACGGCGGCGGTAGATGGAATCTCTGAAAAAGCTGTGCTATGATGCCCGCACTTTTTCGGCCAAGACAACGTTAACCCAACGATGTCTAAAAAAAAGTGAGACTGGCGAATGGCCGGCCTCTTGGGGCCTTTAACTCTCAAAAGGATAATTAAACATGGCAGTTATCGATCGCGTTCTCGTAGGTGAGTCCCTCGTTATTGAAAATCGTCCGGACGGCAGCGGCCTGGATCTGTTGAATGTTGCACACATCGACCTGATCATCGGACCGCGCGGCAGCGCTGCAGAAGAAGCCTTCTGCCGCACCCTGACCGACCAGAAGGAGGGCGTGAACGGTCTGTTGGCCGTGGTTGCTCCCAACCTCATGACTAAGCCTGCAACGGTCATGTTCAACAAGGTCACCATCAAGAACGGCCGTCAAGCTGTTCAAATGTTCGGCCCCGCACAACGCGGCGTTGCGATGGCAGTGATGGATTGTGTCGCTGACGGCACCATCCCCCAGGAAGAAGCTGACGACGTGTTCATCTGCGTTGGCGTGTTCATCGACCACAAGGCCGACATCGACGAGCGTATCCAAGAGTGGAACTACCGTGCCACCAAGGAAGCGATCAAGCGCGCCATCAACCGCGAGCCCAAGGTTGCCGACGTGGTCAAGTCCTACAAGGATTCTGCCCACCCATTCGCAGCCAAGTAATAAAGCATCATCGACCGCCCCGATCCCGGGGCGGTTTAGCTTTATACCTATGGAGTCGCGAAGGGGAGTGGTTTAAAAATGTCTATTTTCGATAAAATTCTCGGTTTGTTCGGTGGTGGTAGTTCAGAAGCCGCTCCAGCTGCCAAGCCTGTTGCAGCCGGTTCGCGCGTCATCGACCGCGTTCTGGTAGGCGAGTCGCTTGTGATCGACAACCGTCCCGACGGTAGTGGTCTCGACCTGCTTAATGTGGCGCACATCGACCTGATCATCGGACCTCGCGGTAGTGCCGCAGAGCGTGCATTTACCCGTACGCTCACCACCCAGCGCAAGGGCGTCAACGGTCTTCTGGCCGTGGTTGCCCCCAACATGATGACCAAGCCGGCTACGGTGATGTTCAACAAGGTCACTATCAAGAACGGCAAGCAAGCCGTACAGATGTTCGGCCCGGCTCAGCGCGGTGTCGCTATGGCAGTGATGGACAGTGTTGCGGAAGGTGTTATCCCTGCAAACGAAGCCGATGACGTGTTCATCTGCGTTGGCGTGTTCATCGACCACAAGGCCGATATCGACGAGCGTATCCAGGATTGGAACTATCGTGCTACCAAGGAAGCGATCAAGCGTGCAGTGAATCGCGAGCCCAAGGTTGGCGATGTGGTCCAAACCTACAAGGATCCTACTGTCAGCCATCCTTTCCAGGCCAAGTAATTCCTGGAGCGGTAAGAAAACCCGAGTGCGTGAGCCCTCGGGTTTTTTATTGCCTATATGCAAGCGTTAGATCAAGACAGCCGTTCAAGTCCGGCAAGCTGTTTGGACGTGACTTTTCCATCATGCAGCACGCTTGCAACCAATGCCCCTTGTATTCCGGCATCTGCCAAGCAGCTCAGGTCGGCAGCATCGCGCACGCCACCTGCAGCATAAATCCTGACGTCAGGATTTTTTGACTGCAAAGTTTGCAAAAGTGGCAAATCCGGTCCCAGATAGCTGCCCACGCGTCCCAGTGTCATCCCAATGATCCGCTCCGGCCAATGAGCTGGGTTCTCAAATAATGCTGTAGGCCCTTTGATCTCACCGTCGAAAAAATCGAGGGAGAGCACTGCGCGATCTCTTCCAAGTGCTTGCAGCAAGGTAACAGCTGCATCATCGCTATGCTGGCTTTCGCTGCCGATGACGCAACGCGCACCGAGCTCGACCCATGCCTGGCAGGATGCGATATTGTTCAATCCGGCATCCACCCAGAGTTCCAGGTCGGGAAACATCCGGCGAATGTCGGCAACGGTTTCAAGGTGAGCCCCAAGCTGCTGAATCGCGTCCAGATCAGCGATATAAAGCGTGTCGAACGGGTATAATTGCAGCAATGCATTCGTCACTGCAATCGCATCGCTCGTGCTGCAAAGGTTCGAGACGATCGGTTGGTAGGCGTGACGTTCCCCGCGCATCGCGCGCACGACTTTCCCCCCCATTAAATCCATGACGGGTATGGTTTCGAATCTCAAGGTCTTCGTCTGCGAATTCATTACCGGAGGCGGATTATACAACGCCCCTTTGCCAGACTCCCTGGCCCGCGAAGGGCAAGCCATGCTGGAAGCAATGCTGCATGATATCGGCGCTATTCCTGGCGTCAGCCTCACGACCACGCGCGATATCAGGTTGCCGGTGTTGGAGATGGCAGGCATTGAGGTCATTCAAGTAGCCGGAGATATTGACCAATGTTGGACGCAATGTATCGATGAGGCCGATCTCGTGTGGGCGGTAGCGCCGGAAAGCGGTGGCGAGCTACAGCGTCTCGCTTCCATGGCCCAGCACAAATGGCTGGGTTGTTCGCCGGAAGCCATTCGTCTGGCTACTAGTAAAAGCGCCACGGCACATCGTTTGAGGGCGCATGGCGTTCCCACCGTAGCTACCTTTTTTCCCGATGACAACGGTTGGATTGGCGCCTCAGAAAAATGGGTGGCGAAACCCGACGATGGCGTCGGGTGCGGCGATATGCGCATTTTTGACGATGCCGAACTGCTGAAGGAATGGCTGAACGATGGGCGCACCGATACTCATGTCATCCAACCTTGGCTGCCTGGCGAAGCGACTAGTCTTTCCATGCTGTGCCGAGACGGCATCGCCCAACTATTGAGTTGCAACCGGCAACTGATTGAAACGTGCCAAGGTGAATTTCATTACCGCGGCAGTCGGCTCAATGATTTCTCCGCCCATTGGGATGTTTTCCAGGCACTCGCTTCCCAAGTCGCAGCTGCCATGCCCGAGCTTTACGGTTATGTGGGGGTCGATGCAATGCTGCATCAGGGTCAGTTGACCGTGCTCGAAGTCAATCCTCGCCTCACCACATCGTACGCCGGATTGCGGCAAGCCATCGGGCTTAACCCGGCAGAGCTCCTGCTGGACTTACACTATAATGGGCGGTTTGTCGAAACAGGGCTGTTCCAACGCAACATCGTGGAAGTGAACGTGGATGATTGAGTGCATCGGATGGGATTTGGGCGGCGCGCATCTCAAGGCTGTACGCTTGGATGCAAGCGGACGCATTGTCGGTGCCGTGCAGCGTCCTTGCCCGCTTTGGCGCGGGCTCGACCATCTAAAGCTGGCCATCTCCGAAGTGTTGGCTGTACTCGGGAACACGCGTCGCCATGCGGTGACCATGACCGGCGAATTGGCCGATATTTTCCCAAACCGGAACGAAGGTGTGGCCCAATTGGTCGATACCATGGTGCAGAGTCTGCCTGAGGCAGAGCTTCTTATTTTTGCCGGCATTCGCGGATTGGTCCTACCTGAAAATAGCCGCGAATACGCCGTAGACATCGCTTCAACCAATTGGCTTGCCAGCGCCCAGTTTGCCGCAAGCCATTGCCCCGAGGGTATTTTTATCGATATGGGCAGTACGACCACCGACTTGATCCCGTTACAGAATGGCAAAGCCAGCCCAGTTGGGCTGACGGATGCGGCACGCCTTGCATCGGAGGAACTGATCTACACCGGTGTCGTACGCACCCCGCTAATGGCTGTAACCGCTCGCGTCCCTTTCGCAGGGCAATGGCAGCGCATCGCCGCGGAATATTTCTCGACCACCGCGGATATCCATCGATTGACTGGCCACCTCGATCCTGCCCACGATATGGCCGATACAGCCGATGGCGCCGGTAAAAGCTTGGAGGAAAGCGCACGACGCTTAGCGCGGATGGTGGGGCGTGACTTCGAGGAAGCCTCAATGTCGGCTTGGATCGACCTTGCCCAATTTTTTGCCGATGCTCAGATGAATCAATTGCAAGAAGCCGTCGAGCGCATTCAGTCGCGTACATCCCTTTACCGTAAATCTCCATTGATCGGCGCCGGTGCAGGACGGTTTATGGTGAACAAATTGGCGCAACGGCTGGACCGCGAATACATCGATTTCGCCTCGCTCATGGATGGCGATTCCGCCTCGCGCGAATGGGCCGCTGTGTGCGCGCCAGCCTTCTCCGTGGCCTACCTAGGGGCGCAGCAGGAGCTTGTCGCATGACGCCGCTCTTGACCGAACTCCCTTACCGCGAAGACAGCACGGAAGTCTTCGGCATCATCGCCCAGCGTCCTTGGGCCATGTTGCTCGACAGCGGCTGGCCGGGTTCGCGCTACGGCCGCTACGACATCATGGTGGCCGATCCAGTCATCACTCTTACAACACGCGGCGAACTTACGGAAATCTGCGGCCCCACAGGCAGCGAAATCTCACGCGACGACCCTTTTGGCCTGGTACGCGATTATCTCGGCCGCCAGCAGGAGCGGGTGGGAGAACTGCCTTTCATGGGCGGTGCAATCGGCTACTTCGCCTACGACCTGGGGCGTCGCCTCGAGCACTTGCCCAACCGGGCTGAGGATATCAACCACCTGCCCGAGATGCGCGTCGGTATTTACGATTGGGCCGTGGTGGTCGATCATCAGGCACGCCGCACTTGGCTCGCGAGCTACGGCAGGGCGCCGTTGACGCGCGAACATTGGGATGAACTCGTCGCACTGTTCCGCGATGGAAAACCGGTATCCCCTGGTCCGTTCAAGGTAACGACGCCTGTCACGTCGAACATGACGCAAAGCGAATATACCGCCGCCTTCGACCGCATCCTGCATTACATCCACGAAGGCGACTGTTATCAGGTTAACCTCGCGCAGCGCTTTTCCGCGCAGGCCGAGGGCGATGCCTGGACCGCCTATTGCGAATTGCGTAAACGCAGCCCGGCGCCGTTCGCTGCCTATCTCAACCTGCCCGATGCCCAAGTGCTATCGGCCTCGCCCGAGCGTTTTCTGGAAGTGCGGGCCGGCAAGGTGGAAACCCGTCCCATCAAGGGTACGCGACCGCGCAGCGCCGATCCTGCCCAAGACCGCGCCAATGCCGACGAGCTGCTGGCGAGCGAAAAGGATCGCGCCGAAAACCTCATGATCGTTGATCTCCTGCGCAACGATATCGGCAAGAACTGCGTCCCAGGTTCGGTGCGGGCGGATAGATTATTTGAACTGGAAAGCTTTACCAATGTGCATCATATGGTGAGCACCGTCACCGGCAAGCTCGCACCCGGCCATACAGCGCTACATCTTTTGCGAGGATGTTTCCCGGGCGGATCGATTACCGGTGCCCCTAAGCTACGATCGATGCAGATCATCGAAGAACTGGAGCCCCATCGCCGAGGCGTGTATTGCGGGGCGATCGGCTACATTGGGTTCGACGGTAACATGGATACCAATATCGCCATCCGTACCGCCGTGCTCGCTGACGGCCGCATCAGCTTTTATGCGGGCGGCGGCATTGTGGCCGACTCCGAAGCCGAGAAAGAATATCGAGAAACCTGGGATAAGGCTGCCAACATGCTGGCCTTGATGGAGGTGTTTAATGTGGGTTGTTAAGTTGGGCGGGAGCCTCATGGGCACGCCCGAACTGAAATCCTGGCTGGATGTTATTGCCAAGCACGGCGATGGTCGCGTTGTCATTGTTCCTGGCGGTGGCATTTATGCCGACGCCGTCCGCGAAGCCCAGCGCATCGCCCAGTTCGACGATGCAGCAGCACATCATCTCGCCTTGTTGGCCATGGAACAGTACGGCCTGACGATGGAGGCGCTGCAACCGGAACTGGCCACCGCCTCATCCGAGCTTGAAATTTCCGAACGCTCCTGGCAGCATCGGGGCATCTTGTGGCTGCCGTGCAGCATGGTGCTGGCCGAGGATGATATTCCGAAGACTTGGGATGTCACTTCCGATAGCTTGGCTGCCTGGCTTGCCCGCAAGATCAATGCAAGCCGGCTGCTGCTGGTCAAGCATGAAGGCGTGGCGGAGGGTACTGCACTCGATCAACTGGCTAAAGACGGCGTGGTAGACCCAGCGTTCCCAGCATTCGCCGCAGGTTTGGAAGGGCGGTTCCGCATTGTCGGCAAGGATGGATATGCGGAGGTCGAACGCGTGCTTACCAGCGCATTACAACCGCCACGTGCCGTGCATTAAGCGCGATCAGGCAATGAATAAAAAACGGGCCGCATTTCTGTGGCCCGTTTCAATTTAAACAGTTCTAATTAAAGCGGCTCGACGCTGTAAATCGCATGCATCTTGTGGGTTTCGCCCGGTGCCAACGTCACGATGTTGTCCATTGCATTGCCGCTTTCCACGCACACCATGGTGCGATAGCCGTCTTTGCCCATATCCCCCATTTTTTCCGATTTCTCAGCCCACGGGTTCCAGACGATGGTGGAACTGCTGCCGCTTTTCTTGATGCGGATGCGACGTTTGAATTGTGCATCGTCGATAACGCAGTCGTTGCTGGTGTTCATGAACAAGCGATCGAATTCTCCTGAGAAGGTAATCGCCCCGTTCTGCACGCTGCGCAGGTCGCGCACCTTGTCCCAATAGGGGGCTTCTTCCACACCGCTGACGCGGATGTGCTCGATGTCGCTTACCGCCAAATAGGTGTGCAGCGCCTCGCCAATCGTGAAGGCCTCTTCGCCTAGGTTTTCCGTGGCCAGTTCCACGGTCAGCGTTTTGCCGACTGTCACCGTGCAGCGCAGATGGCAGGAGTAGGGCCATTGGGCGCGGGCTGCCTCGTTCTTTTGCAACTCGAACACCACGCGCGTGCTGCCGTCGGCCAGTGCCTCGCTACCGATGACGCGCCATAGCTGGACGCGAGCAAAGCCATGTTGCGGAAACGCCTTGTCTGGATGATCGCCGAACCACGGCCAGCAAACGGGGATACCGCCGCGAATGGCTTTGCCGGGTGCTGGATGAGTATTCTCGCTCATCCACAGCACCGGGGCTTCGCCATGCGGCTGGAAGGTCATGACGTGGGCACCTTGCAATGCAATGCTGGCCTTGGCATGAGCGTTGTTGATTTCGGCGATCTGCTGGCCGTCATCGGTTGCAGTGAAAGTCAGTTGTCCTGCAATGGAAAAATGATGGTTAAGACTGTTGAGTGCGGACATGGTCACTTATTTCTGAGAATTATACGAATGCTTTTCAAACCGCCCGAAATGCAGCATCAGCGTGGGCAGGATGAGCAGGTTGAGTATGGTCGAGGTGATGAGGCCGCCGACGATGATGGTCGCCATCGGGCCTTCGATCTCGCGTCCAGGCTGTCCGCTGCCTGCCGCCAGGGGCAACAGGCCCAGCGCAGTCACGAGCGCCGTCATGAGGATCGAAGGCAGCCGTTCGGAAGCGCCGCGTATCGCGGTTTCCAGGCCCCACACCCGATTTTCCTCGTCGATCAAGTGCTGGTAATGCGATACCAGCATGATGGAGTTGCGTAGTGTAATACCAAACAGGGTCACAAATCCAACCAAAGAACCCAGCGAAATCCAGCCGCCGCCGAACATCGCCGCCAGCACGCCGCCGATTAAGGCGAACGGCAGGTTGGCAAACGTGAGCAGCAGGTTGCGCATGCGCCCGAAGGCAATGTATAGCATGAGGAAGATACCCACGCCGGCCAGTAACGAGTGCACGATGAGGTCTTCGCGTGACTGGGCGTTGGCTTCCGCTGCACCGGTATAGGCGGCGAAATTGCCCGGCGCGAAATGCACCTCGGCCTTGATGCGCTTCTTGAGTTCGTCCGAGAACAGCCCCACGTCTCGGTTCACCACATTGCAGGTGATGGTCTGGATGCGCTTGCCGCCGCCATGGAGGATTTTGGAACGGCCACTGGCTTGGGCAATGTCGGCGACCTCGCTCAAGCGCACGATTTTCCCGTCCGGGTTGCGTAGCGGCAGGCGGCCCACCTGTGTGATGTTCTTGCGCTGGGCCGGATCGAGGATCACCGCGATACCGGTGACGCGATTGCCTTCGTATACCTGACCGGTAGGTGCGCCTTCGTAGGCGGCTTGTACGGTTTCCAGCACGTCCAGCGGCTTCAGGCCCCATTCGGCGAGGCGTTCCGGCCTTAGGCGAATCGTTAGCTGCGGCGTGCCCGGGGGCGATTGCACCTGCACGTCTTCGGCACCCGGAATGCTCGCCATGATGCCTGCCACGGCCTGGGCATCGCGGTCCAAGGCATCGAGGTCGTGCCCGTAGATATTGACCACCACAGCGGCGGTGTAGCCGGAAATGGTTTCCTCGATGCGTTCGGTGAGGAAGGTATTGATGGCGAATGTCACCCCCGGAAAACTCTCGTCGCCCTTGCCGGAGAGCGTGTCGCGGATTTCCTGCTGGATGCGGCTTTGTTCCTCGCCCGAGCGCGTGCCGATTTCCACCTCGAATTCGCTGTAATGCGTGCCGAAGGTATCTGCACCGTTGGTGGCGCGGCCTACCCATTGCAGCACCGATTTCACGCCCTTGATCTTGCCTACAGCCCCCGCAACTCTTTCGCCGATGCGCAGCGTCTCCTGTTCCGATGTGCCCGGCACGGCCGTCATGTGCAGGATGTAATGGCCTTCCTTGAGGTCGGGGATGAACTGTCCGCGGAACAGCGGCAACAGCCCGAGCCCCAGTGCGATGACCACGGCGGTGATGCCGATGATGACGCGATAGTGCCGCTCGATGGCGCGCAGGGTTTTTTCGTAATGCCGCTTGAGGATGCCGATCAGCGGCGGGTCGGCGCTGTCCAGCTTGGCGTTGGCGAGCAGCAGGTAGCACAGCGCTGGCGTCAGCGTGAGTGCGACCAGCAGCGAAGCCAGGATGGCGAAGATATACGACAGCCCGAGCGGCGCGAACAGCTTGCCTGCCACGCCCGAGAGTGTGAGCAGCGGGATAAACACCATGGCGACGATGATGGTGGCGTAGACCACCGAACTGCGGACTTCCATGGAGGCGTCGAACACGACCTCGTGCGTCGGTCGCGGCTGCTCCAACAGGCGGTTTTCGCGCAGGCGGCGGAAGATGTTTTCCGTATCGATAATCGCGTCGTCCACCACTTCTCCCAAGGCAATCGCAAGACCGCCCAACACCATAATGTTGAGGCTGACGCCGAAGTAACCGAGGATGAGGATGGCGGTGAGTAGCGACAACGGAATGGCCGTGGCCGAGATAAACGCCGTGCGCACGTTGAACAGGAACAGGAACAGCACCGTCACCACTAGCAGCGAGCCGATGAGGATGTCGGTACGGACGCCGTTGACGGCGGTTTCGATAAAGTTGGCAGGGCGGAACAGCCTGGGGTAGAGCGTCACTTGTTCTGCCGCCAAGGTCGGCTTGAGTTCATCCAGGGCGCGTTCCAACGCATAGGTCACGGCCTTGGTATTGGCGCCGAGCTGGCCTTGGACCGACAGGTAGACACCGGGCGTGCCGTTGATCTGCGCCGCGCTGATCGAGGGCGCAGCCCCATCCACCACGCGGCCGATATCGTCCAATTTAATGGTCTGGCCGTCCTTGTGCAGCAGCACGACTTGCGCCAGTTGAGCTGCCGTCAGCGTCTGGCCCTCGGTATTGATGACGATGCGCTGATTGCTGTTTTCGATATAGCCTGCGCCCACCACGCCGCTGGCGCGCCTGGCGGCTTCCAGCACGTCCTGCAGGGCGAGGTTGTAGCGGATCAGGCGGTCGGGGTCGACCTGGACTTGCAGCTGGCGTACTTCGCCGCCGAACACGTTGACGTCGGACACGCCGGGCACCGCGAGCAGGTGAGGGCGCACGGTCCAATCGACCAGGGTGCGCAGCTCTGCGAGGCTGCGTTTGTCCGACTTGAGGCCAACGCCCAGCACGGTGCTGGCGGAGGAAGAGAGCGGGGTGATGGTGGGTGTGATGCCGTGCGGCAGCTGATTGCCCAGCGTGGACAAGCGTTCCGCCACGATCTGGCGGTCGCGGTAGATGTCCGTGCCTTCCTTGAACACGACGGTGACCACGGAAACGCCGGGAATCGACTGCGAACGCATCATTTCCACGCCCACCGCGCCGGCCACGCTGTTCTCGATGGGCTGAGACACCTGCATTTCCACCAGTTCTGCAGACAGGCCGGGTGCTTCGGTCTGAATCACCACCTGGGTGGGCGAGAACTCGGGGAATACGTCGAGGTTAGCGCGGGTGAGGCTGTAGAAGCCGTACACCACGACCAGGATGGCGAGACCCAGGATGACCCCGGCGTGTCGGATGGAGAAGCGGACGAGGGCCTGCATCTTAGTCCTCGTTTTCGTTCTTGATCTGGTACTTCAGTTCTTCCGAAAGCAGCAATTGGGCGCCGCTGACCACTATCACGTCGCCTGCCTGAAAACCGCTGCGGTTGAACCAGCCGTCGCCGGCCTCTTGCGAGGTATCGACCAGGCTGCGTACGAACTGGTCGTCGTCCTGCTTGCGATAAGCCCAGGCTTTGCCGGCATACCACACCACGGCCGTATTCGGCACCATTACGCCACCGGCGCTCTTGCCGCCCTGGCCTTTGAAGCGCGCTTCCACCCGCATCCCGGCACGCAATTCACCGGCCGGCGCGCGGTAGTAGAACGTACGGCCTTGCAGCGTGGGATCGGTTTGCGGCGAAGCGGAGACCAGCACGGCAGCAACGGCCTTGCCACGCGATGCCGCGGGCTTGATGTCGATGTTCTGTGGCTGGGCGCCGTCTGGCAGTACGACTTGCACCAATGTTTCTTCATGCGACAGCAGCTTGGTGAGTGCGCCGCCTTGGGGTTCCATCGCCCAGCGGGCCAAGGTTTCGCCCCATTGCTGGCGCAGGCTATCTCGAAGACTATTGGCTTGGGTTTCGGCCGCGCTCAGCTTAGCCTGGTCGGCTTTCCAAGCGGCCTCGGCGGCTTGCACGGCACGGTCCGAAACGTTGCGGTTGTCGCGGTTGAGGGCGAGCAGGCGCTGGTATTCCTGCTGCGAATTACTAATGGCGGCGCGCACGGCATTGGCGTCGGCCAAAGCCGCCAGGTAGCGCGCCCGCAGGTCGATCAATGGTTCGATGCCGATCACGCTGCCGTAGCTCACCGTTTCTGCCTGATGCGAGGCGGATTTAAGAGTTTCTACGGCGATACCGCTGGCCTGCTGGGCGTCGGCCGAGAGCTTGACCACGGCCGCGCCTTTTTGCTTGGTGACGTGGGTTTCGGTCTTGATTTCTTCATCGTCCTTTTGCTGCACGGCTTCGAATTCGTCCTTGCCGTAAAACACCAGCACCCAGGCCAGTACAACGATGATGACGGCCTGCAGGCCGATGATGATGAGGGCTTTGCGGTTCATTGGTCTTCCTCGGTCATTGCAGGCAGCGGAGCTGATCCGTCGAGCGGCTGCTGGACGGCATCCTCGAGCGCTCCCAGAGCACGCTGGGCCTTGAGATGCGCCGCCAAAACGGCGGATTCGGCCGTCGCCAGTTCCAGTTGTGCGGTTGTGAGTTCCAGCCGGTCGGCATAGCCTGCATCGAATTGTCGCTGGGTTTGGGCAAGCCGCGCTTGTTGCGACGAGACTAGGCTGCGAGCCTTGTCGGTTTCGTTAAGGGCCGACTGCCAAGCGGCCATGGCCTGGGATTGATCGCCGATGACGGCAGCCTGCAAAGCGTTGAAGCGCTGCGCCTCGACTTCGCGCTGGGCGCGGGCTTCTGCAATAGGCCCTTCGTTCTTGTTGAAGAGCGGCAGCACCAGGGATAAACCGAGCGACCAGATTTTATCGCCCTGGTCCCAGAGGTAACCGGGCGACAGGGAAATGTCCGGGTACTGCTTGGCGACTTCCAGCTTGAGTCGGGCTTCTGCCGCGACGTAATTGGCCAAGGCCTTGCGCAATTCGATGCGGTTGAGCAGGGCGGCGATGCGAATGTCGCTGGCGGAAGCCGAGACGGTTTCCTGTTGGAATCCGGAGAGGGAGAGATTCGCCTTGGGCAACGCTTCTGCGGGAATACCGATACCAGCCGCCAAGGCAGCGCGAATTTCCCCGGTGCGTGCCGATTCGGCTTCCAATTGCGTTTGTGTCTTGAGCCACATCAGTCGTGCATCGGCGAGATCGGTTCCACTCACCATGCCGGCCTTGAGGCGGGCTTCGAGCAGGGCCACGACTTTTCCGCGAAGGTCGGCTTCTTTCTGTAATTGCGCCGCTTGTTCCTGAACTGCGTACCAATCCAGGAGCCGGCTGCGCAAGCGGCTGCGAATCTGCCAGGCAGTTAAGGCAATATCCAGTTTTGCGGCTTCCGACAATGCCGTTGCCTGTTCCAGCCGTGCCTCGCGTTTGCCGTGCGTTTCGACGGGAATTTCGACGCCAAGCGTCATGGTCCAAGGCGATACGTTGTCGGCGCGGCTATGATGCTCGGCATTGCCCGAGACGGTGGGGTTGGGCTTTTGTCCAGCGCTGATCTTCGCAGCCCGAGCCGCCTTGAGTTGGGCGCGGGCAACGGCTAGGTCGGGGTGCAAGCGCAGTGCGGCTTGCGTTAGCGTCGGCAAGTCCCACGATTCAACTGCGCCCATGCCGGCATCTGCCAACGAGCGAGCGTTGAATGCTTCCGCACTGGCCGTCGGCTGCAAAGGCTGCGGCGCATAGGTTTGATGCGCACAGCCTGCCAGCAGCATGGCAAGCAGAGTGAAAACCGAAATTGTTTTCGCGTTAAGCACTTAACTCTTAATGGAAAAAATGAGCGGTGATATTACATGCTGCAAGAGGATGCGGCAAACGGCCGAGCTCGGGAATTGTGGGCATGGGATAATAGCGCCATGGCTACCATCGATATCAAGCAACAACACACCTTGGGCCGCGAAGCGGCAAAACAGAGCGCAGAGAAGATTGCGCAGAAACTTAAAAGAGAATTAAACGCCGATTACCGCTGGCAGGGCGAGACGCTTAAATTCGATTGTCCCGGAGCACAGGGCGGCATCGAAGTGGGCGAACACGAAGTGCGGGTGGCAGTAGATTTGTCTTTCTTGCTACGGCCGATGAAGGGCCGCATCGAACGGGAAATCCACGAATACCTGGCGGAGTGTCTAGGGTAGGGGTGAACCGGTGCAAACTGCCTACTGCACCGGTCTCGCAAAATTAAGCCACGCTGTGCGCCTGCACGGCGGACAAGGCATCCTGCAAGGTTTCCTCGGTCAACCCATTGACGCATTCGGCGAGTAGCTCAGCGGCTTGCATGGCGCCTCTGGGGACGTCGAAACTATCTAGCTCGGCGATGAACCCTGCGGCATAACCCGCGACTCGCAATAAGGCCTCGCGTTCTTTCATGAGCATTTCCAGCTCGGACCGCAGCATGGCGATTTCTTGATCCTGAATGGCGTTTGGCATAGGTGCCTCCTTCTGTCTTATCGGTATGCGTTAAAACCATCATGCGGCGCGGCGGCGGGCTTTGTCAATCGGGGGCGGGGCATGTAGAATAGCGCCCTCTTCGCGTGCGGCGATGGTGAAATTGGTAGACACAACAGGTTTAGGTCCTGTCGGGGGAAACCCTGTGGAGGTTCGAGTCCTCTTCGCCGCACCATCTCAACCCTTGCGGTTTTTTCTCAAGAATTCCTCGAAATCCTGTTCGTTCAGCGGCTTGCTGAAATAGTAGCCCTGCACCTCATCGCAGCCTTGGTCTTTCAAAAACGCAAATTGCTCTGCGGTCTCCACCCCTTCGGCGATGGTCGTGAGGCCCAGGCTCTTGGCCATGCTGATAATGGCCGAGACGATGGCCTTGTCTTCCGCATCCACCGTGATTTCACGCACGAAGGATTGGTCGATCTTGAGCTTGTGCACCTGGAAGCGCTTCAGCAGGCTCAGCGATGAATAACCGGTGCCGAAGTCGTCGATGGCCATGTTAATGCCGAACGAATGCAGCTTGTCCATCATCGCGATAGCGGCTTGCGGATCGCTCATGGCGACGCTTTCGGTGAGCTCCAGTTCCAGCCGGTCGGGCGGCTGGCCGGCCTCGTTCAGGATCTGCATGACGAGCTGCGGCAGCATGTGCTGGCGGAATTGTATTGCGGAAATATTGACCGCCACAGCTAGGGCCGGCAATCCGGCTTCGGTCCAGGCCTTGAGTTGCTGCAAGGTTTGCCGCATCACCCATTCGCCGATGGCGAGGATTTGACCGGTTTCTTCCGCGATGGGGATGAATTCCGCCGGCGACACCCACCCGAATTCCGGGTGCTGCCAGCGCAGTAGCGCTTCTGCGCCGGACACTTCTCCCGTAGCAATGGAGATTTGCGGTTGGTACTGGATCGACAACTCGCCGTTCTTGATAGCGTGCCGCAACGCGTTTTCCAGGTGCAGCATGCGTACCGTCCGGGTTTGCATTTCCTGGGTAAAGAAACGGTAGCCGTTGCGGCCGCTCTGCTTGACCTGGTACATGGCCGCGTCCGCACTCTTGAACAGCGCATCCTTGTCCTGCCCGTCATTGGGATACATGGCGATGCCGACGGAAGGCGTGACCGTAAGCTCGTACAAATCCACTGAAAAGGGCTTGGAGACGACTTCCAGGATTTTCTGCGCCACGTGAGCAGCGCCGCTGACCGAGGTGCCGGAGATCAAGATAATAAATTCGTCGCCGCCCAACCGTGCCACCGTGTCTTCGCTGCGTACGGCCGTTTTAAGCCGTTCGCCGAGTTGGATCAGCAAGCGGTCGCCGATATGGTGTCCGAGGGAGTCGTTGATGTTCTTGAAATGGTCGAGATCGAGGAACATCAGCGCCATCGGGTCGCCGCTGCGCTGCGACTGGCTGATGGCGTGGGTGATGCGATCGGCCAGCAGCGTGCGGTTGGGCAGGCCGGTCAACTCGTCGAAATGGGCGAGCCAATGGATGCGTTCCTCGGCGTTTTTCTTTTCCGTAATGTCGCTGAAGATGCCGATGTAGTGCGTGGTGTTGCCGTCCGTATCCTGGACGCGGCTGATGGACAGCCACTCCGGGTAGATTTCCCCGGTTTTCTTGCGGTTCCAGATTTCCCCACGCCAGAACCCCTGGGCCCGGATGTCCTTCCACATCTCGTCGTAGAAAGCCTGCGTTTGCTTATCCGAGGCGAGGAAGCGCGGGTTTTTCCCAAGCGCCTCAGCCAGGGTATAGCCGGTAATGCGGCTAAACGCCTCGTTTACAAGAATGATGTTGGCATCGGCATCGCTGATGAGAAAACCTTCGGTACTGTTCCTGAATACCTCGGCTGATAGCCTTAACTGTTCTTCCGATGCCTTGCGGCGCACTTCGCTGCTAAAGCGGTTCAAGGCGAACGAAATATCCATCGCCATTTCGGTCAGCAGGTTGCGGGCGGGCTCGTCGAAGCCGTTAACGGTAGCCGCGTAGAGCAAGAATATGCCCACCACCTTGCCGTCCTGATGCAAGGGTAAGGCCGCGGCCGACCCCCATCCGTAATGTTCAGCGCTCTCATGGCGAGGTGCTGTGGTGGGGTCGTTGAGATAATCCTGGCACCACACCGGCTGATCGTCGCGATAGGCGATGCCAGCCGGTCCCAGCACCCTGTCGTCGCCATGCAGGGGGATGCGGATCGCCTGCATGAACTCTTGTCCGTGCCCGTCCCATGCCACAGGGCAAATCACCCCGGCAGCTTCGTCGACCAGACCGATCCAGGCCGATTTCATCTTGCCGAAGCGCACCGCGTCGGCACAAATGACCTTGAATAATTCGTCCTGATTGGAACAGCGCACGATGGCCTGGTTACACTCGCTCAGTGCCGCATAAAGGTTGTTGAGACGCTCGATCTTGGCTTCGGCGTCGTGCCGCTCGGTAATGTCGTGGCCCACGCCCAGCACCCCGATCAGCTTGCCAGCCTTGTTGTACATGGGGGTCTTGGTGGTTTCCAGCAAGGCCTGGCGCCCACTGTCGGCGAAAGTAATCCACTCTTCCACCACCAGCGGACCGCCGCGGCTGATGGTGTTGAGGTCGCTGCGTCGGTACACATCGGCAATCTCGGGGGCTACGAAGTCGAAATCCGTCTTGCCCAGGATTTCATGTTCTTTCTTGCCCAGATAACGCTCGAACATCGGGTTGCAGGCTAGGTATGCGCCATCCGGCGATTTGAGCCAGATCAGGTCGCTGATGGTGTGCAGCATGGTACTGAGCTTGGCTTCGCCCAGATGCAGCCGGCGGTTCAGGATTAGCAGCCAGAAACCTAGCAGCAGCAACAGCACGAACGAGATCATGCCGATGACGATGGCCGCCTGGTAGCGTTCCCAGATGTCGCGCAGGGTGAAGCTCGGCGCTTTCTCATAAGGCGGCATGCGCAGGTCGCGCAGCAGATCTTCCACCGGGCTATAGTCGGCCGGAACGTCGAAGCCGTGAATCTTGAGCGTGGAAACCAGCGCCTTGTCGTTCTCAATGCCGAGCAGGAAAGACGCCACCGCGCGCTTCATGTCCTTGTTGGCGTGTGGCATGGCGGCAAACGGCCATTCGGGGTAGAGGCGGGTGGATACTTCAGCCGGGAACCCAGGTAGATGCTGGCTGTTGATGATCTTGATCTGCGTGAGGTCGAGCTTCTTTTCCTTGGCGAGGCCTTCGAGCACGCTTGAACGCACGAAGCCTACATCTGCACGACCCTCCATCACCGCCGCGACCACATTGTCTTGCGGCATGCCGACCGGCAACGGTTTCACATCGCCGGGAAGGGTCAAGCCCGCCTGATGCAACTCATACGCCTGCATCTGATAGCTACCGAGCGAATCGTAGGCGGCGAATGCGGCGGTCGTTCCGCGCAGGTCGGCCAGGTGCTCCAACCCGGGATGATCGGCACGCGCGAAAATGACGCCGCCGAAGGAAGAAACCGGCACACCTTGCTCGAAAGTAGACAAGGTCGCCAACGGCGCGGACAAGCCGGTGCGGCGTGCCATCAGGATGTAATGGCCGGGATTGGTCAGGATGAGGTCTACGCGCCGTGCAGCGATGGCCGAACTCAGGCCTTCCAGGTCGTAGACTTCGACTACAAAATGGTACTTGGGGATAGCGAGGTTCATCGCCTGCGCCAGCGGCTCCCACTGCGCCTGTAGTTGCGTCTTGGGACGATAGGCCAGCACGCCGATCCTGATTTCCTCCTCCGCCATGGCGGGCAGGGCGAGGCACAGCAGCGTGACGATTGCCAGCCAGCGGTGCAGGCGGGATATCACGCTTCCTCCTTGGGCAGAAATTCAGCACGCACGAGGTCGTCCATGCGCGGCGATTGCCGCAGCAACCCGGCTTCAAGCAAGGCGGTCGCTATTTGGTTTGCACTCTGTACCACAACCGGCGGGGAACTCTCCAGCAAGCGCCGGTTGTTGTCCAGGTCTGGCAGGATCAAACCGCGAAATGCCGCCAGGACTTCGTCGTGCGGGAGCTGGAAGCGTTCCGTCAGTCGATAGGCGGCATCGTCGGAATTGGTGTTGAGGTAACGCAGGCCGCGCAAGTGATTGGCGACCAGATGGCGCAAGGCCTCGTCGTGCGAACCGTCGAGCAGTTCGGTCCGCACTGCCAGCGTGTCGATGATGAGATTTGGAATCTCGCGACTGTCGAATAAGCGCTTGCCGCCCAGGCTAAGGATGCGGCTCGCGGCGGGCTCGTAGGTCACCACGCAATCGATATCCCCTTGCTGCCAGGCTGCCACGTGCTTATCGATGGGAAGCGGGATGACATGGACATCCTCGTCGCGAATGCCGGCAGATTTCAAAATCTCGTGCAGCATCAAGGCACCCAGCGCGCCTTCTTCCACGCCGAGCTTGCAGCCTTTGATATCAGCCAGGCTGCGGTAGGACGGTTTGGTCAGGAACTGGTCGGCGCCTGCGGAAATATCGCAGATGAGGATGATGGAAAGCGGCAGGCCGTTTTCGCGCGACCGTAGCACTTCGTCTAACGTAAGCCCCGCGCCGTCTACTTCGCCGCGCTTCAGCATTGCGATGGAATCGGTCGCCGATTCGCTGGCGACGATTTGAACCATGTTGGGGTCGAGCCAGCCGAGAGATGAGGCCAGTGTCGTCGGTTCATAGCCAGGCCACACGTGAAGGGCCATGCGCACCGATTTTTGCGGCCGGGCGCAAGCAGGTAACAGCGACAAAGTCAGGCATCCCGCCGACCATGCCAGGAATTGCCGTCTACTGATGCGCTTCGATTTGTTCTTGTCCCCCATGCCCCGCCAACTGTCTTTTTATCTCGCTTAGAAGAATATCATGATGTAAGGCGATACCTACAAGCACTATGGTCTTTTGCCTGACCTTGAGGGGCTGAAGTTACGTCTTGTGTCACTGCAGTGACGGGATTGATGTAGAAGGAAAAGGCGAAAGTGTTAGGAGGATGTCTTGAGCAACCGGCCGAACAGCAATCCCAGCGCAGCGCCGAGATACGCCGTTCCCGCCGGAATCCACATGATGAGACCGCCCAGTTGCTGATCTTCCAGCGGCGTCAGCCCATGGGACAGGGCACGGGCGACATAGGCGGGATAGAGCGCGGCCGACGAAAAAGTCAGCAAGGCGCCGAGTGCGCCGGTGTGCATCATGGTGGTGAACAGGCTGATGACCGCATGGCCGCGGCTAGCCCGGTCGAATACCGCCCACCAGAAAAACAGTGCGGTCACGAGAAAGCTCAGGTGCTGGGCGATGTGGATGGCATTGTTCTCCAGCGCCGCGTCGAAAAAAGCAGGAATATGCCATCCCCAGATCGCAACAGCGTGCAGCATCCAGGCTGGTAACGGACGGCCCAGCCATCGCCAGACCGACAATATAGCGGGACGACGCAGGGCTTGCGTCAGTCGAGGCCGCATCTCGGACGGCAGCCCCCACAGCCACACGCCCAAGGGTTTTCCCAACACCAGCAGTGGTGCCGCGACCACCATCATGAGTTCATGCTGCACCATGTGGGCGCTGAACCAGTGTTCGCTCCAGGTATCGAGCGGCGGTACCAGGGCGACTGCCAGTACGATCCAGCCCAGGGTGAAACAGAGCGCAATATTGGTCAACGGCCGTCGCTCGTCCCTGGCTTTGCGCACAATCCTGGCCCAGCCCGTCAAATACAAGCCCAGGCTCAAGGCCAGGCACATCCATAGCCAGATTTCGGAGGATGGCGGCGAATCTTGTTCGGCGACGTGGGCCAGGCAAGGCAGGGGCAACAGCGTCGCCAGGCAAATTCCTGCCTTGATCAAGCGATGCAAGGCGACAACATCCACTGCATTTTCAAGTACGCCAAGGGTGCTTGGGCACGTCGCACACCCCGATCACAGCTACGCCGGATTGGGCCACCGCATGGTCGTTGTCCACCGTGCCGCCGCTGACGCCGATCGCGCCGACCAGTACCCCGTCCGCATCGACGATGGGCAACCCGCCTGGAAAGGTGATCAACCCTTCGTTAGAGTGTTCGATACTGTACAAAGGCTTGCCCGGCTGTGAGAGCTTACCGAGTTCGCCCGAGGGCATGGCGAAGAAGCAGGCGGTCTTGGCTTTCTTGATGGCGACGTCGATGCTGCCGACCCAGGCGTCGTCCATGCGACGGAAGCTCTTGAGATTGGCGCCGGAATCCACCACCGCGACGCAACTTGGCACGCCCGTCTCGCGGGCCTTGGCAATGGCGGCATCGATGATGCGTTCTGCTTGTTCGCAATTCACATGCATAGTGAGTCTCCTGGAAAAAACAGTTGATTGAAAAGATTTCGCCGGAACGATGCGTCCGTCCTCGGGTGGGTGCGGCTACCCCAATTTCCCGCACAAGGGGGCCATGAACAGCTGGGCGAACATGAACAGGAAGGCGATGGCGAACCCGGCGCTGGTGATGAGCCCTGTCATGGCGAGAAAGCGTGTGCGGCCTTCGCCGCGCTCGATCAGGTGATGGCCTTCGCCGAGATGTTCATTGCGCGAGCGCTGCCAGCATCCTGCGGCCATCCACACACCCCACAGCGTGATGAGAAATGTCGCCAACGCGATGGCGATGAAACCCGGATGGTCTGCTCGACTCAAGGCCGCCGCGCCCACTGACGATTTCATCAAGCACAACCGACTCGCCAGGTAATACTGCGCCAGCTCGTTTACGCCCCATGCCGCGGGTGCGGCCAGCAGGCCGAAGGCGAGGGCGCCGCCGCCCACCTTGTCGCGGTGCGGAGCGGGATGTGCCGGGGAGGCAGGGGAATTGGCGGCTGGGCTCATGATGAAAAATAGGGGGTGATGTAGAAAGTCGTAAACACGCACAGCCAGACGATATCGACGAAGTGCCAGTAAAGTGCGCCGATGGACACCGGCACATGGCGCTCTGCACTGAATCTGCGGCCGAACGCGGCCAGCAGCAGTACCGCCAGCACGATCAATCCGACCGCGACGTGCATCATGTGAAACCCGGTGGTGACGAAATAGCTGGAGGCGTAGGCGTGGTCGCCGAGGCGGAACGGCTTGTTGTGCCACTCCACGCCTTGCAGCGCCATGAACACGATGCCCATGAGCAGCGTGACCACCAGGCTCGCGACCAGCCGGCCATTCTTGCCGCGGCGGATGCCGGTCTCGCCCCAATGCAGTACAAAACTGCTAGCCAAGAGAAGGATCGTATTGGGCACGGCGATCTTGAGCTTGGGCAGTTCCGGTACCCACGGGCCGTGCACTTGCGAGCCGAGGTAGAAGTAGCTGAACAGCAGGTAGGCGAACAGCGCGGCTTCGGTGGCGATCAAACACTGCATGCCCCACCAGCCGGAGGCCGCCTTGCCGACGCTGCCAATGGGAAGCGGTTGGGCTATTTCCATCTCGGTGTCGTCATTCATCCGGGCGGTCTTAGCCATGCGGCACCTCCGCGGTTTGTCCCAGTTCGGTCCGCGGCCACAGCCATACGGCCGTCACCAGCAACAACAGTACGCTCGACAGTTCGAGGGAATGCCACCAGTGCATCAGTGCGGCCCAGGTCATCCAGGTGATCGCAAGCGAACATAGCAGCGGCACATAGCTGTCGCCGGGCATTTTCAAAATGGCCTCCGGTTCGCTGTCCAGCGTGCTGGTGCCGATGGTTTCGCGCCCCTGGTCGAGCAGCATGCCTTCGTGCAGTTTGGAACGTTCCGGGCCTTCGTCCAGGCGCTCTTCCCATAGCGGATGGCGCGTGGCGACATTGGGAATGGTCACGAAATTAAACGAAGGCGGCGGCGACGGCGTCAGCCATTCCAGCGATGGCGCATCCCAGGGATTCGGCCCGGCTACCCGCCCGCGTTTCAGGCTGACGACGACATTCACCACCAGCAGCAACACGCCGATGGCGAAGAGAAATGCGCCGATGCTGGTGATGAGGTTGGGCCACTCCCAGCCCAGGCCCGACGGATAGGTGTAGATGCGCCGCGGCATGCCCAGCAGGCCGGAAATGTGCATGGGGAAAAACGCCAGGTTGAAACCTACGAACATCACCCAGAAATTCCATTTGCCCAGCCGCTCGTCCATCAGCCTGCCGGTGAATTTGGGAAACCAGAAATACAGCCCGCCCACCACCGGGAACACGTTGATCCCCAGCAGCACGTAGTGCAGGTGAGCGACGATGAAGTAGGTGTCGGTGAGCTGCCAATCCAGCGGCACGGCGGCGGTCATGAATCCCGACACGCCGCCCAGCGTGAACAGGAATACGAAGCCGGCGAAGAAGTAGAACGGCGTCTTGAACACGGGGCGGCCGGTGAAGATGGTCGCGATCCAGGCAAACACCGCAACTGCGCTGGGGATGACGATCACCATGCTGGCCGCACTGAAGAACGACAGCGAAATCGGCGGCAATCCGGTGGCGAACATGTGGTGCACCCACACGCCGAACCCGATGAACATGGTGAGCACGGTGGAAAGCGCCACCACGGTATAGCCCACCAACGGTCGCCGACAGAACACGGGTAATCCGTCGGAAACGATGCCCATGGCCGGCAGCACGATGGCGTAGACCCAGGGATGGCCGAAGAACCAGAACAGGTGTTGCCACAGCAACGGATGTCCGCCGCCGTGCGGCTGGTAGAACTGGGTGCCGAACTGCCGGTCCATCCACAGCAGGAAGAAGGCCAGGCTCACCGCGGGCACTGCGAACAGGTTGCCGACGGAAGCCGTCAACGTGCCCCAGATGATGATGGGTACGCGGTTGATCGACATCCCCGGCGCCTTGGTACGCATGAAGGTGACGACGAAGTTGATCGCCCCGGCCGTGGTGGAGACGCCGAAGAACACCATGCCCAGCGCATAGATATCAATGCCCAGGCCGGGATCGTAAGCCCGTCCGGCATAGGGCACGTAATTGAACCAGCCCGCATCCGGCGTGTGCCCCACGAAAAAGCTCGCGTACAAGAAAATGCCGGAGAACAAGTACACCCAGTACGAAAACGCATTGAGTCGCGGAAACGCCATGTCGCGCGAGCCCAGGAGCAGCGGCCACAGGTAGTTGCTGAAGCCGGAAAGCACAGGCAGGGCGTAGAGAAAGATCATGGTCATGCCGTGCATGGTGAAGAGCTGGTTGTAGCGCTCGGGCGACAGCACCTGCATGTCCGGCCCGGCGAGCTGAATGCGCATGATCAACGCCTCGACGCCGCCCAGGACCAGAAATAGGAACGACGTCACCAGGTAGCGCAGGCCGATTTTCTTGTGGTCCACCGTTGATAGCCAGCCGCCCACGCCGGCTTCGGTTTTCCAGATTTCCTCCAGGCGTTCCGCGGTGCGCGAGCCGTATTGTTCCTTGACGACGGCAGGCACACGGCTAAAGGCGGAGGTATTCAAGGCGGGCTCCTATTTGAGGGTTTGCAAATAAGCCACGACGTCGTGCAGTTCTTCCGGCTGCAGGCCGACGGGCGGCATGCGCGTGCCGGGCTTCAATGCCTGGGGATTGAGAATCCACCCCGACAGGCCGCCGGCGTTGTTGGGCAATAGTCCGGCGGCGATGGTGCTGCGGCTCATCAGGTGGGTGAGGTCCGGCCCCAAGGCGCCGTGCGCTTGGGTCCCGCGCACCGTATGGCAAACGCTGCATCGGGCCTGGAACACAGCCGCGCCGGGTGCGGTGCTTTCATTCGCAGCAGCCAGCTGCGCAGTTTTCCAGGTGGTGAATTGTTCCTGAGGCTCGGCCACGACGTACAAAGCCATATGCGCGTGCTGCGCTCCGCAATACTCGCCGCATTGACCGCGGTAGACGCCGGGGCGGTCGGCCTGCAGCCATGTGTAGTTGGTCTGGCCGGGAATCACGTCGGTCTTGCCGCCGAGTTGCGGCACCCAGAACGAGTGGATGACGTCGGTGCTGACCAGCTTGAAACGCACGGGCTGGCCCACTGGGATATGCACCTCGTTGGCGGTGACGAATTCCTCGGACGGCACCGCGCCCGTATAAGTCGCGCCCCACCACCATTGATGGCCGTCGATCTCGACCTCGATCGGCGTTTTATTGGCAGGCGAGGCCACGGCCGAAAGCGTAAATGCAGTCCATACGGCGCAGGCCAGCAGTACCACCGTCGAGATGCCGACGCCGATGTAAATCCAGCGGATGCCGCCCGCCGGTTTTTCAACGGGCAATCGGCCCTCAGCGTCGGCAACCAGCGGCGGACGGCGGCGCAAAATGCCCATCAGTACGAGGGCGGCGATGATGACGCAGACAGCGATCGAGATGAGCATCAGGCCCCAGTTGAGACGCGTGACCGGGTCTCCCGCCGGACCGAAGGTCTGCAGATAGCTCATCGGCGTGGCGGCGCGGGCCCAGCCGGGCCATAGGACAAGCCATGCTGCGTGCCAGGGGCGCATCTCAGTGAGCCTTTCCCGTCTGCTTGGCGGGCGATGAGGCGTCGATCGGCTCGCTCGGGGATTGGCCGAGCGTGCGGATGTAGGTCACCAGCTTCCACAGCGCGTCGGGCGGCAGGGCTTTTTCGAACGAGGGCATGCCGTTGGGGCGGCCTTGGAGGATGCTGAGGTAGATCTGCCCGGGCTCGCCGCCATAGATCCAGTCCTTGTCGCCCAAGGGCGGCCCCATGCCGCCTCCGGCATCCTTGGCATGACATCCGGAGCAGTTCATGGCGTTGAACAACGACCGTCCCTCGGCGGCTGCGCTGGCGTTGCCTTCATACGGGTTTTTCAACTGATCTGGGGTCGCGGGGCGGGGGATATGCGTGCCGCCGACCTGCTGGTGCATGATTTGTTCGCTGCCAGGCAATTGCTGTGTCGCCGCCGGTGCCGCGGCCGCCGAGTCTGCAATTGCGATGCCTAAGATCAGAGCGCCGAGCCATGAAATATCCCGGCATGAAATGTGAAATGCACGCATGTCAGCTCCTTCATTTCAGACCAGCCGCGGGGACGTTATCGGCGTTATCCAGCAGTGGTACGCCGTACTGCCGCAGCAGGGCGTCGATATCGCCGCAGTGGCGTTCGAGTTCGGTATCCAGCCGCCGTTTGAGTGCCGTGTCGCCAGGCCGTACCCCCATGGCGATGGAAAACCGGAACGGCGGATCGCGCGGATCGTCAGCCAACGGAATGACCTCCAGCGGCACCGCGCTATGACTGGCGAAATAGCCGGCAAGCGGTCCCCAGGCAAGCGCCACGTCTACCTCACCATCGGCGACTGCCTCGATCAACCGTGCAGGCGGATTGGGTTCGCGGTAGTCGCCGAAGATGCTGTAGCCCAAGACGTTATTCACAATTCCACGCCTTGCAAGCGCCAGTACCGGCGGTGTGCTGTTGTCGCCGATGAGGTGAACGCCGATCTTGAGGGATTGAAGACGGGGGTCATCCAGGCTGGAGAGATTCAAGTTCCGGTCCTGGCGTGTGACCAGCACGTAGCCCGAGCGATAGTAGGCGCGGGTGGCGAGTACGTGGTCCGAAGCGGCCGGTAGTCCCATCACGATGTCGCAAGCCCCGGCGTTGAGGGTATTGCGAACGAAACCGCGGCGCTGTGCCCACCAGGTGTATTCGACGTGTTTGCCCAATGCCTGCGCCATCAATTCGGCCAGCCGGTTCTCAAACCCCCGGCCTTCCGCATTGGAAAACGGCATGTTGTTGGGGTCGGCGCAAACGCGCAGGGCAGCGCCTGTCGTATCGGCCTTAGCCGTGAGCGGCATCAGCCAACAGGTCGCCGCCAGCAGCGCTGCCATGAGCGCCAAGGCTGGCCAGGTGGCGCTCATGGGGTATTCCCCGGCAAAGCGAACACGTACAGCATGCCGCCCGGCGTGGTGTCGTTTGGCAGGTCTTTCATGGCGTTGACGAAGCCTAGGGCACCGTAGGGGATACGCGTGTCGAGATGACCGGAGACGACGGCCCCAGCCCAGCCGCCTACCCCGGAAAGCACGGCGATGTATTGCTTGCCGTCGGGGCCCTGAAAGGTAATGGGTTGACCGATGACGCCGGACCCGGCCTGGAATTTCCACAGCTCCTTGCCGGTCTTGGCATCCACCGCCTTGAACCAGCGGTCCATGGTGCCGTAGAAGACCACGTCACCCGCTGTGACCAGCGCACCGCTCCAGGCCGGGTAATGTTCCTTGATCGCCCATACTTCCTTGCCGGTCGCGGGATTCCAGGCGCTGAACACGCCGCCGTAATCCCCCGGGCCTTTCTTCATCGACACTTCCATGCCGACGTAGGGCGTACCTGCGATATAGCCGACCTCGGTCGAGGTCACGTCCATGCACAAGTGGTTGTGCGGAATGTAGAGCAGGCCGGTCTGAGGCGAAAAGGCACTAGGCTGCCAATCCTTGCCGCCGGGCGCTGCGGGACAAATGTCGTTGACGCGGATGCCGGTGTGCGGCTCCTTGCCGGGCGCGACGATGGGATGGCCGGTCTTGAGATCGACTTTCTGGATGCTTGTGGTGTAGACGAAGGGGTTGGCCGAGATGATCTCGCCGGTGGTGCGGTCGAGCACGTACAGGAAACCGTTGCGGTCGGGATGCAGCATCACCTTGCGCGGTTTGCCCTGGATGGTGAGGTCGACGAGGATGTGCTCGTTCACCCCATCATAGTCGTGCAGGTCGTGCGGGTTGTATTGCACGGCCCATTTCGCCATGCCGGTATCGGCGTCGCGGGCGAATACCGAGGAAGTCCACTTGTTGTCGCCGGGGCGCAAATCCGGGTTCCATGGGCCTGGGTTGGCGGTACCGTAGAAAATGAGATTGGTCGTCGGGTCGTAGGAAATCCAGCCCCACACCGTGCCCCCGCCGATCTGCCATTTGTCGGGCGGCCAGGTCTTGACGCCGAGATCCTTGCCGCGGTCGCTTTCGTAGTAAGGCTTGAAGTCTGCGCCAATCAGCACGTCTTTGTCCGGGCCAGTGCTGAACGCCTGCCACGCCTTGCTGCCGTCCTTGAGATTGAGCGCCGTCACCCAGCCGCGTACGCCCATTTCGCCGCCGCTGTTGCCGACGATGACCTTGTCCTTGACGATGAGCGGGGCCATGGTCATGGTCTGCCCGAGATTGATATCGCCCAGCTTGGTCTTCCAGATTTCCTTGCCGGTCTCGGCATCGACCGCCACCGTGTGGTTATCCAATGCGTTGAACACAATCTTGCCGTCCGCATAGGCCGCGCCGCGGTTCACTACGTCGCAGCAGGCGACGCCCTGTGCGGCGCGGGCCGGCTCGGGCTTGTAGGTCCACTTGAGCCTGCCGCCGGACTTGAGGTCGAGGGCGTAGAGATAATTGGGATAGGGCGTCACCACATACATGGTGTCGCCGACGACCAGCGGTGCGGCTTCGTGCCCGGTGGCCAAACCGGTAGAAAAGGTCCAGGCCAATTGCAGTTGTTTGACGTTGCCGGTGGTGATCTGGTTGAGACGGCTGAAGCGGGTGTTGGCGTAATCCTTGGCGGGCATGGGCCAGTCGCTGTCCTTGACTGGAGCGGCGAGCGCAACAGGCAGTGCGCATACGGTTAACAGACTCACTGCGATACGGGACACGAAGTTGGCGAGTTTCATGGCAATCCATTCCGCTTGCGACAATGAGGCGTATTTTTTTACATTGGTCCCATACTGTCTGTTGGCTAACGCTCCGTTGCGGTGCATTTTTTTCGAATGCAATCGACGAATTAAACCAATGCTGCGCTGGTCAAACGCTGGTCGAACTCATATCGCGCCCAGCCATGACTGCCCTCGATCTCGCACGCATCCAGTTCGGTTTTACCATTTCGTTCCACATCATCTTTCCCGCCATCACCATCGGGCTGGCGAGTTATCTCGCCGTGCTCGAAGCCTGCTGGCTCAAGACGCGCAAACCGGTCTACAACGATCTCTACCATTTCTGGCTCAAGATTTTCGCGGTCAATTTCGGCATGGGCGTGGTGTCGGGGCTGGTCATGTCCTACGAATTCGGCACCAACTGGAGCCGATTTTCCGACTATGCGGGCAGCGTGACAGGGCCGCTACTCACCTACGAGGTGCTCACCGCGTTCTTCCTGGAGGCCGGATTCCTCGGCGTGATGCTGTTCGGGCGGCACAAGGTGGGGGAGGGACTGCATTTCTTTTCGACCGTGATGGTGGCCTTGGGCACCTTGATCTCGACGACCTGGATCATCGCCTCCAACAGCTGGATGCAAACGCCGCAGGGCTATACCCTGGCCGACGGGCGGCTGATCCCGATGGATTGGCTGAGCGTGATTTTTAACCCGTCGTTTCCGTATCGTCTCGTGCACATGAGCATCGCGGCGTTTCTCTCCACTGCGCTGATCGTGGGCGCTGCGGCGGCCTGGCATCTGCTGCGTGGCAACGACAACGCCGCCGTACGCAAGATGCTGTCGATGGCGATGTGGATGATGCTCATCGTGGCGCCCATCCAAGCGTTCGTGGGCGACCTGCACGGCCTTAACACGCTGCATCACCAGCCCGCCAAGCTCGCCGCGATCGAGGGGCACTGGGAAAATACGGGCAGCGACGGCACGCCGTTGATCCTGTTCGGCTGGCCCGACATGGAGCGCGAAGCGACGCTGTATTCTGTCGAGGTGCCGCGCCTGGGCAGCCTCATCCTCACCCACAGCTGGGATGGCAAGATTCCCGCGCTCAAGGAATTCCCCAAGGCCGACCGGCCCAATTCCACCGTGGTGTTCTGGACCTTCCGCCTGATGGTGGGGCTGGGGTTCGCCATGATCGCCCTCGGGTTGTGGAGCGCCTGGCTGCGCTGGCGGGGCGAGCTGTTTACGAGCAGGCCGTTCCTCAATGTGGCGCTGGTCATGGGGCCGATGGGTATCGTTTCTATCTTGGCAGGCTGGATTACCACGGAAATGGGTCGCCAGCCCTGGGTAGTGTACGGATTGATGCGCACGGCCGATGGCGTCTCGCGCCATAGCGTGTTGGAACTCAGCATTTCGCTGGTGCTGTTCGTGCTGATTTACTTCGCCGTGTTCGGCGCAGGCATCGGTTATCTGATTCGCTTGATGCGCATCGGGCCGGTGTTGAACGAGCCGCGCGAGGTGGATGCCGGCGGTCCGGGGCAAGGTCGCCATGCCATGCGGCCGATGTCAGCCGTCACCGAGTCGGCGGATGCACTTGACCCCTCAAGGAGCAGCTAAGGAGCTAACCATGGATCTTCCGTTCATCTGGGCCGCCGTCATTCTTTTCGCCGTGCTGATGTACGTCATCATGGACGGTTTCGACCTGGGTCTCGGCATCCTGTACCCGTGGTTTCCCGCCAAGGAAGACCGCGACGTCGTCATGAACACGGTGGCCCCGGTGTGGGACGGCAACGAAACCTGGCTGGTGCTGGGCGGAGCAGGCTTGCTGGCGGCCTTTCCGCTAGCGTATTCAGTGGTGCTGAGCGCGTTTTACCTGCCGCTGATTTTCATGCTGATCGGGTTGATTTTTCGCGGCGTGGCGTTCGAGTTCCGCTTCAAGGCGCACGAGCACGAGCGGCATTTCTGGGACAAGGCCTTCATCGGCGGTTCGATTGCGGCGACGTTTTTCCAGGGCGTGGTGCTGGGAGCCTATGAGCAAGGGATTCCCGTGGTCGAGCGCATGTATGCCGGGTCGGCCTGGGCCTGGGTGACGCCGTTTTCGCTGTTTACGGGGCTGGCGCTGCTGGTGGCCTACGCGCTGCTCGGCAGCACCTGGCTCATCATGAAGACCGAAGGCAGCGTGCAGGAACAAGCCTATCGGCTGACCAAAAAATTGGTTTGGGGGTTGCTGGCGGCGATCGTGATCGTGTGCGTGTGGACGCCGCTCATGAATCCCGGCATCGCCCAGCGCTGGTTCGCGTATCCCAATATCCTCTACGCAGCGCCTGTGCCCATCCTCACTGTCGTCAGCGCCGCCTTGCTGCTGCTCGCGGTGGCCAAACGCTCGCATGCCGCGCCTTTCCTATTCACCCTGGCGCTGGTGATCCTCAACTACGTCGGTTTCGGCATCAGCCTGTGGCCTAACATCATCCCGCCCAATATCTCCATCTGGGATGCCTCTTCTCCGCCGCAGAGCCAGGGTTTCACGCTGGTAGGTGCGCTGGTCATCATCCCGCTGGTGCTGGCATATACGTTGTGGGGCTACTACGTGTTCCGGGGCAAGGTGAAGCACGGCGAGGGCTATCACTAGATGACGCAAGGGTTGAAGCGACTGGGGTGGCTGGTGCTGATTTGGGGATTGAGTGTGTGCGCGCTGAGTGTTTTGGCTTATGGCTTGCGGCTAGCCATGCGGGTGGTGGGGCTGGCTGGGTAGCAGGAAATGTAGCGCAGGGGAGGCCGCCTGCGCTACAGATATGGGCTCGTAAATTGGTTATTTCGAGCAGCGTAATTTGGCCTTGAGCGTATCGCCCACCTTGTAGTCCTTGAGCGTCTCCGCTGAAGCCTGGAATACGTGGGTGGTGCCGTCGCTGCCTTTGACGGTGATCTTGTTGCTGGAAGCGTCGATCTTGGTGACGGTGCCTTCGAGCTGCTGCGGACTGCCAGCCTTGGAGCAATCCTTGTTTTCGTCGCCCGCGAAAGACGGCACGGCCAAGGCGAGCATGGCGGCTGCCAGGCAGGAAATGCATGCATGCTTGTTCATACGGTTCTCCTTCACTTCGTAATGTCGTAGATTGCGCCGGCCGCAGCGCCGATGCCGGTGCCGATCAGCGCGCCTTTCCCGGCGCCGTAGCCGGTCCCGGCCCCTACCGCTGCGCCCGCACCCGCGCCGACCGCGGCACCCTTCATGGTGTTGCAGCCGGTCGTGACTAGCGTGAGCGCAAGCAGGGCGGGGAGGGCGACTGTCCTCAATGATCTTGGCGTGTTCATGGTGATCTCCTCATGACGTTGTGTTTCCTTGTTACGCCGATTCGTCGCCAACGTCTGCGGCCTGCCGCACAAGGTCAGGCGTTGGGATGCAGCACCACTTTGGTCCAGCCCATGTCGCGGCGGTCGAAGTGCTGGTAGGCATTGGGCGCCTCGTCCAGGGTCAGCCGGTGCGAGACGATGAACGACGGCTTGGCCTTGCCGTGCTCGATCAGCTCGCACAAATGGCGGTTGTAGGCTTTGACGTTGGTCTGGCCCGAACCCATGCGCAAGCCCTTGGTGAAAAACATCCCCATGTCGAAGGCGATCTCGCCTTCTTTTTCCAGCGCGTCCGTCGCGTTGGGGTCTTGCGGGGTGAAAACGCCCACCACGCCCAAGGCGCCAGTCGCTTTGACCGATTGCACCAGCCGGTTCATGGTGAGGTTGGGGATTTCATGGTTGTGGTGGTCGTGGCACTGGAAGCCTACGCATTCGCAGCCCTTGTCGGCGCCTTTGCCCTGGGTGAACTCCATCACGGCCTCGACCGGGTCGGTCCTGGAATAATCGATGGCGATGGCGCCTATTTTCTCGGCCAGGGCGAGGCGATCCGGATGATGATCCACCACCATGACCTGATCGGCACCGCGCAGCATGGAAGAATAGGCCGCCATGAGGCCGACCGGCCCCGCGCCGTACACCAGCACCGATTCGCCCGGCTGCACGTCGGCGAGTTCGGTGGCGTGATAACCGGTGGGAAAGATGTCCGACAGCATGACGTAGTCTTCTTCGTGTTCCTCCGCACCTTCCGGCAGCACCAGGCAGTTGAAATCGCCATAGGGCACGCGCAGTAATTCGGCTTGGCCGCCGTTGTATGGCCCCATCTCGGCATAGCCGTAGGCGCCGCCTGCATGGCCGGGGTTCACGGTGAGGCAAAAACCGGTGTAGCCGCGCTCGCAGTTTTCGCAATACCCGCAGCTGATGTTGAACGGCAGGCACACGCGATCGCCGACCTTCACCCGTTCTACCTCTTTGCCGACTTCGATCACCACGCCGAGGTTTTCATGCCCCAGTACCTTGCCCTGTTCGACGCTGGTGCGCCCTTCGTACATGTGCAGGTCGGAGCCGCAGATATTGGTGGTGGTGATCTTGACCAATACGTCGGTGGGCTTCTCGATTTTTGCGTCGGGAACGTTGACGATCTTGACTTGCTTCGGGCCTTCATAAACCAGCGCTTTCATGGTAAATCCTCCATGCATGAGGTTGAGAATATTAATTAAATCAATTGCTTGAGTGCGGTAAGCTTAAGGGCATGGAAGCCTGGTGTATGTGCGTAGGAGAACGCTGTCGAACAATGGAATGATTGAGACTTAACGAGAAGCCGCCGTGGACTACAGTCAGTAGACTTGTCAGGATAGGCTGACTCATTTATACAGGTAGCTAAGAGGCATTTTCCGATATCGGCCGCGAGGACCCCATGCAGAAAACAGTTCTCAACGAATCCCACCGCAAGCTGGGCGCCCATATGGTCGATTTCGGCGGTTGGGAAATGCCGCTGCACTACGGCTCGCAAATCGAGGAGCACCACGCCGTGCGGCGCGACTGCGGCATGTTCGACGTCTCGCACATGTGTGCCGTAGATATCGTCGGCGACGAGAGTCACACCTTTTTGCGCGGTCTGCTGGCCAACGATGTCCAGAAGCTGAAGCTGCCGGGCAAGGCGCTTTACAGCGTCATGCTGAACGACAACGGCGGCGTGGTGGACGATTTGATCGTCTATCGCCTCGATGACACGCATTTCCGTCTGGTCGTCAATGCCGCCACGACCGAAAAAGACCTGGCCTGGATGGTCGACCGGCTGGAGGCATGGAAGATGAATGCCACGGTCGCGCCGCGCCGCGACCTCGCCATGCTGGCCGTGCAAGGGCCGAACGCTCGCGAGCGCGTTTGGCAAGCCATACCCGATCTCAAGTCCGCCACCCGCGATATGCCGCCGTTCTTCGGTCGGCAGGTCGGCGATGTATTCGTCGGACGCACCGGCTACACGGGGGAAGACGGCTTCGAAATCAGCCTACCTGCCGTACAGGTAGCGCCGCTATGGGAGAGATTGCTGGCGCTGGGCGTGGCGCCTTGCGGATTGGGGGCACGGGATACCTTGCGCCTGGAGGCCGGCATGAGTCTTTACGGCCAGGACATGGATGAAGCGACGTCGCCGCTGGATGCGGGGCTCGCCTGGACGGTAGATATCAACGACCCACGCGATTTTGTCGGCAAGGCGGCGCTGCAACGACGCGGTCAAACCTGGCTATTCGCGGGGTTGGTGCTGCTGGAGCGCGGCGTGTTGCGAGCCCATCAAAAAGTCGAGACAGCGCACGGCATGGGGCTGGTAACCAGCGGCACGTTTTCACCCACGATGCAGCGGGCCATCGGCTTGGCGCGCTTGCCTCCCGGGGTGACTTTTGGCAATACTGTGCGCGTCGAAATCCGCGATCGCCTGTTCGAGGCCCGCGTCGTCAAGCCGCCTTTCGTGCGCCATGGAACAATACTGGTCTGAAACCATTGGAGATTTTTATGAATATTCCCGCCGAACTTCGCTATGCCGCCACCCACGAATGGGTGCGCCAGGAAAGCGACGGCAACCTGACCGTCGGCATCACCGATCACGCGCAAGAGCAATTGGGCGACTTGGTATTTATCGAGTTGCCGCAGGTCGGCAAGGCCTATGGTGCCGGGCAGCAGATTGCCGTGGTGGAGTCGGTGAAGGCGGCATCGGACATTTATGCGCCGGTGGCGGGCACCGTGGTCGAGGTCAACCAGGCCGCGGCCGATGCGCCGGAAAGCGTCAACGACGGGGCTTTCACTGCCTGGCTGTTCCGCATCAAGCCTGACAACGCGGCGGACGTGCAGACGCTGCTGGACGCCGAGGGGTATCGCAAGTCGGTGGAAGGCTAAGGCTTCTTTGCGTTTCAATTTCAGTCGTTGCAGGAGAGGTTGGGAAATGTAACCCCCAGTTCACGTTGAAAGGCTTCACGTTGACAGAAAGACGCGCCATGCCAGACCGCTTGCCGCTTGAATCGCTTGAACAAAAAGACGCCTTCATCGCCCGGCACATCGGACCGCGCGATGAAGAAGTCGAGCAAATGCTTGAGGTGGTGGGGACGGCCAGCCTCGACGACCTGATTGCCCAGACCATTCCTGCCGACATCCGCCGTACCGACGAACTGCCGCTCCCCGGCCCGAAGCCTGAACATGAAGCCCTGGCGGCGCTCAAAGCTCTGGCCGCCAAGAACCTTGTCCAGAAATCCCTCATCGGCATGGGCTATGCCGATACCATCACCCCCGCCGTCATCCAGCGCAACCTGCTTGAAAACCCCGGCTGGTATACCGCCTACACGCCGTATCAGGCGGAAATCTCGCAAGGTCGGCTGGAGGCGCTGCTCAATTTTCAGCAACTCATCATCGATTTGACAGGGCTGCCGCTCGCCAATGCCTCGTTGCTGGATGAAGCAACGGCAGCCGCCGAAGCCATGGCGATGGCGCGTCGCTTGAGCCAATCGGCGTCGAACAAGTTCTTCGTCGATGAAAACTGCTTTCCGCAAACCATCGACGTGTTGAAAACCCGCGCCGGGTTTTTCGGCTTCGAACTGCTGTTCGGCAAGGCGCAACAGGCGGGCGAGCGGGCAGTGTTCGGGGCCTTGCTGCAATACCCGGACGACCGCGGTGAGGCGGCCGACCTTTCGCCCCATATTGCCGCCGTCCAGATGCAAGGCGGCATCGCCGCGGTGGCGGCCGACCTCATGGCGCTGGTGCTGCTCAAGTCGCCGGGAGCCATGGGGGCAGATATCGCCCTGGGGTCGGCCCAGCGCTTCGGCGTACCCATGGGGTTCGGCGGTCCGCATGCCGCTTTTTTTGCCACACGCGACGAGCACAAGCGCAGCGTTCCGGGACGCATCATCGGCGTGTCGCAGGATAGCCGCGGCAAACCGGCGTTGCGCATGGCCTTGCAGACGCGGGAGCAGCACATCCGCCGTGAAAAGGCCAATTCCAACATCTGTACGTCGCAAGTTTTGTTGGCCAACATGGCCTCAATGTACGCGGTCTACCACGGCCCCAAGGGCTTGAAGACCATTGCGGAGCGTATCCATCGCCTGACCAGCATCCTGGCGCTGGGATTGCAGCGGGGCGGGGTGAAGGTACTGTCGCAGCGCTATTTCGATACGTTGCGCGTGGAGTTCGGTCCGCGGGCAGAAAGCGTCTATCTGGCGGCTCTTAACGCGGGCTACAACCTGCGATGCGTTTCGCCCAGTGTCCTTGGAATCGCGCTTAACGAGAAAACCACGCGTAGCGACATCGCGACCTTGCTGATTCTGCTGACCGGGCAATCGCCCGCGATCGCGGCACTGGATGCCGAGGCGAAAAGCCCGCTCGACGGCCTGCGGCGCGAGGACCACATACTCACCCATCCTGTCTTCAACACCCATCATTCCGAACACCAGATGCTGCGCTACCTGCGCAAGTTGCAAGACCGCGACCTGGCGCTGGACCGGAGCATGATCCCGCTCGGCTCGTGCACCATGAAGCTCAATGCGACCAGCGAGATGCTGCCGATTTCGTGGCCCGAGTTTGCCGATATGCATCCCTTTGCGCCGCTGGAGCAGGCGGCGGGCACCCTGGAGATGATCTACGGGCTGGAAAACATGCTCAAGGCCGTCACCGGCTTCGACGGTATCTGCATGCAGCCGAATTCCGGCGCGCAGGGGGAATATGCCGGGCTGGTGGCGATTCGCCGCTACCAGGCGTCCATCGGGCAGGGGCGACGTGACGTATGCTTGATCCCGACCTCGGCCCATGGCACCAACCCGGCCAGTGCCCGGATGTGCGGACTGGACGTGGTGGCAATCGCTTGCGACGCCCGCGGCAATGTGGATGTGGCCGACCTCGAAGCCAAGGCCAGCGCACATGCCGAGCGTTTGTCCTGCCTGATGGTGACTTACCCATCGACCCACGGCGTGTTCGAGCCTCGCATTCGCGAGATATGCGAACTCGTGCATCGCCACGGCGGGCAGGTGTATATGGACGGTGCCAACCTCAACGCCATGGTCGGGCTTGCCAGTCCGGCGTACATTGGCGCGGACGTCAGTCATATCAATCTACACAAGACTTTTTGCATCCCGCACGGTGGCGGTGGGCCGGGCATGGGGCCAATCGGGCTCAAACGACATTTGCTACCTTTCATCCCCGACCATCCCCTGCAACCAGTGGGGCCGGAGGATCGGCTGCATAAAGGACTCAGCGCGATTTCCGCGGCACCCTGGGGTTCAGCTTCCATCCTGCCGATCTCGTGGATGTACATCACGCTGATGGGTGCTCGCGGGCTGAAACGCGCTTCCGAAATCGCCATCCTCAACGCCAACTACATCGCCGTGCGGCTTAAAGACGATTACCCGCTGCTCTACACCGGCGAACAGGGCAGGGTGGCGCACGAGTGTATCCTCGATATGCGGCCCATCAAGGCCGCGACGGGAATTACCGAAACCGACATTGCCAAGCGGCTAATGGACTACGGATTTCACGCCCCCACGGTGAGTTTTCCTGTCCCCGGCACGCTCATGGTCGAACCGACGGAATCCGAGGCGCGCGACGAACTCGACCGTTTCATTGCGGCGATGCATTCGATTCGCGAGGAAATCCGTCAGGTGGAGCGCGGCGTGTGGAAAGCGGAGGAAAGCCCGTTACGCCTAGCGCCCCATACTCAGGCCGATCTGGCGGAAGAACTGTGGTCTCGGCCTTATTCGCGGGCTGCGGCGGCCTTTCCCTCAGCCTGGGTGGCAGAAAACAAATTCTGGCCGAGCGTGAACCGCATTGACGAAGTGTATGGCGACCGGCATGTGTTTTGTGTGTGTCTGCCGATGGAGCCCTCATCCTCTTCCTGATCTTGTGTGTCGGAATATTCGAGGTGCGACCCTATCGATTGCATCTTTAGTGGTAGGGAATTCCTTAGTGCCGGTAGGCCTTGAGATGCAGTATTGGCCTAGGAATATTCGGAGTTCGCTGATTGTATATGCCGGGCCGGTTTTGCGATCATCCCGTACGCGGTAGTTAATATGAAGAGGCGAGAATTTGGAATCGCCCTAGTCCTTTGAGGCCGTACGTGTAGCTGGGCGTCAGCCCGGTTGTAAGCAATAACCTTCGTTGCGTCGGCTTGTTCAATGCCAGGTGATCAGGCATCGATCAGCCAACTCTAGAGCCAGCTTCGCATGATGCAAACCCCTTCCTCCTCCCCGGTTCCAGATCTAGAACAGGCGTTTTATCGTCATGTGGCCGAGGACGTTAATGCGCCGGCTTTTTTCGTCGCCGATCCCGACGATGATTTTCGCCTTGCTCATGTCAGCGCTTCATGCGGCCGCTACGGCGTCCAAGCTGTTGCCCCGGGCATGCCTTTGGCGCAGTGGATTTCTATTCCGGATACATCACAACTGGCGGGCGTATGGCGACAACTTGCCGAGACTGCCGAGGTGAAAATTGAAACAGAGGGTTTGTTCGATGGGCAGCAAAGCCTTATCGCACTCCGCTTGAGCCGTTGGGAATACGGTGGTCGGTATCTGCTGGCAGGGCATGTGCAGCGGGTCGACGATGTTCGGCGGGCACATGATCAAGCGCTGGCCGAACTGCGCCGACGCGAGCAATACCAACGGACCTTGCTCGATAATTCTCCCTACTTCGTCTGGCTCAAGGACGAGCAAAGTCGTTTGCTGGCAGCCAACACCCAGTATGCACGGGTGGCGGGGGTTGCCGATACGCGCGATCTTGAAGGCAAGACCGATTTCCATTTCTTTCCCCGCGAGCTTGCCGAAAAATACGTCGCTGACGATCGCGAAGTCATGGCGAGCGGCCAGTCGAAGAACGTCGAAGAAGAATATTGCGACGAGCATGGTGTGCGGCACTGGATGGAAACCTGGAAGTCTCCGCTAGTCGTGGACGGCAAGGTGGTAGGTACGGTTGGCTGCTCGCGTGACATTACGGAACGCAAGGTCTATGAGGCCGCCATTCAGGCGCGTCTGGATCTGGAGCAGCAATATTCGCTCATGGCAGCGAACCTGCCGGGGTTCCTCTACATCTGCCGAGTCGGCATGGATGGCCATCTGCAGTTCCTTCATGCCAGTGTCGGCGTCCAGGCGTTATGCGGCCTCGCGCCGGAGGCTGTTATCGCGGCAGGCAACAATATTCTCGAACTGGTTCATGGCGAAGACCGCGAGATATTGCAAGGCGTCATCCTCGACTCGGCCGAGAAGCTTACGCCGTTGAATGTTGAATTCCGCATCCTGCATCCGGAGAAAGGCGTACGTTGGTTGCACGCCAAGTCGACGCATGCCCGACAGCCGGATGGCGATGTTTTAGGCTACGGCATGATGCTGGATATCAATGAGCGCAAGCAGGACGAACAGCGTTTGCGCATCAAGAGCCTTGCCTTGTCCGAAGCTCAGCGTATCGCCCGGCTAGGCAGCTGGACGCTGGATTTGACCGACCGCCGCTTGACCTGGTCGGACGAGGTCTACCGCATTTTCGAGATCGATCCGGTGCGCTTTAGTGCTAGCGACCAGGATTTCTTCAGATGGGTGCACCCGGACGACCGGAATGCGGTGCAACAGGCTTTCGACCAATCATTGAACACCCGTAAGCCTTACCAGATCGAACACCGCCTGCTGATGTCGGATGGACGGATCAAATACGTGCTGGAACGCGGCGAACATCACTACGGGCCAGACGGTAATCCACTCTCGACGCACGGGACCGTGCTCGATATCACGGAACGCAAAGAGGCGGAACAAGCCTTGCGCGAACGCGAGGCTTTCCTCGATACGCTGCTCGATACCTTGCCGCTGCCTGTGTTCTACAAGGATCGCGCTGGCCGCTACCTCGGTTTCAACCGGGCTTACGAAGAATTTTTCAGTGCGAGCAAGGCAGTGCTGCTGGGCAAAACGGTATTTGACATCAGCCCGCAAGAGCTTGCTGAGGTCTATGCCGCCAAGGATCGCGCGCTGTTTGCGCAAGGCGGCTTGCAACAATACGAATCCCAGGTCAGGAATGCCGATGGCCAATTGCGCGACGTGGTTTTCAACAAGGCGGTCTTCCGCGATGTCCATGGCGATGTGGCAGGGTTGATCGGCACCATACTCGATATTACCGAGCGCAAGCAGTCGGAAAACCAGTTGAAGCAGGTGGTCGAGATACTGGAACAATCCGTCGACTTCATCGGCAGCGCCAGTATCGACGGTCGTTTGCAGTACCACAATCGCGCCGCGAGGCGCATGCTCGGCTTGGCCGAAGATGCTGATCTAACGGGCTTGAGAATTTCCGACGTTCATCCTGATTGGGCCCATCAGATTCTTGTGGAACAAGCGCTGCCAGCCCTTCACGAGCATGGCGTATGGCGTGGCGAAACTGCGTTGCGCCATAAGAATGGGCATGAAATTCCTGTATCGCAGCTATTGGTGTTGCACCGTGATACAGGCGGCAAGCCGTTGTACTACTCCACCATCATGACCGATATCAGCGCTCGCAAGCGGGTGGAAGGCGTACTGGAGTTTATTGCGCAGGGCGGCTGGGAGAAGGATGTCGAATCGTTCCTCCAAGCGCTGATGCGCTATCTAGGCCAAACGCTCGGCGTGGCCTATGTGCTGGTCGATAAACTTTCCGGGGATGCGAGCATCGCTGAAACCTTGGCGCTGTACGCCAAGGGCGACCTGTTGCCCAACATGCAATACAGCCTCAAGGATACCCCGTGCAGCAATGTGATGGATGGGCTTGCGTGCTGCTACCCGCAGGGTGTGCAGCAACTCTTCCCCGATGATCGCTTGCTGGTGGACATGGAGGCGGAGAGCTATGCCGGCCAGCCGTTGATGGATTCCACGGGGCAAGTGATCGGCTTGATCGCCGTGATGGACGACAAGCCGATACAGGATATCGCCGCGATCGGCGCTATTCTGCGCATGGTGGCGCCCCGGGTCGCGGCTGAGATCGAGCGTGATCGTGCAGAACGCGCAATTGAGGCATCGCATCAGTTCTTGCAGCAAATCATCGATACTGTGGCCGATCCGGTGTTCGTCAAGGATAGACAGCACCGTTGGCTGTTGCTGAACGATGCCATGTGCAGTTTCATGGGTGTCTCACGCGAAGGCTTACTGGGTAAATCGGATTACGAGTTCTTCCCGTCTGAACAAGCCGATGTGTTCTGGGCCAAGGACGAGGAAGTGTTCGTCAGCGGAACACCCAACATCAACGAGGAGTCGTTCACCGACGCCGCGGGTCTCACCCATACGATCCTGACCACCAAGAGCTGCTTTAAAGATGCGCAGGGCGAGTCCATCCTGGTGGGTACCATCAAGGACATTACTGCACTCAAGCAAACACAGTTCGATCTGGAAAATACCACTTACCGCCTGCGCAGCGTGCTCCAAACTATTCCCGATTATGTATGGATGAAGAATGTCGATGGGGTGTACCTCGCATGCAACCATGCATTTGAGCGGTTTTTCGGCGTTGCTGAAGCCGAGATTGTCGGCAAGTCCGATTACGATTACGTCCCCACCGAATTGGCCGATTTCTTCCGCCAGAAAGATAAGGAAGCTATTGATGCAGGCGCAGTGCGTATCAATGAGGAATGGGTGACGCTGGCCAGCGATGGCAGTCATATCCTGCTCGAAACGCGTAAGGTTCCGGTCCAGGACGCCGCTGGGAATGTCATCGGGGTGCTGGGCATCGGCCGGGATATTACCGAGCGTAAGCAGAGCGAAGAAAAGCTGGAACTGCTGCGCCTCGCTCTCGACAACGTCAAGGAAACCGTCATGCTGGTTGATGAGTCGGCGCGACTGGTCTATGTCAACGAGCATACCTGCCGGACGCTCGGGTATACCCGTGAAGAATTAATGAATATGTCGGTGCCGGATTTCAATCTGGATTATCGTCAGGATGCTTGGTCTAGCCATTGGCGAGACCTTCAACGCCATGGGGTGCTGACCTTCGAAAGTAGCCACCGGAATCGCGCTGGTCATGTCTCTCCAATCGAGATTGTATCCAGCTACTTCGAAGCCAATGAACACTGCTATACCCTTGCGCTGGTGCGTGATATTACCGAACGCAAGCGGCAGGAAGCACGTTTTGCCTTGCAGGATTATGCGCTGAACCAGATCAACGAAGGCTTGTTCTTGCTGGATGAGGAAGCCCGGTTCGTGCAGGTCAACGAGGAGTCCTGCCGTGCGCTGGGTTATTCACGGGAAGAACTGTTGACGATGAGCGTGTTCGACATCGACCCGGACTACCAGCCGGAGCATTGGCAAACATCCAGGATGCATGAGAAGCCTGGAATGACTGCAACATTGGAAAGTCGGCACAGAACTAGGGGTGGCTGTCTCATTGATGTAGAAGTCAAATCCACGGCGATAGTCTACGAAGGCCGTAGCTACCATTTATGCCTGGTGCGTGACATTACCGAGCGCAAACAGCGCGATGAAGAACTCAAGTTGCTCGAATACGCACTCGATCATATTGGCGAAGGTTTTTACCTGATCGACGAAAATGCCGAATTTGTCAGGGTCAATGCAGAAACTTGCCGAGCGCTGGGATATACGCATGACGAATTACTAGGGATGCGGGTATTCGATATCGATCCTGATTTCACTCCCGAAGACTGGCAGCAGTTGATGGTTGGTTTCAAAAATGGTTTGGCATCCAAAACCATCCAGACACGTATCAAGACCAAGGATGGACTTACGTTCGCGGCAGAAGTCAATGCCAATCCATTCTCCTACCAGGGTAGAAACTACAACCTGGCCTTGGTACGCGACATCACCGAACGCAAGCGGGTCGAGGCTCGCCTGGCATTGCAGGACAAGGCGCTCAATCAGGTGGGTGAAGCCATTTACCTGATCGCAGAGGATGCCAGTATTCTCCAGGTCAACCAAGGCGCCAGCAGGATGCTGGGATACGCGCAGGAAGAACTTCTTACCATGCGTATCCCCGACATTGATCCCTTGTACAACGAGGCCGTATGGCCCGAGCATTGGGCGGACTTGCATCGCAGGGGAACGATCACGCTGGAGACGCTGCATCGTTGCAGGACGGGAGAAATTATCTCGGTGGAGGTGAATGCAAACATGGTCGAGTATGAGGGCCAGCGTCTTAATTTTGCCCTTATACGCGACATCACCGAGCGCAAGCTCGCCCAGCAGGCCTTGGCCGAGCGCGAGCGCGAGTTGCGTACCCTGACGGACAATCTGCCTGATCCGATTTTCCGCTACGACAGGGAGGGGCGCCGTATTTATGTAAACCCGGCAGTGGAGCGCTTATCGAACAAATCTGCGGCCGAATTGCTGGGCGCGAGCCCGAAAGACGCCTCATTGGTGGGCAAGGGTGAATCGGAAAAATTGATGGCTGCGATCCGGCATGTCCTCAATACCGGCGAACCGTCCGAGACGGAAGTCATTTACATCGGGCCTGACGGTCGCGAGCAATACTTCTTCAATTTATACGTGCCGGAGCGGGATACAGACGGGAGCATCACTGGTGTCTTGTCGATCGGCCGTAATATCACACCTCGCAAATTGGCGGAGCGGGCATTAATGCAGCGTGAGCGGGAGCTCAGCACATTGGTGGAAAATCTGCCGACCTATGTCGTTCGCCTGGATCGCAGGCTACGTCATGTGTATGCCAATTCCGCTTACATGTCGGCTGTAGGCATTGCCGAAGATCGGTTGTACGGTTTGCATGTGAGCACTTTCTGGCGTGCCGAGAATATTACCGTTGACGAGTATGTCACCACGCTCACCCGCGTCCTCGAAACCGGAGTGCAGGAGGAAGTGACGCTCGAATGGAGAAGCGAGCGCGGGCGTTTTTACAGCCATATGGTGCGTGTGGCGCCTGAGCTCGATGCAGCGGGGCAGGTATTGGGCCTGCTGGTGCTGGGATTCGATATCACTGCGCAACGGCGCGAACAGTTGCTCGATGCCGAACGCCAACGCGTCTTCGAAGCGATGGCACATGGCGGAGATTTGGCCCAGGTGCTGGCACAGGTGGCGGGATACATCGACGCTTCGGGACGCGGCATGCGCGCATCCATCATGCTGCTTGACGAAAGCGGCACGCGGCTCAAGAGCGTCGCAGCTCCCACGCTGCCGGAAGTCGTCGCTCTGGGCGAAATCGACCTCAGCCAGCATAAAGGATGCTGCGCTGTGGCTGCCTCGCGTGGGGAACGGATATCTTCCGATCGAACCTGCCATCATGCCGGGGCGATGTGTACCGTATTCAGCCAGGACCAGGATTTGCGCGGCTGCTGGTCAGAGCCTATCAAGGCTGCATCGGGTCGGATGCTCGGCGTAGTCACGGTCTATCTGCAACAACTCGGCGAGCCGCAGGCCTCCGATATGGAACTGCTGCGCGAGGCAGCCAACCTTTGTGCGATTGCTATCGAGCGTAAGCACATCGAGGAACAAATGCAGCGGCATGCCAGTTACGATAGCCTAACCGGCCTGCCTAACCGCCGCCTGTTCAGGCAACGGTTGCATGAGGAAGTCATGCGAGCCGAGCGTTTGTCAGAGGGTATTGCACTGCTCTTCATCGATCTTGATCATTTCAAGGAGGTCAACGACAGCCTCGGTCACGAGTTCGGCGACCAATTGCTAATCGAGGCAGCGAAGCGCATTCAAGCTTGCGTACGCGAGTCCGATACCGTGGCTCGCCTGGGCGGGGATGAGTTTGTCGTCGTCCTGACGCAGGTGGATGAAGTCTCCGCCTTGGGCCATCTCGCCCAGACCATGGTCGATAAGCTATCACAGCCGTTCTGCCTGGATGCTCATGTTGTGTACGTTTCCGCCAGTATCGGGATCGCCGGCTATCCCCTGGATGCACAGGACGCCGAGAGCCTGGTTAGCTGCGCCGACCATGCCATGTATGCCGCCAAGAATGACGGGCGAAACACTTTCAGCTTCTTTACCGCCGCAATCCAGCAACAAGTGCATTCCCGATTGCAACTCGCCGGCGATCTGCGCGAAGCCATGGATAAAGGCCAGTTGCAGGTGCATTACCAGCCTATCGTGGATATCGCGACGGGTGAAGTGCTCAAGGCAGAAGCCTTGCTGCGATGGCAGCACCCGACGCGCGGGATGGTCTCGCCTGATGTCTTTATTCCCGTCGCCGAGGAGCACGGATTGATCCACGACATCGGCGATTGGGTCTTCCGTCAGGCGGTGATGCTTGCCAAGGAATGGAACGCTGCGGCATGTGTCGGCACGGCTTCGACCTTGCGACAGGTAAGTGTGAACCTTTCACCGCGCCAGTTCGCCAAGGGACGCATCGACAAGGTCTGGCTCGAGCATATCGAGTCGCTTAACGTCGATCCCCGCAGCATTGCGATTGAAATCACTGAGGGACTGCTGCTCGACGATCGCATGGATATCATGGAGAAACTGGCACGATTCGGCATGGCCGGCATGCAGGTGGCGCTCGACGATTTCGGCACCGGCTACTCGGCCATGGCCTATCTCAAGAAATTTCCCATCGATTACCTCAAGATCGACCGCTCTTTCGTTCGCGATATCGAAACCGATCCCAACGACCGCGCGATTGCCGAGGCCATCGTGGTGATGGCTAGCAAGCTGGGACTCAAGGTCATCGCGGAGGGGGTGGAAAACGAAGGGCAGCGCTGCATTTTGGATGCTGTTGGATGTGAATACGTGCAAGGCTACCTCTATGCCAAGCCCATGCCGGTCGAGCAATTCATGGAGTTCGTGCAAGCAAGTTAATAACGGAAGTATTTAAAAATGACAAAAATAAAAATCAAGAAGCTGGCAATGTCGGCCATGCTGTTATTGGGAGCATCTACAGCATTTGCAGATGACGATACGCCGTCGATGTTAGATGTACATGGTTTTGGCACGCTGGGGGCCGTTTACCATGACGAACACGGCGTACAGTTTCGGCGTGACGTTTCGCAAGGGCATGGCGCCGGGGCAGGGCATCTGTCGTTTGCGCCCGATTCGATGCTGGGTTTGCAGGTGACGGCGCATTTCCGTCCTGATGTCGAGGCGACGATACAGGCCATTAGCCATCTCAATGTCGATAACAATTACAAGCCCGACCTGACTTGGGCGTTCCTAAAATACTCTCCGAGTGATGACTGGTACATTCGCGCCGGTCGCCTCGCCCTGGATTTTTATGTGCAGGGCGATTCTGCCGAAATCGGGTATTCCAACTTGCTCATTCGCCAGCCTATCGTGACCATTCCCCGTAGCTATGATGGCATTGATATCGATTGGCGTAGGCCTGTCGAGGGAGGGTTGATCAAGGTGAGAGGCATGGCCGGATTGACTTCAGGCAATTCGATTGGAGCGGATGGTGCGAACCGCTTCGACTACAGAGATTCTGAGGTGCTCGCCTCTACCTTGGAATATAGTCGCGGCAGTTGGATGGGACGATATACGTTCGGACGGCTGAAGATTGATAAAGAGTTCAAAAGCGCGGCTTTCAAGCAATTATTAAGTGCACTGCAGTTCGCGCCCAATGGCGCATCTATCATTGATCGCCTCAGCTTCAAGGACCGGGTGCTGAACTACCAGCAGATAGCTTTGGCTTACGACCAAGGCCCTGTGCAGGCGCTCATCAGCTATGACAATCTAACTTCGGATAACTGGCCGGGTCGCCAGGAATTCATTGCTACGGCAGGATATCGTCTCGGGGATATCACACCTTATGCCGGCTTTTTTAAACAGCATTCCGACCGGAAGATTATTCACACCGGAATTCCAGACGGTTTATCTGTAGCTACTGATGCGCTCAATATGGCTTCGGCCTTATCGCAAAGCGGTCCTTTGACCAACCAGACGGACTTTATCCTGGGTGCTCGCTACGACTTTACCCCCCACAAGGCACTCAAGTTCCAGGCAGATCGCATTCGCTATCAGGATCCAGGGACCGCCATCGAACCTGGTTTATTCCAGCAGACGTATGAACAGCGAGGCCACCGTGCCTTTACTGTGATCTCCGTTGCGCTGGATTTCGTTTTTTAAGGAGGTCGACATGAAATATTTTCGTCTTTTCATGTTGCTGTTCATGTCGTTGTCGGTCTCGCTGCCTGCGCATGCCGGCCTGGTCGTGATTGTCAGTGCAACAAGCCCTGTCGAGCATTTGTCGCGTGAAGATGTCGTCAATATCTTCATGGGACGTTATCGAAAATTGCCGGATGGCAGCATGGCGTATCCGTTGGACGTCAATGACGATTCACCCGAGCGGCGCGAGTTTTACAAGAAGCTGTTGGACAAGAGCATTGCCGAGATCAATGCCTACTGGTCGCGGCTGATGTTTTCGGGGCGCACGACGCCGCCAAAATCTTTACCGCCGCAGGATGTGCTGGACATTGTCGCGCGCGCACCGGGAATGGTGGGGTATGTCGATCGGGGCAAGCTGCGTAATTCGGTCAAGGTGGTGTATGAGCTGCCGGATTGAGGAAACTTTAAAAGTGCCAAGGTGAGCAGGATTGAAGCCCCTATATTCGCGATATCTCGCAGGATATAGCCAAAGGCACTGAAGCTACCGTCATTTAAATCTAAAGATTGGCTGTATAGAACAATAAAAATGAATTGCAGAATCTCGATCGATCTATTTCTCATGCTTAAGCCGCAGAGGCAACTTATTCACCCATTGGAGCACGGGGATGAATAAGACCTTCATGCTACAGCGGATGTGGGTTTGGTTCAGACAATGGGGCCGCGGCAGTCTCGTCATCGATAGCACCTTCCGCGTGCTGATGGTTGGTGCTTTGCTGGCGGCCCTATTTGCCATGGGTAGCATGGCCTTCATTCGCGACCAGGAAACAAAGCGCCTCATGGCGCATGTCGATGCCCTGCTATCCACGGTCGAAAGCTCGGTGAGCGTTGCCTGCTTTACTGGCGATGCCACCTTAGCCGGGGATATTTCGCGTGGACTCCTTACTAACAAGCTGGTGGCGGGAGTCAGGATATCTGCGGGCAAGGCCGTGCTGACTGATCGATTGCGTGAAGGCACGATCAAGGATGAACGTTTTGTAGTGACCCGCCCGATTCCCTCTCCATTCGGCGCGGGCGACATGGTTGGCGAGGTGACATTGGTCGCGGATGGGGAATTCATCCGCGCACAAGCCATGAGCTATTCCCAAATCAGCGCCATATTCCTGGTGATGGAACTGCTGGCGGTCAGTATTGCCGTGGCGCTGGTCATGCTGCATACCGTAGTGCGGCCGATCAGGGAGTTTTCGAGGCGCGTGCATGATGTCGATATCAATGCGTCGAAGGTTGATGCCTATGTCATCCCGCCAGAAGGGAACGAGAAAAACGAGATCGGTCGTCTCGCGGCGGACTTTAACATCATGATCGGCAACGTACGAGATCTGCTGGCGGCAGAGCATGCCATGCAGGAGGAAATTGCTACACGTGAGCGGCGTTTCCGTACTTTGGTTGAAAATTCGCCCGACATCATCGCGCGCTACGACCGGGATTTTCGCCGTGTGTTCGTCAATCCAGCGTATGCACATGAGACTGGTACTCCGATTGAGCGGGCCCTCCAACGTCCCGTGGAGGACGACACCATTTGGCGGCCCCATATGTCGTGCGAAGAATACCAGGCACGGCTACGGCATGTGATGCTGACCGGAAAGCCGGACCATGTGCTGTTGGAATGGCATCGCGATGATGGACGCCTGGTCAGTCACGAGATGTACATCGTTGCTGAATACGATGGTAATGGCCAGGTTGAAGGGACGCTTGCCATTGGACGTGACATGACTGAACGTCTTGCTGTCGAGCGGCTATTGCAGCGCCAGGCAAGCTACGATGCTTTGACTGGCTTGTTGAATCGGCGCATGTTCGGCGAACGTCTACGCGAGGAAATCGCCCATGCCGAACGCACGGGAACGGCAATCGGTGTGTTGTTCATCGATCTCGATCGGTTCAAGGAAGTCAACGATACGCTGGGGCATGAAGTCGGCGATCTTCTGTTGGTCGATGCCGCTCGTCGTCTTACGCATTGCGTTCGAGAATCCGATATCGTCGCGCGGCTGGGCGGTGACGAATTCATTGTCGTCGTGCCTAATGCTGTGGAGGCGAAGCATCTTGCGCGTATTGCGGGTGAAATTATCCAGCGCATGGAACAGCCGTTTCATGTCGACGGCAACACTTGCTACATTTCGGCAAGCATCGGCATTACCTGCTTTCCCGAGGATGCAACGCAGCAGGAGACTCTCCTTAGCTGCGCCGACCAGGCCATGTATGCAGCCAAGGAACAAGGACGCAACGGGTTCAGTTTCTTCACTCGGGAAATGCAGACGCAATCCCAGAACCGATTGCATCTTGCCAATGACTTGCGCGAGGCCTTGGCTAATAACCAGTTGCAGGTCTGGTTCCAGCCGATTGCCGAGGTTGCAACCGGTGAAGTCGTCAAGGCAGAAGCACTTTTGCGCTGGGTGCACCCGGATCGCGGAATGGTGTCTCCCGCCCAGTTCGTACCGATTGCCGAAGAAAATGGCTGTATCCACGACATCGGTAACTGGGTGTTCCAGCGGTCGGCCCTGATGGCGAAACAATGGTCCGATCTCTTTCCCAGCGTGGGGGGCGATGCTCCCAGTATTAGTGTCAACCTGTCGCCGCGCCAATTCACACGTGGGGATTTCAGCGACCATTGGGCCGCGTATATCAACGAAATCGGCTTGCAGACCGAAAGCATCGTTGTCGAAATTACCGAAGGGTTGCTGTTGAGCGATGCTTCGGACATCCTGGGCAAGTTGGAGAACTTGCGTGCAGCCGGTATGCAGGTAGCACTGGACGACTTCGGTACGGGCTACTCTGCCATGGCATATCTCAAGAAGTTTCCAATCGATTATTTGAAGATCGACCGTTCTTTTGTGCGTGACATCGATGCCGATGCGAATGATCGTGCGATTGCCGAAGCCATCGTGGCGATGGCGCACAAGCTTGGGATCAAGGTGGTGGCCGAGGGGGTGGAAACCGAAGCCCAGCGCGATATTCTGGCCTCGGTCGGGTGCGAGTATTTGCAAGGTTATTTATATGCCAAGCCTATGCCGGAGGATGAGTTTCTTGCATATGTCAGCCATCGAGCGGCGCCCAGGGTAAAAGTTGCTTCGCTTTAGATACTTGGGTGTGTCACTGCAAGGCAAGATGAACCCGGTGGTTGCCTGAACTAATAGAGTCTATAATTCAGGCCCATATTCAGGTGTTTGCAAAACACTGGCACGGCTCGTATCACTGCGGGCCGTTTTTCATTGTCAAAAGGATACTCCATGGCTCAGTACGTCATGTCCATGCTCCGCGTGAGCAAAGTCGTGCCGCCCAAGCGGCAAATCATCAAGGATATTTCCCTATCGTTCTTCCCTGGTGCCAAGATCGGTCTCCTGGGCTTGAACGGCGCGGGTAAATCCACTGTGTTGCGCATCATGGCGGGTGCCGACAAGGAATTCGAGGGCGAAGTGCAATGGCAGCCCGGCGTTTCCATCGGCTATTTGCCGCAGGAGCCGCAACTCGACCCGGAAAAGACCGTGCGCGAGGAAGTCGAATCCGGCATGGGCGCCGTGATGGAGGCCAAGCAGAAGCTGGAAGAAATCTACGCGGCCTACGCCGAACCCGACGCCGATTTCGACAAACTGGCCGAAGAGCAGGCCAAGTACGAGAACATCATCGCCGCCAGCGGTTCCGACCTGGAAAACCAGCTCGAAATCGCCGCCGATGCGCTCCGCCTGCCACCTTGGGATGCCAAGATCGGTCCATTGTCCGGCGGTGAAAAACGCCGCGTGGCATTGTGCAAGCTGTTGCTTTCAAAGCCGGACATGCTGCTGCTGGACGAGCCGACCAACCACCTGGATGCCGAATCCGTGGAGTGGCTGGAACAGTTCCTCGTGCGCTTCCCAGGCACTGTGGTAGCCGTGACGCACGACCGCTACTTCCTGGATAACGCCGCCGAGTGGATTCTGGAACTGGACCGCGGCCACGGCATTCCCTGGAAGGGCAATTACTCCAGCTGGCTCGAGCAAAAGGAAGCGCGCCTGGAGCAGGAAAACAAGCAGATCGACGCCCACATGAAGGCGATGAAGCAAGAGCTGGAATGGGTGCGCCAGAACCCGAAGGCGCGCCAGGCCAAGTCCAAAGCGCGTCTGAGCCGTTTCGAAGAACTCAACTCCGTCGAATACCAGAAGCGCAACGAAACGCAGGAAATTTTCATTCCGCCTGGTGAGCGTTTGGGCGACAAGGTCATCGAGTTCAACGGCGTCAGCAAGGGCTTTGGCGATCGCCTGCTGATTGATAACCTGAGTTTCAGCATTCCCCCCGGCGCCATCGTTGGCGTCATCGGTCCCAACGGCGCGGGTAAGTCGACGCTGTTCCGGATGTTGCAAGGCAAGGAGCAGCCGGACAGTGGCGAAATCGTGGTCGGTCCGACCGTGAAGATTGCGGCGGTGGATCAGTCGCGCGAAGGGCTGGAAGATAACAAGACGGTGTTCGACGTGATTGCAGGCGGCGCAGATATTCTGTCCGTGGGCAAATTCGAGATGCCAAGCCGGGCCTACATCGGCCGCTTCAACTTCAAGGGCGGTGACCAGCAGAAGATCGTCGGTCAGCTATCAGGCGGTGAACGTGGACGGCTGCATCTCGCCAAGACGCTGATTTCCGGCGGCAACGTGCTGCTGCTGGACGAGCCTTCCAACGACCTTGACGTGGAAACCCTGCGTGCGCTGGAAGACGCACTGTTGGAATTCGCCGGCTGCGTGCTGGTGACTTCGCACGATCGCTGGTTCCTGGATCGTATCGCGACGCACATCCTGGCGGCTGAAGGCGATTCGCAGTGGACTTTCTTCAACGGAAACTACCAGGAATACGAGGAAGACAAGAAGAAACGGCTGGGCGAAGAGGGTGCCAAGCCCAAGCGTATTCGATACAAGCCGATTACACGCTAATCGTCCTCCGCAGGCGAATTTGCGCCTGCTTGTAATGCTCAAAGGGTTAGTCGAATCGTTTATGCGGTTTGACTAACCCTTTTGGTTATCTGGTGGAGGAGGTTTTTTTAAATAAGTGTTTTAACAAATTCTTGTATTGCTGATCTTGCCGCCTCAAAATAATGGCATGTCAGGAAATCCCTACAAAGCTTCCGGCCCTGCGGCACGCATCAGTGCGATCTATATCGCTTTTGCAGCGAGCTGGATTTTTTTGTCCGACGATTTATTGCAATGGCTGATTCCCGATATTGCTGAGGTAACACAGCTGCAAACCTACAAAGGGCTGGTTTTCGTCCTTATTACGGGCAGTTTGCTGTATCGGCTGGTATACCGGCTCACCTCATCCAGGCAGCATCCCAATGTAGATTTACAGCTTCCAGTTCCCGTTGCTAGTCGGCTCTTTCCCCTGCTTCTTTTCGTCTGGCTGTGCTTGGCCATTGGCTTGAGCGGCTGGTCGATTTTCACTGCCTTGAGGGATTCCGTCATGCAAGACACCCAGCAATCGCTGGTCACGCACGGCACGCTCAAGGCCCGTCAGATCGCAAGTTGGCTGAAGGAACGCCAGGATGACCTGATCATGCATGCGGCTGACGATGAATCGGTGCGCGACTTGGCAGCATGGATGTATCAAGGCCATGCTGGGCTCGATATGTCTGATGTACAAGCGCGTTTTCAGGCGCTCAAAAACATTCACGGATTTACCGGCATCGAGGTCTACGACAAGCTGGGCCGGCCTGAATACGGCGACAATACCCCAGCCGTTGCAACGGAAGGCGCGGCAGCCAGGCAAGCAATGGCCAACAACGACTTGGTGCTGGTCGATTTTCATCGCGACAGTGCCGCTGGTCCGATAAATTTCGGCTTCATGGTGCCCTTGCGTGCTCATGGTACGGTGATCGGTGCTTTGTATGCCGAACTCGATCCTGTGCCCGTGTTGTATCCCATGATTCAGGATTGGCCGGGAAATAACCGAACTGGCGAGGCGGTGCTGCTTCGCTATAAGGATGGGCGCGCCGTATATTTAAGTCCACCGCGAACGAACAAATCGTTGGCTGAAGCCGCTGACGAACTCAGCATGGCAATGGCAAAGGTGTCGAACGTCCCTGCCTTTTTAAACGACTTCCATGATTATCGAGGCCATCCAGTGCTTGGCTACATCACGCCTATCGCTCATTCTCCCTGGCTGCTACTGGTGAAGGAAGATCAAGCGGAAGCCTATGCCAGTATTAATCGTATAGGTATTGTGGCGGCCTTGGGCAGCATGGCCCTCATGGCGATTTCTGGCTTTAGCATCTGGTTGTGGTGGCTACGGCGGCAGGAACATCTCGAGCACCTGCATAAACAGGAAAAGCTGGAACGCGAAACCCTCGAGGCACGCTATAACACACTCTCCAAATTCGCCAACGACATCATTATTGTGGCCGATAGCCAGGGTCGCATTATCCAGGCCAACGATCGGGCGCAGGAAGTGTACGGCTACGACATGGATGAGTTGGTCGGCAAACACGTGTGCGAACTTGAGGAAGATGCTTCGCATGCGGCGTGCGAGCAAAAGCGGGAAATATTGGAACGTAAAGAGGCAAGCCGTTTCGAGACCCAGCACAGGCGCAAGGACGGCAGTGTGTTTCCCGTGGAAATCAGTGCCCGAATGATCACGCAGCATCAGCAGCGCTTTATCCATATGGTGCTGCGCGATATCACGGAACGCCGTCAGATCGAGGAGTCGCAGAAGCTGGCCAGCTTGGTGTACGAGCACAGTAGCGATGCCATGATGGTCACCGATCTCAACGGTATCATCATGAGTATCAACCCTGCCTTCACCGCGTTGACCGGATATTCGGCAGAGGAAGCAATCGGCCAGCCGACGAGCCTGTTGAAGTCCGGACGGCAGGATGCCGCCTTTTATCGCTCGTTCTGGCACGCCATCAAAACCCACGGCAAGTGGGAGGGGGAGATCTGGAACAAGCGCAAGAATGGGGAGGTTTTTCCGGAATGGTTGCGCATCAATGCCATTCGCCGTGCCGACGGGACGACTCATCGATTGGTGGCGCTGTTTTCGGATATCACCCAGAAGAAAGCTTCAGAAGCGTTGATCTGGCAGCAGGCTAATTTCGACTTGTTGACCGGCTTGCCCAACCGTCGCATGTTCTATGATCGCCTAGATCAGGAAATGAAGAAATCCAAGCGTTCCGGCCTGCCGATGGCGCTGATGTTCCTGGACCTTGACCGTTTCAAGGAGGTAAACGATACGCTGGGCCACGATATGGGCGACTTGCTGCTTAAGGAAGCCGCGCAGCGGCTGCGTAATTGCGTGCGCAGCTCAGATACCGTGGCACGTTTGGGCGGTGACGAGTTCACCGCCATCATGGGTGAACTGGTGGATACCAGTAGTGTGGAACGTGTGGCGCAAAATATCCTGCATCGCCTGACGGAACCGTTCCAGTTGGGGCTTGAGACAGGGTATGTTTCTGCCAGTATCGGCATCACGCTGTTTCCCGCCGATGCCGAGGATGTCGATACGTTGATCAAGAACGCCGACCAGGCCATGTACGCAGCCAAGCACCAGGGGCGCAACCGGTTCAATTACTTCACAGCGGCCATGCAGGCTACAGCCCAGGCCCGTCTCCAATTGGCCGGCGAATTACGCATCGCGTTGGCGGAAGGCCAGTTCGTCGTGCATTACCAGCCCATCGTTGATCTCAAGACCGGCGAGATTCGCAAGGCCGAGGCACTGGTGCGCTGGCAGCACCCGGTGCACGGCTTGCTTAACCCAGGTGAATTCTTGGCGTTGTCGGAAGAAACCGGGCTCATCGTCGAGATCGGGGATTGGGTATTTCACCAGGCAGCTCGTCAAGCCGAGCTATGGCGGAGCCGCTATCGTAGCGATTTTCAGATCGGCGTGAATAAGTCTGCGGCACAATTCCACGACGAAAAAAAGAAAATACAACCAGGCAACTCGACGCAATGGGAACATGCTGGCGCCGCGTTGGCGGTCGAAATCACGGAAGCGCTGCTGCTCGATTCCAGTCCGCTAGTGGCGGAAAAAATCATGGAGTTGCGCAACGCGGGTGTGCAGATCGCCATCGACGATTTCGGGACCGGCTATTCCTCCCTGGCGTATTTGCGCAAGTTCGAGATCGACTACCTTAAAATCCATGAGTCTTTCATCCATCAGATGGCGCCTCACGGCAACGATATGGCATTATGCGAAGCCATCATCGTGATGGCGCACAAGCTCGGCATCAAGGTCGTCGCGGAGGGCGTGGAAACACCCATTCAACGCGATTGGCTGGTGTCTGCGGGGTGCGATTACGGACAGGGTTACCTGTTCTCGCACCCTCTGCCGGCCGAGGAATTCGAGGCGCTACTTAACACCAGACTCAGGGCATGAAACGCATTTCCTCGCGCGATAACGCAAGCTTCAAACAACTCAAAAAACTCGCAGAATCGTCGAAAGCGCGACGCAAGGCAGCGCAAGCCTTGCTGGACGGTATTCACCTGCTGGCCGCTTGCCTCGAATCCGGCATGCAGCCCCGTCTCGTCGCCATCAGCGAGAATGCCCTCGATCATCCGGAAATCGGTCCACTGCTCGCGTCGCTGCCTGAGGTCGAGGTACTGCAACTGCCGGATGCGCTTTTCAACGAAATCACGCAGCTCGACACCCCCGTAGGCCTGCTGGCCCTCATCGATATTCCGCCAGCGCGCATTCCTTCCAATGCTGGGTTTTGCCTGATGCTCGAAGATGTGCAGGATCCGGGCAATCTGGGCACCATACTGCGCTCTGCGGCGGCGGCAGGTGTTGAGGTCGCTTATCTCTCCCCGCGCTGCGCGGATGCCTGGTCGCCCAAGGTGCTTCGGGCTGCCATGGGCGCGCATTTTGTCCTGCCCATCGAAGAAGGGGCTGATTTGCCGGCACTGGTAGCGCGATTCAACGGTAAAACCCTGGCTACCCGGCTCGATGCCAAGCAATCGCTCTACCAACTGGACTTGCGCGGACCGACGGCGGTGCTGATCGGGAATGAAGGTGCCGGGTTATCAGATGCCTTGCTGGAAATCGCCAATACGCCTGTACGCATCCCGATGCCGGGGCAGATCGAGTCACTTAATGCTGCTGCGGCGGCGTCCATTTGTTTGTTCGAGTGCGTGCGACAACGCTTGAAGTAATACTGCTCATCCCCGTGCACAACAATGGTGCCGCAAAGGCGGTAAGTGGCAGGTAATCTTTTGAGGATGGCGCTCGGAAGTAAGGAAATGCTGTAAGGCGATATTTCGGTATAGATGTTGCTTGTCCCTACGGCATGAATTCTTATTGCGACGACAGTATCTTGCGAGAAGTGGATGGCGGACTGGGGAAAGTCTTTCCCTCTTTGCCGCTGACGCCCGTCCTGGAACAATTGCTTCAGGACAGGACGCGCATGCTGGATTCGCTCCTGAGTAATCTCGACGGCTTGGCCTACTGCTGCCTGTGCGACGAGAACTGGAGCATGATTTTCGTCAGCGAAGGGTGCAAGGAAGTCACCGGCTACGATGCCGACGACCTCATTTTCAATCGCCGTATTTCCTACAACCGTCTGACCCATCCCGATGACCGGGCCAGGGTCAGGGCCAGCATTGATGCTTCAATCGCGCACGGCGATCGTTTCGATGTGGAGTATCGCATCCTGCATGCCGATGGCAGTGTGCGTTGGGTATGGGAACGCGGCGCCACGCTGCGCAACGAGCAGGGTGGGGTGGAGGCGCTGGAAGGTTTCATCCAGGACATTACCCGACTCAAGCTCAGCGAGCAGGCGGCGCGAGAGGCCGAAGAGCGCTACCGGTCCATATTCGAGAACGCGCTGGAAGGTATCTACCAGACTAGCCCGGAAGGCACCTATCTCAACTTCAATCCCGCTTTGGCTCGCATCTACGGCTACGATTCGCCGGACGATCTGCGGCTGGGCATCTCGGATATCCAGAACCAGCTTTACGTCGACCACAACAAGCGCAATGAATTCGTCGCTATCATGCGCGCCCAAGGCCGGGTGCAGAACTTCGAGGCGCAGGTCTATCGCAAGTACGGCGATATCATCTGGATCAGCGAGAACGCCCGCCAAGTATTGGATGCGGACGGCAAGCTACTGTTTTTCGAAGGCACGGTAGAAGACATCACCGAGCGCAAGAGCTTCGAGCAGCAGATCGAATACCAGGCGACCCACGATGGGTTGACCGGCTTGCCTAACCGTTCATTGTTAAGCGATCGGCTGGAACAGTGCATCTCGCTTGCGGAACGTAGCGGCACTCAGCTCGCCGTGGCTTTCATCGACCTCGATCAATTCAAGCTGATCAACGACAGCATGGGCCATGACATGGGCGACCGGCTCCTGGTCGAGATGGCTAAGCGGCTGAGCGACAGCGTGCGTGAAAGCGACACTGTGGTGCGGCTGGGCGGGGACGAGTTCGTGATCCTGCTCACCAACATCCACAAGGTCGAGGACATCTCGCACAGCATGCAGCGTATTCTCGCGGCGGTGTCGGAGAACTGCACCATCGATCATCGCGATTTCGTCGTGTCTTGCAGCATCGGCATCAGCATGTACCCGCAGGACGGACGCGACCCCAATACTCTGCTCAAGCATGCCGATTCCGCCATGTACGAGGCAAAGCGGGCGGGGCGCAACAACCTGCAGTTCTATACCCCGGCGCTGAACGATATTTTGATCGAGCGGCTCAGCGTGGAATATCGTCTCCGCCAGGCGATCGAGCGCAAGGAATTCGTGCTTCATTACCAACCTAAGATGGATTTCCTTACCGGCAAGGTCAATGGTGCTGAAGCGTTGATTCGCTGGCAGCCGGAAGGGGGTGAGATGATCCCACCGTTCAAGTTCATCCCCGTAGCGGAAGAGACCGGGATGATCGAAGAGATCGGTGCTTGGGTGATGCGCGAGGCATGTGCCAAGGCTCATGAATTGCGCGAACGTCTGGGCCGCGATATTCCTATTGCCGTCAACGTCTCGCCGCGCCAATTCGGGCAACCACACTTCGTCGAATCCGTGCGCAGTGCGTTGGCGTCTGTCGATCTACCACCGCATTGCCTGGAGCTTGAAATCACCGAAAGCACCTTGGTGCTGGACGCGCGGAAATTCGTCGATACCCTGCACGAATTGAAGGCGCTGGGCGTGTGCCTGGCGATCGACGATTTCGGGACCGGCTATTCAAGCATGGCTTATCTCAAGGACTTTCCTGTGGACCGGCTGAAAATTGATCGGTCATTCGTCGATAACCTGGAACAGGAACCAGCGAAGAAGCCCATTCTGAACGCCATTGTCGCGTTGGGGCGGAGCCTGGGGCTCAAGGTGATCGCAGAAGGGGTGGAAACCCGCTACGAACACGATCATCTGCGCAGCATGGGCTGTGACGAGTTGCAGGGATATTTTTTCAGCAGGCCGCTCACAAGCGAGGCTTTCGAGCGGCTGCTGATTGAGCCAGCGATAGTCTAGTGACGCGTCTGGCTGCCGGGCAGGTCGTAATCGCTTGAAAAAAGCTGATCGGCATCGACCGAGTCAAAGGTGTACTGCTGGTTGCAAAACTCACAATTCACTTCGATGTTGGACCGCTCTTCGAGAATGCTCTGCACTTCTTCCTTGCCTAGCATCTTGAGCATATTGGCGACGCCTGAACGCGAGCAGCGGCAGTAGAACGATACTGGCTGGGGTTCGAACACGCGGATGTCATCCTCGTGGAACAGACGGTGCAGCAGGGTTTCCGGCGCCAACTCCATGAGTTCCTGCGGCGTGACGGTCTCGAGAAATTTTCCCGCGCGATTCCACGCGTCTTCATCTTGATCCGGCTTGCCCGGCAGCTTTTGCAGCAGCATCCCGGCCGCCTGTTTGTCGTTAGCACTCAAGATGAGGCGCGTGTCCAGTTGCTCGGAGCGCAGCATGTAGTTTTCCAGAATCTCCGCCACGCTGTTGCCTTCGAGCGCAACGATGCCCTGGTATGCCTGGCTACCATCCTGCGGGTCCAAGGTGATGGCGAATCGGCCGCTACCGACCAATTCCGCCAGTCCGCCTTGGGGTAATTCTCCTTCCCACTTGGCAGTTGCGCGCATGGTCATGTCTCCCGTGCATTCCACTACCAACAGTGAAACTGGTCCGCTACCCTGGATTTGAAGGATGAGCGATCCGCGCAGCTTGAGCGTTGCAGCCAGCAAAGCTGCGGCCGCCATGAGTTCGCCTAACTTGTCGCGCAAGACTTCGGGATAGTGGTGGCGTTCGAGTACGGTGCGCCAAGTCTGGTCGAGGTGCACGATTTCACCACGAATTGGGGTTGCTTCAAACACGAAGCGCTGTAAAACGTCAGACAAAATTCTTCGTCCTGCATAAATGGGAAACCTCTAATCATACCATTCTCTCGTATTGGCTCTGTCCGCATAAGCACGGAGGCCGATTAGAGGGAATGCACCAAAAAGGTACATGTATCAATTGCCATGGGGCGGATGCACCTGTATTGGGCGTTTGTGTTTCTGGCGACGTTGAACATAGGGTGTTTATCTCTGGCACAGATGCTGCTTTAGCTCTTCATTAAATGTAGGGAAATCCCCACAGAAATTGAGAAGGTTTTGCAACGGCGCAAGGCTTTTCTTACAACACAAAGGAGTGGAGATGTTGCAAAGTAATCGAATGAGCTTGTCTTCGGCAGAGCGTGCGTGGCTGCCTTGGTTTGGCAAGACCGGAAAAATGAGCATGCGTTGGGCGTGCTACCTCAACCGCCGGCGTTACCCCGTACTGGAGCAGACTTTCGAGGGAATCGCCGATACGCGGGTGAAAATTCTTCAAGGTTGGGCTGCTCAACATTGGGAGTTCTTGGAAAACCTTGCGACCGAGGCGTTGAAGGATTTCCCGTCACTGGACCAAACGGCGTTTGCCAGCAAGCAATCCTCTTCGAGCGACTTCTCTGAGCTTTTCATCGTCAATACCGAAGGCCAAGTCCTGGTCTCGACCTACGCCAAGCATATCGGTCAGCGAGATTTGCCTTCGGCCGCGCTTGCGGAAGGCCTGAAGGCCAAGTTCCTGCATGGTCCCTACGTCGATCCGCAAACCGTGGCCATCGGGCCTTCTACATCGCGTTTTCACGATGCGGTGACGCTTATGTTCTACCTGCCGTTGCAGCAAAACGGCCAGGTTGTAGGTTGCCTGTGCGGCCGAGTGCCGAACGATGTGCTGGGTGATTTGATCCAGCGCGAGGCTGGGCACGTGTTCATCGAATCCGGGGACAACTATTTGTTCATGGTCAAATCGATGTTCGATCCAGGTATCCAACCTGGTACGGCACTCTCTCGCTCGCGCTTCGAGGACAGCACCTTCAGCCTGGGCGATAACCTCAAGCAGGGCGTGCGCACTGCTTACGGTACGGTCACGGTGAAGAATCACACCGAACTGGAGTTGATCTTCAACGATCCGGCGACGGGCCAGCTTCATCCTGGTGTGCGCGAAACCATACGCAACGGACAGAACTTGTTTGTGACGTATCCCGGATACTCCGATTACCGCCATATTCCGGTGATAGGCAAGGGTATTACCTTCAAGATGCCGGGCTCCAAGGATACCTGGGGCATGATGTGCGAGGCAGACCTGGAAGAGGCTTTTCGCTTCCGGTCGGTCAATTTCCGCATGCTGCGAGGCTATCTCACCATCGTGCTCGGCACTTGGCTTGCCAGCGTGGGGGTCGGTAGCTGGTTCGAGCTGAACCGGCTCCAGAACGAGCTGCTTAACCTCGGCCTATTGTGTTTTGGTACTTTGGCATTCTATCGCTTTGCATTAAGCCCGATGACGGATCGCTTGCGTCAGATGGCCAAGGTAATCCGCAGCCTGGCGGAAGGCGGGGGCAACCTGGCGCAGCGCTTCGAGCGATCATCGGCCGCGACCGACGAACCTTCGGTGATGGCACAATGGGTCAACAGCTTTATCGATACGCTGGACGGCACCGTGAGCCGGGTGGTGCTTGCGACGGAAGAGATGACGACCAACCAGCAGCAGATGCAGCAACGCAACCTGGAAGCTAGTAAAGCGACGTCACAGGTGCTGAATGCGGTGCACGAGATTCTGGATTCTCTGCAAAAGCAGATGTCGGACATCGATACAGCTACTGCGACAACGACGGAAATCCGAGCTGCCATGGAGCAAGCGGTCGAGAACAGTCGCAGGCAATTCGCCTTGGTGCAGGACCGTACGCAAGACATCCGGACCTCGATCGATCAATCCTCGCAGACCATTCGTCGCTTGAGCGACAGCACCGAGCAGATCGGTCGCATCGTCCAGGTCATCAACGAAATCGCCGACCAGACTAACCTGCTGGCGCTTAATGCGGCCATCGAAGCGGCACGGGCTGGGGAGGCGGGGCGCGGATTTGCCGTGGTCGCAGATGAGGTGCGCAAGCTGGCAGAGAGAACGAGCGGTGCCACTACTGAGATCGATCAGATGATCCAGACCGTGCAGGGACAGGCGCGCGAGGCTGTCAGCATCATGGAGCGGGGTAGCTCCGGGATGGAAGAAGGCTTACGGCTGGCTGAGGCTGCGGCATCCGACAACGGCGGTACGCATGAGATCTTGGAGCGTATGTTCAAACTCATCAACGACATCGCCCAAAGCGCCTATGCTTACGGCAATCGTGTTCAGGGCGTGGCCGAGGTGACGGAATCGATGCGATCTGCGCTGGATGAGCTTAATTCAAGCGTAACGAGGGCTCGTCAGACGTCGCAAAAGTTGAAGCGCCTGGCCGATCAGTTCCAGACTTCGCAATCGCAGCAAGATGCGCCTGCACTCTAGAAATGTTGGCTTACAGCGTTGGGGCCGGCAGAGCGCGAGCTTTTGGGATGTTTCTGAGACGCCAATTGGCAAGCGCCCATGGCCAGAGATCGCCCAGGTTGGCGCCGGCTAATTCCTGAGGCGGTTGCTGCTGCAGGAAGTCCAGGGCAAGCCAGAGTGCGCGCCCTGGAGAATCACCCTTCAAGGGGGCTGCAAGGGTTTGTTTGCTCAGTTTTTCGCCCTGCGCGTTAACGGCCAAAGGAATGTGCGCATACATCGGATGTGGTAGCGACAGTAGCTGCTGGAGGTAAATCTGGCGCGGCGTTGAATCCAGCAAATCCGCACCGCGGACGACATGGGTGATACCTTGCTCTGCATCGTCGATGACTACTGCCAATTGATAGGCATACAAGCCATCGGCGCGCTTGAGAATGAAGTCGCCGATGTCGCGTTCGAGGATTTGTGATTGCGGACCTTGAACGGCGTCCTCGAATGCAATTTCTTGCTGATTGGTCCTGACCCGCCAGGCGCGCATTTCGCGTCCTCCTAAGCCGTGGCGGCACGTTCCGGGGTATACAGGCCCTTCGATTCCAGGTAACGCCGAGTCGGCGATTTCCTTGCGAGTGCAGGCGCAAGGGTAGAGCGATTCCAGTGAGACGAGCTTTGCAAGGGCCGCCTCGTAAAATTCACTACGGCGGCTCTGGTACAACACCGGACCGTCCCATTCCAGTCCGTAGGTCTCCAGTGTTCGCAAAATAGAATCGGCCGCCCCCGGCTGCTCTCGCGGCGGGTCGAGGTCTTCCATGCGAACGATCCATTCGCCTCCGCAACTGCGGGCGTCCAGATAGCTTGCTACTGCGGCAACGAGAGAGCCGAAGTGCAGGGGGCCGGTAGGTGACGGGGCGAAGCGTCCTCGAAACATCTCAATCCCTGTGGGGCGGGATGTACAGCGCTTCGATGTGCTTGCCTAGGAGGATGATACGGCACGGAAGCCGATCGGTGCCGGTATCGCTGACTTCGAAATGATAGGTGCGTTTAAAGCGCATACGTCCGTCGGCATCGCGGGCAGCCCAGAGCTTGGCAAAGGCTACCGTATCGTCGAGGAATTGCAGCCCGTAGCGATCAGCCGCTTGCTTGCCTGCTGCGACGGCTACATCGCGGGCATGCAGGCTGTCGAGCCAAAACCAGGCGGCGGCCAAGGCCGTAATGAGCAATGAGAGTTCCAAATCAGGCAGCAGGTTTTGCGGGTGGTGATGTTTCAGTGGAGGGCGCTTCTTCCTCTTCCGGTTCATCCTCGTGGAGCGAGAGATGCGCGATGCGATCGGAGGCATCTTGCACCTTCGAAGTCTTGCTGTGCAACTTGAACTTGAGGCGCAGCTCGTTTATCGAGTCGGCATTGCGCAAGGCGTCGTCCTCTGTGATGCGACCTTCCTCGGCCAAATTGAAGAGCGCTTGGTCGAAGGTCTGCATGCCCAACTCGACCGATTTCGCCATAGCCTCCTTGACCATGTTGGTCTCGCCCTTAAGGATGAGGTCGGCCACCAGTGGCGAATTAAGCAGGATTTCGATAGCCGCGCACCGACCCCCGCCCTTCTTGGGCACCAGCCGCTGCGAGACGAAGGCGCGCAGGTTGAGCGACAGGTCCATGTGCAGCTGGGCGTGCCGTTCTTCTGGAAAGAAGTTGATGATGCGATCGATCGCCTGGTTTGCGCTGTTGGCATGCAGTGTAGCCATGCACAAATGGCCGGTTTCGGCGAAATTGAGTGCGAATTCCATGGTTTCGCGGTCACGGATTTCGCCGATCAGAATTACGTCCGGCGCTTGACGCAAGGTGTTTTTGAGTGCGGGGAACCAGTCCAATGTGTCGCGCCCGACTTCGCGGTGCGTGATAAGGCAGTTTTTGCTGCTGTGAACGTATTCGACCGGATCTTCGATAGTGATGATGTGGCCGTAGGAGTGCTCGTTCCGATAATCGATCAGAGCCGCCAGCGTTGTCGATTTGCCTGAGCCGGTGCCACCGACGAGGATGATGAGGCCGCGCTTGGTCATCATGACCTCTTTCAACTGCTGAGGCAGGCCCAGCTCGTCGAAATTTGGAATTTTGGTGGTGATCGTACGCAACACCATGCCGACGTTTTCTTGCTGGACGAATACATTCACCCGAAAACGGCCGATTTCCTTGGGCCAGATGGCAAAGTTACATTCTTTTTCCTGCTCGAACTGGTTACGCTGCTTTTCGTTCATCAGCGCATAGGCAAAGCTTTTGGTGTGTACGCCGGTGAGCTTTTGCGGGGCTACGGGAGTCATCTTGCCGTCGATTTTCATCGACGGCGGAAAATCGGCCGAGATGAACAAGTCGGAGGCTTTTCTATCGAGCATCATGCGCAGCAAGCCGTGCATGTAAGCGAGTGCCTGGTCGTTGTTCATGGGGAAATCCTTTTAAATGCCCAGTCCTTCAGTCCAGGACAGCGCCTCGATATGGCACTTGTTAACGAGTTCCGGATCCATAATCAACGAATCCGCCAGCGTGCGGATTTTATCTACATCGGCGCCTTCACAGGCTTCTGCCAATTGCAGAAATGGACCATAAACGCCGGTATGCTGCAGCAGGGCCTCTGTGACGGCTTCTGGGAGGTTGAGCTTGTCCAGCGCCTGATCCATGGGCATTTCCAGCATGGCATCGAGCAGGGAAAACACACCCACGATGAATAGGTCTTCGCGCTCCTTTTTGCTTAGGTATCCAGCACCCAGCAGTTCGGTCAAACGTCCGCGAGTGATTGCAGTCTTCATCAGGGCCGGCGGAGCTGAATTCTCACCAGCCGTGACCATGAGCAGCGTCAGCCACCGGTAGAGCTGATCGTAACCCAGGATGGTAATGGCGTGGCGAATCGATTGAATTTCGCTCGACAGGCCGAACCCCACGGAGTTGATATAGCGCAGCAGCTTGAAGGAGAGGGCTACATCGTGCTTGAAGGCGAGTTCGATTTCCTTGATCTCGGCTTTTCTCGACACCATGTTGAGGATTTCGAGCACCACTGCGTATGCGGGATGGATGACCTTGGCCGTGAGGGTTTCAGGGTGAGCGAAATAAAAGCCCTGGAACAACTTGAAACCGGTTTTTTTACAGGCATCGAAATCGTGGCGGCTTTCGACGTTTTCTGCGATGACCTTGATACTTCGCCCTTGTAGTTTCCCAAACAGGGCCAGAGTTTTATCCAGACCCAACTTTGCAATATTGAGCTTGATGTAATCGGCATGCGGCAACAAGGACAATAATCCCTGATCCTCAATCGTAGCGAGAGAAACGCCGAATCCTTTGCCGCGCAGTTCCGCAATTCGTTGGATCAAGGCCTCATCTACGGTCAAACCAGGCATCAGTTCCAACACGATGCGTTTGGCGGGCAGGAGTTCGATGAACTCGCCCATCAGTACTTCACCGTTAATGTTGATAAAGGCCTGCTTGTCCCCCAACAACCATTGGGTGCCCATGTCGTTGAGCGTGTTGACAAGAATTTGCGTGCACGAACGAACGTCATTCTCGATGACGTTCGTGTCGGTATTGGCGTTGTGGCGGAACAGCAACTCGTAGGCGACGATCTGCTGTTCAGCGTTGAGAATAGGCTGGCGCCCGATAAAGGCCTGGTTATCCTGCATTAATTTAGTTTGTTATCTGCGGTGTCTAGGGTCAGGCGAAGAGGGCAGCCTGCGTATCCTGGGTTTGCATGCGAAGCAGCTCATCCATGTCGAGTACCAGGACGATGGCTCCGTCGCCAGTCAGGGTGGCGCCGGCGATGCCTCTTGGCTTGATGTCGAGCAGGGATTTGATCACCACATCGGCCTGGCCGATGAAGCTGTCGATCGCCATGATGAAGGTGCTATCGCCGGTTTGCATGAGCACGCCGAATGCCGGCACGGTCGTCTGCTGCCAGCCGATGAGGCTGGCGAGGGTACGGATGGGCAATACTTCTTCTCGCACCACCATGGTCGCTTTGCCGGAAACGCGCTGTACGTCTTCCGGACGAATGGGAATAATCTCGCGTACCATCGACAAGGGCACGGCAAAAGGCTGTTCGCCCAGGCGCACCATAAGCACGGGTAGGATGGCTAGCGTGAGCGGCAGCAGAATACGGAAGCTTGTGCCTTGTCCGACTACGGAAGTGACATCCACGCGGCCGTTGAGTCGCTGAATGTTGGTTTTCACCACATCCATGCCGACGCCGCGACCTGAAACATCGGAAATCTGATCCTTGGTCGAGAAACCCGGCAGGAAGATCAATTGCAGGCTTTGGCGCTCGTCCAGCGAATTGGCGGTTTCGGCGTCGATCAAGCCCTTTTCCATGGCTTTCCCACGGATGACATCGGGACGGATACCTCGACCGTCATCGGAAATCTCGATGACAATGTGGTCGCCAATCTGCTCGGCGGAAAGATGAATCAAGCTCTTGGCTGATTTCCCGGCAAGCTGACGCTCTTCGGGACTATCGACACCATGGTCCACAGCATTACGAATGAGGTGAACGAGCGGATCGTTCAAGTCCTCGATCATGGTCTTGTCGATTTCGGTATCTTCACCCGACAACACCAGTTCCACATCCTTGCCCAGTTGGCGTGCGAGGTCGCGTGCCAAGCGAGGGTATTTCTGGAACAGACGACCGATGGGCTGCATGCGCGTCTTCATGACAGCGTTTTGCAGGTCGCCCACGAGCAAATCGAGCTGACTGACGGCTTCGTCGAGGTCCTTGATGCTATCGTGGTCAATCTTGCCTTGCATCATCGCAGTGCGGATGCAGGTCAGGCGGTTCTTGGTCAGGCCGATTTCGCCGGAAAGGTTCAGCACCTGGTCGAGGCGTGCCGTATCGACGCGGATGGAGGTGTCCTTTGATGCGGCAACAGCTGCGGGCGAGGTGGCCGTCTTGGGGGCCGTGCGAGCCGGAGTAATGGAAGCGCCTACGGGCGTCGTCGAGTCGGCTGCTGCGCCTGCAAGGGGATGACTGGGCGCGGCCGCTGGGGCTGCCGTAGCGGCTGGAGCCGGTGCGGTGCCAAGCAATCCATGATACATACCTGTCCAATCCGGACCCTCTGCGGCATTAGACGGTTCTGCTGCTACAGCAGCAGAAGGCGCCAGGATAGACTGGGACAAGCCGGGTGCGGCGGGAGCTGGCGCGGCCGTTGCAAGAGCAGGCATCGCTTCACCTGAAAGAACAGCGTCCAAGGAAGCCAGAATGGCAGGGTCTGCTGGCGAGGGCTGACGATTTTGCGAGAGCTCGCCAAACATTTCACGTACGATTGCTGTGGCGGCGAGGATCACGTCCATGATGCCTGGGTTGAGCTTAAGCTCGCCGTTTCGTAGCTTGTCAAACAGATTTTCGGTGCGGTGACAAAGCGCGACCATTTCATTCGCATTGAGGAAGCCTGCGCCGCCCTTGATGGTATGGAATCCACGGAAAATCTCGTTCAGGAGATCGTGGTCTTCCGGATGTTTTTCCAATTCCACCAGTTTGTTATCGACGCCTGCAAGCAGGTCGGAAGCTTCCGTCAGGAAATCTTGCAGCATGTCTTCCATGCCGGCGAAGTCACTCATGGTCTTTCCTTAAACGACAAGTCAGTCATTGTTATTAATGGTTGGTATCTTAGAAGCCTAGGCTTTCCAGCAATTCGTCCACTTGGTTTTGGCTCGTGACGATATCGCTTCGGCCTTCTGCATTGACCACAGGGCCGTTCAGCAAGCTGTCGCCCATTTCGCGTTTTTTCTCTTCTGATGCGCTGGCGATCAACATTTGCAGGAGCTGGTTTTCCAGCTGCTGCACTGTTTCTGCAAGTTTTTTGATCACCTGACCGGTTAAGTCCTGGTAGTCCTGGGCCATGACGATGTCCATCAGTTGGGCATTTGTGGCCTTAGTCTTGAGCGGAACATCCTGCAGGTGTTCGCGGGTTTGACCCACCAGTTGCTTGAACTCATCGATATTGAGCTGGCCGCTCATCATCTGATCCCAACGGGTAGACAGATGTTTCGCGTTGGTTTCCAGCGCTTCTTGTAGCGGCTTGGCGTTTTCTGTGGCGTTTAGCGTCTTGACGGCTGCTTGTTCCGTCAACGTGGAGATGTAGTTGAGGCGATCGCGAGCATCGGGCATCTTGCCGACAGCTTTTTCGATCGAGCGGTCATATCCCAGTTCACGCAACGTGTCGTGTAGCTTTCTCGTCAGATGCCCCACTTGGGCATAAACGTCTGTGCTGTCGCTGACCGGTGCTGCAGCAACCGCAGTTATTGCGGGCTCTGCTTGAACAGGCGCTTCTGCCTTAGGCGGCGGCGGTTCCGGCGTTGGTTCGTTAGCGCCGATGATGCTGTCAAACAGCGCTTCGAGTTCTGGTGTATCCCCTGATTCCGTGCTCACTATTTGCTCCTCAAATGCCCAGTTTTTCGAAAATCTTATTGAGCTTTTCTTCCAGGGTCGCTGCCGTAAACGGCTTGACCACATAGCCGTTAGCTCCGGCTTGTGCAGCAGCGATGATGTTTTCTTTCTTGGCTTCGGCAGTCACCATCATGACAGGCAAATGCTTCAATTCAGCATCGGCGCGGATCGCCTTCAGCAACTCGATCCCGGTCATATTGGGCATGTTCCAGTCGCTGACGACGAATTCGAAATTGCCGCCTTTCAGCTTGGTGAGGGCAACTGCACCGTCTTCTGCTTCATCGACGTTGGTGAAGCCGAGTTCCTTGAGCAGGTTGCGAACGATTCGGCGCATGGTTGAGAAGTCGTCCACCACCAGGAATTTCATATTTTTGTCAGGCATTAAGTTGCTCCGTGACGATCTCTAAACTTGAACAATAATTAAACCAGCAACGGGCGTAGCGTGTCGACCAGGATGAGCGGGTCGAATTTGGCCACGTAAGTATCAACGCCGGCCTGCATCCCCATATTGCGATTGGCTTGCGATGAGAGCGACGAGTGCATGACTACGGGAATTCCCTCGAAGCGGCGATCGCTCTTGATATTCTTTGTAAGCACATAGCCGTCCATTTCCGGCATTTCCGCGTCAGTTAAAATCAATCGCAAAGTCTGGTGTAAGGGACGGCCGTCTTGCTGTGCGCGGGCTGCGAGGGATTTCAGTTTTTCCCAGGCTTCGTGACCATTACTAGCTTGTTGGTGCTTGACGCCCAATCGATCCAGTACACCCACAATGGCTTTGCGCGCTACCGAGGAGTCATCAGTGAAGAAAATGAAGCGCTCGTCATCGGATTCAAGTGCTGCGATTTCGGGGATGACCTCTTCCCCAATGGCAGATGCCAGCAGTTGCTCTACGTCTAGAATGGATACCAGGCGTCCGTCAGGCAATTCTGTAATGGCGGTAATGATGCCTTCGTTGCCGCCCAGCATGTTTTGCGGAGGCTTTACCTTATCCCAGTCGACTCGAATGATGCGGTCTACGCTATCCACCAGGAAACCCTGTGTGTGACGGCTGAATTCAGTCACGATCAGCGTAGCGTTGGTGCACTTGTGATCATTACCCAACCTAATGAAGTTGGTGAGGGATATTACCGGGATGATGTTGCCACGCAATGAAATGAATCCCTCAACACCTGCCGGTACGTTGGGTGTTTTTGTGATGTATGGCGTGTGCGTGACTTCACGGACCTTGAATACATTGATGCCGAAGATTTCGTGTGTTCCCAGCGAGAACAGCAGGATCTCCATTTTATTGGAGCCTGCAAGCTTGGTGCGGGCATCCACATCGTCCAGAAGTGAGTTTTGTTCTGACATGGGCTCGTTTCTCCCAGAGACTTAGGCGTTTTGATTGGTGACCAGCATACGGCTCAATACCTCTGCCAGCTTATGGGGTTCGAACTTCGGCACGTACTCATCTACGCCCACCGACCGCCCAAGATGCGCATTGGCTTCGCTCGAGAGCGATGAGTGCATGATGACCGGAATACCGGCGAAGCGTGGGTCGCTCTTGATGTTGCGCGTCAGTACATAGCCGTCCATCTCGGGCATTTCCACGTCGGTCAACACCAATTGGATGTTATCGATGACTTTCTGCCCCAGTGCGTCGCAGCGGTTGGCGATCTTCAGCAATTCTTGCCAGGCTTCCTTGCCGTTGGTGGCGGAGACACTTGCAATTCCGAGGGCGTTCAAGGCCTTTTCGATTTGCTTGCGTGCCACCACAGAGTCATCCGTAAAGAATATTGTTTTGCCTGCAACGGGAATCGGCTTGAGCGAGGAAATCGCCGCATCGTCTACGTAATTGGAGGTTTCCGCCAGAATCTTCTCGACGTCCATCATCATCACGATTCGGCCGTCCTTGAGCTCGGTGACTGCAGTGATAAGGCCACCCATTTGTGCCGTAAGCATTTCTGGCGGTACCTTCATGGCAGACCAGTCGATGCGGAGAATAGTGTCCACGCTCTCGACCAGGAAACCTTGGGTGTGACCGTTGTATTCGGTCACAATCATGATCTGGGGTGCCTTGGAGTTGTGGATGCCCACGTATTTGATGAGATCGACCACCGGCACCAGAACTCCGCGCAAGCTGACCATGCCTTCGACCGAAGGCGGCATATCAGGTGCGTGGGTGATCTGGGGGATGCGCATGACTTCGCGCACTTTGAAAACGTTGATGCCGAAGGTTTCTTCCCGACCTGTACGTTCGTCCGTGCCTAACGAGAAAAGTAGCATCTCCAGCTTGTTAGAGCCGGCCAGCTTGGTGCGAGCGTCAATGCGCTTCAGTAGTTCGGACATCTCGGTGCTCCGTGAGTATCAGGCATTCTAGGTATTTATTGTGTTTTTAGGCCTTAATTATGCACTCGAATGGCCATTGAGGGAAAGGCCGAGTGCTGTAGCTGAGGCAATTCCTGATCTAATTTTCTGAAATGTGGACACTGTAGACCTATCACTTAAATTTTCTAACTCGGCATTTGTTATTGTTAGAGTCTGGATGCAGTTGTTCAGATGGCTAATGACCCAGGATCTATTTTTCAATCTTCAAACAAGCATTAGCAACGGCATTTTGACACTATACTTTAGATTGAACACATTTATATTGCATTCATGACCGACACATCAAAGCCTCCATCGACGCAAGAGGAACTCCAGCAGGCATTCGCCTTGTTCAATCAGGTTTCGGAGCAGCTGACGAGTGCCTACGCTGAATTGCAGGTGAAAGCCGAGGGACTCACTCAGGAACTTGCCGTGGCCAATGGTGAGTTACGGCGGCAATATGAGGAAAAAGAAGCGCTCTCGCAACGGCTCACTCGCCTGCTCGATGCTTTGCCGGGCGGTGTGGTAGTCCTAGATGCCGCAGGATTGGTTGAGGAGGCGAATCCAGCTGCACTTAAGTTGCTAACCGAGCCTGTGATCGGTGCACCATGGGAATCGGTGCGTGAGCGGTGCCTGGAGGCTACGCCGACGCCAGGCGAATGGCTGTTGGCGGGTACCGAACGGCGTATCAGCATTTCATCCAATATTCGCGAAGGGCTGCACGGCGAAATCTTGCTGTTGCAAGAAGTAACCGATGCCTACGCCATGCAGATCCAGCTGCAGCGCCATAAGCGTTTATCCGCCATGGGCGAAATGGCTGCAGCCCTGGCGCATCAGCTCCGTACTCCTTTGGCCGCGGCATTGCTCTACACCTCGCATCTGGCGGATGCCAATCTTGCACCGGAAGATCGAAGCCGGTTCTCCGAAAAGGCCTTGGGGCGATTGCGTTATCTTGAAAAGCTCATCAAGGACATGCTGGTGTTCGTGCGTGGCGGCCGCAGCGCGCAGGAGAAAATCTTGGTGTCTTCGCTCGTGTCCGAAGTGCAGCAAGTGATGGAGCCGCAATTGATTCAGGCTGGAATTGCGTTCACTGTCGACGATCAAAGTCAGGATGCTTGCGTGCTCGGTAGCCGCGAAGCCTTGGCGGGCGCCTTACATAACCTGTTGAGTAATGCCATGCAAGCCTGCAAGGCGGGCGGTTCGGTATCGCTGTCTTCTGGAGTGGATGATGGAAAGATTTTGTTCAAGGTGTGCGACACGGGCAAGGGCATCCCTGTGGCGCTGCAGGAGCGATTGTTCGAGCCATTTTTTACCACGCGCACCGAAGGCACGGGGCTCGGGCTCGCCATCGTGCGCGAGGTCGTCCAAATTCACGGCGGCGAGATTGCAGTAAAATCCGTCGAAAACGAGGGCAGCGAATTCTGCCTCAGCTTTCCGATCGTCAAACAATGAAACAACTACCTATTTTGATCGTTGAGGACGACGCTAGTCTGCGCGAGGCGTTGGTCGATACATTAGAGCTCTCTCGCTATCGCGTGTTGATTGCACAGGATGGTGTCCAGGCGTTAGCCGTATTGCGGCAGCATGCGGTTGGGTTGGTCATCACCGATGTCCAAATGCCCAACATGACGGGCTTGCAGCTGCTGCACGAGATTAAATCCGAATGGCCTCATGTGCCGGTGTTGCTGATGACGGCCTATGGCGTCATTTCCCAGGCGGTCGAGGCGATGCGAGAGGGGGCTTGCGATTATCTGGTCAAGCCTTTTGAAGTCGAGGATTTGTTGTCCAGGGCCGCCCGCTGGATGTTGCCGGCAAGTTTTGCCAGCCAGCAGCAAACAGTCATGGATGACCCGGCCAGCAGTAGCCTCTACGGCATGGCGCTGAAGGTCGCCGATACTCCGGCAACCGTGATGATTACCGGTGAGTCCGGGACTGGCAAGGAAGTGATGGCGCGATTTATCCATCAGCATTCCTCACGGGCGGAAAAGCCCTTTGTTGCCGTCAATTGTGCCGCTATCCCGGACAACCTGCTCGAGGCAACCATGTTCGGCTACGAAAAAGGTGCCTTTACCGGTGCCACGCAGGCGCAGCCGGGGAAGTTCGAGCAGGCGCAGGGCGGCACGCTGCTGTTGGATGAAATTTCCGAAATGCCGCTGGCGCTACAGGCCAAATTGCTGCGGGTATTGCAGGAGCGTGAGGTCGAGCGCGTCGGGGGGCATAAGGCGATTGCATTGGATGTACGTGTGCTGGCGACTTCCAATCGCGACATGAAGGCTGAGGTTGAGAAGGGGGCGTTCCGGGAGGATTTATTCTATCGCCTGAATGTTTTCCCCTTACAGATTGCACCATTGCGCGAGCGAGTGCAGGATATCTTGCCTTTGGCGCGTCATTTTCTTTCGGAAATGTCTGCTTCCATGGGACGAAAATCCATGCGACTGTCAGATGAGGCGGAGCAAACACTGTTGAGCTACCCTTGGCCGGGCAATGCACGCGAACTTGAGAATGTGATTCAGCGCGCAGTGATTCTGGCTGGTAGCGATAATATTTTACCGCAACACCTACATCTGCCTATTTCCGCACAAAGGCCTCATCGACAACCCCCTGACGTGACGGGAGAGGCTTCGGGCGAGATCAATGATCTTAAATCCCTGGAAAAAGTCCACATCATGAATGCGCTAGATTCGGTAAACGGGTCACGCAAGCTGGCAGCACAAAAGCTAGGCATGAGCGAGCGCACCTTGCGGCATAAGTTGCAGCAGTATCGGGAAGGAAAGTGAATTGGCCCAGGATTTGCTTTTTAAAGCCTAGACAAATACTTCCGATGTAGGACTATAATCGGATAACAACTTGAGAAACGCAATGGATACAAAGGGCATTGATCAATTACTCAGTCAGATGAACGCTGCGGCGGCAATCGCCGGCGGCAAAACTGACACGGCTCCCGCCGACAGTGCGGCAAATTTTGCCGATGCCCTCAAGGGGGCGATCGATCAGGTCAATGCGGCACAACAAGGCGCTGATCAAAAAGCCGAGGATTTTCAACTCGGCAAGCCTGAGGCAAATATTCAGGATGTGATGATCTCGCTGCAAAAAGCCAGTATTTCCTTCCAGACCATGGTGCAGGTGCGTAATAAGCTGGTTGCTGCATATCAGGACGTAATGAACATGCAGGTTTAATTACCTTGCGAATTGCATCCGAATTTCTCTTCTAGATATATCCAACCTTTTAACCAACAAAAATAACTAACTATGGCAACGACTTCTCTTGATCTCGGTTGCGGCCTCAATCCTAAAAATATTTTCAATGCGGAAGTGGTTTATGGGATTGATGTTCGAAATGATACCGCCAACAATATTGTCAAAGCGGACTTGGTGATAGAGCCTATTCCTTTTGATTCGAATTTCTTTGATTTTGTTACGGCACACGACTTTCTAGAGCATATTCCCCGGTTGATCTATGCTCCGCAACGAAGAAATCCTTTTGTTGAGTTAATGAGCGAGGTCTTCCGTGTGCTCAAGCCGGGTGGAAAGTTTTTATCTCAAACGCCGGCTTATCCGCATGCCGAGGCCTTCTGCGACCCGACGCACGTCAATATCATTACAGAGCAGACGTTTCCCTACTATTTTGATGATGTAAATAATTGGGGAGCCATTTATGGTTTTAATGGGTCTTTCAGGATATTAAGCCAATCATGGCAAGGCCCTCACTTGATTACTATCATGGAGAAAGTTTCGAAGTAGATTGAGTGTGCGCAACTAAGCACTTGTCTTACGTTTCCGTCTTCCATGCATATGATCTAGCAGGCTGTAGTAGTTGGAAGGCTCCAAGACGGTTGGAATCGCTTCCGGCAACATTTCTGGATAATCCTTGCTGTAGTGCAACCCACGGCTTTCTTGGCGTTCCATGGCACTTCTCACGATGAGCTCGGCCACTTGAAGCAGGTTGCGCAGCTCAATTAAATCGCCATTAACCCGGAAGTTGCTATAGAACTCATGGACCTCATCGCGTAGCAGGTTGATGCGGTGCATGGCGCGGGTTAGTCGCTTGTTGGTGCGCACGATGCCCACGTAATTCCACATAAAGCGTCGAAGTTCGCTCCAGTTATGAGTGATGACGATTTCTTCATCTGCGTCCGTCACCCGGCTTTCATCCCAATCCGGTAATTCAGGAATCTCCATGCCACGCTGCGTCAGGATGTCGATGGCGGTTGCGCGTGCGAATACCATGCATTCCAGCAATGAGTTAGATGCCAGTCTATTGGCGCCGTGTAATCCGGTACAGGCGGCTTCGCCAATGGCATATAGATGCGGGAGATCGGTGCGGCTATTCATGTCCGTCATCAGTCCGCCGCAGGAATAGTGGGCGGCTGGCACGACAGGAATAGGTTGCTTGGTGATGTCGATGCTAAGTTCGAAGCAGCGCCGGTAAATGGTCGGGAAATGCGACAGGATGAAATCGGCGGGACGGTGCGAAATGTCTAGGTAAACGCAGTCGATCCCGCGTTTTTTCATCTCGTAGTCGATGGCCCGTGCCACAACATCACGGGGTGCCAATTCGGCGCGTTCATCGTGCTCCGGCATGAAGCGCGTCCCGTCCGGCAGTTTGAGAATGCCGCCTTCGCCGCGCACTGCCTCGGTAATCAGGAAAGACTTGGCCTGCGGGTGATAGAGGCAAGTGGGATGGAACTGGATGAATTCCATGTTTGCCACGCGGCAACCGGCCCGCCAGCCCATCGCCACGCCGTCGCCCGTCGCCACGTCCGGGTTGGTTGTGTAGAGGTACACCTTGCCCGCGCCGCCTGTCGCCAATACCGTGTTTTGAGCGCCGATGGTCACTACCTTGCCTTGCTGTTGGTCGAGCACGTAGGCGCCCAGGCAGCGATTATTGCGTCTGTCGTTCTTCTTGGCCGTGATGAGGTCGACGGCGATGTGATGCTCCAACACCGTGATGTTGGGATGGCGTCTTACTTTTTCGGCCAGCGTTTCCTGCACGGCGTGTCCAGTCGCATCGGCGGCATGGATGATGCGCCTGCGGCTGTGGCCGCCTTCGCGAGTCAGGTGGAAACCGCTGTTGTCGTCTTCACGGGTGAACGGCACGCCTTGGTCGATCAGCCACTGTACCGTTTCACGGCTATGTTCTACAACGAACCGAGTGACTTCCGGATCGCAAAGGCCGGCGCCGGCAATCAAGGTGTCCTGGATGTGCGCTTCAATAGTGTCGTCGTCGGCCAGCACCGCAGCGATGCCACCTTGGGCCCAATGGCTCGAACTGTCGTTGAGTTCTCTTTTTGTAATCAGGCAGATGCTGCGGGTAGACGCCAGGTGAAGCGCGAGGGTCAAACCGGCCAGACCGCTGCCTATGATGAGTACATCGAATTTCCGCAAAATCAGGACTCGTAATCGGGAATTGAACCAACCCGAGTTTAGCGTTGTCTGTTAGCTGCGTACAGTGTTGGCGCGGTATACTTCGCTGATCGCACATAACAAGGCAATAACAGGGAGAAGCGCTCTTGGCGAGCGACCGTGACATAGATCAGCAACTGGTCGAACGGGTTCAGCGTGGAGATAAGCAGGCTTTCGGGCTATTGGTGGACAAATACCGCCGCAAGCTCGGCCGGCTGCTGTCCCGCTTCATCCGCGACCAGGCGGAAGTGGAAGACGTGGTGCAAGAGGCCTTTATCAAGGCTTACCGCGCGCTACCCAATTTCCGCGGGGAAAGTGCTTTTTATACCTGGCTCTACCGCATTGGCATCAATACTGCCAAGAACTACCTGGTATCCATGGGGCGCCGGCCGCAGACCTCGAACGAGATCGACGTGGACGACGCGGAGAACTTCGAGGACGGCGACGAATTGAGAACACTCGATACGCCGGAAACTGAACTGATGACACAGGAAATTGCCAAAACCGTGCAGTTGGCAATTGATGCATTGCCTGAAGATCTGAAAACCGCAATCGTGCTGCGCGAAATCGAAGGTTTGAGCTATGAAGAGATCGCCACAATGATGGATTGCCCGATCGGGACCGTGCGTTCACGCATCTTCCGTGCCCGTGAATCCATCGCCGAACGATTACGGCCGTTGCTCGATACCCCCCAGGATAAAAGATGGTAGTAGACAGGAGAATCAAATGAAGGAACAGCTATCCGCACTCATGGATGGAGAGATGGATATGGATGAAAATCCACATCTATACACAGCACTTTGTAAAAGCGATGAAGCTGAAGCGTGCTGGTCGACCTACCATCTTATTGGCGACGTAATGCGCGGCGAATTCCACGCGCAAAACGGCATGTATTCCAAGATTATGCAGCAACTCGAATCCGAACCCACCGTATTGGCACCGCGACGCCGTACCCTGCGCGAGCGTTTGCAGCATCAGCATGTGGTGCCTGTTGCCGCATCAGTGGCTGCTGTCGCATTCGTCGGCTGGATCGTCTGGCAATCCCAGAATGTCGGATTGCCTACCCAAGCGCCTGCCCCCTCCATCGCCCAGAACACCTTGTCTCCCGAATCTCTCAACAATTACATGCTGGCTCACCATGAATACGCACCGACCTACGGTATGCAGCATGCGTATGAAATCCAGCCTGCTACTTATTCGGAAACCGGTAATTGATTCGAATGCGCTCGTTGATCCGTCGCCTCGGTTTGTTGCTTTGGTTGTTGCCGCTAGCGGGACAGGCGGCGGAGTCCGGTGATCCCTGGCTGATGTTGGACAAAGCCAATCAAGCTGCACATCAGCTCAATTACAAGGGGGTGTTCGTTTATCAGGCGGGCGCCAATGTGAGTTCGATGCAGATCATGCACGTGAACTACGGCCCCAGCGGCGAGTTTGCGCGCCTGGTGCTGCTGGACGGTGTTCCTCGCGAGATGCTCCGCCAGGGCAATGACGTGGTGATCTACCAGCCCAAGAGCGAAAAGGTCATGGTAGACAAGCGTCGGCTGCAGAACGGTTTCCCTGCTGTGTTGCCCAAGCTGACAGACGACCTGAAAGCGAACTACCAGATCAAGCTTGGCGGTACCGAGCGCATCGGCGGACACGAAGGGCAAATGGTCACTCTGGACCCGCGAGACAAACTCCGTTATCGATGCAAGCTGTGGATCGAGCGTGAATCGGGATTGCTCCTTAAGATGGCCATCCTCAATGACAAGGATGAAGTGATCGAGCAAGTGGCGTTCAGCCAGTTGATGCTGGTGGATAGTGACAATAGTGACTGGTTCCATCCGGATATCCAGCGCGGTAAAAGCTACGTGATGGCGCCCGAGGAAACCGTGACACCGATTCCTGCACGGGATGAAAGCTGGACGGTCACGCATTTACCGCCGGGGTTCCGCAAGACTGAGCAGGTTAAACGTGCAGTGCCGGGCAAGCCTTATCCGGTTAGCCATCTCGTGTTCTGGGATGGTCTTGCCTCGGTGTCTGTATTCATCGAGCCCGTGAGTCAGGGTGTCTCGGTGCCCAAGGTCGGCAGTTTCAGCCAGGGCGCTACCAATGTATTGGTGACAGTGCACGATGGTCATCAGGTCGTGGTGATGGGCGAAGTGCCTGCAGCTACGGTCGCACAAATTTCCAACGGAGTCGTATTTAACAAATGATTGAAGAGCAAGCTGTCGTGGTCGCCGTGGAAGGCGACCGCGCACATCTGGAAATCCGTCGTAACGCGCCTTGCGGGCTTTGCGGCACCACGCAGGGCTGCGGGGTATCCCTATGGGGCCGATTGTTCAAGCGCAACAGTGGCGGATTCTGGACGTCGAATGCACTGCAAGCCAAGGTTGGCGAAGCTGTGATTATCGGCATAGAGGAGGGCGCATTGCTGGCCGGTTCGTTGACGGCCTACCTTATACCCCTTGTGCTGGTTTGTATCGGCGCATTTATCGGTAGTGGCGCTTCTGCATCCCGCGTTGGCGGCGATGCGGGGGCTGTCATCGGCGCCCTGGCCGGCCTCTTTGCCGGTTTCGTATGGGTCAAGTTCCAAACGCAACGCCGTGAGACGGACGGGCGTTATCAGCCCGTGATGTTGCGGCGCGGCGAATTGGTGTCTATTCGTCATTGTTCAAGGTGATTCTTTATGATGCGAAAGCTCTGGGTTACAGCCCTTTTCCTGCTCTCATTCACGACGACTGTATTGGCCAAAGACCTGCCTGATTTCACCGAACTGGTGGAAAAGCAGGGGGCTGCAGTCGTTAATATCAGTACCGTCACCACTGTGCACGCCAACGGCGGCAACGGCATGATGCCGTTCCCCAACGTGCCGGAGGATGATCCTTTCTACGAATTTTTCCGCCACTTCGCGCCTCCAGGATCGCAAGGGCCGCAAGGTCCGGGCGGGCAGGGCGGTGGTCAGGATTACAAGACCCAATCGCTGGGCTCCGGGTTCATTGTCAGTTCGGACGGCTATGTGCTGACCAATGCACACGTGGTGAACGACGCCGACGAAGTCATCGTCAAGCTGACTGACCGCCGCGAGTTCAAGGCCAAGATCATCGGTTCTGATCCGCGTTCCGATGTCGCCTTGATCAAGATCGAGGCTACCGGTCTGCCCAAGGTTACACTGGGCGATCCTACGCAACTTAAGGTCGGTGAATGGGTTGTTGCCATCGGTTCGCCCTTCGGACTCGAGAACACCGTGACGGCTGGTATCGTCAGCGCCAAGGGTCGCGCCCTCCCGCAGGAAAATTATGTTCCGTTCATTCAGACCGACGTGGCTATCAATCCGGGTAACTCCGGCGGTCCGTTGTTCAACATGAAAGGCGAAGTCGTCGGCATCAATTCCCAGATCTATAGCCGTTCTGGTGGCTATATGGGACTGTCGTTCGCCATTCCGATCGACGTGGCGATGGACGTGCAAAACCAGCTCAAGTCCACCGGCAAAGTGTCGCGTGGCTGGCTGGGAATCGGTATCCAGGAAATCACCAAAGAGCTGGCGGATTCCTTTGGCATGAAGAACACCAACGGTGCCTTGGTGGCAGGCATCGAGAAGGGTAGTCCTGCCGAGCGTAGCGGTTTGGAACCGGGGGATGTGATCATTCGTTTCGACGGTAAACCGGTCGTTAATTCTTCTGATTTGCCGCGAATTGTCGGTGGCACCAAGCCCGGCAAGGACGTCACAATGGAAGTGCTGCGCAAAGGTGCAACGCGTAACCTTTCAGTTAAAGTCGGTGAGATGCCGGACGAGAAAGACGAAGCCAAGGCTGCGCCGCGCGGCCCGGCCAAGGTAGAGCCCAACCGCCTCGGCTTGCAGTTACGCGATCTGACGCCGCAGCAAAAGAAGAAACTGGGCAAGAACGGCTTGCTGGTTTTGAACTCCCAAGGGACTGCTGCGCTTGCCGGCATTCGCCGCGGCGACGTTGTGCTGGCTGTCAACAACAACGAAGTGCAAGGTGTCGACCAGTTCAACAAGCTGATCGACGGCATGGTTGGCAAGACTGTCGCGTTGCTGATCCTGCGCGGAGACAGCACCTTGTATGTGCCGGTAAAAGTCAACGGGAAGTAATCTTTCCCGAACGAAAAAGGGCGCCGCGGCGCCCTTTTTTATTGGTAGTTGCCTCGCGATCAATTCCGCAGCAGGTGAACCACACCCTCGAGTCCGCTATGGTTGAGCGCGAATGTAGCCTGGGTCTGCACTACGGGTTTGGCGTGATAAGCCACTCCGGCGCCGGCTACGGCCATCATCTTGAGGTCGTTGGCGCCATCACCCACGGCAATGACTTGTTCCTTGATCAGGCCCAGTTCTTCGCGGATACGAATCAAACTGTCAGCCTTGCCCTGAGCATCCAGGATGTTGCCTAACACCTTGCCAGTCAGTTTGCCGTCGATTATTTCCAAAGTATTCGAATACGCGTAGTCGAGCCCAAGTCGGTTCTTGAGGCGGTCGGTGAAGAAGGTGAATCCACCTGACACCAACAGTGTGCGAATACCGTGTTTTTTGAGTTCGCCCAGCATGTATTCTGCGCCCGGATTGAGATGCAGGCGTTCGTCGTAGACGCGTTGCAGTGCGTTTTCGTCGAGACCGTTGAGCAGGGCCACGCGCCGGCGCAGGCTTTCTGCAAATTCGATCTCGCCGCGCATCGCGCTTTCGGTAATTTCCGCTACTTGCGGCTTGAGGCCGTACATATCGGCGATTTCGTCGATGCATTCGATCGAAATCAAGGTTGAATCCATGTCCATGACGACGAGGCCGACCTGATCGAGATTCAACTCGTCCGGAACGAACGCGTAGTCCAGACTTTGCTCGCGGCAATAGCTGCCGATGGCTTCGTTCGTTTCTACACCCTTGAACACATGCGCCGTCTCGGCGATTTGGGTTGCCTGAACTCCGGCCAGGGATGCAATGCGGGCCAACGATTCAGAGGTGATAGATGGGCCTTGGATGACGAGACGCATGGGGGAGTCTGTAAACAGAAAAGCCGCGGATTATAACATCGCGCGGCTTTGGTAACGGGACGGGCGATTACATGGGCTTCCAGGTGCCTTCGCTGACCTGGCAGGCTTTTTCGCGCCGTTTTTCGTTGACGCCATCACCTCGGATGGCGAGGTCATATTCTCTACATTTGCGGCCATCGATATCCAAGCCGCGTACTGGCGTGACACGGTAGCTCAAGCCGCTATTGGGGTTGTCCCAGACGACGCTGTTACGGTCGGAGGCAAGCTCCAGTGCGTGGCCGATACAAGCGCGGTCAGCTTTGTCCATTTGTTCGCCGATTTGATGGCCGACTACTGCGCCCAGTACGGAGCCAATAATGATGGCAACCGTTCGGCCGTCGCCTTTCCCCACCGTCGATCCGATTGCACCGCCTACGACACCACCCAGCACTGCGCCTATCTTGTCTCGATCGCAAGTACCCTCGACGATGCCGTAGTCGTCATCCCAGCGCTTGCCGGAATAGCCGGTGTAATAGGGATCGTGCTTTTTGCGCCAACCGTGCGCTGGCGCCCAGGGAGGTGGATCCGCATAGACCGAAGGAGATGCGGGGAGAATCAGGGCCAGGCCTATCAAGGCCAGGGCGGTACGGGTGGTTTTCATGATGAACCTTTCATTGTTGTGATTGCCGAAAAGTTGTAATTTAACCAATAACGTATGAGACCACAGACGGAGGACAGGATGGTTGCCCAACTCGAAGTCGCTACATTCGCCGGCGGTTGTTTCTGGTGCCTTGAAGCCGTATTCCGACAATTGCGGGGTGTGTCGTCTGTGGTTTCCGGTTTTATGGGCGGCACGTTGCTGAACCCAACTTATAAGCAAGTATGCGAAGGAACGACAGGGCATGCCGAAGTTATTCAGGTGACGTTCGATCCGCAAGTAGTTGCCTATCGCGATTTGCTTGAAGTCTTTTTCGCCAGCCATAACCCGACCACGCTTAATCGCCAGGGCAACGACATCGGCACGCAGTATCGTTCTGCCGTTTTCTACCATGACGAAAAACAACGGTTAGAGGCAGCGCAAGTTATTCGGGAAATCAACGCCAATGGCCTTTGGCCGAATCCGGTAGTGACGGAAGTGACGCCGTCAAGCCAATTCTATTCGGCCGAGTCCTACCATCAGGATTATTTCGCCAACAATACCCGTCAGCCCTATTGCCAGTTGGTGGTGATGCCCAAGGTTGCCCATGTTCGGGAGCAATTCCCGGACATGGTCAGTGTCGGCTGAGCCACTGCCTTCGCCAGAAGATCAGCCCCATGACGCTGGCGATGGTGGCCATGCCTCCCATCGCAACCCAGAAACCGTCGGCGCTATCGAGTAGCGGTATATATTTGAAATTCATGCCGAATACGCCTGCAATTAAGGTTGCAGGCATGAACAGCATGGCCATTACGGTCAGAGCACGCACTTCCATGTTGACCCGTTTGCTGATGCTGGAAAGATAAATGTCCAGCATGCCGGCGAGGAGGTCGCGCAAGGCCTCCAGCGATTCGATGAAATGCACGGTGTGGTCGTAGACATCGCGCAGGTACAGGACGGTTTCGTGGGTAAAAAAGCCCGATTCGTTGCGGATCAGGCTATTGACGACTTCGCGCAGCGGCCAGACGGCGCGACGTAGAGTTACGCTCTCGCGCTTGAGCTTATGGATGTTTTGCAGGACGCAAGTCGTCGGTTTATCTAGCACTTCGTCTTCCAGCGTCTCGCAATCGTCGCTAATTTGCTCCAACGCAATGAAGTACCGGTCGACGATGATATCGAGCAGGGCATAGGCGAGATAGCCGGGGCCTGCAGTGCGGATGTGGCCCTTGTTGGCGCGCAGCCGTTCGCGCAGCGGATCGAATGAGCCGGTGCGACGTTCTTGAAAGGTCAGCACGAAATCCCGACCCAGCACGATGCTCACTTGCTCGGAGCCGATGAGCATGGAGGATTTGTCGTAGCTGAAAAAGCGTGTGACAAGGAAAAGGTAATCGTCGTAGGTGTCCAGCTTGGGGCGCTGGTCGGTATTGAGGATGTCTTCCAACACCAGGGGGTGCAGGTTAAACGTCCGGCCGATCTCGGCCATGAGGTCGGGGTCGTGCAGCCCGTAGACATTGAGCCAGCGCGTGCCGACTGCTTCCGGCAGGCAAAGGTCGGTCAGGTTGCCTGCGGCTTTCTCGGTGAGCTGGTTGCCATCGAAACTGATCAATACCAGTTCCGGCCGCTCCGTTTTTACCTCGCCGATATGGATCAGCGAGCCTGCTGGCAGCCCGACTTTTTCCGAACGTCTTTTGTGTTTTCTTGACATCCCCGCATCCTACATCACTTGCTTCAACTTTTCAGTGGGTTACAGTGCGTACAAGCTTGATCTGAACAGGTTATCGAGAACGTAGGGCTTGCTGGATTTTCAGCGCCAGCACGAGGGATGAAAGACCGAGGGTGATGATGTTGGCGACAAATACCGGCAGGCTGTCGATCAACAGCCCGTAGATCATCCATAAGGCCACGCCTAGGGTAAACAAGGCATACATCGGGAGCGAGATGCCGGAAAGATCCCGTGTGCGCCAGGATTGCCAGGCCTGCGGAATGAATGCGACCGTGGTGAGAAAAGCTGCGGGATAGCCGACGAGATCGTGAAATTGTGGGGACATTGTTATTCCTGCATCTAAAATCGTGAGCCGAAAACCTGCCTAGATGAAAATAGGGGTGGGATTGTACCCCGGCAACGAAGCTTGTTATGTACGACGACAGGTTTGATCTTCAAATCATCAGGACATTGAGCGTACTATTCGGGCTTGCTCTACAACAAATAGGTTTAATTCATTGCTTGGTTTTATTGTCTCTACCATCACCTTTTCCATTGTTGCTAGGTTGTTGACGTGGCAGATGGAAAAGCAGGGTGCGATGGTTCCACGTCAAAAATTCATGGTCATGGTGGCCGCAACCCTGATTTCCATGGGAATAGGCTGGGGTGTGGATCGTCTCGATGGCGATGCCGATGCGCCTTCACGTCAACTCTCGGTCGCGCAAATATTGCATAGCGGTGATCCGGTGCTGATTGCGAAATTTTTGATCGGCATTAATTAGGCGGCAGGGATTCAGCCGCGAACAGCCGTGCCATACGGCGGTCTTAGTTAAAGAATGAGATCAAAGAATTTGAAACGGTGTGATCAATACGTGGGAGAATGCGGGCCAGAGAATTCTGAAGCGGCTTTGATCGATGCGGGTAACGGTAAAAACAAAAACGCACCGTCTGAATTCAGTTCGGTGCGTTTTTTGGATTTGGTGCCCAGAAGAGGACTCGAACCTCCACAGTGTTGCCACCACTAGGACCTGAACCTAGCGCGTCTACCAATTCCGCCATCTGGGCTAGAAAGTCCGCGCATTTTAAATGAAAGAACGAGTTTGTCAAATGAAAAATAAACGCCAAAGCAAGGATCCACACGCCGAGCGAGAGGCCGAACGTTATGAAAACCCCCTCCCGAGTCGTGAATTTGTCTTGCAAGTCATGGAGGAGGAAGGAGCCCCCGTTGCAGTTGAGCAACTGTATAAATTAGTGGGTATCCGCAAGGCGGAACGCGATGTCTTTAATCGCCGCTTGGCGGCCATGGAGCGCGACGGGCAGATCATCCGCAACCGCAAGGGTGCATTGTGCCTAGCGGAGAAGTTGGACCTTATCGCTGGACGCGTACAAGGCCATCAAGACGGCTTCGGTTTTCTCATTCCCGACGGCGGCGGCGAGGATTTGTTCCTCTCGCCCCGGGAAATGGCACAGGTGCTACACGGCGATCGTGTGATGGTGCGGCCCGGCGGGTTGGATCGAAGAGGTCGGCGTGAAGGCAAGATCGTCGAGGTGCTGGAGCGCGTCAATAAACAACTGGTTGGCCGGTTGATCCGCGAGCAAGGCGTTGTGATGGTGGCAGCCGAGGACCACCGCTTTAACCAGGATGTGCTGATTCCGCCGGGGCAAGACATGAAAGCCAAGGCCGGGCAGGTGGTGATGGTCGAACTGATCGAGCAACCGTCCGCATACGCCAAGCCGATAGGGCGGGTGGTCGAGGTACTGGGTAATTATGCCGACCCAGGCATGGAGATCGAAATCGCCTTGCGCAAGCATTACTTGCCGCATCAGTTCTCGCACGAAACCATGGCCTTGGCCGAGCAATTCAAACCCAAGGTGTTGGCCAAGGACTGGAAAGGGCGCATCGACCTGCGTGAATTGCCGCTGATCACCATCGACGGCGAAACCGCACGCGACTTCGACGACGCCGTATATTGCGAGCCTATCGCTACGTCAGGCGATAAGAAGGAGCCCAAGGGGTGGCGCCTGGTCGTCGCGATTGCTGATGTGAGTTTCTATGTGAGGCCGGGCGACGCATTGGACAAAGAGGCTTACGACCGCGGCAACTCGGTATATTTCCCCCGGCGCGTGATTCCCATGTTGCCCGAGGCGTTGTCTAACGGCCTATGTTCGATCAACCCGGATGTGGACCGGCTATGCATGGTGTGTGACATGCAGATCGACGGCAAGGGCAAGATCAAGCGCTATAAGTTCTACCCCTCGGTAATGCGTTCCAAGGCGCGGATGACCTATACCAAGGTCTACGACATGATCATCAATCCCGAAGGCGAGCTGGCCCGTGAATATGCGCATATCCAGCCGCATGTGCGGAACCTGTACGATCTCTACCAAGTGCTGGTCAAGGCGCGCGAGAAGCGCGGGGCGATCGAGTTCGAAACCACCGAAACGCTTATGATCTTCAACGACCAGGGCAAAATCGACCGGATCGAGCCGGTGGTGCGGAACGATGCCCACCGTCTGATTGAAGAATGCATGCTGGCAGCCAATGTCTGCGCCTCGGATTTCCTCAAGGAGCACCACCATCCCGTGCTCTACCGAATCCATGAAGGGCCCACCGAGGAAAAGCTGGAGAAGGTACGCGGTTTCATGGCTGAATTCGGCTTCCAGCTGGGCGGCGGGGATGCGCCTCATGCCAAGGACTACTGCAAGCTGCTAGACAAGATCAAGGGGCGGCCGGACGAGCAGTTGCTGCAAACGGTATTGCTACGGTCGATGCAGCAAGCGGTCTACAGCCCGGATAACGTCGGCCATTTCGGTCTCGCCTACGAATCCTATACGCACTTCACTTCGCCGATCCGCCGATATCCTGATCTTTTGGTTCACCGTGCCATCAAGGCCGTGCTGGAGGGCAAGAAATACAAGCCCGGCAATTGGGTCGAGCTGGGCATGCACTGCTCGATGACCGAGCGGCGAGCCGATGAAGCGACACGCGATGTCCAGACCTGGCTCAAGTGCTACTACATGCAAGATCGCGTCGGCGAAGTGTTCGAAGGCACAGTCAGCGGCGTGGCGAGTTTTGGCCTGTTCGTGGCGCTGGATGGCGTCTACGTCGAGGGCTTGTTGCACGTAACCGAGCTGGGCAACGATTACTTCCACTTTGATAACGTGCGGCACATGATGACGGGCGAACGTACCGGTAAGAGTTTCCGCCTGGGCGATCGGGTGCGGATCAAGGTGGCTCGTGTCGATATGGAAACCAGCAAGATTGATTTCGTGCTTGCGTCGCTAAATGAGGCGTCGGAGTCGACGCCGGGCGAGAAACCGGCCAAAATGCCGGCCGCGAAGAAACCGGCAAAGGCAACAACTGCAAAAACAGATGGCGCAGGACGAGGGCGTAATACCTTGGGTCTGCCCGCTGCGCCAGGCCGCAAGCCCAAAAGCAAATCCACTTCGCCGCGCACGTCGCGCGCTACATCCAAATCCACCCGCAGCACGAGAGGCTCCAAGAAGAAATGAGTAGTACCCGTATCATATTCGGCTTTCATGCCGTCGCCGGCCGCCTGCGCCAGAACCCGACCAGCATTCAAGAAGTTTGCATCGACAAAACGCGTAACGACATGCGCATGCAGGATTTGCTGCAACTCGCCGAACAGAAGGGGGTTCGCGTCATGCAGATGGAGCGCGAACGCTTGGACGGCTTGTCTGCGCACGGCCGTCACCAAGGCGTGCTGGCAAGGGTTGAAGATGCGCCACTGCCGTATCAGGATATCCACGATATCCTCGAATCCGACCTCGACGAGCCGCCGTTGCTGCTGGTGCTGGACGGTGTGGAAGACCCGCACAATCTCGGCGCTTGCCTGCGGGTGGCCGACGCCATGGGCGTCCATGCCGTCATTGCACCCAAGGATCGCGCTGCAGGCTTGAACGCCACGGTGCGTAAGGTTGCCTGCGGCGCGGCCGAGAGCGTCCCGTTTATCGCTGTGACCAACCTGGCGCGTACCCTGCGCGAGTTGAAGGAGGCCGGCGTGTGGCTGGTCGGGGCTGCGGCAGAGGCGGAGGGCGATTTGTTCACGACCAAGCTCACCGGTCCGATTGCGTTAGTGATGGGGGCGGAGGGAACCGGGCTGCGCCGTTTGACGTCTGAAACCTGCGATGCGTTGGTACGCATTCCAATGTTCGGTACGGTAGAGAGCCTCAACGTTTCGGTTGCCAGCGGCATGTGTCTGTACGAGGCGAGACGCCAACGTTCGACGGCTTGAGCCGACGGCCGCGGCTGAGCCGGTGGTTTATTTAAACCGGCTAACGTGCTATTTTATCGGGTTTTTCAAACCCTCAATTTTGGAGTCATCATGGCTGTTGAACGTACCCTGTCCATCATCAAACCCGACGCAGTTGCCAAGAACGTGATCGGCAAGATCTACACCCGTTTCGAAGACGCTGGTCTCAAGATCGTCGCTTCCCGCATGGCTTTCCTGTCCCAGGCTGAAGCCGAAGGTTTCTACGCTGTTCACCGCGAGCGTCCTTTCTTTGCCGACCTGGTCAAGTTCATGACTTCCGGTCCCGTTGTGATCCAAGTGCTGGAAGGCGAAAACGCCGTGCTGGCTCACCGTGACCTGATGGGCGCTACCGACCCCAAGAAGGCAGCTCCCGGCACCATCCGTGCCGATTTTGCCGACAGCATCGATGCTAATGCCGTGCACGGCTCCGATTCCTTGGAAAACGCAGCGAACGAAATCGCTTACTTCTTCCCGTCTTCCCAGGTGTTCTCCCGCTAATGTGAGGCATGCGGGACATTGGATCTATTTATCGAATGTTCTGCGCAATGATTGAATGACCGTTAACCTGCTCGATTTCGACCAACCCAAACTCGCTGCCTACTTTGCGGAACTCGGCGAAAAGCCGTTCCGTGCCAAGCAGCTGATGCGCTGGATGCATCATTTCGGCGTGAGCGATTTCGAGCAAATGACGGATATCGCCAAGGCCCTGCGCGACAAACTCGCGCAGGTGGCTGCGATTATTCCTCCCGAGATCAAACTCGAACAGATTTCCGAAGACGGCACCCGTAAATTCCTCATCGACGTTGGTGCAGGCAACGGCGTGGAGACTGTCTTTATTCCCGAATCCGACCGCGGTACCTTGTGTGTTTCCTCGCAGGTCGGTTGTGCCTTGGAATGCACGTTCTGCTCCACTGGTCGCCAGGGTTTCAACCGCAATCTATCTGTCTCCGAAATCATCGGGCAGCTGTGGATTGCCAATAAGGCGCTGGGACGCGATCCCAAGGGCGACCGCATCATCTCCAACGTCGTCATGATGGGCATGGGCGAGCCGCTGGCGAATTTCGACAACGTGGTCACCGCGCTCAATATCATGCTGGACGACAACGCCTACGGCTTGAGCCGTCGACGCGTGACGGTGTCCACCAGCGGCCTGGTGCCCGCCATGGATCGGCTGCGCGACGAGTGCCCGGTCGCTTTGGCCGTCAGTCTGCATGCGCCCAACGACGCGCTGCGCGACGTGATTGTGCCGATTAACAAGAAATATCCGCTGCATGAACTGATGGCGGCTTGCCAGCGCTATCTGGAGAAAGCACCGCGCGATTTCGTGACTTTCGAGTACGTTATGTTGGACGGCGTCAACGATACGCCGGAGCACGCGCGGCAATTGCTCGACCTGGTGCGCGATGTACCCTGCAAGTTCAACCTGATTCCGTTCAATCCATTCCCGGATAGCGGCTACGGAACCTCCAAGCCCGACAGCATCCGCCGTTTCCGTGATATCTTGATGCAGGCGGGTTACGTCGTAACTACACGCAAAACGCGCGGCGACGATATCGATGCGGCTTGCGGCCAGTTGGCCGGCAAGGTGCAAGACAAAACGCGTCGGACCCTGAAACGGATCGTGGAGTTGAACAAGGTATGAAACGCTGGTTAGCCATCGGCATGCTGGTGCTGGCAGGGTGTGCCAATGCGCCGAGTCAAAATCAGGAAAGCTATTCCGGAACCGCCGCCGGAATCGGCAATGAATCTCCGGAACGCCATCGCGCGCGGCTGCACACCGATCTGGGTGCCGGCTATTTTTCCCAGAATAAATTGGCGATTGCGCTAGAAGAGTTTTCTTCAGCAGTTCAGATCGACCCTGGATATCCAGGTGCCTACAACGGCCTTGGGCTGGTCTACGCCGCCCTGCATGAGGACGACAAGGCCGAAGCCAATTTCAAGCGCGCCGTCCAGTTGGAGCCCAGCAATTCCGAAGCGCACAATAATTACGGCACTTTCCTGTGTTCGCGCAATCGGATCGACGATTCCATCAAGGAATTCATGGCTGCCCTGAAAAATCCCCTTTATTCCTCGCCGGAAAGCGCGTGGATGAACGCAGGGATTTGCGCTTTGCGCAAGGGTGATGAAAAGAACGCTGAAACTTACCTGACGAATGCCTTGCAAATTCAGCCCAACCTGCGCAACGCCAATTACCAGTTGGCTAATATCTATTTCAAGCGCGGCAACAAGACACTTGCAAATCGGCATATCCAGTTTGCACTGCAAGAAGGTGCGCCTACTCCCGATGTCGCTTATCTCGGCTGGCGCATTGCACGTGCAGTGGGTGACCAGAATGCGGAAGCCAGCTTGGCGTTGCTGCTACGCAACCAGTTCCCTGACTCCGAACAGACAAGGGCCGTGGCGCAAGAAGCCTCTGCCCAGTAACCAGAATGAGCGAAGAAATTTCTGTCATGGAAAACGAGACTCCCGACGTTCAACCGTCGCGGTTAGGCGAGCTGCTACGCACGACGCGAGAGCAATTGGGACTGGAAGTGGATGATGTTGCGCGTCAGCTTTGCCTGAGCCCGCGGCAAGTCGTTGCGTTGGAGGCTGACGCTTACTCGGATCTGCCCTCGGCGACATTTACCCGCGGTTTTATTCGAAACTACGCCAAATTGTTGCAGATCGAGGCGGAGCCGCTGTTGGCCATGTATCGCAGCAAAGTGCCCGACGCGCCCAGCCTGTCGGCCATTAGCCTACATACCGAGGGTATTCCGATTCAGACCGGCAATCGCGGTTCCTGGTTGCCATACCTAGTTGCTACCGGCATCCTCGTCCTGGCCGCTGCCGCATGGTGGTTCTACATGGATTGGCGGGAGAGCCATCCCGCGGCGGTTGAACCTGCTGAAAATGTAGCGGCTCCCGCTAAAACCGAATCCGCTACGACGCCCGTGCCGCTTCAAGCTCAGCCAGAGCCTGCACCCATGGGGGCAGGGATGCAACCTGAGCAATTGACCGAGCCAGCCCCTAATGCGACGCTGGCTCAGGCTGAACCAGCTGCGCCTTCTGTGCCGTCTGCAAGCCCTGCACCGGCAGCCCCCGCAGTACCGGTTGCGACACCGTCTCAAACTCCATCTGCCGCTGTACCTGCGCCTTCCAATGCCGTTGCTGCCGGGATTGCCCGCGTCGAACTGAAGTTTTCCGAATCCAGTTGGGTGCGCGTCATGGATGCCGACGGCAAGGAATTACTGAACAAGACCAAGCCGGCTGCCAGCGAGGAAGTGGTGGAGGGTAAGCCGCCGCTCAAGGTCGTGATCGGCAACGTCAATGGGGCAACGGTCATCTACAAGGGACAACCGGTCGACGTGCTGTCGCACGCCAAGGCCAACGTGGCACGCCTGACCCTGGAGTAATACATGAGTTCTCAGCAGCACATTCAACGCCATCATACGCGCCGTGTCATGGTTGGCCATGTCGCGGTAGGCGGCGGTGCGCCGGTCGTGGTGCAGTCCATGACCAATACCGATACGGCTGACGCCGAAGGAACGGCTCAGCAGGCGTATGAGCTATGGCAGGCAGGCTCTGAAGTCGTTCGCATTACCGTCAATTCGCCTGAGGCCGCGGCCCAGGTCGGCAGCATTCGTAAAAAACTCGATGCCATGGGTTGTAACGTGCCGCTTGTGGGCGATTTCCATTTCAATGGCCACAAGCTGCTCGCGCAATATCCGGATTGCGCCGAAGCATTGGCTAAATACCGCATCAATCCCGGTAACGTTGGCAAGGGCTCCAAGCGCGACGAGCAGTTCGCCGCGATGATTGAGATGGCCGTGAAGTACGGCAAGCCCGTGCGTATCGGCGTCAACTGGGGCAGCCTGGACCAAGCCAAGATGGCGCGCATGATGGACGAGAATGCACAGGCTGCCGAGCCGTTGTCGTCCGAAGCCTTGATGCGCGAGGCCTTGATCCAGTCAGCGTTAGAAAGCGCGGCTCAGGCCGAAGCCTTGGGGCTGCCCGGCGATCGCATCATCATCTCCTGCAAGGTCAGCGACGTGCAGGATTTGATCACCGTTTACCGCGAGTTGGCCCGTCGTTGCGACTATCCGCTGCATATGGGCTTGACCGAAGCCGGTATGGGTTCCAAGGGCATCGTGGCCTCGACGGCCGCGCTTTCCGTGCTGTTGCAGGAAGGCATCGGCGATACCATCCGCATCAGCCTGACGCCCGAACCCGGCGAATCACGTACCAAGGAAGTCGTGGTGGCGCAGGAAATCCTGCAAACCATGGGTATCCGTTCATTCACGCCCCTGGTGACCGCGTGTCCCGGCTGCGGCCGTACGACCTCGACGTTCTTTCAGGAGCTTGCGCAGAAAATCCAGCGATACCTGCGTGAGCAAATGCCGATCTGGCGCAGTCAGTATCCCGGTGTCGAGACCATGAACGTGGCCGTGATGGGCTGCGTGGTGAATGGCCCCGGCGAATCCAAGCTCGCGAATATCGGTATCAGCCTGCCCGGTACTGGCGAAGTGCCTGTTGCCCCCGTATTTGTCGACGGCGAAAAGACCGTGACGCTCAAGGGCGACCAAATTGCCGAAGAATTCCAAGCCATCGTCGAAGACTATGTTCGTACGCATTATGCGGAGGGCGGGGTGTTGCGCCGCGAACAGAAGGTTATCCCGCTAACGCTGGCTTAAATCGTATAGTTGCGCTCTCCCGGCGCGTGTTAAAATTTTTTACCCGATTCTCTAATCAAAACAATGAGCAAGACCATCCAGGCCGTGCGCGGCATGAACGACATGCTGCCCGCCGATGCCCCGCTGTGGGAGTTTTTCGAGGAGACCGTGCGCGACTGGCTGCGCGGCTACGGCTATAAGCAGATTCGTACGCCTATCGTCGAATCGACAGACCTTTTCGTCCGATCCATCGGTGAAGTTACTGATATCGTGGAAAAGGAAATGTACAGTTTCGAAGATCGCTTGAACGGCGAGCAACTGACGCTGCGTCCGGAGGGCACGGCTTCCTGCGTGCGTTCCGTTGTTCAGCACAACTTGCTATACAACGCTCCGCAACGCTTGTGGTACATGGGGCCGATGTTCCGCCACGAGCGTCCGCAGAAGGGGCGGTATCGACAGTTCCATCAGGTAGGGATCGAGTCCCTGGGTTTTGATGGTCCAGACATGGACGCCGAGCACATCATTATGACGGCTCGACTGTGGAAGCTGTTGGGGTTGGAGGATGTGGCCCTCGAGATCAATTCCCTGGGTTCTGCCGAGGCGCGGGCCAATTATCGCGCCCAATTGATCGCCTATTTCGAGCAGCACGCAGATGTGCTCGATGAAGATGCCAAGCGCCGCTTGCACAGCAATCCCTTGCGTATTCTCGATACCAAGAATCCGGCAATGCAGGCCATGGTCGAGGGGGCGCCCAAGCTCATAGACGTGCTCGACGAAGCTTCGCTCAAGCATTTCGAGCAGCTGCAACAGATGCTGCAGGCGGCCAATATTCCTTATCGAATCAATACACGATTGGTCCGCGGCCTGGATTACTACAATGCCACAGTGTTCGAATGGGTGACGACGCGCCTAGGGGCGCAAGGCACGGTCTGTGCCGGTGGCCGGTATGACAGCCTGATCGAACAAATCGGCGGTAAGCCCGCCCCCGCTTGCGGTTTTGCCATGGGGGTCGAGCGTTTGCTGGCGCTCATGCAGGATCAAGGTTTCGAGCCGCCCGCGGATGGCCCCGATGCGTATGTAGTTCATGTTGGTGAACTGGCCGACAAGGTCGCCATGACCTTGGCTGAAGATATTCGCAACGCAGGCTTCAACGCTGTGCTGCATTGCGGTGGCGGCAGCTTCAAATCGCAAATGAAAAAGGCAGATGCGAGCGGCGCACGTTACGCCGTCATCGTTGGTGACGACGAAGCGCAAGCGGGCGAGGCAAGCCTGAAGCCCTTGCGCGGCGAAGGCGAGCAAGTCCGTGTGCCGATGGCACAAATAGCGGAGGGGTTGCGTGGCTGACCTGCTTAAAGTCGAGAAGCTGACCGTCGCACCTGCGGCAGCGCCTTCTCGTCTGTTGGTCAACAACGTTTCATTTTCACTTTCTCCCGGTCGCACGACTTGTATCGTCGGCGAATCGGGCAGCGGCAAGAGCCTCACCGCGCTTTCCGTCATGGGGCTGCTGCCCAAGGCGTTGCAGCGCGTTTCGGGCGATATCGTATTCCAGGGCAGCTCTCTCGTCGGCCTCAGCAATACCCAGATGTGCGATGTGCGCGGTAAGCGCATTGGCATGATTTTTCAAGAACCGATGACCTCGCTGAACCCCGTGCTGACCATCGGCTTCCAGGTCGGCGAGACTTTGAGCACGCATCTGGGGCTTTCCGGCAAGGCTTTGCGGACTAAAGTGGCGGCGTTACTCGAAAGTGTCGGAATTCCAGCTGAACGAGCTAACAGTTATCCGGATGAATTGTCCGGCGGCCAGCGCCAGCGCGTGATGATCGCCATGAGCATTGCTTGCGAACCCGCCATGCTGATTGCAGACGAGCCAACCACCGCGCTAGACGTCACGGTACAGGCGCAAATCCTCGCGCTATTGGCCGATCTCAAGACGCGAATGAACATGGGGATGCTGTTCATCACCCATGACTTCGGTGTCGTCGCAGACATCGCCGACGATGTGGTGGTGATGTTCCGTGGGGAAATCGTGGAAAAGGGCAGTGTTGGTGATGTACTGGACCGTCCGCAGCATCCCTATACCAGGGCATTGCTCGATTGCGTGCCGGACGCCGAAGGCAGGAAAGCCCTGAAACCCATCGACTATGACTGGCTCAAGGGAGCGTCCGTATGAGCGAATTTATTCTCTCTGCCACCGGCCTGACCAAGACCTATAAGCAGCGCAGCGGTCGATTCGGCTTTTCAACTACCTTGGTCAAGGCGCTGGACAATGTGGACATCGCCTTGAAGTCAGGCACCACATTGGCGGTCGTAGGAGAGTCCGGCAGCGGCAAATCCACCCTCGCGCGTTGTCTGCTACAATTGCAGCCCCTCGATGCAGGCAAGGTCTTGTTCGATGGGCGCGATTTGGCGAGCCTCGACCGAGAAGCCTTGCGTGCCGCACGGCGTGACTTGCAGATGGTATTCCAGGACCCGTTCGCTTCGCTCAATCCGCGTATGCGTGTTGGCGAGATCGTGGTGGAAGGACTGGTGATTCACCAACTGGGCGATGCGGAACAGCGCCGTGCCAAAGTGGTGAGCATGCTGGAGCGCGTCGGTTTGAGCGCTGCGGACATGAAGAAATATCCGCACGAGTTTTCGGGGGGGCAGCGGCAACGTATCGGCATTGCGCGCGCCTTGATCCTCGACCCCAAGGTAGTGGTTTGCGACGAGCCGGTATCGGCGCTGGATGTTTCCATCCAGGCGCAAATCCTGTTGTTGCTCAAGGAATTGCAGCGCGAGATGGGGTTGAGTTACTTGTTCATCAGTCACGATTTGCGCGTAGTGCGGCATATTGCCGATGAAGTGGCCGTGATGCACCGCGGTCGCGTGGTGGAGCAGGGCCAGGTCGAAGCGCTCTACGCCAATCCGCGTGAGGAATACACGCAAAACTTATTGAATTCTATCCCCGGCCGGCATCGCCAGGCCGCTTAGCTTTAAATCGACAGGAAAAGCATGGCATACGATCTTGAAGAGCAGGAACAGTTAGACGCGCTGAAGGCGTGGTGGAACACCCACGGCAACAATGTGATGCTGGCAGTGGCCGCATTGTGCGTTGGCTTCGCCGGTTACCAGGGTTGGAAGTATTACCAGCACAAGCAATCGCTGGAAGCCTCCGCACAATATGAAACGCTGGCCCAGCTCGATATCAAGGATACCAAGCAGGTGCGTGCGATTTCAGCCCAACTGATGGACAAATATTCCGGCACGCCTTATGCGGCACGCGCAGCCCTGATGGCAGCCCGCGCCAATTACGAAGCTGGCGATGCCAAGAGCGCTCATGCGCAAGCCGAATGGGCTATGGCGCATGCCAAGGAAGACTCCATCAAGACGATTGCCCAGCTGCAACTGGCGAGCTTGCTGCTGGACGAGAAAAAGTACGACGATGCGCTCAAGACGCTTGATGAGAAGCATGATCCTGCCTTCGATGGCTTGGTCGCCGACCTTAAGGGCGATGTCCTGACCGCGCAAGGGAAGAAGGACGATGCCAAGAAGGCTTATGTCGAAGCGCTTGCCAATTTCGACCAGAAGAGCCGCTTCCGCAAGATCACCGAGCAGAAACTGGACGCGCTGGGAAGCTGATATGACCAAGCGAATCATCGCAACGGCCATGCTCGCCCTGCTTGCAGGCTGCAGCGGCATGACTGACATGAAGAACGACCTGTCCGAACGCATGTTCGGCCGCGACGTCGCTGAAAATGCCACGCCCTTACAGGACATCAAGACTTCAGTTGATGCCCGCATCTTGTGGCAGGTCAAGGTCGGTTCTTCCCCGGATTATGATTTCTCTGCTTCGACCGACGGTAACGCCATTTATGCCGCAGGCCAGGAAGGCGACATCGTGCGCCTGGAAGCCTCCAGCGGTAAGCAGGTATGGCACGTCAATGCCGGGGAAAAACTCTCAGGCGGTGCCGGTGCGGGTGAAAATCTCGTGTTGGTGGGGACCCCTCGCGGTATGGTGCTCGCCTTCGACCAAACGACCGGCAAACCGTTGTGGAAATCCAAGGTGGCGAGCGAAGTGCTCTCCGCGCCGCGCATCTATCACGGCACAGTCGTGGTACGTAGCGGCGATTCTCGCATCTACGGCATTGATGCGACCGACGGCAAGCGCAAGTGGGTCTACGAACGGGCAACGCCTACGCTTTCCCTTCGTAGCAGCGCGGGTGTGGTCGTCGACGAGGGCGGCGCAGCATTTGTCGGCTTTGCCGGCGGCAAGCTGATCGCCTTGGATGTCGCATCGGGCAAGGTCATTTGGGAAGCTTCTGTTGCTCAGCCGAAGGGCACCACCGAAATCGAGCGCATTGCCGATATCACCAGCCTGCCAGTCGTCGACGGACGGTACGTTTATGCAGCGGCATTCCAGGGGCGTATTGTGGGCATCGAGCGTAGCTCGGGCCGCGTCCTGTGGAATCGTGATATTTCCAGTTATACCGGCATTGCCATCGACGGCGCCTCGTTATTTGTCACGCATAGCAATGGTGCTGTCTACGCCCTCGATTATTCCAATGGCAAGACATACTGGCGCCAAGGCGGGCTGCAAGGGCGTCTGACCACCGCGCCTGTCGTGTTCGCGCGGAATGCATTGGTCGGAGATTTCGAAGGTTACGTGCATATCCTGGGACGAGACGACGGTGCTTTCGTCGCACGTCTCAAAACCGACGGCAGTGCCGTCATGCCGCAGCCCATGCAGCTCGATTCGAGTACGGTTCTGGTCCAGACCCGCGGCGGCTACCTGTACGCCATTTCACAGAAGTAATCATGCTACCCACCATCGCCTTAGTCGGCCGGCCTAACGTCGGCAAATCCACGTTGTTCAACCGGCTGACCAAGACGCGCGATGCCCTTGTTGCTGATTTCCCAGGTCTGACACGCGACCGTCACTATGGTCGCGGCGTGGTGGGTGATCGTCCATATCTGGTGGTCGATACCGGCGGTTTCGAACCGGCCGCGGATACCGGCATCCTTGTCGAAATGGCGCGTCAAACGCTCCAAGCCGTCGACGAAGCCGATGCCATCATTTTTCTAGTCGACGGCCGCCAAGGCATCACCGCGCAAGACAAGGTGATCGCCGACCGTCTGCGCCGTACCGGCCGATCCGTGCTGCTCGCCGTCAACAAGTCCGAAGGTATGAACCGGACCATCGCCGCTGCCGAATTCTATGAGTTAGGCCTGGGCGAGCCTTATGCGATTTCCTCCGCGCATGGCGAAGGCGTACGAGATCTCATCAATCTGGCCCTGGCTGATTTTCCTCCCGAGCCTGAGGCTGCCGATGACGAGGACTTGCCGCCCAAGATTGCCATTGTAGGTCGCCCTAATGTCGGTAAATCAACGTTGGTCAACGCCTTGCTGGGTGAGGAGCGCGTCATTGCCTTCGATATGCCGGGCACCACGCGCGACTCCATCCACATCGATTTCGAACGCGACGGCAAGCAATACACGCTCGTCGATACCGCCGGTGTGCGCCGTCGCGGCAAGGTATTCGAAGCCATCGAAAAGTTCTCCGTCATCAAGACGTTGCAAGCTATCGAAGACGCCAACGTAGTGGTGCTGGTGCTGGATGCGCAGGACACCATTACCGAGCAGGACGGCAGTCTCGCTGCCTTCGTGCTGGAAACCGGTCGTGCGCTGGTGGTGGCGATCAACAAGTGGGACGGGTTGAAGGAAGAACAGCGCGACCAGGTCAAGAAAGACATCGACCGCAAGTTGCATTTCCTCACCTATGCGAAATTCCATTACCTTTCAGCCCTAAAAGGACAGGGGCTGCCACCCCTCATGAAGTCGGTGGATGCGGCCTATGCGGCTGCTATGTCCAAGCTGTCCACGCCCAAGCTGACACGCGTGTTGGAAGCCGCTGTACAGCAACATCAACCGCCGGTTGGTGGCGCTATTCGCCCGAAGCTCCGCTATGCCCACCAGGGGGGCAAGAATCCTCCGATCATCGTGATTCACGGCAACCACGTGACCAAAATTCCTGCCAGCTATCGTCGATACCTAGAAGGTTTCTTCCGCAAGGCGTTCGAACTAACAGGGACGCCCCTCGTCATCCAATTCAAGCAAGGCGCCAATCCTTTCGCTGATAAGTCGTAAGACGTCCATCGAGTGTGGGTAAATTCCCACACTTTAGGTTTTATGACTACAATAGCCAGCATGAACGAAATGATAAAAATTGCGCTGGCTCCTGTCATCGACAGTGACGGAGCATGGGGAGGCGTGTGGATCTCCGGTAAACCGGAAGACGCTTCATTGATTTCCACTCATGCTGAGTTGCTTGGCATTGATGTCGGCGGCTTGAGAATTCTGCTCGACCTCGGTGCGGTGCCTGATGCGTTAGCGCAAGCCCTCCCTGCAGAACGAACTCTTATTGTCGTCAAAAGTGCTGATGCTGCGGTGCCTGCTGGTTTTGCCAAAGCTGTCGAAGGACGCGACTTTATTCCAAACGTGACCTCTCAAGGCCAATGGGATGAGGCTGCTGGCAAGGGCGCGGCCTGGTTCAGCGGACCGTATATTGCACATCCTCCAGTGGTCGAGGGTAAGAAAGATTCCAGCCGGGCAACCTTGCTAAAATTGCTCACGCTGATCGCCGAAGACGCCGACGGTACTGAAATCGAGAACGTGTTCAAACGCGAGCCGGAGTTATCGTTCAATCTCTTCCGCCTGGTCAACTCGGTTTCCATGGGCTTGAAGAGCAAGATCACGACCTTCAACCAAGCCATCATGATTTTGGGACGGCGTCAGATGCAGCGCTGGATCCAGCTCATGCTCTACACCCGCCACCAGCAATCTACCGACGTGCCTAATCCGCTGTTACAGCAGGCCGCCATGCGAGCCCGCTTGATGGAGCGTTTCGCCGCTGCCATGGCATGGGACGCGCACCGTCAGGAACAGGCTTTCATGGTTGGGATTTTCTCCTTGCTGGACACCTTGCTTGGTATGTCCATGCCGGAAATTCTGGCCATCATCAAGCTGCCCGATGAAGTGCAGGCTGCGCTACTTGGTGAGCCGGGCGAGTTGGGCGATATGCTCAAGCTTGTGGTCGCGCTGCAAGCCGGTGCCCAACCTATTGCTGTACCAGATTTCCTCTCGCTGACGGCGGAACAATTCGCCGATTGTCAATTCGACGCGTTGAAATGGGCTGCGGGCATGAGCCAGGAAATGGGCTAGTACACCGTGAATGCGCGAGACACTACGCCGGAAAACCCCTTTCTGAGCGCTCAGCGCATTCTCTCCGCCATTTTTCTCAATGCCGAGCCGCGCTTGCTCGAAGCTATCGGCAATCAATTAGCTGCCACCCTGCAATGCCCGCAGGGCATGGTTCTCCTTTTTGAAAACGACCCAGTGCCGCCGGCTTGGAAAGACGCTTGCGAACGTACTCGTAGCGGACAAACCTATGTTTCCGATCAATCGGCAGCCGTGCCTTTACTGTCGCTAAGCGGTGCAATGGGGGCTGTAGGCATCGCAGGTCGGGCCTTTACCGAAACCGATATTGACTTGCTGGAGTCCCTGGCTGCTTGCATTGCTCCTGCACTTGAGGCTCGCCTTACGCTGACCAGGCGCGAACGCGAGTTGGACGGCATGACCGTGCAGTTGCAGCGACAGGCCCAGATTCTCGATCGCATCGAGGATTCCGTCATCACCATGGACTTGATGGGCTACATCACGGGCTGGAATGGCGGCGCAGAGCGGTTGTTCGGCTATAGTGCCAACGAAGCCATCGGGCAGAACATCCTGTTTCTCTATGTGGATGAGGACGAAGCCGACCCGTTCGACGATCCCTTATTGTCGGGCGACCGCGAAATGGTCGTGCAGCGTCGCAAGAAATCCGGCGAAGTATTCTGGGCCAGCGTCACGCTTTCTTTGGCGCGCGATCAGGACGGCAACCCGGCTGGCTTGGTTGGTTACGTGCGCGACATTACCGAGCGCCTGAAAAAAGAGGAAAGCCTGCGTCTCTTTGGCCGTATTTTCGAGAACAGCGGCGAGGGCATCCTGATCACCGATGCCGATGAGAAGATCGTCGCCGTCAACCAGGCGTTTACCAGTATCACGGGTTTCGGTTCAGAGGATGTACTGGGTGAAACGCCTCGCATCCTGCGCTCTGGACGGCACGACAAGGCGTTCTACGAAGAGATGTGGACGTCGCTCAAGGAGAGCGGCCATTGGCAGGGCGAATTGTGGGATCGCCACAAGGATGGTGCCATATTCCCCAAATGGGCCAATCTGAGCGCGGTGAAGAACGACCACGGCGTGGTCACCCATTACATATCCACCTTCTCGGACATCAGCGAGCGCGTGGCGGCAGAAGAACGCATCCGCCAACTGGCGTTCTACGATACCCTGACCGGATTGCCCAATCGTTCGACCCTATACAGCCTGATGGAACAGGCGCTGATTATCGCCAGTAGGCAAAACCTGTCGGGCGCACTGATGTTCATCGATCTCGACCGCTTCAAGTACGTCAATGACACCTTGGGCCATGGCGCGGGTGATCAATTGATCCAACGCGTCGCGACCCGTTTCAAGACCTGTCTTCGCGCTTCGGACGTTGTGGCTCGTCTTGGCGGCGATGAATTCGTGGTGGCTCTGGTCGATATTGCCAAGCCTGCGGACGTGGCGATTGTCGCGCAAAAAATCCTCGCGATCTTCGCCTCGCCATTTCTCATCGACGGCCATGAAATTTCCATTTCGGCCAGTATCGGCATCAGCGTATATCCGACTGACGGCAACACGGTTGAAGACTTGCTCAAGCATGCGGACATCGCCATGTATCGCGCCAAGGAACAAGGTCGCAGCAATTTCCTGTTCTATTCCGACGACATGAACGTGCGTTCGCTGGAAAAGCTCGAACTCGAGAGCAGCCTGCGACGGGCGCTGGATCGCAAGGAGTTGCTGCTGTTCTATCAGCCGCAAGCCGATATCCATACCGGAGAAATCATCGGTGCCGAAGTGCTGCTGCGCTGGGAGCATCCTGATCTTGGCATGGTCTCGCCCATCCATTTCATTCCCTTGGCCGAGGAAACGGGCTTGATCGTACCGATCGGCCAGTGGGTTATCGAGCAGGCCGTGGCGCAGAACAAGGCTTGGGAGCAAGAAGGCGTGCCGGTGGTCAAGCTCGCCGTCAATCTTTCCGCACAGCAGTTCCGCCTCCCGCTCGTGGACGAAGTGTCGGCCACGTTGAAGGCGCACGGTCTTGCCCATGAACTTTTGGAGCTGGAAATTACCGAAAGCATGGTGATGAACAATGTCGAGCGGGTGATCGATATGCTGACTGACCTGGCCCAACTAGGCATGCAGATTTCGCTGGACGATTTCGGCACGGGGTATTCCTCGCTGTCATATCTCAAGCGTTTCCCTATCGACAAGCTCAAGGTGGATCAATCGTTCGTGCGCGGCATTCCCAGCGATGCGGACGATATATCGATCACCCGGGCGATCATTGCCATGGGCAAGAGCCTGGGCCTCAAGGTCATTGCCGAGGGCGTGGAAACGCAGCAGCAGCTCGAATTCCTGCGCAAGGAGGGCTGCGACGAAATACAAGGTTATCTCTTCAGCCGGCCATTGCCAGCCGAGGAATTCGTTCAATTATTGAAAGACGGACATCGCCTTTCTATCCGCTGACCTGGGCTAGAATGCGCATGCGCCGCATATCGAGCTTCCGAACACATCATGAACATCGAAATCGCATCGTTGCCTGCTGCCGAGGATCATCGTCTTTTTAGCCGGACACCCCAATTGGATGCCGGCGATCCGGAACAAAAGCGCGAGGAAATTCGCGCCTATTTTCACGATACCTTCAGCCGTTACGAATCATTGTTCGAAACGCTGGCGAGCGACGAGGCCTATTACAAAAAGCCTATTACGCTGCGTCATCCGCTGATTTTCTACTTGGGCCATACCGCGACGTTTTTCGTCAACAAGCTGATCCTGGCCGGGCTGATGAAAGAACGCATCAATCCTCGTTTCGAGTCCATCTTCGCCGTGGGCGTGGACGAAATGAGCTGGGACGACCTCAACGACACCCGCTACGATTGGCCCAAGGTGAGCGAGGTCTTCGCCTATCGCGCAAAAGTGCGGGAAGCCGTCGACCGCATTATCCAAACCGCGCCGCTCAGCTTGCCCATCGATTGGAACAACGCCTGGTGGGCCATCCTCATGGGCGTGGAGCACGAGCGGATTCACCTCGAAACCTCGTCCGTGCTGATCCGCCAGCATGCTTTGCACTACGTTCGTCCGCATGCTGCCTGGCAGCCTTGCAGGGTTGCAGGTGCTGCGCCGGCGAATGCACTGATTGATGTTGCGGCGGGTACCGTCACGTTGGGTAAATCCAAAGCCGATCCCTATTACGGCTGGGATAACGAATACGGCCGCCACGAAGCCGAAGTACCAGCCTTTCAGGCCACGAAATTCCTGGTGAGCAATCAAGAGTTTCTGACGTTTGTGGAGGCCGGCTGTTATCTGGAAGAACGCTACTGGGAGGAAGAAGGTCGCGGCTGGAGGGACTTTACCCAGGCCACGCACCCGACTTTCTGGCTCAAGACGGGTGATGGGTGGCATCTACGTCTCATGACGGAGGAAGTCCCCATGCCGTGGAACTGGCCAGTGGAGGTCAATTATCACGAGGCCAAGGCGTTTTGTAACTGGAAAGCCGAAACGACCGGCCAGCCCGTGCGCCTGCCCACAGAGGACGAGTGGTACCGGTTGGCCGCTGTTGCCGGTCTTGATGAAGTGCCGCGCGGCGAGGCAGCCAACGCTAACCTGCACCTCGATCACTATGCGTCTTCCTGCCCGGTGGATAGCTTTGCGCAAGGTGCGTTTTATGATGTCATGGGTAACGTCTGGCAATGGACGGAAACGCCGATCTATCCTTTCGATGGTTTCGAAATACATCCCATCTACGACGATTTCACGACGCCGACGTTCGACGAACGCCATAACCTTTTCAAGGGGGGCTCGTGGATTTCCTGCGGCAACGAGGCGTTGCTGAGCGCACGCTACGCCTTCCGCCGACATTTCTTCCAACACGCGGGTTTCCGGTATGTTGTCGGCGAGCCGCCCAAAGCGCCTGTGAGTTCCATGTACGAAACCGACAAGCTGCTCTCCGAATATGCCGAGTTCCATTACGGCGACGAATATTACGGCGTACCTAATTTTCCCAAGGCGTTGGCGCAGATCGCTATCGAGACTATGGCAGGCAAGCCTAGACGCTCCGCGCTAGATCTGGGCTGTGCCACAGGCCGTGCAACGTTCGAACTGGCTCAGGCCTTCGATCATGTCACTGGTGTCGACTTTTCGGCACGCTTCATCGGCTTGGGCGTCAAACTGGCCGAGCAGGGCATGGCGCGCTATACCTTGGTGGACGAGGGCGAACTGGTTTCTTACCGCGAGCGCAAGCTGAGCGACTTAGGCCTGGAGGACGTACGCGGCAAGGTGGAGTTTTACCAAGGCGACGCCTGCAACCTCAAGCCTCAATTCACGGGGTATGACCTGATCCTCGCCGCCAACCTGATCGACCGGCTCTACAGCCCGAAGAAATTCCTCAGATCCATTCATGAGCGTTTGAACCTGGGCGGAATCTTGATGATTACCTCGCCCTATACCTGGCTCGAAGAGCATACCGAGCGCGAGGAGTGGATCGGCGGTTTCAAGAAGGACGGCGAGAGCTATACCACGCTGGATGGCCTGAAAGCTCTGCTCGGCGAGCATTTCAGGTTGGTAAGCGGACCGCTGGAGGTACCTTTCGTCATCCGCGAAACACGGCGTAAATTCCAGCATACGTTGTCGGAAGCCACGCTTTGGGAACGCGTGAAGTAATGTTCGATTTCGACCGCGAAATTTCGCGTGCGGGGTCGAGCAGCGTCAAGTACGACGGACGTCGCGCTTATTTCGGTACGGAAGATGTGATGCCGCTGTGGGTGGCGGATATGGATTTCGCCGCGCCGGAAGCCGTGACAAAAGCCTTGGCTGCGCGGGCAGCGCATCCGATCTATGGCTACACGATGTATCCGGATAGCATTTACGACAGCCTGATTGCCTGGTTGAAAAAGCGTCACGGCTGGACGGTAGAGCGAGAGTGGATCGTGCTGTGTCCCGGCGTCGTGCCATCGCTGCATGCTGCTGCCATGGCCTTTGCTGAGCCAGGACAGGGCGTGATCGTGCAGCCGCCGGTGTATTTCCCGTTCTTTTCCTGCGTGACCAATACCGGGCGCAGCGTGGTCCGCAATCCCTTGATCGAGCGAAACGGGCGATACGCTATCGATTTCGATCATCTGGAAGAAGTGGCTGCATCTGCCAAGTTGCTACTGTTCTGTTCGCCGCACAACCCTGTAGGGCGGGTGTGGACGCAGGCTGAATTGGAACGTTTGCTGGATATCGCGCGGCGGCATAGCCTAGTCGTTTTCGCAGATGAAATTCACGCAGATCTGGTGTATCCGGGTATCGACCATACGCCGCTTGCAACCCTGGCAGGGCCGGAGGATGCAGTTATAACCGCCGTGGCGCCCAGTAAAACATTCAATATTCCCGGCTTGGGACTTTCTGCGCTAATCGTTCCCAATGCCGGGCACCGCGCTGCCTTGCACCGTGTGTTTGAGCTGCTACACGTCAGTGCTTCCAATCCTTTCAGCGTGGCGGCGTTCGAAGCTGCTTATCGCGAAGGAGAGCCTTGGCTGGAGGCCTTGCTGCAATACCTTACCAAGACCAGGAATACGGTCCGCGAATTCCTAAGAGTCCGTCTGCCGAAGATCAAGCTGATAGAGCCGGAGGGCACGTATCTGCTCTGGTTGGATTGCCGCGGCTTGGATATGAGCGATCAGGAACTCAAAACGTTTTTTGTGGTTCACAGCAAGGTGGGCATGAATCCGGGCACCGTGTTCGGCGAAGGCGGCAGCGGATTTATGCGCATGAACATCGGCGCGCCGCGCCAAACCATCATGAAAGCGCTGCAAAGTATCGAACAGGCGCTCAAGGCACGAGGAGCAGATCATGGATAAGGTGGTCAAGACAGATGACGAGTGGCGGCAGCAACTGTCGCAAGAGTCCTATGAGGTAACGCGGCAGTGCAGCACGGAGCCGCCGTTTACTGGTAAATATTGGGATTTGCATGACAAGGGGACTTACCGCTGTGTATGTTGCGGCGAGCCTTTGTTCGACTCGGAGACAAAATTCGATTCCGGGACGGGGTGGCCTAGCTTTTGGCAGCCTGTTTCGGAGCAAAGCATTGAGGAAAGCCGGGATACCAGCTACGGCATGATACGTACCGAGATTACCTGCAAACGTTGCGGGGCGCATCTGGGCCATGTGTTCGAAGACGGTCCGCCGCCAACAGGACTGCGGTATTGTCTTAACTCAGCATCGTTGGAGTTCGAACCCAGACAGGATTGATTTTCAGAAGGTTAGCGGTTAGATACAACAAGGGCGTGAATCGATGGTACTCGATCCACGCCCTTGAAGTTTTGATCAGCGCTGTAACTCTGTTTTATGTAACTCAGTTCCCTAGGAGAGGCTCCCAGAATTTCCACCACACCTTTTGATCCTTGGGGACGTCGCCGGTTACGAAGCGGCTGTTGGGGTAATTGGTCTTGAGCACACGCATGGCGTCCTGCTTGTAATCGTCCAGGCCCATCAGATCGTAGGCGCTGATCATGACGATCAGGGCTTCTTCCTGCGAAGGAGAGTCCGGGTATTCCGTCAGCACATATTTACAACGATTGACTGCGGCCAGATAAGCCTGGCGTTTCATATAGTAATGAGCGACGTGCAGTTCGTGGTCGGCGAGGGTGTTGACCAGATAGGTCATGCGCTGGGTCGCATCCTTGATGTATTTGCTGTTGGGGAACTTGTTGACTAGTTCCTTGAAGGCGAGGAAGGAGTCGCGCAGAGCCTTGGGGTCGCGATCGCTGATTTGCTGCTCGGTGATTTTTTCGACGACGCCTCGCTCGTTAAAGACCGCCAGGCCCTTCAAGTAGTAGGCGTAGTCGACATTGGGATGGTGCGGGTGCAGCTTGATGAAGCGGTCAGCTGCGGCGGTGGCGGCAACAGGGTCTTGTTTCTTGTAATAGGCGTAGGCCACTTCCAACTGCGATTGCATGGCGTAGCGGCCATGGGGGTAGCGGGATTCGATGATCTGGAAGTACTTGATGGCCTTGTCGTAGTCGCGGTCGCGCATCGCATCTTCGCCGGCCTGGTAAATCCGCTGCACGTTCCACCCCTTGGTTTCGTCGACTTCAGTCGGATCGCCGAAGATGGCGCAGCCCGATGACAGCAGGACGAACAGGGAAAGAAGTGCTAACGCGAAGTGACGTTTCATGGATACAATCCGTGGCTAGTTATTTTCCCGATTATATCCGAAACGTGTCCACACTTGAGCCGATTACCCTGACTATCCCTAATGATTGTGGCAGCATGCGCCTCGATCAAGCACTGGCCAAACTACTGCCGGAATTCTCGCGCAGCAGGCTGCAAAGTTGGATCAAGGAAGGCTTGGTGACGGTCGCCGGGGCGAAGGGCGACGTCAAGCAGAAGGTCTGGGGCGGCGAGCAAGTCATCGTGGCGCCACAGCCCACCGCGGAAGAATCCGCTTACAAGGCGCAGGATATTCCGCTCAACATTGTCTACGAAGATGATCAATTATTAGTCATCGACAAGCCTGCCGGCCTGGTCGTACATCCTGCCGCAGGCAATTGGGAAGGCACGCTGCTCAATGCCTTGCTGCATCACCTGCCGCAGGTCGAGTCGGTACCGCGCGCCGGTATCGTGCATCGCCTGGACAAGGAAACCAGCGGTCTGCTGGTGGTTGCGAAAACCCTGCAGGCGCAGACCGACCTGGTGCGCCAGCTGCAGGCGCGCACCGTCAAACGCGAATACCGCGCTATCGTCTGGGGTGTCGTGCACGGCAAGGGCAAGGTGGATGCGCCGATCGGCCGCGACCCGCACGACCGCAAGAAGATGGCGGTGGTCAAGCATTTCGGCAAGCACGCCGTGACGCACTTCGAGGCCATGGAAACCTTCTCCTGGCATAGCTATGTGCGCTGCCTGCTGGAAACTGGCCGTACCCATCAGATTCGCGTTCACATGCAATCGCTCAAGGCACCGCTAGTGGGCGATCCGGTATACGGTCCAAGGGGCGGCGTCATGGCCGGGGTCAAAATGTCCGACACATTGGCTGAGGCCGTGCGTGGATTCAAACGTCAAGCATTGCATGCTGCCCGATTGGGCTTGATTCACCCGCAAACGCGTGAGCCCATGCTGTGGCAATCCGAACTGCCCGACGACATGAAGGCCTTGCTGGCCGTGTTGCGCGAGGATGCCAGAGAAGCCGTCAGTGCGGCCGAGGAGCAGGGCGAGGCGGTCTGGTGGGATCCGACGGAACCTTACGAATACGACGACTTCGCTGACAACGAAGACGACTGGGACGAGGATGAAGAATAATTTCATCGTTCCCGAGTGGCCGGCGCCTGCGAATGTCCATGCGTTGCAAACCACTCGGCTGGGCGGACTGAGCCGTCCGCCTTACGACAGTCTCAACCTCGGCAGTCATGTGGGCGATGAGCCGCTGATAGTCGAACGCAACCGCAACCTGCTCAATCCGTATATGCCGAGCGAGCCGGTCTGGCTGGAGCAAGTACACGGCACGCACGTCGTGCTGGCCGAAACCGCGGGATGCTTGCCTAAAGGCGATGCTTGCGTGGCAAGAGCCGACAACGCGGTTTGCGCCATCATGACGGCGGATTGCCTGCCGGTGCTGCTGTGCGCCGAGGACGGCAGCGTCGTCGGCGCGGCGCATGCCGGCTGGCGCGGTTTGGCGGATGGTGTGATCGAGCAGACAGTGGATGCGATGCAAGTCGGCGGCAACCGGCTGCTGGCTTGGTTGGGGCCTGCCATCGGCCCGGACTCTTTCGAAGTGGGCGAGGACGTGCGCGCCGCCTTTATCGAACACAACCCCGCTGCCGGGCAAGCGTTCAAGCCTGATCCAACGACGCCAGGCAAATTTCTCGCCGATCTCTATGTGCTGGCTCGACAACGTCTCGATGCTGTAGGCGTCGCTCGCATCTACGGCGGCGAATACTGTACTTACAGCGATTCCCAACGTTTTTATTCCTATCGCCGCGACGGTCGCACCGGTCGCATGGCGAGCCTGATCTGGAAGGCTTGACAGCCCCTTTATAATGTCCGGCATGACTATTCTTGCTGCCATTCTTGCCGCCAGCTTGCTGGGCGGTGTGCTGAGCGTCCTGGCTGCCGGCTTCGTTGCCTTCCAGGCGCGTGCGACCTGGGTACCGGTGCTCGTAAGCTATGCCATCGGCGCGCTGCTGGGTGCGGCGTTCCTCGAGATTATTCCCGAGGCTTTCGAATCTGGCGCCAGCGCCCAAAGCATGGCGGCTACGGTACTGTTCGGCATCTTGCTGTTTTTCGTGCTGGAAAAACTGGTGTTGTGGCGCCACTGCCACGGCGAAGAATGCGAAGCCCACGGCACGCATACGCATGAAGAAACCACTTCCGGCCATCATTATGGGCATGATGGGCACGACCACGGCCGCAGTGGCTTAATGATCACGGTGGGCGATACCTTCCACAACTTCGTGGACGGTATTCTTATCGCCGCGGCGTTCTTGACCGATTTCAAACTGGGCGTGGTAACGGCGCTGGCCATCATCGCGCACGAGATTCCCCAGGAAGTCGGCGATTTCCTCATCCTGCTGCACTCCGGCTACACCAAGCGCCAGGCGATTTTGCTCAACCTCTTGTCGAGCGTTGCGACGCTGGTCGGCGGCGTGCTGGCGTATTACCTGCTGGGGACGATGAAAGAAGTGGTGCCCTACGTCTTGGGCTTGGCGGCGGCTAGCATGATTTACGTGGCCGTGGCCGACCTGATTCCTGGCCTGCACAAGCGTCCTGAATTGCATGCGACTGCACAACAAGTCGTGCTGATCAGCCTGGGCATCGGCTCGATCTGGCTTACCAAAGTGTTACTCGGCGATCTGGCCTGATTTATTGCGCTTGCGCTGGGGTGTGCCCACCAGCCAGAGAAACAGGCCGCAAGGCAGCACGCCGTAGAACAGAAAAGTCAGGATGCCGCCGGTAATGCTGGTTTCCGTGATGGCCATCATGAAGGTGACGTAAAGCCACGCGATTGCGACGATATACATAGCGCCAAGGCTAGCATATTTTGGCATCGCCCCGGCCTTCCATTGAAATATCCCTAAACAATCAAAAGGCTATGGCTGTGGGCTAAGTGGTTGTATACTGCACCGTTTTTCATCGCGGTCGCAGTTTTTATGTCCAAGCACACCCCCCAAGTCGGTTTCGTTTCCCTCGGTTGTCCCAAGGCGTCTTCGGATGCCGAGCGCATCCTCACCCAATTGCGGGCAGAAGGTTACGAGATTTCCGGTTCTTATCAGGATGCCGACCTGGTCGTCGTCAATACGTGCGGTTTCATCGACTCGGCCGTTGAAGAATCGTTGGACGCGATTGGCGAAGCCTTGGCCGAAAACGGCAAGGTCATTGTGACTGGCTGCCTCGGGGCCAAGGGCAACGTGGTGCAGCAGGCGCATCCCAGCGTGTTGGCCGTAACCGGTCCACATGCGTTGGAAGAAGTGATGGGAGCCGTGCACGAGCATTTGCCCAAGCCACACGATCCCTTTATCGACCTCATCCCGCCGCAGGGAATTCGTCTCACGCCGGACCATTTTGCTTATCTGAAGATTTCTGAAGGCTGTAACCACCGATGCAGCTTCTGCATCATTCCATCCCTGCGCGGCGATCTCGTGAGCCGTCCCATCGGCGACGTGATGAGCGAGGCCGAAACCCTCGTGCAATCCGGCGTGAAAGAGCTGCTTGTCATCTCGCAAGACACTTCCGCTTACGGCGTGGACGTCAAATACCGCACCGGCTTCTGGAACGGCCGCCCGCTCAAGACGCGCATGACAGAACTTGCCTCTGCTTTGGGCGAACTCGGCGCTTGGGTGAGGTTGCACTATGTGTATCCCTATCCGCACGTCGACGAGGTCATCCCGCTCATGGCGGAAGGCAAGATCCTGCCGTATCTAGATATCCCGTTCCAACACGCTAGTCCGCGTATTCTCAAGGCAATGAAGCGTCCGGGCGACATCGACAATACGCTGGCCCGCATCCGCCGCTGGCGAGAGATGTGTCCCGATCTCGCCATACGCAGCACCTTTATCGTCGGCTTCCCCGGTGAAACCGACGAAGACTTTGAACAATTGCTGGATTTCCTGGAAGAAGCCGAACTCGATCGCGTCGGATGCTTTACCTATTCTGCGGTGGAGGGAGCGGCCGCCAACGCGTTACCAGGCTCGGTGCCGGAAGAGGTCAAGCTGGAGCGGCAGGCGATCTTCATGGACACGCAATCCGAAATCAGCGCTGCCAAACTCGCCAAGAAAATCGACCGCCGCATGACTGTGTTGGTGGAAGAAATCGACGAAGAGGGTGCCATCGCCCGCAGCTATGCCGACGCACCGGAAATCGACGGTTTGGTCTACATCAGCAACGGCGAAAACCTCCAGGTGGGCGAATTTGCCGAGGTCGTCATCACCGATGCTGACGCCCATGACCTGTGGGCCAAACTCGTTTAAATACGCCCGATTCGGTTGACCGGGGTCCGCTTTCTATGATTTAATGCGGGCCTTCCTTCGTTGGGCGGTTAGCTCAGCGGTAGAGCACTGCCTTCACACGGCAGGGGTCACTGGTTCGATCCCAGTATCGCCCACCATACGAAAGCGAAGAAAAATCAATAGGTTACGAACTTTCAAGTGTCTAATAAGTTTAGATTCTTAGGGGTCGTAACCTTTTGTTTTTATTAGATACGGGTTTATCCAATTAGACACTTTTTGGTCTTTTTTTCTGGATATTTCTTACCCGAAAAAACCAGGGATACTTTATTACTTCCCCTTTTCTCCTCCTTCAAATACCCCAGTGTCTGCTTCTGGATGGAGCCCCGCATTTAAGCCGGGAGAAGTCATCTAATATAAGACACAGCTTCTCCCTTTCAGCCAAAATTAATCTACGCTTTCACTAGACTAAAATCTTTGATGTGATGTATCACTGCTTCGGGTGCATCAAAAGGTAAGAAATGCCCGCCCTTGTGAATGGTGGCCGCCTTCACTCCGGGAACTAGGGATTCGTCGTAGCGTCTTTCCTCGGCAAGCGACCAGTCATCCGACCCCCAAAGGATCAAGGTCGGTACGTTGATATTGCGGTATTGCGAGCGGGCATGTTCCCAGCTTGCAGCATTTCTGAGGAGTTTAAGGAAGGCACGGTAATGGCCGCTGCGGTTGCCCACGTCGTACATCTCTTTCATAAGTGCGGGGGAGATAGACTTTGGATCACTGACTCCGCCAGACAAAACAGCCTTCATGATCTCGAAATTACGCAAGCGCACCACGGTTTCGCCAATAAATGGAATCGCTGAGACCATGACAATAACGCGTCCAAGCGAGGAAGATCGAGCCAATCCTTTTCCCTCGTAATAATCGTAGGGGTTGATGGGGATAATTCGCGCCACGCGCGGATTGCGACGTGCTGCCACTAGCAGGGAAATGCTTGCGCCGATGGATACGCCCGCCAGGGTGACATCCTTAAGGTCAAGGGCATCGAGAAAACCGACGACATTATTCACGAAGAATTCGGCATCGTAGGACCCATCCGCAATATCGGAATATCCGTGCCCGGGATATTCAGGGGCATAAACCGTGAAATCCTTGCTCAGTTCCGGAATGACTTTATGAAATAGATCGAGTTGTGTTCTGAGTGTGTGGAGCAATACCAGAGCAGGGCCCTGGCCACTTTTTAAATAGCGGATATTGACCCCGTCTACCGTGACGTAGGAGGGCTTCAAGCTTGGATCCCAGGGCATTGTCTCAGGCGTTTTGGGGACGGGTCTTAGCGCTTCGACTAAAAAGGATACCAGCCAAGGCGCGGCCAGCGATGCGATCAGGATAAGCAGGACAGCTGTGATATTCATTTTCAACTCCCTTGTAATAATTTGAATAGATTTAACGGGCTGATTCTTAATTCAATTTCGGGCAGTAGATTGGCTGACAAGGCCATATTTCCAGCAATACGATTGACAGGCCAGCAATCCAATCGCTGGCCTCATTACCGCCCTTTTACTAGGTCACAATTTGTTCGGCGACAGCTTCCTTGAGACCGGCTGCCGCTTGTGCAGCAAGCGCATTGGCTGCTGCTTGCGAATCCTGAAATTCCTCGAGTGCATGGACTTTGCCCCACCGCAGAGTGAACACGTGGAGGCCACGATTAGCGTATGCCTCGCCGTTAAGCAGCGTTGCAGTGCCGTCCCATTGAACAAATACGGTGGTATTCCCCGGCCAACCTGTCACCCAGATATTGTCAACCTTGATATGGAGATTGGGCTGGACGCGGCCTAGGCGCTCAAACCAGCGGCGCAGGGCTGCTTTGCTATGGCGTTCTCCGGCAAGCGCGTGAGTGCCGGAAACGCGATGATGTACATCCGGGGCGAGCGCTTCCGTCGCCTCATCCCAGCGATGATTGTTGACGTGGTCGAAGGTTTGCCGAATTTTTTTCTTGACGATGTAACTGTATAGCATTGGAGTTCTCCAAATGATTAAAGTCAGTTAATGCGCTGCCGAACTGATTGCTGCTTCATTTGCGATAGCTGGCTGTAACCCCAGATTGCTTCCTTCCCACCCTCCACCCAGTGCCTTGAAGGTTGCCACTGCGGCTCGCGCCGATTGCGCTTGTGCCTGGGCTTTTGCATCGGAAATTTTTAAAAGATTTTCGTCTGCATGCAGAACCTCGATCAGGCTGACGACCCCTTTCTGATAAGCCGCAAGCGCGGAATTTCTTGCCTGGCTCAATGATGTTTCTCCTTGAGCCAGGACGCCTGTTTGTTCTTCGCTCTTAACCAGCGAGGACAGGGCGTTCTCGACATCTTCTGTGGCATGCAGTACCGCTTGGCGGTATCCGGCAAGCGCTTCCGCTTCATTGCCTCGTGCGAGTTCGACTTGGGCATCGATACGTTTGAAATCGAAAAGACGCCAGCGCAAGCCGAGCACGCCTGATGCCTGGCTCGCTCCGCTGCTGAACAGGTTGCCGGTAGAAATAGCGGTAGCCGTTCCTAGTAAGGCAGTGATGGAAAATTTGGGGTAGTACTCAGCAATGGCCGCCCCGATTCTTGCATTGGCGGCCACCAGGCGACGCTCCGCCACGATGAGGTCGGGCCGGCGCCTTAATAGGTCGGAAGGGGTTCCCATGTCGGAGATTTGCGGGGGAGATGGAATATCCTGAACCGGAGCAAGTTCCGACCGATAAGTGCCGGGGGGAACGCCCAGCATGACATCGAAGGCATTCAGTGCCGTATCCAGACCAGCCTCAAGCGCCGGTATAGTCGCCTGGGTCTGAGCCACAGCTCCTTCAGCCTGATTCACCTGGAGTTTGGGTGCTAGCCCCTTGCCGTAGAGCAAGCCCACCATCTTCAGCAGCTTTTGTTGGGTTTCGAGTTGATGCTTGGCGATGGCGATGCGAGATTGCAGGCTGCGAATGGTGATGTAAAGGTCGGCGGTTTGCGCGGCGACTGCTAGACGTGCTGCGTTCTTACTGGCTTCCGAAGCCTGATACTCGGCAATGGCGGCTTCCTGATCACGATGTAGTCCGCCAAAAACATCCATTTCCCATGAGGCGCTGATGTCCGCTTCGTAGAGGCTGCCGTTCCGATCGTAATTTGGCGTGGCATTCAGTAATTGGCCTAAGGGCGTTTCCAGTGATTGGTGATTTTTTGCCGCACTTGCACTGACGTAACCTGAGGGGAGCAAGGCGACATCAGCCAGACGAAGACCTGAACGGGCCTGACGAATCCGTGCTGACGCTTGTACTAAATCCAAGTTTTGTTCGAAAGCACGCAATACGAAGCGCGACAGCAATGGGTCGTTAAACCCTTCCCACCAGGTCCCAAGATCTGCTTTTGCCGTGGAGGTGCGCTGTTCTGCTTGGCTTTTACCAAGATATTGATCAGGGAGCGCGACTTCCGGCTTCTTGTATTCCGGACCGACGGCGCAACCTGCCGAAATGGCAGCCAAGACAAAAAAGACAAGAGCGCGACGAGGAAACATAATATTCTCACTCGAAATTTATTCGTGACTATATTACCACTTGGTCACAAGTTGTCAAATGTCAAAAGTAGGGGTAACTTATTAAGTATGAACAAATCAATTTCCAAAGCGACGCCCCTGAGGGGGCCGGCTGACCATAATGTTCGCACTCAAATTGTTGAGGCGGCTGAAGAGCATTTCAGTCATTACGGGTATGAGAAAACCACCGTATCCGATTTGGCCAAGTCCATCGGATTCTCAAAGGCGTACATCTATAAATTCTTTGAATCGAAGCAGGCGATCGGTGAGGTGATCTGTGGCAATTGTCTGAATTCAATTATCACCGGCGTTAAGGATGAGGTTGAAAAGGCTTCTTCTCCTTCTATTAAGTTTCGTCATTTTTTCAAGAAGATGGTTGCGTCAAGCGTCGAGCTTTTCTTCCAAGATCGAAAGCTTTACGAGATCGCCGCCTTTGCCGCGAGCGAGAATTGGGCGCCGACCATTTCCTATGGAAAAGAGGTCAAGCAGATTATCGAAACGCTCGTACGCGAAGGCCGTGAAACAGGCGAGTTCGAGCGCAAAACACCTATTGATGAAACCGTCGATGCCATCTATCTCGTGATGCGACCGTTCATCAATCCATTGCTGCTGCAATACAATCTCGACCTTGCCGAAGAAGCACCCTCCCTGCTTTCCGCTCTGGTGTTACGAAGTCTCGCCCCGTAAAAATATATGTGACTATTGACTAAATTAGTCACTGTTGTGACAATGGGCCCCTGCCTTAATGGAGGGGATCCTCATGCGACGTCCACAATTCGTTTCACTTGCTGTTACCGGTATTTCATTCCTGGCTTTAATCGGGTGTGCCGATAAAACAATTCCTGATGCGCGCACCCAACCGCCGTTGGTGAGGGTGGGGAGTGTTGAAACGGCCTCTCCTGCATCACGCACGTTTACCGGTACGGTGGCAGCACGGGTACAAAGCGACCTGGGTTTTCGTGTTTCGGGGAAAGTCCTGGAGCGTTTGGTGGATGCTGGTCAACATGTAAAACTTGGCCAGCCTCTCATGCGCATCGACCCCAAGGATTTGCAATTGGAGACGCAGGCACGTCTGGAGTCTGTTGCGGCGGCTAAGGCTCGGGCTGATCAAGCCGCAGAAGAGGAGATCAGGCATAGGGACTTGGTGGAGATCGGGGCCGTTTCCGCTTCAACCTACGATCAGGTCAAGGCCGCCGCAGATGCAGCCAAGGCACAACTCAATGCCGCAGAAGCACAAGCCGGCGTCGCCAGAAATGCATCCAGCTATGCCGTTTTGCTCGCGGATGCCGATGGCGTTGTCATGGAGACTTTGGCTGAACCTGGACAAGTGGTCGCCGCAGGTCAGACCGTCGTGCGGATCGCCCGATCCGGACAGCGTGAAGCCACCGTCAACTTGCCGGAAACACTGCGCCCCGTGCTGGGTTCCACAGCCCAAGCTAACCTTTTCGGCAAGGAGGTTTCCGCTCCTGCAAAACTTAGGCAGCTTTCAAGCGTGGCGGACGCGTTGACCCGCACATTTGAGGCCAGATATGTGCTGGATGGTGCGCTAGCCGATGCCCCGCTAGGTGCCACCGTGACCATTCGCATTCCTGAAAATCGCACTACGCCGCAAAACTTTCTCCAAGTGCCGATTGGCGCAATTTTCGATGCAGGAAGCGGCACGGGGGTTTGGGTCATCGAAGGATCGCCCACGCACGTCTCCTGGCGCGCAGTGAAGGTTCAGGGACTGGATGACTCCTATGCCCGCATTGAAAGCGGTCTCAAGACAGGCGATCAGATTGTCACCCTCGGCGCCAATCTGCTGCGAGAGGGTGAAAAGGTCAGGGTGGCAGGCAGCGAAGGCACAACCCACATGGCTGGAGAAGTTCGATGAGCGCTTTCAACTTATCCGCACTCGCCGTTCGTGAACGTTCCATCACGCTGTTCCTGATTATTTTGATTTCATTGGCCGGTGCGATCGCCTTCTTCAAGCTGGGTCGCGCGGAAGATCCGCCGTTTACCGTCAAAACGATGACGGTGATTACGGCTTGGCCGGGCGCAACCGCGCAGGAAATGCAGGATCAGGTCGCCGAGAAAATCGAAAAGCGGATGCAGGAGTTACGCTATTACGACCGGACGGAAACCTTTACCCGGCCGGGCTTGGCGTTCACCACTGTAACTTTGCTGGACAGCACGCCGCCGTCCAAGGTGCAGGAAGAGTTTTATCAGGCACGAAAAAAGATTGGCGACGAAGTCCATTATCTGCCCGCTGGCGTAATCGGCCCGTTGGTAAATGACGAATACTCCGATGTGACGTTTGCCCTGTTCGCACTTTCTGCCCAAGGCGAACCGCATCGATTACTGGTGCGGGACGCCGAAAATATGCGTCAACGCCTGCTGCACGTGGCCGGTGTGAAGAAAGTCAACATTATTGGCGAGCAGCCAGAACGCATTTTCGTCTCCTTTTCGCACGACCGCCTGGCGACACTCGGTATTTCGCCGCTAGACATTTTTGCAGCACTCAATAGCCAGAATGCGCTGACCCCTGCCGGCTCTATCGACACCCAGGGGCCGCAAGTCTTTATTCGCATCGACGGCGCCTTCGACCAATTGCAGAAAATCCGCGATACGCCCATCACGGCGAAAGGACGCACACTCAAACTGTCTGATGTCGCCACCGTCGAGCGCGGCTATGAAGATCCGGCCACGTTCATGGTGCGCAACAACGGCAAGCCGGCCATCCTGCTGGGGGTCGTCATGCGCGACGGCTGGAACGGTCGCGAGCTGGGCAAAGCCCTCGATACCGAAGTTTCTGCGATCAATGCTGAAATCCCTCAAGGAATGGGGTTGAGCAAGGTCACCGATCAGGCCGTCAATATTGCCTCAGCTGTCGACGAGTTCATGGTCAAGTTTTTCGTGGCGCTCCTGGTGGTTATGGTCGTGAGCTTCGTGAGCATGGGCTGGCGGGTCGGACTTGTCGTGGCCGCGGCCGTGCCGTTGACGCTGGCGGCCGTCTTCGTGGTCATGGGTGCTACGGGCAAAAATTTCGACCGTATTACCTTGGGTTCGCTGATCCTCGCGCTCGGTTTGCTCGTGGATGATGCCATTATCGCCATCGAAATGATGGTGGTGAAAATGGAGGAGGGCTACGACCGCGTTGCCGCTTCGGCCTATGCGTGGAGCCATACCGCTGCCCCCATGTTATCCGGTACCTTGGTTACTGCCATTGGTTTCATGCCGAACGGCTTTGCCCTGTCCACGGCGGGTGAATACACCAGCAATATGTTCTGGATTGTAGGCACCGCCCTCATTGCATCCTGGGTCGTGGCGGTGGTATTCACACCTTACCTGGGGGTGAAAATGCTGCCCGACATCAAAAATATCGAAGGCGGGCATCAAGCCATTTACAACACCCCCAACTACAACCGTTTTCGCCGACTTCTGGGAAATGTCATCCGCCGGAAGTGGATAGTGGCCGCTATCGTGATCGGTGCGTTCGTCACCGCCATCCTCGGCATGAGCATCGTCAAGAAGCAATTTTTCCCGACCTCGGATCGGCCGGAGGTGTTGATCGAAGTTCAGATGCCTTACGGCACTTCCATCGAACAAACAAGTGCTGCAACAGCCAAGGTTGAAGCCTGGCTGGCGAAACAAAAAGAAGCCAAGATTGTTACGTCTTATATCGGACAAGGCGCGCCGCGCTTTTACCTGGCGATGTCACCCGAGTTGCCGGATCCTTCTTTCACAAAGATCGTGGTCAGGACAGACAATCAGGAGCAGCGGGAAGCGCTGAAGTTCAGGTTGCGCCAAGCTGTCGCTGACGGGCTCGCACCGGAAGCTCGCGTGCGTGTCACGCAACTGGTGTTTGGTCCGTACTCGCCGTTCCCCGTCGCGTTCCGCGTCTCGGGGCCCGATCCGGAAAAGCTGCGCGAAATTGCATATCAAGTGCGGGCCGTCATGGATGCCAGCCCCATGATGCGGACCGTAAACACGGATTGGGGTGCCAAGGCGCCTACGCTGCACTTCACGCTCCAGCAGGACCGGCTTCAAGCAGTAGGTTTGACGTCGAATAGCGTTGCGCAGCAGCTTCAGTTCTTCTTGAGCGGGTTGCCTGTGACCCTCGTTCGCGAAGACATACGCTCAGTGCAAGTAGTTGCACGTGCGGCAGGAAATGTTCGTCTTAATCCCAGCGAAATCGGTGCATTTACCTTGGTGGGTGCGTCGGGACAACGCGTGCCATTGTCGCAAATCGGTACTGTCGAGGTCCGCATGGAAGATGCCACGTTGCGCCGTCGTGATCGTACCCCGACCATCACCGTTCGCGGCGATATCGCTGAAAATCTGCAACCGCCCGATGTGTCTACGGCCATCAAGGCACAATTGCAACCCATCATGGCGAAGTTGCCGGCTGGCTATCGTATCGACGAAGCCGGCGCGATCGAGGAGTCGGGCAAGGCGACCAAGGCGCTGTTACCGTTGTTCCCAATCATGGTCGCGCTTACGCTGGTCATCATCATCCTGCAAGTGCGTTCGATCTCGGCAATGATGATGGTGTTCGCCACGAGCCCACTTGGATTGATCGGCGTTGTGCCCACTTTGCTTCTGTTCCAGCAGCCTTTCGGCATCAATGCCCTGGTTGGACTGATCGCGCTGTCCGGCATTTTGATGCGCAATACCTTGATCCTGATCGGGCAGATCGAGCATAACCTCAAGGAAGGCATGGAGCGTTTTGACGCGGTGGTGGAAGCGACCGTCCAGCGAGCAAGACCTGTGATTCTTACAGCATTGGCCGCCATCCTTGCGTTTATCCCGCTCACCCATTCCGTGTTTTGGGGGACGCTGGCTTATACCCTGATCGGTGGCACTTTTGCAGGGACAATATTGACCTTGGTATTCCTGCCTGCGATGTACGCGATCTGGTTCAAGATCAGGCCAATTCCATCGCAAAACTGATCATCCCCTCATTCCAATTAACCCCTATAGGAGATACCAATGGCACAACCCATGTTTGTTCTCGTACAGTTCAACGTGAAAGACTTTCCGAAATACTTCGAGCAATATGGCTCACTGATGAGCGCTGTGGTGGGGAAATTTGGAGGTCAGTTTCTTGCAGCTTCAGGTGATGTTGTAGTCCAAGAAGGCCAATCTAGCGGAAATCTCACCGCCATAATTCGTTTTCCTTCCAAAGAAGCGGCTACTGCAATGTATGAGTCTGAGGAATATGCGCCATTGAAGGCCAAACGCATCAACGAACTTACAGATGGCGGAAATCTGATTTTCATACCAGGCCTTGAAACAATATAACCCTGATAAAAATCGCGAGGCAGGTCTTATCAAGCACCATGAACTACCAACAAAATCCGTCAGTGAATCCATGGGCTGTATTTGGCATCGCCAGTCTTGCGACGTTTTTAATATCGATTGATTCCACGATCCTGTATGCCGCATTCAGCAGCATTGCGGCAAGTTTCCCTCAAGCCACTCCTGTCAGCATATCGTGGGTGATGAATGCGTACACGATCGTTTATGCCACCAGTTTGATTCCCGCTGGCGGCATCGCTGATCGGCTAGGGAGGAAGAAAGTCTTTATGTACGGTGTCGGGCTTTTTGTCGCGGCATCATTTCTTTGTGGCATCGCGCCTAATATATATGTGTTGATTGCCGCCCGGGTTCTTCAGGCGATTGGAGCCGCATTATTGGGGCCATCCTCCCTAGCGCTCATTTTGGAGGCGTTTCCGCAGTCCAAACGCGCTCAGGTCATGAGCAGCTGGGGCGCTGTGGGCGCGCTTGCGGCCGCAATAGGTCCTGGCTTGGGCTCCTTCATCATCGATAGTTTGGGGTGGGAGTGGGCTTTTTTTCTGAATATTCCGGTGGGATTGTATTGTCTGCTTAAAGGGATCCCAACCCTCCATGAATCCAGAAACTCACACACTCACATTCGACTAGATGTGGCGGGCATGTGCTTGATCATATTGTCGGTATCGTTGTTGACCACGTGCATTATTGAAATCAAATCAGCAAGTCTTTCATCGACTAGACTTCACCTGATGCTTACCACGGGTATGGGGCTGCTGGTCGCTTTTATTCTGTGGTGCAAGAAGACCACCGATCCGTTAGTCGATATGGGGCTTTTCAAAAACCCGACCTATCGGTTCGTGAATATGGCCGCAGTCTTGTTTTCCATTGCTTTTGCAATGATGTTCTTCTCGTTCTTTTTCTTCATGACGAACATCTGGCAATACAGTTTGCCCCAGGCTGGATTGGCGATGACCCCTGGGCCATTAAGCGTCATTCCAGTCGCCATCATAAGCGGCAAGATTGCGTCCAAAATAGGGCACAGAAGTATCCTGATAACAGGGTGCTTGATGTTCGCATCCAGTGCATTCTGGTATCTCACTATCCCGGGGCTCACACCTGACTACATCGGCAGTTGGTTACCCGCACAACTCATTACAGGCGCAGCAATTGGAATGGTGATGCCCTCATTGTCCGCTGCTGCGGTGCACAACCTGCCTAAAAAGGATTACGCGATCGGCAGTGCGATTAACCAAGCCATCAGGCAGATCGGAACAGTTGTTGGCGTAGCGATTACAGTAGTTCTTCTCGTGAATCAGCACATTCAGCTCAATGATTTTCACAAGATTTATGAGATTCAGATAGGCCTGGTGCTTGCCGCTGGGCTATTAGCGACGCGAGTAGATACAAGGCCGAAACCTGAAGAATCACGATCGGCTTTTTAAAATGGATTCTATAGTTGGATTTGACTAAGTGTTGAATCAGTTTCAAAAGTGAAGGGCTTAAGGATATCTGGTAAAACTTCATGCACGATTATTAGCCGCAACCGCAATATAGATAGCTTTTTACCGAGCACGATTTGCGTACAAAGGTCCGCAGAGATGGTAAAAGTCTTTGCCAGAGCCCAAGAATTACTCGCCCATGCCGACGCCAAAAAAACGGAGAAATTCCACCGTCGAAAACCTCAAATAATTGCCCTGGCAGGATAGGACATTTGCATTTTGCATAACCTCCCTGCTATTCGATCCCCTGTTTAACTACCGAACCAGTGACCCTCGATGAGCGGGAGTTTTTCAAAATCTATTAGACAATTCGGTTTTATTAGACAGTACCGCCCCGCAAACCCTCGCCCATGGCCTAGTTCGGGGTGGGCGGCACTGGTTCGATCCCAGTACCGCCCACCAAGTCCCCCCTCAAGGGGACGATCGAACGAAGGCCAATCAACCCGCGAAATTTTCGATAATTCGCGGGTTTTTTTGTTTTTCTTTATTTGTGTCTGTCCTGCAACAATCATTGATTAAACAATGGCGGTCCTATTAAAAATAGCGCGATCCCGCGTCAATAGCCTTTATTAGATTATTGTATTTTTTGTACATCAATAATATTCTTACGCACTGCATTTGAGTTCGGTTTAGTTTTCAACGAAACCTCGAGCTTCTCCTAAGAATCGAAATAAAACGGGGCTTGATTCGATATTGATTGGGAGATGTTATGGCAGGTGCTTGTGGTCGGTTCACAACATCAAGTAAGGGCTCGGATTTTCTCGCATCTTTGACTCACGTTGAAGGGCGGGGGGTATGCTGAAAGAACTCCGGGACCTAGCGAAGTCCAAAAGTAAGTTGTTGAAGGACGAACTCTTACATGAAGCCCTGCTGGCTGCAGACGACTATACCGACCCGGTCTTCAAGGAAATCATCGAGAAAGTCCCTTTCCGTATTTTCTGGAAAGATGTTCACTCCCGTTACCTCGGTTGCAACACTCAATTTGCGTGGGATGCAGGTTTAAAGCATCCTCATCAGATTGTCGGTAAGACCGACCATGAACTTGCCTGGAGCAATGAGGCAGAGCAATACATCGGCGACGACCTTGCAGTCATGCAGTCCGCCACCCCCAAGCTCAATTACGAAGAAACCCAAACGACACCAGATGGACGGCGCCTCTGGTTGAGAACATCCAAAATGCCATTTCGCGATGCCAATGATGTTGTCGTCGGCATCCTCGGTATCTACGAAGACATTACCGAGCAGCGCGGAATGCAATTGCAACTGGAGGCCGAGCGGCGTCGCTATACCACGGTGATCCAGGCCTCGGCCGAGGGATTTTGGCTGACGGACTCTCGTGGAGTGATTCAAGAAGTTAATCCGGCTTACGAGCACCTTTCCGGCTACACCAGGGAAGAATTGATCGGCCTGCATGTGACCGATCTGGAGGCCAAGGAGAGTACCGAGGAGGTCTTAAGTCATATTTCCAGGATTATCGAGAACGGCGGTGATTGTTTCGAGACGCTTCATCGGCGCAAGGATGGCTCACTATGGGATGCCGAAGTCAGCGTCAGTTTTATTGAAAACGGCGGTTATTTCATCGCGTTTTTCCGTGATATCACGCAAAGAAAGCTCCTGGAGAAAGCACATCGTGAGCAGGAAGCCCGGCTTGGCGCACTCCTTAATACGACCGCCATTGGTATCGTCGTTATCAGTGATCGAGGCGAAATCGAGGAGTTTAATTCTGTATGTGCCGACATGTTCGGCTACACGCGAGAGGAGTTGCTGGGTAAAAACGTCAATGTGTTGATGCCGGAGCCTGATAGTCGCAACCATGACAGATATATCCGGGAATATATGGGTGGCGGACCGGGCAGAATCATCGGCAAAGGTCGGGAAGTGGTGGCGCGAAAGAAGAACGGCGCGGCTTTCCCCATGGAGCTTTTGGTCGGCGACGTAGATCTGGCAGGGAGACGGGCGTTCATCGGCTTTGTAAAAGATGTGTCCGAGCGGAAGAAAACGGAACAAGAACTGCTGATTGCCGCCACCGCTTTCGAAACGCTCGAAGGCACCATGATTACCGATGTCGATAGCTGCATTGTGCGAGTTAACCAGGCCTTTACCAAGATCACCGGCTATAGTGCCGAGGAAGTCATCGGCAAGCGTCCCAACATCCTCAAGTCCGGCCGTCACGATAACGCTTTCTACCAGCAGATGTACCTCGATCTCAAGGCCAGGGGGCAATGGCAAGGCGAGATCTACGACCGCCACAAGGACGGCCACATTTACCCGAAGTGGCTCACCATTACCTCGGTCAAGGATATTGATGGACGCGTGACGCACTACGTCGCCAATTTCTTCGATATTTCCGAGCGCAAGGCGGCAGAAGAGCGGATTCGTAACCTGGCGTTCTACGATACCCTGACGGCGCTGCCCAACCGACGCCTCTTCCTCGAAAAACTGGAACATGCGACCGCTACCACGCGGCGGAACGCCCTGCATGGCGCGCTGTTGTACCTCGACCTGGATAACTTCAAGATCGTCAACGACAGCCAAGGGCACCAAGCAGGCGATGAGTTGCTGCGCGAGGTGGCGCATCGGTTGAAAGGCTGCGTCAGGCAGATCGATACTGTGGCGCGATTGGGCGGTGACGAATTTGTCGTGTTGCTGGAAGAACTGGACACGTTCGAAGACCAGGCGGCCAAGCAAGCCATGCGTATCGCCGAAAAAATTGCCGACGAATTAAGCGCCCCTTATACCCTCAACAATGTGTTGTTCCAGAGTTCCAGCAGCATCGGCATCGTGCTTTTTTCTGAAGGTGCCGTGAATATCGATACTTTGCTGATCCAGGCCGATACTGCTATGTACGAGGCCAAGAAAAGCGGCAAGAACACCTACCGCTTTTTCAACCCCGAGATGCAGCGCACGCTGGAAAAGCGCATCGAAATCGAACGCGAACTACGTCTGGCCATTGCGCATGGCCAACTTCGCCTCATCTATCAGCCGCAAGTGGACAACGAGGGCAGGCTGATCGGTGCAGAAGCCTTGGTGCGATGGCAGCATCCGCGGCTCGGGACTGTGCTGCCGGGCCATTTCATTCCACTTGCCGAAGAAACCGGGTTGATCCTCGACATCGGCAAGTGGGTGCTTGAAGAGGCTTGCCGCCAACTCGATACATGGAAAGACGATCCGCGATTCTCGAAATTGACGCTGGCGGTCAACGTCAGTGCCAAGCAGTTCTACCAGCCTTCGTTCGTCGATGAAGTCGTGGCCGTGCTCGAGAAATACCGCTTGCCTCCCGCCATGCTCAAGCTCGAGTTCACCGAGAGCATGGTGCTTGAGGATACCTACGAGGCGATCGGCAAAATGCTGGCGTTGAAGGAGGTGGGGGTGGGGCTGTCGATGGACGACTTCGGTACAGGTTATTCATCCCTGAGCTATCTGACGCGCCTGCCGTTCGACCAGCTCAAAATCGACCGTAGTTTTATCCAGGACATGCGAGAAAGCTCCGACTCGGCGCTCATCGTCCATACCGTGATAGCGCTGGGCAGCCGCCTGGGCATGAACGTTATCGCCGAAGGCGTCGAACGAGACGATCAGTATGCCCTGCTCAAATCGTTTGGCTGCCACAACTACCAGGGCTATCTGTTCAGTGCACCGATCGATATTCGGCAATTCGAAACGCTTTTGACTTGATTGGGAATGAGCTGGTGTTTCATGCAGCGACCTTCCCATGATGCGTTTCCACCATCACGCCGATCTCTTTCAATAACGGCGTAGGCAGGATACCACCGGCGCAAATGACTACGGCCTGGTTGGGAATAGTCACGAGTTGGCCGTTCCATTCAAGCGTGACATCGTTTTCGCCGATATCCTTGACGTTGGATTTCAGCATTACAGTCAGCGTCTTGGCCACTTCGGCGGCGTCCAGGTTCTGGCGGTTTTTCTGCTTGATGCGGCTAAAGGCCTCGCTGCGATAGGAGAGGGTGACCGTGGTACCCGGCTCTTCCGAGAGCGATATCGCGGCCTCGATCGCGCTGTCGCCGCCGCCGACGACCAGCACATGCTGTCCCCGGTATTGCTCGGCATCGATTAATCGATACACCACCTTGGGTTGGTTTTCGCCCGGCACATCCAGTTTGCGCGGCGTACCTCGCCGACCGATGGAAAGCAGCACGCAAGTGGCTTCGTAGCTGCCTTTTGAGGTTTGTACCGTGTAGCCGTGCTCGGACGACACGATCTTCTCCATGCGCTCGAAGAAATTGATCTTGATGCCGGTGTCGCGAACGATGCCGTTCCAGAGCTTGAGCAAATCCTCCTTGCGGATGTCGTAGATCTTCACCTCGCCAACCTGCGGCAGATTCATCGGCGCCGTCATGGTGAGCTTGTTGCGCGGGTAGTGATATACCGCCCCGCCCAGCGAATCTTCCTGCTCCAGTGTGACGTAGCGCAGCCCTAGTGCCTGGGCGCCTAGCGTGGCTGCAATGCCCGCCGGGCCGGCACCGACAATAATCACATCGTACGGCGCTTTGCCGCCTTTGTGCTTGGCGATGTGCTCGATGGCCTGTTTGCCTTGTTCCGTGGTCTTGCGGATCAACCCCATGCCGCCCAGTTCGCCGGCGATGAAAATGCCCGGTACGTTGGTCTCGAAATTCGGCTTGACTTGCGGAATGTCCATGCCGCGCTTTTCCGTGCCGAACACCAGTTGGATGCCCTTGACCGGACAGGCTGCCGCACAAGCGCCGTGGCCGATGCATTTGGCTGGCGTCACAAGAGCGCCTTTGCCGGCAATGATGCCGATTGCATGTTCGGGACAGGCCGGGATACAAGCGCCGCAACCGATGCAAAGGGCCGGATCGAAGACGGGATGCAGTGATGGCGGCTCGCCCATGCCGGACTCGAGCGCCTCTTGTAATTTGTGGCGATCCCGTTCGTCTGTCGTTCGCTGGCGACGCAAATAGAAGAAAAGTACCACCGCAAAGGGCAATCCGAACAGCAAAAGAAACGTCATTTGATCGAAACCTCAACCCCAGCCATATGCCGGGTATTTAACCATAATCTGTTTGTTATTAATTGGCATGCCCCTTGCATAGATGCCTTGCCATGGACAAGCGCAGGCTTATCACAGGGCTAAAACAAGAGCTTTATATCGAAGGCATGCCGGGCAATGCCAAGGCAAGAGGCGTGCCAAATAACAGCAGGGGGATAGCGAAGTTGATCATTTGGCCTTTTATCTTGATGGCCTCGGCGGGTTTGGGTTGGCTGGGGTGGGATGTTGCGCACGGCCATTACTACAAACCGGGCGACGAGATCGGCTACAACATGGGCTTGATCGGCGGCTTGATGATGCTGACCTTGCTGACCTACCCGATACGCAAGCATTTCCGCTTCGCCTTGCGCTGGGGTGCCATCAAGTACTGGTTCAGCCTGCACATGATGTTTGGGATTTTCGGGCCGCTCCTGGTGCTGTTCCATTCGACCTTCCACATCAATTCGATCAATGCCGGCGTGGCGCTGTTTTCCATGGCATTGGTAGCAGGCAGCGGCGTGATCGGACGCTATGCCTATCGCCATATCCACCGCGGCCTCTACGGCAGCAAGCTCACGCTCAACGAGTTGAAAAATGAATTGCTGGGTAGCGAGAGCGAAGCGGAATCGAAGCTCAAGAACCATCCCAAGGTATTGCTACTGCTGCATGATTTTCAGCAATACGCGCTGGAGACCAATCCAGGTTTTTTCGGCAAATTAGTCAAATTCATGACGCTGCCGATCCGTCGCCAAATTGCCAATTTGCGCTGCACGATCTATATGCCGCGCTACTCTCGTAATTCCCGGAAGCGGCGAGAAATGGTGCTGGATTACCTTTACGCCGTCGAGCGCGTCGCACAATTCGATATGTTCGAGCGCATTTTCAGCCTATGGCATGTCGCCCACATTCCCCTGGTTTACTTGCTTGCCGCCACGGCAATTTGGCACGTGATCGCGGTTCACATGTACTGATCCTATGTTGATTCGATTGATATTTTTGGTGCTGGCGCTGTTGGCAACGACGGCTGGGGCCGATAGCCTGGAATCCGCCATCATGCCCGGCAAGGTCATCCAGGGACACGCCAAGTACGAGGAAGAGTGCAAGAACTGCCACAAGCGCTTCGATAAATCCGCGCAGAACCAGCTCTGCATGGACTGCCACAAGGAAGTCGGCAAGGACGTGACCTTGAAGCAGGGTTTCCACGGCAAGCAATCGACAGACAAGGATTGCCGCGAATGCCATACCGAACACAAGGGGCGGGCGGCCAAGGTCGTCCAGCTCAACGAGAAAACTTTCAAACATGGCGAGACGGATTTTCCGCTTAAGGGCAAGCACGCCGACGAGAAGGTGAAATGCGCGGATTGCCATCAACCCAAGGCCAAATGGCGCGAAGCACCGCATGGCTGCTTCGATTGTCACCGCAAGGACGACGACAAGGCCCACAAGGGTAATTTGGGCAAGGATTGCGCCAAGTGCCACTCCGAAAAAGACTGGAAAACGACCAATTTCGACCATTCCAAGACACACTTCGAATTGCGCGGTAAGCACGTCGATGTTAAGTGCAAGGAATGCCATATCGACAACAAGTACAAGGACGCGCCGACGAAATGTATCGAGTGCCACCGCAAGGACGACGACAAGGCACACCACGGGGTGTTCGGCGCCAAGTGCGAATCCTGCCACGGCGAGAATAGCTGGAAGAACGACCTGCATTTCGATCACGACAAGGACACGCATTTCGTCCTGCGCGACAAGCACCGCGATACCAAGTGCCTAAGCTGTCACAAGTCGGCGGCAGAAAAGCTCAAGTCGACCTGTATTTCCTGCCATCGCAAGGACGACAAACACAATGGCACCCTAGGCGAGAGGTGCGAGGAATGCCATAACGCCCGCGACTGGAAAACGCCCAAGGGCTTCGATCACGACAAGGACACGCATTTTCCCTTGCGCGACAAGCACAAGGAGGCTAAATGCGATAAGTGCCATACCACCGGCCTGAAATACGAGAAGCTAGCGCTGGATTGCTGGTCCTGCCACAAGAAGGAGGATGAAAAGGCGCACAAGGGCGATTTCGGCAAGAAGTGCGAGAGCTGCCACAAGGAAAACGACTGGAAGAAGACTTTCTTCAACCACGACAAGGACACCAAATACCCGCTGCGCTTCAAGCATGGCGACGTGAAGTGCGACAAGTGTCATACCGGCAAGCTCTACGAGCAGAAGCTTACCCAGGTTTGCTACGACTGCCACAAGAAGACGGACGACGACAAAGGCCATCACGGCAACCTAGGTGACAAGTGCGATAAGTGCCACAGCGAAAAGAGCTGGAAGGACACACGCTTCGATCACGACAAGGACACCAAGTATCCGCTGCGCTTCAAACATAAGGAAACCAAGTGCGATAAATGCCATACCTCGCCCGGATTCCGCGACAAGACGCCGTCCGATTGCTATGCCTGTCACAAGAAGGACGACAAGCACAACGGCCAGGAAGGCAAGAAATGCGAGGATTGCCATTCCGAGAAGAGCTGGAAGGACGATGTACGGTTCGACCACAACAAATCGCACTTCCCCTTGCTCGGTAGCCACGTCAAGGTCGAGTGCAAGAAGTGCCACGACACGGCGGAATTCAAGAACGCCAAGTCGGACTGTTATTCCTGTCATAAGAAGGAAGACAAGCACGAACTGAGGCTAGGTAAGAAGTGCGATAGCTGTCACAACGCCCGCGATTGGAAAACCTGGGATTTCGATCACGATCGGCGAACCAAATACCGTATCGACGGCGCGCACAAGAAAGCCGAATGCACGGATTGCCACAAGCGACCTATGGCGGGTGACAAAGTGCTGACACCTACGACTTGCGCAGGCTGTCACGAAACCGAGGACGTCCATGAAGGCGGTTTCGGTAAGCGCTGCGAGCGGTGCCATACCACCAGTTCGTTCAAGGACATCAAGCCGCAAGTTGGCCGCTGACGGGGCTGTCTCCGATAGGAGACAGCCTATTCCATATTAAATCATGGTGTTAAGCTAAAACATAAAAATTAGCGTCTCCTTATTGAGACAGCTAGGTCATTCTCTCTTCCGATAAACCCATATTCTATAAACATTGCATTCCTGGCATGGGTATTGCAGTAATGGTCGGGGCTGCATGGCGCGGGATAAGCCTGTGCTGCCAAAAACAGGTTAGGAATAAAGGGGAGAAGGATTTGAAAATAATGCGCTGGTTGGGAGTCGTTGCGTCTGCAATCGCGATGCTGCTGGCGTTTTCCTTATCTCCCTATGCTGCCGAAGGCACGCGACCTGCCGCATCTTTCAATCACGATCTCACCCTGTTCCAACTGACCGGCATGCATACCAACGTGGCATGCGAAAGCTGCCACGTCAAAGGCGTATTCAAAGGCACGCCGACGTCCTGTTCAGACTGCCACAATCGAGCCGGTGTGGTGAATGCCCAAATGAAACCGGCCACACATATCCCGGTGACGCAAGAGTGCAGTAGTTGCCACCAACCGCAGGGCTGGCTGCCGACGAGCTTCAGCCACCGCGGACTGACTCAAAGCTGCTCGACCTGCCACAATGGAATCAACCAGACCGGCAAGCCGGCAGGGCACATCAATACCAGTAAAGACTGCGGCGAATGCCACAAGACAACTGCCTGGGTGCCCGCTGGGATGGATCACAGTACTTTAGTGCCGCCCGCGACGGGCCGCTGCTCCGATTGCCATGGCAAGACCGCCACCGGCAAGCCTTCGACCCACGTTGTCACCATCGCACAGTGCGATACGTGCCACAAAACAACGTCTGCCTGGCTGCCTGCCAGTTTCACCCACGGTGCGGGCGATACCAATTGTCAAAGCTGTCACAATGGCAGCACGGCTACAGGCAAGACGGCCACGCATATCCAAACCGGCGAACAATGCAGCGTCTGCCATACCCAGGCAGGTTGGTCGCCGACCTCATTTGCCCATACCTCAGCCCAGCTAGGCACCAAGACCTGCGCCTATTGCCATAATGGCCGCAGTGCCACGGGCATGACCGCCAAGCATATTCCCGTGGGCAATATGGCGTGCGGGACTTGTCACACGACATCAGGCTGGGTGCCGACTTCGTTCGACCACAGCAAGGTCGGAATTTCCGGAAGTCCGGGCGATAGCTGCACCAACTGCCACAATGGCAGCGCCGCGACTGGCAAGCCGGCAGGCCATATTCCGACCACGCAATATCCGCAGTGCGTGAGCTGCCATACCACAACGGCCTGGAAGCCTACTCAGTTCAATCATACCGGCGTGACCAGTGCCACGAACTGTACGACGTGTCATAACGGCACTGCCGCAACAGGGCGTCCTGCCAATGGACCAAACGCGCATAAGACCGCGCCGATGACGTCCAATTTATGCGGTAGTTGTCACAAGTTCGGCCAAGCCTGGTTACCGGCCAGCATGACGCACACTGGAGCGACCAGCTGTACGAGCTGCCACGTCATCAGCTCGACCGGCAACGCTTGGACGCCCGGCAAGACGGCGCACATTTCAACGGCAGGTCATGCGCAATGCTCGGATTGTCACAGCACAGTGACGTGGAGCCCGTCTACGTTCCGCCATCAAGGCATCACTACGGCTACCAACTGTACGGTTTCATGTCATAACGGCACTAATGCTGCTGGCCGTCCTACCTCCGGCGCTAAGGCCCATACTGTCGCGCCCATGACGAACGTGACTTGCGGCAACTGCCACAGCATCGGTACGTCCTGGATTCCGGCTACGATGAACCATACCGGCATCACCACCTGTACTACCTGCCATACCTACTCGGGCAACAGCTGGACACCGGCTAAACTCACGCACATTTCCACGACGGCCCAGTGCTTGTCCTGCCACACCACTGCAGCCTGGTTACCGGTGAATTTCAGCCATACGATTGCGGGCGTGACGGCAGCGACCAACTGTACCCAATCCGGTTGCCACAACACACCGAATGCCACCACGCCGCGTGCCGGTGTCCCGACCAGCGGGGCCAAGGCACACACTGTGGCGCCAATGACGAATGCCACCTGTGCCAACTGCCACACCATCGGCGGAACGTGGACGGGTGCCAAGATGAACCACACCGGCGCGACCAATTGCGCCGGATGCCACTCCAACAGCGGGAATACGTGGACGATCACCCCAGCCACCACGCACCTCACGACTTCTTCGCCGTGTTCTAACTGCCATACCACCAGTGCATGGAAGCCTGCGAGCTTCAAGCACGACGGCGTGACATCCGCCACCACTTGTACCCAAGCCGGCTGCCACGATACGCCGAACAAGGCCACACCCGGGGCTGGTCGCCCAACCACCGGGGCCAAGGCGCACTTGCTGGCGCCTATGACCAGCACTTCCTGCGGCAGCTGCCATACCATCGGCACCACCTGGACGCCGGCGACCATGGATCACACCGGCTTGACCAGTTGCACCAGTTGCCACGCCATTAGTGCGACCGGCAACGGCTTTACGCCGGGCAAGTCCAACCATATCTCTACCGCAGGGCATGCCCAATGCTCGGATTGCCATGCGACCACTGCCTGGAAACCCACCAGCTTTGCCCATAGCGGCGTGACGGCAGCAACCAATTGCACCGCTTGCCACAATGGCACCAGCGCAACCGGCCGCCCGACGACCGGGGCCAAGGCGCATATCACCGCGCCCATGACCAGCAGCACCTGCGGCAGCTGCCATACCGTAGGTGTTGCCTGGTCCCCGGCAACCATGAGCCATGCCGGCGCGACCAGCTGCGCCAGCTGTCACGTGATCAGTGCCACGGGTAACGTCTGGACCACACCTAAATCCAACCACATCTCTACCAGCGGCTATACGCAGTGCTCGAGCTGCCACCTGACCTCCGCCTGGAAGCCGACGAGCTTCTCCCATAGCGGCGTGACCTCGGCGACCAATTGCACCACTTGCCACAACGGCACCAGTGCGACGGGGCGGCCGACCACGGGCGCCAAGGCACATACCGTGGCCCCCATGACCATCAACACCTGTGCCAGTTGCCACACCATCGGAACGGCATGGATCCCGACGCCGATGAACCATGCGGCCGGTAATACCTCGACGTGTACTGCATGTCACGCTTACACCGGTAACAACTGGACGCCAGTTAAGGCAGGTCACATCAGTACCACTACCCAATGTTCGTCCTGTCACGCGACAACGGCCTGGACACCGGCCAACTTCAGCCACAACAATGTCACGGCAGTAACTAATTGTGCGCAATCCGGATGTCACAGCACGGCAGGGCGCACAGCACCGCAAGCCGGTCGGCCCGCAAACCATACGACGGCGCCCATGACGGCAAATACTTGCGCGAATTGCCACAGCATCGGTTCGTCGTGGACGCCGTGGGTAATGAACCACACGGGCGCAACAAGCTGTTCCACATGCCACAGTTATGCTGGCAATACCTGGACCACCACGCCCGCCACGACGCACATTACGACCACCTCGCAATGTTCCAACTGTCACCGGACCAGCGCCTGGAAGCCTGCGAGCTTCACCCATAACGGTTTCACTTCCGCGACCAACTGTACCCAATCTGGCTGTCACGACATGCCGGGTGCGGCCGTACCCAAGGCTGGTCGCCCCATCACTGGCGCCAAGGCCCACTTGGTGGCGCCTATGACCAGCGCTACCTGCGCGAGCTGCCATTCCATCGGGTCGACCTGGACGCCGGCCACCATGAACCATACTTCGGCGACGAGCTGCACCAGTTGCCACATCATCAGCGCGACCGGCAACGGCTTTACGCCGCCCAAGGCCAACCACATCTCGACGACCGGCTATTCGCAGTGCTCTAGCTGCCATACCACCACGGCCTGGACGCCGACCGCGTTCAGCCATAGCAGCGTTACTTCCGCCAGCAACTGCACGACCTGCCATAACGGCACCAGCGCAACCGGACGTCCCACCAGCGGCGTCAATGCACACACAGTGACGCCGATGACCAACAGTACCTGCGGCAGCTGCCATACCATTGGCACGGCGTGGATTCCCGCGACCATGAATCACAGCGGGGCCACGGCCTGTACGACTTGCCATACCTATACCGGCAATGCCTGGACGCCTGCCAAGACCAGTCACCTCAGTACATCATCACAGTGTTCGTCGTGTCACATTACCTCAGCCTGGTTGCCGGCGACCTTCAACCATGCCACTAACGGCGTCACGTCGGCTACTAACTGCACCCAGTCCGGCTGTCACGACACTGCAAACCACGCCACGCCGCGTGCAGGTGTGCCTAACACCGGCGTCAATGCACACTTGGTTGCCCCCATGATCAGTACGACATGTGCCAACTGCCATACCATCGGCGGCGCCTGGGGGCCGGGAACACGCATGAATCATACCGGGGCAGTGAGTTGCTCCAGCTGTCATTCCAAGACCGGCAATGCTTGGACGGTGATTTCCACCGGGGGATTCGTGCACTTGGCTACCACGACGGAATGTTCGTCCTGTCATACCACCACCAGCTGGCTGGGAGCGACTTTCCGTCACGATACGGTGACTTCGGCCACCAACTGCGCGCAATCCGGGTGCCATAACACGCCGAACAAGGCGGTTCCCCAGGCTGGCGCACCCATTACGGGGGCCAAGGCGCACCTGGTTTCGCCCATGACCAGCACGACTTGCGGCAACTGCCACAGCATTGGCACGGTATGGACGCCTGCGACCATGAATCACGCTGGTTTAACGAGTTGTACCAGTTGCCACGCAATATCCGGCAATGGCTTTACACCTGCCAAGGCCAACCATATTTCGACGACCGGCTATACGCAGTGCTCCAGCTGTCATACGACTGCTGCGTGGACGCCGACCTCGTTCAACCACACTGCTATCACCGCTGCTTCCAACTGCACTACTTGCCACAACGGCACAGCTGCCACAGGTCGTCCCACTACGCATGCTACTGCGCCCATGACCGCCAATACCTGCGCCAATTGCCATACCATCGGCACGGCCTGGAAGCCGGCGACCATGAACCACACCGGCGCAACGCTGTGCGCAAGTTGCCATACAACGCCGGTGGGTAACGCCTGGACCCCGACCAAGAGTACGCATATCCCCACCATGGGCTACACGCAATGTTCCAGCTGCCATAACACCACGCTCTGGACGCCTTCCACTTTTGCCCATGCCGGCATCACCTCGGCGACCAATTGCGCGACTTGCCACAACGGCACGTCTGCTACCGGTACGCCGACCGGCCTCAAGGCACACACGGTGGCGCCGATGACCAATGTCACCTGCGGCAGCTGTCATAGCATCGGTACGGTGTGGACGCCGGCTACCATGAACCATGCCGGACTTACGGCATGTTCCTCATGCCATAACTTCAACGGAAACGGCTTTACGCCGGCCAAGGTGGGACATATTGCAACGACGGGATATGGCGAATGCTCTAGCTGCCATAAGACGATGGCCTGGCTGCCCACATCGTTTGCCCACACCAACGTCACCAGCGCCAGCAATTGCACGACTTGTCACAACGGCATAAATGCGACGGGGCGCCCGACCTCTGGTGCCAAGGCGCACTTGTACTCGCCGATGACCAGTAACACCTGCGGCAGTTGCCATACCATCGGTACGGCCTGGACGCCCGCTACGATGAACCACACCGGTGTCGGTAGCTGCTTGCTGTGCCACAACTACAGTGGCAACGGATTCACGCCTGCCAAGGCAAATCACATCGTCACGACGAGCGAGTGTGCGGTTTGCCATACCACCATGGCTTGGTTGCCCACCAGTTTTGCTCATACAACTGCCCAGATTACGGGTAAAACCTGTAAGGATTGTCATAATGGGACTGCAGCGACCGGTCCGGATGCCATGCATGCCAGCATCAGCCCCAGTCCCTACAACTGCGATGCCTGCCATCGAACTACGGCCTGGCTACCCCCAACATTTGCGCACTCCGGCATCACGTCAGGGTGCTCCAATTGCCACAAGACCGGATTTGCAACCGTTAAACCGGCAACGCACTTCATTACGACACAACCCTGCGAGCGCTGCCATACCACGACAGTGTGGAAACCCATCAAGGCCTATGTGCACCTGACAACGTCCTACAAGACCCATACCGGGCCCAACATGACGGTGTACAGCGATTGCCTGTTGTGCCACATCAATAACAGCGAAACCATCACCGGGGCACCTCATCGTGGCAACGCTGCCTACAAGCCGGCTTGCGCCTGGTGCCATGCACAGCAGTTCAAGGCGGGATCTCATATCAAAACGTCCTCACCGACGACTGTGCTTTATACCGTGGCTGAGCTTAAGGATTGCTCTGGTGCATGCCACATCTACACAAATAACACCTTCACCACGATCAAAACCAGTCGAACCGGCCATCACAGATCGACAGATACAGGATTTTAATCAGCTAGTTGTAGGGTTTATGTAAAGTAATTTAATAAAATTACTATATACTTAAATTAAATATGGCTTTTAACATTGCAGCTTCATAATTACTCGCGCCCCCTATGCTGATTTTCGATTTGTTGCGTTCAGTCTTGAACGGTCCTAGCCCTGTAGTTCGGGCCGGGCTGGCGCTGACGGCATGCGTTTCTGCACAAGCCTTGGCGCAGGATGCGTTTCTCGAGGAGCCGACCATCGATACCGTCGGCAACAACGGCGAGATGCGCGTCAGCTTTACTACACCCATACGCTACGTACGTCGGTTTCCTGAGGGCAAGAGCAAGGCGCTGCATGTTTTCATCGAATTGGCAGATCCTTGCGCTGCGGAAGAAATCCTGGCGCAGGAAACCAAGTGGCTACCCAAGTCCGACGAATATCCCAAGGTGACGATAGCGTTCCCCGAGTCCATCCGCCGTTCGATGTTGAGCCCGGCCTATTGCGTAGCTAATCATCGAGACGTGTATACCGGCTATAACGTGCTCATCAAGTTCGAGCAGGAAATCGACGCCCAGGTGCGACCGGGCAGCGACGGTCATAGCCTGATCGTCACGGTGCCTTTGCCTAAAGCCGCACAGGCCAAGGCAGAAGCGAAGCCGACTGCATCGGTTCAAAAGACGGAATCCAACCCAGCGCAACCTGCTATTCCTGAATCCAAACCACTAGATTCCAAAACGGTAGAATCGAAACCCATAGAAAAGGGCCCCGCGGTTGCGAATGCTGTTCCCGCAACACCTGTAGAACAGATGCTGGCCCAACCAACCGTTGGGGAAGCTCTCCTTCCCACTGCGAAAGCCGAGCCGGAACTACCGCCAGCCGATTTGTTCATGGCAGGCCGTACAGCATTGTCCAAGGGCGATGCCTTGGGCGCCGTGCAACTATTCAACCGATTGCTCAATCTGCCGCCCAACGACTACTCGCGAGACGCACAGGAACTGGTCGGTGTAGCGCGCGAACAGGCCGGGGAGTACGACAAGGCCAAGGCCGAATACCAGTTGTATCTCAAGCTTTACCCCAGCGGGGAGAGCAGCGATCGGGTCAAGCAGCGGTTGACTGCGCTGGAAGCCTCCCTCGCGGTGCCCAAGGCTGCGAAGCAAGTCTCCGCCAAGACCAAGAAGCCGGTACGAGAGATTCATCAGAATACTTTCACCGGCAGCGTTTCTCAGTATTACTACGCAGGCAAGACGCAAAGCCATATGGTTAACGGGGCAGGGGAAACGACCGATACACGCAGCATCGACCAATCGACGCTCATTACCAATACGGACGCAACCGGCCGTTTCCGTCACAACCAGTACGACACCAAGATCGTGTTTCGTGACACCGAAGTCCATAACGCGCTGCCAGGACGCATGGATCGCAACACCTTGTCGGCCGCCTACGTGGAGCATCAGAACAAGGCCGACGATTACATGTTCCGCATCGGCCGTCAGTCGGGCACTTCGCAGGGCGTGTTGGGGCGTTTCGACGGGATTTTTGCACGCTACGGCCTCAATCCGCAGTGGCGCATTACGGCCGTCGCCGGCGAACCGGACAACGGCAGTCACAGTTTTGTGCAGACCAAACGGCATTTTTACGGCGTCGGGGTCGAGTTCGGGCCGCTGGCGGAAAAATGGAGCGGAACGGTGTACGGTATCCAGCAAGTGGCCGACGGGTTGGTAGAACGCCGTGCGGTGGGAACGGAGCTGCGTTACTTCAACGGCACGACGTCGTGGTTCGGACTCATGGATTACGACACCATTTACGACGATGTCAACATGGCCATGCTGCAGGGTAACTGGACAGCAGAAGGTGGGTATAACTTCAACGTGCTGTTCGATCATCGCAAGTCGCCTATTCTGTACGCTGAAACAGCGATCCAAGGATTGACGGGGGCACGTTCGGTACAGGATTTGCGCCAGATGCTGAGCTCGGGCGATATCTATTCCTACGTCAAGGGGCTGGTACCGGAAAGCGACATGGCAATGTTCGGCGTCACCAAACAGTTGAACAGCCAGTGGCAAATTGGGGGCGATATCCGCGCTGTGCGTATCGGGCCGACTGACGGCGCTGGCAGTATCGAGGCGCAGCCTGGTATCAGCGACAACTACACGCTCACCTTACAGGCTGTGGGCACAGACGCCTTGTTCAAGAACAACACTGCCATGGTCATGGCGAGCTTCGTGCAAGACCCGCAGTACAACGCGCAAAATCTTGCCCTGGTCAACTCCATGATGTTGCAGGAAAAATGGCGTATCGACGGTGCGCTGCGCTACTATCAGGAAAAACGCGATGCCGGGCAAAAAACCTGGAAAATCAATCCGGGCATCCGCCTCAATTACCGTATGCGCGACAACTGGTCTTTCGAAGCCGAATTGAACATCGACCGCACCTACACCGACGATCCCGTTGCCGTGACCAAGACCACCACCTGGCGCGAGACCCTGTTCGCCGGCTACCGCTGGGATTTCCGATAAGCATGCTGAACGTCGAAAGTCTTGCCTGTCAGCGCGGAGGCCGCTGGTTGTTCCGCGACCTGGCGTTTACCTTGAATCCAGGTCAGCTGCTGCATATCCAAGGCGCCAACGGCAGCGGCAAGACCAGTCTGCTGCGCATGCTGGCCGGACTGTCTTCTCTTGACGATGGCGCTATCTGCTGGCGCGAGCAATCCATTTCGTCGGCTCGCGAGGATTACCTGACGGAAATGCTTTATCTGGGTCATGCACCGGCCGTCAAGGACGATCTCAGCGTGCGTGAAAATCTGACGGTGTCGTGTCGACTCGCGGGTTTGCAGCCGGATGCCAAGGTCGTGCGAGCCGCATTGGAAACGGTTGGATTGAATGGGCGGCTTCATCTTCCGGCCCGCGTGCTTTCGCAAGGCCAGCGACGCCGTCTTGCCTTGGCGAGGTTGTGCCTGGACAAGCGTCCCTTATGGATCCTCGATGAGCCGTTTACTGCCTTGGATGTTCACGCCACGCAATGGCTGGAAATGCAGCTCGAAGCTCATCTTGCCGAAGGCGGCTTGGTGATCTTGACCACGCACCAGACCCCGCGTGTCGCCGAGCAGCGCCTGCACATCCTCAGCATCGAGGCCGGACGATGAATGCGATGCTGCGATGCCTGCTTTGGCGCGATCTGCAATTGGTCGTGCGGCGCAAGTCGGACGCGGTGGCTGCGCTGTTTTTTTTCATCATCGCCACGAGCCTGTTTCCGCTCGGTGTAGGCTCGGAGCCAGCATTGCTACGGGCAGTCGGCCCGGGCGTGCTTTGGGTGGCGGCCTTGCTCTCGGCCATGCTATCGCTGAACCGCCTGTTTGCGGCCGATCATGCCGACGGTTCGCTGGAGCAACTCGTGTTGATGCCAGTGCCGCTCACGCTCACCGTTGCCGTCAAAACCCTCGCGCACTGGCTGACGAGCGGCTTGCCGCTGGTGTTGCTGGCGCCGCTGCTCGGCCTGCAATTCGATCTGGCTGGAGATGCACTTGCGGTCCTCACCTTATCCCTACTGCTGGGCACGCCCTTGTTGAGCCTGATCGGTGCCATCGGCGCCGCACTGACGCTGGGCGTGCGTGGTGGAGGCGTGTTGTTGGCCGTGTTGGTGTTGCCCTTGTATATCCCGGTGCTGATTTTCGGTGCCGGCGCGGTTTCCGCCTGTGCCCACGGCATGAGCCCGTGGGGCGGCTTGTCTTTGCTCGGCGCCTTGCTGGTGCTGGGCGTAGTGTTTGCACCATTCGCCGCAGCTGCGGCGTTACGCGTGAGTTTGGAGTGATATGGGGTTTTCTACGATCCATTGGTACCGCTACGCCTCGCCGCAGGCGTTCTATCCCTTGGCCGGCACGCTCGCGCCTTTGTTTCTGGCGATAGCGATGGGGCTCGGTCTCATCGGCCTGTTCATCGCTTTCTTCGTCGCCCCGACCGATTTCCAGCAGGGCGAGGCCTACCGCATCATCTTCATCCACGTGCCCGCGGCTTGGATGTCGATGTTCATCTATCTCGTCATGGCTTGCTGGGGCGCCGTCGGATTGGCGTTGAACGCGCGGCTATCGTTCATGATGGCGCAGGCCCTCGCGCCCACCGGCGCCATGTTTACCTTGGTCGCGCTGGTCACCGGCGCCCTGTGGGGCAAGCCGATGTGGGGCGCCTGGTGGGTATGGGACGCACGGCTCACTTCTGAACTCATCCTGTTGTTCCTGTACCTCGGCGCGATGGCGCTGCATTCGGCCGTGGATGAGCCACGTCGCGCGGACAAGGCCTTTGCGGTGTTTGCGCTGGTGGGCGCCATCAACGTGCCCATTATTTATTTTTCGGTGAAATGGTGGAACACCCTGCACCAAGGCGCATCGATCAGCCTGACCAAGGCACCGGCCATGGCGGCCGTGATGCTGTGGGGCATGCTGATCCTGGCGCTGGCATGCTGGGCCTACAGCATCGGTGCAGCCATGTTGCGGGTGCGCTGCATCATCGCCGAGCGGGAACGGGAAGCGAGCTGGATGAATGAAATGAGAGAAGCGGAATGATGCATTGGAACAGTACCGGCGAATTTTTCGCTATGGGAGGCTATGGCTTCTACGTGTGGGTGTCCTACGGGCTCACCGCGCTTTGCCTGGCAGGGGAGTTGTGGATGCTGCATAGTCGTCGTCGGCGTATTGAGCGGGCGGGGGACGAAGCATGAAGGCGCGGCATAAACGCTTTGCCTTTATCGCCGCCGGGATTGCCGCCGTCGCCATTGCAGCGACGCTGGTTCTTAACGCGTTTCGCAGCAACCTGGTGTTTTTTTACACACCCAGCCAGGTCGCAAACGGCGAGGCACCCAAGGGCACCAGCTTCCGCATCGGTGGCCTGGTGGAACAGGGCAGTCTCAAGCGCGCCAATAACAGCCTGGATGCGCACTTTATGGTGACCGACACCGCCAAGCGCATCGAGGTGGTGTACTCCGGCATCCTGCCCGACCTGTTCAAAGAAGGAAAAGGCGTGGTAGCACAGGGCAAGCTGGAATCGGACGGCCTGTTCCATGCAGACCAGGTGCTGGCTAAGCACGACGAAAACTACATGCCGCCTGAAGCCGCCGAGGCACTGAAAAAGGCTGGCGCATTGAACGAAAAAACCGGCAAATCGCTGGTAACAACCACGGAACAAGCACGATGATCCCGGAACTCGGACACTTTGCCCTTATTCTTGCCCTGCTGCTGGCGACGACCCAGGCAGGCTTTTCTTTGGTCGGCGCGGCACGTGGCAATGAGCTGTGGATGACAGCCGGCGTTTCTGCCGCACGCGGCCAGTTTTTCTTTATCGGAATCGGCTTTCTGAGTCTGGCCTACGCGTTCTACAGCAACGATTTTTCGGTCCTGTACGTCGCATCCAACTCCAACTCGGCCTTGCCGGTGCAATATCGCCTGGCGGCGCTTTGGGGCGGGCATGAAGGCTCCATGTTGCTATGGGCGACGACGCTGGCCTTGTGGACGGTGGCTGTGACGGTATTCAGCCGCCATCTGCCGCCGGTGTTCAAGGCGCGGCTGCTGGGTACCATGGGGCTGATCAGCATCGGCTTCCTGCTGTTCATCCTGCTTTCCTCCAATCCGTTCGAGCGCCTCATTCCTGCGGCGATGGATGGGCGCGACCTCAACCCGCTGCTGCAGGATCCGGGCATGGTCTTTCATCCACCGGTGCTCTACATGGGCTACGTGGGCTTCTCGGTGGCGTTCGGCTTCGCTATCGCCGCCTTGCTGGGTGGTGAGCTGAGCCCGGAATGGGCGCGCTGGACGCGCACCTGGACCACGGTGGCGTGGATGTTCCTGACCGTCGGCATCGCCTTCGGCAGCAAGTGGGCCTATTACGAACTGGGCTGGGGCGGCTGGTGGTTCTGGGATGCGGTGGAAAACGCTTCCTTCATGCCGTGGCTGGTCGGCACGGCGCTGATCCACTCGCTTGCGGTCACGGAAAAGCGCGATGCCTTTAAGCTGTGGACGGTGCTGCTGGCGATCTTCGCATTCTCGCTGTCGCTGTTGGGCACTTTCCTTGTGCGTTCCGGCGTGCTGACCTCGGTACATGCCTTTGCCACCGATCCGCGCCGCGGGCTGTTCATCCTGGGGTTTCTCGCCCTGGTCATCGGCGGCGCGTTGACGCTGTTCGCCCTGCGCGCGCCCAAGGTCGGCCTCGGCGGTAAATTCGGCATGGTGTCGCGCGAATCCATGCTGCTCACCAACAACGTCATCATGGTGGTGGCCGCAGGTGTGGTCATGCTGGGCACGTTGTATCCGCTGTTCCTCGATGCCTTGGGCCTGGGCAAGATTTCTGTCGGGCCGCCGTATTTCGACACGGTATTTGTCCCCGTGATGATGCCGGCGATTTTCCTCATGGGGCTGGCGATTTTCGCGCGTTGGAAAAACGCCGCATTGCCGGATTTGATGACGCGCCTGAAATGGGCTTTCGGCGTGAGCGTGGTTGTGGCCTTGCTGCTGCCTTTCGTCATGGGTAAGTGGACGCCCATGATCGCGCTGGGATTGCTTATGGCGATGTGGATTATCACGACGGCCGTGGTCAGCCTGCGCGATCGTCTGCAAAAGCGAGAGGGCGGGATGATCGCCGCCTTGATCCATCTGCCGCGCGCTTACCAGGGCATGATAGTGGCGCACCTTGGAGTCGCCGTGTTCATCATCGGCGTCACCATGGTGAAAGGCTATGAGGTCGAGCAGGACATGCGCATGAGCCCTGGCGATAATGCCACCGTGGGTAGCTACAGCTTCCATTTCGACGGCATCCAGGACCAGCCCGGACCCAACTACATGGCGGCAGTCGGACATTTCACCGCGACGCGCAATGGACGCGAAGTGGCCGTGCTGGAACCGGAAAAACGAATGTATACGGTGCAGAGCATGCCGATGACGGAGGCTGCGATCAGTGCGGGCCTGGTGAACGACCTTTACGTTTCGCTCGGCGAGCCGGTGAGCGAGCAGGCTTGGGCGGTGCGCATCTACATCAAGCCTTTCGTGCAGTGGATTTGGGTGGGGGCGCTGATGATGGCAGGCGGCGGGCTGCTTGCCATGCTGGACCCGCGCTATCGCCGCCGCAACAAGACGCAACAAGGAGACAACGCATGAAGCCCGCTTTCAAATACCTGCTTCCGCTGGCGATTTTCCTGGTGCTGGTCGGCTTTTTCGCGGCGGGGTTAAAGCTCGATCCCCGGGAAGTGCCGTCGCCGTTGATCGACAAGCCCGCGCCCGCTTTCCGCCTGCCGGTACTCAACGCCGCAGGCCAGACTTTCTCGCCGGAAGACATGCGCGGCCAGGTCTGGCTGCTGAACGTATGGGCGTCGTGGTGCGGCGCCTGCCGCGAGGAGCATCCGGTGCTGATGGCCATGGCCCAGCGCGGCGAAATCACGCTGGTCGGGCTGGATTACAAGGATACGGATGCCGAAGCATCGGGTGTTCTGACGCAAGCGGGCAACCCTTACAAAACGGTCGCCGTGGACGCCGATGGTCGCGTGGGCATCGACTACGGCGTGTACGGAGTACCGGAAACCTACGTGATCGACAAGGCCGGGGTGATTCGCTACAAGCAGATCGGCCCGGTGACGGACGAGGCGCTGCACACCAAGATCCTGCCGCTGATCAAGGGGCTGCAATGATGAAAAAACTATGGGGAATCTGGCTGATGCTTCCGTTGCTGGCTTGGGCGCAGGCGCAACCCTTGGGCGACGATCCTGCCGTCGAGGCACGGCTCAAGGCGCTTTCAACCGAATTGCGCTGCCTGGTATGCCAGAACCAGACGCTGGCCGATTCCACCGCGCCGCTTGCGGAAGACCTGCGGCGCGAAATCCGGGAATTGATCGCCAAAGGCATGAGCGACAAGGAGATTACCGAGTATCTGGTGGCGCGCTATGGCGATTTCGTGCGCTATCGTCCGCCGGTCAAGGCGCAGACCATGCTGCTCTGGGTCGGGCCGTCGGTGCTGCTGGTGGGTGGATTGGCAGGCCTGTGGCTGGCCTTGCGCCGGCGCAATCAAATCCTGGTTGATGATAACGATGAAGAAGGGGAAGAAGCATGATTTTCTGGTTGCTGGTGGGGTTGATGTCGGTGTTGGCGCTCGGGTTTATCCTGTTGCCTATTCTTAAACCCGGCATGGGCCGTAGGCCCTTGCTGATTGCCGGGTTGGTTCTCGGCCTGCCGCTGGCGGCTGTGCTGGCTTATCAAAAGCTGGGAACCCCCACTGCGGTAACGCAACCTGCAATGCCGTCAGCGATGAACCCTGCAGCCATGCCGCCCGGACATCCTGGCGCAAGCACCATGAATATGGATCTCGGCCAGTTGGCGGACAAGCTGGCTGAGAAGCTGAAGGCGAATCCCAATAATGCGGATGGCTGGGCCTTGCTGGCTCGGACCTATGTGGAAATCAGGCGCTACAAGGAATCCTTGCCCGCATTCGAAAAAGCCACCACCATGTTGCCCAGCGACCCGCACTTGCTGGCGGATTATGCCGATGCCCTGGCGATGAGCAACAACGGCCAGTTCGACAAGCAATCCGAAGGTCTGGTGGACAAGGCCCTGGCGCTCGATCCCAAGCACGTCAAGGCGCTGATGCTGAAGGCCACGATCGCTTTCAACCGCAAGGATTACTCAACGGCGATAGCAAATTGGGAAGCGCTGCTCAAGGTGCCCGGTCTGGACGCCGAGCGCACCAAAGAAGCCCAGGGTAGCATTGAGGAGGCCAAGCGTTTGATGAGTACCGGTAAATCCTGAAAGGAGTCGCCATGAAAATCCTGAAGCTGCTGTTGCTGGTCGTTCTGATGATGGCCTTGCCCGTCTTGGCCGACGAAGCGGGCAAGCCCAAGAAAAAGGTGGATGTAGAAGCCGTGGATGTGCCGGAGAAAATCCTGATCCAGCCCACGCCCGAGGAAATCCACCAGGACGCGCCGCCGGAGCAGAAATGCTCTTCTTGCCACGCGCCCAATAACCCCAACGCGGAATCCAAGCCGCTCAACCATTTCCTCACCACGCGCGATTGCAACGTCTGCCATTTCGACAAGGCCTGGGTGCCGTTGCGCATCTACAATCATTTCAGCGGTCGCTATCGCCCCAACGCGACGCCGGACGATTGCCAGAGTTGTCACATCTCGAATACGGAATTTACGGCGAAGTAACGGGGATGCCCGGGCCTTACTCTGCTTGGGCTCGGGCTTCGCACTCGGTATAGGCAATGATGATCAGGATGGGAACGCTACATAGGAGCAGGATGCCATCGAGCGAATTCAGCATGTCCCAGCGGAAAAAATTGAAAGCGATGCGTTCGATTAAGAGGGAGAAAATGAGTCCGACGATGAGCACTGCGGCGCTGAAGGTTTTCGATAGTCCCTTGGGAAGTCGTCGTGCCTGGTAGCAGAGAATGGGAGCGAGCAGGGTGGTGACCAGGGCCTGGAACAGGAATGCGCCGGCACCCCAGATCAGCAGCGCCTCGATGAGCGGATGCAGGCTTTGCAAGATATCGTCGTAATCCCACCCCAGCAGTAGAAACCCGCCGACAGCGCCGATCCACAGTAGGCTGTCGTTAAATCCCACATCATTCCGTTCAAAGACCATCTCCATTCCTCTCTGGAAAAGATCGCCCGAGGGCGACCGGAGTGCTTGGTATTCTGAAATGCGGACGGCAGAAACTTTCTGGATACTAACTGAAGCCAGGGGAATACTTCAATAGGCTCAGTCACTTATTGATGTTTGAATGGTGCGAAGTCCGCACCGAGCCTGTGTATGGCATATTCATCCACAAAAATCGTGGATGAATCTGTGGATAACCGAGTTAAGCGGCTGATGAGGCGTTGAAAAATAACTTGCGCACAATTTTGCGCAGGCCAGTGCAGGGATGAAGAGATTTCAGCCTTGTCGCTATTGCGGTTCAGGACGAGTGCAAGATCAACGTCAACCGGTTCTTGTCCTGCAATCTTGAATAGCGACATTCAGACATGAATTGGCGGATGAGGTCGATGCCCAACCCGCCGATTTCAGCTTCACCCAGATTGGCCGGTTGCGTATGTTCCGGCTTTTCCAGGGGGTTGTAGGCGATACCATCGTCCTCGATGGTCAATGTCAAATGATCGGGCTGTCCGCTCAATTCCAGTGCAATCTCGTGCAGCCCCGATTCAGGGTAGGCGTAGCTGATCGTATTGGTCACAGCTTCGTTTGCGCAGAGGTCGAAATTGAACACCTGATCCTCCGACGCGCCCAGTTGACGGGCGGATTCAGCCAGCCACTCGCTCATCTCCCGCAGCGCTGATAACTGATTTGAAATGACCAGCCGATGCGTAGCAATCAATCCGTTTCTCCGGTGATTGGTTGGCAACTAATGTTCAAGCGGTGACTTTGCCGACAGCTTCTTCCTGGCTGTGGCAGATCGGGATAATCTGATCGATACCGGAAGTCACCAATACTTTCTCGACATTGGCCTCCGGGCTAAGCAGCACCAGCTTGCCGCCGCGCTTGCTCACGGCTTTGGCGTTGATTAGCAGGGCACGGATGCCGATGGACGACATGAACGGCACCTGCGACATATCCACGATGATGGCCATGCGCGGCGAGGCGGTCATGCCGGCAAACCGCGTTTCGATCTCGCCGACACCGGCGATATCCATGCGGCCGGAGAGATGGATTTTTACAACCCCGTTCGGCAACAGCTCTTCTTGAATGTTCATGCGTCCCCCATGTTTATGCTAAAAGTTTTATGATGAAAAACAGTCCATTGTATGGATCGTTTATGACAGATTTATGTCCTGGAACTGCGCCAGCGGATGACCATCATGGTGAGGTCATCCGACGGTTCGGCGCCATCCGTAAAAGCACTCACGTTGTTCCAAGCAAGATTCATGACAGTTTCGGAGGTGGCTTGTGGCGGAATATCGTCCAGCCCCTGCATTAATCTTTCCTTGCCGTACTCTTCCTGTGCCGGATTGAATGCTTCTGTCGCACCATCGGTGAAGATGCAAAGGAACTCCTCGCTCGACAGGATGTATTTGTGCGTCTTGTAGTCGTAGTCGTCCATGATGCTGATCGGCGGCCCCCCGGCCCCATCCAGTTCTTGGGGTCTGCAGCCTGGCGCCAGGAGCAAGGGCGGTTCGTGACCGGCGTTGCAGTAGATCAATTCGCCGGTCCTGAGGTCCAGTAGGCCGATGAATGCGGTGACAAACAGCATTTCGGGGTTGTCTCGCGAGATTTCCTGGTTGGCGTGGCGCATCAGTTTTCCCAGGTTCATGTAGTGCAAGTCGTCGCGTAGTGCCACGCTCTTGCACAAGGTCTTGCTGATGACCATGAATAAACTGGCCGGAACCCCTTTGCCACAGACGTCGCCTACGGAGAAGAACACGCGGTGTTCGTCCAGCATGAAGAAATCGTACAAGTCGCCGCCTACCATCTTGGCGGGTTCCATGCGTGCAGCGATGTCCAGCCGGGGTTCGTTGGTGAAGGTTTCCCTGTAATCCGGCAATATCCCCATCTGGAAGCGCTTGGCGGCCTCCATTTCACCATGCACTTTGGCGGCTTGCTCGCGCTGGCGTTGCAAGTCTTGCTCCAGCGCTTTGAGTTGCAGTTCCTCGCGGATCAAGGAATCGGCCAACATGGCGCCGAACATGACGACGAACAGGAACATGGGCGAGGCCACATCGATCAGCCAATGCTGGTAGCGATACAGCATGAAACCGGTCAATGCCAGCGCAACGATGACCGAGGCCACGATGGGCACCAGCACTGTTGCTTTCATACGCGGAAATCCCCAGAGGATGGCAAGACCAAGCGCCATCATTGCGGTACCTTCAACCCATAGCGACCAATAAGGCCGCAGCAGGGTATCTTGATCGAAGATCGACTCCATAACCTGAGCGTGAATTTCCACGCCGGGGACACGTTCGCCCAGTGCGGTGCTGGGAAAATCGACCAGTCCTAAACCAGAAAACCCCACCAATACCAGTTTTTGTCGCAAGGCATCCGAATCGACCTCGCCCTTGAGGACAGATGCAGCCGAGAGAAACCTGGCGGGATCGTGATGGCTGTAGTGCACCATGAGGGTGCCGTCCTCCTGTGTTGGGATGAACAGCCCCTCGACGCCGACACCCTCCACGCGATCCTGGCGAGTCTTGACCAAGAAGTTAGGGCTGCCGCTGGCAATGCGTAGCGATTCGAGAGAAAGCGATGGCAGCACGGTTTCGCCGATGGCTGCGATAAGCGGCACGCGGCGCACGACACCTCGCTCGATATCTGCGCTGAGGATGGCATGGCCGGAGGCAGCTTGTTCCAGCTCAGGGAGATTGGTCAGCGCATGGGTGAAATGCCGCAACAGTCTTTTCGGGTCTTCACCCACTGCATGCATCGGAGGCGCATTGACGCTATCGCTTCCGCCGTCGTCCACGCCTGCGACGCCGAGCACTACCCGGCTTTGCTTGAGTTTTTCTGCCAGCAGCGTGTCGTTGCTGGGCAGACGGCAAATGGCCTTGGCAAGTTTCTGATCGATATTCGGGATGTATTGGGCACTCTGGCACGGAGAAGTACGGTCGGCCTCGGGCATGATGATATCGAAGGCCACGGCGGCAGGTTCCATGGCATGGATACGCTCCACCAATTGGGCCATGAGGCTACGCGGCCACGGCCATTGCCCCAGGCTTTGCAGACTAGATTCGTCGATATCGACGATGACGACAGGTGCAGAAACGCGCTCTCGGGGCGAGAGGATCTGGTAGAGGTCGAACGAGAATGTGCGCAAGGTTTCCTGGAAAGGCACTGCACCCACGAGATGCAGCGCGATCAGGACGACCAAGCCCAATGGCGCAGCCCAGCCGCGACGCAGTGAAATAAACCGAGACAAGGGGCGTCGGTCCATTAAATATTCAGAACGCCGGCATGAGGGCGCTAAGTGAAAGAAGAAGGCTAAACATGATGGTTTTTGTGGTTAAGCTTTTTTTAATGTGCAAGTAACCGCAGAAATTTGTCAATCAATCCTTACGCAGTGAATGCGATGCATCACCTTGGCGCATTAATAATCGCTGATGCACCTTGGTGAATCATGATGTGCTAATTAAGGAAATTCCTAGGTCTCGTGCAAGGTCTTCTTTGCTTTTCATATCAGGTGATTAGGATTATTCCTACCTGAAGGCATGCCTCTTGCTAGATGGATCATCAATAACGTTGATCAATAAAGGGGGCGGCCTAGATGGCAAAGCATCGCTTGCAGGAAATCGTCGATGAATTGCATACGCGGTATGCTCATTGCGATGAAGGTGAGGTTGCTACCTATATTCCGGAACTGGGCAAGGCTAATCCTAAGGATTTCGGCATTTGCATCGCGACAGCCGACGGTCGGATCTTCGACGCGGGCGATTCCGATCGCGTGTTCACCATCCAATCCATCTCCAAGCCGTTGACCTACGGCATGGCTGTGGAGGCTTACGGGCGCGACAAGGTAGGCAGGCATGTGGGGGTCGAGCCGAGCGGGGATGCATTCAATTCCATCGAGCTTGAGTCCGGTACCAACCGGCCGTTCAACCCAATGGTAAATGCAGGGGCCATCACAGTCTCGGCCTTGCTTTACCAGCATTACGGAAGCGAGGCGCTGGAGGTGCTGTTGTCGCGATTCAGCGCGGCGGCAGGGCGTACGCTGGCTGTCGACGAGTCCGTCTACGCATCGGAATCGAGGACCGGCCATCGCAACCGTGCTATTGCTTACCTACTACTCAATTTCGGCATGGTCGAAGAGCATGTGGATGCTGCCCTCGATCTCTATTTCAAACAATGTTCCATCCTGGTGAATAGCCGCGATCTGGCCGTCATGGGCGCCACCCTGGCCAACCTTGGCAACAACCCTCTGACCGGTGAGGAAGTTTTCGATATTGAGTGCGTCAAGGACATGCTTTCCATTATGTTCACTTGCGGCATGTACGACTATTCCGGCCAATGGGCTTATCGCGTCGGTGTTCCAGCCAAGAGCGGGGTGGCAGGGGGCGTGCTGGCGGTGGTAAATCGGCAATTGGGGATCGCGAGCTATTCCCCGCCGCTGGATGCGCGAGGCAATAGTTACCGGGGAATCGAGGTTTGCGTGGACATGGCCAACGAACTCGGCCTGCACGTGTTCGACTGCATGAATGAAGGCTCGAGCTATCTCAAGGCAATTCTGGAATAGCTTTTGTCATGTTTTTGCAATGTACCTTTTGTATAAGGGTTGATTGGGCAGCGGGTGATCAAGCTGCCATCAATAACATTCAAGGCCTGATGAGGCCTTAAAATCTAGGGGGCGGAAATGAAAAGTCGGAATGCGATCAATGCAATTTTCATGGCAGTGTTACTGCTGACGGGTACTTGCGCTGCCGCCGAAGGTATCGGAAAGATTAAAACCTTGTCGGGCGATGTCACTATCGAGCGCGACGGCAAGACTATGGCACCTGCTCTGGGCAATCCAGTTTTCCAGAAAGACAAGATCGTCACAGGCAAGAACGGCTCGGTCGGACTGCTGTTCGACGACGATTCTCGCTTGTCCGCAGGACCCAATTCGACTCTGGATCTGGAAAAGTTCAGTTACGATCCCGCTACCCATGACGGCAGCTTCGACGTATCGATGAAAAAGGGTGTTCTCTCGGTGATATCAGGCAAGCTCACGCAGAAAACCCCGGGAGCGTTGAAGGTCAAAACTCCGGCAGCGATCCTCGCCGTTCGCGGCACCGAGTTCTCCGTCAAGGTCGAAGATCCCAGCGAGGAAAAGGCAGCGCAATGAAAACGTTGAATATTGCGGTGCTGGGGGCGTTGGCGATCACGGTTTCCGGATGCGCCAGCTATAGCAGCATAGTCAATTCCTTCGCGCCACCCAAGCAGAAAAATATCTATACCGCCGATGCCAAGCCGGTAGAGCGAGCCGAGGGCAAATCGCCGTTCTGTGCTGAACCTGTGCCGCCTCCGCCCCCCAAGGTGAGTGAGGTCTACATGGTGATGCCGGAAGATGGCGGCAAGGCGGGAACGGTGGCGGTGACCTTTAACGACGGTAAGGAAGTTGTTCTGCACGGCGATTACAGCGCCATGTCATTGGCTGGAGATCAGAAACAGGCTTTCGTCGGAGACCAGGCGCAGTTGGAAAAGACTTTCGGCTCAGCACTTGCGGCCATGCCGATGGCGCCGAACTCCTTCACCCTGTACTTCCTGCTCGGCAAGGATGAGTTGACGCCGGAATCCAAGGCAGAGGCAGAAAAGATCTATCAGGATTTCGTCGACCGCAAGGTGCCGGAAATCTGGATCATCGGCCACACCGATACTGTCGGCACCGATGCGCAGAACATCAAGCTTTCAATGCGGCGCGCTCAGAAAGTACGCGATAGCCTGGTTCAACGCGGCATTCCTGCGGAGAATATCAAGATCGAGGGTCGGGGCGAGCGGGAACTGCTGGTCAAGACGCCCGACAATACCAAAGAGCCCAAAAACCGCCGCGTGGAAATCAGCGTCCGATAGAGGTTGAGGAGATTTTATGAGCAAGATACGAAAAGCTTCCTGGCTGCCCAAGCTGGCTTGGGGCGGATGCCTGTTGGCAGTGGCCCAGTTGGCCGGAGCGGAAAGCCTGAAAGAAGCCGTCGACCAGACTGTAAAGAGCAACCCGGACGTGCTAGTGGACGTGCAGCAACGACTGGCGCAAGAGCACCAGGTCACGCAGGCAAAGGCGGGCTACTATCCCAAGGTTGATATGGCGCTCGGCATTGGCCGCGAAGGTAGCGAGAACATCTCGACCCAACCCGGCGACAAGACCTTGTGGCGACGTGAATCCAGCCTGACCTTGTCGCAAATGCTGTTCGACGGCTATGCGGTCAAAAGCGATGTGGATCGCAGCGAAGCACGGTTGCAGGCTGCCGCTCACAAGGTCAATGCGACCTCGGAACAAATCGGCCTCCGTGCCGTCGAGGTCTATCTTGAAGTATTGCGTCGACAGGAACTGTTGGCGCTGACCCAGGAAAACCTGACTGCCCACGAGAAAACCTATCAGCAGATCAAATTGCGTGCCGATACGGGTATCGGTCGCAAGGCCGACCTGGAGCAGGCCGAATCCCGCCTCTCGCTGGCGCAGTCCAATCTATCGTCCGCCCAAGCCAATCTGCGCGAGGCGGAGATCAACTATCAGCGTGTTGTAGGCAAAATGCCGGACGGGCTGGTAAAGCCCGAGGATGTCCCATGCGAGCTTTGCCCGCCCACGCTGGACAACACCATCGATACCGCATATGCCAATCATCCGGCCTTGCGCTCGGCCATTGCCGAATACGACGCTGCATTGGCGCAGCAGCGCGGAGCGGACGCACCTTTCAAACCGCGCCTGAACCTGGACCTGGAAACCAGCCGCAACCGCAATCTTGCCGGTGTGGAATACCGCGACAACGACGCCTACGCCATGCTGCGCATGCAATACAACCTCTTTCACGGCGGCGTGGACAGTGCCAGGGTCCGAGAAACCGAGTATTTGAGCCAGGCTTCGCAGGCCGCGGTGGAACGTACCAAGCGTCAGATCGAAGAAGATACGCGCATGTCTTGGAGTGCGTTGGAAACCGCGAAGGGACGTATTCCTCTTCTGAAGGATCGCGTCGATGCCTCAACGATGACGCGAGATGCCTACATCAAACAGTTCAGCGTAGGGCAGCGTACCCTGGTGGACCTGCTGGATGCCGAGAACGAACTCTACAGCGCTCGCAGCGACTACGTGAACGGCTTGTATACCGAGCGCTTTGCGCGTTATCGCTTGATGGCCGACATGGGCAAGCTGTTGGATACATTGGGAGTGGCGCCGCGCGAGGAAGCCAGGATCGGCGATGAAGGGCGCTGATTGCCGAATTTCTGCTAGGAACTAGCTCTGGGCAATTGCCTTGGCTTGCTCGGACAGTTCATAGACTGTTTTTCCTTGCAGCCGAAACAAGTCCGACGCATGGTAAAAACTCTCCGAGTGCCCGGCGAAAAGTAATGCATCCTGGCGCAACGTCGGGACGAATTTCTTGAGTATCTTGTATTGCGTCGGCTTGTCGAAGTAGATCATGACATTGCGGCAGAAGATCGCTTCGAAAGGCCCTCTTGCATCCCAGATGTGGTCAAGTAAGTTTTGCCGCCTGAACGTGACCATGCTGCGCAATTCGCGGCGCACCCGCAGCACGTTTTCGCCGTCTACCTCATCCTTGACGAAAAACTTATCCAGCGTTTCTGCCGGAAGCTTGTCGAGTTTGTCCCGGCTGTAGATCCCGCTTTCGGCTTTTTTCAGTACTTGGGTATCGATGTCCGTCGCCAGGATTTGCACGGGTGGGCGGAAATTGCCGAACAAATCCACCATCGTCATGGCCATGGAATAAGCTTCTTCACCCGTGGATGCCGCCGAGCACCAGAGTTGAATCGGTTGGCGCTGGGAGACTTTCTTGATGTGATCAGCCAGGATGGGAAAGTGATGCTGTTCCCGGAAAAAAGAAGTCAGATTGGTTGTCAGCGAATTGACGAAGGCTTCCCACTCGGCATCGTTGCCATGCAGAAATTCCAGATAGTGACTAAAAACATTGAAGCCGTTGATGCGGAGTCGCCGCGCGAGGCGGCTATAGACCAGATCGCGCTTGGCATCGCTCAGTGCAATACCGGCGTAATCGTAGATGAGCTTGCGGATGCGTTGGAAATCCTGGTCTGTAAAAAGAAAATCGCGTGCGAGTTCGACGGACATCCGATAACAGACCAGGCTGGGGGCGCGGTGCGCTTAGATGTTGCCGGCAGCAGTGATGTTGAAGCCGCCGTCTACGTAGGTGACTTCGCCGGTAATGCCGCTGGCCAAGTCGCTGCACAGGAAGGCGGACGCGTTGCCGACTTCTTCGATGCTGGCACAGCGGCGCAGCGGGGCATGCGTTTCGTAGAAGCCGATGATGCGGTCGAAACCGCTGATGCCCGAAGCGGCCAACGTCTTGATCGGACCGGCAGACACAGCATTGACGCGGATGCCGCGTGGACCAAGGCTCTGCGCCATGTAGCGAACGTTGGCTTCCAGGCTGGCCTTGGCCACGCCCATGACGTTGTAGTTGGGCAGGGTGCGTTCGGCGCCGATGTAGCTGATGGTGAGCATGCTACCGTTGCGGCCTTCCATCAGCGGCATGGCGCCCTTAGCGAGTGCCGAGAAGCTGTAGGAGCTGATGTCGTGGGCGATGCGGAAGTATTCGCGGTCGACCTTTTCCATGTAGTCGCCGTCCAGGGCATCCTTGGGCACGAAAGCCACGGAGTGGACCAGGATGTCGAACCCGTCCGTCCAGCGTGTCTTGAGCGACTCGAACAGGGCGTCGATCTGGCTGTCTTCGGCCACGTCGCAAGGCAGCACGATATCCGTGCCGAATTCTGCGCCGAACTTCTTGACTCGATCCTCGAAACGTTCGGTCTGGTAGGTGAAGGCGAGTTCAGCGCCTTCGCGCTTCATGGCCTGGGCGATGCCGTAGGCGATGGAGCGATTGCTGAGCAGGCCGACGATAAGGGCGCGCTTGCCCGTTAAGAATCCCATGAAATCTCCCTGAATTTGAAACGACTTAAGCGTTGATTTTTGCAGAACGCGGGTCTAGCGCATCGCGCAGCCCTTCACCAAGCAGATTATACCCCAGCACGGTGAGCAGAATGGCGAGGCCGGGAAACAGCGACAGCCACCAGGCGAATTCGATGTATTCCTTGCCATCGGTCAGGATGTTGCCCCATGAGGCTTGCGGCGGCTGTACGCCCAGCCCCAGGAACGACAACCCGGATTCGACCAGTACGGCACTGGCGACACCGAGCACGAAGCTCACGATGATGGGCGTAAGGCTGTTGGGCAGCAGATGGCGAAAGATCAAGCGCCCGTTTTTCGCTCCCAGCGTTTGTGCTGAGAGCACGTATTCCCGTTCGCGCAGACTCAGGAACTCTGCACGGACCAGGCGGGTGACACCCATCCAAGAAGTTAGCCCGATCACCACCATGATGTTCCAGATCGACGGCGACAGGAACGCGATCACGGCGAGGATGAGGAAGAACGTCGGGATGGACAGCATGACATCGACGAGGCGCATGATGAGCACATCGACCCAACCGCGATAAAAGCCTGCAATTGCACCCAGGATGACGCCGATGACGGTGGCAATGCCAACAGCCACGAAACCGACCAATAGCGAGATGCGAGCGCCGAACAGCATGCGCGAAAACACGTCGCGTCCCAAGCCGTCGGTGCCCATCCAGTGGGCGGACGAGGGGGCGAGCAGGATCGATTTAACGTCGATGGCGTCCGGGTCGTAGGGTGCGATGAGCGGCGCTAGCAGTGCCAGTATCAGGATGGTGAGAATGATGGCGAAGCCCCAGCGCGCCAATTGATTTTGCAATACGGCTTTCAATGCATCACTCCTCGCCGCACGCGGGGATCGGCCCAGGCATAGGCGACGTCTGCCAACAGGTTGCCGACGAGCGTGAGCGCGGCACCGATGGTGAGGATGCCCATGATGACGGGGAAGTCGCGCATCAGCACGGCGTCGTAGAACAGCTTGCCCATGCCGGGAATCGCAAACAAAGACTCCGCGATGACCGAGCCGCCGATCAGACCGGGAATAGAGAGGCCGAGCAATGTGATCAGCGGCAGCATGGCGTTGCGCAGGGCATGACGATAGACCACCGTATTTTCGGGCAGACCTTTGGCGCGCGCCGTGGTGATGTAGTCCTGGTGCAACACGTCCAGCATGCCGTTTTTAACGAAGAGCGAAATGCCCGCCAAACCACCCAGGGCCGAGATGAACACGGGAATCGCCAGATGGCGGAAGTAATCCCAAAGCTGGCCGAACCAGCCCATTTTTTCGTGTCCCAGGCTGTGCAGGCCGGAAATGGGCAGCCAGTTATGCGCTACGCCCAGCCAGTACATCATCATCAAGGCCAGCCAGAATCCAGGCACGGCAAAGCCGACGAAGACGAACACCGTAATGCCTCGGTCTGCCGGTTTGTTGTGGTAGAGCGCCGATAGCACGCCGAGCGGTAGAGCTGCCACGATGATCAACACCAGGCTGAGCACATTGATTAGCAGGGTTACCGGCAGCGCATCCTGGATGAGTCCTTTTTGCACGTTGCCGTGCTCGTCCTGTTTTTCCCAGAATACCGGACGCTGATGGCTGGCGAAGGAGTTGCCGAAATCGAGCTTCACCATGCGTTCCAGCCAATAGCCGTATTGCTTGATGACCGGTTCGTCGAGGTGGTAGAGCTTGCGCAGCTTCTCGCGCGACTCTTCGCTCGCCTTTGGATTGAACGCGGCTTCGGTTGTCGTGATGTCGCCCGGCGCGAGATGCATGATGAGGAACGAAATCAGGCTGATGCCGACCAGGAGCGGCACCATCCAGAACAGACGTTTCAGCAGGTAGCGCATCATCGGTCGCTGATCTCCGTGCGGCGCAAGGGCGTGGGTATATACCACTGCTCCGAATTCCAGCCGATACCGGCAGGCGGTGCGGGGTTGTCGATACCTCGAATGCGCTTGCTGATGGCGGGCAGGCCGTAGCCTTCGAACAGGTATACCACCGGGCTGTCTTCGAGCAGGAGGCGTGAGAACTCGTGATAGATCTTCATGCGCTTGTCCGGGTCGAGTTCCAGCCGGCCTTGCTCCAGTAGTTTGTCTACTTGCGGGTTGTTGTAGTTGATGAAGTTGAACTGGCCTGGTTTGTTTTGGGATGAATGCCAGATGCTGAACTGGTCGGGGTCGAGCGATAGGCTCCAGCCCAGCACGACCACGTCGAAATCGCCGGTCTTGATATAGCGCCCCAGGAAACTGGCCCACTCCAGAACGCGGATTTTGACGTCGATGCCGATTTCCTTGAGGCGGCGCTGGATGAGCACTGCACTCATTTCGCGCTGCTTGTTCTGGTTGGTGAGGATTTCGAACGACAAGGGCTTGCCGTCGCGGTCCAGGATGCCGTCGCCATCGTGGTCCTCGAAGCCGGCTTCTTTCAACAATTGCTTGGCTTTGTTGGGATCGTAAGGGTAGGGCTTGAGCTGCGGATTGACCCAGCGCGTGCCGGGTTTGTAAGGCGCAGCAATGGGCTCGCCCAGACCCAGCAAGACGCCGTCGATGAGCTCCTGCTTGTCGATGGCGTAGTTGATTGCGCGGCGCACGCGTACATCGTCGAACGGCGCATGCTTGAGGTTAAACCCGAGATAGGTGTAGCCGTTGCCGAGCTCCTTGTAGAGCGCGATGCGTTTGTTGAGCTGCGGACGTGCCGGGACGATGCGGGCGTACTGGATCGGGTTGAGGTTCATCACGTCGATGTTGTCCGCCATCAACTCCAAAAACTGAGAAGCTGGGTCGGGGATAAAACGTGAGACCAGGCGGTCGATGCGCGGCGGGCCCAATACCGAGTGATCGTTGCGGACCAAGGAAATCCGTTCGCCGTTTTTCCATTCGTCCAGCTTGTAGTAGCTACTGCCGATAGGGTTGCGGGCGAAGGGCGTGTTGTTGATGTCCTGGCCTTGCAGCAGATGCTTGGGCAAAACTTGCAAGCCGGCCCAGGAATCCAGCGCAGGAGCATAGGGCTGGCCGTAGGTGACTTTGAATGTCAACGCGTCCGGCGCTTCTGCTTTTTCCACCAGTTTGTAATCGGCGCCGTAAGGGGTGCGCGTCTTGTCGTCGGTGACGAGCTTCCAGGTAAACAGCACATCTTCGCTGGTGAGCGCTTGGCCGTCGGCCCACTTGAGATCGGGTTTGAGGTGAAACGTGATGGTGCGCTGGTCGGGAGAAACGTCCCACGACTTCGCCAGTTCGCCTTCCAGTTCCAGGTTGCGGTCGTATTTCAGTAGGCTATTGAAGATGTGGCTGGCGACGGCCGATGCCGCGGATTCGCCAGCGATCATGGGAATCAGGCCTGATGGCTCGCCGGACATGGCGTCCACCATGGTGCCGCCCGATTCGGGAGGAAATGCGGCATCCAGATTAGCTGGTGGAGCATTGTTGCTGCCGCAAGCCGCGAGCAGGGCCAGCAGGATGCCGATGCAAAGTGCGCGCGGCATAAGCAAGGAGTTAAGCGTCTTCTTTGATGATGATCAGGGTACGGCCCGGTACCAGCGCACGCTTGCCATTCAGGTTGTTCCAGCGTTGGAGGTCGCTGGTTTCAACCTTGAACTTCTTGGCGATGCTGGCGAGGGTTTCTCCGCGTTTGACCGTGTAATGCGATTTTGATTTCGCTGCAGCAACCTTGATCGGTTTTCCAGAGGCTTTTTGAGCCTTCTCGGCTTTGGCCGTCATGGACTTTTCGGCCTGCTTGTCGCCACGCTTGACCACGGTCGTCACGGCCAGCATCTGGCCGTTTTTCAGCTTGCTGCCGGCGTTGAGATGGTTCATCGCCATCAGCTGTTTAGGATTCATCCCGAAGCGTTTGGCGATGCCCGGGATACTGTCACCCTTATGGACGGTGTATTTCGTCGTTTTGATGGCGGGGGCATCAGGCTCGACTGAGGGTGCGTTCTCTACCAGGGTGAGCTGCGCATCGGGATCGATATCGCCTTTGGCAGGTACCAGCAGCGCCTGGTTAGGCTTGAGGCGGCCCTTCGCGGGCAAATCGTTGACGTCCCGCAGTTCGGCCACGCTGATGCCGAACTTGTTGGCGATGGCTTCGATGCGCTCGCCGCGTTTCGTCTCGTAGGTCTGCCAACTCACCAAGGGTTTGTTGTAGTTGGCGAGATTGGTTTCGAACTCCTGGTCCTTGCCCACTGGCAGCAGGATTTCCTGCGACGGACCTTTGCTGGCCAGGATGGGGCGGTTGGACGCCGGATTGAGCGAGGTGAACTCTTCTACCGACACGCCGGCCAACTTTGCAGCGAGGTTGACGTCGATCTTGGCCGGTGCCGTAACCTTCGTGAAATAAGGCTGGTCGGGGATGGACTGGATGTTAAGCCCGTACTGTTCCGGATTGTCGACGATGTTCTTGACGGCTTGCAGCTTGGGAACGTAGTTCCGGGTTTCCGGCGGCAGCGGCAGGCTTTGGTAATCGGTCGGCAAACCTTTGCGGCGGTTGTATTCGATGGCGCGTTGCACTGTGCCTTCGCCGGCGTTGTAGGCCGCCAAGGCGAGTTCCCACGTGCCGAACATGACATGCAGCTTTTCCAGGTAGTTCAACGCGGCATTGGTGGCGGCGGTGACGTCGCGGCGATTGTCGGTCCACCAGTTCTGCTTGAGCCCGAAGTTCTTGCCGGTGGACGGCACGAATTGCCAGATGCCCGAGGCCTTGCTGGTGGAGTAGGCCACCGGATTGAAGGCACTTTCGACCATGGGCAACAAGGCCACTTCGGTCGGCATGCCGCGCTTTTGCACTTCTTCCACAACATGGAACAGGTAGCGCTTGCTGCGGGCAATCATGCGTTTGACGTAATCCGGCCGTGCTGCATACCAGGATTCGTGCACGGAAGTGTAGGGCGAGTTGAGCGTCTGCATGCCGTATCCGTTGCGGATGCGCTGCCACAAATCGCCGCTGCTGGCCTGGTCGGCATCCGGCGCATTACGCAGCATCAGGTCCATTTGCAGGCCGTCGTCGCTGTAGGTGCTCAGGTTGGGGCCAATGTTCTCGCTGGCCGTTTGACTGACCTGGGGAGTATTGCTGTTATCGTCTGAGGAGTTGCTTGAAGAGGCCGGATCGGCATCCGCCATAGCGACGGCGCTGGATGCGAACAATGCGAGGAAAAGCAGGTTGGATAACGGGCTTTTAATCATCATTCGTAGGGCCGGTGAAGAAACTCGGCGCAGTTTACCGGCCGAGCTCAGTCCCGTCAAGGCGAAAGGATGACCCTGTTTTTATATATCCACTTGATTAATAATTGTTTTTAAGTGTCCTGATGGCGCTGAATATTTCCGCGGCGGTATTGGTCGCGAACCCATGTTCTTGCGCTGCCTTACGAATGGCTGGGGTATGGCAGCGCAAGAAGGGATTAGTTGCTTTTTCTACGGCGATGGTGGACGGCAGGGTGGGATTGCCTTGGTCGCGCTGCAGCTGATCGCTGGTCACTCGGCGCATGAGTTCGGCATTGTCCGGGTCGATCAGGCGGGCGAAACGCTCGTTGGCCAATGTGTATTCATGGGTGCAATAGACCTGGGTTTCGTCAGGTAGCGCAGCGAGTTTTTGCAGGGATCGGTAGAGGTCTTCGGTATTACCGTCGAAGATGCGGCCGCAGCCGCAGCCGAACAGCGTGTCGCCACAGAAAAGGGAATTTCCGCCATAATACGCCACGTGTTTAGAGGTGTGGCCGGGTACGTCCAGCACGCGGAAATCCACGGGTAGATGAGGCAAGGTAACAACATCGCCTTCGCCTACGCCCTCGAATGAAAACGCTAGGTTTTCATGGCGAGGCGCATATACGGGAACCTGCGAGTGCCGAAGCAACTCTGGAACGCCGACTACATGGTCATCGTGGCGATGTGTAATCAGGATCGCTGAGAGGACTAGTCGGTGTTGGCGGAGGTAATCCTGCACCGGTGCAGCATCTCCGGGATCGACGACTGCTGCATGGTTTCCATGCGTGATCAACCAGATGTAATTGTCGCTAAAGGCAGGTACGGGAACGATATTCATGGCTTCAATCATAAGCGAATCCGACTGGCTTGCGACTCCTTTGGGCGATTATGTGTTGTCCTGCGAGCAGAAATTATTTGACAGCGCCGTCGTCAATATCTTCGGTTTCAACGCCGTCCAGCTCGGACTGCCTAACATCGATCTTCTGCGCAATAGCCGCATTCCTTACCGGATTTCCGCAGGTGTTCAGTCCGGTGCGCTGTGTTGCGATTTCGACCGCCTGCCGCTGGCCTCGCATAGTATCGATCTCATGTTGTTGCCGCATGTGCTCGAGTTTGCGCAAAACCCCCACCAAACCTTGCGGGATGCCGTCCGTGCCTTGGTGCCAGAAGGGCACCTCATCATCAGCGGTTTCAATCCGGTGAGCTTGTGGGGGCTGCGGTATCTTTTCGGCAAGCATGAAGACTTGCCCTGGAACGGCAAGTTTATTTCATTGATGCGTATGAAAGATTGGCTGGCGCTGCTCGATCTTGAAGTGGTCGCTGGTCGCATGGCCTGCTATGCTCCGCCGCTCAGAAACCAAAAGTGGCTGGCCAAGTTCGACTGGATGAATCGTGCTGGCGACCGCTGGTGGCCGATGATGGGCGGCACCTATTTTCTGGTGGCTAAGAAACGGGTTGCCGGTATGCGACTGATTCGACCGCAATGGGGCAGCCGCAGCATTGCGCAAGTGCTGGTGCCGCGACCCACGCAAAAGGAATTCCATAAGACAACGCATGAGTGAAGAACAATTAATCGAAATTTTTACCGATGGGGCTTGCAAGGGTAATCCCGGCCCCGGCGGATGGGGCGCTTGGCTCCGTTACGGCTCGCATGAAAAAGAGTTGTTCGGCGGCGAGGTATTGACCACGAATAATCGTATGGAGCTGTTGGCCGTGATCAGGGCGCTCGAGGCGCTTAAACGTCCCAGCCGTGCACGCGTCGCGACCGATTCCCAATATGTGCAAAAAGGTATCAGCGAATGGATCAAGGGCTGGAAAGCCCGCGGATGGCGGACAGCCAGCAAGGAGCCGGTCAAGAACGCAGATTTGTGGCAGGAACTCGATACTCTGGCGAACAAGCACCAGATCGAATGGATGTGGGTCAAGGGGCATGCCGGGCACGAAGGCAATGAACGTGCGGATCAATTGGCAAACCGCGGTGTGGAAACTGTGCTGGCACAGCGGGTAAAATCCGGCGGATAAAATACTAAAGATCAAGGGGGAGACCGCCTGTTTGGCAACAGGCGCGCGCAATGAGACAAATATTTCTCGATACTGAAACGACCGGCCTCGACCCGGCGCAAGGACACCGCATCATTGAAGTGGCCGCCGTAGAGGTGATCAATCGACGCCTGACCGGCAATCATTACCACGTGTATATCAATCCAGAGCGCGATATCGATGCCGGGGCACAAGCCGTACACGGCATTACGCTGGAACGCTTGCAGAACGAACCCAAGTTCGCCGAAATCGCCCATGAGTTCCTGGATTTCATCGGCGACGCCGAGTTGATTATCCACAATGCACCGTTCGATCTGGGGTTCCTGAACCACGAACTCGGCATGCTGGAGCTCGGCAAGATCGGCAACGCGATCATCGATACCCTGAAAATGGCGCGGGAGATGCATCCAGGTCAGCGCAACAATCTGGATGCACTGTGTAAGCGCTACGGCATCGACAACTCCAACCGTACGCTGCACGGCGCCTTGCTGGACGCCGAATTGCTAGCCGATGTCTACATGGCGATGACCCGCGGTCAGGACAGCCTGATCATGGAAATAAGTCTGGAACAAGCGGTGGTGGAAGAAACCGTCTTCGTTCGGCAAAGCCCCCTGAAGGTCATCGCAGCGAGCGCGGAAGAGGCGGAGGCGCATCAGCAGTATCTAGCCAGTCTGGACAAGGCGGCTGGCGGCACAGCCGTATGGCGGCAATTCGAAGCGAGCAATAATGAATAATAAAATCATCGTCACAGGCGGTGCCGGTTTCATCGGTGCTAATTTCGTATTGGATTGGATCGACAATTGCGATGCTACAGTCATCAATCTCGATAAGCTGACCTATGCGGGCAACCTGGAAAACCTGGCTTCTCTAGAAGGTAACCCGTCTCATATCTTCGTCCACGGCGATATCGGCGACCGAAAACTGGTGCAGCAGCTCCTCGTCGAGCACCGGCCGCGTGCCGTAGTGAATTTCGCGGCTGAAAGCCATGTCGACCGCTCGATCCATGGGCCGGAAGATTTTATTCAGACCAATGTTGTCGGCACCTTTCACCTGCTTGAAGAAGTTCGGGCCTACTGGAACGGGCTGGACGATCAGGAGAGGTCCGATTTCCGCTTTTTGCATGTTTCCACTGACGAAGTGTACGGCTCGCTAGGCAAGGACGATCCGGCATTCAAAGAAACCAACCGATACGAACCCAATAGTCCATATTCGGCCTCCAAGGCAGCTTCCGACCATCTGGTGCGGGCCTACCATCACACCTATGGCTTGCCGGTGCTCACTACCAATTGCTCCAACAACTACGGTCCGTATCATTTTCCGGAAAAACTCATTCCTTTGGTGATCCACAACGCTCTGGCTGGAAAACCTTTGCCTATTTATGGCGATGGCCAGCAAATTCGCGACTGGCTCTACGTTAAGGACCACTGTGCGGCAATCCGGCGCGTTCTGGAGGCCGGCGAAGTGGGTGAGACTTATAACGTCGGCGGTTGGAACGAAAAGCCCAACATCGAAGTGGTGCAGACCTTGTGCGATATCCTGGACGAATTGTCTCCGCGTGACGATGGCAAGTCCTATCGCGAGCAAATGATTTTTGTCACTGATCGCCCCGGCCATGATCGACGCTATGCCATCGATGCCACTAGGCTCGAGCGCGAACTGGGCTGGAAACCTGCCGAAACCTTCGAGACAGGGATACGCAAAACCGTGCAGTGGTATCTCGATCATCAGGATTGGGTCCAGCACGTGACCAGCGGTGAGTACCGCAGCTGGGTCGCCACCAACTACGCCGAGAGAACAAAATGAGAAAAGGCATCATCCTGGCCGGCGGTTCCGGCACGCGGCTTTATCCGGTTACGCAAGTCGTTTCGAAGCAGTTGCTGCCGGTGTACGACAAGCCCATGGTGTACTACCCCCTGTCGACGCTGATGCTGTCCGGAATCCGCAACATCCTGCTGATTTCCACGCCGCAAGACACTCCGCGCTTTTCCGAACTGCTTGGCGATGGCAGCCAGTGGGGTCTGAATATCAGCTACGCAGTGCAGCCTTCTCCCGATGGCTTGGCGCAAGCCTTTATCATCGGTCGCGAATTCATTGGTCGCGATCCCAGTGCATTGGTGCTGGGCGACAATATTTTCTACGGTCATGACCTTGGGCCCAGCTTAAAGCAGGCGGGCGAGCAGGCCGAGGGCGCCACCGTGTTTGCTTATCCGGTACACGACCCGGAACGCTACGGGGTGGTCGAGTTCGATGATGTCGGACGCGCTATCAGTCTTGAAGAAAAACCCAAGATGCCGAAATCTCGCTACGCCGTCACCGGATTGTATTTTTACGACAATCAGGTGATCGACATTGCAGCCAATCTCAAGCCTTCGCCTCGCGGTGAGCTCGAAATTACTGATGTCAACAAACAATACCTGGCGCAAAACCAGTTGAACGTCGAACTCATGGGGCGCGGCCATGCGTGGCTGGATACGGGCACCCATGAATCCCTGCTGGAAGCCTCCTTGTTCATCGAAACCATCGAGAAGCGCCAAGGGCTTAAGATCGCCTGCCCGGAAGAAATCGCCTACCGCATGGGGTATATCGATGCGGCGCAAGTGGAGAAGATTGCAGGGTTGTACGGCAAGAACGGCTACGGGCAGTATCTGAAGCGCATGCTGACAGAGAAAGTTTTTTAATGAGGATTATTCCTACCGAAATCCCCGATGTCCTTCTGCTTGAGCCCAAGGTGTTCGGCGACGATCGAGGATTTTTTTTCGAGAGTTATAACGAGAACCAGTTTTTTGCAGCGACCGGGCTGCGCCCGCGTTTCGTGCAGGACAACCATTCACGCTCGGCCAGGAACGTATTGCGTGGCCTGCATTACCAGATTCGCCAGCCGCAGTGTAAATTGGTGCGCGTAGTGGCTGGGGAGGTCTTCGACGTCGCAGTGGACTTGCGAAAATCGTCGCCAACTTTCGGACGATGGGCTGGAGCCTTGCTTTCTGCCGAAAACAAGCGTCAGCTCTGGATTCCGGAAGGGTTCGCCCACGGCTTTCTAGTGTTGTCGGAAACTGCAGATTTTCTCTATAAAACCACCGACTTTTATGCCCCTGAACATGAGCGTTGCGTTCAGTGGGATGATCCTGCTATCGGTATCCAATGGGCATTGCAAGGTGAGCCGATGTTGTCTGCCAAGGATGCCCAGGGCGTTAGCTTCGCCGATGCGGAGCATTTTGAGTGAAAACGATTTTATTGACGGGTGCCAGCGGGCAGGTAGGATGGGAGTTGCAGCGTGCCTTGGCGCCGCTGGGTCGTGTCGTTGCACCTTCCAGCGCAGTGCTGAACCTGGCGGATACTGACAGTATCCGACGCGTCATCCGCGAGGTGCGTCCTCATCTCATCGTCAATTCTGCGGCCTATACCGCTGTTGATCGCGCCGAATCCGAGCCGGAGCTGGCGATGGCTGTCAACGGGACTGCTCCGGGTATCCTGGCGGAAGAAGCCAAGCGCATACATGCCGGGTTGGTTCATTACTCGACGGACTATGTGTTCGACGGCACCAAGCCTGGGCCGTATCGCGAGACCGACCCTACGCATCCCATGGGTGTCTACGGCAGCACCAAGCTGGCAGGCGAAGAGGCCATACGGGCTGTCGGCGTGCCGCACCTCATTTTTCGCACGAGTTGGGTCTACGGCGTGCGCGGCAGGAATTTCGTGCTGACGATATTGCGGCTGGCCAACGAACGCCACGAATTGAGCGTCGTTGATGACCAGATCGGCACGCCTACATGGAGTCGGTTGATTGCTCAGACGACCGCGCTGACGTTGTCGCAACGCGATATCGAAGAGGTTTCCGGAACGTATCATCTCAGCGCCGGAGGCTCGACCTCATGGCATGGCGTGGCTTGCGCCGTCATCGAGGAATATCGCGCCCGCCGGGAATCGGTCGGCTGGCCGGTGTTGCGCTTGCAGCCTCAAAATATCTTTCCCATCAGTACCGATCAATATCCCACGACTGCGCAACGCCCAGCGAATTCGATGTTGGATAACGGCAAGCTCGCCAAGGTGTTCGGGTTGGCGCTGCCGGATTGGCGAGCCAGTTTGCAGATGGCATTGGACGACGCTGCAACTATCGCTTTATAACCGCCTTAACCAGCCGTTCCCGATTCGTTCCAGAATCGCTCCATGGCGATGTAGGTGTAAGACGCCGACCAACCGATCAGCAGCAAGCCGTTGAGCGCTTCCACCCCGGCAAGCAAGCGCAGGTCGCCGCCCGGCACTACGTCACCGTACCCCAGCGAAGTGTAGGTTTCCGCAGAAAAATAGAAGCAGGTATGGAAGGAGAACTTGCTGGCTTCTGCGAGTCTTCCTAGTCCTTCGAACCGGACGAGTACATACACCGTTGCCGCATACAGCAAAATCTCGAGGGCATGCGCGAGAAACATCGTAAAGATGACGGCGATCAGCTTGGTCCTGGGCGGAATCCTGAGTGCAGGCAAAGTGGCGGTCAACCCGCGCAATACTTCGTAATGGATGATGGTGGTCGAGATCAGCAGTGCCGCACAAAAGCCGATGACGATCAGCATAAGATTTAATTAATCGGCGTTGCGCAGGGCGTCGGCCCAGCTATTGGGCGTTTCGAACAGGCGTACCCGCTCCAGCCGCAAGTGGTTGCCGTAGGTGTCCTTGTAGCTTGCATCCAAGATGCGGAAAGCTTCTGCAGCCATGTTCTCGGCGGTGGGGACGCTATTCATGACCACCGTCTTATGATCGGGCATGGTCTTGAGGAAATCCAGTACAGCCGTATCGCCCTTGTAGACGAGGAAGGCATGATCCCACTTGTCGACCACTTGCTGCCGCGCAATGGCTTTGACGTCCGAGAAATCCATCACCATGCCTTGTTCCGAAGCCCCTTCGTTCTGGATGATGTCCCCGGAAAGCGTAATTTCGATCACGTAGCGATGACCGTGCAGGTTGCGGCACTGGCTTTTGTGGCTGGGAATGCGATGACCGGCATCGAATTCAAGTCTGGTGGTGATTTGCATGATGCGCTGATTATACCAGCCTGGCTTTATAGGCCGGACAGGGTTCTGACGTGGGCGGCTGCCGCATCGGCCAGCGAGGTAAGATCGTAGCCGCCCTCCAGTGAGGAGACGATCCGGCCTTGTGCATGGCGCTGAGCCACATCCATGACGAATTCGGTCACCCAGATGTAATCGTCGCGGACCAGCCGCATCCCACCTAGCGGATCGTCCAGATGCGCATCGAAGCCCGCGGAAATGAATATGAGTTCCGGCGCAAACTCGTCCAATGCCGGCGCGAATTCTTTCTCGACGACAGCCCGAAATTGTTTGCCGTCGGTCCCCGAAGGCAGAGGCACATTGATTATGCGCTCGGTGCGGCTATCTTCTCCGCGGAAAGGGTAGAGCGGAGACTGAAAGGTCGAGCACAACATGACCTTGGGGTTATCGCGGAAAATGTCTTCCGTGCCGTCACCGTGATGCACGTCGAAGTCGATAATGGCGGCACGTTGGATGCCATAAACGGCCATGGCGTGAGCAACACCGACGGCGACATTGTTGAAAATGCAGAAGCCGCCGGCATGGGCGCGCCCCGCATGATGTCCCGGGGGACGAACGCAGCAGAAGGCGCTACGGGCTTTACCGGTCATGACTAGATCCACGCCTAGGGTCACGGCCCCCGCCGCATGCTGAATGGCGGTCAGGGTCATGGGACCCATGGCAGTGTCTTGGTCAAGATGGACGATGCCTGCGGGCGGGGCGAGGTTACGAATACGCCGGACGTATTCCCGGTCGTGCACACGCTCCAATTGTTCGTCGGTAGCCGCTGGTGCATCGTGATGTTGCAGGTAATCGTAGATATGGGCCGCCATCAAGCGATCTTTAATGGCCGAGATACGTGCGGGAGATTCCGGGTGATGGCCGTCCATCACGTGCAGTAGAGTATCCGGGTGGCTGATGAAGGCGGTTGGCATGCTAACCGTGTTTCAGGCTTAGTGTTTCAAGCGGGGTGGTCGATGAGTTGATGGTAGCACGACAATCTGCCCGTGGTCACAGCACCGGCCTCGATGGCTTCGTGCACGGCGCAGCCGGGTTCGCTGCGGTGGCGGCAGTCGCTGAATCGGCATTTGCCCAGGTAGGGGCGGAACTCCAGGAATGCATATTCGATTTGGTCCGGTGTGATGTGGGCCAAGCCGAATTCCTGCAAGCCAGGGGAATCGATCAGCTGACTTGCCGCGTCGAGATGATAGAGCCGCGCGGCCGTCGTCGTGTGCTTGCCGCTGTCGAGCGCGGAGGAAATCTCGCCGGTCCTGGCCTGGGCATCGGGCAGCAACGCATTCACGATGGTCGATTTGCCCATGCCCGATTGCCCGACCAATACGCTGGTTTGGCCGTGTAGATGAGGGAGCAACGGTGCAATGTCCTGCTTGGCTGAGAGCGGGAGAACTTCGTAGCCCAGACGCTGGTAGAGCGACAAGCGAGCCATGGCTTCAGCGCTTTCCGGCAAGTCGGCCTTGTTGAGCACGATCAGCGGCCGGATGCCTTCGGATTCGGCGGCGACCAGGCAACGGTCTACCAGCTCAGGATAAAAGCTGGGCTTGGCCGCTAGGACGATCACGATTTGGGTGACGTTTGCTGCCAGCAGCTTTTTGCGGAATTCATTGCTGCGATAGAGTAGGCTGGAGCGCGGCAGGAAGTTTTCCACCACGCCTTCGCCTGGGCCGGTGGGTTTGATTTCCACTTTATCGCCGCAAGCGAGTTCGCTTTTCTTCCCGCGCGTCACACAACTGACGATGACGCCGTCGTGCAATTCGACGTCGTAGCGTTTGCCGTGCGCGGCAACGATCAGGCCGTGCTGCAGCAATTATTTAAAATGGTAGTAGGTTTGATTGAGGTAGGCCGCGACGTGCATTTCTTCATCCTCGAACCACTTGAGGTTGAGGTTGGTTTCGCAGGTGCGGATGCGGGCCAACAAACCCTTGGCGTCTTTGACGATACGATCCTCGCGCGTGTACACCGACGAACCATCGCCGCCGAAACTCGATACATGGCATGAGGTGCAGTTTTGCTGCACCATCTTCTTGCCGATTTTTGCATCGCCTGCGGCAAAAGGGTCGGCGTGGGCCGATAAGGAGGCCAGTAGTAATGCCAGCAGGGCGAAGCGAGTGTTTTTTATCATGCGGCCGCCAATTTTTCCAGGTGAGCCACGCGAATGCTCGCGGGCGGGTGGGAATCGTAAAACGCCGAATGCAGAGGGTCGGGCGTCAGCGTAGACGCGTTGTCGCGATACAGCTTGACCAAGGCCTCGACCAGATGACGAGCGCTGCTGTGCTGGGCGGCGTATTCGTCGGCCTCGAATTCGTTGCTGCGGGCAAAGGCGGCAAACACCGGGCGCAGCAGGAAGGTAAGCACCGGGCTTACTAGCAGCAGGAGCAGCAGCGCCATGTGGTCGCTCGGCGTTTGCACGCCGAGGCCGGTGTAGAACCAGTCGGTCTGCTTGAGCCAACCCAGTAACGCCAGCCCGGCGAAGCTCACAGCGAACATCATGACGATGCGCTTGATGACGTGGCGACGTTTGAAATGCCCCAACTCGTGCGCCAGCACGGCCTCGATTTCGTCTTCGTCCAGGCGTTCCAGCAAGGTGTCGAAAAACACCACGCGCTTGTTGGCGCCGAAGCCGGTGAAATAGGCGTTACCGTGGCTGCTGCGACGCGAGCCGTCCATGACGAACAAACCCTGAGATTTGAATCCGCATTTGGCGAGCAGGGTTTCGATGCGCGACTTCAGCGCGGCATCGGTCAGCGGCGAGAATTTATTGAACAGCGGCGCGATGAAGGTGGGGTAAATTGCCAGTACGAGCAGGTTGAATACCGCCCATACGCACCACAGCCACAGCCACCAGTAGTTGCCCGCGGATTTCATCAGCCAAAGCGCGGCGAACAACAGTGGCAGCCCCATGACAAGGCCCACGATGGCGTTCTTGACCAGATCCTGGAAAAACATCGCCGGCGTCATTTTGTTGAAGCCGAAGCGCTGGTCGATGGTGAAGGTCTTGTAATAATCGAACGGGATTTCTGCAATGCTAGTGATCAATACTGCGGAGAGAATCACTGCTACACCTGCAAGCATGGGATGAGAGGCGACGGCGCCTTGCCAAAACGTATCGATGGCTTGTAGCCCGCCACCCAGGGTCAACAACAGGAGCACGACGGCGCTGGTGGCAGTTTCTTTCAAATTCAGCCGGGATTTTGCAACGCTGTAGTCGGCCGCTTTTTGATGCGAGTCCAGGGTGATGTCCTGAGCGAACGCGCTAGGTACCGCATTGCGATGCGCCAGCACATGCGCGATTTGTCGACGCCCCAGCCATTGCTGCATGAAAACGGTGACGGCGAGAAGGGCGATAAATAGGGCTGTGAAGGCGGTCATGAGTTAATTTTGAGTTAAAATCTCAAGGATTTTGAATAACAATCGCGGAGAAGGTTCATTATGGCACAGGATAACGACAATCTGATATGGATCGACCTGGAGATGAGCGGCTTGCAGCCTGATTCCGACCGGATTCTGGAAATGGCGATCATCGTCACCGACGTCCATCTCAATACCATCGCCGAATCGCCTGTGCTGGTCGTGCACCAGTCCGATGAAGTGCTGGACGGCATGGATGCCTGGAATAAAGGCACGCATGGCAAGTCCGGCTTGATCGACAAGGTCAAGGCTTCTACCCTGACCGAAGCCGAAGCCGAAGCGCAGATGATCGAATTCCTGAAGCAGTACGTACCTGCGAGCAAGTCTCCTATGTGCGGTAATTCCATCTGTCAGGATCGACGCTTCCTGGCGCGCTACATGCCCAAGCTCGAGGCCTATTTTCACTACCGCAACCTAGACGTGAGCGTATTCAAGGAACTGGCCCGCCGCTGGCGCCCCAAGCTCTACGACGGCTTCAAGAAGGCTAGCAGCCATACGGCAATGGCCGATATCCTCGAATCCATCGAAGAACTCAAGTACTACCGCGAGCATTTTCTCCGCATGGAATAACCTTAATGTGGGTTAAGCGACGGAGCGCAGCCGCGAACTCAACCACACTCCAGGCAGGAGGTGGTCATGAAAAGCGGCAATATGTTCTCCATCGAGGTGGTTCCCGCCATACCGCGCAAGCTCTCCCGGTTGGAAGAGCTTGCGGGCAACCTCTGGTATAGCTGGGACCGCCCCACACGCAGCCTCTTCGCCCAGCTGCATCCCAAGCTATGGTCTGTCGTCGGGCATAATCCCAAGGTATTTCTCCGGCGTGTCGATGAGCAGCGGCTGCAAGATGCCGCTGAGAATCCGGCCTTTCTTATCCAGTACCACCGCGTGCTGGCCTCCTACGATAGCTACCAAAACGCGCCGCCCATGCTGGAAGGGCAGGAGCCCTACCCCAAGGGCGAGCTGATCGCTTATTTCTGCGCCGAATTCGGCCTGCACGAAAGTTTCCCTATCTATTCGGGCGGCTTGGGCATATTGGCCGGAGATCACTGCAAGGCGGCGAGTGATCTCAACCTGCCGTTTGTGGCGGTCGGTTTTCTCTACCGGCAAGGTTATTTCACCCAACAGATCGATGCCGACGGCAATCAGGTGGTGCATTACGTAGCTGCCGATTTCGACGATCTGCCTGTGGTGCCTGCCATGACTCCCGATGGCAGGGAGGCTCAAGTTTCAGTGGAATTGCCTGGACGGGAAGTGCATGCCAAGGTGTGGCAGGCACGTGTCGGCCATATCTCGCTCTACTTGCTCGATACCGATCTGGAGATCAATTCAGAGGCCGATCGCAATATCACCTACCAACTCTACGGCGGCGACCGCCACATGCGAATCCAGCAGGAAATCCTGCTCGGGGTTGGCGGGGCGAGAGCGCTGGAGGCAGTTGGTCAAACACCTACGGTATGGCACATCAACGAAGGCCATGCGGCTTTCCTGGTGCTCGAACGTATCCGTAAATTGGTGGCAGAAGGGCTTGATTTTGCTGCTGCGCTGGAGGCGGTCGCGGCGAACACGGTGTTCACCACCCACACGCCAGTCCCTGCCGGTCACGATCATTTCGATTACGAAATGGTCATGGAATATTTCAACCATTTCTGGCCGCAGTTGAATGTCGATGCCGAACGTTTTTTCGACCTGGGGCGCGATCCGGACAATCATCACGTGTTTAACATGACCTCCCTCGCAGTACGCGGGTCGCGCTACCAGAACGGGGTGTCGCGAATTCACGGCCAGGTTTCGTCGGGAATCTGCCGCAAGCTGTGGCCGCAAATCGATCCCGAAGACAACCCGATGGACTACATCACCAATGGGGTGCATGTGCCGACGTTTTTAGCTCTGGAATGGGCAGAGCTGTTCGACCGGCATTTGGGCGGCGAATGGCGTAACCACCTGCACGACCCGGAGTTCTGGGAGCGCATCGACGATATTCCTGACCAGCAATTTTGGAGCGTACGGCTATCGCTCAAGATGCAACTGCTCTACAGCATCTGTCATCGGCTTTCGGCCCAGCACGCCCGCAACCACGGCAGCGAAGCCCACCTGGATCGTCTGCTCAAGTATTGCGATACCGATAACCCCAACGTGCTGACCATAGGCTTTGCGCGACGTTTTGCGACCTACAAGCGCGCCAATCTACTGTTCCAGAATCTCGACTGGCTGCGAGAGATCACGAGCGGCAAGGAAAGGCCGGTACTCTTCATCTTTGCCGGTAAAGCGCACCCGGCCGATGCGCCAGGTCACGACTTGATCCGCGAGGTGCATCGCGTGGCGAACATGCCGGAATTCGAAGGCAAGGTGTTGCTGGTCGAGGGGTATGATTTGGGGTTGGCCAGGCGATTGGTTGCAGGGGCGGATGTCTGGCTCAATACGCCGGTTTACCCCATGGAGGCCTCAGGAACTTCCGGCATGAAGGCGGGCATCAACGGGACCTTGAATCTGTCGGTGCTGGATGGCTGGTGGGGCGAGGGGTATGACGGGAGCAACGGCTGGGCCATCAAGCCCGCGCCGGACCATTTCGACGATGCGGCCAAGTATCGGGAAGATGCGCGAACGCTGTATGAGATCTTGCAGGACCGCGTAATGCCGGCGTTCTACAGCCAGAACAAGATGGGATATTCGCCGCAGTGGGTGCGGATGGCCAAGCGCTCAATGGCGACGATTATTCCGCGCTTTAGCGCAACGCGGCAGGTGCGGGAGTATGTCAGTAAGTTTTATCTGCCAGCCGGACGGCAAGGAGCTCGGTATGCCGATAAAGGCTTTGTCGCCGCCAAGACGCTGGCCGCCTGGAAGGCGCACGTGCTGGAACACTGGAGCGGTGTTTCCATGCGGCAAGTGGAGATGCCGCCTAAGCGCATCGGGTTCGGTCGTACCGTACGCATCGAGGTTGCCGTGCATTTGGGCGGACTGAAGGCCGAGGATATCCGGGTGGAATTGCTGCTGGCACGTACTTCGCAAATCAAGACCAGCACCAATCCAGTGCCGTTTCTGTTCGAATGCAAGCAAGTGTTGGATAACGAGCACCTGTTCGTGCTCGAAATGCAGCCCGAGCTGTGCGGCAAACTAAGCTATTTGATCCGTGCTTATCCTTACCATGAATTGCTCACACACCCGCATGAAATGGGCCTTATGGCCTGGTTGTGAGAAATTGAGGTAAAAAAAGGGGCGCTCGAGGCGCCCTTGAGGGAGGAGATGGGCTAGGAGATAGCCTGCTGAGTCTTAAGCAGTATCCATGCCATCTTTTTCTCCCGTTTTTGGCTGAGGCTAGAGGCCGCGATAGATATCCAGATATTTTTTGGCACTGGGCGTCCAGCTGAAATCCTGCTTCATGCCGTTGTGCTGCAATTGCGCCCAGGATTTGCGGTCGTGGAAGAGCGCAATGGCACGGCGAATAGCGGCCATGAATTCTTGCTCATTGGCATTTTCGAAGACGAAACCCGTGGCCTTGCCGGCCTTGAGCGCGCCTTCGTCGGTATCCTGAACCGAATCGGCCAACCCGCCTGTACGCCGCACTACCGGCGGTGTTCCGTAAGCCAGGCCGTACATCTGGTTGAGACCACACGGCTCAAAGCGCGAGGGCATGAGAAAAATATCCGAACTCGCCATGATCTGGTGCGACAACCCTTCGTTGTAACCAATCGTCGCGCTCATGCGGCCTGGATAGGCCTTGCTAAGCTGGGTGTAGCCGTGTTCCAGCCAGGCATCCCCGCTGCCCAGTAGGGCGATCTGGGCGCCTTCGTGGATAAGCGTGGTTGCGATATTGAGCAATAAGTCCAAGCCCTTCTGGCTCGCCAATCGGCTGACCACGGAGAGCAGGGGCGCATTCGCGTCCACATCCAATCCCAGACGATTTTGCAGCGCTTCCTTGTTGGCGCTTTTTTCCGCAAGACGTGACGCATCGTAATTGCAGATCAGGTGCGGATCTATCGAAGGGTTCCATTCATCCGTATCGATGCCGTTCAGGATGCCGTGCAGGCGTTGAGAACGCGATTTCAGCAAGCCCTGCATGCCGCATCCGTAAGCTTCTGTCTGAATTTCCTCTGCGTAGGTGGGACTGACTGTGATGATGGCATCCGAGTAATAGACCCCAGCCTTCAGGAATGACATCTGGTCGTAGTATTCCAGGCCATCTGTTTGGTAGCTTTGGGGCGGAAGGCCGAGCTTGCCGACCCACTCCGGGCCGTAGTTCCCCTGGTAAGCCAGGTTGTGGATTCCCAGCACCGTTTTGGCGCGGGTTGTTCTAAAAAAGTGCAGGATGGCGGGGGTCAGGCCGGTTTGCCAATCGTTGCAATGCACGATATCCGGCAGCCAATCCAAAGGGCTGAACCCTGAGCTCAGTACTGCGGCGACATGCGAGAGCACGCCGAAGCGCAGCGGGTTGTCGATCCAGTCTTTGCCGAAGGTGTCCTGATAAGGTCCGCCATCCCGTTGATACAGGCCAGCGTGGTCAACCACATAGACCGGAACGCCGCTATCAGGCATTTCTCCTGCTAGTACGTTGACTGATCCCACTTGCGGAATGAAGTCCAGTTTCGTTAGGAAGGTGAGATTCTTCACCTTGGCCAGTACTTGCGGGTAGCCGGGGATCAAAAGGCGTGCGTCAACTTTCTGCCGCCGCAAAGCCGCAGGCAACGCGCCGGATACATCGGCAAGCCCTCCGGTTTTCACGAGAGGATAAGCTTCGGATGTTGCTACGAGGATGCGCAAAAGGACTCCGGAAGGTGTTGTTCTGTATAATGGCGGTATTTTTTGATTCGATGATACCCGTTGCTTCCGCGGCTGGGCAAGGGTACCAATCCAAGCATTTTGGAGAGCTCCATGAAGATTGGGATGGTAGGACTAGGCCGCATGGGCGGCAACATGGTGCGTCGCATGCGACGTGCCGGACTCGAGGTGGTGGGCTATAGTCGCGAGGCCGAAGTCAACCGTAAATTGGCTGATGAAACCGGCATGATTCCGGCGGATTCGCTGAAAGATGTCGTTGCAAAGCTGGATGCGCCGCGCGTCGTCTGGCTCATGCTGCCGGCTGGTGAGGCTACCGATGCGGTGGCGGAACAGATGAAGCAGATGTTGCAGCCTGGGGATGTGTTGGTAGACGGCGGCAATTCGCACTACAAGGATTCGCAGCTGCGCGCCATCGAGATGAAGTCGGCCGGGCTGTCTTTTGTGGATGTGGGCACTTCAGGCGGTGTCTGGGGGCTTGCCAACGGCTATTCGCTGATGGTGGGCGGAGAGAAAGAGGCCGTTGCACATGTGCAGCCTTTCCTTGAAGCACTGGCGCCTGCGCCCGATCAAGGGTGGCTGCATTGCGGCCCTAATGGTGCCGGCCATTTCACCAAGATGGTTCATAACGGCATCGAGTACGGCATGATGCAGGCGTATGCCGAGGGCTTCGCCCTGATGAAGGGTAAAACAGAATTCGATATGGATCTGGCTGCCATCGCCGAAGTGTGGCGCAACGGCAGTGTAGTGCGTAGCTGGCTGCTCGACCTGACGGCAGATTTTCTGTCCAAGGATCAGCAGCTGGATGCGATCGAACCATTCGTCACCGATTCCGGGGAGGGACGTTGGACGGTGATCGAATCCGTGGAGCAGGGGATGCCTGCCCCAGTCATGGCGACGGCTTTAATGGCCAGATTCGCCAGCCGGGGTGAGGGTGATTTCGCCAGCAGGATGCTGGCAATGATGCGCAATGGCTTTGGGGGCCATGCAGTAAAACAACGAGGTTAATTCATGAGCAACGAAACGATTCCGGGCCCGTGCCATTTCGTCATTTTCGGCGCGACCGGCAACCTGGCAACCATCAAGCTGTTGCCTTCTCTCTACAATCTGGAAGTGGCAGGGCGTATTCCCGGCGACATGAGCATTCTCGCGCTCGGCCGCCAGGAATATACCCAGGAAGCCTGGCTGGAGCACCTCGACAAGGTGCTGCACGACAAGTTCGGCGACAAGGTCGATCCTGTCATTGCCGCCAAGTTCGCCAAGCGCTTCTCCTATCTTTCCGGCGACCTCCGCGAGGCTCAGTTCTACCAGCACCTTAAGGATCGTCTGGCCGAGAAGAAGGACGCAACCTGCAGCAACATCGTGTTCTATCTTTCGATCATCCCGAAAGACTTCAACACGGTCATCAATTACCTGGACGAATTCGGTTTTTCCAAACCGCGCGGCCTGCATCGCATCGTGGTCGAAAAGCCCTTCGGCACCGACCTCGAAACCGCGATGGAACTCAATCGTTCGCTGCACTCGCACTTCGACGAAGAGCAGATTTACCGTATCGACCACTATCTGGGCAAGGAAACCGTGCAGAACTTGCTCGTGTTCCGTTTTGCCAACACGCTGATCGAGCCGTTGTGGAACCGCAACTTCATCAATCACGTGCAGATCACTGTGGCTGAAGATCTCGGTATCGGCACCCGCGCCGACTATTATGATAAATCCGGCGGCGCAATGCGCGACATGCTGCAGAACCACTTGATGCAGCTGTTGACCGTCGTGGCGATGGAACCGCCTGCTTCGATGGAAGCCGACGCGGTACGCGACGAAAAGGTCAAGGTGCTGAAGTCACTGCGCATCATTCCCGAGGACAAGGTTGCCGACAACGTGGTGCGCGCCCAATACACCGAAGGCACCTCCAAGGGCCAGCCGGTGCAAGGCTACATGCAGGAACAAGGCGTGGCCGAGGATTCGAGCACTGAAACCTTCGTCGCCGCCAAGTTCTACATCGACAACTGGCGCTGGCGCGGCGTGCCGTTCTACCTGCGCACCGGCAAGCGCTTGAGCAAGACTCAATCCACCATCGCGATTCGCTTCCGTCATCCGCCCCAGCATTTGTTCCACGAGGGCGACCTGGAAGAGATCGAACCGAATTGGATCTACCTGGCGCTGCAGCCGACCGAGGACATGCACATGGAAATGCACGTGCGTGCACCGGGTCTCGGTATGCAAACCCGCATGGTGTCGCTCAACGCATCCTATCGCCAAGCAGACGAGAAGCCGTTGGAAGCCTACCAGGCATTGCTGCTCGACGTGATCCGCGGCGACAAGACCTTGTTCATCCGCTTCGATGAAGTGGAATGGGCATGGCGCGTGGTCGATTCGATCCAGAAGGCCTGGATCAAGGACAAGTCCGATCTCAAGACTTATCCCGCTGGTTCGTGGGGCCCGGACACCGACAAGCTGTTCGATTGCCACGACCAGGAATGGCGCAACGACTAATCGTTCGCTGACATGGGATTCAGCAGCTTTGCCGCTGTCGGCATGGGGGCCGCTGCCGGTGCATGGATGCGCTGGTGGCTGGGCCTACTGCTGAATTCCTTCATTCCCACCTTGCCACTCGGCACGCTGGCAGCCAATCTCATCGGCGGTTACGTCATGGGGCTGGCGCTCGGTGTGTTTTCTCACTACACCAGTCTTCCCGCCGAAGCCCGTTTGTTCGTCACCACGGGTTTCCTCGGCGGGCTGACCACGTTTTCCACCTTTTCCGCCGAAGCTGTTACATTGCTGATGCGCCAGCAGTTGTCCTGGGCCGCGGCACATATTGCATTGCACGTGATCGGATCGCTGCTTATGACCATGCTGGGCATATTCACAATAAACCTGATCAAAGGATAAGAAGAATGCAAGGTGTTTATTTGAAGCTGTACATGTCACAGAACGCGCGGCATCGCGATAAGCTGGCCTATGAGTGGGTGCTCGAAAAGGCGCACAAGCTTGGCATCAAGGGCGGTTCCGTTTTTCGCGCCATCGCTGGCTTCGGCCGTCATGGGCGCATTCACGAAGAGCACTTTTTCGAATTGGCGGACGATCTGCCGGTTTCGGTAGAGTTTGCCACCGGCTCCGATGAGGCCCATCGATTGCTTGACATGATTGCTGCCGAGCGCATCAACGTCTTTTACGTCCTCCATCAAGCCGAATACGGGTCGTTCTAAACGACTTGGCTCAACTTCCGTGAGCGCTGAATCTCAACATCCTTTTGCGGCGCTCACGCCAGATTTCATTCTGGATGCGCTAGACAGTATCAACCTGCGTAGCGATGGCCGCCTGCTGGCGCTCAACAGTTACGAAAATCGCGTTTATCAGGTTGGTATGGAGGAGGGCTCGCCCCTGGTCGCCAAGTTCTACCGCCCGGAGCGCTGGAGTGATGCTGCCATCCTGGAAGAACATGCCTTCGTCGCCGAGCTGGATGCGCAGGAAATTCCGGTTGTTCCCGCCATTGTGGATGCTGCTGGTATTGGATTGCATCACTATCAAGGTTTTCGTTTTTCAGTATTTCCGCGCCGCGGTGGGCGCGCCCCGGAATTGGATAATCCCGATACGCTGGAATGGCTGGGCCGATTTATTGGACGCATTCATGCCGTCGGCGCTCATACTAGTTATCAAGCTCGTCCGGTATTGGATGTGGAGAGTTTCGGTGTCGAGCCCAGCCAGTATCTGATAAGTGGAGGATGGATTCCTCCGGAGTTGCAGGCGGTTTATGAGGGCGTTGTTGCGCAGGCACTGGATGGCGTTCGTCGGTGTTTCGATCGAGCAGGTGATTTCGATGTGCTGCGTTTGCACGGAGATTGCCATGTCGGCAATGTGCTCTGGCTAGACGGCGAGGGTGAGCGGGGGCCGCATTTCGTGGACTTCGACGATAGCCGGATGGGGCCTGCCGTGCAGGATTTGTGGATGCTACTTTCGGGCGACCGCAGCGAGATGACGCGGCAACTTTCCGATGTGCTGGCCGGCTACGAGGATTTCATGGAATTCGATACGCGCGAGCTGCATTTGGTCGAAGCCTTGCGCACCTTGCGGCTTATTCATTATTCCGCGTGGCTGGCGCGGCGCTGGAGCGATCCTGCCTTTCCGGCCGCTTTTCCCTGGTTCAATACCCAGCGCTATTGGCAGGACCGCATCCTGGAGCTGCGCGAGCAGATCGCGCTCATGGACGAGGCGCCGATTCAGCGCTGGTAACGCTTATTTCCCCGGAACGATCACAGCCCCCATCCCCAATGCCTTGAGCTTGACCTGCGCCGCATCAGCCTCTGCCTTGCTGGCAAACGGGCCGATCTGGAGCTTGGTTTCGGTATGTGAGGGAATGCCGTGCTCCGCCAGCTTTGCCTGCAATTGTTTGGCGTTATCCATGTCGGTAAATACGCCTACCTGCACTTCGTAGGATTTGGGCTCGGCCTTGGTCGGTTTGGCGGCTACCGGCACTGGTTTTTCTGGTGTTGCAGAGGCTTGCTTGGCAGGTGCCGGTTCCGCTTGTGGCTGTGCGGGTTTTGCTGGAGCCGGTTTTTCCGCTTTTTCTTCTGCCAACGCCTTGGGTGAAACCGCCGTGACGGAGCGTGGTGTCACCGGTGCGGCGGTATGGCTAGGCTCCGGAGGCAGTTTGCTCACGACCGGGGCGGGCGGTGGCGGAGGCGGTGGTTCAGCCGGAGTTTCTGCCGTGGGTGCCGCAGGCGTTTCCGGTGTTGCTGCAGGCGGTGGCGGCGGTTCTTGTTGTTCGCTGCTGATTTGTGCCGGTCCCTGGGGTGCTGGACTGGCAACACTCTCCTGTTTTTCACTGGGAACGGGCGATTCAGCCGGTTCGGTATGGGTTTTGTTGTTGCGGCTCAATAGGGTCAAACCGCCGAGGGCGATGGCGAGCAGAACGACGGCCACGCCAATGCGGGTTTTTGCGCGGCGCGCTGCTAGATCGGCGTCTTCAACGATAGGGGGAGAAGCCATGAAATGTCCCTGTTTTTATAGGCGATGTTGCGGGGCATCTTAAACTATTTTCGCAAGTGCTTGGAAGTGCAAAACAATTTGCCCGGATAAGGATTTTTGCGTATAATCCGCGCCTCTCGGTTTTGGCCGGGAGTGGGTGGCGGTATGCGCCCGTTTTTATAACCTTGCCTCACCGTTTTCGCATAACGGGAGGCTACGATCCATAAGGAGCATTTAATGCGACATTACGAAATCGTATTCATCGTCCATCCGGACCAAAGCGAGCAAGTGCCCGCGATGATCGAGCGTTATCGCAATCAGATCACCGCTTCCGGCGGCCAGATCCACCGTCTGGAAGACTGGGGCCGCCGTCAACTGGCTTACCCGATCCAGAAAATCCACAAAGCGCACTACCTGCTCATGAACATCGAGTGCAACCAGGAAACCCTGGACGAACTCGAACATGGTTTCAAGTTCAACGACGCTGTGCTGCGCCATCTGACCATCGTCATGAAGGAAGCGGTAACTACGCCTTCCGTGATGATGAAGGAAGAAAAGGCCAAGACCATCATCGGTACGAAGCCTGAAGCACCGGCAGAAGAAGCTGCAGCTGCAGCCTAAGTGAGCTGCAACCGGCTGGAGCTTTCCGGCGAAGTGGTGGCGCTAGAAGTCTTGCGTCACACCCCCGCGGGAATTCCGGTGTTGTCGTTAACCATCAGGCATGCTTCGATCCAGATCGAGGCGGGCATGAAACGGCAAGCCGAATGTGAAGTTCCTGCGATGGCCATGGGCGAGCTGACCAAGAAAGCGCAAACGCTGAATCTGGGCGACAAAGTCAAAGTCGCCGGCTTCCTGGTCAGAAAAAGCCTCAAGAACGACCGGCTGGTACTGCATCTCAACGAACTCGAAACTGAATAGTATTTAACGAAAGGCAATTACCATGTCACGCGATATGTTCAAGCGCAAGCGTTACTGCCGCTTCTCTGCCGAAGGCACTGTGGAAGTGGATTACAAGGATGTTGACGTGCTGAAGGACTTCATCACCGAAAACGGCAAGATCATTCCGGCTCGCATTACCGGTACCAAGGCACGCTATCAGCGTCAACTTTCCACCGCGGTCAAGCGCGCCCGTTTCCTGGCGCTGTTGCCCTATACCGACAAGCACTAAGAGGAGCGCAACATGCAAGTTATTCTTCTGGAAAAAGTTGTTAACCTCGGTCAGCTGGGCGACATCGTCAAGGTCAAGGATGGCTACGGCCGTAACTTCCTGATCCCGCAAGGCAAGGCCAAGCGTGCGACCGAAGCCAACAAGGCTGAATTCGCTGCTCGCCGTGCCGAGCTGGAAAAGAAGCAAGCCGAAATCCTGGCAAGCGCACAAGCTCGCAGCGAAAAGCTGGCTGGCTTCACGCTGCAACTGACTCAAAAGGCTGGAGTTGACGGTCGCCTGTTCGGCTCCGTCACCAACGGCGACATCGCTGATGCACTGAAGGCTCAAGGTCACGAAGTGGCCAAGGCCGAAGTTCGCATGCCGAACGGTCATATCAAGACCATCGGTGACCATCCGGTCAGTGTGGCCCTGCATCACGACGTGGTGGTCGACATCACCGTCTCCGTGCAAGGCGAATAATTCATCTCCCTTCGGGGAATGGTGAAAAAGGGCTGCTTCGGCAGCCCTTTTGCTTTTCAGGGCCCGCTTTCTGCCTGGGCGACGCGATTGCGGCCTGTCATCTTTGCATCGTAGAGTGCCTTGTCGGCACGGCTCATCAAGATATCGATACCCGTATCCGAAGGGGTATAGGCAGCGATGCCGATGGACGCGGTAAAGCGGATAGCGCCGTTTTCTGCCGTCGGCACGTCTTTTCTGGCGATGGCAATGCGCAACCGCTCAACAATTTCATGCGCCTCCTGCATGTCGGTTTCCGGAAACAGGATGGCGAACTCCTCGCCGCCGATACGGCCGATCACGTCTACGTTACGCAGCATTTGGTGGCATAGTGCGGCCAGCGTTTTCAGCACAATATCCCCCACCTGATGGCCGTAAGTGTCGTTGATGTTCTTGAAATGATCGAGATCCAGCATGGCCACGGCTAAATCGCCGCCATAACGCCGTACATGGGCGAGTTCGTGCTCGGCGAGTTCGAGGAAATGCCGTCGATTCGCGAGCCCGGTCAAATAATCCGTGTGCGCCTGCCGCTCCAGGTCGAATTCCAGTTGCTTGCGTTCGGTGATGTCCTGCACCTGCTTGATGATCTGATAGGGCTTGCCGCTCTCGTTGCGCAGTAGAGACGCAGTAAGCTGCACCCATACGATGGTGCCATCCTTGTGCAGGTAACGTTTTTCGATTTCGTAGGCATCGATCTCGCCATCCTTGAGGCGCTGAACGATGGCTTGATAGCTCTGGTTATCGTCCGGATGCGTGATATCGGAGGTCGTCAGCGACATCAATTCTTCCCACGTATAGCCGGAAATCCGGCAAAACGCCTGGTTGACCTGCTTGAAGTGGTTGTCCAGTGCGACCAGCGCCATGCCGATGGGCGCGTTTTCCAACACATTGCGGAAAAGCTGTTCGCTCTTGCGGAGTTCCTGTTCGGACTGGCGACGTTGCGTGATATCGGTTACCTGTGCGAAAAAGCCGCGCACTTGCCCGCCTGAAATATCCGGTTGATAGGTGATTTGAGCGTAATGGGAAATCCCGCGCATGTCGGTGAATTCGCGTTCGAATAGCTGCGGCTCGCCGCGTAGCACGGCTTCGATGTGGGATAGATTGGCCTGGTAGCGCTCTTCCCCGATCACCTCGCGGAAGTGACGTCCCAGCATCTGCTCCGGCGTAAACCCGAACCACTCCTCGTATCCGCTGTTGGCGAATTCGTTGCGCAGTTCGCGGTTCCAGTAGGAAATCCGTGCCGGGACACTGTCCAGCATGGTGCGCAAGCGATATTCGTTTTCGCGCAAGGCATGTTCGTGTTGCTTGCGCTCGGTGATGTCCTGTATCTGGATGATCAGATGCAGCGGCGTGCCTTGATCGCTGACCAGGAGCGAGATGGTTTGCAGCACCCACACCGTGCGTCCATCCTTGGTCAGGTAGCGGCTTTCCAACTGGCAGGCATCGGTGAAACGCTTGATAAGACGGTCGATATTGAACAGGTTGAGTGCGAGGTCGTCCGGGTGGCATATATCCTCCAGGCTGGCCGATTCGAGTTCTTCCTTGAGGTAATCGAGGATGGCGGAGAACTGATGGTTGACCTCGATGATACGGCCGCCCAGTGTCACGCTCGCCATGCCGATGGAGGCATACTCCAGGATGCTGTAGAAACGCTTCTCAAAGCTGCGCTGCCAGAGTTCCATCTGGTTGCGAACGCTGGCATTTTCCCGGCCCATGGCGCGTGCGCGGCCCAGCAAGAAGCCGGTCAAAAGGGCGATTGCACTGATGAGTATCAACATATCATCAAGTAAGAGCCTGAGTCTGAAAGGTTGGACTGCGAATCGTCGTTCCGCTCATTTTTTCCTGAGGGCTTGCCCTCACGTTTATAATGCGCGGATGGCTGACGACACCCTAGAATTTCTCAAACTTCCGCCCCATTCCGTAGAAGCCGAGCAGTCCGTTCTGGGCGGCCTGCTGCTCGAAAACGACGCATGGGACCGCATTGCGGACCTTGTGGGCACGGAAGATTTCTACCGCCACGACCACAGGCTCATCTACGAGCATATTTCGCGCCTGATCGAACGTGCGCGGCCTGCCGATATTGTCACGGTGGCCGAGTCGCTCGAAGGCACCGGCCAGCTCGGCAGCGTGGGCGGGATTGCCTACCTCGGTGCACTGGCCCAGAACATCCCCAGTTCCGCCAATATCCGCCGCTACGCCGAAATCGTGCGGGAGCGTGCGGTCATGCGGCGCCTGGTCGAAGTCGGCTCCAGTATTTCAGAAAGTGCGTTCAATCCTCAAGGCAAGGACGCCAGTGCCTTGCTGGACGAAGCTGAAGCCAAGATTTTCGAGATCAAAGAGCACGGTGCCCGCGCTGCCCAAGGTTTCATCGACATCAAGTCCGTACTGCCGCTCGTCGTCGAGCAACTCGACAAGCTGTCCAACCTCGACGATCCAAGCGGTATTACCGGCGTACCGACCGGTTATACCGACCTCGACGGCATGACTTCCGGCATGCACGGGGGCGAACTTATCATTATTGCGGGTCGTCCCGCTATGGGTAAGACCGCATTTGCGCTCAATATTGCCGAGCATGTGGCATTGGTGGCCGATATGTCCGTCGCCGTATTCAGCCTGGAAATGCCGAGCACGCAGCTAGCCATGCGTCTGATCGGCTCCGTCGGCAAGATCGACCAGCAGAAAATGCGTACCGGCAAGCTTGAAGACGACGATTGGGAACGTCTTACCTACGCGCTGGGCAAGCTCAACGATGCCTCTATCCACATCGACGAAACCGGCGGTATCAACTACATGGAATTGCGGGCGCGTGCTCGCCGACTCAAGCGTCAATGCGAAACCATCGAGGGCAAGAAACTCGGCCTCATCGTCATCGACTATTTGCAGCTCATGACCTCGGTGCGGCCGACCGAAAACCGCGCCAATGAAGTGTCGGAAATCTCGCGCTCCTTGAAGTCTCTGGCCAAGGAGCTGGACGTACCTATTATCGCCTTGTCGCAGGTGAACCGTAAGATCGAAGACCGGACCGACAAACGCCCGGTGATGTCCGACTTGCGCGAATCCGGCGCTATCGAGCAGGACGCCGACGTGATCCTGTTTCTCTACCGGGACGAGGTCTACAACAAGGATACCCAGTTCAAAGGTTCGGCCGAAGTCATCATCGCCAAGCAGCGTAGCGGCCCGACCGGCACCGTGCGACTTACCTTCAAGGGCGAGAACACTCGCTTCGAAAACTACGTGTCCGAGCAATACTGATGCCCCGCCCCATCCGCGCTGTGATCCACACGGCCGCCTTGCAGCACAACCTCGCGCTAGCCAAATCGCTGGCCCCGCAATCCAGCATCCTCGCCGTCATCAAGGCGGATGGTTACGGTCACGGCATGTTGCGCGTGGCGGAAGCCCTGAAAGATGCGGAAGGTTTTGCCGTGCTGCGAGCGGAAGAGGGGGTAGCACTACGCGAGGCCGGGTTCCAGCAAACGATTTTGCTGCTGGAAGGCGCGTTCGATGCAGACGATATCGTTGTCGCCGCGCAGCATCGGCTTGCCCTGGTCGTACACAACGAAGACCAGATTCGTCTTCTTGAACAAGCGCAACTGCCGCAGCCGATAGCCGTTTTCATCAAGATCAACACCGGCATGAATCGTCTTGGGTTCCTGCCGACCCGTTTCTGGGCTGCATACGACCGCCTCAAAACGTGTCGTAATGTCCGCAACATGGCCTTGATGACGCATTTTGCTACTGCCGATGAAGCCGTCGGCATTGCCGAACAGCTCGACCGCTTCAATTCTCTCACTGAAGAAATCAACCTACCTAAATCCGTCGCCAATTCCGCAGCGTTGATTCGTTATCCGGAAGTCCGCCTGCATTGGGTGCGTCCCGGCATCATGATCTACGGTTCCAGTCCTTTCGCCGACCAAAGTGCTCAGGAAATCGGCCTGAAACCGGCTATGAGCTTGACCAGCCGCATTATCGCAACTCAAGACATGAGCCCAGGTAGTACAGTCGGCTACGGACGCCTGTTCAGGGCCGAACTACCGGTGAGGGTTGGCGTTGTCGCCTGCGGTTATGCAGACGGCTATCCACGCCATGCCCCGACGGGCACGCCGATTTGGGTGGCGGGTAAACGCACTCGCACCTTGGGCAGGGTCTCGATGGACATGCTGTACGTCGACCTCACGGGTATTCCAGAAGCCGATGTCGGCAGCCCGGTCGAACTCTGGGGTGAGCACGTTTCCGTCGATGAGGTGGCAATGTCTTCGGGTACGGTGGGCTATGAGCTGCTATGCGCCTTGGCGCCGCGCGTGCCCAAGGAACAGGATTAGCGGAGCAGGATTGATGGCCAAACAAAAAACCGTTTACACCTGTACCGAATGCGGCGGCCAGAGCCCTAAATGGCAGGGCCAGTGTCCGCACTGCATGGCTTGGAACACCATGGTCGAAACCATCGCCGAATCGGCACCGGCCACGACCAATCGCTATGCGGCGCTGGCCAAAACCAGCAGCGTGCAGAGCCTGGCCGATGTGGAAGCGGCGGAAGTGCCGCGCCAGCCCACCGGGATTGCGGAATTCGATCGTGTACTCGGCGGCGGCTTGGTGCGGGGCGGCGTAGTGCTGATCGGCGGCGATCCGGGCATCGGAAAATCGACCTTGCTGCTGCAAACGCTTTGTCATCTTGGCCATCAGCATAAGGTGCTCTATGTGAGCGGCGAAGAATCGGCGCAGCAGATTGCGCTGCGAGCCAAGCGGCTGAGCCTGGACGCCAGCCCTGTGCAACTCCTGGCCGAGATCAGCCTGGAGAAAATCAGCGCTGCGCTGGAATCGCACAAGCCCGAAATCGCCGTTATCGATTCTATCCAAACCCTCTATTCCGAAGCGCTGCAATCCGCACCGGGTTCGGTCGCGCAAGTACGAGAATGCGCTGCGCAGCTGACTCGACTCGCCAAGCAAAGCGGCGTGACCGTCATCCTCGTCGGTCACGTGACCAAGGAAGGCACGCTGGCCGGACCGCGCGTACTCGAACACATCGTCGATACCGTGCTGTATTTCGAGGGGGATTCCAACTCCAGCTTCCGCCTCATCCGCGCCTTCAAGAATCGTTTCGGCGCAGTGAACGAACTAGGCGTGTTCGCCATGACGGAAAAAGGCCTGCGCGAAGTCAGCAATCCCTCGGCCTTGTTCCTGTCTCATCACAGCGAGCAAGTGGCGGGCTCGTGCGTCATGGTGACCCAGGAAGGCACACGTCCACTGTTGGTGGAAGTGCAGGCGTTGGTTGACGAGGCGCATGCACCCAATCCCAAGCGCTTATCCGTCGGTCTCGAACAGAACCGCCTCGCCATGCTGCTCGCTGTGCTGCATCGTCATGCCGGTGTGGCTTGTTTCGACCAGGATGTGTTCGTCAATGCGGTAGGTGGCGTCAAGATTACGGAGCCCGCTGCCGACTTGGCCGTGCTCATGGCGATTGTCTCCAGTCTCAAGAACCGTCCCTTGCCAGAAAAACTTGTCGTGTTCGGCGAGATTGGTTTGGCCGGGGAAGTGCGTCCTGTCCAGCGCGGGCAGGAACGTCTCAAGGAGGCCGCTAAGCTGGGATTCACCAAGGCCATCGTGCCCAAAGCTAATCAACCCAAGCAGGCGATCCCTGGCCTAGAAGTCATTGCTGTGGAGCGGGTAGAGCAGGCGATGAATGCGCTACGAAACGGTTAGTTCTGCGGTTTAATGGCCGTTGGGTGTACGGTGATCGAATAGATGTGGTTTGGTCTTAGGACGGTAAACACATCGTTCCAGGCGCCTTGCTTATCACCATTAAGCGTGATTGGAATGGAGCTCCATTTTCCGCCATTATTGGCACCGGTAGCAGAGTAGGGAATGGGCTGTTTGGTGCTTACGCATAGCACTTCCTGCCAGACATCGAGTTTGTTCTTGCCCACTGCGGCCCGCATCCTCCCGCGAGTTTCTTCGATTTCACGGTATAGCGGCTTATTCTTGATGGACTGCAAGTAAGCAGAGAGGTTGTCGCTTCCCGGAATTCTGGCGTAGCAGGCTGAACCGGCTACGTGTACGTTGTTGGCGGAGAATCCCGGTACTGCCTTATTGCGGCCTTCCCGATAATCGAAGATTAACGAGGTCAATGCCCCATCTTTGTAGAAAGCCTCCACGGAGAACTGATCTGCAGCCAGAACTGATGGCGAGTTGAGCGCCAGGGTCAGCGCCGATAGCACTGCAGACAGACTAAGCTTTTGCATCGAGTTATGGCTTGAGTGCTTCGAAAATCTCACCGTTCACTCCAGCGCTGTCCTGCCCCATCAAGTAAAGGTACAACGGCATGATGGCATCGATTTCCGGTCGATTTTCTGCCAATTCACCCGGGTGGGATTTTTTGCGTTGCGGCGTTTGGATGGCTCCGGGGATAACCGTGTTCATCCGCAGATTCGGCAGCAGGCCAATTTCTTCCGACCAGATTTTCGCCATGGTTTCGGCAGCGCTCTTCGAAATGGCGTGTGCACCCCAGAAAGCAGCGGGATGATGCGCGGCCGTGGTGGATGTGAATACGACCGATGCGTCCGGCGAACGCTTCAGTAGCGGGAAACAGGCCTTGGTCAGCAGGAAGGGCGCGATCAGGTTCACGCGCAGCATGCCGTTGAATTGCTCGGCGTTCTGGATTTCGAGCGGGCTCAGGTTATCGAATCGGGCTGCGTTGTGCAGGATGCCGTCGAGTCGACCGAGCTGGGCATAGATGGCCTCGGCCAGTGCTGTGAATTCGGCCTGGTTGGCTTTCGCCAGATCCACCGGGAAAATCGCCGGCTGAGGATGTCCGGCGGCTTCGATCTCGTCGTAGACCTCTTCCAGCTTGCTTTGCTTGCGTCCTAGCAGGATGACGGTGGCACCCTGGGCGGCAAAGGCTTTTGCCGCCGTCGCACCAATCCCTTGACCGGCACCGGTGATGAGAATGACGCGGTCCTTGAGATGCTGGGCGGGAGCTTGGTAGTTCATGAGTCGGCTTGCGAAATTAATAGAGTCGCGCATTGTACCCCGCTGCGGACGGCACCTTCCAGCGTGGCGGGATAATCACCCGTGGTGTAGTCGCCGGCAATCAGTATTCTTGGGTGTGGCGTGATGTGGTTAGGGCGTTGCATGTCAGCCACGCAAGCGAAAGTGGCGCGTTTTTCAATGATGACCTGATGCCACTCCGGGGGCGATAGCGGCCCCAGCAGGGTTTGCAACTCTGCGTGCACTGCATCGGCGAGCGCCTCCTGCGGCAATTGCAGGTGCGGCCCTTCGGCGCTGATGACCACGGCCAGTAAACCTGCTTGTTTGCACAATTCTCCCCGGTCGAAAACCCATTGCCCGAATCCGCCCGTCATGCCCAGCATGGGGAAGGGCAGGGCGACTTGTTGCGGATACTGCAGGTAGACGGTGGCAATGGGCTGGTAATCGAGCCGAGCGACTTGGTCGAGCAGCGGCGTCATTTCCGGCAGGGAGGCCAGCAGACGCGGCAGGTTGTGCGGCGAGACGGCGCAAATGACATGGCTGAAGGGTTCGCCATCCACTTCGACCTTGCTATGGTTCGCAACGATAGTCGAAACGGTGGCGGCAATGCGAACCTCGCCGCCTCTCGCCCGGATGTCATCTGCCGCGGCGAGGGGGAACAAGGAGGAAAGATCCACGCGGGGCAGCAACAGGTCGCTATCAGCACGGGCACGGCCGAAGCTGTTGTGCAGCACGTTAAGAAAGACCTGCGCCGACGCCGTGCCGATGGGGGTGTTAAGTGCGGCGAGGCACAAGGGTTCCCACAATAGCTTCACCAGGCGTTCCGGCTGGCTTGCGAGCAGATCGGCAACGCTGGTTTGCGGCCGGGGGGCACGAAAACCGGCCTTGCGCAGACCGATCACAAAACGTAGTGCCGCCCAGCGTTCAGCCCAGCTCAAGCCTGCGGCGCGCAGCAAGCCTGCTGCCAGATGCAGCGGCGCAGGCAGGCGCGGCGTCGATAGCAACAGGTGCCCCGGCGTTTCCAACCGCAACGGAAGACGCTGCAAGACGCGGTGCTCATCCACGCCGACCTTACGCAGCAGTTGCAAGGTCTGGCGATAGGCACCCAGCAGGATATGCTGACCGTTGTCGAGCTGCAAACCGTTGCGACTGAAACCCCGCGCGCGCCCTCCAAGGTTGGGCGCCGCTTCGAATACCGTGACCGAAACCCCGGCATGCGCGAGTTCGACCGCTGCGGCAAGACCGGACCATCCTCCGCCGATGACGGCAACTTTAAGCGGCGCTGCCCCCATCAGCCTTCGCGCTCGCTTGCCGCCATCCAAGCCGCGATGGCGAGGCCGTCGGGCTGACTCGCAGACTTAAGCCCGGCAATGACGCCTTGCTGGTTCTGCCGGGGCTGGTTCTGGCTGATTTTCCATTTGCCTTCGAGAGTCTCGACCGCGATCTCGATGCCGACGATCGCTGTCATCATGCGATCGATGTATTCGGGCGGGGCATCTCCCGTCTTCCATGCCGGCGTGAAGGCCGCTTCATGCTGGGCAGTAAGCGTATCGAGCTGGGCGCGTATCCACACGGGATCATCGATGAAACGAAGCTTGCCGCGGGCATGAACGACGATGTAGTTCCAGGTGGGAACAACTTTGCCGTGCTCTTGTTTGGTGGGATACCAATTGGGTGAAACATAGCTATCCGGGCCGTGAAAAATAGCCAGTGCGTCGATTTTCTCATTGGCCCCGGCATAAATGGGATTTGCCTTGGCGATATGCCCCTGCAGGCTGCCGTTTAGGGAAGCCTGGGGCTCGAAATGCAGCGGAATGTGATTGGCATCCATGCGTCCGCCATTCAGTGTCACCAAGGTAGCAAGCGCTCTGTCCGCCATCAAGGCATGCATGGCCGCTATGCCCGGCGCCTGAAAATGATGCGGAATATACATCGCTTAACCCGGTTTGCGTTCGGCTGCCAGCCATAGCCAAGCGAACCCGGTGACACCTGCCAGCACGGAGGCGGCCAGGATGCCGGTTTTTGCCATCAGCAGCATTTCCGGCTCGTGGCCGAAGCCGAGTTCGGCGATGAAGATGGCCATGGTGAAGCCGATGCCGCCCAATAGTGAAACGCCTATGATCTGTTTGAAATGGGTGCCGGCAGGGAGTTGGGCGATGCCGAGTTTCAATGCCGCCCAGCTTGCGCCGCTGATGCCGATGAACTTGCCCAGCACCAGCCCGGCCATCACGCCCTGCGTTACGGGGTGCCGCAATACCGCTCCAAGTTGATCGATCTCTAAAGGAATGCCTGCGTTGCACAGGGCGAACACCGGCACGATGAGAAAGGCGACAGGCAGGTGCCATGCGTGCTCCATGCGCTGCAACGGCGTGCCCACCCGTCGAGCGTCCTGTTCCATGCTATGTACGATGGTGCGCAGCTCGTCGTTGGTCATGATGTTCGAATCGGCACGATGGCTATGGTCGAAGCGTTCCAGAAAATGGCTGATGCGCCGGCTGAACAGCGGCGCGTCGTATTTGGGACGGGCGGGGATGGTGAAGGCTGCGAGCACACCGGCCAATGTGGCATGTACGCCCGATTGCAGCAGCGCATACCAGAGCAGGGTGGCGACGATGAAATACGGCATCACCTTGCGGATGCCGCCGAGATGGAGCAGATGCGCATAGACCTCGGCCCAGGGGCTGTTGGCGGCCAACAGTGCCAAAATCGCAGCCGCCATGAGCAGTAGTCCGCCCGTGGTCCGGCGGTGAATGAAGTCTTCCAGCGGCGAGAGCACCTTGTTGAAGGTGTCTTCCAACGGGGCTGCGTACATGCCTTCGGATTTGCGGGACTCCACCATGACGCGTTTCTCCGCTAACCGGCGATCCAGGTTTTCCAGGCCAGCCACAGCTTGCGTAGCGGTGTCAGGCTGATGCGCTGGTTGAGCACTTTTTCGCAATCGCCGTCGGCGATTTCGTCCAGCACGGTGCGATAAATCGCAGCCATCATGAGGCCGGGGCGCTGGGCACGGCGGTCAACGGCCGGCAGCTCGGCAAATGCCTTATCGTAGAACTCCTGGGCACGGGCGATCTGAAACTGCAACAGTTTGCGCACGTTTTCGGTTTCGTGTCCGTGCAGGATGTCGATTTCCGAAACACTGAACTGCTGCAATTCATCCGTCGGCAGGTAGATGCGGCCGCGACGGGCATCTTCGCCCACGTCGCGGATGATGTTGGTCAACTGGAACGCCATGCCAAGATCGTGGGCATATTTCAGCGTCTTGCGGTCGGTATAGCCGAAAATGGCAGCGGAGAGCAGGCCCACGACGCTGGCGACGCGGTAGCAATAAAGCTGCAGTTCCTTGAAATCGGCATAACGGTTCTGGTCGAGGTCCATTTCCATGCCGTCGATGATCTCTAGCAGATGCTCCTCGTCCAGGCCATAGTCTCGCACTGCTGATTCCAGTGCTTGTGTTACGGGGTGCTGAGGATTCCCGGCGTAGAGATTGCCGACTTCCTGCCGCCACCAGGCGAGCTTGGTGCGGGCAAGGTTGATGTCGCTACACTCGTCGGCCACATCGTCCACTTCGCGGCAGAAAGCGTAGAGGGCAGTGATGGCTTCTCTTCTTGGTTTGGGCAGAAACAGGAAGCTGTAGTAGAAGCTGGAGCCGCTAGCGGCTGCCTTGTCCTGGCAATATTGTTGGGGCGTCATGGTTTATTTGGCTCTGACGGCGCGGTAGAGGATATAGGCCCAATCCCATGGGCGCAAAACGGGACGGTGATTAAACATGTCGCCATGACTGCGGTGCAGCTTGCGCAGGATGGTTTCGCCACCGGCGATGATACTGCGCATTTCCAGGCCGATGCGGCCCTTGAGCACCAGGCCGAGCGGCGCACCTGCTTGAAGCAAACGACGGGTGCGCTCGATCTCGAATTGCATCAGCATCCACCAGTTGCCACCCGCGTCGCCGTTGGCGATTTGCTGCTCGGATATGCGGAATTTGCGCAGGTCGTCCTGCGGGATATAGATGCGATCCTTTTTATAGTCGATAGCCACGTCTTGCAGGAAATTGATGATCTGCAAGGACGAGCAAATGGCATCGGAATAGGCCAGGTTGCGCTCATCCGTCTCCTTGTAGAGATGCAGCAAGAGACGACCAATAGGATTGGCCGAGCGTCGGCAATAATCCATAAGTTCGCCCAGGTTCTCGTAGCGTTTCTTCACCACGTCCTGGCTGAATGCATCGAGCAAGTCGTGGAACAGCTGAATAGGCAGGGCATGTTCCCGAATGATGGCTGCAACGGCGATGAATAGCGGTTCTTCAGGCGTTTCGCCCGCGGCGATGCGGTCGAGCTGCTTGCGATAGCCGTCCAGCAAGGCAAGGCGCTGTTCCGGCGGCAGGTCGCCCTCATCGGCAAAATCGTCTGCGTTGCGGGCAAAAGCGTAAATGACGCCGATAGCACGGCGCAGACGCATTGGCAGCAATACCGATGCGACGGGGAAGTTTTCGTAATGGCTATTGGCCAGCTTCAGACTGTCCTGTTCCGCCCTGTGATGAGAGTCGTGCATGGGTGCGGAGTATAGCACCCCGACTTGCCGCCCCAATTGCGCTAGAATTGGGCGCAACAATCGGGAGAACAATCTAAATGTTGGGAATCATCGGCGGCACAGGGCTGACGCAACTGGCCAATCTGGAAATCAACAACCGTATGGTCGTGAGAACCCCATACGGCGAGCCATCCGGCGCCATTACATTCGGCAGTATTAGGGGGCACCAAGTGGCCTTCATGGCACGCCATGGCTACGGCCATACCATTCCGCCGCATCTGGTGAATTACCGTGCCAACATCTGGGCGCTGCGTGAGCAAGGCGTGACGGATATCGTTTCCGTGGCCACAGTCGGCGGCATTCATGCCGACCTGAAGGCGGGGACGATAGCCATTCCAGATCAAATCATCGACTACACCTGGGGACGTCGAAGCACTTATTACGATGAAGTGGGCGAAACGCCTGTGACTCATATCGACTTTACGCAACCGTATTCCGCAGACCTGCGCAAGCTTTGCATGGAAGCCATTACCCAAGCAGGCGAAAGCTATATCGACGGCGGCGTTTATGCCGCCGTGCAAGGGCCGCGGTTGGAGACGGCGGCCGAAATCAACCGGTTGGAACGCGACGGTGCGACCATGGTCGGTATGACAGGCATGCCGGAAGCTGTATTGGCGCGCGAACTGGATGTTAACTATGCAGCGATTGCCGTGGTGGCAAACCAGGCTGCAGGCCGTGGTGAGAGCGAAAGCGGCATTCGTTACCAAGACATTAACGCCGTTCTGGGCGATGCCATGACTCGCGTGCGTTCCATTCTCGAGCATCTGGTGGTGATCCATGGCCGTTAGAACCGTGCTGCGCATGGGTGATCCTGTGTTGCTGCAACAAGCAGTGAAGATCGAGGCGTTCGATACTCCTCAGTTGCATGCCTTGATTCAGGACATGCAAGACACCATGGGCGCGATGGATGGGGCTGGTATCGCGGCACCGCAGATCGGTGAAAGCGTGCAAGTGGTGATTTTCGGCGTCGGCAAAAACCCGCGCTATCCTGACGCGGAGGAAGTCCCGTACACGGTGTTGATCAACCCGGTATTGACCGAGTTTTCGGAAGACATGGAAGACGGTTGGGAAGGGTGCCTTTCCGTACCTGGCATGCGCGGCATCGTGCCCCGGCACATCAAGCTACGCTACCAGGGATTCGATCAATACGGCAATGCTATCGACCGCACCGTGAGCGGCTTTCATGCCCGTGTGGTGCAGCATGAGTGTGATCATCTCTGGGGTATTCTCTATCCCATGAGGATTCGAGATTTCCGCAATTTCGGCTTTGCCGATGTGCTGTTTCCGGGGCAGCAGTTGCCTGATGAATAATGGGCGTCTTGTGTTAGAATCTCGCCCCACGAAACGCTCAATCGAGTGTTTCTTTAACGGAAGCGTGGCCGAGTGGTTTAAGGCAACGGTCTTGAAAACCGTCGTAGGGGCGACTCTACCGTGAGTTCGAATCTCACCGCTTCCGCCAATAATTCAGCTTCACCGGATCTAAATAACTGTGCCGTTAACCATAAAGTGGCCACTTGGTCACGTTATGCTTAATTCCACGATGGGCCACATTTTGCTTTATTCGATTTTTGTGCTTATTCAGTAGGCATTTTTCTCCCATTCTAAACTCCAGGCGTAAAAAAACCGGCCGCTATGGGCCGGTTTAGTATGGTGGAATTTTTAGCTTCGGGCGATTTTTCCTGAGACTTTTAAGTGCAGCTGAACATCCTTAAGTACATTGAGCAGATGGGCAACTGGAGACAGAATCTCAGCAGGAACTCTCGCTACTATTTCTCGCCGCGTCACTGCTTTTCCTTCCGCCAGAATCTCTAGACTGGCTTGCTCCAGATAAGGCTTGGCAGCAGCAACGGCCGCCATTTGGCGCCGTTTGAGATAGCCTTTCCATCGCACCCCGAGTTGACGGGTTGTGCGATTGGCGCGCAGATATAACTGCCGCGCCTCTACATCCAGCCTGCGAGCAGCTTCCAGCACACTAATTGGTGTGGGCAGCTTGAGGAAACCTTGAAGCTGAGCCTCGATGTATTTCCAGTCCAGATGACGCGGTGTTTCCCGTTTTTTTTGTTCAATCTTGGGCAGCATCAGGACCAACTGCCGTTCAGTAACTGGTTTCTGCCAATTGTTGATGTCTCCGATAAGCAGTTGTTGCAGGCTGACGCCGCACTGGGCAGCAATATTCAGGCTTACTTCCAAAGTAGGCGTACCAACATTCCTGAGCCAATGATGAACGGTGCTTTTGCCTGCCCCGATGCGACGAGCAAATGCTGCATACCGGCCATCATCCATCTCCAAGATAAGTTTCTCGATAGCCGCTATCAGTGCTTCCCTGCTTGGGCTGTAAGTAAGTGTGGATTGAGAAGCAAGCAAGTCACCGATTTGACGTGCCCGCCACAAGGTCGCCGGGTTGATAACATCACCATCCTGATGTTGGCTGGCCAGCGAGTGCCCGCAGTGGGTACACCATCCAGGCACAATATAGACGGCTCTATGCCGGATGTTGTCCCGTCCGCAATGAGCACAGTCCTGAACCAGCGGCCGTCTATGTGACGTACAAACCGAAACATCTTTGGACTCCCAGGCAAGTCTGAAGTAGGGGGAGCGGCCATTTTCGATATCATCCGCGAAACACGATGGGCAGAATTGGCCACGCTTGGCGATAGATAACCCATTTTGCGAGATGACATCGCGCCAAGGCAGGAATGTCAGTCCATCAAGCCCCTGAATCGAAGTCAGCTCCGACAGGGCCGCCGCCCAAGTTAACGCTGATTCTCGAATTCCAGAAATCTGGCGCTCATGCCAATCAAAGTCTGCAGCAATGTCGTGCTGGAAGTGCGCAGCGATGGTCCGCGACAAGGTAAGCGTGGATACGCTGTGAGAGGCCGCCAGACGGCAGAAGTAGCTCAGCAGGCTCTCGACGTGAGGAGTCCCTTCGCCATAGGGCTGTAACGCATGCAGTGTTGACCGGGGGTTAGTCATGGGCTGGCTCATGCTACGCTCCGCTTGGCCGTGCTACGAGGGCGGGTCATGGTTCGTGTCAAGCTTGGGTTGATGGCAGCCTCACCTTCCAGGACTTCCTCGAGAATCTGATGGCGTTGCGCCTCGGTCAGCAATGCACGTCGCAGGGCATCCACCGACCAGCTGCCATCCTTATGGGCCAGTTTCGCGGCGCGGGTCAGCACTGCACTCAGTGTGCCGATGCATCCCAGGGTATTCTCATGCAGTGCCTCAGCATGCTGCATCAGCTTGCCACCCCAAAGGTCAGGCAGCTTGTCCTGAAACTTCTGCACGCACATCTTGAAGGCACGCACATCGGTTTCTGTATCCTGGCGGTAGCGCTCGAAATGCAGCACATGAGTGCGACGAGCCAATTGGCCGGACAGCGAGACCAACTGGTAGAGGTCATACGAACCGACCAGCACCATTTGCGTGCCGCACTCGTTGGCAAGAGACTTCAGCGTGTCGAGCTGGATTTCCAGGTCATTGCGGCTGGTCTGACGGATGATATGAGCGGCTTCATCGATGACCAGGAAGCGCGTTTTTCTTGCGCGTAAGGCTCTTTCTACAGCAGTGCGAAGTGCTCCGAGGGTATTTGCGGCTCCGCCACGGGGTTTGACCATACGGCCAGTGACCGTGTCGATGCCGAATTCCGTTTTGGGCATTTCCAGCTCGCCCTCCAACTGATTTAGGAGGCGTTGATAGAACAAACGCCAGGAGAATTTCCTCTCCCCAGACGATGGGGCCTCCACATATACGGCCGGAATCACTCCTGCGTCTTGCTCCATTTGGCTGGCTGCGTCTTGCAGGGCTGTATCGACCATGTGTCTGGCCAAGGTGCTTTTGCCCACACCTGTGGGGCCGCAGACAAGAAGGATGCTATCTTGGCTTTCCGGATATATCAGCGTGTCGAGCTCATTCATTACCTCGGCAATGCGCGAGTGCTTGATGCGTAAGTCATAAAGTTTCTCTGGGCCATCCGGAATTGCCGCTAACGTCGAGGCCGGTTGAGTGCGATGTGTCATGTTGGCGATTCCTTAAAATTCATCAAAATCTGGAAGGTCGAGTTCCTGTGCCTCAGCAGGAGTCTCGAAGTTATCTGCAATAGATGGCCTGGTGTCAGCGTCAATGGCTGAGCTGGGGTTTTCCTCGATAAGGCGAGTTTTCTGTATGGGTGCAACTGGAGTTATCGCTCCTAGCTGCAGGGTGTTGTAAAGTGATTTGTTGGCCTCTTGGCGCTCGAATGCTAGTGCAAGTGCTCCTTCAGGCGTAAATACCTGCTTGAATTCGCGGAGCCGCTGCATGGCTTGCGCATCACGCGCGGCCGTAGCGTTTCGGTTGGAGTATTCCTCTGTCACGGCACGACGTTCTGTCTCAGTCAATTGACCGAGTCCAATCAAATTGCGGCAGACGGCATGAATCCAGCGGTTTTTGAATCGAACATAAACTGAGGATGCATCCCATGGGTCGTACCGGACCGGTAGCTCTTGCCCTGCAATCCTGAGGTCGAGGAACTCCGAGCTCCAATACAGCATGTCATTCACTTTGACGCCTCTCTGTCGATTAACCTTGCGCGTTCCCGTGCGGTCTACCGGTGGGCAGGTAGCAATCAAGAAGTCCTGGTTGAGGATGATTTGTCGTTGAGGACGCGAGCCGCTCTGTTGCAGACCGCGCATAAAGGCTGCACGGGGAGTCATTCCTAAAGCAGGGTGGTTTTCCTGCTCGTAGTACTCCGTGGCCCAGAACTGGATGCCGTAATACATGGCTTCCAATGTCCATTCCGCAAAGTTAACTGGCAAATGCTTACCGGTCGTCATGCGCACATTCTTGGTAGCTTTGGTATTACCTGCCAGATTATGGACATATTCGGTATGTGCGCGACCAAAGACCCGCTCGAGTACGGCTCCATGTCGAGGTTGGCCTGCTGGACGGAAGCGCAAATGCACACCCATGACCTGTAAAAAGGATTCAAAAGCGGTGGACATAAAATCACGTCCGTTATCGACCACAATGCACTCGGGTAGGCGTTGGAATCGCTTGACCATGTCGCGCATGACCATCATTACCGAGTGATACGAAGGCGCGTCGAAGGTAAGGTAAAACGCGACGATACGTCTCGACCAGGCATCGATGGCGAAAGATAGCCAAGGGCGACCTAGTGACTTCCCGGTCGTGTCGGATATCAGTTCGAGGTCGAGCTGCGTGTGGTCAATATGCACATACTGGAAGGGCCGGCTACCATGTGGCGGAGTGTCGGCATATAGCACATCAATAAACGCACTCTTCTGATAGGCCATACGCTTGCCATGCCGCAGTTTCAGGTCACGGTTCGTCTCTTCAGCTTTGATGCGTGCGATAAGGGTGGGATATGAGGGGGCTTTGACTCCTTGTGCGTCGCAGGCGAGGCGCAGCTCTCGATGACAATCGCGATAACTGATGGCCTCATGACTACGCCAATGTTTCTCGATGATGTGGAATATCAAGGCCTCCTGCTGCTCTTCTAGACGAGGGGTTCGATTTCCACGGGCATCGGTATTCGGTACCAAGGCAATGGTCGCATTGCCACCGTTAACCAATGCGGCGTTCTGCTTAGCAATCCAGCGACGCATTGTGCGTGCACTAACCTCTGCTACAGCAGCATCTGATTCCAGGATGATTTGACGGCGTAGGGCGACATCCAACTGTTCTTTGCTGTATCTCGCCACATTCAGTGGAGCCCCGGTCGAACCGTGCACAGAGGAAATCTGCCCCTTGTCCAGGGCTTTCAGTATCCAATCGCGTGACAAGCTGATGGTCTTGCCATCCTGCTGGGAGCAGACGACCTCGTTTTCGCCTAGTAGCGAGATGGTCAGTTCATTGGATTCATAGACAAAACGCGCTCCGACCTCAATGTCGATGACGAAATTGTCCTGCCCAGGGACGTGAGCATCACGGATTTCATTCACCAGAAACTCCCGCAATGTCTCATCACGGAAAATTCTCGAGCGCCCGGGGCGGGTAAGCTGCTCGCGCTCAAGGTCTGCGACCACCAAGTGGTCGGCGATAGCCTTATTAAGTTCGTCTGCTTTGAACGCATAGGGCTCTGCCAGCAACTCAGCGATGTAGATGGCCCCGTGTTCTTTTAGTGCGGCTTTCAACCGTAGCAAGGTGGTTTCAGGGCATGGTTCGGCTGCTGGATGGAAATAATCTGCTAAATATTGAAGGTTTTCTACTTTGCGCCGGGGGATTTCTTCATCGCTGATGATGCGATAGCGGATGCCCAGCTCAGCTAATTTTTCTTCAATCTGTGGGGAGCGCCAATGACCGTCCTCATAGTTGTAGCGGTAGGGATATCGCTCAGCTAAACGGGACAGCTGAGCGTTGCTTTTTACCTCCTCCAAGGTGATGCCATCATCATCAAGTACCAGAAAGTCCGGGGTGTGTTGGATTTTGTGGATTTCGCCCGTCACAAAATCAAGCAGTTCAAGATGAAGCACGCAGGGCTGCACGTAATATTCCAGCACCTGAGAGTCGTATTCTTTGATGACGGCATTCGCAAATTCATAGTGCCGGCTTTCCGTCGGGATTTCCCGTCCCATCTTGCTGCTAGCCAAAAAGGTGATGACGTTGCCGCCATACGACCTGACCTCACGAACGGGTGCTTCCACCCGGGCCCGAAGTATAAGCTCTCGACCTTTCTGCGGCGTCCCAAGGCGGTCGAAAAGAGCCATAAGTTGTGATGTTTCTAGCATCTTCAGCGCTTCCAATAATTGCTCACGCTGTCGTAAAGCTTCGTTATCAGGTATAACGTATGAATCGGTCGTATACGACCGATTTGGCGTTCCGGTATGGCTGCTATGTAGATATTTTTTTGACGAAGAGGGATGGCCCAGGAGTGAGTAAGCCGCAGTCTGAGATTCAAGCCGAGTGGGAGGCAATCGCGTATGAGCTGCTGGTGAAGGAGATGGGGCAACGCCACATCACCTACAAAATGCTTTCTCAGCGTCTTGCATTGATGGGCATCGCTGAGAGCCCAGATAGGCTCAATCGAAAGGTTAATCGCAGGAAATTTTCGACGGCCTTTTTTCTGGCCTGCTGCCAAGCGATGGAAGTCGAGTCGGTGCCGCTCGGAAGTTTCTTGCGGCTGCGTCAGCCGTAGATGCGCGGAGCAGCACCAGCCTGCAGGCTTGAACAGGCGAGCCTGTGGGAGGCGAGATATTTGAAACTTATCCATCCATTCACCATTTCGTACCCTCTCACAAATGGCGAATAGTCACACGGCTCAGGTAAGGAGCCCATTCAGTTACAAGCAGTCGGAAGGTGGAATCACCTCCGCAAAGGGTACCCCCATTGATGAGGCGGTGCAACCCTAAGCTACTGATACCAATGTTTTTTATAGAGGCATCCCTATTTTCTGCTCGATGCCATTAAAAATTTTGGTCGCGTTTTTCCACATTCTCGTTATACAACCCTAGCAGTACCTGATTTTCATCCGAAAATTTCTTGCTGCCGCCCCGCAGGACGCGCGTACAAGGCACCAGCAACGGGGGGATAGGTCGGACTGGGGGATTGCGTGAGACCCGACACACGGCGGCGAAGGCAGCACCGTGACGCGAAAGGCTGTCGGGCGATGCGGCTCCATACCTGCATGCAGGGGAGAGGCGGAGTGAAGGTTCTTCCCTAAAATTGGGAGGGCTAGGCTCAGCCTCACCACCCTGCAGGATGGCTAGCTTGGAAATTTCTTAGTTTGGCTGAGCCCAACCAGGAGGGTGAGACTAGGGCTCAAAGTTAATATGCTAACCGAGATATATTTGGGAGGTTGTTAAGGGGCCAAAGTGTTGCAGGGGCTGATTGGGAACGTGCCTGCAGTGCCTCATAAAGTTGTGCTGGACGGGTAGCCAGTCCATAAATAAGGCGCTCCAAATGCAATCTAAAAGCGATTAATGAGACGCATGAGTTTCAATATTAATCATGACATCATCGACGATAGCTCATCAGTTTGGAATAGTTCTGATGGACCTACCTGTTACGAAATAAATAGGCTATGGATTCAGTTAAGGAACTTAAGATGCCTGCTGAAATCCTGTAGCTGGACTTTCTAACTTAGCCAATCAGACTCAATACTAAGCGAAGTGAATAATCCCAGAGGAAACTATATATTACTTGGGATTAATCATTATAACTATTAAGGGTAATAGGTTTTCCTACGACTATGCCGAGTTTATATTTGACCTGCTTAGACCCTTAATTTGGAAAGGGCTCGACAAATTGGACATGGGCTAAGAAAATTAAATCGCGGTCAAAAAGATAATTTAAAAACAGTTAATTAAATTGGGTAATAACTCCCTTAAATATCTCTTCTTATGACGAACGTAAGGTATTGGCGAGACTGATAACATGAAGGCTTTGAACTGCAAGCTCCACTTGTAGTTTAAATGCAGGAAGCAATTGGTGTTGAGCGGCAGCTTGCTGTTGCAATAAAAGGTAAGAATGCCGATTTTTTGAGGCTACGCATTTTAACAAGGTATAAAAATGAAGATTGGAATTCTCCACCTCAGCGATATTCATATTAGAACTACTCATGACCCCGTGTTAGGGCGAGGGCTACAAATTGCATCTACTACTTACTCGCTCTTACCAGAAGTCGAGTGTCTATTTATTGTCGTATCGGGGGATATTGCCTATGGAGGGCAAGAATCGGAATATAAAGAAGCAGAGAGCCTGTTCAACCAAATTAAAGCTAGCATCCTCGAACAATCAAACATTGCGGTTCACTTTATTATGGTCCCCGGAAACCATGACTGCAATTTCACAGACAACCAATCAATCCGAGATATTCTTATCGAAGCAATCATTTCGGAGCCGTCAAAAGCACTAGATAAGTCCGTCGTTGAAGGGTGCACCTCCGTTCAAGGAGAATTTGTTGTATTCAGAAATAAATTGGAATCTGAGCCTCCAAGTTTTCAAGATTCTCGATGGACAAAATACCAGTTTGATGTCGCCGGCCATCAAATTGTTTTTGATTGCATAAATGTCGCCTGGATGTCCAGAAAATCAGAGGCACAAGGAAAATTGTTATTTCCTGTGGAAGCCTATCAGGATTTCGAAAAAGATACTCCACATCTGAGACTAGCTGTTCTTCACCACCCATTCAACTGGTTTGGCCAAAGCACCTATCACACCTTCAAAAGTTTTATTCGCTCAATTTCTGAAGTGGTATTCACGGGGCATGAGCATACCGCAAATTATGGGGAAAACTGGGACCCCTCAACCAACGAGAGTATTTATATTGAAGGCGGCGTACTTCAAGCAGGGCATCATCCTGACGAGTCTAGTTTTAATCTGGTGACCATAGATTTGTCCCAAGAACAGTATAGATGTGAAAGATTCTCATGGGATGGGGCACGATATTACCCAACTGATGGAGCTGAATCGTGGTCTACGTATAGAAAATATGTTGTAAAGCAAAGGTCAGAATTTGAAATTTCTGCCGAATTTTTAGCTGAATTGAATAATCCTGGAGCTAACTTTAGTCATCCAAGCATTCCTAAGATTACCTTGGATGACATTTATGTTTTTCCTGATTTGCGTTTAATAGATGATGCGCCAACTAAAGACCAGCCTGAAATTAGTTCAAGTGTTTTAGTTTCGCCAGAGAAAATTACCTCTGGAGTCTTGATTCAAGGGGAGGAGAAAACCGGTAAAACAAGTCTGCTTTACACCCTTTTCAAAAGGTATCAATCCTCAGGAGTCATTCCCATAATTATTCGTGGAAAGGATTTGTCGAAAGTATCTGATAAAGAACTGCGTGCGACCATTGATAGGGCAATTGGGCGTCAGTACGGCACACAAGCAATTGTCCCATTTCATCAATTACCTAAAGCAAAAAAAGTATTGCTCCTAGATGATATCGACCAGCAAAAGGCGCCAGAAAAGAACAAAGGTAAAGCGCTTAAATACCTGCTAGGTTTGTTTGGGGGTGTCATAGCTACTTCAAATGACTTGTTTGAATTGGATGAGCTTATTTCATCAGATGTTACAGACCTAGTTGGGTCCTTCCAACAGTATAGGCTGCTACCTTTTGGATATAAGCTGAGGCTCGACCTGGTTAGAAAATGGGCGAATCTTGGAAGTGAAGACAGAGACCCTCAGGCTTTGATGGCCATGGTTGATAAGGTTGAAAAACTCTTAAACACAATAATAGGCAAAAACCTAATTCCTTCGGTTCCAATTTACCTTCTTATCCTGATGCAAAGCTTTGAAGCTGGAAAACAAGGGGACCTACAAAATAGTGCATTTGGGCACTATTACGAATTTTTAATACTCCATTCCCTCACTTCTATTTCTATCAAACATGAAGAAGTTGATGAGTTTATTAACTATTGTTGTCAGCTAGCATGGTTTACTCTCCAGAAAAAAGTAAAGGAGCTTGAGCTTAATGAGCTCAAGGAATTTTCCAAAGCATATTCCGAAGAATATGCTTATGTTGAACTTACTAGCAGGTTAAACCAGCTCTGTACAGCGAAATTGTTAATAAGACATGGGGAGAGTTACTCGTTTTGCTATCCATACGTGTACTACTTCTTCCTTGGGAAATATTTGGCTGAGAACCTAAATGATGGCGAGGTTTCACAATTAGTGAGGCATTACTGCAGTCACCTCTATGTCAAAGACTACGCCAATACGATACTGTTCTTAACTCATCACTCAAAGTCTCCATTTATTTACGACAGTATCAAAGCCGCGCTTGCGGGTCTTTTCAATGACAAGCCCCCCATTGACTATGACGGCGATACCGAAATGCTAAATGAGCTGGTTGAATCCGCACCATCGCTCATCTATCACAAGGGTAATGCTGAAGAGCAAAGACGAGAAATTCGTGAGTTGCAAGATGATATTGAAGCAGGGTCGAGTAGCCATTCTCCTACTGCCTCTCAAGAGCTAGATGGAGACCTTGACCTACCATCCAAGCTGAATTTTTTATTCAAAACTGTAGAAATTCTTGGGCAGATACTAAAGAACCATTACGGTTCTCTTCGAAATTCAATCAAGGAAGAATTGCTGCATGAGTTGTTTGATGGCCCTCTACGAGCCCTTAGGGAATTCTTCGAACTTATTCATAGCCAAAAGGATTTGCTGGTAGCAGATATTGCAGCACACCTACAACGGGGGCATGAGAGCGCTTCTGAGGATGATTGTAAAAAGTTTGCTAGGAGATATGTGTTTGACCTAGTTGGAATGGTGTCCACTATTTTCATCTACAAAACAGCGACATCAGTGAGCTCTGAGAAACTGCTTGATGTTATCAGTAAAGTCGTTAATGAATCTGATTCCGTAGCGTATAAGCTGATTGAGATTACAGCACAACTTGATTTGCCCAACTCAATTCCATTCGCCGGAATAGATAAATTGGCCAAGAATCAAAAAAACAATCCATTTGTCATTCGGCTGATGCAGTCCGTCGTTATTGGACATCTTTATATGTTTAAGACTTCCGACGCCGACAAACAGAAATTGTGTAGTGAGCTAGGAATCCAGATATCACGTCAACGGATTATTGATTACAAGACAAAAGACACCAAAAGACTAGTTAATGCAAATTCCGAGCAGCATGTTAAATAGCAAGGAAGAGCTACATCAATACGCGAACCAACTTGCCGTGCAGCTTGGGGTCGCGCAATTCCGGGCACCAGTAGTAGAAGTTGCTATGAACCTTGATGCCGCGCTGGCGGTCGACTTTGCGCATTCCACGGCGGCAGACCGTGGGGCACGTCAGGATGAGGAAGTCGCGAGTGAGCGTGACGATGCGGTGCGAACGTGCTCCTGAATTGTTCAGGCTATGCTCACACGCCTCGCGTGGAGACATTCCAAAGGCAGGGTGATGTTCGGTGTCGTAAATACTCGAAGGCCCAATATTCCAAACCGTAGTAGAGATATGGGTGTATGAGGTTTATTTATAAACTGTCGGTGACCCTGCTATCTGAGCTACTTGAATTTGTTATTACTTCCAGGGATTTTTTGGTATCGATTCAGAGTATCAAGATTTGTTCGAGGACTAGAGATTGTAGAGATTCAGTCATCCTCATATGCACCACCTACTATCGAAAAAAGTACCAAGGGTTGTTTTACGTCGGTATTGGGGGCGCCTTTATTGGTTCGCTGGGGAATTTATATAACTATGGCTACTCAGCGGGTAACCTTGGTGTCACAAATTGGGCAATAAAAAACATCATGCAAGGCTTCGAGATTGCCTAATTGGCAAACAGGAAGAATTTGTTCGGGGGTAATAATGGCTGATGAAATTAAACAACAAGAAGACTTAGGGGTGGACGCCGTTCATCGAGTTGAAATTAAAGTAGTCACCGACCCAACAACTGGATATGCGGCTATTCAAAATAATATTCCTGTAGTTCGCTCAATCAATATACAGAATCATACGGGTCAGCTATTAGAGGGACTTGAAATTCATGTCGGATGCACGCCGGCATTTGCTCAAGGTGCTCGCTTTCAGTTTGACCGTATGGAGTCTGGTGAAGTCAGAAAGATTGCACCGGTAGACCTGCAACCTGACCACTCATACTTCATCAAGCTTGATGAGAGTGAGAAAGCAACCATAAGCGTTAAAGCAGTTGTCTCTGGCAACGTTCTTGCTGAACAGCATCAGGAAATTGAGGTACTAGCTTATGACCAATGGGCAGGCACACGAAGCCTTCCCGAGCTTCTTGCTGCATTCAGTATGCCCAATTCTCTGGTTGTTGACCGCATACTAGGAAAAGCTTCTGCCTTACTTCGACAGAATCATCCCGGCCACTCCCTTGATGGCTATCAATCGAAGAATCGAGAACATGCCTGGAAGCAGATTTCTGCAATTTACAGTGCACTGTTATCGGAAGGCCTCCACTACTCCAATCCACCGGCTTCGTTTGGTTCAGATGGTCAAAAAATCCGAACCCCTGAACGTATATTCGACGGAAGAGTTGCTACATGCCTAGATTTGGCAATGTTATTTGCCTCATGTTTTGAACAGGCTGGTCTTAATCCGGTTGTTATATTTAAAGAAGCCCATGCTTGGGTTGGCGTCTGGCTCGTCGAAACTAGCTTCCCCACAGCAGTTGTAGATGATGTTCAGGCAGTACGTAAGCGGGTTAAGTCAGGGGAGTTTCTCACTTTAGAAACTACAGGTATCGCTTCAGACCAAAAGCCAACGCTCCGCTGGGCATGCTCAACTGGGGAGGCCTATCTGGAAGAAGAGAATGGTTTCCACTATGCTGTAGATATTCACCGAGCACGACAACTTCAAATTAGAGCACTTCCATCCCGCTCTACCGCTCAAGATTCCACCGTCAACGTTACTGATGATGCTCCTCCTGCAATTGAGGAGATGCCAGCACTTCCACCACTCGACCCGGAGCTTCTACCAGTTACTGACGTTTCAACTCCAGAAACACCCGAAGGCCGCTTAGCTAAATGGAAGAGCAAGCTGCTCGACCTAACGCTTCGTAATCGGCTTCTCAACTTTAAGCCAACTAGAAGCAACCTAAAATTGGTTTGCCCTAATCCTGGCATTCTTGAGGACAAGCTTTCTGACGGTCGGGAATTTCGTATTAAGGCTGCTCCCCAGGTGATGGAGGGCGACGACCCTAGAGCCGCCGCTGTCTTTACAGGTCGAACTGGTCAAATGCCTATCAATGCATTTGCAGAGGATGCTTTATCTAGAAACGAAATTGTCATTGATATACCAGAAGAGCAACTTGATGACCGTCTAATAGAAATTTACCGTTCTGCTGAAGTTGGCAAAGAGGAAGGTGGCGTTAATACGTTGTTTTTGGTTTTTGGCCTGCTTCAATGGCGAGAAGACAAGAACTCTGAGGTAAATCACCTTGCTCCGATACTCTTAATTCCAGTAACCCTTACTCGGCAATCAGTCAGGTCTGGATTCCGGCTTACGCGTCACGATGATGAAGCACTGGTTAATCCCACACTCATTCAAAAGCTGGCGATTGAGTTCCAGTTGAGGTTACCTTCCTTCGAGGTACTACCGACAGATGACCATGGATTGGATGTTGATAAGATTCTGCAGACTTTCAGGTTGCACATAACTGAGCTATCAGGTTGGGAAGTCAAAGAACAGGTCCATCTCGGTATATTTTCCTTCACCAAGTATCTTATGTGGAAGGACCTTCAGGACCGCCAAAAACAGCTCCAAGAAAATTCTGTCGTTGCTCACCTTATCAATAATCCGGGAAAAGCATTCTCGGAGAGTGAAGCAGAATTTCTGCCGACAACTCTTGATGACAAATTTAAGCCTCAAGAATTGTTCACGCCAATGTTGTTAGATTCATCTCAATTGAGAGCAATTTGTGTTGCTTATGCTGGCAACAACTTGGTTTTAGAAGGCCCACCGGGTACTGGCAAGAGCCAAACCATTACTAACCTCATTTGCCATTTATTGGCGACAGGTAAGACGGTCCTCTTTGTTTCCGAAAAAATGGCGGCACTTGAGGTAGTTCATCGCCGGTTAAACTCAATCGGACTGGGCCCTTTCTGCCTTGAATTGCATTCTGCCAAAGCAAAAAAATCTGAGGTCCTCGCTCAGTTGGGCAAGGCCCTAGATGCTGGTAATGCCAGAACCGTAAAGGATTGGGAACTTGAAGCCGAAAGGCTTGCTACCTTGCGGGGTGAGCTAAATTCGTTGGTGAGCGCACTTCATAAAACCCACCCCAATGACTTGACCATCTACGACGCATTTGGGACCTGCATTAAATACGCGCATTGGAAGGCAGCACCCATTGATTGGGCCGACCCCAACCAGTATGGGCGGAAAGAACTAGACAATCTTCGTATGCTTTGCCGGCAAATGGCAGCTCTTGCTGGTCAGTTGCATGACTTAAGAGCTCACCCTCTGCTTGCGATTAAACGAACTAGTTGGACTCCTTCTTGGCAACAAGAATTGCTGGATGGAGCCAATAATCTCTCGATAGCTGCATCAACAACCCAAGAGTTAATTGCACCATTCCTACATCTTCTGGGTAGACCCGAGCACGGTTCATCTTGGTCAGAGCTAGCATCATTGGACCGACTTGCAGATGTGTTGTTGAAAGCATCAAGCGTTCCGGTGGGCGTTGCTCGTTCGGCCACCGATGAAGTCGCTCGAAATCGTCTGAAGATACTCCGTCATCATGGCTTTCAGCGCGAAGTTGCATGGAAAACTTTTGAAGGCACATATCGAGAGGAGGTGGCCAACCTTAACGGACAAGAACTCGAATTCCAGTGGGGTGAGGCCAATATCTCTTGGTGGCCCAAAAGTTGGTTCTCAAAACGGGCTTGTCTAAAGCGTTTGGGGCTCTATCGGATTGACCGTATGGCCCCCAGTGAGACCGAAGCCAACGGACTCATTAGTGCTCTTCGTAAGCTCAACGATGAAGATAAGGCTTTGAATGCAATGGAAGTGGAAGCAACTGCGCTTCTGCAGGATGAATTCAACTCCCACAAGACTGATTGGAACGCTGTTGATGCCCATGAAAAATGGGCAAAGGAATACTCAGATGCCCTGATTCAATTAGCTAACGGCGACATTCACCTTCATGCAGCCTTGTTGAGTAAGCTCTTGCCCTATGTAACAGATAACAGAGCGATGCTTCGGTCCGACGGCATTCTGGGTGGGGCGTTGATTCGATATCGTGATGCTTACCGACATCTAGTAAGCGAGGTGCATCGAATCGCTGAGTTTAGCGGAGCCCAGGACTCGTTTATTGAGGAGCCGCATGCCTCTGGCGCAATTCAGCGCCTGCTTGCCCAACTGCAAGGTTGGCAACAAGCGGCCCACCAAATTCAGCCTTGGTGCCTCTGGCAGAACAACAGGGAAAAGGTCATCAGTGCCGGCCTGATTGGCATCGTTCGTTCCCTTGAGTCAGGTGAAGTTTCTCTCGCTGATATTGCTGAGTTCTTCGAATACTCATATCAATGTTGGTGGGTCCGCAAAGCCATGGACCGAGAGCCGGTGCTTTGTGCGTTTTCCAGCGCGGACCACGAACGCAAGATTGCAGAATTCAAGGAATCGGATGAGCGATTCCAGAGGCTGACTCAGCAGTATGTCATTGCAAAGCTTTCCGGTCAGATTCCCTCTAGCACGGCTCTAGTGCCCGGTGCTGATTCGGAAATGGGCAAGCTTCGTCGAGAACTTACAAAACAGAAAAAACACATTCCAATTCGCCAATTGGTGCAGAGCTTGCCGACACTGCTTCCTAAGCTTAAGCCTTGCCTATTAATGTCACCATTGTCAGTTGCTCAGTATCTTGAAGCTGGGCATCAGCCATTTGATGTGGTCATCTTTGACGAAGCATCACAAATCCCGGTCTGGGATGCTGTTGGTGCAATTGCACGAGGCAAGCAACTTGTTTGTGTTGGTGACCCTAAACAGCTTCCACCAACGAATTTTTTCAATCGCGTCGATGAGGATGACGGTAATCAAGCTGAAGATGAGGTGCAAGACCTCGAGAGTATCCTAGACGAGTGCATGAGTATTGGTCTGCCAAAGCTCGGCTTAGACTGGCACTACCGAAGCAAGCATGAAAGCCTGATTACCTTCAGCAATGCCACTTATTATGAAAACCGCTTAATAACATTCCCTTCCCCAGTAACCGAAGATAAAGGGGTTCGTCTTGAGCGGGTACATGGGGTGTATGACCGAGGAGGTTCGAGAACTAATCGCGCTGAGGCTGATGCAATCGTTGCAGCCATTGAAAAGCACTACCTCGATACCAGAAACAACAAACTGTCTCTAGGTGTAGTGACTTTTAATCAAGCTCAACAGAGTCTTATCCAGAATCTACTGGATGTCCGCCGTCGTGCCTCGACCGAACTTGACCAAGCTATAGCGAATGCTAGCTTTGAGCCCTTGTTTATAAAGAATCTTGAAAATGTTCAGGGCGATGAACGCGACATTATTTATTTCTCGATTACTTATGGTCCAGATGTATCCGGTAAAGTTGCACTGAATTTTGGACCACTCAATCTTGAAGGTGGACATCGTAGGCTGAATGTAGCTGTATCTCGTGCTCGGCAAGGTGTCGTTATATTCAGCACTCTCATGCCAGAGCAAATCGATTTATCCAGAGTAAGGGCAGCTGGTGTTAGAGACCTCAAGAACTATTTGGAATTCGCTATTCGCGGACCCAAAGCCCTTTTTGAACAAGTTGTACCTACTGGATTAGAGCCAGACAGTCCCTTTGAACAGCAGGTCATTAGCCTATTGCGCGAAAAAGGTTGGACTGTGCATCCGCAAGTTGGGGTGTCTGGTTACCGAATTGACATAGGAATTGTCGACCCGCGGGCTCCTGGTCGCTACCTGTTGGGTGTGGAATGTGATGGCAGGATGTACCACTCGGCCGCAACTGCAAGAGATAGAGACCGCTTGCGTCATTTGATTCTCGAAGGTTTAGGTTGGGAGTTACATAGAATCTGGTCAACCGACTGGTGGAGAAATCCTCAGGAGCCATTGAAAAAGATTATTGCGCGCCTAGAACATCTTTTATCGATAGAGCCAGAATCTACTCCCCCAGAGGAGGGTCCTACAAATTCATCTGAAGATTTAGCGGTCAACAATGTAAGTGTTGCGGAAACACAAGCTTATGCCAAGCAGGTTGAACCGGAAACGAATGCTGCAAAATCCAAAAAGTTGACTCCATATGGAGCTATTACCGTTCGAGGAGGAAACCCTGAAAAATTTTATGAGTTCTCATCACGGGGGACACTCCAAACACAACTGATGCAAATCATTGAAGAAGAGGGTCCCATTGCTGACTTTGTGCTCTTCCGTCGGCTTGCACGTGCATGGGGATTGACTAGAACTGGGAACAAGATTACTGAACTGCTGCGCGCAATCGTACCGTCATCAGTGACGAAAACTAAAGAGGGCGATGTTACCTTTTACTGGCCCAACATGATTCAGCCCAGTGAATGGGAGTGGTTTAGAGTCGCAGACCAATATGAAATAAGCAAAAGACAGTTGGATGAAGTTGCACCTGAGGAATTGGCAAATCTAGCTGTTTATATATTATCGCAACATGGGTCGACTAGTTTTAGCGAACTAGCTCGCACAATCTGCCGACTTTTACAAATTGCCAGGACGACAGCTGATGCTGAGGACAGAATCAAACGGTCTTTATTGGCTGGAAGGGGCAAAGCATTAATTGACCTAAGGGGCGATATTGTCACTCTGAAACGGTAACAATGAGGCTGAGGAAGAAAATAAAACGGCTCCATTAAGGAGCCGTTCGAATGTATATTGGGTCGGTAGTCGCAACTGGGAGAGCATCATGATTGCGAGACTAAGGCTGATTCCTCTTTATATATTAGTTGCTTCCTCAGTAGTCCAGGCTCATACGTTTACAGATTTGGGGACCCTTGGTAGTGATTACAGTACTGCATTTGGGGTCAACGATTCTGGCCAAGTGGTTGGTTATGTGCTTTCAATAAACGATGGTCCTGTTAATGGTGGACCTATTCCAGTGCCAGAGCCAAGGACCTACGCCATGTTGATTATGGGGACTTGGTTTACTTGGGTATTTCAAGACATTCAAGTCTAAAACTCAAAGCTGAGGAACAACCCCTAGTGCAAATCATTGCTATCCTAGAAGTCAGTCTAGGCGGGTGGATTACAGATGAAAGTATTCTTGGGGCAGCGCAAACAAAAGAGCAGTAGTCATCTAGAGGACGGCCAATTGCCCGTCGTCTGCGACTTGTCTTTGCCCCAACCCCCTCATTTCAAGGGGTTTAGTTACACCCCAGAGGAAGGAATCGAGATGTCGAAGCGCGGCAGCTATTCAGACATGCCAGGTCTAGAACCCAGGCAAAAGTAATTAGGTGTAACAAGGTGGCTGTAAACTCGAATCGAATCGCGGTAATCTGTACGTTCGTACAGTTATTTTAATGCCGCAACATGCAATCGCTGGATTAGTTGCCTCTCCGGACTCTTGGAACAAAAGAAAAAGGCTCCGATAGGAGCCTTTTGACTGTCTGTCGAGCCAGGGTGGTCGCAACCTCTCTTTAGCACGTCAATGCGGGGTCAGAGACCAGTGCCACTAAACCACTGCCGCCACCTCAGAAACACCGGCGTTTCTGCTGCCCAGGAGACCAAAGACCAATTCCGGTGATGTCCTTGCCTCAAGCTCTTGCAGCTACCCAACAGCACCAGTATAAGGATTTCGCCTAGGCATGAAAAGAGTGGCGGACATGATGAAGCTAATGGACAAGGAAATTCCACATCATGGGGGCCAGGCAGAGCATAAACACGTTCAATCCCATCCTTAAAACCTGACAGCAAATCAAAACTAGGCGTCTAACGATGAGACCTGAACGATAGCCTCAAATTGTGCGTGAATTTCGTTGTGATTCTGGCGTAAATATCGTGTGACAGACTCATTTTCTAGAAGCTTGGCCAAGTAGCCTCGGGCTAGCACGAGATTGAGCACATCCTGCCCATAGTTTTCTTCGACGAGTTTATATTGACCCTGCAGGTTTTCCATTTCGCGTTCCATGCGCGCCATCTGCTCAGCACTGACCCCGTGCAGCCGGCTTGGCTTTTTGCCATCAACCAGGAATTCGACTGGGGTCGCAGCTAGCAGAGCTTGTGCATAGGTAATCCCGACATTGTTAGCCGCAATCATCAGCTCCACACACTCTAGTTGGCGCGTTGGTTTCATCTTTCGCAGAATTCGCGATATCTCTGGTGAGAACTGTCGGTCTTTCAGCATCTCAATGGCCTCCGGACAAATATTATCCAGCAATGCAAGCTTTCGGGTGATGTTGGTTATATCGACGCTTAATACCTTAGCCAGCCGTTCAGGAGAAACCCCACGCTGAACAGCTCGACGAAGCATGTAATGTTCTTGTATGGATGAAAGCCTGTTGACACGACTGTTGTAGGTGTAAGCCTCATCGTCTTTAGATATGAGACAGGGGGCCTCTTTATATCCAAGGTCTTGCAGAATCAGGAGGCGGGTATGGCCATCCAACAGCATATGCATTCCTTCTGAATGCTCGACTGGAGCTACCGAAAGCGGTTCAATTAATCCTATTTCCGCTATCGATGCTGAAATTTGCTTGTATTTTCGAGAGTTGGAAAGTCCTGCGACAATTTTCTTTGATGCAAGAATCCGGTCAAGCGGTAAGGAGAGGGCAGCGAGTTCGAAACCAAGAGGGATATTGCTCATGCCAAAACACCACTTGGCCATACTTGTTCAGCTAGATATTGAGGAAGGGTGTCTAGGCCCTCTGCTCTAAGCAAATTAACGAAGTTTTCATTGGCAAGCAATTGCCTTAGTGCCCCAATCACAAACAACAGTCGCTGTTGAGTAAACTCGGCTTTTTTGACCATGATTTTCTGACGACTGACTTCCTTTTGATAGGTCCTAATCAAACTTGCTGAGCTCACACCGGTAGATTTTCGCGCTCCATTCTTGCTAATTGTTCTGCCAAGAGTTTGGCGACGTTCAATGACACGTCGTGCCTCTTGCAGTTGTTTGCCTCGCAATGTGCCAGACTCGTAAGCATCCTGAAGTGCGCTTTGCACTGCATGGCCATCATCACCAGCTCCAACAATCGTCATGGCGGTTCTGAGCGGTATACGTCCAGTTTGTACTGCGACCAGAAGCCGTTCTTCACCTTTGAGTAGTAGCGTCAGAATGTCCTGAACGTAACTGAACGTGAGGCCAGTTTTCTCGCTGATTTGCTTGGTGTTGTAGCCTTTATCAAACAGAGCCCGAATGCCCTCCAATAATTCAAGCGGTCGGCATTGCCGCCTAGCGATATTTTCTGCCAAGCTCATAATGAACGCGTCCTCATCACTCACTTCAACAATGATGGCAGGGATGTGGGATTCTCCATGCAACAGATAGGCTTTCAAACGGCCCTCACCACAAACCAACAAAAACTGTTCCCCCCTTGGAGTGACTGTAATTGGCTTTTTGAGTCCGATGGCTTTAATGTTTCCAACTATCTCGCTAAATATCTTGCCGTTACGCTCTCTCGGGTTGAGCACATGAATGCGGTTAATGGGAATCATGCGTACATCTGCTGACATGACCGGATGGGTCATGCCGCTCTCCTCAAGTGCGCGCGTTCCGCCATTCCATAGAGGTACTGCAAGCTGTCAAAGCGATAGCTTTCCAATTCAATCCGGTTTTTGTCTGAAAGATGGATTCCAGGTTGCCAAAAATCGAGTCGCGGCAACAAGTAATAGTCCATGACTTGAGTGTTTTCGTAGTTGAGGCGGACAGCGACGGTGATATCGGGTGCCAGACCAGTATCAAAGCGAATTTTCCAGCGATGGCAGCCCGAATCGAGGGACTGACACCTGGATAACACCAAAGAGATACTGAATTCATCGTTGAGATGCAGGAGGTCGGTTATCTGGTCGCGAACCACTCTACCCCCAATTTGTACGATGGCGGCTTCCGTTTGGGCAGTAATATCCGGATGCAGCTTGCGCAAAAACCGGTTGGTTTCGAGAAAGTGATAATCCCGGTCCGGGGTAAAGCCCACTAACTCATAAGCTCGGATGAGACTGCCAAACCGGTGAGAATATACAGCGGCGGAGGGCACGCTCTCGCACTCGTTAATGATGAGGCCCGACAGGTAGCCACGATGCTGATACAGCGTGCGCAGGCGCTCAATGAGCTCTCCATCGCTGTAGCGCTGCGCTCTTGCTCGGAAAATCCCTTGAGCCGTATAAAACACCTCCGGTGGCACGATAGGCTCAAAGGCACGCTCCTTTTTAATCCACATGTCCGGGGTGTTTTCCACGCGGAGCTTTTTAAGCTTGAACGACGTACGGTTGTAGATGTTATTGCCGATATATTTTTCATTGGTCAGAACCTCCGTAACTGTCGCCCGCGTCCAGGGGCGACCGATATCCGAGAGAATGCCCATCGTATTGAGTCGTACTGCAATGTCGCTTGATGAAATGCCATCATCGATAAACCAGCGATACATCTGATTGACGGTTGCGACTTCATCGGCAGGGCCAGGCATCAGGATGACGCGGTCGGTTTGCAGGCTTTTGTGTTCGCCTCTGGCGAGCTCACCCTTTATTGAGCCGCTCTGGTCAATCAGAACCCGGCGTAATCCATAACCAGCCGGTCCGCCTTGCCGATATCCCAGTTCAATTAGCCGGCATTGCCCAGCAAACACCTTGGCCGATAACTCACGGCTGTATTCCCCAGCCATGGCACGCTTGACGCCCTTAACGATAGTAGAGACCGGGCTGCCATCGTTTTCAAATTGCTCAGCGCAATAGGCGACTTGGATACCGGCACGTCGGCAAATGTATTCGTAGTACGCGCTTTCGTCCGCATCCTGGAAGCGCCCCCAGCGGCTGACGTCATACACGAGAATTATCTGAAAATCTGCAATGCCTAATTCGACGTCCCTAATCAGCTGCTGCAGAGATTGTCTTCCACCAATATTGAGGCCGCTTTTTCCCTCATCTGCATAAGTCCGGACAATTTCGATGCCACGTCGGGCCGCATATTCACGGATTTTGTCGCGTTGGTTGGATGTGGAGTATTGCTGATGCTCCGTCGACATCCGGACGTACTCTGCGGCACGGGGTATGGTTGTCTCGGCATTCTGCATGGTACTGCCAACCCTCACAAAATTTTGGATTAGATAGTCCAGCTCCAGGTCTGATGCTGTCAGAAGCCAAATTAGCAGTACCTCCCGCAAAACTCTATGAAGTCATCTGTTTGCAATAGTTTTCCGCGGCGCCAAGACCTTGGGCTCTTTCGGAAACGCGACAATCTCGACAATCCACGCGTCCTTCTTTGCAATTTTTTGATGCGAGAGAAAGCTTAGTTGATAAATGCCAGATGCAAGCAACGACGGGGAGTGTGGCGCGTCAATGTTTGCAATCAAAGGAAGTCGGATTTTGCGGTTGCGGAAGCGTTGCATTGCGCGATTTCTTTCCGCATATTGCCGATTCCGAGCACGGTACTGATGGTAATAATCTGGATTCTTTGCCAACCAGTTTTCACGAGCCCGTGCCTGATTGTCGATGTAATCTGGGTCGGTCTTGAGCTTTGTCCGCTGCCAATGCTGTTGCCGTACCCGCTGACATTTTGGTTGGCTGCAATAAGTCTGTCTGGGAGATTGGGCTCGGGGCGTAAATTCCTGGCCGCACGAAACGCAAAGTCTGGCTTCCATGAAACTGCTCCTCAGGTAAAGGAGAGCAGCTTATTGGATGAGCACGTGCATTTCTAATCCTTGCTGGTGGCAATCTATTTTATAAAACCAGAAAACACCGAGGAATTAGGAAGGGATTTTTTTACGGCCAATTTATGGTTGAATACTTGGCGATTGGCCAAGATATGGTTAAAAGCTCTCTGCCGGAAGCAAGATATGCCAAGTATTCTGGCCACTTTATGATTTAATTTCGAACGAATTTATAACTGACGTCACAATAACCTATAGCATTGATGTAGCGCACCGATGCCCGACGCGTTATAGCGTCTGGTTATTGCCGTCCCATGCGCTCATGAATGTTTCTCAAATTTTTCTAAAGTTTCCTTGTAGCCCTCCGATAAAGTATCCAACTGGAACAAACTGGCTCCAGTCAGATGGACCACTTTAGATAAATAAAGGAGTTTGGAAATGGCTTCGGTAATTAACACCAACGTTGCTTCGTTAAATGCCCAGCGTAACCTGGGTATGTCGCAATCTTCCCTGTCCACGACGTTGCAGCGCTTGTCCTCCGGCTTGCGCATCAACTCTGCAAAAGACGATGCGGCTGGCTTGGCGATTTCGCAACGCATGACCTCTCAGATCAGGGGTCTTAACCAGGCTGTACGTAACGCGAACGACGGTATCTCCTTGGCCCAGACGGCTGAAGGTGCCTTGTCCTCTTCCGGCGATATGTTGCAGCGTATCCGGGAGTTGGCTGTTCAGTCTGCCAACGCCTCTAACTCTGCAAGTGACCGCAAGGCGATCCAAGCTGAAGTTGGTAATCTTCTGTCTGAACTGGATCGTGTTTCCCAAACGACGGAATTCAACGGTCAAAAATTGTTGGATGGTACTTTCGGTTCCGCCACTTTCCAGGTGGGCGCAAATGCAAATCAAACGATTACCGCGACCACTGGTAATTTCCGTACCAATAATTATGGTACTAACCTTAACGAATCCAAGCTGGTTGATGCTGCTGCAACCGCAACGTCGTTGGCTGGTACGGTGGTTATCGATGGTCTGCAAAGTAAAACCGTTACTTTGACTGCTTCTGATACGGCCGGTTCAGCTGCTGCCGCAATCAACGCTGTTTCTGATTCGACCGGTGTTACGGCTTCTGCTCGTACAGTCACTCAGTTGGATACCTTCGTTGCTGGCGGCTCCTATTCCTTGGCTGTCAAGGGCGATAATACGACCACGGCAGCGAATATCACGTTTAGCGTTTCTGCGAACACAGCTTCTGGCCTGGCTGAAGCTGTTTCTGCCTTCAATAATGCATCTTCAACTACCGGTATCACGGCAAAGTTGAATACTTCAAACACCGGGATCGTTCTTACGAATGAAGCTGGTGCAAACGTCGATATTACGAACAATTCGGCTGCTGCAGGCACGAGCTTCAATATGTATGCCTTCGATGCTCCGACTACCCTGACCAGTGGTACGGCATCGTTCGGTGCCGCACTTGCTGTTGCAGGTGCTGGCGGCACAGGGGTGGCTGAAGGTACGGTTGAAATGAGCTCTAACAAGGGCTTCTCGATTAACACAACCAGTACCTCTGCAATGGCGACCACCGGTGCTTCAAGCCTGAATGCAGTGAACACCATCGATGTGTCTACGGTTGATGGTTCCACTATGGCTCTGAAGATTATTGACTCGGCCCTGGCTACGGTTAACGGCCAGCGCGCATCCTTCGGTGCACTGCAGTCACGCTTCGAAAATACCGTTTCGAATCTGCAAACCACCTCTGAGAACCTGTCTGCATCGCGCAGCCGGATTCAAGATACGGACTTTGCTGCTGAAACGGCAAACCTGTCTCGTACCCAGGTACTGCAGCAAGCGGGTGTGGCAATGTTGGCGCAAGCAAATGCTCTGCCCAACACCGTGTTGTCTCTGCTGAAGTAATCGTGTCCTGAAGTAAGCCCGGCTACGTCAAGTAGCCGGGCCTTTTCATAAGGATCACCATCATGGATCTAATGTCGATCAACAGCGCCACAACGGATATGTTCCAAAAGCAGTCCGTTACTATGACGCCTGTACAACCTCAACAGTCTCGCTTGGATATTCAACCGACAAGTAGCTCTACCTCTTCCCAAAGTGGTGGCCAAGATTCATCAAAAGAACAAACCAAGAATGCGATTGATGCGATCAATAAAACCATGGCGAGTATGTCGAGAAGCCTGGAGTTCGCTGTCGATGATGATGTTCACATGACCATTGTAAAGGTGGTGGACACTCAAACTCATGACGTTATCAGGCAAATTCCTTCAGAAGAAGTTGTTGCTATTGCCAAAGCGCTGGATAAAATCCAAGGATTGCTGATCAAACAGCAAGTGTAGCGATTGATGAAAAGGTGATGACATGGCTTCAATTACGTCTCCAGGCATAGGTTCAGGGCTTGATGTTAACGGTATTGTCAGCAAGCTGATGCAGGTAGAGCAGCAGCCATTAGCGCTGCTGGATTCTAAGGAAGCCAAGTACCAATCCAAATTGACGGCCTACGGGACGCTTAAAGGAGCTTTGTCGTCATTTCAAACTGCGGCTCAGGCGGTTAATGATGTATCTAAATTTCAGTCTGCAAGCGCCACCGTAGGAGACTCATCTGTTTTCACTGCTACCGCACAAAGTAATTCGGTGGCTGGGGCTTATAACATAAATGTTACCCAGCTTGCCCAGGCCCAGAGTTTAATGGCTGCTGGTCAATCTACCACCAATACAGCCATTGGTTCGGGCGCTACTACGACCCTGACCTTTCAATTTGGGACGATCTCTGGGGGGACGTTCACGAACGGTGTTTATACTGGGGCTGGCTTCTCACAAGATGGCACGAGTTCGACCGGTACGGTGACCATTGATAGCTCGAACAACACTTTGCAAGGCATTCGGGATGCAATCAACGCTGCGAATGTCGGTGCTAATGCCACTATTGTTAATGATGGTACTTCCAACCGGTTGGTTCTGACTTCAAAAGCGACCGGTGCTAATAGCAGCATGAGTATCAGTGTTAGCGGCGATTCGACCCTGGCTAATTTGCTCAATTATGATCCTACGCAAGCTGCGGGATCGCAGACTGGTCAGAATTTAACTCAAACTGTCGCTGCACAAAGTGCTGCGCTCACTGTTAATGGTATTTCGATTACTAGCGCGTCCAACTCGGTCAGTGGTGCTATTGATGGAGTGAGCTTAAGTTTAATTAAAACTGGCAGTACAACACTAAATGTGGCTAGGGATACCAGTACTGCCAAAAAAGCAATTCAGGATTTTGTTGCTGCCTACAATTCCTTAAATGGAACAATCTCGTCTTTGGCATCTTATGATGCCACGAGCAAGCAAGGTGGTATTTTGCTCGGGGATTCTGCGGTTAATTCGATTCAGGCCAGAATCCGCGGTTTATTGGGATCCGCATTAACTGGTGTGGGAGGGAGCTACACGACCCTTTCCCAAGTGGGTGTCTCCTTCCAAAAAGATGGCACACTATCTCTGGATACCAGCAAACTGCAAACTGCATTGGCCAGTAAGCCTGATGATGTTGCAGCTTTGTTCTCTGCCTATACCAAAACGTCCGATAGTTTAGTTAGCTATAGTAGTTCCAGCACTAAAACGATTGCTGGTAGTTATCCGTTGAACGTTACCCAGATTGCAACGCAAGCAACGGCGACTGGTGGCGTCGATATTTCCGCGGGTGCTGTCATTACTAAAGATGTAAACGATACTCTTGCAGTAAAACTGGATGGGACAACTGCGATAGTTACGTTGACACCTGGTACATATACGGCTTCTAAATTAGCTGCTATGGTGCAAGCGGCAATTAACGGAAACTCGAATTTTTCCAAGGCAAGCGATTCGGTAGCAGTTACTGTATCCGGCAACAATCTCTTGTTTACTTCGAATCGTTACGGCTCTGGATCCAATGTCAGCATTACGGGCGGAACAGCCCAGGCGACAATCGCGGGAACGACAACAGATGTTGCTGGCGTGGATGTTCAGGGAACTATTGGAGGCGTGACGGCATTGGGTTCTGGGCAATACCTCACGGGAGCTGCAGGCAGTGCAGCAGACGGTCTGAAGGTGAGGATCAATGGGGGTAACATTGGGAGTCGAGGGAACATTAATTATTCCCATGGATTTGCGCTGCAAATCAGCGATCTCATGGATACATTCCTTTCTTCAACCGGCCCCCTTGCAAGTAGAACAGACGGGATTAATAGCTCAATTAAGAGTATCGACGATCAGCGTACGACGCTTAACAATCGATTGGCAGATATTGAAAAACGCTATCGTGCCCAATACACGGCGTTGGATACCTTAATGAGCCAGATGACATCTACGAGTAATTATTTGACGCAGCAATTGGCGAGCATCTCGGCCTCTACCAGCAGTAAATAAAGCATAAACCTGGAGAACAAAGTGAATACTTCGGCAAGAAATGCAATGAATGCATATGCGAAGATGGGGCAGGATGTCGCGGTGGAAACGGCTTCTCCGCATAAATTGATCAGCATGCTCTATGAAGGAGCCATTCTTGCAATAGTCAAAGCCAAGGCTTACATGCAAAACGGCGAGGTTGCTGCGAAGGGCGAGTCCATTTCAAAGGCTATGTCTATCATCAATCTTGGCTTGCTAGCGAGCTTGGACACCTCTGTAGGAGGTGAATTGGCTCACAATTTGCAGATGCTGTACGAATATATGTTAAGGGTGCTGCTGGACGCGAATATCCAGAATGACTCCGCAAAACTTGATGAAGTTGCTGTTTTGTTGCGTGACTTGAAAGGTGCATGGGATGCAATCGAAGGCAAAACCCAGGCGGAGGCCGCAGCCCCTGTCGAACGTGCATCTGTGAGTTACGCACGCGCATGAGCGATGAACTCCTCAGCGAGTACCGCCGCCTGTTGACGTTGAGTCAATCGCTGGCTGAGGCTGCCAAATCTGGAGAGTGGGATGCGGCAATTGCGTTGGAACAAGCGCGCGCGGAAGTAGTCCATAAGATTGAAACGCTCGGTCATCAGATGCTTTCTAATGAAACGAGTGTTGAGGTTGCATCGCTGATTCGAGATGCTTTGGCATGTGATGAGTCTGCTAAATTCGCGTTAGCCACGGCGATGGGCGATTTAAAAGAGCTCATCGATTCCACAGTGAACCAACGCCGGTTGGGAGATAGTTACTTGTAGTTCATGCAGGACAATGAAAGGACAAGCTTGCTTTCATGGTTCCCCCCGAAATTCGATTTCCTTCCGCCAATATTTCACCTGGCAACGAAGCGATAGCGCATGTAGATGCAACGCATCCTATCCACCCCCGCGAGCCAATTTCTGGCCTTCCGTTAAATAACTCAGCTGAAGACCGAAAGAAAAAGAAAAAAGATTCATCATCTGATCCGCATACCTCGGAAGAGGGCCATATCGTCGACGACTATGCTTGATGTTGATACCATCGCGTGCATTCATCCATGGAGTCCGAGATGGACGCAATCGTAATTACCTGGCGTGAGTTGTTGGTGGTACTCGTTATCGTGCTTGGTGTCTATGTTGCCGAGATGCTGCTGATGATGCGATCGAGCGGTAACTTGCGGAGGCCGCGCTGGCTGGGGCTGATCCAGGAAAAAAAGTTCGAAACGGAGCTGCGCCAGGAGTTGGAGGCGTTGCGCGAACGCATTGAGCAACTTGAGGCGAACTTGCCGATCAAAAATGAAGAAGGTGAAACCGATACCCCATACAATCGGGCGATCCTGCTTGCTCGCCAGGGTTATGATGCGGCGCGTTTGTCTGAAGAGTGCGGTATCTCGCGTGGCGAGGCCGAATTAATCGTTTCCATGCAGAAGCGATGATTCACAACGATATCCAGAACCAGCTGGCTTTACTGGTCAAGACATCCGCTGCGCCACTTATCGAAGTGGCGCAGGATGTTACCGAAACCCCGCAGTGGGTGCCGGGAGAGCGACTTCCTGCTTTTGTGCTGGCCAGTTTGCCCAACGGGCGTTTTCAGGTTCAGATCCAGGATCAGGTTCTGGATATGAACCTACCGCGTAATTCCGAGCCAGGACAGAAGCTCGATCTCACCTTTGTATCTGCAACGCCCCGAATGACCTTTGCGCTGGCTGGCGACCTGGCTAAAGCCCTCCCCGCCAACAGCGGGGTAAGTCTTAGTGAAACTGCAAAATTTCTTGGTGCCTTGATTCAAAAAGGCGTCTCTAATACTGATGCAGCGACTACCAATAGGGTGGTTAGAAACGCGCCGATTTTAGCGGGTGAACCTCCTGCCAATATTCGAGAATTTGCAGCGGCGCTCAAGACTGCGGTGACACAAAGCGGGCTGTTCTATGAATCCCATCAGGCGCAATGGGTGAGTGGCGAACGCAGCTTGTCTATCCTCATGCAAGAGCCACAGGCTCAGTTGCCATTGGCGCATGCCACAACGAATACGATGACTCAAGTCAGTGCCGATACCAAGACAGCACTGGATAATAATCTACAGCCTACATTACAACCCGGGCGCGATGCAGTGCACCCGCAAGCAGCCCCCCTCGTCCAGCAGCAGCTGGAAGCCTTGGATACTCGCCAGATCGTTTGGCAAGGCCAAGTATGGCCAGGACAAAATATGGACTGGCAAATCGAGGAGGACGCTTCTCATCCTGACTCGAACTACGACGACGAGACGCCGCAATGGCGCACGCGCTTGCATCTCGATTTGCCGAGCTTGGGCGGTGTGACTGCCAGGTTGGCTATAGACCGTGCGGGTATTCGAGTGGAAATGGCTACGGAAAAAAGCGATAGTGCCAATGTGTTGAAAAACGAAATGACGCAGTTGGCGACGTCGATGGAAGCTTCTGGCATCAAGGTGGCAGGCTTGACGGTGAAGCATGGCTGATTCGCCCCCACGTCAACTGGCGGTCGCGCTGGCTTATCAGGCCGGGACGGCGGCGCCGAGGGTTACTGCGAAAGGACGCGGGCTCTTGGCCGAGGCTATTATTCAGAAGGCCAAGGAAGCCGGGGTGTACGTGCACGAATCCCCTGAACTGGTCTCGCTGTTGATGCAGGTCGATCTCGATCAACGTATTCCACCTGAACTTTATGTGGCGGTCGCTGAGTTGTTGGCCTGGCTCTATCGCCTGGAGCACGGCCACACGGAGGGGCTATTACAGCACCCTTAACAATTCCTGCTCGATCTCTTCTATTTCGCGCTGAGGCAAAGTCGCACTGCGGTGTCCGGAGATCATCAGCGTATCTTCTGCACGATTACCTAGAGTATTGATACGGGCCGTATGAAGGCTCGCACCGTGTTTGAGCAATACCTGTGCGACTCGAGACAACAAGCCGGGCCGATCTCCTGCGACGAGAGATAGGACATGTTTGGATGACCGCTCGTCAGGCTTGATAGTGACTGAGGGAGTCATGGGGAAGTGCTTTAGCCTGCGACTGATGCGTCCGGCAAGGGGCGGTTCGGGCGGTGTAGAGGCGGTCAGCCTTGGCGTTAGCTCGCGCTCAATATAGGCGATGAGGTCGCTATAGCGTACCGAGCGGTCGCTTTGGTCGAGGATCAAAAAGCTGTCCAGCGCGTAACCGTGGCGAGTGGTATGAATGCGAGCCTCGACGATGTTGTATCCCATACGCTCGAAAAATCCACAAATGCGGGCGAACAAATCGTCCCGATCACGTGTGTAGATCATGACTTGAATGCCGTCCCCGGCAGGGGAGAGGCGTGCACGCACAATAGCCTGTGCGGTTTCGACATGAGTGAGCAATAAACGTGTTTGCCAGGCAATTTCCTTGGCGTCGAGCTTGAGGAAATACTCATCGTCCAAATATTTCCACAGCGGTCGGCAGGCTTCTTCCGTGACGTCGTAATACCCCAATACCTTGAGTGCATCTTTTTGCTTGGCCGCGATTTCCTGGGCGATATCTAACAACTTTCCATGCAAATGGCGCAACGCAGTATGGTAGAGGCTTTCCAGCAAGCGGCTCTTCCATGCGTTCCAAACACCTGGGCTTGTGCCCCGGATGTCAGCCACGGTAAGAAGGTAAAGCGCATTCAAGTGACGCACATCACCCATTTTGCGTGCAAATTTGGCAATCACTTCGGGATCGCTGATGTCCTGATGCTGGGCTGTCGCCGACATCAATAAATGCTGTTCTACCAACCAGACAACCAATTTTGCGTCCTCTTCGGGCAGAGCATGTTCGCGGCAAAAAGCCTCTGCATCTACTGCACCCAAGGTTGAATGGTCGCCGCCGCGGCCTTTCGCAATATCGTGGAACAACACTGCCAGATAAAGCACTTCCGGCCGCTCGAACTCACTGAACAGTCGGCTGCACAAAGGAAATTCGTGGGCATTCCTGGCTTCCGAATAGCGACGCATGTTGCGCATGACGTTCAGCGTGTGTTCGTCCACGGTGTAGACGTGGAACAGGTCGTGCTGCATCTGTCCGGTAATCCGCCCGAAAGCCGGGATGTAGCGCCCCAGAACGTCGTAACGGTGCATGCGGCGAAGCGCGTGCAGGATGCCATCCTGTGCTCTTAAGATACGCATGAAATTCTTACGATTTTCGGGATTTGCGCGGAAGGATTTGTTGATCGTATGGCGTGCATGCCAGAGCTGGCGGATTGTCGCAGGGCCCATGCCCGTCAATTGTTTGTTGTGTTGCAGCGTCAGGAATGCTTGCAGAATGGTTTGCGGCTTTTGTTTGAACAAATCCTCCGTGCGAGCTTCGAGCCAATGGCCTCGTGCGACGAAGTTTTCGTCCAGGTCGACGCGGATCGACTGTTCCGGATGAACAATGCTCTTTAGCGATTGCAGCAGGATTTCATTCATCAGACTGACGAATCGAGCGCAACGATAAAACTGCTGCATGAGATGTTCGCTACGAGCCAGTCCCAGGGTTCGCGCCAAGGTATCCTGATGGTCGAATAGCAGCCGGTCTTCACGGCGGTTGGAAAGGTAATGCAGGCGAATGCGCAGGTTTTGCAGCAAACGTTCATTCAGCCTGATCTGACGACATTCTTGGCTGCTGAGTAAGCCTTCCTTCATTAGTCCGTGCCAGGATGCGGGAACGCTTGCAGCGCGTGCGATCCATGCAATATTCTGCAAATCGCGCAGCCCGCCTGGGCTTTCTTTCAGATTGGGCTCCAGGTTATATGCGGTATCGTTGAAGCGATTATGGCGCTGGGTCTGCTCTCGCATTTTTGCATCGAAGAATGCGACAGCGTTCAACCCGGAAAACACGCGCTTGAGGAATTCCTGATAGCGCTGCTTGCTCCCGGCAAGCAGGCGAGATTCGATGAGGTTGGTTTGTACGGTAACGTCCTTGGAGGCTTCCTCCAGACATTCCGGCAAAGTCCTCACACTATGGCCAATCGCCAGCCCAAGATCCCAAAGGTAGCCGACCAGTTTTTCCAGCACAGGTTCGAGTGTGGCTTCCTCGCCTTCCGGCAACAGGAACAGCAGGTCTACATCGGATTGCGGATAAAGCTCCCCACGTCCGTAGCCGCCTACGGCAATCAGGCAGAGATCGCCAGGCAGTTGAAACTGCTTCCAGATGTCTTTCAGCAGTTGATCGACCATCCGGCATTGTCCCCGAAGCAGGGTGGGGGCGTCACCATTGCGCTCGAAGGATTCTTTGAGTTGTTTGCGTTCGGCCTGGAGGCGGGAGCGCCAGACCGTAACGTCTTGAGGCGGCAATATGGCGAGTTGCATCAGGGAGCCAGGGGGTTAGGAGGGCTACCAGCGGAAACGGTCAGGACTTCATAGCCTGTCTCGGTCACCAGGATGGTGTGTTCCCACTGCGCGGAAAGGCTGTGATCCTTGGTGACAATGGTCCAGCCGTCGCCTAGTTGGCGAATGTCGCGCTTGCCTGCATTAATCATGGGCTCGATCGTGAAGATCATGCCTGCCTGCAACTTGAGTCCAGTGCCGGGTTTGCCGTAGTGCAGCACTTGCGGGTCTTCGTGAAAATTCTTGCCGATACCGTGACCGCAGAATTCTCGCACTACGGAATAACCGCTCTTTTCCGCAAAAGTCTGAATGGCATGGCCGATATCGCCCAGCGTAGCACCGGGCTTCACCTGCTCGATGCCGCGCCACATGCATTCGTGCGTGATGTCGCATAGTCGCTTGGCCTGGATGGTGCCTTCTCCGACGATGAACATGCGGCTGGTGTCGCCGTGGTAGCCGTCTTTGATGGTGGTGATATCCAGGTTAACGATGTCGCCGCTCTTCAATTTCTTATCACTTGGAACGCCGTGGCAGACCTGGTGGTTGATTGAGGTGCAGATGGACTTGGGGTAGGGCCGGTGACCTGGTGGAGCATAGTTCAAAGGGGCTGGAATGCATCCTTGCACATCAACCATGTAGTCATGGCACAGCTTGTCCAGTTCGTCGGTCGTCACGCCAGGTTTAACGAATGGGGTGATGTAGTCGAGAACTTCGCCGGCAAGGCGCCCGGCGATACGCATTTTTTCGATATCTTGCGAATTCTTGATGGTGATAGCCATGGTGCTTAACAGGCGGAAAACGTGACTCCGCCTTGAATGGGGATGGGCGCTTATGTTAACATACGCGGCCTTTTCATGATGAGAAGGCAATTCACACATACGCCACGTACAGGGTGCTCGGCTTAAACAACTTTCCGGGTTTCTGCGGCGTATGGAGGATCTAACCCTTACAGGAGATTAAAATGTCAGTAACCATGCGTCAAATGCTGGAGGCGGGCGTCCATTTCGGCCACCAGACCCGCTATTGGAATCCCAAGATGGCTCCGTTCATCTTCGGTGAACGCAACAAGATTCATATCGTCAATCTAGAAAAGACCCTGCCGATGTTCCAGGACGCACTCAAGTACGTCCGCCAAGTCGCAGCAAACAAGGGTCGTATCCTGTTTGTCGGTACCAAGCGTCAAGCACGCGAAATCATCAAGGAAGAAGCAGTCCGCGCCGGTTGTTCCTTCGTCAACCACCGTTGGTTGGGCGGTATGCTGACTAACTACAAGACGGTCAAGCAATCCATCAAGCGCCTGCGCGATCTGGAAGCTATGATCGCCGACGGCAGCATCGAACGCGTAAGCAAGAAGGAAGCCCTGGTTCTGAAGCGCGAAATGGAAAAGCTCGAGCGTTCCATCGGCGGCATCAAGGACATGGGCGGTCTGCCTGATGCGATCTTCATCGTCGACGTCGGTCATGAATCCGGCGCTGTGACCGAAGCCGGCAAGCTGGGTATCCCCGTCATTGGCGTGGTCGATACCAACAACAGTGTTGAAGGCGTGACCTATGTGATCCCGGGTAACGATGACTCCAGCCGTGCAATTACGCTGTACGCCCGCGGCGTGGCTGACGCAGTGCTGGAAGGCCGTGCGCAAAGCCTGGCGGAAGTCGTGAAGATGGTTTCGCCGGAAGAAGAGTTCGTCGAAGTCGAAGAAGGCGCGACGAAGTAATAGCTTCCCAAAAAGGGGCGATTCGCCCCTTTTTTTATACCGTCGATTCCGACGATATTCGATTCAGTTAACAAGATTTGAGGAGTACGAAAATGGCGGAAATTACCGCAGGCATGGTCAAAGAACTGCGCGAGCGCACCGATGCACCGATGATGGATTGCAAGAAGGCACTCTCCGAAGCTGAAGGCGATATGACCCGTGCCGAAGAAATCCTGCGCGTCCGTTTCGGTAACAAGGCCAGCAAGGCTGCTGGTCGCGTGGCTGCCGAAGGTACCGTGGGCATCTATATCAGCGCTGACGGCAAGCAAGGTGCGATGATCGAAGTCAACTGCGAAACCGACTTCGTGGCCAAGAACGAAGATTTCCTGGCCTTGACCCGTAACGCTGCCGAGTTGGTTTCCAAGCACAACCCTGCTGACGTGACCGCGCTGTCCGCGCTCAAGATTGGCGATTCCACTGTCGATGAAGTGCGTGCTCAGTTGGTCGGCAAGATCGGTGAGAACATGGCCATCCGCCGTTTTGTGAACTTCAACGCCCAAGGCAAGCTGTCCAGCTACGTGCACGGCGGCAAGATTGGCGTCATGGTAGATCTGGTTGGCGGCGACGAAGCCTTGGCTAAGGATATTGCGATGCACATTGCAGCTGCCAAGCCTAAGTCCCTGGATGCTTCCGGCATCTCCCAGGACCTGATTGACGCTGAGCGTCGCGTGGCGATTGAAAAGGCCCGTGAAGGCGGCAAGCCCGAAGCGATGCTGGAAAAGATCGCCGAAGGTACCGTGCAGAAGTTCCTGAAGGAAGTGACACTGCTCAACCAGCCGTTCGTTAAGGACGACAAGCAGACCATCGAGCAGTTGCTAAAGTCCAAGGGCGCCAGCGTTGCCAGTTTCTCCATGTTCGTGGTGGGCGAAGGCATCGAAAAGGTTGTCACCGACTTCGCCGCCGAAGTGGCTGCTGCTGCCAAGGTCTAAGCACTATGGCCGCTCCCGCTTACAAGCGTATTCTGCTGAAACTGTCTGGCGAAGCCCTGATGGGCAACGACAGCTATGGCATTAACCGCGAAACCATCGAACGCATCGTGGCTGAGGTCAAGGAAGTCGTCGACCTCGGTGTGCAGGTGGCGGTGGTGATCGGCGGGGGCAACATCTTCCGCGGTGTGGCTCCGGCCGCCGCGGGGATGGATCGTGCGACAGCCGACTACATGGGCATGATGGCGACGGTCATGAACGCATTGGCATTGCAGGATGCGATGCGGCGCGTGGACCTCGTCAGCCGCGTGCAGTCGGCGTTGACGATCGAGCAGGTGGCTGAGCCGTACATTCGCGGCAAGGCCATCCGCTATCTTGAAGAAGGCAAGGTGGTAATATTCGGAGCCGGAACCGGTAATCCGTTCTTTACGACCGATACGGCCGCAGCATTGCGCGGCATGGAAATGAATGCCGAGATCGTGCTCAAGGCGACCAAGGTGGACGGCGTTTACACAGACGATCCTAAGACCCACCCGGATGCCATGCGCTACAAGTCGCTGACTTTTGATGAGGCGATCATGCGTAATCTGAAGGTCATGGATGCCACGGCGCTTACGCTGTGCCGAGACCAGAAATTGCCGATCAATGTATTCAGTATTTTCAAGCAGGGTGCTCTCAAGCGCGTGGTGATGGGAGAGGACGAAGGAACCCTGGTTTCCCCTTAAGGTAAGAGGACAAGCAATGATTAACGACGTTAAGCAATCCGCCGAACAAAAGATGCACAAGTCCCTTGAAGCGCTCAAGGTCGACCTCGGCAAAGTGCGTACCGGTCGCGCTCATACCGGCATTCTCGATCACGTTCAGGTTGAATATTACGGCAGCCTAGTGCCGATCAGCCAAGTCGCTGCCATCAGCCTGGCTGATGCCCGCACGATTACCGTGCAACCTTGGGAAAAAAACATGGCCGGCAAGATTGAAAAGGCCATTCGCGATTCCGATCTCGGTTTGAATCCTTCCGCCAACGGCGATGTGATTCGCGTTCCTATGCCGCCGCTCACCGAAGAACGCCGCAAGGACCTCATCAAGGTTGTGCGTGGCGAGGCCGAAGGCGCCAAGGTGGCTGTGCGTAACGTACGCCGCGATGCCAACGATGCCTTGAAGAAGCTGCTTAAGGACAAGGAAATCGGCGAAGACGAAGAGCGTCGTGCGCAGGACGAAATCCAGAAACTCACCGACAAGTTCGTCGCCGAAATCGACAAGACGCTCCAGGCCAAAGAAGCCGACCTGATGGCGGTTTAACCCATTGGCGCTCTTCAAAAGCTCTACGCAGGATATCCCCGAGGCTAGCCCGGTTCCTCGTCATATTGCCGTCATCATGGACGGCAATGGGCGATGGGCCAAAAAACGGTTCATGCCTCGGGTTATGGGTCACAAGCGTGGCGTGGAAACGGTGCGCGATATGGTCAAGCAGTGCATCGAACTTGGCGTGGAGTACCTCACACTCTTCGCCTTCAGCAGCGAAAACTGGCGCCGTCCGCCGGATGAAGTCAAATTCCTCATGGGGCTTTTCATGGAGGCCCTCAAGCGTGAAGTCGTCAAGCTGCACGAGAATCAGATTCGCCTCGTCATGATCGGCGACCGTTCCCGTTTCGATCCCTTGCTGCTGCAGGAAATTCACGCAGCTGAAAAACTTACTGAGCATAATAGACGTCTTACTTTGACGATCGCTGCTAACTACGGCGGGCGTTGGGATATCATGCAAGCAGCGCGGCGCTTGGTGCATGCCCATCCGGAAAAAGCCGAGACATTCAGCGAAGAGGATTTGTCCGCTTACCTCTCCATGCATTACGCGCCTGAACCCGATTTGTTTATTCGTACCGGTGGCGAGCAGCGCATCAGCAATTTTCTGCTATGGCAGTTGGCTTATGCAGAGCTGTACTTCACCGATACGCTATGGCCGGATTTCGATCGCGAGGCCTTTATGCTTGCTGTGAATTCCTACCGTAAGCGCGAGCGTCGTTTTGGACGAACCAGCGAGCAATTGACTGGCAATGCTTAAAACTCGGTTATTTACCGCTTTTTTTCTGATCGGCGGTTTTCTTTCAGCGCTGTTTTTCCTGCCGGACCTCTATTGGGCGCTGGTAATGCTGGTCATCATCGCCTTAGGCGCCTGGGAGTGGGGACGATTGACCGGTTTCTCGGCGCGCGCCCAGTATGGATTTGCACTCGGTGCCATGGTTGTCGGTTTGGCGTTATTGCCTGACACTTGGCCGGGGGCTTGGAGTAATATCCAGCCCCACGTCGTGCATTGGTCGATGCTGGCTGCCACCTTGTTCTGGGTCGGGGTCGTTCCGGCTTGGCTTTTTTCGCATCACAAATCCTCTCGTAAACCCTTGCTTGCTATTGCGGGTGCCATGGTTTTATTGCCGGCTTGGCTCGCGCTGGTTTATTTGCGCAAGGTCAGCCCTTGGTCTGTTCTAATCGTCGTCATGGTGGTGTCCATCGCAGACAGTGCCGCCTATTTTTCCGGCAAAGCCTTTGGCCGCAGAAAATTGGCGCCCTTGATCAGTCCCGGTAAAACTTGGGAGGGAGTGGCCGGTGCTACGGTTGCTGTTGCGCTCTTCGGTGTCATTCTGTCAGTGGGCTTCGGGTTCACGCCATGGATCGTGGCTGGCTTGTTAGTGTTGATGGTACTCAGTATCGTCGGCGACTTATTTGAATCCTTGCTTAAGCGACAAGCTGGCTTGAAAGATAGCGGCGATGTTTTGCCCGGTCACGGCGGCATTCTCGACCGTATCGATGGACTCACTTCAACGCTGCCGCTGGCTGCGGTCTGTCTGAATTTCCCGATTTATTACGCTGCTTTCCATGAGTAAGGTTCAGAACATCACCGTACTAGGCGCAACTGGAACGATCGGCGCCAATACGCTCGATGTTATTGCCCGTCATCCCGGACGTTTCAGGGCCTATGCGCTGACTGCCCATAGCAAGGTAGAGCCGCTGCTCAGGCAGTGCCAGCAATTTCACCCGCGCTATGCGGTAATGCTGGATCCGGATGCTGCTGAGCGTCTGGAGCACGGCTTGCGTTCTCTCGAGCTGGATACGGAAGTGCTATGCGGCATCGAGGCGATGGAATTCGTTTCGTCCCTGGAAGAAGTTGATGCCGTGATGGCTGCCATCGTAGGTGCAGCTGGTCTTAAGCCGGCGCTGGCGGCGGCTAACGCCGGAAAGAAGGTGTTGCTTGCCAACAAGGAGACACTGGTGATGTCCGGTGCTCTTTTCATGCAGGCTGTACGCCAGGGCGGCGCTACCTTGCTGCCTATCGACAGCGAACACAACGCCATTTTTCAATGCATGCCGCCCAATTTTTCTCAAGGGTTGGGCCCTGCGGGGATTACTAAAATTCTCCTGACCGCTTCCGGCGGTCCATTCCGTAAATTTACGCTAGACCAATTGGCGCATGTGACGCCGGCCCAGGCGCTGAATCATCCCAATTGGGTGATGGGTCCCAAGATCACTATCGATTCGGCCACCCTCATGAACAAGGGGCTGGAAGTCATCGAGGCGCACTGGCTGTTCGATGCCGCACCGGATCAGATCGAGGTGGTGATCCATCCTCAAAGCGTGATCCACTCCATGGTGCAATACAACGACGGTTCGGTATTGGCCGAGTTGGGGAACCCCGATATGCGGACCCCGATTGCTCACGCACTCGGTTGTCCGGAACGTATCGAGAGCGGAGTAGCCCCACTGGATATTTTCGCCATCGGGCAATTGAATTTCGAGCGGCCTGATACCGGCCGCTTTCCTTGCCTGCGACTTGCCTTCGAGGCGTTGGATGAGGGCGGCACCGCTCCCGCGGTGTTGAATGCAGCAAACGAAATAGCGGTGCAAGCTTTCCTTGCCGGTAATATCACTTTCATGGATATCCCCCGGATGATTGAAACTACGCTGTCCGAAGTGGGCACGGCGGCAGTTAGCGGACTGGATGACGTGGTCAATGCGGATGCACAAGCCCGCGCTGTAGCTTCGGACTGGCTTGAAAGGAAGGTGACGTGCTGACAGTGGCGGCGTTCCTACTCACCCTGGGGGTGCTGATCGTCGTTCATGAGTTCGGCCATTTTCTTGCTGCCCGCTTGAGCGGCGTCAAGGTGCTGCGCTTCTCGGTCGGCTTCGGCAAGCCGCTTTACACGAAAATTATCGGCCAAGACAAAACCGAGTTCGTCATTGCCGCTTTTCCGCTTGGCGGCTACGTCAAGATGTTGGACGAGAGCGAGGCGCCCGTTATGCCTGCTGAAGTTTCGAGAGCATTTAATCGCCAACCGTTGGCAAAACGCTTTGCAATAGTCGCCGCTGGTCCTATCGCAAATCTACTGCTTGCGATCTTGCTGTATTGGCTGCTCTTTATGGGCGGCGTCAACGGTATGAAACCGTTGCTGGGCGAAGTTCACGCCAATTCTCCGGCCGCACAAGCCAGCATGAAGGCTGGGGAGTTGATCACGCGGATCAATGGTGCGGCTGTAACGACCTGGCAGGATGTACGTTGGGCCTTGCTCAAGCAATCCTTGAAAAGCGGCGTGGCTGAAGTCGATGCAGTCAGCGGCCATGAGACTTATCTACATCGCGTAAGCCTTAAATCGTTGAACGCGGACGATCTTGAGGGCGACCTTCTTGGGAAGCTTGGCTTTAATCCTGCGCAACCTGTGATACCGGCGATTGTCGGCGAAGTGCTGCCCGGGAGTGTAGCCGAACAATCCGGGATCCAAGTCGGGGACCGTATCCTAGCTGTAGACGGCATGGCCGTGACCCAATGGGAAACCTTTGTGCAACGCGTGCGCATGAGTCCGGAAAAAGTCTTGCACGTCGTCATTGATCGCGCAGGCCAGTCCATCAAGCTTAGTGTTCGGCCCGAACGGATGCAGGAACGCGGCGAGAGCATCGGGCGTATTGGCGCGGCGACCCGAATGCAGCCTTCCGATCTCGATCAATACATGGTGGAAGTGCGCTATTCCCCGTTGGCCGCGTTTAAGCAGGCCGTCATCAAAACATGGGATACTTCAGTGTTCAGCCTGAAAATGCTGGGCAGCATGATTACGGGGCAGGTGTCGTGGAAGGGTATCAGCGGCCCGGCGACCATTGCAAGCCTTGCTGGCCAGACTGCGCATATCGGTTGGAAGGCTTTCGTCGGCTTTCTCGCGTTAGTGAGTATTAGCCTGGGAGTCCTCAATTTACTGCCCGTCCCGGTTCTGGATGGGGGGCATTTGATGTATTATATCGTCGAGTTTTTTAAGGGAAGCCCCGTGTCCGAACGGGCGATGGACATTGGGCAGCGAGTGGGCCTGGCACTTTTGGGCATCCTCATGACGATAGCGTTATATAACGATTTCAACCGCATCCTGACGGGCTAAAACAACATGAAGTTACGTATCCTCCCTCTCCTGGTTTCGACGTTGTTTGCCACGGCTGCATCGGCGATGGAACCCTTTGTCGTGAAAGATATTCGCGTCGAGGGCATCCAGCGTACCGAGGCCGGCACTGTGTTCAATTACTTGCCCGTCAAAGTCGGCGAGACCATGAGCGACGAGAAGGCGGCCCAGGCGATCAAGGCCTTGTTTGCCACCGGTTTCTTCAAAGACGTACGCCTCGAACAAGACAATGATGTGCTCGTGGTGACGGTGCAGGAGCGTCCGGCTATTGCGCAAATTTCGTTCTCCGGCAACAAGGCGTTCCCCAGTGACAAGATGAAGGATGGGCTGAAGCAGATCGGTTTGTCGGAAGGGTTGATCTTCGACCGTTCCATGCTCGATAAAGCCGAGCAGGAAATCAAGCGCCAATATCTTTCCCAGGGCAAGTACGGCGCCAAGGTAAAGGCTATTGTTTCTCCCATGGAGCGTAACCGCGTTGCCGTTCGCTTCGACATCGAAGAAGGCATGGTTGCCAAGATCAAGGCTATCAATGTAGTTGGCAATCAGGCATTTACTGAAGACGAACTTCTGCAGCAATTTAATCTGACTACGCCTAACTGGATCACCTGGTGGACCAAGGACGATCAGTATTCCAAGCAGAAATTGTCTGCCGATCTGGAAGCGCTGCGTTCGTTCTACATGAACCAGGGCTACATGGATTTCAGCATCGACTCCACGCAAGTGTCGATCACGCCTGATAAACGCGATATCTACATCACGGTAAGCATCACCGAGGGTGAGAAATATACCGTCTCCGACGTGAAAATGGCCGGCGAAATGCTGGTTCCTGAAGATGAATTGCGCAAGCTGGTCACGGTGGAACCGGGCGAATACTTTAATCGCCAGAAGATTACAGAGTCCTCCAAGGCCGTTGGCGATCGTTTAGGCGATGACGGTTATGCGTTCGCCAATGTTAACGCTGTGCCTGAAGTGGACAAGGAAAAGCGTACAGTCGCATTTACTTTCTTTGTCGATCCTGGTCGCCGCGTTTACGTTCGTCGTATCAACCTCACAGGAAACACGCGTACCCGCGACGAAGTGCTGCGTCGTGAAATGCGCCAACTCGAATCGGCCTGGTATTCCGGAAGCAAGATTGAGCGATCCAAGCAGCGTTTGGATCGCTTGGGATATTTCTCCGATGTGAACGTCGAAACACCTGCGGTTCCTGGTACGACCGATCAGGTGGACATGAATATTAACGTCACGGAAAAATCCACGGGTAGTGTGATGTTCGGTGCCGGCTTGTCCAGCGCCGAAGGTGTCGTATTAGGCGTGACCATCAATCAGGCCAATTTCCTGGGGACGGGTAACCGCGTCAGTGCACAGGTTAATACGGGTAAGGTCAATACAACGTACTCGTTCTCCTTCGTCGACCCTTACTACACACCGGATGGCGTTAGCCGCGGATTCAACGTCTACCGCAAGGACGTGGATTCCAGCTCGCTCAACGTGGGTTCCTACAAGACGTCCTCATATGGTGTCGGTGTCAACTTCGGTGTGCCGCTCAACGAACGCGATAGCTTCAGCTATGGTTTGACGGTGGACTATACCGACCTTACGTTGTCGTCCACCAGTTCCACACGGTATCTGAAATATTGCGATTTCAATACGTCTGGCTGCGATAACACTACCCTACGCCTTGATTTAGGGTGGGCGCACGATACTCGCGATAATGTGTTGTACCCGAACAAGGGCGTGTTGCAACGCATTAATGCGGAGTTCGGCTTGCCTGGGCTCGATCAGGAATATTACAAGCTGTCCTACCAGCATACCTGGTACAAGGATTTGACCAAGAATTTCACCCTGATGCTGAACGGTGAAGCTGGTATTGGTGGTGGTTATGGTGGCAAGGATCTGCCGTTCTTCAAGAATTTCTATGCCGGCGGCGTTTCTTCCGTACGTGGTTTCGATACCAGCTCCATCGGTCCGCGTGCCTTTGATACAGGCACCTCAAGCGATTATGCTGTGGGCGGCACACGACGTGTAGTTGGTAACGCTGAACTCTTCTTCCCCATACCAGGCATGAAAGATAATAAGCAATTGAAATTGTCTGCCTTCGTCGATGGCGGTACGGTTTGGGGGGGCGAGGACAACACTACTACAGGTTGCTCGGGTGCCAGCGATTGCTTGCGTTTCTCAGCCGGTATGGGGATCAGCTGGTACTCGCCCTTCGGTCCGATCAAGCTGGTGCTGGCAAAACCGCTCAATGAAAAGACTGGCGACAAGACGCAAATGCTGCAGTTCCAGCTCGGCTCGCAATTCTAAAGTTACGTAATTCAGGAGAATTTAATTGAATAAGCTGTTGCAATTACTGTTGATCGGTAGCTTCGCATTTGCCGCAGGTACGGTAAACGCAGCCGATGTCAAAATCGGATTCGTCAACGTAGAACAGATCCTGAAAGACGCTCCGCAAACCGCCGAAAGCGGGCGCAAGCTGGAAAAGGAATTCAGCGGACGCCAGCAGGAGCTGGAACGCATGGCGAAACAGATCAAGGATCATGAGACGTCACTCGATAAGGATAGCTTGACGATGTCGGAGACTGATCGCCGCAATAAGGAACGCGATCTATCCAACATGAAAATCGATTTCCAGCGCAAGCAGCGAGAGCTGCGCGAAGACGTGAACCTGCGCAAGAATGAGGAATTGTCTTCCTTGCAAGATCGCATCAACAAGGCTGTGACCTCGGTGGCGGAATCCGAGGGTTACGATCTCGTGGTTTACAGTGGAGTCGCTTACGCCAGCAAGAAGGCCGATATCACCGATAAGGTGTTGAAGTCCTTGGGCAAGAAGTAAGAGACACTCAGAACATCGCGTAAATGTACACATTGCCCGAAATCGCAGCGCGGTTCGGCGGAGAGGTTCGGGCTGACAACGGCGTAACGGTCAGGCAGGTAGCTTCTTTGGCGAGTGCCGGCGTCGAACATATTGCGTTTCTCACAGATGCACGGTATCTCCCGGCGCTGGCAGATACCCGGGCCGGTGCCGTATTGGTACCCCCTAAGTTTGCCGATGCTACTGTGCTTCCTCGTATCGTCACGGCCAATCCTTATGCCTATTACGCCAAAGTCGCCGCATTGCTTAACCCGGAAGCTGTTGCGCCAAAGGGGATTGCCGATTCAGCACGCGTAGATTCAAGTGCCGTCATTGCTGCCACAGCAAGTATCGGCGCCAATGCCGTGATTGCCGAAGGAGCGATCGTGGGGGAGAACGTGGTTGTCGGCAGTAATTGCGTTGTCGGTCCCAATGTAAGAATTGGCGCAGGTACGATACTGAATGCCAACGTGACGATCTACCGCGAGTGCTCTATAGGCGAGCGCTGCATCGTGCATGCAGGCGCCGTGATCGGTGCCGACGGCTTTGGGCATGCGCCTGATAACGGCACTTGGGTGAAGATTCCGCAAATCGGCAGGGTTGTTATCGGCAACGACGTGGAAGTAGGAGCGAATACGACCATCGATCGCGGCGCCTTGGACGACACCGTAATCGAAGACGGTGTGAAGCTGGATAACCTGATCCAGATCGGCCATAACTGTCGTATCGGGGAACATACCGTGATTGCAGGCTGCGTTGGTATCGCTGGTAGCGCCATCATCGGCAAGCATTGCAGGATCGGCGGGGCAGCAATGATTCTGGGGCATTTGGAGATCGCAGATGAGGTCACCATCTCTCCCGGTAGCATGATTACCCGTTCAGTGGTGAAATCTGGCACTTACACTGCTTTGATGCCATTCCAGCCGCACCGGGAATGGTTGACGACTGCTGCCCATATCCGCCATCTGGATGCATTGGTTACTCGCATCGGTAATCTTGAAAACGAACTTAAACAATTGAAGGGAAATCAGACATGAGCAGCATGGATATCCATGAAATTCTCGATTATCTGCCGCATCGTTATCCGTTCCTGCTCGTTGACCGCGTTATCTCCCTGGAAGAGGGTAAGGAGATCACAGCCGTCAAGAACGTGACGATCAATGAGCCGTTTTTCCCCGGCCATTTTTCCTACTACCCGGTCATGCCCGGTGTGCTCGTGGTAGAGGCTTTGGCTCAGGCTGCGGCCATTCTGTCGTTCAAGACCATGAACAGCAAGCCTTCCGACGACTCTGTGTATTATTTCGCTGGTATCGACAACGTGCGCTTCAAACGCCCCGTTTCTCCAGGCGATCAATTAATCCTCAAGGTCAAAATCGACCGCATCATGCGCGGCATCTGGAAATACAATGCGCAAGCGCTGGTGGACGACGCCGTGGCCGCCGAGGCGGACCTGCTTTGCACCTTGAAAATGATCAAGTAACGGGTAGTGCATGATTCACGCAACAGCCATCATTGATCCTAAAGCAGAACTCGCTAGTGATGTCGAGGTCGGGGCATACAGCATTATCGGCCCCGATGTGAAAATTGACAGCGGAACTCGTATCGGTCCGCATGTCGTCATCGAAGGCCCCACGTCCATTGGTAAGAACAACCAGGTTTTTCAGTACGCTTCGCTCGGTGCTGCGCCGCAGGACAAGAAATACGCCGATGAACCCACGCGGTTAGAAATCGGCGACAACAATACCATCCGGGAATTTTGCACATTCAACCGTGGCACCGTGCAGGATGCAGGTGTAACGCGCATTGGCAACAACAACTGGATCATGGCGTATGTGCATATCGCGCACGATTGTCATGTTGCCGACAATACTATCCTGGCCAATAACTCATCCTTGGCTGGGCATGTCCACATGGATAATTACGCGATCCTGGGCGGGTTTACGCTGGTACACCAGTTTTGCAAGATCGGTGCGCATGTAATTACTGCGGTGGGGTCGGTGGTGTTCAAGGACATTCCGCCGTATGTCACGGCAGCAGGTTATGATGCGGCCCCGCATGGGATCAATTCTGAGGGATTGAAGCGTCGCGGGTTTTCCCCTGAGCGTATTGCCACCATCAAACGCGCCTATAAAACCCTTTATCGCTCCAGCTTGTCACTGGAAGAAGCCAAGACTGCATTGGACATTCAGCGCAAAGACGCTACAGATTTAGACATCCTGGTGGAATTCCTGTCGGCCTCAACCCGAGGCATTATCCGCTAGTTTTATCTATGCCAACTATTGGAATCGTAGCCGGGGAAGCCTCAGGGGACTTGCTCGGCAGCCACTTGATTGCCGCACTCAAGGCAAAACGCTCTGATATAGAATTTGTCGGAATCGCTGGTCCAAAAATGATGGCCCAGGGGGCCAAGTCGCTTTATCCTATGGAGCGCTTGGCCGTCCGTGGTTATTTTGAGGTGCTACGCCACTATTGGGGCTTGGTGCGCATGCGCAAGGAGCTTGCGCGTCGCTTTATCGATAATCCGCCAGACCTGTTCATCGGTATCGACGCGCCGGATTTCAATCTGGGGCTTGAAATGATGCTGCGGCGTCGGGGTGTCAAGACCCTGCACTACGTCAGCCCTTCGATCTGGGCTTGGCGTCATGGTCGAATCAAGAAAATCAAACAGGCGGCTGGTCACATGCTGTGCTTGTTCCCTTTTGAAAAACCGATATACGACACCGCCAATATCCCGGCTACGTACGTTGGCCATCCCCTAGGGGATATGATTCCGCTTAAGCAAGACCAGGACGCTGCAAGGATGGCGCTCAAGATCACCGACCCTGGCCTGGTGATAGCCCTGTTGCCGGGAAGCCGCCAAAGCGAGCTCGATTTCATGGCGGACCTGTTTGTCAAAACAGCACAAAAAATTGCGGCGGACTTTCCTGACGCGCAATTCCTGGTCCCGCTTGTAACAAGGGAAACCCGTAGTAAATTCGAGAGTGCGATTTATCGCAATCAGGCGCAGGATCTCGCATTTAAGCTGCTTTTCGGCCATGCGCATATGGCGATGGCCGCCGCTGACGGCATTATTGTTGCCTCGGGAACCGCGACGTTGGAGGCCGCTTTGCTCAAGCGTCCCATGGTTATTGCGTACAAGATATCCAAGTGGAGTTGGCCCATCATGAAGCGCATGGGCTATCTGCCTTGGGTGGGGTTGCCGAATATTCTCGCCGGAAAGAGCGTAGTGCCCGAATTATTGCAAGACAAGGCAACACCCCAAGCCTTGGCCGAGGCATTGCTCCCCATGATTTCTGATAAACAGCGTGTTGCTGAAATCCAGCGTGAATTTGAAGAAATCCACCATCAGCTGAAGCAGGATGCCGGTGAAAAGGCCGCTGAAGCTGTACTGGAGATGATCGGATGAAACTGATTTGCGGCGTTGATGAGGCAGGGCGAGGCCCCTTGGCGGGCGCAGTGTTTGCGGCTGCAGTAATTCTTGATCCGGCTCGTCCCATTCAGGGATTGGCCGACTCTAAAAAGCTTTCCGAGAAGAAACGGGACGAGCTGGCGCTGCTGATCAAGGAGCGGGCGTTGGCGTGGTGTATTGCCGAAGCCAGCGTAGAAGAGATCGATAGCATCAATATCCTGCGTGCCAGTTTGCTCGCCATGAAACGTGCGGTTGAAGGATTGGGAGCGAGTCCGCACGAGGTATTGGTAGATGGGTTGCATTGTCCTGACATCCCATATCCGGCGCAAGGCATCGTCAAAGGCGATAGCAAGGTGGCTGAAATATCTGCCGCATCTATTCTCGCCAAAACGGCTCGGGATGCAGATATGCTGCGTTTGCATGAAATCTATCCTCAATACGGTTTCGACCGGCACAAGGGGTACCCCGTGCCGGAGCATCTGGATGCTCTGACGCTGCACGGCGTAACGGAGATTCACCGCCGCAGCTTCGGTCCAGTGAAAACCTTGCTGGCAAACCTTGCCTAGATTCCTGTTAAGCCTGCCTCCTATTGCCACTGCGCTGCTTGCGCAATTCGTCTCTTTCGTTCTTGTCCTTTGGCTTAAACATCATTTCCACCTTCCGCTGACGACACTTCAACTCGGCTTTGTTTGTGGTAGTTGTGCTGCTGTCCTGGGGGCAGCAGCACAACTACCGTTTTGGTGGGTGCCGATCCAGATTTTGTTTATTCCGGTGGTATTCGCGGCGTCGCAATTGGAGTTGCCTTCTTGGGCTTATCTCGCTGGATTTGTGCTGCTGCTGGTCATCTATTGGAGCGCTTACCAATCACGAGTTCCGCTCTACTTAACGAGCAACAAAGCGTGGACCGCACTGGAAACCTTGCTGCCAGCACCGCAGCCTAGACAATCAATTACTTTTATAGATGTGGGATGCGGTCTGGGTGGCGTGCTGACTCATTTGGCGAGTGCCAGGCCAGACGGGTTCTTCTACGGAATAGAACATGCGCCGTTGCCATTTTTTATGAGTTGGCTACGCATCAAGCTGGCAAGGCAGGCTAACTGCCAAGTGACATGGGGTAGTTTTTGGCGCGTCGATTTAAATCGTTACGATGTTGTGTATGCATACCTTTCACCCGTCCCGATGCCAACATTGTGGCAGAAGGCGAAGAATGAAATGCGCCCGGGGAGTGTGCTGATCAGCAATACATTCGATATCCCAGGGCACCCGCCCCATCAAATTGTGCAGGTTGATGACCTGCACAAATCCAAGTTGTATCTCTGGCGTTTTTAGTGTTTGGCAGCGGCGGACGCAGCAGCGGAAGCAGCCGCAGCGGCTGCAACAGCATCGGCCGGGACAGCTTTGCTTGATGAGTTTATTGGCTTGCTGGTTTGAGCCGGCTTGCTGGGAGGTTCGCTAGTATTGTTTTGAGGTTGTGGCGCTGCCGAAGGCGCTTCTGGAACCGCGGGCTGAGCATTGCTGGCCTTGTTGGCATCTGATGTGGTCTGGTCGAGTTTGCCTTCGTCATGCAGGATGGCGTCTTCGGTTTCCTTGTTCAAGACGATGATGCTGATGCGGCGATTGATCGGATTGTTAGGATTTTCCTTGTCGAACAACACAGCCGACGACAAACCTACTACGCGGGCGACCTTATCTTCATCCATGCCACCATTGATAAGTGCACGGCGTGAAGCGTTAGCACGATCGGCGGAAAGCTCCCAGTTCGTATAGAGGTTGTTAAATTTGGAATAGGGCGTAGCATCAGTGTGTCCCGATAGACTGATGCGGTTAGGTACATGGTTAATGACCTTACCGATCTCTTTCAAAATGCCTACCGCGTAGGGCTGCATGATGGCACTGCCGCTACTGAACATCGGTCGGTTCTCCTTGTCGATGATCTGCACGCGCAAGCCTTCCTTTGTAATCTCAAGAAGCAATTGATCCTTGAAAGGTTTCAAAGCTTCGCTAGCATCAATTTCTTTTTCCAGTTCCTTTTTCAAATCTAGCAGGCGCTGTTTATCGTCTTGCGTGATCTGTCCGACCTCGCTTTTCTGCGCCTGGACTTCCTTGGCTACGTCCTTTTCGTTGGAGCCGCGCTTGGTGTCGCCTTCTGAATAGGTCACATCCTTGCCGCCGCCGACCTTGATCATGCTGGTACTCGCGCCGCCCGGACCCATGATGGGACTAGGATTGTTGAAGTAGTCGGAAATAGCCTGTTTTTGTTCTTTGGTCGTTGAACCCAGCAACCACATCAAGAGGAAGAAGGCCATCATCGCGGTCACGAAGTCGGCGTATGCAATCTTCCACGCGCCGCCATGATGACCATGGCCGCCTTTCTTGATTTTCTTGACGATAATTGGCTGGGTATTGTCTTCTGCCATGGTGCGCTCTCAGCCTGTTATTTCTTTTGTTTTACGTGTTCTTCCAGTTCGAGGAAGCTTGGACGTACGTCGGAGAATAATACCTTACGGCCGAATTCAACTGCGACCTGGGGAGCATAACCATTCAAGTAGGCGATGATGCAAGTTTTGATGCATACATAGAACTTGGCTTCATCTTCCATGATGTTATTGAGCGAAGTTGCCATCGGTCCGACAAAGCCATAGGAGAGCAGAATACCCAACATGGTACCAACTAGTGCAGCCCCCACCTTGTGGCCCAACTCTTCAGGGGGGCCGCCAATAGCACCCATGGTAATCACCACGCCCAGCACGGCGGCCACGATACCGAATGCGGGGAGGGCATCTGAAGCCCCTTGAATAGCCGCGATAGGTTTGTGCGCTTCCTGATGATGGGTTTCCAGTTCGACATCCATCAAGTTTTCGATTTCGAAGGCATTCATGCTGCCGCCTACCATCATGCGGAAATAGTCGCAGATAAAGTCGAGTACATGATGATCGGCCAGGACGCCTGGGTATTGGGAAAACACAGCGCTTTGTTCGGGATTTTCGATATCGGCTTCGAGCGCGATTAGGCCGTCCTTACGGATTTTGCTGAACAAGGCATACATCAATGCCAGCAGTTCCATGTACTTGGCTTTGTTGTAGGTCGAGCCCTTCATTATCTTGCCAATGCTGCCGAACGATTTTTTAACGGTAGACATCGGGTGAGCGATCATGAACGCGCCAAAGGCGGCGCCGCCAATGATAAGCAATTCAATGGGCTGGATGAGTGCAGCGAGATGGCCGTGCTCTAAGACATAACCGCCGATGATACAACCTAAAATAATGACTGCCCCGAGAATCAGGTTCATTCCCTACGTTCCTTGCTTGTTATGCTTGCGCGGTTAGAATACCCGTGCGATTCTGCTATGAATCGACGTTTACCGCAACTCCTGTTGGGGTTTTGCGGAATACGCAGAATATGAACAAGAATTTGTTCCACCTGGGAAATTTTAAGTGAGTTCACTTCTCGACGACGCGCGTTTGCAGCAACTGACAAAACAAGAGTTTCCGGTTTTGGATGCAACACGGAAAGCGCTACAGGCATTGAGCAGCAGGGCAAAGACGTCGGCCGCAGATATCGCTGCTGTGATCTTGGCTGATCCCATGATGACGCTTAACTTGCTGCGACAAGCAAATGCGCGCCGGGGAGGGGAGTTCGACCAACGTATTGCAACCGTCGAACATGCAGTCATGTTGCTCGGTTTTTCCAATGTCTTTGAACGTTTGACTCGACTCCCCGCCGTGGAAGAAGTGATCGCGCCAGATCACCGCGGAGGACTTCTCAAGGCTGTTACGCTGGCCCGGCATAGTGCTTATCTGGCCCGGGAGTGGGCGATGCAACGATTGGATATCGCCCCCGAGGAAGTCTATGTCGCTGGACTGCTACACAACATGGCAGAAATCGGACTATGGGTGACGGTGCCTGAGCTCGTTAGCAACGAAATCGATTCTTGGTTTCAAACGCTCTCTGGCACTTTCGAAGAGGCGTGGTTGAAACAAGCCAGAAATTTAGGCGAAATGATGCACCTTCCTCCGCTGGTCGTGGGCGGTATGGCACTTCCATCCGATGACCCTGCTCATCGTCCCGCATTAGTTTTCCTCGCCAATCGTATCGTGAGGAACGCAGATCGAGGTTGGTGGCATCCAGAAATTCAACAAGATTTGGAGTTGGCATCCGTTATTCGCCGTCAAACGCCTGACGAGACGGTTGTACAGGTTCACCGCTGCATGGTTGAGGCTGCCAGGCGACATCCTTTTGCTGATGTAACTCCACCAGCGGCATGGCTACCCATGCTCGAGGGTGATTGGCCTGAATTGCAACAGGATGATGCCTTGGCTGATGCTCATGCCAAAAGTGCTTTTGAAACTGTGATGGAGCAAATTCGGAGTAAGTCCGAAGGGGAAATCTCTTTGAGCGAGCTGCTGAGTCTGGTTGTTCGCGGGATGCACGAAGGGATTGGGCTTAACCGTATCGTATTTGCGCTATTGGCAAAGGACAATACAACATTAACTGCACGATATGTGTTTGGAGCGACATCCGATTCGCCGCTTAAGAAATTCCAGTTCGGGATGCAGCAACGGCATTTGTTCAGCATCCTGATGGGCAAGCCTCAAGCTGTGTGGGTATCTGACGAAACCAGACAGAGATATGCTCCAGTAATGACGCCGGACATTGAAACCACTACCTCCGGTCGCGACTTTTTTGCCATGTCCTTGAGCGTGCAGAGCAAGGTAGTAGGCTTGTTTTACGCGGATCGGGATCAAGCGGAACTTGATGCCGCGGGGTACGAACAATTCAAACAAATTTCCCTCTTGTCGGCTCAACTCATGTCCAGGCTGAGTAAAGCGAAGCCGGCGACAGTATGAGCGTCTATCGGACTTATTGGGTAAGGCGCGGAACGGAGACGAGCGGTCCGTTTCCCGAAACTGTGGTTTGTCAGCAAATTCTTCTGGGTCGCATCCAAGAGGGAGATTTGCTCAGTCTGGACACGCATGCATGGAGCGATTTTCGACAGATTGAAGAAATCAATGCAACACTCCAGCGCCTGTTAGAGCCCGAAACCGTCGCGGATGATCTGGAGTGGCGGGATGAACGTGTAAAAGCGGCTCTGCGCCATTACGACGAACGCAAATATCCTGACCGACGTGCCAATGAATCTTCGGATCAGCCATCGGTATGGGTGAGCCGAAGGCAGAGCGGGGATCGACGAAATAGACCGGAAACCGTTGAAGAGCACGCGTATCGACTTACCTATATGGAAGTCGATACCGAGCTTCGTCGCTCGCATTTTAGGATGGGGTGGAGCGCCGTGTTATTGCTACTGGCTGCGCTACCTGTGGGGTTGGCCTTGTATGCATTCCACGATAGCCCTGTCATCGATCTCGGCTTGTCTGGGAAAGTACGCGGAAACTGTGTAGCGGCGCCCCTGCGTGGGGCAGATTGGCACGGTTGTGATAAATCCGGTTATTTGATGGTTGGAGCGGATTTACGGGATGCGAATCTCGCGAATGTAAATTTTACTGGCGCAAATTTATCTTATGCGGATCTTTCCGGTGCCGATATTCGCAATGCGCAATTCAATAAAGCCATCCTATCCGGTGCGAAATGGGTAGATGGCAAGACATGCGCAAAAGGCTCTATAGGCCTCTGCAAGTAAATCAGAATTTAACCCGTGTCCTGTACACCAGGCTGACCTTGCCTTCAGCAGGCACAATGATCTTCCACACCGCCGTGTTGCTGGCACCTTTGGTATGCGGTTGGCTTTCGCTGACGATTTTCCAATCGCCCGGAACGGGCTCCAGCACCGTGACGGTAACGACCTCATTCTTGGCATTTTTAAGCTGGATATCGTAAGCGCTCTCGATGGTGAGATTGCGTGAGTCGCCGGCAATTTTCTTGAAGTCAGTCTGTTTTTTGTCTGCGGTTACGTCGAACGAGTCGCCAAGTTTGAGGCGAACTTTCTCGTTTTTGGGCGTGTGGTCGATGCTGTCTTCGCCAACAAATTGCACGTTGCCGTTCGCGTCCTTCTTGTAGACCCGCATCACGCCCTTGGGTAAAGGCAATCCCAGGTGCGCGACTTCCTTGTTGTCGAACTCCAGGAACGTACCCACCTTAAGCTTTTGACCCAGATCGCCGTAGCTGGCCTGGTAATAATAGCTGCTGCCTTGAAGCACGAGTTCTTTTCTCGCAGGCACTTCAGAGGCGGAAAGCAAGGACACTTGCTTGGTTTGGCTCTCTTCTATCGTGGTCGACCGATCCAGCGAATAAAGGTGATATTCCAGCAGGCTTTCTTCTCGCATGGCATTGTCTGCTGCCATCTCTGCCTTGCGTGCAGCCATGGGGGCAGCCAACATCGGCATGGCCGCTACAACACGATTGACGTCGCCGGCGACCAGTTGCAGCTTGGCGTTGCGATAAGTCGTTCCGCTGGTATTGGTGAGCGTCACCCAGCCCGATAAATCCAGTTTGTTCTCGGCTGCATTCAGTTCAGCCACATAATCCGCATGCCATCCCAGCCCGCCCGTCAGGTAACTTAGTTCGACGTCTTGATTAGCCGCTCCGCTGTTAGTGAGCGACATGACGAGCGTCGGCCGCTCGCGTAAATTGGCCGGCACTTCCGGGTAGACGATGCGACCGGGGACGCCGGTCTCGATACGGTCTGAAAATTTCAGTACCGTTCCGGCATTGTTTGCAAGCACATGTGCCAATTCGGATGATTCTGCGCCCGTAGCCGGATTGGTTTTTACGATAGTGACGGTTTTCCCGACGAACTTATCCAGCAGCTTTTGCGGCGTAAGCAAGTCGAAATCGAAATTTTGCTCGATCACGGCAAGCTTGCCCGGCTGACTTAGACTGCGCAGGAGGGCGGTTTCCGGTCGAATCTGCGCGCTCACATCCTTGAAAGCAAGGGTGCTGCTGCCCGGATCGAGATGAAGGTTACGTTGGTCTTTGACCAGCGCCAGATTGTCGTTATAGATGGTGACAGCAACGTTTTTCTGGTCTTGCAACGAAGTCGCGGTTTCTGCGGCAAATACCGATAACGGCATGATCAGGCAAACGGGGATCGCGAACCGGACATTCATCTGTAGACCTTTCTGTTCAGTTAAATAACAGCGACGCCTTCCTTTTCCAGCATAGAGATCAACCGAATCAAAGGCAACCCGATCAAGGCATTCGGATCATCGCCTCGCATCCATTCGATAAGCGCGATGCCCAACCCCTCGGACTTGGCGCTACCGGCGCAGTGGTAGGGCTGTTCGCGGACAAGGTAATTTTCGATCTGACTATCGCTTAGCATGCGGAATTTAACCTCATACACGACGTCCTCGGCCTGCATGTTGCCGGTTTGAGGGTTGTACAGGCACATGGCGCTGTGAAAATTAACGATGCGGCCGCGCACTAAACGCAGTTGTTTGACGGCATTGTCGTGCGTAAGCGGCTTGCCGAGTTGCAATCCCTCGAGTGTGGCGACTTGATCGCAGCCAATGACGAGGGCATCAGGATGCGATTCGGCGACTTTACGGGCCTTGGCTTGGGCGAGACGTAGGGCTGTCTGGTTCGGCGTTTCGCCAGCAAGCGGTGTTTCATCGACTTCGGGGGAAATCGTTGAAAAAGGGAGTTGCAGGCGCTCGAGCAATTCGCGGCGATAGGGAGAAGATGATGCAAGTATCAGTTTCATGAGTACAAATAAAAAGGCCGGCTTGCGCCGGCCTGACAGTCTTATTGAATTTCGATCAGGGTTTCGTCCGGCGTAACAGCATCGCCTTTCTGGACATGGATGCCGACCACGATCCCGCTCTTGGGGGCCTGGATTTCATTTTCCATCTTCATGGCTTCGATCACCAACACGCCGTCGCCTGCATTGACCTTCTCGCCGACCTTGGTCTTGATGTCGACGATGGTGCCAGGCATGGCGGTGGTTACGCAGCCTTCATGGGTGGGGCGCGGGCGATTGCCGCTGCTGGACGAGGACGAAGAGGTTTTTTTCTTCTGGCCGCCGTTGCTGCCGCCGGAGACTTCGATCTCGCTCAGGGTCTCTACGACAACTTCTTCTGCGATGCCATCGACCGAGACGTAGAACGGGCGCTGCTCTTCACCTGCGTGGCCGCTGCCCGTGAGCTTGATGTGAAAAGTCTCACCGTGCAGCGTCACATTGAACTCGCTGGGTGCGAAACGCGGAGCAGCGGCAGAAACTGCTTCTTTTTCCAGCAGCGGTTCGGGTTTGAGCGTACCTGCGGCACGTTCCTGGAAGAAGGTTTGGGCCAATTCCGGGAACATTGCATAGGTCAGTACGTCTTCTTCGCTGCGAGCGAGCGATTCGACCTCGGTGCGCAGCTTGTCCATTTCGTCTTCCAGCAGATCGGCGGGGCGGCAGGTAATAACTTCGCCGTTGCCGACAGCCAATGCGCGAATGCTTTCGTTGACTGTGCCCGGTGCCTTGCCGTAATGGCCGAGCAGGTAATTCTTGACCTCATTGGTCACAGATTTGTAGCGTGCGCCGGTGAGTACGTTAAGCACGGCTTGCGTGCCGACGATCTGCGAGGTTGGTGTGACGAGCGGAGGGAAGCCCAGGTCTTCACGAACGCGGGGGATTTCGCTCAGCACTTCGTCCATGCGATTGAGCGCGCCTTGTTCCTTGAGTTGGTTGGACAGGTTGGAGATCATGCCGCCCGGAACCTGATTAACCAGCACGCGGGTATCCACGCCGGTGAAATCGCTTTCGTACTGCCAGTATTTCTTGCGCACCTCACGGAAATAAGCTGCCACTTCTTGCAGCTTGCCGAGATCGAGGCCGGTGTCGTACTCGGTGCCGGCCAGCGCTGCCACGATGCTTTCGGTAGAAGGGTGGCTGGCGCCCTCGCCGAAGGGAGAGATGCAGGTGTCCAGAATGGCAGCACCGGCTTCCACGGCCTTGATGAAAGACATGGCGGATAGACCGGACGTTGCATGACTATGCAGGTGAACCGGTAGCTTGACCGCGGCGGTGATCGCGTTGACCAAGTCATAGGTTGCCGTCGGGGTGAGCAGGCCAGCCATATCCTTGATGGCGATGGTGTCGCTGCCCATGGCTTCTAGTTCTTTGGCCAGGTTCACGAAATAGGGGATGTCGTGAACCGGACTTGTGGTGTAGCTGATGGTGCCTTCGGCATGCTTTCCGGATTTCTTGACGGCTTCAATCGATACGCGAAGGTTGCGTACGTCGTTCATGGCGTCGAACACGCGGAATACGTCTACGCCGTTATCGGCAGATTTCTGCACGAAGGCGCGCACCACATCGTCCGAATAATGGCGATAGCCGAGCAGGTTTTGACCGCGCAGCAGCATCTGGATGCGGCTATTGGGAAGTGCTTTGCGCAAGCGTTTGAGGCGTTCCCACGGGTCTTCCTTCAGGTAGCGCACACAAGCGTCGAAGGTGGCGCCACCCCAGGCTTCCAGCGACCAGAAGCCGATACTGTCGAGCGATGCGCAAATCGGGAGCATGTCTTCGGTACGCATCCGCGTAGCGATGAGGGACTGGTGTCCGTCACGCAAAACAAGTTCAGAAACAAGAACTTTCGCCATAGTCTTAATCTTCTATCTAAAAATTGATCAAATGCCTTCGTGCGCTGCAATGGCTGCCGAAATCGCGGCTGCCATGAGCTCGGGCGGGAACTGGATCGCGTAATTGACTAGTTCCGGGTGCGACTCAACAAAGCTGGTATTGAAACGACCGGAGCGGAATTCCGGATGCTTCATGATTTCCTGATAATAAGGAATCGTGGTCTTGACGCCGTACACCACCATGTCGCTCAGCGCGCGGCGACCGCGTTCGATCACGCCAGGCCAATCCAGTGCCCAAACTGTAAGCTTGGCACACATGGAGTCGTAGTAGGGTGGAATGACATAGCCGGAATACATAGCCGCGTCGATGCGCACGCCGGGTCCGCCCGGAGCGTAATAACGGGTGATCTTGCCGAAGCTCGGCAAGAAGCCGTTCTTGGGGTCTTCTGCATTGATGCGGTATTCCATCGCAAAGCCGCGGAACTGCACCTCGCTTTGCTTGTACTGCAGCGGCATGCCGTCGGCGATGCGGATTTGCTCTTGCACGATATCGATGCCGGTGATGGTTTCTGTCACCGTGTGCTCGACCTGCAGGCGCGTATTCATTTCCATGAAATAGAAATTATTGTCCTGGTCGAGCAGGAACTCGACTGTGCCTGCGTTTTCGTAGCCGACCGCCTTGGCCGCCTTCACGGCGAGATTACCGATGTAATCGCGTTGGGCTTGCGTGAGTTGCGGCGACGGAGCGATTTCGATCAGTTTCTGGTTTCGGCGCTGGATCGAGCAGTCGCGTTCGAACAGGTGAATTGCACTGCCTTGGCTATCAGCCAGGATTTGCACTTCGATATGACGCGGGTTGACTACGCACTTTTCCATGAAGACTTCGGGCTTGCCGAATGCCTTGCTGGCTTCGGAAATTACGCGTTCGTAATTGGCCAGCAACTCTTTTTCATCATTGCAACGACGAATGCCCCGGCCGCCGCCGCCATTGGTCGCTTTGAGCATGACCGGATAGCCGATCTTCCCTGCAAGCTTGCGCGCTTCCTCGACATCTGCAAGATTGCCGTCGCTACCGGGTACGCATGGAATACCGGCGGCGATCATGGCATTGCGGGCTTGGATCTTATCGCCCATCTGGGCAATGACCTCCGGGCCAGGGCCGATGAACTTGATGCCGCGCTTGGCGCAGATTTCAGAGAGCACAGGGTTCTCTGAAAGAAAGCCATAACCCGGATGCAGAGCATCGCAACCTGCTGCTACCGCGAGATTGACGATGTTGTGAGCGTTCAAATAGCCCTGCACCGGGTCGGAGCCGATGTTATAGGCTTCGTCCGCTTTCTTGACATGCAGTGCGTGGCGGTCGGCATCGGTATAAATGGCGACCGACTTGATGCCCATTTCGGAGCAAGCGCGCACGATGCGTACAGCAATTTCGCCGCGATTGGCTACGAGAATCTTCTTGATCATTGGTTTCAGCGTGCGTCTATAGATAATAGATAGGCTTGGAAAGCCGGTGGTTGCTGGCTTTTTGACACCCAAACCTAAGAATTATATCATGCTGGGTTACTGACTGAATAGGTTTGGCTGGTGTCTACGCCCGTGTTAATCAATACTCTTGAATTCGTCGAGCAATCGCTTGAAATTCATGATAAAATCCGCGCCTCTGATTTGCCCCGGGTGCAGGAAGTACTGTTTTCTGGTCGGGGTGATGTTGAGTATAGGCTTGTGGGTAGCCGGGGTTCCCGCGGCAAGTTCTACTTGCAGTTGGATCTGCGCGGGACGTTAGGTTTAATGTGTCAGCGCTGTTTGAATGGGCTGGACTATCCATTCGAAATCGTCAGGCGTTTCGAGTTGGTTAAGGACGAATCGGATATTCCCGATTCCGATCTTGATGACGATGACGTCGATTATCTTGTCATCGAGCCTAGATTGAATGTCACGGATCTGGTTGAAGAGGAAGTTCTTCTGGCGTTGCCAATGTCGTTGCGGCATGAGGACGGTTGCTCTTCTGGTGATGGTGCTCCCAAGGAGCGCAAGCCCAATCCCTTTCAGGTGCTGGAAGGATTGAAAACCGGTAATAAAAGTTAGGTTTTTTGATTTTTAGTTAGGAGCAACAAATGGCTGTTCAACAGAACAAGAAGTCCCCTTCCAAGCGCGGTATGCATCGTTCGCACGATTTCCTGACCGCTCCCGCACTGGCCGTCGAGCCGACCACGGGTGAAGTGCATCTGCGTCACCACGTCAGCGCTTCCGGTTACTACCGCGGCCGCAAGGTGATGCCGGCTAAGGGCGAATAATCACCCGCCGCCGATGAAGCATGCGCCGCGCCCAAAAGGCGCGGCGTTTTGTTATGGATATTACAGTTGCTATCGATGCCATGGGAGGCGATCACGGCCCTCATGTCACCATTCCCGCAGCCCTTCAGGCTCTGAAGCGGCATAGTGAAATCAATATCGTTCTGGTCGGTCTGGCCGAGGCCATCGAGATGGAGTTGCGTTCTCATGGTGCTTCTGTCGGCCCGCGCTTGCGCATTCATCATGCCAGCGAAGTTGTGGCCATGGACGAGCAGCCTCAATCCGCCTTGCGCAACAAGAAAGATTCGTCGATGCGGGTGGCGATCAATCTGGTCAAGAGCGGCGAAGCGCATGCCTGCGTCTCCGCCGGCAATACTGGTGCGCTCATGGCAACGGCACGTTACGTGCTGAAGACGCTGCCTGGGATCGATCGTCCTGCGATCGCCTCTACGCTGCCTACGCTGCATGGCAAGACCTATGTGCTGGACTTGGGTGCTAACGTGGATTGCACGGCCGAGCATTTGCTGCAATTCGGCATCATGGGTGCCATGTTGTGCTCCTGCGTTGAGCACAAGCCGAACCCAACGGTAGGACTGCTCAATATTGGTTCCGAAGCGATCAAGGGTAACGAGATAGTGAAGGAGGCCGGCGAGTTGCTGCGCGGCAGCCATCTCAATTTCTACGGTAACGTGGAAGGTAACGACATTTACAAGGGCACGGTGGATGTTGTGGTTTGCGATGGGTTCGTTGGCAATGTCGCATTGAAGGCGTCGGAAGGTTTGGCGCAAATGATGCGTTCTTTCATTAGCCAAGAATTCAAGCGTAATCTCTTTACCAAACTGATGGGCCTTGCGGCCATGCCGGTACTTAACGCATTCAAGCGTCGCGTCGATCATCGCCGCTACAATGGTGCTAGTTTCCTTGGACTGAACGGATTAGTGGTCAAAAGTCACGGATCGGCGGATAGTTTCGCTTTCGGCTTTGCCATCGACCAAGCGGTCGAAGAGGCTAGCAACGGTGTGCTGCGGCGCATCGGTGAACAAATTGCAGTGGATGCTCATCCCGCCATGGTGTCTGTATCTTGATATATTCAAAAATTGCTGGCACCGGCAGCTATCTGCCGGAAAAAATACTCACAAACGCCGACCTCGAGCGGATGGTTGAAACCACCGACGAATGGATTTATACCCGCACCGGTATCCGCCAACGCCATATTGCTGCGGATGACGAGGTGACGAGCGATCTGGCGTATCAAGCAAGCCTGCGAGCTATCGCTGCGGCGGGCATTGCGCCTACTGATATCGATCTGCTGATCCTGGCCACCACTACGCCGGATCAAGTTTTCCCAAGCACCGCTTGTACGCTCCAGGCCAAACTGGGTATCAGCGGTTGTCCCGCCTTCGATATTCAGGCGGTTTGCAGCGGCTTTGTGTATGCCTTGGCAACTGCCGATCAATTTATTCGCACCGGCAGTGCAAAATGTGCCCTGGTGGTGGGGGCGGAAACGATCTCCCGTATTACCGATTGGACAGATCGCACCAACTGTATCTTGTGGGGCGATGGTGCTGGAGCCGTCGTGCTCAAGGCAGCGGAAGAGCCTGGCATCCTTTCCACCCATCTCCATGCGGACGGCAGTTATGCCGATCTGTTGAATGTTCCCTGTGGCGTCTCTAAGCGTGGTGACGATTCGACGATCAAGATGGAAGGGAGCGCCGTATTCAAGGTGGCTGTGAACACCCTGGATCAGATCGTGGACGAAACGCTGGAAGCCAACGGATTGCAAAAGTCCGACGTGCACTGGCTGGTCCCGCACCAAGCCAATATTCGTATTATTCAGGCCACCGCCAAAAAGCTCGGCATGAGCATGGATCAGGTGGTGGTCACGGTGGATCAACACGGCAATACCTCAGCCGCTTCTATTCCGCTTGCTCTAGATGTGGCTGTGCGGGATGGTCGCATCAAGCGCGGTCAAAACGTGCTCATGGAAGCCTTTGGTGGTGGTTTTACCTGGGGTTCCGTGCTGCTCAAGTACTGATTCAGGCAATAAATTCTTTAGAGATTCAGCATGAAATTCGCATTTTTGTTTCCCGGCCAAGGTTCGCAATCTGTTGGCATGATGCAAGGATTCGGCGACCTCGCCGTGGTTCGTGAAACCTTTGCAGAAGCCTCCGACGTGTTAGGACAAGATTTCTGGAAAATGGCCACAGAGGCCAATGAAGACCTTAACCTGACCGCCAATACCCAGCCTTTGATGCTAACCGCCGGAATTGCTGCCTGGCGTGCCTGGCAACAGGCCGCCGGTAGTCAGCCCGCTATCATGGCCGGGCATAGCCTCGGCGAGTACACGGCTTTGGTCGCTGCAAACGCATTGACGTTTAAGGATGCGTTGCCCTTGGTCCGTTATCGTGCCGAAGTGATGCAATCCGCAGTTGCGGAAGGCGTAGGCGCGATGGCAGCAATTCTTGGCTTGGACGATGATGCAGTACGTGCGGTCTGTGCCGAAGCGGCCCAAGGCGAAGTGCTGGAAGCCGTCAATTTTAATTCTCCCGGTCAAGTCGTTATAGCCGGCAACAAGGCTGCCGTCGAGCGCGGCATGGAAGCCGCCAAGGGCAAGGGTGCGAAACGTGCACTGACCTTGCCGGTGAGTGTGCCTTCTCACTGCGCGCTGATGAAGCCTGCCGCGGAGAAGTTGAAGACGTATCTGGATAACGTCGCCATTGTCACGCCGCAAGTCCCGGTGTTGCACAACGCAGACGTGGCGTCTTATGGCGATGCAGCACAAATCAAGGATGCTTTGGTGCGTCAACTCTACAGCCCGGTGCGCTGGGTGGAAACTGTACAGAAAATGGCTGCCGATGGTGTCGCTATAGCGGCGGAATGTGGCCCGGGCAAGGTTTTGGCTGGTCTTAACAAGCGCATCGTCGCCGAAATGCCGTGTTTGGCACTGATCGGCAATGAATCGGTAGCCGAAGCCAAGGCACAGTTCGAAGTTTAAGGAGAAAGCAATGTTGTCAGGACAAATCGCATTGGTCACGGGTGCTAGCCGCGGCATTGGCGCCGCAGTAGCGCTGGAATTGGGCAAGCAGGGCGCAACCGTCATCGGCACGGCGACGACTGCGTCGGGAGCAGAACAGATTTCTGTGGCATTGCAGCAAGGCGGCGTCAAGGGCGAAGGCGTAGCGTTGGATGTGAACAACGCAGCCCAGGTCGAAGAGGTCTTGAAGGCGATTGGCGAAAAGCACGGCACCGTTTCCATCCTGGTCAACAATGCCGGCATTACCCGCGATACCTTATTGATGCGCATGAGCGAAGACGATTGGGATGCCGTGATGTCGACCAACCTGAAGTCGGTGTTCCGTCTTTCCCAGGCCGTTCTGCGCCCTATGATGAAAGCGCGCCAGGGCCGAATCATCAGTATCTCGTCCGTCGTCGGCCACATGGGCAACGCCGGACAAGCCAATTACGCTGCTGCCAAGGCTGGTATGTCAGGTTTTACCAAGTCTTTGGCACGCGAAGTGGGCAGTCGCGGTATTACGGTTAATTGCGTCGCTCCAGGCTTTATCGACACCGATATGACGCGTGCGCTGTCTGAAGATCAGCGCAACGGATTGGTCCAGCTCGTACCGGTAGGGCGCTTCGGCGATGTGCAGGATATCGCTGCTGCCGTGGCTTTCCTGGCCTCTCCGGCAGCAGGCTATATCACCGGTGAAACGCTGCACGTCAACGGCGGCATGTACATGGCCTAAGGGCCGTTTCTTTGGAAATCGGCTGGAGTTTGCTAGAATGGCGGCCAGCTTTTTTGCTACAACTTGAAAGGGGAAATTTGATGTCTGATATCGAACAACGTGTTAAGAAGATCGTTACCGAGCAATTGGGTGCCAACGAAGCCGACGTCAAGAACACGTCTTCCTTCGTGGATGACCTGGGTGCCGATTCTCTGGACACCGTCGAACTGGTGATGGCACTCGAAGAAGAATTCGACTGCGAAATCCCTGACGAAGAAGCTGAGAAGATCACCACTGTTCAGCAAGCGATCGACTACGTCAACGCTCACGTCAAGTAATCTCGCCTCACCATTCTTTAAGTTTTTCCTGGAGTAGCCTTGTCCAAACGTAGGGTCGTCATTACGGGCCTGGGTATTGTTTCGCCAGTCGGTATCGGCGTCGAAACCGCCTGGGCCAACATTGTTGCAGGCAAGTCCGGCATTTCGCGAATTACCAAATTCGATCCGACTGCCTTCTCCTCGCAAATTGCCGGGGAAGTGAAGGATTTCGACGCGACGCAATACCTGTCTCCAAAAGAGGCACGCCGCATGGATACATTCATCCAGTATGGCTTGGTCGCGGGCATGGAAGCCGTCAAGGATTCCGGCCTCGAAGTCACCGAAGAAAATGCCGAGCGTATCGGTGTTTCCATCGGTGCCGGGATCGGCGGCCTGCAATTGATCGAAGATACAGACAAGGTCTACATGGAGGGCGGCCCGCGCAAGATTTCGCCGTTCTTCATTCCGGGCACCATCATCAACATGATCTCGGGCAATCTGTCGATCATGTATGGTTTCAAAGGTCCGAATATCGCTATCGTGACAGCTTGTACCACGGCAACCCATTGCATCGGCGATGCTGCGCGCATGATCGAGTACGGCGATGCCGATGTCATGGTGGCTGGCGGTGCAGAGGCGGCGATTACTGCGTTGTCTGTGGGTGGCTTTGCTTCTGCTCGCGCGCTTTCTACTCGCAACGACGATCCTGCGACGGCTAGCCGTCCATGGGATGCCGATCGCGATGGTTTCGTTATTGGCGAAGGTGCGGGCGTGTTGGTGCTCGAAGAGTACGAGCATGCCAAGAAACGCGGCGCCAAGATTTACGGCGAAGTTGCCGGTTTCGGTATGAGTGCCGATGCCTATCACATGACTTCGCCTTCAGAAAACGGCGAGGGTGCTGCACGCTGCATGCGTAATGCCCTAAACAACGCCAAGATTAATCCGGAGCAGGTTGATTACGTCAACGCGCATGGAACTTCGACTCCGGCTGGGGACATGGCTGAGACGCAAGCGGCCAAGCGCTTATTCGGCGATCATGCCGGGCGTATCGCGATGAGCTCCACCAAGTCCATGACGGGTCACCTATTGGGGGCCGCCGGTGGAGTGGAAGCCGTGTTCTCAGCGCTTGCGCTTCGCGATCAAGTGGCGCCGCCAACGATCAATATCTTCAATCAAGATCCGCAATGTGACCTCGACTATGTGCCGAATGAAGCCCGGCAGATGAAAATCGATGTTGCGATTTCTAATTCCTTCGGTTTCGGCGGAACGAACGGAACATTGGTTTTTAAGAGAATTTAGGATAAATCCTACGGTTTTTCTTGATAAAAAAGGGGCTTAGGCCCCTTTTTCATTTCTATTTATGCACATTGTTTACTACTTTTGCCATTTTATTTTCAGGGTAGATGGATGTTTAATGAAATCTATTCTTAACTTATTGATTAATAATAGCTATTAGCTTGTGTTTAAAAAGTGGGCAATTTTGAAAAAAGCAATGTGGAACTAAGGGTTAGTTACGTTTTTAAGGGGTTGTTCACAAAGTTATCCACAAGAGCTGTGGAGAAACGTGCGCCTCATCCAAGTCAGGTTTTCCTTACTTCAATCGCTATAAGCATTATTGCCAGGGCAGGTACAATAGTGAGATGCAACATCGACACGAATATCTGATCAACGGAAAGCGCGAATCGGGGATATCTCCCTTCGATCGCGGATTTGCCTACGGCGATGGAGTGTTCCGGACATTGGCCATACGTCGAGGCCAGTTACGCACCTGGACTGCACATTTAAAGCGTTTGCAAACGGACTGTAATGCGCTAGGTATTGTTTGCCCCTCTGAAGAATTACTGCTCGGCGATATCTCCAAATTGGCGGGGGACTCATCCGAATGTGCAATCAAGATCGTGGTGACGCGCGGTGAAGGCGAACGGGGTTATGCAGTGCCGGCGCTTGCACAACCCACTCGAGTGGTTATCAAGACGGCATTGCCTCAATATCCGGAGCAACACTATTCGAGCGGAGTGTCTCTGTTTCTATGCCAAACGCGATTGGGGCACCAACCGCGTCTCGCTGGAATCAAGCACCTTAATCGGCTGGAAAATGTACTAGCCCGCATGGAGTGGGTCGATACGCAGGTAGTCGATGGCCTGATGCTCGACACCGACGGCCATGTCATTGAATGCACCATGAGCAATGTATTCATGCGTTCTGGCGATACCTTGATTACGCCAGATCTGAGTAAGTGTGGGGTAGCTGGCGTGACTAGGCAACGCATTATCGATACCGCTCCGGAGTTGGGGTATCGAGCCGTCGTTCGGCCCATCACGCTTTCCGAATTGATGGATGCCGATGAAGTGGTGATTTGCAACAGTCTTTACGGCGTCTGGCAGGTCAATCATCTAGCAAGTCATGCATGGCCATTTGGCGTGCTGGCTGCTAAATTGCGGGAACAATTGTCGAAAGAGGACGATGCGGTTTTTCTCTAAGTTGTTATTGCTGGCGGGCGTCGTTGCTGTCGGGTTCGGCGCATGGATCTGGAACTTTTCCCAATCCGAACTCACGATTGCAGAGAAGCCACATACTTTTGTAGTCAAGGCGGGCAGTAATATCCGTTTGGTAGCTCGTCAGTTGGTCGACGAGCATATTCTCAACGAGCCATGGAGCTTTATCGTCATGGCGCGGTTGACCGGTCGCGCATCGCAGCTCAAGGCCGGCAATTATCTATTGGACCGCGACCTTACGCCGTATCGCTTGTTCGAGATGCTGAGCAACGGCGACGTGACTCAGATCGGTGTGACTTTTATCGAAGGCTGGACTTTCCGCCAGATGCGAGATGAATTGAACCGTCACGAGGGCATTAAGCATCTAGGTATGGCGATGACCGATAGCGAGATTCTGCAACGCATCGGTGCCACGGAAACTCATCCTGAAGGTTTATTTTTCCCCGATACCTACTACTTTGCCAGCGGCATGAGCGATATCGATATACTCAAGCGTGCCTATCAGGCCATGCACGATAAATTTGCTCAGTCCTGGTCGACGCGAGCACCTGGCTTGCCCTACACGAATCCTTACCAGGCGCTGATCATGGCTTCGATCGTCGAGAAAGAAACCGGCAAGTCGGAGGAGCGGCCCCTGATCGCGGGGGTGTTTCTTAACCGGTTGAAACTTGGCATGCGCTTACAGACTGACCCCACGGTGATTTATGGGCTGGGCGAATCCTACGACGGCAACATTCACAAGCGCGACCTGTTGATGGATACCCCTTACAACACTTACACGCGAGCAGGCTTGCCCCCTACGCCGATTGCCAACCCTGGCATGGGTGCGATAGAAGCGGCTTTGCATCCAGATCAGCGCAATGGTTATCTGTATTTCGTCGGCAAGGGCGACGGTAGCCATGTGTTTTCGCGGAACCTGACTGACCATAATCGTGCCGTTGCACGTTATCAATTAGGAAAGAATTAATGGCGAGGGGAAAATTCATCACGCTTGAGGGCGTCGACGGAGCAGGTAAAAGCACCCATATTCCGTTGATCACCGAATTGCTGCGAGCCGGCGGACGAGAGCTGATCGTCACGCGAGAGCCTGGTGGCACGCAATTGGCAGAACGCTTACGTGAAATGTTGCTGCATGACGCCATGTGTGCGGAAACGGAAACCTTGCTGATGTTTGCCGCGCGGCGGGAGCATCTGGCGCAAGTCATCCTGCCGGCGCTGGAGCGAGGTGCATGGGTGCTGTCGGACCGTTTTACCGATGCGAGCTTTGCTTATCAGCACGGCGGGCGCGGTGTCTCAGCCAGTAAAATCGAGACTTTGGAGCGCTGGGTGCAAGAGAGCCTGCAGCCGGATATGACGCTTTTGTTCGACGTGCCCGTTGCTGTGAGTTGTCAGCGATTGGCCGGTGCGCGCGATCCGGATCGCTTCGAGCAGGAAAATGCCGACTTTTTCGAACGTATCCGCACGGCTTATCTGGAACGTGCCCGGCAATTCCCGCAACGCTTCCGCATCATCGACGCCGGCCGAACCATTCCCGAGATTCAAGAAACCCTGAAAGCACTTCTTCATGGCCTTGGATAAGCCCGCCATTTTCCCTTGGCAATCCGCACTCTGGCAGCGGCTTATGGGTATGCGCGACCGCTTGCCCCATGCTTTTTTGCTGCATGGTCGGCAAGGCGTGGGAAAATTGGCGTTCGCGCAAGCCATGGCAGCGTCGTTATTGTGCGAAAGCCCCCAACCGGATGGAGTCGCCTGCGGTGCTTGTTTGAGCTGTGGCTGGCTGGCGCAAGGCAATCACCCCGATTTTCGTCAGGTAGAGCCAGAAGATCGTTCAGAGGGGGATGATGAAGCTGGGGAGGGCAGTGCGCCCAAGGCCAAGAAAAAATCGCGCTTCATCACCGTAGATCAAATTCGCGCACTGGGAGACCTCGTCGGACTATCGTCGCACCGTCATGGTTTGCGTGTGATTATTCTCCAGCCGGCCGAAACCTTGAATGCAAATGCTGCCAACGCATTGCTGAAAGTTCTTGAAGAACCGCCTCCGGCGACCGCATTCATCCTGCTTACCCATCAATTGCAGCGCTTGCTACCCACCATCCTGAGCCGCTGTCATAAAGTGGCGATGCCGGTACCAAATAAGGACGAATCCCTCGCTTGGCTCAGAGCGCAAGGGTTGGCCGATCCGGCCTTCGGCTTGGCCTTTACCGGAGGTACGCCGTTAGCAGCATTGGAAGCAGATACTGTCGAGGTGCGTGAAGAAGTCGAGTCGCTCACCCAGCACCTCAAGAAAGGCGGGCGCATCGACGCACTTTCTGTCGGATGGGCACGTGGGGATTTTGCTACAGCGATCGATATCCTGCAGAAATGGATGTACGACCTTTCCTCGCTGATATTGGCGGGTAGCGTGCGCTATTTCCCCGAGCATCAGTCTACTTTGCAAGGCATAGCCAAAAGCGTAGACTTGCCCCGATTGCTTGATTTTCAGCGCACATTGGCCGAAGCGCGGGCTCAGGCCTCGCATCCTTTGAACGTCGAATTACAGTTGGAAGCCTTGCTGCTACGTTATGCTCAATTGTTCCCTAGCCCTGCCAGACCATGAGTGACGAACAGAAAAAAGACGAATCGACCACGCCGACTGCTCCAAAACCTGGAGTGCTGTCCCTTTCCATCAAGGAAAAAGGCGCCTTGTATGCGGCCTACATGCCTTTCCTTAAGGGCGGCGGTTTGTTTATTCCTACCAATCGCACATACAGGCTGGGCGAGGAAGTTTTCATGTTGCTTTCGCTCCTGGACGATCCCAATAAGCTGAAGGTGGTCGGCCATGTGACTTGGGTTACGCCCGTAACTCAGGGCGTGCGCCCTCAAGGCATCGGCATTCAATTTAGCGAGAAAGATGGCGGTATCGAGGCGCGCAATAAGATCGAAGCCTTGTTAGGCGGAGCACTGAAGTCCGCTCGTCCTACTCACACCATGTAGTTTTTTTGCGGTATCCCTGATGTTCATCGATTCCCACTGTCACCTGGATTTTCCGGACCTTGCCCAAAATATCGATGCCGTACTGGCCAAGATGCACGAAAACAACGTGCGCTACGGCTTGTGCATCAGTGTCAATTTGCGGGATTTTCCCAACGTATTGGCGGTTGCCGAAGCGCACGATCATTTGTTTGCGACGGTCGGCATTCACCCCGATTACGAAAATGAGGACGAGCCCACGGTGGATGAGCTAGCCCGATTGGCGCAGCATCCCAAGGTGATCGGGATCGGCGAAACCGGGCTGGACTATTACCGCTTGCAGGGTGACCTGGAATGGCAGCGTCAACGTTTTCGCGTGCATATTCGCGCCGCAATTGCTGCCGGTAAGCCGCTCATCATTCATACGCGAGAATCGGCTGCAGACACTATCCGTATTCTGCGTGAAGAGCATGCCGAGCAAGTGGGCGGTGTAATGCACTGTTTTACCGAAACCTGGGAAATCGCTCAGCAGGCGATGGAGCTTGGCTTCTATATTTCCTTCTCGGGCATCGTGACTTTCAAGAATGCCGTTGCGCTAAAAGAATTGGCTCAAAAAGTCCCGCTTGATCGCATGCTGATCGAAACGGATTCACCATACCTCGCGCCCGTCCCTTTCCGTGGGAAGACCAATCAGCCAGGTTATGTGAAGCACGTGGCCGAAGAAATAGCCGCGCTGCGCGGCATTTCTCTTGATGAGGTAGGCGAGGCGACCAGCGCGAATTTCTTCCGCTTATTCAAACAGGCGGCGGCGCTTTGCAACTGATTGTCCTTGGGGTCGGCTCAAGTGCAGGCACGCCGGTTATCGGGTGCGATTGTGATACTTGCCGCTCCGACAATCCGCGCAACAAGCGCACCCGATGTTCCTCGGCGATCCAGACCGACAGCGGCGAAATTATCCTGATCGATACCGGTCCTGATATTCGTACTCAATCCCTGCGGGAAAATATCCGTCGCGTCGATGCGGTGCTTTACACCCACGTCCATGCCGATCATCTCAACGGCATCGACGATCTGAGGGCATTCTGCCAAATCCAGAAAAAACAAATCCCCTTGTTCGGCAACCCGCATACCATCGAGAATATCACCAGCCGCTTCGGCTATGCCCTCCGCGATGCAGGCACCTACTGGGATATGCCCGTGCTAAAGGCGCACGCCGTCACCGAACCGTTCAACGTATGCGGCGAAATTGTAATTCCGATTCCAGTGAAGCACGGCCGTTCCGACATTTTGGGGTGGCGTATTCGCAATTTTGCCTACCTGACCGATATCTCGGAAATCCCGGAGTCATCCATGTCCTTGCTGCAAGGCTTGGATGTCTTGCTGATCGACTGCCTGCGATATAAACCGCATCACACGCATGTGAATTTGGAACAAAGTCTGGCGTATGTCGGTCAGATTGCAGCACGTCAGGCGTACCTCATCCATATGACGCACGAGATCGACTACGATGTGCTGCAGAAAGAACTGCCGGAGGGGGTTGCACTCGGTTACGATGGGCTGAGGCTGATGCTGGCATGAAGCGTTTTGGAATGCGATAATTAACTATCGATCACGTAAAGGATTGTTCATGTTTGTAAAGAAGTCCCTAGTTGCCCTGTGCCTGGCCTCTGCAGTATTGGCTTCGGTCGCTCCGTTGCAAGCCTTTGCCGCCGACAAGGCTGCCAAAGCTGCAAAGTCCAAAACCTTTAATGAAGATCAGTTCATCAGTCTGTTTAGCCATAAATCCACCAAGCAGGTGACCGAAGCGGTTGGTAAGCCGGCACGCACGGCGCAAGCTAGCAAGCCGTCTGATGCGGAAGCAACTCTGGGTCGTCCTTTGGATACTTCTGGTAGCGGTGCCAAGGTGGAAATGTGGTACTACCAGAACCTGGTGCGCTACGACGACAAGCATACCTACAAGACCGTGGAACTGACCTTCGTCAACGATCGCTGCATGAATATCGCGTTTTTCAACGATCGTTAATAACGCGTCGGATAAGCATGAACAAAAAAGGCCGGGAAATCCCGGCCTTTTTTGTTCGTGTGTCTCTTACAAACAGTGTTGCTTATAGTGATTGATCAAGCCGTTGGTCGAGGCGTCGTGAGCTGTTGCCGGTGTCTTGTCGAACAGCTTGGGCAGCATGGCATTGGCCAATTGCTTGCCTAGTTCCACACCCCATTGGTCGAACGAATTAATGTTCCAGATAACGCCCTGTACGAAAATCTTGTGTTCGTAGAGCGCGATCAGCGAGCCCAGCGTTCTCGGCGTGAGCTTTTCGAACATGATGGAGTTGGTCGGGCGATTGCCTTCGAACACCTTGTGCGGCAGCAGCGTTTCCAATTCCGCACCGCTCAAGCCGGCAGCTTCGAGTTCTGTACGAGCCTGCTCCTTGGTCTTGCCGATCATCAAGGCCTGGGTTTGAGCGAAGAAGTTGGATAGCAGGATCTTGTGATGGTCGCCGATTGGGTAGTGTGTTTGCATCGGAATGATGAAATCGCAGGGCACCAGGCGCGTACCTTGGTGGATCAACTGATAAAACGCGTGCTGGCCGTTGGTGCCGGGCTCACCCCAGATAATCGGACCGGTGTCGTAATCGACACGGAAACCATCGCGGTCGACGAACTTACCATTGCTTTCCATATCGCCTTGCTGGAAATAAGCAGCAAAGCGGCACAGCGATTGATCGTAGGGCAGGATGGCGTGGGTTTGTGCGTTGAAGAAGTTGCTGTACCAAACGCCTAGCAGACCGAGGACGACGGGCAGGTTTTTCTCAAGCGGGGCGGAACGGAAATGCTCGTCCATGTCGAACGCGCCTTGCTGCAATTCCTCGAAGTTGTCCATACCCACGTGCAGGGCAATGGAAAGACCAATGGCAGACCACAATGAATAACGGCCGCCCACCCAGTCCCAAAACTCGAACATGTTGGCAGTATCGATGCCGAACTTCGCTACTTCTGTTGCATTGGTGGACAACGCGACGAAATGCTTGGCGATATGGCTTTCATCCTGCGCAGCCTTGAGGAACCAGGCACGTGCCGATTTGGCATTGGTCAGGGTTTCCTGGGTGGTGAAAGTCTTGGAGGCCACGATGAACAGCGTGGTTTCCGGGTTACACTTTTCCAGGATGTTGGCGAGCTGCGCGCCATCGATATTCGATACGAAATGCGCGAGCAAGTCGGGCCGACTATAGGGGCGGAGCGCGCTGCACACCATAAAGGGACCGAGGTCGGAGCCGCCGATACCGATATTCACCACATCGGTGATTTTCTTGCCGGTATAGCCCTTCCATTCACCGCTGCGGACTCGTTCGGTAAAGCTGCGCATCTGTGCCAAGACGCGCCGGACTTCCGGCATCACATCCTTGCCGTCGACCAGTACCGGCCGGTCGGATTTGTTACGCAGGGCGGTATGCAGTACCGCACGGCTTTCGGTGAAATTGATTTTTTCCCCGGAAAACATGCGATCTCGCCATGATTCGACCTTGCGGTCGCGAGCGAGGGCGAACAATTTTGACAAGGTCTGCTCGGTGATACGGTTCTTGGAATAGTCGAGAAGAATGTCGTTGAACTGCAGGGAGAATTTGTCGAACCGGGCCGGGTCGGCCGCGAACAGGTCGCGCATATGCAGCGGCGCAATCTCTTGCTGATGCGACAGCAATGCTTGCCATGCTGGCGATTGGGTCAGTTGTGACATAAATTAGGTTATTGATTATGTTTAATAATAATGCCTGCTAACGGCGGCACTGTGACAACGAGCGATTGTGGAAATCCCATCCACGCGGTCGGTTCTGCTTCCAGCCCCGAACCGTTGCCGGTATTACTTCCTCCGAAAATACCGGCGTTGCTGTTGAAAATTTCGCAGTATTTTCCACTATCTGGCGCGCCAATGCGATACCCCCGGCGCTCAACAGGCGTGAAATTCAAAATAATGATGACGTAACTGCCGTCCCGGGCTCGCCTTAAATAGCTAACGATGGACTGGTCGGCATCGTGGCAGTCGATCCAGGCAAAGCCTTCCGGCTGAAAATCGAGTTCGTGCAACGCTTTGGTGTTCTTGTACAGGTGTCCCAAGTCGCGCGACAGGTTTTGTATCCCTTTATGCCACTCGGTGTCTAGCAGGCTCCAATCCAGTGAACCGCCCACAGCCCATTCACGGCCTTGTCCGAATTCGTTACCCATGAAGTTGAGTTTCTTGCCCGGATAAGTCATCTGGTAGGTCAGCAACAGGCGCAGGTTGGCGAATTTCTGCCATGCATCGCCAGGCATTTTATCAAGTAACGAACGTTTGCCATGCACAACCTCGTCATGCGAAAACGGCAGCACGAAGTTTTCGCTATAGGCATACAACTGGCCGAAGGTGAGCTGGTTATGGTTGTAACGGCGATACACGGGGTCTTGCTTAATGTACGACAGCGTATCGTTCATCCAGCCCATGTTCCATTTCATCGAGAAGCCCAAGCCGCCGAGATAAACCGGTCTGGAGATCATGGGCCACGCGGTCGATTCCTCGGCAATGGTCAAGGCGCCCGGGAATTCCTCGTGCGCCATCATGTTGAGTTCTTTCATGAACTGGATAGCGTCCAGATTCTCTCGCCCGCCGAACTTGTTGGGCAGCCATTCGCCGTGCTTGCGCGAATAATCCAGGTACAGCATGGAAGCCACGGCATCGACGCGCAGGCCGTCGATGTGGAATTCATTGAGCCAGTAATGCGCGTTGGCTACCAGGAAATTGCGGACTTCATTGCGGCCGTAGTTGAAGATATACGTGCCCCAATCCTGGTGTTCGCCCAGGCGAGGGTCTTCGTGTTCGTAGAGTGCTGTGCCGTCGAAACGCGCCAGCGCCCAGCTGTCTTTGGGGAAATGCGCCGGTACCCAGTCGAGAATGACTCCGATACCTGCTTGGTGGCAGGTGTCGATAAAGTAGCGGAAATCGTCCGGTGTGCCGAAGCGGCTGGTCACGCCGTAGTAACCGGTGGTCTGGTAGCCCCAGGATTCGTCCAACGGATGCTCGCTGACCGGCATGAGTTCGACGTGGGTGTAGCCCATGTCTTTGACGTAGGGTACCAAGGTGTCTGCCAGCTCTCGAAAGTGCAAAAAGCTGTTGTTGGCGCCGCGGTGCCAGGAGCCGGCATGGATTTCGTAGATGTTGAACGGCGCATGCAGCCAATCGGACTTGGCACGGTCCTGCATCCAGCCTTGGTCGTTCCAGGTGTAGGTGTCAGGCGCAGTGATGCGTGAAGCCGTGCCCGGACGCATTTCGAAGCTTGCACCGTAGGGGTCTGTCTTGACCAGGATGTGTCCGGTTTGGCGATTGCGTATCTCGAACTTGTATAGATGCCCGGCTTCTAACCCAGGGATGAAAATTTCCCAGACGCCGCTGGAACCGTGAGCGCGCATCGGATTGACGCGGCCATCCCAGCGGTTGAAGTCGCCGATGACGCTGACGCGTTCCGCATTGGGCGCCCACACGGCGAAACGCGTACCGCGCACTCCGCAGTGTTCGACGATATGCGCACCCAGCATGCGATAAGCCTGACGCAACTTGCCTTCATTGAAGAGGTAAAGGTCGTGCTCCGACAGCATGGGAGGAAAGGTGTAGACATCCCAGGCTTGGTGTAGCTTGCCGTCTTGTTCCCAGCGCAACGGTGTGGGAGTGGGCAGGGATGCGCCCTTCCAGAGGTAGAGACCGTCAGGATGGCTGCGGGGGATTTCTTCCCATGCTTCGCCGATTTTCACCCAAACCCGGCCAGCGTGGGGTAGGAACGTCCGCAACACGGCTTGACCGTGATCCTGATGCAACCCCAGCCAGGCGAATGGATTGTGGTGCCGGGCTTCCAGGATCAGGTTCAGTTGCGGATCGTGCTTTGTTTTTGTTGCCATTGATTAGGCCCAAGTGAAAAGGTTGAAAGCCGGTTTCCGGGTGTTGGTTTTATCTTTTCAACCTGTCTATAATGGCTGCAAGCGCGCCGCTACAAGGCTTGCGGACTAGCGCCATGCGTTCAAACGCAAACTATAAATCAGGAGAGGTAAAAATGCAGCAGGAATCGAAGCCAGATTCGACTTCAACGCGCTTTGTCAGTGCCCTCACCAAAAACACCGTGGCATTGATTCTTGCCGGAGGCAGAGGTTCTCGTCTCAAAGCCTTGACCGATTGGCGTGCCAAGCCCGCCGTCCCTTTCGGCGGAAAATTCCGCATCATCGATTTTCCGCTTTCCAACTGCATGAACTCCGGTATCCGCCGCATCGGCGTGGTGACGCAGTACAAGGCCCACAGCCTGATTCAGCACATCCAGCGCGGCTGGGGCTTCCTGCGGGGCGAGTTCAACGAGTTCGTGGAATTGCTGCCGGCACAGCAGCGCGTCGAGGAAGAGTGGTACAAGGGTACGGCCGATGCCGTGTTCCAGAATCTCGACATCCTGCGGGTCATGGGGCCGGAATATGTCCTCATCCTCGCCGGCGACCACATCTACAAGATGGACTACGGCCAGATGCTGGCGGTGCACGTGCGCAACAAGGCCGACATGACGGTGGCTTGCATCAACGTGCCGATCGAAGAAGCCAAGTCATTCGGCGTGATGGGCGTGGACGAGAACGATCGCATCATCCAGTTCCGCGAAAAGCCGTCCGACCCCGATCCCATCCCCGGCGATCCGACGCAAGCCATGGCGAGCATGGGCATCTACGTCTTCAATGCCGCGTTCCTCTATGAACAGTTGATCCGCGATGCCGACGATCCGAATTCGACGCACGATTTCGGTCACGACATTATTCCTTACCTGATCAAGAAATACCGCGTGTTCGCGCATCGGTTCTCTGATAGCGCGGTCAACAGCCAGGACGACAAGTACTACTGGCGAGATGTTGGAACCATTGATGCCTATTGGGAAGCCAACATGGAGCTGACCAAGGTGGTGCCTGACCTCAACATGTATGACCGCGAATGGCCGATCTGGACCTATCAGGAACAGTTGCCGCCCGCCAAGTTCGTGTTCGATGAGGAAGATCGTCGAGGCAAGGCGGTCGATGCACTGGTTTCGGGCGGATGCATCATCAGCGGCTCCTGCGTGAAGCGTTCTCTGCTGTTTTCGGATGTGCGCGTTAACAGCTATAGCCTGATCGAAGACTCTGTCATCCTGCCCAAGGTCGATATCGGCCGCTATGTGACGATCAAGCGTGCGGTGATCGACAAAGGTTGCAAGATCCCGGACGGCATGCAGATCGGCGTCAACCCGGATGAAGACCGCAAGCGTTTCTATGTTTCTGAAAAGGGCATCACACTGGTGACCCCCGACATGCTGGGGCAAAGCATCCACCAGGCAAGGTAATTGCTAAGTTAACGTCGCGTCGATCGAGCACGCGGCGTTAACTTTTATTTTTCGGCAGTACCCGGCATCTCAGCGTGAAATCTATGTCCCAACCCCGCAAGCTTTATCTCTGCCTCTACTGGCACATGCACCAGCCGGATTACCGCGATTTCATGAGCGGCGAGTTCGTGTTGCCGTGGACTTATTTGCACGCCATGAAGGACTACACCGACATGGCGTACCACTTCGAGAAGAATCCGGACGCCAAGGGCTGCTTCAATTTCGTGCCCGTGCTGCTGGACCAACTCGAGGATTACGTGCTCCAGTTCAAGTCCGGGAACATGCGCGATCCCTTGCTGGCGCTATTGAAGCTGCCTGACCACAACACGGTCACGCCGGAACAGCGCAAGCTGATTTTGGATAGCTGCTTCCGCTGCAATCACGCCACTATGTTGACGCCGTTTCCGCATTTCAATCGGTTGTTCAACATCTATCGCACGTTGCAGCATGAGAACGAAGATGTCTTCGCCTATCTATCCGGGCAGTACCTCGCCGATTTGCTGGTGTGGTATCACCTGTCGTGGATCGGTGAAAGCATTCGGCGTACTTCGGAACTGGTGGCACGGCTCATGGCCAAGGGTTACGACTACACCCCTCAAGAGCGTTACGCCTTGTTCGACCTCATCGGCGAGATCATGACCGGATTGATTGGGCGCTATCGCAAGTTGGTCGAAAACGGCCAGATCGAGATTTCGACCACGCCGCATTACCATCCCATCCTGCCGTTGTTGCTGGATTTCAACAGTGCGCGGGAAGCCGCTTCCGACATGCCCTTGCCAGAATCCACACGGTATCCGGGAGGATTGACGCGTTCAAAACGCCATATTGAATCGGCTATTTCCTCGCACCGCGAACGTTTCGGTCAGGCGCCCAAAGGGGTTTGGCCAGCCGAAGGCGGCGTGTCTCAAGCTGCGCTCATGCTACTTGCGAAACAAGGTTTCCAATGGGGAGCGACAGGCGAGGGCGTACTGGCCAACAGCCTCCGTCATGCCTATGGTGACCAGGCTTTATCGCCCGATAAATATCACTTGTACAAGCCTTATCGCGTTTCCGACGGGCAGAACGCCTTGACCATGTTCTTCCGCGACGACCGACTATCAGACAAGATCGGATTTGAATATTCCAAGTGGTACGGCCGCGATGCGGTCAACGATTTTGTACATGAGCTGGAACAGATATTGCATCGGCATCCCGAGGGATCATCGCCGGTTGTCAGCATCATTCTCGACGGAGAAAACGCCTGGGAGTACTACCCCTATAACGGCTACTATTTCTTGAGCGAGCTATACGATGCCGTTGCTGCACATACCGATATCGAGATGGCGACGTTCAGCGAAATCACGCAAATGGTGACGCCCGCCGCCAGCCAGGGTACGGCAACAGCCATGATGCATGTGCCTGAAATTGTCAGTGAAAACCTGCCTGGCGTTGTCGCCGGCAGTTGGGTCTACGGCACTTTCAGCACGTGGATCGGCGATCCAGCCAAAAACCGGGCGTGGGATTTGCTATGCGAAGCCAAGCAAAGCTTCGACCGGGTAATGGCAGACGGCTTGCTCAATGAAGAAGAAAAACATGCGGCCGAACAACAGTTGGCAGATTGCGAAGGTTCGGATTGGTTCTGGTGGTTTGGCGACTATAACCCGTCGCACAGCGTGGCCAGTTTCGACCTGCTTTTCCGGCGCAATTTGTCCAACCTTTATCGTTTATTGAAACTTCCCATTCCCGCTGCGCTAGGCAAGGTGATCAGCGCGGGCGGAGGCAATGCGGAAGCCGGCGGCACGATGCGTCGCGGGCAAGAATAAAAGGGCTACCATGACCATATCCGTTGCCTTGCTTCTAGGCGTCCATGCCCACCAGCCGGTGGGCAATTTCAAACACGTGCTGGACGACGCCCACATGCGTTGTTACGGCCCTTTCCTGCGTGTGCTGTACAAGTACCCAGATTTCCATTTCTCACTGCACAGCAGCGGCTGGCTGCTGGATTACCTGCTCCAGCATTACCCGCAAGACCTGCAATTGCTGAAAGAAATGGTGGCGCGCGGCCAGGCGGAGTTGTTCGGCGCCGGATATACAGAACCTGTTTTGGCAGCGATTCCCTCTCGCGACCGCGTAGGCCAGATCAAGATGCTTTCCGGTTACCTGAAGAAACATTTTGGCCAAGCGCCGAGCGGCGCCTGGCTCACCGAGCGCGTATGGGAATCCACCGTGGTGCCGGCGCTGGCTGATGCCGGGGTCAAGTATGTCACCGTGGATGACTACCACTTCATGTGCACCGGCAAGCAGGATGGCGAACTGAACGGTTTCTATACGACAGAGGAAGATGGCCGCAAGCTCGATCTCTACCCGATTTCCGAGCCTCTCCGCTACAGAGTGCCGTTCGCTCCGGCGAATGAGGTGGTGAGCTACCTGGAGAGTATGGCGGACGAGAGCGGGCAGGCCGCCGCCGTCTATTTCGACGATATCGAAAAATTCGGCATCTGGCCGGAAACCTATCACTGGGTGTACGAACGCGGTTGGCTCAAGGATTTCATCGAGGGTGTGCTGGCATCGGACATCATCAAGCCCATGCGTTATTGTGACTACCACGCGAAGGCTCGCACCAAGGGGGTGGTGTACCTGCCCACGGCCTCCTACAGCGAAATGAACGAGTGGACGCTGCCGGTGCCGGCTGCGCATCACTACGCCGACATGGTGGACCGCGAGAAGCGGGAAGGGCGTTGGGAAGTCAGCAAGCCTTTCGTGCGCGGCGGTATCTGGCGCAACTTTTTCATGCGCTTTCCTGAGTCCAACTGGATGCACAAGCGCATGCTGTCCTTGTCGCAGCGTTATCACGCCTTGCCTGATGCCAAGAAGACGCCGGCAATGCTCGACCAGTTGTACGAGGCGCAAGCCAACGATGCCTACTGGCACGGTTTGTTCGGCGGTCTTTATCTGCCTCACCTGCGCCGGGCGGTCTATAACGCCATCGTGGCGCTGGAAGGCATGCTGGATAAAGTTGATCCGCGTCCGGAAAAAATCTCGGTCGATCTTGACCTGGATGGACAGGATGAAATCTTCCTGCACAACGCCGATCTCCAGGCAGTGGTGCGCATGGACGGCACGGCGGCCATTTGCGAATTCGACGCCTATCGCCTCAGGCACAACTTCGGCGATACGCTGATGCGTCAGACCGAGCATTACCACCGCAAGGTCGACGCCGGCAACGACCACCAGCATCAGGGCGAAGGGATCGCCAATCCGCACGAGCGGGTCAGCTTCAAGCATGTCATCGGTGCCGAGGATTTGGCCACCGATAACCATCCCAAGGCCTTATTCATCGATAAATGGCGCGAGCACGATAGTGCGGCCGATACCGTACAGTTGTGCTATCAGCCGGTTGCAACGCGCAAGCCTGGCCTGGCATTCAAGTCGGAGTTGGACGAAATCGCCGTCGGCAAGAAGATCGCTCTCAAGGACAACAGTTTGTTCGTGGATTACGATTTCGGGCGCAACGCTCAGGGTTTGTTCACGGTCGAAATCAATCTCGCCATGCCGAGTTGCGATGGCCCAGCGGGCAGATTCCGATTGGGTGAGGACATCATCGGCGGCTTCGGTCAAGCGCAGCACATCAACGACCTCACCCATATCTGGCTAGACGATGAAGTGCTGGGCGGCAAGCTCGCGCTCTCTTGCAGCCAGCCGGCCGCTTTCCAGTCGTGGCCGCATTTCAGCGTGTCGCAGTCGGAGGCCGGCTTCGAGAAAATCATGCAGGCCGTGACGGTGGTGCTGACCTGGGATATTTCGGAGTTTTCGGCATTGAGAATCGCCCTGGAAGTGTTCTAAGGAACTGTTCTAAAGCATGCTGGCTGAATTCAACCTGGAAAATATTCTAAGTCGCGACGATGCCCATGTCGTGGGCATCGATGTTGGTGGCACCAATTTGCGCGTCGGTGTCGTCAACGGTTCCGGCCTGGCTTGGGAACACCGCGTGCAGGCCGATTTTTCCAGGATGTGTCGTGAGCTGCCAGCCGAGCAAGCCTTGGTGGCCATCATCGAGGCACTGGCCACTGGCATCCGCATGGCGCTCGACCAGTATCCGCAGGTGAATGCGGTCGGCATCGGTTTCCCAGGATTTATCGATCCGACGACCCAGCAAGTCGCGCAGTCGCCCAACCTGCCTGGATTGCTGAACGTCGACATCAGCGGCCCTTTGTCTCAAATGTTCGGCCTGCCGGTCATTGTCGAGAACGATGCTTTGGCTGCGGCCTACGGCGAATATGTGTTGGGCGGTTTGGATGTACGCAGCTTGGTATACCTAGGACTTGGAACTGGTGTCGGCGGCGGTTTCATCCTCGACGGCAAGCCGTTTCCCGGCTTCCACGGCGTCGCAATGGAAGTCGGTCATATCATCGTCGAGCCAGACGGTCGCCAATGCGGCTGCGGCAATCGCGGCTGTCTGGAACAATACGCCTCGGCAAGCGGCGTGGTGCTGAGCTACCGTGAGTTGTCGGGACGGCATGAGGGCGATGCGGCGTTCGTCGCGCGTCAGGCCGAGTTAGGTGACGCCCATGCTCTCGCGGCTTACCGTCGTGCGGCAGAAGCACTGGCTCAGGGCTTGGCGAGCATTCTCAAGGTGTTGGATGCCCAGCATGTGGTGATCGGCGGCGGCATGAGCCTGGCATGGAGCCTTATGCAGGAAGCCTTCCATACTCGACTTCAGCAGGATCTCATCCCGGTGTTACGTCAGCGCGTTTCTGTCGGCATCAGCCAGGGCGGCGATCACGCAGGCATTCTTGGCGCAGCATTGTTGGGCCATGCTGCCAAACTACGCAGCTAGCTTTCTTCCTTCTCTTCTGATTTTCTTCACTTTCTTCGCCACAAAAGCTGAGTTTCGTTGTCTACCTATCAAATCTGATAGGTCTGCTCCGTAATCAAAGTTGTCACAATTCAATAGCATCATGGGGTAATGACTGTCATGTCGCACTGAATCTTGCCGGGGGAGGATTTCAGTTCGGCTGATACACATTCAAGAGAGGCTTGAGCCGGCGCATGCTTCTGACGTTCAAGATCGATGACTGGACCTGTGGAATTGATATAGACGCGGTAGAAAAAACCTACCGCGCAGCCGCACTTACTTCCTTGCCTGATCCCCCTCATGCGGTACTGGGTATCCTCGATATCCGCGGCGCGGTTCTTCCCGTTGTCAGCTTGAGGCGTCGATTCTCTCTCCCTGATAAGGCTTTGTCGCCCACCGATTGTTTTATCGTAGCTCGCACGCCTCAACGGCCAGTGGTCTTGGTCGCTGACGCGTTGGGAGAGGTCTTTGCTCCTGATGCCGCTGCACTCCATCCAGCCGAACACCTGATGCCTGCTCTGGCCTATCTCACCGGCGTTGTAAGCACAAGGCAGGGGCTGATCCTGATCCAGGACCTGGAAAAGCTGTTGTCACTGGAGGAGACGGCTCAACTCGATCTGGCCATGCGTGACTATGAACATGATGCAATATGAACTTGGCATGGATATGAACACGGATTGCCACGATCTTGGCCTCATCGACGCATTGCGGCACCAGCTGGCATTGCATCTTGGATTACACTTTTCGTCCGAACGCATCCCCGATTTGCAGCGAGGCATCGAAAAGCTGGCGCTGGCCCAAGGTTATGAACGCGATGAGGATTTCTTGCTTAAGTTGCTTTCCTCGCCACTCGACAAGCCACGCATCCAGCAACTAGCCACCCATCTCACCATCGGCGAAACCTATTTTTTCCGCGAGCCGGGGCTGTTCGATCTGCTGCGTCATGAACTCTTGCCATTCATCATGACGCAGCGGCGCAGTGAACGTCGCATCCGTCTGTGGAGCATGGGCTGCTCGACAGGGGAGGAGGCGTACTCCCTCGCTATCCTGCTCGATCAAATACTACCTCCGACTGAGGCTTGGGATGCCTTGGTCCTCGGCATGGACGTTAATCCGCAGGCCTTGGAAAAAGCCGAGACGGGCGTATACGGTGCCTGGTCGTTCCGCAATCCACCTCCGGGATTGCGCGAATACTATTTCGATCGGCGCCAGGAGGGTGATTTCTCAATCCATAAGCACATTCGCGAGCGGGTTCGGTTTTCCTATTTTAATCTCGCCGACCGTGCAGCACCCTTGCTGCATGGTGCCGCCGACCTGATCCTGTGTCGCAATGTGCTGATGTATTTCACGCCGGAGGCGGCGCATGATGCCGGGCGTCGACTGGCCCATGCGCTTAAGGACGATGGTTATCTGCTGGCGACGCCGGCAGAAGCGTCGCTGATTTCCGGGTATGGTCTCGATCCCCTGCAAATGCGGGGGCAGGTGGTCCACCGCAAGTCTGATCATGAGTTTGATGTCGTCCACAAGGGCATGGATGTGCCGCAACCTCTTCATGTCGTTACACATCGACTCAAGCGGCGGCCAGGCCGTGACATTGATCCGGATGAATCCCACCGAACAATCGTCGAGCTTGCCAACCAGGGCCGGGTGAATGAAGCCTTGATCCATTGTCGACGTCTGGTCGATAGCGCGCCCAGTAACCCTGAATGGCATTACCTGCTCGCCACGCTGTTACTGGAACAGGGCCAGCCCGCTGCTGCCGTTGCAGCACTGGAACATCTCCTTCAACTCGATTCCGCCTTTGTCATGGCCCACGTCATGTTGGGGCGGCTCTATCGGCAGGAATTGGACCATGCTTCGTCAGTGCGCCATTTACGGGCAGCGCTTGAACAATTGCAACAGATTGAACCGGACATCGTGCCTGTCGGCTCGGACGGCTTGACCGCCTTGCGGCTCAAACACATGGTGGAAAGTTTTCTTTCAACGGCGGAAGCATCCTCATGAGCGAAGCCTTTGATGAGTCATTGACGGACTTGGAGAGAAATCAGCGAATTCTCGAACAACGTGCCCGAGCGCTGGCACAACCGTTGACTCACCAGGATGAAACACCGGCTGTTTTGTATCTCATGTTCCGCCTGGCGTTTGAGACATTCGGGATCGAAAGCCGGTTCGTAAGAGAGGTCGTCCCGCTCAAGGCATTGACCCCGCTGCCCTGCGTACCTGCATTCGTCGCCGGCCTCATGAATGTGCGCGGGCAAGTATTGTCGGTAATCGATCTCAGGCAATACTTGGGCTTGCCTGAGGGTGGCTTGTCCGATCTGAACAAGGTCATCGTACTGAGTCACGACGAAATGGAGTTCGGCGTGCTGGCCGATGCGGTGCTTGAGACAGATGCAGCCCGTGAATTGCAGCCGCCGCTTGCCGCGCCTTCGGGATTGCGGCAGGAGTATTTCCTGGGCATTACGCGAGACGGCGTGTTGCTGCTGGATGGCCAGAAATTACTTTGTGATGGACGCATCGTCGTAAACCAGGGAATGGAATGAGCGCTGAATAATGGGCGTGGATAGCGCTGCTTGCCAAGGAAGTGAACAACGGGAGAACAACCTTGAAAATATCGATCGGGGTCAAGCTGTGGATGGGTTTCATGTCCATATTGCTCGTGCTGGTGGTGGTCGGTAATACCTCGTACCACAGCACGATAAAACTGACTGAGGCGGCGCATTGGCGGGAGCATACCTATAGTGTGCTCGCGCAGCTCGATCAGCTGCTGGTAAAGCTCCAGGATGCGGAGACCGGCCAGCGCGGCTATGTCATCACCGGCGATGAGCAATATCTCGGACCGTACCGCGCCGCTTTGCCTGAGATCGATCGTATCCAGCAAACGTTGCGCCGCCTTACGACGGATAACCCCGTGCAGCAGCAGCGTCTGGACAAACTGGGGCCGTTGGTCGCCCAGAAGCTGGGGGTGGTCAAGGCGACGGTCGAATTGCGACGCGACAAAGGGTTTACCGCGGCCCGCGACCGCATGTTGGCCGGAGACGGCCGGGCTGTCATGGACGATGTTCGCGCGTTGCTGAACGAAATGGCCAACACCGAGAACGAATTGCTCGGCGTGCGCACCGTAGAGGCCGATAAGAGCGCACGCAATGCCTTGCTTTGGGTGATCTACGGCACTGTTGTGGCAGGCATGATCGTCTTCGGTGCGGCCTATCTGCTTTCACGCCATATTGCACAACCGCTCAAGAATGCTACCTTGGTCGCCGAACATATCGCATCAGGCGACCTGTCGATGGATGTTGAACTAGCGGACCGAAGCGACGAGATCGGTTCGCTCATGCAAGCCAATCAGCACATGCTCAAATCACTTCGGCAAATGGCGCAAACTGCGCAGTCGATTGCGCAGGGCGATTTGACCCAACCGGTGCATGTCCAATCTGAAAAAGACCAATTGGGCCATGCCTTCGCCGCAATGAACGAACATCTACGCCGGCTGACGCAGGAGATTCGCGAAGGCTTGAACGTCCTGACGTCTTCGTCTTCCGAAATCATGGCAACCACTGCCCAAGTCGCATCTGGCGCCGCGGAAACTGCCACGGCAGTCAGCCAAACCACGACCACGGTCGAGGAAGTCAAGCAGACTGTGCTGGTATCCAGCCAGAAAGCCCACCAGGTATCGGAGGAAGCACAACGCACCACCGAGGTTTCACGCTCAGGGCGACAGGCCGTAGAAGATGTCGTGGACGGCATGAGCCGCATCCGCGAGCAGACCACGGCAACTGCCGAGAGCATCGCCCGATTGAGCGAACAAAGCCTCGCCATCGGCGAGATGATCGCCCTTGTCAACGACTTGGCGGAGCAATCCAACGTACTGGCCGTCAATGCTGCCATCGAAGCCTCGAAAGCGGGCGAGTACGGCAAGGGATTCTCCGTCGTGGCGCAGGAAATCAAGAGCCTCGCGGAGCAGTCCAAACAAGCGGCAAGCCAGGTGAGGGCCATGCTGGGTGATATTCAGAAAGCAACCGGGGCGGCGGTCAAGGCGACAGAGATCAACGCTCGCGTGGTGGAAGACGGCTCGCGTCAATCGGTAGAGGCAGGTCATGCCATACATGCCCTGGAGGACAGTATTACGCAATCAGCCCAGGCCGCGATGCAGATTGCCGCATCCAGCCAACAGCAATTGGTGGGCATGGATCAAGTCGCCCAGGCCATGAACAATATTCGCCGGGCGAGTGCCCAGAATCTCGCCGGCACGCGACAGGCCGAAGCAGCGGCCCAGGGACTGCACGAACTGGGGATTCGATTGAAGCAGCTAGTCGAGCGCTACAGGGTTTAACCCGGGAGGGCATATGAACCGCATCAAGCATTGGTTTCGGACCGATATTTTCGGGCATGGCCGCGAGCGGGCGTTGTTCCGGCAAATCGTCGAATCGTCGCCTAATGCCATCGTGCTGGCCGGGCGAGACGGCCGAATTACCCTCGTCAACGCCCAGACCGAGAAGATGTTCCGCTATCCACGCGAGGAATTGATCGGCCAACCAGTGGAAGTCTTGGTGCCGGTGCGATTCAGGGCAGCGCATCCCGCGCACCGCATGGCTTTTTTCGGCAATCCCAGCGTCCGATCCATGGGGGCGGGGCGTGACTTGTTCGGGCTGCGGCGAGACGGCACGGAGTTTCCCGTGGAAATCGGGCTCAATCCCATAGCCGACGACCCCGAAGGCCGCGTGCTGGCAAGCATCATCGATATTACCGAGCGCAAACGCGCCGAGGAGCGATTCCGTCGTGTGGTCGAAGCCGCGCCTAATGCAATCATCGTGGTGGGGCGCGATGGGCGCATGCTGATGGTGAATGCCCAAGCCGAAAAACTGTTCGGTTTTGCGCGTGAAGAGATGGTTGGGCAATCCGTCGATATCCTGGTCCCGCAGCGGTTCAGGAGCATGCACGGGGGGTATCGGGCATCTTATTTCGCGCATCCCAGCGACCGTCCCATGGGTGCAGGGCGAGACTTGTTCGGGCTGCGCCGGGACGGCAGTGAGTTTCCTGTAGAAATCGGGCTCAATGCCATCCAGGGCGATGACGATACCTTGGTGCTGGTCAGTATTATCGACATTACCGAGCGCAAGCGGGCTGAACAAGGGCTGCGCGAATTGATGCAGGAAATGCAGGCCATGGTGGATGTGCTGTCTTCTTCCACCAACGACATCTTGACGGCAGTCAGTCAGCTGACGGCAACCTCGGTAGAAACGGCTACTGCTGTTAATCAGACGACCTCGACGGTGGAGGAGGTCAAGCAGACCGCTATCCTGGCTGCTAACAAGGCGCGTCAGGTTTCCGATACCGCTAACCAGTCGTCGGAAATCTCCCAGCACGGGCGCGAGGCAGTCCTTGAATCCATCGACTCTATGCAGCGCATCCACGCTCAAATGATATCCATCGCCCAGAGCACGGCCCGCTTGCTGGAGCATGGACAATCTATCGCCGACATCATCAATACCGTGAACGATCTCGCCGAGCAGTCCAACGTGCTTGCGGTCAATGCCGCCATCGAGGCCGCCAAGGCTGGCGAGCACGGCAAGGGGTTTTCCGTCGTGGCGCAGGAAATCAAGAGCCTGGCCGAACAATCCAAGGCGGCTACTACGCAGGTACGACAGATTTTGCGCGAGAACCAGAATGCCACCCAGGCGGCCGTTGCCGCAACAGAGCAGGGCAGCCGTGCTGTGGAGTCCGGCATGGCGTTGTCGCGTCAGGCCGGTGATGCCATTACCCACCTCTCATCCAGCATCGAACAAGCTACGGAGGCGGCGACGCAAATCGCGGTATCGGCACAGCAGCAGTTGGTAGGGATCGATCAGGCGGTCATGGCCATCCGCAGTATCGGCGATGCCAGCACGCAGAATGTCGATAGCACGCGTCAAACCGAGCGTGTAGCCCATCAATTGCACGAGCTCGGCCTCAAGCTCAAGCGCTTGGTCGAGCAGGCTTGAAGAGGCGGCTATGCCGGAAAAGGAAAGCGATTTTCTCGAACGCCTCAAGGCGACTTTCCGAGTCGAGGCGCAAGAGCACCTGGCGCAAATCTACGCTGGGTTGACAGCGCTGGAAGAACCCGGCGACGAGACGTTGCGTGCGCAATGGATCGAAACGATATTTCGCGAAGCGCATAGTCTGAAGGGGGCTGCGGCTTCGGTGGGTTATCCCGAGATTCAGAATGTTTGCCATCAGATCGAATCAACGTTCGCCTCTCTCAAGCGCAAGGAGTCGTCCCTAACGCCGCAGATACTCGATCAATTGCACGTTTCGGTGGATCGCATTGGCACATTGCTGGAGGCCGAGACCGGAATCCCATCTGCATCTGTTTCTGCGACCGAAAGTGTATCCGTCGATTCCGTCCTCCCGCAGAACAGGCCCGTCGAGGCTACAGCTGCTCCTCGCGTGTTGTCTCCAACCCTGCGTATTTCGGCCGAAAAACTCGATGCTGTGTTTCTCAAGGCCGAGGAAATGCTTGCCGCCAAGCTGATGGCGCAGCACCGCAAACAGGAACTCTCGGCGCTACGAATCCAGGTCGATGCCTGGAACAAGACGTGGAGCAATCTCAGCGGACGCTATCCCGGATTGCAGGCTGAAGATCATCGTGAACCGGGATGGCGCGAGTTGCTGCAGGATCACACGGCTTTCATGAAGCAGTTATTGCAGGACGTCGCGCGACTCGATAAAGCGGCTGAATTGGACTTGCGTGCTTTGGGCCGGATGACGGGCGATTTGCTCGACGACATGAAGTCTGCGTTGCTGATGCCGTTTTCGGTATTGCTGGAAAGCTTTCCCAAGCTGGTGCGCGATTTGGCCCGCGGGCAGGGGAAAGAAATCGACTTTCAGATGCGTGGAGGAGAATTGCAGGTCGATCGCCGTATTCTCGAGGAGATCAAGGATGCGCTTGTGCACCTGCTGCGCAACAGTGTAGATCACGGCATCGAGTTGCCCAGCCTGCGAACGGGAAAAGGTAAGCCCAAGCGGGGGAATATTAGCCTGGTGCTTTCGCCTCTTGGCGGAGAACGCGTCGAAATTTGTATCCAGGACGACGGCGGCGGGGTGAATGTCGACCAGGTGAAATCCGCCGTCAGCCGACTCGGATTGATTGACCAGGCGTTGCTGGAAAAAATGACGGACGAGCAGGCGCTGGACTTGTTGTTTCTATCCGGCTTGACTACCAGCCCGGTGGTGACGGCGGTCTCCGGACGCGGTTTAGGCCTAGCCATCGTACGCGAAAAGGTCGAAAAACTGGGCGGAAGCCTGCAAGTCGAGTCTCGTCTCGATGTCGGCACCCGTTTTCGCTTGCAACTCCCCAATACCTTGGCCAATTATCGCGGCATCCTCGTCAACGTAGGACCGCATTGCTTCGTGTTGCCGACGCGGCATGTGCAACGTTCAGTGCGCGTTCCTAGAACTGACGTCGAATTCCTGGAAGGAATGCAAACCCTGCGCATCGACGGTGACGCCGTCCCCATCATCAGCCTCGCTGTGACCTTGGGGCTGGATACGCCGGCGATCGATGACGATTTCGTCAAGGCCGTCGTACTGGGTGAGGGGGATAAAAAAATCGCATTTTCCGTCGATGCTGTCCTGCACGAGCAGGAGGTGTTGGTGAAAAGCCTGGGCAAACAGCTGGTGCGCGTGCCCAACATTGAAGCTGCGACGATCCTGGGCTCGGGAAAAGTCGTGCCCATCCTGCATGTACCTGATTTATTGAAATCGGCTTTGCATCCCATGCCAGTGATACAGCATAAATTTCAGCCCGCCCAATCACCTCCTGCCGCACCTAAACGTGTGCTGGTAGCGGAAGACTCGATCACTGCACGCAGCGTGTTGCAGAGCTTGCTGGAAATGGGTGGTTACCAGGTGACGACAGCCGTGGATGGCGCGGATGCCTGGGAAAAGCTCAAGGGCGGGCATTTCGACATTGTCGTGACAGATGTCGAAATGCCTCACATGGATGGCATTGACCTAACCGAGCGCATTCGTCGCGATAGTCGTTTTGCCCATATCCCGGTCGTGCTCGTCACAAGCCTGGAGTCGCAGCAGGATAGGCAGCGCGGTATGACGGCCGGGGCCAATGCCTATATCGTCAAAAGAAGCTTCGAGCAAAGCGATTTGCTTGGGACGATTGCTCAGTTGGTGCCGTTGTCATGAACGCCCAAGCGCGCAGTACCGGCCATAAATCTCCCATCAAGGTCTTGGTGGTGGACGATTCGCCTACGGTAAGGGAGTTCCTGGCCTACCTGTTCGCCTCAGACCCAGGATTTCAGGTCGTCGGTACGGCCGCTAATGGAGAAGAAGCCGTGGCGGCGGTCAAAAATAAAAAGCCGGATGTCGTGACGATGGACATTCATATGCCGCGAATGGATGGCTATGCCGCGGCGAGGGCCATCATGGAAACCAATCCGGTGCCCATCGTCATCGTGACCGGCAGCTTGTCCGAGGACGAACTCCGGTCGCCCCTGGCTGCGTTGGAAGCGGGGGCAGTCGCCGTCGTCAGGCGGCCTGCCAATTTTCATTTGGCGGATCAGGCGGAATGCATCCGGGCGTTGATGCAGACGGTCAAGCTCATGTCCGAGGTCAAGGTAGTGCGGCGCTGGGGAAGCCATCCACAGGCTAAGTCGATGACGGAACCACATGTCGATGTTAGCGTTCAGCGCGATATCAAATTAATCGCGATAGGTGCTTCTACCGGAGGCCCGCTGGTGCTGCGGCAAATTCTTTCCCAACTTCCCAAGCCTTATCCCATCCCCATCGTTGCCGTGCAGCACATTACCGAGGGATTTGTAGGCGGGTTTGCTGAATGGCTGTCCGGAGCTTCCGGATTTCCTTGCAGGCTTGCCGAGGATGGAGAGTCGATTCTTCCCGGCTGCATCTATCTCGCCCCGGACGGCAAGCACATGACGGTGAGCCGGCAAGGGCGAGTGGTTTTGATCGATAGCGAGGCCGAGCATGGACACGTCCCTTCTGTGTCGTGTCTGTTTCGTTCTGTGGCGGAAGCCTATGGCGCCCATGCAGTGGGCGTGTTGTTGACCGGAATGGGCCAGGACGGGGCGGCGGAGCTTGGCAGCATGAAAGACCGCGGTGCGCTGACTGTTGCCCAGGATCAATCGAGTTCGGTCGTTTATGGAATGCCGGGGGAAGCGGTCAGGCTGGGTGCGGCAAGCCAGGTGCTTTCCCCGGAAAAAATCGCTGCGGCATTAGCTGCGCTTGTATATAGCGAAAGCCTTAGCCATGGCAAAGAGGGAGTGACATGATGCAGAACACGAACAACAACCCGCCGACGGAAATCCTGCTTGCCGAGGATAGTCCGACGCAAGCTCAAAAACTCCGCTACCTGCTAGAGCAGAACGGCTATCACGTCACGGCGGCGGCTAATGGAAAGCTTGCCTTGGAAGCGCTTGCCAGGGGCACGCCGCAACTCATCATCAGCGATGTGATGATGCCAGAGATGGATGGCTATCAGCTTTGCAAGGCAGTTAAGAGCAATAGCGATACGGCTCATATCCCGGTCATGCTGGTGACCGGCATGGCGGATGTGCGCGATGTGATGAAGGGGCTGGAATGCGGCGCGGATCACTTTATCCGCAAGCCCTACGACGAAAAATACCTGTTATCTCATATTGACTACCTGCTGATGAACCGGCGTATGCGTAAAGGGCAGGCGGTGCAGATGGGGATTGAGATTTACCTGCTGGGGCAGCGGCATTTCATTACTGTGGAACGACAGCAAATCCTCGATTTGCTGATTTCCATCTACGAAGAAGCTATCCGCATGAACGATGAGCTGACGCAGCAGCAACAGCGGCTCGAGCATTCCCATCAATCGCTGAACGGCTTGTACCAGATTGCAGACGGTTTGAATCATGCGACCAGCGAGCAGGAAGTCGTCGAGAATGCCGTGGAAAAAGCGCTGGAAATGCCAGGCGTACAAGCATGCTGGATATGGCTGCGAGATGGAGAGGCGGGATTTCGCCTGGCGGGGGCGCGCCATATCATGCTGCCGGAGTTCTGCCATGTATCGGAAAACGGCTGCCATTGCCAACGGCGTTTGCTGACTGGCGAATTGAATGAAGCTACCAATATCCTGGATTGTGAACGGCTCAAGCAGCTCGATCCGGTTCAACATGCTGCCCATGTCAGCATTCCGCTCGGTACGCCGGATGAGATGCTGGGCATCATGAATCTGTCCGGGTACGGCGGCAAGGTGTTCAACGAAGACGAGCTCAAGATCGCTAACGGCATCGGCAAACAGGTCAATATTGCCCTCAACCGAGCCCACTTGCATACCCAACTTGAACGCCTGGTGGAACAGCGTACCGCTGCCTTGCTGCAAACTCAGGGAAAGCTCGACAGCATCCTCGCGTCCATGGAGGACGTGGTCTACTCAGCCTCGGCCAAGCCGCCCCACGAGTTGCTATTCCTTAATCGTGCGGCCGAGACGATGTACGGTAAGCCCATGGAGATCCTCACTGCCGCCTCCCATGTCTGGCTGGAGAATGTTTATCCCGAAGACCGTGCTAATGCCTTGGCCAGCCTCGAAACTGTGCTGCACCAAGGCAGTTCCGATATCGTGTACCGCATCTTGCGCGGCGACGGTGAAATCAGGTGGCTGCGTGATCGCACTCATCTGGTCAGCGATGATGCAGGGCAGCCATTGCGGTTGGATGGCATTATCGAGGACATCACCGAGCGCAAGATGCAGGAAGAGAGGATCCTGCGGCTGAACCGGGTCTATGCGGTGCTGAGCGGCATCAATATGGCGATCGTGCATATCGGCGAGCGTAGGACATTATTGAAAACCGCTTGCGACATTGCCACCAAAGACGGTGGCTTCAAGCTGGCCTGGATCGGGCAAATCGATACAGAAGCTGGCATCGTCGTACCTAAGGAGCAATCGGGCGTTGAACACGGATATCTCGATGCGTTGGCAATTTCCCTCGACCCCCAATCGCCGCATGGACAGGGCCCTGTGGCACGGGCGTTACGAGAAGGGCGCCCCGTCATCTGCAACGATATTCGCAATGACCTTGCGATGATGAATTGGCGAGCCTTGGCGGATCGCGAGGGATTCAGATCCCTTGCGGCTTTTCCTATTGAAGTCGATGGTCGTATCGATAGCGTATTCACCTTGTATTCAGCCGAGCCTGGGTTCTTCGATCAGGACGAGATCAAGCTGTTGAAGGAAATGGTAGGTGATGTCGGGTATGCCCTGAGCAATATCCAAAAGGGCGAAATGCTGAGTTACCTGGCCTCCTACGATGGTGTATCCGGCTTGCCCAACCGTTCGCTATTGCAGGATAGGCTGCGTCTGGCGCTGGCTCAGGCGAGCCGCAACGGAGATATGGTGGCAGTCCTGTTCATCGACCTCGACCGTTTCAAGAACGTCAACGATAGCCTGGGACATAACATCGGCGACATGCTGCTGAAAGAAACGGGCGAACGTCTCAAGGGATGTGTGAGGGAAATCGATACTGTATCTCGCATGGGAGGTGATGAGTTCGCCGTGTTGATGACCGATATCAAGCGTCCAAAGGAGGTTACCGTCACGGCTCAGCAAATACTCGAAGCCGTTGCCCGACTCTACACCGTCGATGAATACGAGTTGTTTCTCACGGCGAGTATCGGTATCAGCTTGTTCCCGCGTGACGGACTGGACGAGCATTTACTGCTCAAGAACGCAGATACTGCCATGTACCGTGCCAAAAATGCCGGTAAGAATCGTTTTGAATTCTTTACCAGCAGCATGACGGAAACCGCTATGCGCAGGATGGAACTGGAGAGTCAATTACGGCAGGCGCTGGAACGGCAGGAGTTCTTGCTGTATTACCAGCCCCAGGCCGATCTCAAGACCGGACAATTGATCGGGTTGGAGGTGTTGCTGCGTTGGCAGCATCCGAAGCTTGGCGTCATCTCTCCCGGTGAATTTATTCCTATCCTTGAAGAAACCGGACTGATCGTTCCCATTGGTGAATGGATCCTGAAGACTGCGTGCCAGCAGACTACTCAATGGTCCGAATTAGGACTGCCGCAGCTTCGTATCGCCGTCAATCTTTCCGCCAGGCAGTTCGATCGGCAGGACTTGGGACAAGTGGTGGGGAGTATCCTCGCCGAAACCGGCTTCGATCCGCAGCAGTTGGAGCTTGAACTCACCGAGAGTATCTTCATCGAAGCATCGCAAAATACGCTGGATATCCTCAATGAGTTTCGACGGATGGGAATACGTCTGGCCGTCGATGATTTCGGTACGGGCTATTCGTCTCTCAGCTACCTGCGCCGGTTTCCCGTTACTGCAGTCAAGATCGACCAGTCATTTGTTTTTAGCGTGACGAACGACCCGGATGCTGCGGCGCTGGTGAGGTCTATCATCAGCATGGCACATGAACTGCGACTCAACGTGATCGCGGAAGGGGTGGAAACAGAAGCCCAACTGGAATTCCTGGCTCAACATCGCTGCGATGAAATCCAGGGCTTCCACTTGAGCAAGCCGTTACCGGCCGAATCGTGCCTTGCGTGGATGAAAAGTTTTACCGAGAAAACGAGTTCTTAGAGCCTCTTAGGCAATATGCACGGACCTTCGCGCACACTTGTCAAGACAAGTTGTGCACACTACTTGAGAACTTACTTTAAGTTCTAACGCAAATTTACCGTTATTCCTGGGTATTTGATTAAGTTATTGATAATAAATAATAAAATTGGATTGTTTAATTTTTGATCTAGCTTGGAAAAGCGCAATTGCAAGAATGAGTTACAAACTTATGACGAGCTTGTTCACAAACTTATCCACAGGTTCTGTGGATGAATAAGGACGAGAGAACACCATGTTTGTAAGTCATTTGTCTAGCGCCTTTCCCGGTTCGGATGGCCTTGGGATAGCCCCGGACCGCCGCCTGATCCATCATCCTCATCACATATTGGCCGGAAATTCTGAAATCGGTGGTCAGAACCTTGATGTGCCGGCCATTGACCAGAGCATCACTGATGAAATCCATCGGCCAGATCTGGTTCTGACCAGCCGGCAATTCAAAGGCCTGCCGTTCGACGGCAACGCCATGTCGCTTCTTGCGGCAACGGACGGCTAGGCTGACATCCCGGTTATCACCGACGCTAAACGCAATTCTCACGCCAACTCCAATTGACGCAAATCAAGGACTCGCAACACCAACCCCCATAATATGAGGCCATATCATTAACGAGTAGCCTCTCATGAACTTATGCACCTTAGCTATACAGCAGTTTGAGCCAGAGCCAGCCCAGCCTGCTGATGGTGCGTTGCCGGGCGACCTTGCTATCTGGATTTTCATCCTCGCCGAGATGCTGGCTTTCGGCGTGTTGTTTGTCGTGTATGCCTTTACCCGCGTCCACAATGTCGAGTTGTTCAACGAGTCCCAGCTTACGTTGAGCCGGACTTCGGGGGCGATCAATACGTTGGCGTTGATTACGAGCAGTTATTGCGTGGTGCGGGCGGTTTCGGCGATCAGGCGGGGGGCTTCGCAGGGTTGCGCGAACTGGCTTATCGGCGCGCTGCTGTTGGGTGGGGTGTTTGTTGCGATCAAGATGATGGAGTTTCATGCCAAGTTCGCGGCGGGCATCACGCTCAGCACCAACACCTTCTACATGTTCTACCTGGCGCTGACATTCTTCCACTTCATGCACGTGCTGATGGGCATGGTGATCCTGGCTTGCGTCATTCTGAAGGCGCGGCGCGGCGGGTATAGCAGGCATGACTATGTGGGGGTGGAAACCGGGGCTTCGTTCTGGCACATGGTCGATCTGTTGTGGATCATTCTTTTTCCGCTTGTTTACATCATTCATTAAGGAAGCCCTGAACAAATGAGCGAGCGGGATAAAGCGCAAGGCGCACGGAGCGCAATGATCGAGACATATCAATTGGATAGGCGAGGGAATGAGCACCGCGCAACACAGCGATTTGCCCGCGCAGCCATTTGTTCAGGGCTTCCGAGGGGGATGAAATGAAGACGGATACATTCTCTACCTTCATCTGGCTGGCGCTCGTCGGACTCACCATCACGACTTGGCGTATCGGCGAAACCGGGCTGGCGGGCAAGGGGGCGATGCTGGCGTTGCTGGTCATCGCGCTCATCAAGGGCCAGATGGTGGCGAACTATTTCATGGGGGTGCGTCATGCGTATTGGGGCTGGCGGGCGCTCGTTCTCGTTTATTTCATATTGGTCGGCGGGCTGATTGCCGCGGCTTATCTCATGGGGGTGCAATGATGTCTGCGGTGACCAATCTCAAGGAAACGGCGGAAGCGATTCCGTTTTACAAACCCAACGGCAGCGAGGTGGAGCTGTTCGAGCGTGCCTGGCGCAATACGCTGCCGCTGCTCATCAAGGGGCCGACGGGCTGCGGCAAGACGCGCTTCGTCGCGCACATGGCGGCACGGCTCGGCCTTCCGCTCTACACCGTGGCCTGCCATGACGACCTGACGGCGGCCGATCTCGTCGGGCGGCACCTCATCGCCAACGGCGAAACTGTGTGGTGTGACGGGCCGTTGACGCGTGCAGTGCGCGAGGGCGGCATCTGCTACCTGGACGAAGTGGTGGAGGCGCGCAAGGACACGACCGTGGTGCTGCACCCGCTCGCCGACGACCGCCGCATTTTGCCCATCGACCGCACTGGAGAGCTGCTGGAGGCGCATCCGTCCTTCATGCTCGTGGTGTCCTACAACCCCGGCTACCAGAATTTCCTCAAGGGGATGAAGCCGTCCACGCGGCAGCGCTTCGTTTCGCTGAGCTTCGATTTTCCCGCTACGCTGCAGGAAGAAGCTATCCTCATGGGCGAAACCGGCATCGATCCCATGACAGCCAAGCGGCTGGTCTCTATCGCCCAGGCCTTCCGCGCCTTGCGCGACCACGACCTCGAGGAAGTCGCCAGCACGCGGCTCCTGGTCTACGCCGCTACGCTCATCAAGGACGGCTGCGAGCCAGCCTTAGCTTGCCATGCCGCGCTGGTCGAGACGCTGACCGACGATCCGGATACGGCGGCGGCGCTGGATGAAGTGATCGAAGCCACGTTCGGCCGTTAAATCATGGGCAATTTGCAGGCAACGCGGCGCTGGGTGCAGGGCGGGTTCTTCGTCCTGTTCGTGCTCGCGCCCGTGTTCGACCTGTTCCGGCTAGACATCGTGCAGGGTCATTTCGTCATCTTCGGGCTGGATTGGACGCTCGGGCTCGATGCGCTGCTGGCGCACCAGATCACGCCGCTGCAAGCCGCGCTCAATATTTTCCTGCGCGGCTTCGTGCCGGTTGCCTTGTTGGTGGGTACCGTCATCCTCGTCTCGCTCAAATACGGCCGGCTCTACTGCGGCTGGCTGTGCCCGCATTTTTCAGTCGTGGAGACCCTCAACCAGCTCATGCGCCGCGCTATCGGCAAACATAGCGTGTGGGATGGCGAAACGCTGCCGACGCAGGACAAAGGCGCTGCGCCAATCAGGCAGCACAAGGCCTGGTTATTGGTGCTGCTGCCGCTCGCAGCGATGTTCGCTTTCTTCTGGGCGACGGTCTTGCTGACCTATCTGCTGCCGCCGATGGAAATCTACGCCAACCTCTGGCACGGCACGCTGACGCGCAACCAAACACTATTCATAGGCGTGGGGATGGCCCTGTTCTTTGCCGAATTCATGCTCGCCCGCCATTTGTTCTGCCGCTTCGGCTGCGCGGCTGGGCTGTTCCAGAGCCTGGCCTGGATGGCGAACCGGCAAGCCATGGTGGTGAGCTTCGACCGCAGCCGCGCCAGGGCCTGCCACGATTGCACCAACGCCTGCGACAACGCCTGCCCGATGCGGCTCAAGCCCCGCACCATCAAGCGCCACATGTTTTCCTGTACCCAGTGCGCAAGCTGCATCAGTGCCTGCCATATCGCACAAAACGGGCAGTCGCTGCTCGAATGGCAAGCGGGAGAGGCGGCGCTGGATAAGGCAGACCGGTCCACTGCAAGAACTCGCCGCTCGCGAGTGATCCCCATTTTGAAAGTGAACTGACATGGAAGAGCACGTAGGCAAACTCTGGCACAAACTGGTGACCCGCGCGGCGAATAGGCGCCATGCCGAAGCGGTTGTCTCGCTGGATGAGATCGGCAAGACTGCTGGTGTGTTTTTCCGTGCCCTAGGCGGCGATGGCGGACTTAATCTTTCTGCGGCACCCTCTACACGCCACGGTGCGCGGCGTCGCTGGCTGGAACGCCTTGCGGCGAGCGGGGAGAAGGTCGAACTGTGCTGGCGCGACGGCGAGACGCTCAGACTGCCTGAACGCATCGATTTGTTCGCCGAGCGCAGCCTTAACCGCGACCTTTACCTCTGGCTGGTTGCCCTTTCTGCGGCAGAGATCGACGAAAGCCAGCCGTGGATCGTCCGCAACCAGCAGGCGACGCAACAGACATTGCAACGCTTCCCTGGTCTTAAGACACGCTATCAACGTCTGGTCGAAGCGTTCCTGAAATTGCGCCGTCTGCCGACAATTTTGCCGGAGGACGAGGCCGCGCAGGAACATGCCATCCGCGCCGCCTTGCTGAAACCGGGCTCAGTCGATGATTTACCGTCTGCACGGCGACCGTTTCAACCGGTGCCGCTATGGCTGCATCCGAATCCGCCGCTCGCCAAAACCGGCAAGACGGCAGCCGGGGAGGGCGCACCGGAGCGCGAGTCGGCATCAAAGGAAACGGCGCAGAGCCGCCGCAAGCTCGTGGCAGAGCGCGAAGAGATGCCCGATGGCAAGGACGGGTTTCTCATGCTGTTCCGCGCCGAGAGCCTGTTTTCGTGGACGGAATACATCAAGGTCAACCGTCCACAGGACGAGGAAGAGCATGCTGACAATGCGGCCCGTGCCGCGGAAGACATGGACAGTCTTACCGTCGCTCGCGACGCTCAAACGAGTGCGGCACGATTGCGCTTTGATCTCGATTTGCCAGCAGCCGCGGAGGATGACGCCGTGCTGGGCGAAGGCATTTCCTTGCCCGAGTGGGATTGGAAAAAGCGGGTGCTTCAACCCGATTATTGCCGCTTGCAGGAAATGGTCGCACGACAGGCCGCACCGTGCGAGTTGCCGCAGCCGCTGCGTCGTACTGCACGCCGTCTGCGCAGCCAATTCCAGGCGCTGGCTCCAACAAAGCAATGGCTCAGGATGCAACCGGAAGGTGAGGAAATCGACCTCGACGCGTGGCTGCTGCACGAGACCGATCGCCTGGCCGGATTAGGCGGTGGGGAACGCGGGCTGTATCGGGCGCATATCGACCGCCAGCGCGACCTGGCCTGTTTGCTGCTGGCCGATTTGTCCTTGTCTACGGATGCTTATGCTTCCAACGATGCACGGGTGATCGACGTCATTCGCGACAGCCTGTTTCTGTTCTCGGAGGCGCTTTCTGCTACGGGCGACCGCTTCGCGCTTTACGGCTTTTCCTCGCTCAAGCGCAGCCACGTGCGTTTTCACCGTCTCAAGAGCTTCGACGAACGCTACGACGGCCAAACGCGGGGCCGCATCACCGCCATTAAACCCGGCTATTACACCCGCATGGGCGCCGCCATTCGGCAGGGTTCGAAACTGCTTGCGGAGCAGCCCAACAGCCAGCGTCTGTTGTTGCTGCTCACCGACGGCAAACCCAACGATCTTGACCGCTACGAAGGCCGCTATGGCATCGAAGACACGCGCGAGGCGATTCGTGAGGCCCGTGCGCTGGGATTGCGACCTTTTTGCGTAACGATAGATCGAGAGGCTAACGACTATCTGCCGCACCTGTTCGGCCCAAGCGGCTATGCGCTTATTCGCAAGCCTGAAGATCTGCCGAAAGAACTGCCCTTGCTGTACGCCCAAATGACACACTGAGGCGTCTTCGGGTCGCGTAAGCTACTTATCCCAGCTAAACCGCTGCGACCAGTCGAATTCCTTCTCCACGACGGTTTTAAGAATGGGCAGCAAATCCTCCATCAGTTCCCGATCCTGGTTGCGCGGGTAAACCACGTAGGCGGGATATGAAAATTCAGGGACATCCTTGACACGCTCCAGCGAACCCTCGTCCAGATAGCTTTGCACCACGCGGGTACGAAAATATCCGCTACCGCCGTTTTCAAGGAGATAGGGTAGCGCCAGCGGCCCCAGGTTGACGGAGAGTCCGGCTCGCGACAGTTGGGGCAGGGCCGCGTGATGCTGGGCGATGAACTCGTCTCCCCAGTCGATCAGCACATAGGGCTCGGCGCCTTTGGCAGAGCGCACCATGACCAGCTTTTCCTCGCAGATTTGTTCGACCTGCATGCCCATCCAGTATTCGGGCAAATGGACGATGGCAGCGCTCATGACGCCGCGTTCCAGCTTTTGATGCAATGAGGCAGGCTCGCCGACTTCCACGCGCAAGGCCAACTCCGGTTTCTGCGCGCGCAGTTCCTTCATCCAGCTCAGCAATAGCGGGTTCCATAAGCTGATTTCGCCGCCGATGGTGATGATGCGTTCGGTACCTGTAGGCAAGGGCAAATCGCGCCGCGCTGCATCCCACGATTCGACGAGCTGGCTCGCATACATTACAAAGCGCTTGCCGTTATCGCTCAGCTTGGCTCCGCCTTTGTTGCGAATGAACAACCGACAACCTAAAAGAGACTCTAATGAATGAATGCGTGCCGTGACGGTGGTTTGGGTCACGTGAAGGTTTTGCGATGCCGCGATAAAGCTGCCAGTTCTGACGATTTCCAGGAAAGTACGCGCGAGGTTGATATCCATTTAATATCAAAATAATTGAATTTAAATAGCATTATATTTCATTATTTTTATTTCTACCGTCTATCTATACTGGCCGTCTTTGTTTAACGGTTGAGTTTGTAGCTCTGCCGCAATAAAACGGCAGAGGCGGGTATGAAAACGGCAGTTTTGGATGCAGGACGATGGACCTTGGGTTGGGCAGCCTGTTCGCGCGAGCTGTCGCCGCTACATTTCATCTTGCTCAACCTGGTGCTGGGGGTCGGGCACTTCGTCAGTATCCTGAGCGCCGGCGCTTATCTACCTATGCTGCCCTATGTGGCCGGAAGCATCGGCGAGGGGCTCGCGTATGCGGTCTGGGGGCAGAGTAATTATTTCATCGCCATGGGCGCCGCATTTCTCTTGGCGCGCCCCTTGATGGCACGGCTCGGCGCTCGCGATGCGGCCATTTCCGCCTATGTATTGTTCGCTTTCGCCAGCCTGCTTGTCTTACTGTCCACTCGCTACTACCCGATATTCACCTTTGCCCGGACGTTGCAGGGGCTGGCCGCCGGGTTGAGCCTGTCGCCATCGCTGGCGTTACTGCTCGATCAATACAAGAAATCCCACCAGAAAGTGGCTGTCTCGCTATGGAGCCTGGCCGTGTTTGCGCCGTTTTCCATCGGCCCGGCGTTAGGCGGTTTTTTTGCCTACAAGCTCGGGGACTGGCGTTGGTTGTTCGTTGTTTCGTTTGCGGCAAGCCTGTGCGTGGCTGTCTTTTTATGGGCGTTGACGGAACGGCCTGAGGCGCAAAAGATGAGCGAAGTTCCTCCATTAGCTGGGCCGTGGCGCTCGTTCCTGTTGTTCGGCGGCGCTGCCATTGCACTGCAGGAGTTCTTCGATGTCGGCTTGATCAGCGACATGACCAGCAATGAATATGGTTTGTGGTGGATCGGCTCGCTTTTTGTGCTGTTCGCGACGTTGTTCTGTATTCACAACCGCCACGCCACGCATCCCATCCTGAAAACCGCCATTTTCCGCTACCCCAATTTTCGCCTTGGCTTCGTCATCCTATGCTTGGCTTTCATCGGCTTGCAGAGCTCCATCGTGCAGTACCTCATTCGCCTTCAAACCGTGGAAGGTTTTACGGCATGGCACGCGGGGCTGCTATTTCTACCGCTGTTTGCCTTTTCCAAACCGCTTAATCTCTGGGCGCAGCACCTCTTGCATCGCGGTTACGATCCGCGATTGTTGGCGACAGTGGCATTCGTGGGCCTGGCAGCCAGCTTTTGGTGGATGAGTCTTTATGCGCGTCCTGCTACATGGGAAACCTTGCTGTGGCCGCAGTTCCTTGAGGGCGCGGCCCTTGGGTTGTTGTTCATCTCGCTCAACCACATCGCCTTGAGCAACGTACCCGATGCCGAACAACTGCACGGCATCGATGTGCTCAATGCCTTCAGAAACATGGCTGCGGGGCTGGCGATCACCATCTCGGACATTACCTGGGACCATTACCTGGCCCGACATCGCAATTACCTCAATGGCCCGGATGCCGCGCTAAGCCAGAACTATTTCGATGCAGTCCTGCAAAGCGGCGATATGCCAGCGGCAGCGATCCGGCACGAAATGCATGCCCAGGCTAGTTTGCAAAGCGGCCTGCTCAATCTCAACGCGATGTTTCATTTCCTGGGGATGTACTTCCTGGCTCTGGCTGCAATGGTCTGGCTGGTCCGCTCGCGCCATATCCTCCACAAGGACAAGAAACTGGAGCAGATCGTGGAAAGCCTGGGGGAGGAGCCCTGATGCGAATAATACGGATCGTTTTTCTGTGGCCGGTTGTGATGCTCGCCGCTTGTGCGCCTGCCTTGAAAGAAGCTCCGCCGCAAATCGGCGAGATCCAGGTGCCGTCACCATTGGTGCGTGGTAATCCGGCGGTAACGCCGGTTTCCAAGCTTGATATGCACGAGTGGTGGTCGATATTCGACGATCCGCAACTGAACAAGCTGCTGGAAATCGGCATACGCGATAACCCAGGGCTCGCCGAGGCCAAGGCCAGGATCGGCGAGGCGCAAGCGCAGATTGTGATGGCGGGCGCGAAACAGCTGCCGCATCTCGATACGGCCGACGACATGACGCGCATGCATCGCTCCGACAACGGCGACCACGCCATCTACAACGGCAAGACCTATACCGTCGCCAACATCAATCCGCTGATGCTGAGCTATCGCATCGACCTATTCGGCCAGGAGCAGGAAAACGTGGACATGGCCCAGGCCGGGACCGAGGCCGCGCGCGCTAGCTACAAGGAGAGCCAACTCCTGCTGAGAGCGGCCATCATCAAAACCTACTTCGCCCTCAAGACGGCAGGATGGATGTTGAACAAGCAGGATGAGGTGATTCACCTTGCCGAAGCCGGGCATGCCGTCATGCGTGCGGCTTATCGGGCGGGCTTGGAATCCTCTTCGCGGGCGATTGCCCAGAATGCCTCGATTGCCGGGGAAAAAGCCAAATTGTCGGCTTTGCGCCAGCGACAGCAGGCTTTGCATTTCGCGCTGGCGGCCTTGCTGGGAAAGGGGCCTGATTACGACGCAGAGATCAACGCCATCGCACCCGGCCTGCCGCCGACATTGCCCGTGCCGGAAAACCTCGGTCTCGACACGCTCTCGCAACGGCCTGACATCGAGCGTGCGCTATGGCAAGTCAAATACTTCCTGCATGCAGAAATCTCCGCGCAAAAAGCGTTTTATCCCAACATCAATCTCCGCGCTTTGATCGGGCTCAACAGCATCGGGCTCAACAGTTTGCTTTCGACAGGCAGCGCGACTTATGCGATCGGCCCGGCGGTAAGCCTGCCCATATTCGACGGAGGTACGTTGAAAGGCCGTTTCGCTGCAAACGCCGCCGCCTACGAAGCCTCCATCTACGCCTATAACCAAGCTGTTTTTACGGCCGCACGACAAGTCGCCACGGGACTGGCGGATATGGACAACACCCGGCAGATGCTCGCCGACAAGGAGGAGGCCTTGAGCCAGATGCAGGCCTATGCACGTGTCGCCGCCGCCGAGTATCGGGCCGGACTTAACGATCAATCAGCAGAAATAGGAGCAACAACCAAATTGAATCAAGCTGAAATGAGCCTCATGGAAACGAGGCTGCAATGGCTGGCGGCCATGACGGATCTTGCCACATCACTGGGCGGTGAATTCCAGGGAGTAGCGGATGTCCGATAACAAGGTCAGGACGCGGTATCACCGCTTGCGCTATGCCTGGGCGCTGATGGCGGTGGCAGGTGTCGGCAGCTTGTCATACTGGTATTTGTTCTTGCGGCCGCATGTAGTGTGCGACGACGCCTACGTGATGGGCAACATCATTCCCGTCCAGGCGCTTGTGCCGGGAATCGTGGTCAAGGTGAACGTCGATAATTCGATGTACGTGGAAGCAGGCCAGCCCTTGCTCAGCCAGGAATTGCACCTGATGACGGAGCAACTGGAAAAATCCGCCGCCAACCTGGCTGAGGCTGTGCGCAAGACGCGCAGCCAGTTTTCCGAAGTGCAGCAAACCGAAGCCGAATTGGCCAGCCTCAAGGCGCAGAGGGCCAAGATCGCCGACGATCTCGCGCGCTATCGCCAAGCAGAAGCGGAGGGTGCCATCGCCGGTCAGAAGGTGGCGGATGCCGTGGCCGACCTCGCCATCCTGGATCAGCAAATCCTCGCGGCAGAGGCAAAAACAGGCAAGTCGCGCGCGCTGGTCGCCAATACCACGGTGCAAAACAATCCGTGGGTATTGAAGGAAAAGGCCGAATACGTCGCGAGCTACATCCAATGCCACCGAACCACGTTGCGATCTCCTGTCAGCGGCTATGTGGCCAATCGGCGCGTCCAAACTGGCCAAAACCTGACGCCCGGCCAGTTGCTCATGAATGTTGTACCGCTCAAGGATTTATGGGTCACCGCCAATATCAAGGAGACGGACATGAAAAACGTCTCTCCCGGGCAGGATGCACTGATTACCGCTCATATCTACGACCAGGAAGTGACGTACCACGGTAAGGTGCTAGGGATTGAACCTGCCGGCGGTAGCACGTTCAGCCTGTTCCCTCCAGACAATTCCACCGGCAATTACATCCATATCGTCGAGCGCGTGCCGGTCCGTATCAGCATCGATTCCAAGGAATTGACGGCACATCCGCTACGGCCCGGGATGTCGGTTACTGTGGAAATCCAACATTCGGAAAACAATCGGCAGCCCCATTTGCTGGCCTCCGCTGTAAACACTGACACTGAATCGAATCGGACGTCAGTCTACGAGCGAGAGCTAAGCGAGGCGCTCAGCCAGGCGGACAACATCATTCGTCTCAACGCATCGAAAGCCTTTTGAAATCCAAGTACTCATTACAGGAGCAAGTTATGGAAACGCGTATTTTGACGGCCGAGTCGCAACGGAAAACCGCACAGCGATTTAACATCCTATCGATGATCGCGATCACGCTGATGCCAATCTTTCCGTTGCTGTTGATCTGGATCGCCGGTTCCATCCTCGTTTATGCGTCCAGCGCGCATCATCCCAATCCCATCATCCGTAACTACATTCGGTTCGGCGGCTATCGGTTTTACGGGCTGATCGGTGCGGTGCTAGTGATTCTGACCTATACCAACGAGCTGAAAAAATTGTTCGGCGGGGCTTTCCACATGTGGCTGGTCATTTGGATGGTCAGCTTTCTGGTCGTCGTGCCGCTGGGATTGCGCGACGTAATCAGGGCGGGGAGGGAGCGTTGGCAGGATATGACGGTCGAGGCAAATTAAGCGAGCAGCACAGCTTATTGAAACCGGTTTACTGAAGAAATTGCTGGTAGCGGTATTGCGGATAGAAAATCTTGACGTGTAAAACAAAAGAGCCCGGATTTAGACCGGGCTCTTTTGTTTAATGAATGCAGTATTTAGTGGCTAGACGCGTTTTGATTTTGCGAGGTTATGCCTTTGAAGCGCTCTGCGACCTCGGCAGCTTGCCTGGATTCGTCCGACCAGAACGTCAGGATGTTTTCGACGGCAGGATGCACGACGACCTCGTCTTCCTCAAGAGGGGATTCCTGTTCGGTATCAAGGTATTCCATGGTCATGATGTTTTCCTTTGTGCGGTCAAATAAAAGGACCAAACCATCCTGAATTAATTATTGGCGGAATTCAAATCGCTGTCAATGCCCGAAAGCCGCCCAATTCCTCAAATCTTATGTAGTCCACCACTTACGGACGACCTAATATTAGAGTAAAGTGATAAAACTGAAACCGTATTGCAGATATATTTTAATTGATTTCCAGTGAGATGACTTGATTTTGAATATGCACTCGATCAATCAGGGGACATTTCATCCTCGAGAGCTGAGCGACCAGGATATCGAATCCGTGGTCAATACGATTGATATCCCGGCTTGCCCGACGATCGTGACCGAAGTTCTGAAGGAATCCCAGCGCGAATCGCCGGATATTCAGAAAATCTCGAAGTGGATTTCCAGCGATGTTTCCCTGGCCGCCGCCACCCTGAAACTGGCCAATTCCCCCTTGTTCCGGGCAGGGGTAGCAATTTCCAATATCCGTACTGCGTTGGAAAGGCTGGGCATGCGCAATGTGGTATGCGTGGTGATTGCTGCCGCGCTTCGCAACAGCATGCACAAGATTGCGCCCAGCTTCATCGAGGAGTTTTGGGATAGAACGGCCGCATTGGCGACGGCGGCGGGCATGATTGCTAAGCGGCAATACGGCGTCTCGCCCGATATCGCCTATACCTATGCCTTGTTCCACGATATCGGCATCCCGCTCATGATGAAGCGTTTTTCCGATTACGAGCAGTTGCTGAACCGATGCCGCGAAACCGGCCAACTGCTATACACGGCGGAAAACGATTTCTATCCGTGCACGCATCCGGTCATCGGTTATTTGCTCACGCGCGGATGGGGGTTGCCAGCCGTCGTCGGGCAGGCGATTCGTTTCCACCACGATCCCGAGGTCTACGACCTGCCCGAAACAATCATTTCAAGCGGCGCAACATCCCTGGTCGCCATTGCCCATATCGCCGAGTACATCATCAATACTTCCGAATCGCATGTCGATGTGGAAGTCGGTGATGAGATGTATCAACGTGCGCTCGTCCATTTCGGCGTCGACGTGGAAGACCTAGAACAGTTCCGCGAGGATTTGCTGGCGGCCATGCGCTAGGGCATCAATTCAGCAGCAGGATGGCCCCATTCAACGAGGCTGCATAGAGCACCCATAACAGGTAGGGCAGCAACAGGAATGAAACCCATCTGTCCACGTTCCAGCAATGTTGCACAAGGGCGCCGACCAGTCCGGCTATGATCAGGATATCGGTCAGCGCCCACGGTAGCTGGTGCAAGCCGAAGAACAGCCACGACCATAGTCCGTTCGCCATCAGCTGCGCCAGCCAAAGACAGATCGCAGTACTGTCACGACTTCTGAATACACGCCATCCAACAATCGCAATCATCAGGTATAGCAAGCTCCACACCGGCGGAAACACGCTATTGGGCGGCGTCCAAGCCGGCTTTTGCAGGGCTTCGTACCAATCCCCCGGCTGGAAATGAATACCGGTAGCGGCCGTTGCCGCTACCAGCGCTACGGCCAGGACCAATAGCAGCAGGGACAGGGATTTTGACGTGGCTGTGGTCGAAATATCATTGCGTGACATACCGCTAGGCTCCATGAAAACGAATCGAAACGGTGCACCGACTGCTTGTGTCTGCACAAATCCTGGTTGATTGCCGTCCAGAACTGTTTTGCATTGGCATGGTCACATGCACCAATCCTATGAAAAAATTCAATGGATTTAGTTTCATAGCGATTGCATTGAAAGATTCGAGTAAGCATTGGAGCGTATCTTGCTTATTCATTAATGGAAATCTTAATAAAACCTTCATTCAACTTTATTAAGATGTTGCCGTTAATTGCACAAGATTAAAAACCCAACAAAAGGATGAGATTGATGTCTTCAGATTCAGAAGTTTATAGTTCGACCCGTAGTAGCCATAAGTACGCTGCACCGCTGGCCCACAAGAACAGCTGCAAGTATTGCCACGGCATGATCGCGGACGGTTTGCTGCACGAGGAATGCAAGAGCGATTTCGAGTGGGAACAAAAGATGAAGCAGTTCAATGCGCACTGGCGTCCCGCTGAATACGCCGATTACATGGAATGCCTGTAATCCTCGCAAGTAGCAGAAGCTGTAGTCACTGAAGTTATTTCCAGGCGCGTCCAAGCGCCAAATGAATGGAAGCGGCGGCCTTGGCCCCGTTACCTATCGCAACGCTGATCTGGTTGAGTCCTTGCGACACATCCCCGACAGCATAAAGCCCCTCGATGTTGGTCATCTGGTGTGCGTCGGTTTGAATATAACCGTCGTCATCCAGGTCCGCATCCTGGGCCAATTCCGAATGTACTCGCATCCCCAGCGCGCTGTAGACCGAATCGCAGCGGCTTTCATTTTCCCCGCAACGTAGCACCACGTCGCCGTTCCATTGGCGAATGCTGTCTACCGGATGTTCGACGATTTCGATACCGGCCTCCTGCAAGGCGAGTCGGTGTTCTGCGCTTAAATCAAAAGGCTGGGTGAAGAACAGCTTCAGGCGGTGGGTGAAATTGCGCAGGTAAAGGGCTTCCCTGATGCCGTGGGCGTTATCGGTCAACACGCCCACCATTTGTCCAATCACCTCGTATCCGTCGCATACCGGGCAATAACGCAAGGCTCCGCAGCGCACCGCGTCCATGAAGTAGGGCATGGGCGGTTCGATGTCGCTGGCCCCGGTCGCCAGCACCAGCTCGCGTGCAGCAATTTCTTCCCCGCTTTGCAATTCAGCACTAAATCCCTGCTCGGTCTTGCGTTGGGAAACGATACGACCGCTTTGGAAGCCGACCCCGTAATGCGCCGCCTGCTTGCGTATTGCCGCGACCAGTTCGGCCCCCATTACGCCTTCGGGATAGCCGGGCATGTTGTGCGAACGCGGGATTTTGACGGCACGGCTGTTTCCGTCGTCGACGACTAGGACGTTGCGCCGAAACCGCGCTAGATAAAGCGCCGTGGTCAATCCGGACGGACCGCCGCCAACGATAAGGACGTCATACTGCGAAAGCGCCATTGGGGCTCACCTGGAGTAAAACCACCAGTCTATCTGTCCAACTTGTGGGCTAATGTCGGCTGGCGAGCCTAAGCTTGCGGTGAAGGGCGTTGCAGGAAATCCAGGAATTTCCGCATGCCCGGCGTGATGTGCTTGTGCTGCTGCAACAGGATGTTGAACTGTCGCTGCAATCGCCCCAGTTCGGTATTCAGTTCCAACAGCTGGCCGTTGACGAGCCTGTCCTTGACTGCCCAGCGCGATAGGCAAGCGATGCCGAGCCCGGCCATGGCGGCGTGCTTGATGGCTTCGTGGTCGTTGAATTCCAGTGTGCTCTTGATATGTCCCAGCTTGGGCAGCAGCCTTTGTTCCAGCGCTTCTCGCGTACCTGAACCGGTTTCGCGCAACAGCCAGTTGGCTTGGGCCAGACGTTCGAGCGGGATGCGTCCATCTTTTGCGGCCTCGATGACGGGATGGTCGGGGGCCGCAACGATGACCAACTCGTCGTCCAGCCAGGCTTCGCTCCGGATCGTCGGGCGATTGCACAAGCCTTCCACCAGTCCGATATCCACATCGTAGTTTTCCACCCGGCCGGCAATATCGCTCGTGCTCGCCACCACGACCTTAAGCGGCGGGGTCGTTTCATGGATGTCGAAGCCCTGATTGCGCAAGAAATCGGCCAGCAAATCGGGCAGCAAATAATTACCGATAGTCAGACTGGCACCGATTCGCAGCTGGCAAGGGGCGTTGCCGTGGCACAGCAGTTCCAGGCTCTCCGCGTTGCTCAGCAGATCCATGGCTTGCGGCAGGATCGCGCGCCCGTGGTCGTTCAGCAGCAGGCGTTTTCCCACGCGGTCGAACAACTCCAGGCCGAGGCTTTGCTCCAGTTCCTTGACGGCGGCACTCACGGCGGATTGCGACAAGCTGATCTGCTCTGCGGCGGCCGTGGTGCTGCCGCTGCGTGCGATAGCGGTGAATATCTGGAGTTGCCGAAGCGTTAGTCGCATGGTGGAAGTCTCTATATCGAATTAATCGATAGATATCACAAAAAGTATTCGTTTGATAAGTAGTTTTCCGAGTTTTAAAGTGCTGTCCCATGATGAATCGTGGGCCTCGAACGATGGGCGTAGTCCATCACGAAAAGCACCGGCCTCGGCTGTTAACTTGAAAAGGATGCCTGACATGACAACACCTTATCTCCTGATACTGCTCGTGATCGGCCTGGGTGCCGGCGTTTCGTCGGGCATCTTCGGTATCGGCGGCGGCATTCTCATCGTTCCCGCCTTGATGTACTGGGCCAAGTTCAGCCAGCACGCCGCCGTGGGAACCAGCCTGGCGATCCTGCTGCCCCCGGTGGGACTAGCTGCCGTGACGGAGTACTACCGCAGCGGCAACGTCGATCTCAAGGTCGCCGGCATCGTCGCGGCCGGGGTGCTAGTGGGCGGATGGCTGGGGGCCAGTATCGCAAACCAGCTGAACGGACATACGCTTAAGCTGGTGTTCGGGTTGTTCGTGCTCTTGATGGGAGCCTACCTGACTGCCAGTGCCGCGCGAGCTATATAACGAGAACTCAAAGAGGAGAATCATGCTAACGAGAAGAAAGTTTTTGAAAGGCGCCGCCGATTTGTTGCTGGTAGGTGCCGGTGCAAGCCTTGTGCCGCGTTGGGTTGCTGCCACCGAACTGCCTGCCGGTACCATCGCTGCCTCCCTGCTGGAAAGCCTCCCTGGCAAGCGACCGCTGATCAAACGCACTTACCGGCCGATCAATTATGAAACGCCCATCGAGTATTTTTCCAGCGTGATCACCCCCAATGATGCCTTTTTCGTGCGCTGGCATTTGAGCCAGATTCCGGAGATCGAGGATCGTGCATGGCGTCTGGATATTGGCGGGGAGGGCGTCCGGCAGGGAATGACGCTAACATTAGATCAGCTCAAGTACGAATTCGAGGCGGCTGAAATCACAGCTGTTTGCCAATGTGCAGGCAATCGTCGCGGTCTTTCCAATCCCCACGTGCCCGGCGTGCAGTGGGAAAAGGGCGCCATGGGCAATGCGGTATGGAAAGGCGTGCGGCTCAAGGACGTGCTGGCGCGGATCGGCCTCGATGCAAAAACCGTCGAGATCGAATTCAACGGCGCCGATACCCCGGCTTATGAAAAAACACCCGATTTCGTCAAAAGCCTGCCGCTGGACAAGGCTTTGCACGAAGACACGTTGATCGCCTACGAAATGAACGGCGCACCCTTGCCTCATCTCAACGGCGGACCGGTGCGGATGGTCGTGCCAGGTTGGGCGGCGACCTATTGGGTGAAGAAAGTCGTTTCTATCGCGGCCCTGACCCGGCCTGCCAAGTCGTTCTGGATGAGCCCGGCCTACCGCATCCCCAGGGATATGTTCCCCGGTGTGCGTTTTACCTCGCAAGAAAAGGAGGGTGATGCCACAACGCCGGTCACGGAGTTGGTCGTCAACACCTTGATCGTCAACCTCAAGGACGGCCAAAAGTTAGCCCGAGGAGAGACGGTCACGGCGCAGGGCATTGCCTGGGATAGCGGCAATGGCATCGCTCGCGTCGAAGTGTCGCAGGACGGCGGGCGGCAATGGCAGCTTGCTCAGCTCGGTACCGACCACGGCCGCTACTCGTTCCGGCAATGGACCTTTGCCTGGAAACCCGAAGCGGCGGGGACGCACAGCCTATCGGTGCGAGCGACCAATAACGCCGGCCATACCCAACCGTTGGAACCGCAGTTCAATCCCGCCGGTTATCATAACAACGCCGTGCAGCGCATCACCGTGGAGGTGGTTTAATCATGACCAAGAAGACTGTTTGGATGGGACTGTTGGCCGTTGCAGTATCCGGTACGGCCTGGGCGGAGGAAGATCAGATTGAACTCAAGCCCGGCATCGGGCGGGAGCAGGTGATGGCGAATTGCGTTATGTGTCACAGCCTGGACATGATCCAGATCAATTCGCCGTTCATGAAAAAGGAAAAATGGGCGGCGACCGTGAACAAGATGCGGAATGTCATGGGTGCGCCCATCAGCGACGAGGACGCCGTACTGATCGTCGATTACCTGACGCGGCAATACGGCGTCGACTAGGGCGTGTTCACACTAAATTCGCGAATGCGACGGGGGCGGTTTGAGATGCCATCCGCGAAGCAAGACGCGTGGTTGTGCCGCTCACAACAAGCGGCTTGCGACAAAGGAGGGCGCTCAAACGGCCCCCGTCCCGGAGGGTTGTTTCAGGAAAGTGCGTCTGCTGCGTTGCAAAGCTTGCGAATGGAATAACCATTCGCTGCGCTCCACGCCTTGCATCCATCGCTTTCCTGAAACAACGCATACGTGAATTTAGTGTGAACACGCCCTAGCTTATTCCTCGGGCATGTCCGCTTCCAGCCACATCACGTTGATGATGCCGAAAGCAAGTGCGAGTCCGACGCCGAGAATCCAGGTGAAATACCACATGAAAGGCTCCTAGTAAGCGGTGTGCGTGTTGTCTTGGATGGTTTTTTCCGTGATCTTGCCCCGTAGCACGCGATACACCCAGGAGGTGTAGAGCAAGATGATCGGCAGGAAGACCACGGTGACGATGAACATGATCCCCAGGGTTTTCTTGCTGGAAACCGCGTCCCACACGGTCAAACTGCTATTGGGATCGGTCGCCGAAGGCATGATGAAGGGGAACATGGAAACGCCGGCGGTGAGGATGATGCCGGCCAGTGCGAGCGAACTGAATACGAAGGCCGGAATCTGGCGCCCGATGCGGGCCAGTTGCAAGGCGAAGGCAATGCCCAGGAAGCCCAGCGCGGGTGCAATCAATGTCAAAGGTTGGCTGCGGTAATTGCCCAGCCACGCGCCGGCGGCTTTCTCCACCGTCTTGGCTAAAGGATTGAATACGCTGTTAGCGTCAGGCATCGACACGATGCGATACCCCTCGATGCCAACCGACAGCCAAACCCCGGCCAGTGCAAAGCTCGCGGCGCAGACCATTCCGGCCAGCAAGGTGGCGCGCCGGGCGCGTTGCTGCACCACGCCGTCCGTCTTCAATTGCAGGTAAATCCCGCCGTGCATCATCAGCATGGACAGGCTCACGACGCCGCACAACAGCGCGAATGGATTGAGCAGCGCCCAGAAGCTGCCGGTGTAGAAGGCACGCAGCGTGTCGTCGAAGTGGAAAGGCAAACCTTGCAGCAGATTGCCGAACGCCACGCCGAACACCAGCGCAGGCACTGCGCCGCCCACGAACAAGCCCCAATCCCAGGTATTGCGCCAGATCGGGCTGGCAAGCTTGCTGCGATAGTCGAAACCGACCGGACGGAAAAACAACGCGAACAACACCAGCAACAGCGCGACATACAGTCCGGAAAACGCCGCCGCATAGACGAACGGCCAGGCGGCGAAAATGGCACCGCCCGCGGTGATCAGCCAGGTCTGGTTGCCTTCCCAGGTGGCGCCCACGCTGTTGATGATGATGCGGCGCTCGTCGTCGGTCTTGCCCAGAAAGGGCAGCCAGGCGGTCACGCCCATATCGAAGCCGTCGGTGATGGCGAAGCCGATCAGCAGCACGCCGATGAACGCCCACCAGGCCAGTTTCAGGGTTTCATAGTCGAATGTCATGACGTTCTCCTCAGGCGGCCTGCTCGAAGTGGTATTTGCCGGTGTGCAAGCTGGACGGCCCGAGGCGCGCATACTTGAACATCAGGTAAAGCTCGGTGACGAGCAGCAGCGTATAGAAGCCGATGAAGCCCGCGAGGCTGAATTTCAGGTCGCCGGTGGACAGCGACGAGCTGGATAGTTGGGTTGGTAGGATGCCCGAGATCGTCCACGGCTGGCGTCCGTACTCCGCCACGAACCAGCCCAGTTCGGCCGCCAGCCAGGGTAGCGGTATCGCGAACACGGCCAGTTTCAGCAGCCAGGTCTGCTGGTCGATCTTGCGGCGGATAGTGAAGTAGAACGCACTCGCGAAAATGAACAGGAACAGGAAGCCCAGGCCCACCATCATGCGGAAGGTCCAGAACAGCGGGAATACGCGCGGAATGGTGTCCTTGGCGGCTTGCTGGATCTGCGCTTCGGTGGCGTCGGTGACGTTGGGCGTGTATTTCTTGAGCAACAGCCCATAGCCCAGGTGCGTCTTGTACTGGTCGAACGCGGCCTGGGCAGTGCGGTCGCCCGGCTTGAGCTTGACCAGCGCGCCGTAAGCCAGCATGCCGTCGCGGATGCGCTGCTCGTTTTCCTTGCGAATATCGCTCAAGCCGGTGACCGGCTCATCGATGGAACGCGTCGCGATCAGGCCCAGCGCAAAAGGAATCTTTACCGCGTAATCGGTGCGCTCCTCCTCCTGGTTGGGCAGGCCGATCAGCGTGAACGCCGCTGGCGGCGGTTCGGTGTGCCATTCCGCTTCGATGGCGGCGAGCTTCACCTTTTGCACTTCGCCCGTGGTGTAGCCCGATTCGTCGCCGAGAATAATGACCGACAGCACGGACGCCAGGCCGAAGCCCGAGGCCACGGCGATGGAGCGCAGCGCAAAGCCGATATCGCGTTTCTTGAGCAGATACCAGCTCGAAATCCCCAGCACGAACATCGAGGCCGTCACATAGCCTGCGGCCACCGTATGCACGAACTTGACCTGCGCCACCGGGTTGAACAATAGCGCGGCGAAATCCGTCATTTCCATGCGCATGGTTTCCATGTTGAACGCCGCTCCCACCGGGTTCTGCATCCAGCCGTTGGCGATCAAAATCCACATGGCAGAAAGATTGGAGCCGAGCGCGACCAAAAACGTCGTCAGCAGGTGTTTTTCCTTGGAAAGCTTGTCCCAGCCGAAGAAGAACAGGCCCACGAAGGTCGATTCGAGGAAGAACGCCATCAGGCCTTCGATGGCGAGCGGCGCGCCGAAAATGTCGCCCACATAGTGCGAGTAATAGGCCCAGTTGGTGCCGAACTGGAATTCCATGGTGATGCCGGTGGTCACGCCCATGGCGAAGTTGATGCCGAACAGCTTGCCCCAGAACTTGGTCATGTCCTTGTAGACCTGCTTGCCGGTCATGACGTAGACGGATTCCATAATGACCAGGATCCACGACAGGCCGAGCGTCAGCGGCACGAACAAAAAGTGATACAGCGCAGTCGCCCCGAATTGCAGGCGGGAGAGGTCGACGACCTCGGGGGAGGGCAGCATGAAGGCTCCTTATTTCTTGTTCAGCAACATTCGGGCGGTATTTTCCGCGCTTGCGTCCTTGGGCATGGGGTGTGAGAACCACAGCGCCCAAATCCCGACCATCAAGATGAGTTTCACGACGAGCAGCACCGCGATATCGCGCTTGAGCGATGTCCGATTCTTGAGGCTGGAAATGGCTCGCTGCCAGAACGCAGTGCGCATCTTAACGCTTCGGTGCGGTAAATAACATTTGAATGTCGGCTTCGGAGGCCATTTTCTGGCCGATCTGTCCGCATACGAGGTCGCACAGGTCGTAAATGCTGGGGTCTGCGATGCGGTAGAACACGTTGTTGCCCCGGCTGTCGCGCTTGACCAGGCCGATTTTCGACAGCATGGAAAGATGCTTGGAAACGTTGGCTTGCGTGCAGCCGGTGGCGCCCGTTAAGTCGCCCACGTTCATTTCACCGTCGCGCAGCGCGTTCAACAGCTTGAGCCGGGTGGGTTCGGCGAGTGCCTTGAAATAGTCCGCTACGTAGGTCAACGCGCGGTCGTCCATTTTGGTCATGGTTTCACCAAAGGTTTTCACGAGAGTTTGAATGATATCAGAATTTATTTATTGACCATATAACCAATTAGTAATACAGTTAATTAACAAACGCTGATATGAGATGCACTCATCGTATGAAAACATTAATTCAGATATTCAGCCTCTTGCTGGCCGTTAGCTCGGCCATTGCAGCACCGTTGGCAACGGCGCCGGTTGCGTCATCCGGCAGCAACGGAACTTATACGGCCGAAGGCGTGGTGGAAGCCGTGAAGAGCAGCCTGATCGCGGCACAAGTCACGGGCAGTGTGACAGCGCTCACGGTCAAGGCCGGCGATACGGTCAAGGCCGGCCAGCTGCTGGCCCGCATCGACACGCGCCTCGCAGCACAGCAGGTCGCGACCAACCAGGCCCAGGTCGTAGCGGCCCAAGCCCAGCTGGCCGCGGCACGCAAGGAATACGAACGCAAGCAGCGTCTTTACGATAAACAGTACATCAGCCAGGCCGCACTGGAGCGTGCCGAAGCCGATTTCAAGGCGGCACAGGCCCAAACACAAGCCCAGACGGCCCAAAGCGGCATGGCCAGCGTGCAAACCGGGCTCCATGCGATCTATGCGCCGTATTCCGGCGTCATCGCCGAAGTCATGACCGAGGTGGGTAACATGGCGATGCCCGACAAACCCTTGATCGCCATGTACGAACCCCGCGCCATGCGCGTCGTCGCCAATGTGCCGCAGAGTGTCGTGGCCAAGCTCAAGCAGCAAGCGGATATCCAGGTCGAAATCCCGGGCGCGGTGCAAGGCAGGATGGCGAGCCGAGAGCTCACGGTGCTGCCCATGGCCGATGCCGTGAGCCATGTGGTGCAAGTGCGCATCGGCTTGCCCGGAACGGTTTCCGGCCTCAAGCCGGGTATGTTCAGCCGCGCCGCGCTGCCGATGACGGAGTCCGATGCCGACGGCAAGCTCTCTATTCCGGCTTCGGCCGTGCTCCGCCGCAGCGAATTGAATGCCGTCTACGTGGTGGACAAGCAGGGCCGGCCGCAGCTGCGGCAAGTGCGCCTCGGCCGCCAGCTAGGAGATCGAATGGAAGTCCTGGCCGGCGTCGAGGCAGGCGAACAAGTGGCGCTTGATCCTATCGCGGCCGCCAAGGCGGTGCAGCCATGACGCCACCCCGTCTCGGTATTGCCGGCCGGATTGCCGGATTTTTCCTCGAGGCCCGCATTACCCCGCTGATCGCGCTGGTTGCCTTGCTACTCGGCCTGTTCGCCATGTTCGTGACGCCGCGCGAGGAAGAGCCGCAAATCAATGTCACCATGGCCAACGTGCTGATCCCGTTTCCCGGCGCATCGGCCAAGGACGTCGAACAAATGGTGGCGGTACCCGCCGAGCAGGTGCTGGCGGAGATCGCCGATATCGAGCATGTGACTTCCGTTTCCCGCCCCGGTATGGCCGTGGTGACGGTGCAGTTCAAGGTGGGCGTGCCGCGCACCGAAGCCCTTGTGCGGCTCTACAACACCATTCAATCCAACGCCGATTGGCTGCCGAAAAACCTAGGCGTGGGCGACCCCATCGTCAAGCCCAAGGGCATCGACGACGTACCGATTATTACCGTCACGCTGATTGCCAAAAACCAGCAGCAGGGCGCCTTCGAACTCGAACGCGTGGCGCATGCGCTGGAGGCTGAGATCAAGCACATCGAAGGCACGCGCGAGGTGCAGACGCTGGGCGGCCCGGGCAGGGCGGTCAATATCGATCTCGACCCCAATCGCATGAATGCGGCGGGCGTGACAGTCGGCGACGTGCGGCGTGCGCTGCAATCGGCCAATGCCGGTGCCCCTCTGGGCGAAACCGTCAACACCAACCGCAGCATCAGCGTTGAGGCGGGGCACTACCTCGTCAGCGCCGACGACGTGGCGGAACTGGTGATCGGCGTGCATGACGGCCGCCCGGTGTTTCTGCAGGACGTGGCAGCGGTTCGCGACGGTCCTCCGCCGGCAGAGAAATATGTCTGGTACGGCGACGGCAAGTCGAGCCACGAATACCCGGCTGTTACCTTGAGCGTGACCAAGAAGCCGGGGCAGAACGCAGTCGCAGTCGCCGACGACGTCATTCAGCAGATCGAACAACTGCGCAACGTGCTCATCCCCGGCGATATCAGCCTGCAAATCACGCGCAACTACGGCGAGACCGCCAACGACAAGGCCACAAAACTCATCCAAAAGTTAATCTTCGCCACCTCGGCAGTGATCCTGCTGGTCTTACTGGCCTTGGGCCGGCGCGAGGCGGCTATCGTCGGCACGGCGGTCATTCTGACGCTCACGGCCACGCTGTTCGCCTCCTGGGCTTGGGGCTTCACCATCAACCGGGTGTCGCTTTTCGCGCTGATTTTCTCTATCGGCATCCTGGTGGACGACGCCATCGTGGTGGTCGAGAACATCCATCGCCACATGAAACTCCATCCCGAAGCCGCTCTGCGTGAAATCATTCCCGCGGCGGTGGATGAAGTCGGCGGCCCGACCATCCTCGCCACGCTGACCGTGATCGCCGCACTGCTACCCATGGCCTTCGTATCGGGGTTGATGGGCCCCTACATGAGCCCGATCCCGATCAACGCCAGCATGGGCATGGTGATCTCGCTCGCCGTGGCCTTTATCGTCACGCCGTGGCTGTCGCGCCTGTGGCTCCGCCGTACGGCGCATGCCGCGGAGCCGGTCGCCAAGGTGGCACCAGTCATCTCGCAGCTGTTCGCGCCATTCCTCGACGACAGGCGAGGTGCTGCCAACCGGTTCAAGCTGGGACTGCTGGTCGTAGCGCTGATCGCCGTGTCGCTGGTCCTGCCGGTATTCAAGCTGGTCGTGCTCAAGATGCTGCCGTTCGACAACAAGTCGGAATTCCAGGTGGTGGTCGATATGCCGGCCGGCACGCCGCCCGAAAAGACGGCCAGCGTGCTGCACGCCATGACGGCGTATCTCATGACCGTGCCGGAAGTGACTAATTATCAGGCTTACGTCGGCTTGTCCGCGCCCATCAATTTCAACGGCCTGGTGCGCCAGTATTACCTGCGCAGCGGCGGCGAGGTGGGCGACATCCAGGTTAACCTTGTGGATAAGCACCACCGCAGCGAGCAAAGCCACGGCATCGCAAGCCGCGTGCGACCGGAGTTGCAGAAAATAGCCGCCCAGCTCGGCGCCAAGGTCAAGGTGGTGGAAGTGCCGCCCGGACCGCCCGTGCTATCGCCCATCGTGGCCGAGGTGTACGGGCCGGACGACGCCCATCGCAATGCTTTGGCCCATCGCATTCATCAAGTTTTCGACACTACGAATGGCATCGTCGATACCGACGAAAGCCCGATCGCGAACGCCCCCAAGCTGGAATTGGTCGTGGACCGCAAGAAGGCCGCGCTGCTCGGCGTGGCGCAGGCCGATATTGTGGCTACCCTCAGAGCCGGACTCGGCGGCGAGGATGTGACCTATCTGCACGACGCCAGCAAATACCCGGCGCCGACCCGGCTGCGCCTACCGGCCTCCAGTATGGGCAATGCGGAAGCCTTGCTGTCCCTGCCGGTGCGTGCCGTCAACGGTCAATTGGTGCCGGTGCGCGAGTTGGTGCAGCCAGTTGCCGATACCCGCGAGCAGCCGATTTATCACAAGGATTTGCTGCCGGTGAGCTATGTCGTCGGCGATATGGCAGGGCACGTGGATAGCCCGCTCTACGGCATGTTCGGCATGCGCTCGGCGCTGGGTAAACTGGAAATCCCCGGCGGCGGTGTGCTGGGCGAATACTTCATCCGCCAGCCGGGCGACAGCCAGCGCAATTTCGCCATCAAGTGGGACGGCGAATGGCAGGTGACCTACGAAACCTTCCGCGACATGGGCGCGGCCTACGGCGTCGGCCTCATCCTGATTTATTTGCTGGTCGTGGCGCAGTTCGGTTCCTATCTCACGCCGCTCATCATCATGGCGCCGATTCCGCTCACCATCATCGGCGTCATGCCGGGCCACGCCTTATTGGGCGCGCAATTCACCGCGACTTCGATGATCGGCATGATCGCGCTGGCCGGCATCATCGTTCGCAACTCCATCCTGCTTGTCGATTTCATCAACCTGGAGGTCGCGCAGGGTAAGCCGTTCAAGGAGGCCGTGGTCAATTCGGCCATCACCCGTGCCCAGCCCATTTTGCTGACGGCGCTGTCGGCCATGCTGGGCGCGCTGTTCATCCTGGACGACCCGATTTTCAACGGCCTCGCCATTTCGCTCATCTTCGGCATCCTGGTCTCGACCCTGCTCACGCTGGTCGTGATCCCCTTGCTGTATTTCGTCGCTTATCGACGCCAATTCGCTTAAGGAGAATATCCATGACTTCCTGGAAAACCGTACGCATCATCGCCGGCACGCTGATCCTGCTAAGCCTCTTGCTGGGCGTGCCCGAAAGCCCGCTGTTCGTGAGCCGCGCCTGGCTGTGGTTTACCGCCTTCATCGGCGCCAACCTGCTGCAAAGCGGCTTTACCAACTGGTGCCTGATGGAAAGTCTTTTGCGCAAGCTGGGCGTCAAGGGCGGTTGTTGAGAAGATGAACGCCAAACCCCTTCACGGCTGGGTCGCGGCAGCGCTGTTGGCCCTGGCTGGCCAGGCGCAGGCTGTCGACCTGCTGGAATCGTGGAACGCCGCGCGCAACGTCGACCCTGTTTTCGGCGCGGCGCGGGCCGGTGTCGACGTGGGACACAGCAAAACCGCGCAGGCCAGGGCGCTGGGCTTGCCTCAAGTGAGCTTGCAGGCCGGGGCGGGCGGCATCAACAGCTACAACAAGATCAACCACGCGCAATTTTCGGCCCCCGGCATGGGCGCGGCGGACAGCGCCTCGTTTACCACCAAGACCGATCTGGGCGTGGACGTGCGCTTGAACGTTACCCTGACCCAATCCGTGCTCGACGCCGAACGCAGCACCACGCAACGCCAGCTCGCCAAGCAGGCGCAACTCGCCGAGGTGCAGTATTCGGCGGAAGAACAACAGCTCATGCTGCGCGTCGCCAAGGCTTATCTCGACGTGCTGCTGGCAGAAGATGCACTGGATGCCATCCAGCGGCAGAGCCGGGCCGTGAACGAAGCCCTGGATAGCGCGAAAGAGCGCTTCAAGGAAGGCGACGTAGCGGTGATCGACGTGCGCGAGGCCCAGGCTCGTGCCGATGCGCTGGATTCGCAAAAGCTGGAGGCCGAGAGCAACCTGCAATTGGCACAGGCGGCATTGGCGGATATCAGCGGTTTGAACGGGCAGCTTTCACGCTTGCCCGAAGCGGCCGACCTGCAACGCTTTAATGCCGGGGATCTTAATGACTGTGTAGAACGCGCCAAGCGCAGCAGCCTGGCGCTGCAAATGCAGGAAATCCGCCAGGGCATCGCCACCGACGAAATCGAAAAACACCGCAACGCCCATGCGCCGGTGCTCAACCTGGTCGCCCAGGCCGGAGGCGAGGAACTGCGCGGCCTCGGCGGCGGCGCGGATTCCGGCCTGATCAATCATGCGGTCAGCGTCGGCATGCAACTCACCATTCCGCTCTTTACCGGCGGCCTTCGCGACGCCAAATACAGCGAAGCCATGGCACTGGCAGAACAGTCGCGCCAGGAGTCCGAGGCCGTCCGCATCCGTGCGGCACAAGCGGCACGGACCGCCTGGAACGGCGTCAACGTAGGACAAGCCCGCATCAAGGCGCTGGAGCAAGCCTTGCAATCGGCACAAACCCGGCTGGACGCTACCGGACTCGGCAAGGAAGTCGGCGACCGCACCACGCTGGACGTGCTCAACGCCGTGCAGGAAGCCGCCGAAACACGCAAGGAGCTCAACCGCGCCAAGTACCAGCTGCTGCTTTCCTACCTCAGCCTGGCGGCCAGCGCGGGCGAGCTGGGCGAGAAGCAGCTGACTGAAGTCAACGCCGTGCTTGCGGAGGCGGAAAAGTATTAAAGCGTGATGATGTATTAAAAAAATTCTAAAACAACAAGAGCTTGGCCTGAGCCAGCCGTTTAACCAAGAGGAGAACTGCTGTGGCACATATCGTAGTGTTGGGAGCGGGCATCGGTGGCATGCCTGCAGCGTATGAACTCAAGGCCAAGCTGGGGGCACAACATCAGGTGACCGTGGTGAGCGCCGTGGATTATTTCCAGTTCGTGCCGTCCAATCCCTGGGTGGCGGTAGGCTGGACCAAGCGCGAGAAAATCACTTTTCCGGTACGGCCATTCCTGGAGAAAAAAGGCATCGGGTTCATCGGCAGCCCGGTGTCGCGTATCGAGGCCGAGGCCAATACAGTGCATCTTGCCAACGGCGATGCCCTGCATTACGACTACCTGGTCATCACGACCGGGCCGCGGCTGGCTTTCGAAGAAGTGCCCGGAGCCGGTCCTACCGACGGCTTTACCCAGTCCATCTGCTCGGTAGACCACGCCGAACATACCTGGGAGGCTTACCAGCGTTTCCTTGACGACCCCGGTCCCGTCATCATCGGTGCCATGCCCGGCGCCAGTTGCTTCGGCCCGGCCTACGAATTCACCTTTATCCTCAACCGCGATTTGCGCAAGCGTCGTTTGCGCAAGAAAGTGCCCATTACCTACGTCACCAGCGAGCCGTACATCGGCCATCTCGGGCTGGGCGGCGTGGGCGATTCCAAGGGCATGATGGAGTCGGAATTCCGCAACAACGACATCAAGTGGATCACCAATGCCCGCGTGACCAAAGTAGAGCCGGGCAAGATGTTCGCGACCGAAGTGGACATGGCGGGCAATCCGGTCAAGGAACACGAACTGCCCTACAAATTCTCCATGATGCTGCCGTCGTTCAAGGGCGTGGATGCCGTGGCCAAGGTGGAAGGGCTATGCAACCCGCGCGGATTCGTGCTGATCGACGAGCATCAGCGCAGCCCCAAATATCCCAATATTTTTGCAGCCGGCGTGTGCGTGGCGATTCCGCCCGTGGAAGCGACACCGGTGCCGACCGGAGCACCCAAGACCGGCTACATGATCGAGACCATGGTGACGGCCATCGTCGACAACATTTGCGCCGATATCGCGGGAGAAAAAGGCACTGCCAAGGGCTCGTGGAACGCCATTTGCCTCGCGGACATGGGCGATAGCGGCGCCGCTTTCGTGGCGCTGCCGCAGATTCCGCCGCGCAACGCCAACTGGATGCGCAAGGGCAAGTGGGTGCACTATGCAAAGATCGCGTTCGAGAAATATTTCATGTACAAAATGAAATCCGGCTCGCCCGAACCGATCTTCGAAAAATACGTGCTCCGAGCCATGGGGATCGAGCGTCTCGATTGAAGGAGGGCGCGGGGTTGCTGCATCGAACAAAGTCAGACAATTGCCTCCTGTATTAGTATCGATTGATATAAAATGAGTTCTATATTTTGTAAATTACCGAGGGGGCAGTCATGACGAATACCACGGTCGAAGACGACAACGAGCCGCTGTTGTACCAAAAGCGCATTCCGATCTATACGCGTACGGTCAAAGGCAGGTTTCGCAACTTCAAGACGGGGATTTTACTGCTCGCTTACAGCATTTATTTCCTGCTGCCGTGGATTCCCTGGCAACGCCATAGCGGCTCGCATCAGGCGATTTTGTTCGACCTGGTATCGCGCCGTTTCTTCATCTTCGACATTGTGGTCTACCCGCAGGATATCTTCATGTTGTCGCTGCTGCTGTTCATCGCAGCGACTTTCCTGTTTTTCGCCACCGGATTGGTCGGTCGGGCCTGGTGCGGCTATTTCTGCTTCCAGACGCTTTGGACCGACGCCTTCATGCTCATCGAGCACATCATCCAGGGCGAGCGTCCGGCCCGCATGAAGCTCGCCAAGCAGCCGTGGAATATAGAGAAAATCCTTAAGGTGGGCGGCGCGCGCTTCCTCATGCTGCTGCTCTCGTTCTGGACCGGCTTTACCTTCGTGGCTTATTTCAACCACACGCCGGAATTCCTGTTCCGCTTTTTCTCGGGCGATTCAGTCTCCACGGCCTATTTCTCGGTCGCTGCACTCACCGTCAGCACCTTTATCGCCGGTGCCCTGGCCCGCGAGCAGGTTTGCATCTACATGTGTCCTTACGCCCGTTTCCAGAGCGTGATGTACGAAACCGACACCCTGGTGCCGAGCTATAACGCCAAGCGCGGGGAGGGCAGTGCCGGTCGTCTTGCCCCCAAGGCGGGTGCCAAGACGCTGGAGGAGCGCCACGAGAAAGGTCATGGCGATTGCGTGGATTGCGGCTTCTGCGTCCAGGTGTGTCCCACGGGCGTGGATATCCGCAAAGGCTTGCAGTACCAGTGCATCTCCTGCGGGCTGTGCATCGACGCCTGCAATACCATCATGGATTCGCTGGGCTGGGAGCGCGGGCTGATTCGCTACGATTCCGAGGGTAATCTCAACCAGGAAAAACCTGGCAAGCCGCACCTCAACTTCATGCGCCTCAAGGTGTTGGGCTATCTGGGCGCGCTGGGTTTGATGGTGGGCATGCTGGTCTATATCTACACCTCGCGTACCGATTACGAGGTACGTATTTTCCAGGTGCGCCAGCCGCTCTACGTCAAGCTTTCCGATGAAACCGTGCGCAATCGCTACGACGTCCATATCGTCAACAAGACGCAGAAGGACGAGTCCTACCTGATCAAGGCCGACGGCGTGCCCGAGAGCGCCATCAAGATCGACACAGTGACCAACCCGGTCACGGTTGTGGCTGGCAAGGACGTACGTTTCCCGGTCAAGGTGGACTTGAACGAAGACCTGGCCGAGCACACCAAGGGCTTCCGTTTCGTCATCGTGCCGGTGTCCGAGCCGGACAAGAAAGCCGAACGTTCGGTCAGTTTCGATTCCGAAAAAGAACACCATTAATCCCGGTGCACAGCCTGCGGCTTCATGCGCAGGCTGTGCAATTTTTTGCCTGTTCTTTTTTCCTATATCCGCTCAAGCGCTTAAGTAAGTTTTCCACAGCATCATCCACGAGTTTTGTGGATGAATCCTTAACCCTTCCTGTAAGCTTGGTGTAATGTTATCGGCTTAGGATGACAGAGCAGTCCCACAATTCAATAGCATGAGAGGAGATCGAAGATGAAGAAATTGCTAGCTGTGTTGGCCCTGGCCTGTGTTGCCGCAGCGCCCGTTTACGCCGGCACTCAACAAGACAAGATGAAGACCTGCAACGCCGATGCCGGCAAGAAGGCGCTCAAGGGCGACGAACGCAAGGCATTCATGAAGGACTGCCTGTCCGCCAAGAAGGAAGAAGCCGGCAACTCCCAGCAAAACAAGATGAAGACCTGCAACGCCGATGCGACCAGCAAGGCATTGAAGGGCGACGACCGCAAGAAGTTCATGAAGGATTGCTTGTCCGCCAAGTAATACACGATTGCCCGGCCTCTTGCCGGAAATGGAAAAGCCTCTTGCTGTCACGGCAAGAGGCTTTTTTACGCCTGTAATGTTCAGGCCGTGACGATGGCGCGGCAGAGCTGCCGGATGCTGTGTGCCGTAATGAAATGGCGGTCCAGCCAGGGGTTGTATTCGACGATCTCCAGCGCCAGCAGTTTTTCATCGTCATGCACCTCGCTCAAGGCCGCCACCACCTCGTTGAGTCGTAATCCGCCTGAAACCGGCGTACCCACCCCAGGAGCGCTCAAAGGGTCGATAGCATCAATATCCAGGCTGATGCCGTAGCCCTGCGTCGCGGCACATACATGCTTGCGTGCTTCGTCGAACACCGCCTGCATGCCGCGTTGCTGGACTTCCTCCATCAAATACACCCGGACGCCCTGTTGCCGGAGAAAAGCCGCTTCCTCGCTCTCGTAGCTACGAACGCCGATGAGGCATACATCCTCCGGACGCAGTTTATGTTCGGGCACCGCAATGCGGGTGAAACAAGGCTCGCCTTCACCCAGCAGGCAGGCGAGCGGCATGCCGTGAATGTTGTGCGTTGGGCTGGTCGCAAAGGTGTGGCTGTCCATGTGAGCGTCGATCCAGATCAGGCCCAGCCGTGCCGAATGACCGAGGTAACGCTTCACGCCCGACCAGGTGCCGATGGCACAGGAATGGTCGCCGCCGAGTACCAGCGGGCGGTCGCCTTCCATCAGATGACGATAAGTGAGTTCGGCTAGTTCGGCGGCGATGCGCGCGACCGCCCGGATTTTGTCCTGGGGATGGTCGCCGAGACTGATTTCCTCATCCCATCGCAGCACATGTTCAGCATCCCCGATGCCGCCCAGCATGCCCAGCGCCTTTAACACCCGAGGCCCGTCCTTACATGCCGGATTCCCGGCCCCGAAGCCGTTTTCTACACCGATGATGGAGGTGGGGCGGGTGTTTTTTGACATCGCGGATGGGTGCCGGCAAAGGGAATAGTGACGACAATATAGACATTTGGTCGTCACTAAAATCCCCTTAGCTTTATTTATGTTTGCGGGGCGCCTGCCATTTCTTCCTCATGCCCATGCGGCTTCGGCAGCCAGCTTTTTACCCATCGCAGCACATCGTCCACGTAGGTAAACACCACCGGCACCACCAACAGGCTGAGCATGGTCGAGGTCAGGAGGCCGCCGATCAGGGCGATGGCCATCGGGGAGCGGAAGCTGGGTTCGGCACCCAAGCCCATGGCGGTGGGCAGCATGCCGGCGCCCATGGCGATGGTGGTCATGACGATGGGGCGGGCGCGCTTGTGGCAGGCGTCGAGCAGCGCGTCGAACCGGCTGGCGCCGCGATGGCGCGCCAGGATGGCGTATTCCACGAGCAGGATCGAGTTCTTGGTGACCACGCCCATAAGCATGAGCAGTCCGATCACCGCAGGGAAGGAGAAGCTTTTTCCGGTGACCAGCAGTGCGAGGAAAGCACCGCCCATGGACAGCGGCAGGGCGGCGAGCACGGTGGCGGGCTGCATGAAATCGTGGAACAGCAAGACCAGCACACAGTAGATACAAAGCACGCCGATGAGCATGGCGGTGCCGAAACTGGCGAACAACTCGCCCTGGCGCTCGGCGCTGCCTGTGGTCTGCCGATGTACTTGCGGCGGCAGTTTTTGCAAGGTCGGCAGTTTGGCGACCTGGCGCTGTATCTCGCCCATGGCATGGCCGTTCAACTCGACTTTGAGGGTGATGTTGCGTTGGCGGTCGAGACGGTCGATTTCGCTGGCGTCGTTGCCCATGCCGATCGTGGCAATCGCCGATATCGGCACCGGGCCGTTGCGGCCGGGGACCCTCAGTTGTGCAATGGCGTCGATATCCTCGCGCACCGAGCGTTGCAACCGCACCCGGATCGGCACCTGACGCTGCGGCAGGTTAAGCTTGGGCATGGCCGTGCTGAAATCGCCGTTAGTAGCCGCGCGCACAACGGTGGCGATATCGACGGAAGTCACGCCCAGTTCGGCTGCCCTGGCGTAATCGGGGCGAATCTGCACCTCGGGACGGGGAAGACCCGCGCTGGAGGTGATATTGCCGAGGCCGGGGATGCCGCGCACTTCCTGCGCTACCTTTCGCACGGTGTCGTCCAATGCTCGGGCGTCGTCGCTGGTCAGGGTGATTTCCAGCAGTTCGTCGCCAGCTCCGGCCCCACCCACGACCACCCGAGCGCCGGGCAGGTCTGCCAACGCCTTCCGGATGTCTTTTTCCACTTCCGACTGTTTGCGGCTACGGTCGCTGCGCGGCTTGAGGATGACGTTGAGGGTCGCCTTGCGCGTATCGCTGGTCGTGGTGGTCATGATGCCGTCGGCCGCCTTGGCGGTACCGGCGGCAATGAAAGTGCGGGTGATCTCCGGGATATCTTTCAGCTTGTTCACGGCCAGTTCAGAGACTTTCAGCGTTTCGTCGAGATTGGTGCCCGGTTGCATTTCCAGCGAAACCTGCGTTTGGTCGATGTCGGCGGCAGGCACAAAGCCGGTCGGCAGTAGCGGGATCAACGCGATGGAACCGATAAAGAACGCCACCGCTGCGGCCATCGTCGTCTTGCGATGCGTCAGGCAGAAATGCACGACTTTCAGATACATCGTCATGATGCGGCTGTCGGAGGTATCCACCTCGTGCGGCTTGAGCAGGTAAGCCGCCATCATCGGCGTCAGCAGGCGGGCGACAAGCAGTGACATCAATACCGCAATCGCTGCCGTCATGCCGAACGGCTTGAAAAACTGCCCCGGCACGCCCGCCATGAAGGCCGTGGGCAGGAACACCGCGACCAGCGTAAAAGTCGTGGCGATCACCGCGAGGCCGATCTCGTCTGCGGCCTCCATCGCGGCCTGGAAAGGTGTCTTGCCCATGCGCAAATGGCGCACGATGTTTTCGATTTCCACGATCGCATCGTCCACCAGAATCCCCACCACCAAGGCCATCGCCAACAGCGTCAGCACGTTGAGGCTGAAGCCGAGGTAATGCATGGCGGCGAAGGTGGGAATCATGGATAGCGGCAGCGCCGTGGCCGAGACCAGCGTCGCCCGGATATCGCGCAGGAACCACCACACCACCAACACGGCCAGCAGCGCGCCTTCGTACAAGAGGTGCATCGACCCGATGTAGTTGTCTTCGATGGCATTCACGCCATTGAAGGCTTCGTCGATCTTGACGGTCGGATGTTCTTGCGAAAACCTGGCAATCGCCTCGCGCACGCCGCTGGCCGTGCTGACCTCGCTGGCACCCTTGATGCGGGTGATGTTGAATGCGATTACCGGTTTGCCGTCGAGCCGGGCATAACTGGCGCGCTCGGCGATACCGTCCTTGATGTGGGCGACCTGGTCCAGCCGCACGGACTTTCCGCTGCTTAAAGGCACACTAATGGCAGCGATTTCAGCCGGCGAGCCAACCGCGCCCAAGGTGCGCATCGATTGCACGTTGCCGCCGATATCGCCGCGTCCGCCGGAAGCGTCTTTTTGCATGCCCTTGAGCGCGTTTGAGACATCGGAGACCGTCACGCCTAAACCGTTCATGAGTGCCGGGTCGAGATCGACCTGCACCTCGCGACTCACGCCGCCGATGCGGGTGACGCTGCCCACGCCTTTCACCGCCAGCATGGCGCGGGCGATGTCGTTGTCGATGAACCACGAGAGCTCCTGCTCGTCCATGCCGTCGCCCTGCACCACGTAGGTAAGGATCGCGCTGCCGGTCGTGGTGACGCGCGAAACCACCGGCGGATTCATGTCGGCGGGAAGTTCTGGTCGCACGCTGTCCACCGCGTTGCGCACGTCGTTGAGCGCCTCGTTGCTGTCTTTCTCAATTTCAAAAGTGATGTTGATATTGACCGAGCCATCGGTAATCACAGTTTGCACGTGCTTCACCTGGCCCAGGCTGGCGAGCTTGTCCTCGATCTTGCGGGCGACGTCGGTTTCCAGCTGGCTGGGTGCCGCGCCTTCCAGCGTGGCGCTGACCGTCACGGTAGGGAAGGTGATATCGGGGAAATTCTGGATGGGCAGGGCGCGCAAGCCCAGCAGGCCCAGCACGCACAGCATGGCGAACAAGAGCAGCGCCGGGACGGGATGGCGGATGGAAAGCGCGGAAAAATTCATGAAGAATGGTCCTTACTGCTTAGCGTTCTGCAACTGGTCCGGTACTACGTTCACGCGGTCGCCCTGGTTGAGAAAGGCGCCGCCAGTGGCCGCCACGCGAGCTTGCGGCGACAAGCCACTAACGATTTCCACGCGGTCGCCTTCGCGCCGTCTGGTTTTCACCTGGCGTTGGTCGATGAGGTCCCCCTGACCGATCTCGAATACGTAGTTCATGCCGTCGCGCAGTACCACGGCCGAAATCGGCAGCGTGAGTGCCTCGCGCTGGCCGAGTTCGAGACGACCTTCGGCATACATGCCTGCCTTGGCCGGGCTGCCGTGGGGCAGATCGACATAGACCAGGGCGGTTCGCGTATCTGCGCTCAAGGTCGGCGCCACCATGCGCACCTTGCCTGAGACTTCGCCGCCTTGCGGTAGCATTACCACGGCTTTCTGGCCGGCCTGCACGCCGCCCAACTGCGGCGCAGCCACTTCGGCACGCCATTCCAGGCGGTTCTGCCGCACCATCTTGAACAACTCCGTGCCTGCGTTAACCACCGTGCCTACCGATGCGGTGCGGGACGAAATCACGCCATCGTCCGGCGCCAGGATATGTGTGCGATTGAGGTCGATCCGGGCGCTTTCCAGCGCGGCCTGGGCTGAAGCCAGGTTAGCCTGAGCGGTTTCCTCGGCGATCAGGTATTCCTGGATTTTCTGCTCCGACAAAGCGCCGCTGCTGCTCACGACGCGAGCCCGTTCTGCATCGGATTTGGCTTGGGCGAGGCTGGCCTTGGCCTGAGCAACGGCGGCTTCCTGTTTGTGCACATTGGCCGTCACGCTTTCCTGGGACAAGGTGGCAAGCTCTTGCCCGCGTTTGACCTGGCTGCCGACGTCGACCAGTACCTGCGCGATGCGCAAACCGCCGATCTCAGTGCTGACGATGCTTTCCTGCCAGGCCGCAATCGCACCTTGCGCCGGTACGGTTTGCGGCCATAGCACTCTCAATGGGGTTACAGCAGTAACGCTCAAGCTGGCCGGGCGCACGTTGGAAACCGGTGCCGGCGCCTGCTTGTGGCTGAGCAAAATCTTGCCGCCCACGGCCAAGGCCGCGACAACGGCGACGAGGATGATCTTGTACTGGGTTTTCATTGTTGCTTCGCTTCCTTGGAAGAGCTTGTTGTACCTGTTGTAGTAGGGGCTGGCACGGCTTGCCAATCGCCGCCGAAGGCCTTGTACAGCGCGATCCAGTCGTTCACCTGGTCGCGTTTCAGGGTAATGACGTTGAGGTCGGCCGAAATCGCGGAGCGACGTGCAGTTTCCAGATCAAGCAGGTTCATCCCGCCGGATTTCCATAGTTGCTCGGAGGCAGTGAGATAAGCACGATAGTTGGCGGCGGCGGTGCGAGCGTCCTGTTCGCGTTGGCTGGCACTTTCAAGCCGCACCAAGGCTTGCTCGGTTTCTTCCACCGCGCTTCGCACCGTTTGCTTGTAAGTGGCGAGCGCTTGGTCGTACCGAGCGCGTGCCGCCTCGGCATTGGCGCGACGCTTTCCGGCATCGAACAAGGGCGCGGTCAGTGATGGACCGAACGACCAAGTGGTTGCCGAAGCGCCGCCTGTGGCCGTTGCGGTAATCGTGCCCAGCAGCGACAAACGCGGGTAGCGGTCGGCTTCGGCGCTACCGATATCGGCATAGGCGGCAGCCAGGGTTCGTTCTGCGATGCTGACATCCGGCCGCTGGCTGATTTGGGCTGCGGGCAGGTCGGTGACGGCAAAACCTGCAGGTGCAGGGATATCGGCTTTGCCGCTATTCAGCTTTGCCCTCAAAGCGGTCTCATCCAGGCCTGTCAGTGCCACCAGAGATTTCACGGTGAGATCGCAGCTTTCCTGCTGGGCCGTCAGCGTCGCAGAGGTCGAGGCTAGCGTGGCGCGTGCCAGATTGGCATCGGCAGGGGCATTGAAGCCTGCATTGGTCAGGGTTTCGGTCAATCGTACCGTGGCCTGCTGCGAAACCAGTTCAGCCTGATACGCCGCAACCTGCTGCTGGCAAGCGCGATAGCTTACGTAATCTGTCGCGACTTCTGCTGCCAACGAGACGCGGGCGTTGTGCCAATCGCCTTCTCGCGCTTCAGCCTTGGCCTGGGCGGATTCGGTGGCGTAGCGCACGGCACCGAAAATATCGATTTCCCAGCTTGCATCCAATGCTGCGGAGCGGGTTGTGGCTGCCGGCGTGTGTTGCAGGCTGTTGGAGGAATTGCGGATATCCGAAGCATTTCCGGTCAATGCGGGCAAACCGGCAGCCTTGCTGCTGGTAATGGCGGCGCGGGCCTCGCGGATAGCTGCGGCGGCTTTCTCCAGGCTGGGATGGTCGTGTTCGGCCGCTTGCAGCAAGTCGGTCAAGGTCGCGTCGTCGAACTGGCTCCACCAGTGGACGAGGTCGGCCGTATTGCCGGCATGGGGCAGGGCAGCTTGCCAATGCTGTGGCGTAGCTGGAGTTGGAGCTTGATACGCCGGCACCAGACTGCAAGCGGTTGGCAGTGCAGCCATGGTCAGCAGGGAAATCATTCGAAGTCGGAGACTCATGCTTAATGCTCCATTCCCGGTTGTTCCAGTCCGTAAATGCGCAGGAAAGCCTCGACTGCGCGTGCCGCTATTTGTTCGATGATGGCCGGCGTGAGTTCCGGGCAAACGTTGTGCAGGCCTGGATCGAGCACTTCGGCGTTGACCAGGGCACGCCAGTGCGCTTCTACGATGTGCGGATCGGCCTGTCGCAATTTTCCGGCCTGGATAGCCTGGGCAAAAAACCCCTGCACGATGGGGATGACGCGGCCATGACCGCATTGATAAATGTCCCGACCGACTTCCGGCTTATTGGAGGCTGCGATCAGCATGCGGCGTGTGGCGAGCATGGAGGGCGTATAAAAAGTACTGAGGGCACGCTCTGCAAAGGTTTTTAACGTGGCGGGGAGGTCGGCGGCCGGATCCAGCACAGCCAGCACCTCGGTGACTTCTTCCGGCAAGGTGTCACCCTCGAAGCCAGGATGCAGCATGGGAAACACGCTCTTGACCTGTTCGCCCGCGGCCTGCTGCATCAAGGCCATGAACAAGGTCTCCTTGGAATCGAAGTAGTTGTACAACGTGGCCTTTGAACAACCCATGCGCCCGGCAATGGCATCCATCGTGGCTTGTTCGAAGCCTTGTTCCTCGAATACTGCACGGGCGGCATCCAGGATGGCCTGACGTCGTGTTTCGCTTTTGGTGCGCATGGCAACCTCATAACTAAACTGTACGGTTTAGTTTATGTATGAATGCCTGGATCGTCAATGGTTGATCGGGTAAATAAATGTAAGGGTGAGTCAAATCCAGAATGCGGAAATGGTCGTACCATAAAGATATTGAAAACACGGGAGCAACCAATGAGAGCCATGGTGCTGGAGGCCGCGGGACAAGCATTGCGTGAAGTCGATTTACCGCGTCCGGAACCCGGTGATGACGAAGTGCTGCTGAAAATCGCCGCCTGCGGCGTGTGTCGAACGGATTTGCACGTCATTGACGGCGATTTGCCTGGCCCAACCTTGCCCCTCGTCCTGGGCCATGAAATTGTCGGGCGGGTTGTTGCGAAGGGAAAGAACGTGCAACGTTTCGCGGTTGGCCAGCGCGTCGGCGTGCCGTGGCTGGGCCGTACTTGCGGGCATTGCCGTTATTGCACTTCCGGTCGCGAAAACTTGTGCGACACGCCGCGTTTTACCGGCTACACATTGAACGGGGGATATGCGCAATTTACCGTCGCGAACCAGGATTATTGCCTCGCATTGCCTGATGAATACACCGATGCAGAAGCCGCGCCATTGCTTTGCGCCGGCTTGATCGGCTACCGCTCGCTCGTCGCCGCCGGTGAAGCGGAAAAGCTCGGCATCTACGGTTTCGGTGCTGCGGCCCACATCATTGCCCAAGTGGCGAAGGCCCAAGGGCGCGAGGTTTACGCCTTTACCAAGCCGGGTGACTTGGAAGGGCAGAGTTTCGCCCGTCAATTGGGCGCTGCCTGGGCCGGAGATTCGAATGCCGCGCCGCCGCAAGCCCTCGATGCCGCCATCTTGTTTGCGCCGGTGGGTGCATTGGTCCCGGAAGCACTACGCCACACCGCCAAAGGCGGCACCGTGGTCTGTGCCGGCATCCACATGAGCGAGATTCCGGCGTTTTCGTACGACATTTTGTGGGGCGAGCGGACGGTTAAGTCGGTCGCCAATCTCACGCGCAGTGACGGCGAGGAGTTCCTGGCATTGGCGCCCAGGCTGGGCGTTAAGACAGAGGTCGAGACATTTCGCCTCGATGACGCCAATCAAGCGGTTTCGCGCGTGAGGCAAGGAGAAGTGAAGGGCGCTGCGGTACTGGTAATGGATTGAACCCGTGATGGAATAAAAAAATCCCCGTCGCTAGGGACGGGGATCAGGAAGCCTGCTCGCTAAGCTGGCTGCTAGTGTTATCAGTTACGTCAGAAAATCAGTGTTTTTTACCGCCACCCATGTGTTTTGTGTGGGTGCCTTTTTCATGCGTTTGATGATGTCCCTTGGACTTGTCGCTTTGGCGGTCGGCGGCGCGTTCCTGGCCTTTGTCGCGATCTTCCGCGTTAGGTCCGTTGGTATTGGCTTCGCCTTGTTCGCTCATGTGTGTTTCAGACTTGCCCCCGGCGCTGCCGCCATGGCCGCCCTGCTTTGCCAGGGCCATGCCGCTTGCTGCTGCCAGCATCAGGGAGAGTGCTACTGCCAGTAACTTCCTCAACATATTCAACTCCTTGCTTTTATGGATTGAATCGCAACGCCAGCGGCGATGCGTGAGTAAATAACGCTCGAGCCCGCCTGAGGTTGACTTAAGCGCTGGCTCAGCCTACACGAATCAGCCGAACATGTAACTCGTGCGTGAGATCCTGACCAGAGTGTTCCAGGTTGACCGGTTTATCCGAAATCCAGGCGGCAATGGGAATGCCGTCGCGGTAGAGTACGCGGTTGCCTGCCAGCGCTGGGATTTTCTGGCCAGGAAAAAGCAGACCGGCGAGATTAAGCGGGTCGGCGCCGGAAAGACTGACGAGACTATTCTCGGACTTGCGTTTTCGCGTTTCGCGCAACAGCGGAATCGCCTCGGGCAGGGCAAACTGTTCACCCGTCATGCCTTGCACGAACCGGCCGCCGCGCACGTCGCCGCGGGCTTCCAGCTTGTGATACACCCGCAAGAGATCGCGCCACGGCGGCAGCCAGTCGGCCTCGCGTTCCAGCATGCGCCAGAACACCACGCCGTAGCGCCGCAGCAGTACCAGGGCGGCGTGCTCCAAGGCCTCCGTATCCATGGCTGTACGCATGTTTCCGTCCAGCGGCTCCGGGGCTGACCGCTTCAAAAGCGCCCAACGTCCGGCGTCTTCCATGCCGCCGAGAAGGGCGGTGCGGCGACGCCTAGGGTGCGAGGTGCGCTTATTGGCCGGCATGACCAAGGCGCGCAATCCGGCAAAGCTATCGGCATTGACCAGGCCTGCCGATACCAGCTCGCCAAGCGCTGTTTCCAACTCGCTGCGCAGCAAGCGGCTCTCGGCCAGAAGATCGTCGAAGAACATCGCGCCTTGGTCAGCCAAAGCCTGCTGAACCAGCTTTGCCCGATGCGAGAGTTCTGGCGGTGATTGGTGCGCTACCAGCTTGTTCCAGGTAACGGCCTCCCGGCGCGGCAGCAGCACGATAGGCGTCGCTTTTACCGTGGCGGCACCGGAAGATTTGCTCAAGCGCGTCCAGACAATTTTTCCGGCGCGGCACAGCTCATCCAGCCAATGGCCTTCGTAATCCTTGATGCGTGCCGGCAGCAGGTCGGCTTCCCAGGCGCTTGCTGCGGCTTGATAGCCTTCGAACTGATGCAATACTTCAGCTAATGCATCGCGGCCTTCCAATCGCGTTTCCGGCGAAGCGTGCTGCCAGTCGAGCAAAAAGCCCATGAAATCCTTGGGCTCGACGGGCTCGATCTCGCGCCGGAGTTGCTTGATGGTGTAGCGGTGGATGCGCGCCAGCAAATGGCGTTCGCACCATTCCTCGATGGTCGCGGCAGGCGTGAAGCGGCCGCGCATCACGTTGCCTTGGGTTTCGAGCCGCATCAGGGCTTGATCTACGAGGGAGGACGACAACCCCAGCGGCTCCGCGATTTGCGCAACGGCGAGCGGCCCGAAACCGGTCATGCGTGCGCGGATGAGTTCAGTCAGGGCGTCTTCTTCGTTCCATTCGGTGTTGTATTCCTCGGGAACGGCGAGCACAGGCGTGGTCTCCGCTGTGGGATAAATCGTCTGCAAACTACGCAAACGCTCGACCGAGACCCACAATGCCTTGTCTGGCGCGGCTTGTAGCCTGGTCGCCCGGCCGCTTTTTGCCAGCTCGCCCAGCCATTCGGCCCATCCGGGATTAGCTACGGTTTCCTCTGCCGTGATGCATCCCAGCCCGACCAGCGCTTCGTGCATTTCATCGGCACTGCGAGCTTGCGGCCAGGCTTCTTCGCGGACGCTGGCAATGGCTTCGGCGTCCAGTTGGCCCAAATCGCCTGGGGAATCGGGCTCGGAATAACGGCGGTTCATCACAGCTTGGGTACGGCGTTCCTCGATAGGCGCATCGTCCAGGTAGGCGTAGGGCTTGGCCGTGAGCACTTCGGCGGCAAGCGGAGAGGGCGCGGGGAGATCGCGGGCAATGAGGCGGATTTCCCCGTTCTGCATGCGTTTCAACAACGCCAGCCAGCCTTCGGTATCCATGGCTTCATGCAGGCAGTCGTCCACGGTTTGATTGACCAATGGATGGTCCGGCACCTCGCGTTCGCCGACGATGTTTTCCAGGCACGCCACTTGGTCGGGGAACACGGTGGCGAGCAGGTCTTCGCTGCGCATGCGCTGTATTTGCGGCGAAATCTTGCGTCCGCCGGTATAGCGCGGCAAAGCCAGCGCCGTCATCGCCGCCCAGCGCCAGCGTACGCCGAACAGCGGCGCATCCAGCAGCGCCTGGATCAGCACTTGCTCGCTGGAGGCTGGGGAGAGGTAGCGCCACACGTCATCTAAAACAAAACTATGGCTCGTCGAGAGCGAGAGAATGATGGCGTCTTCGGTGGCTGCTCCTTGCAGCTCGAAATTGAAGCTGCGGCAGAAGCGCTTGCGCAGCGCCAAGCCCCAGGCGCGGTTGATCCGGCTGCCGAAAGGCGTATGAATGACTAGCTGCGTGCCGCCGGATTCGTCGAAGAAGCGTTCCATGATGAGCGTATGCCGAGTCGGCAGGGCTCCTAGCGCGCCACGGGCACGTGAAAGATATTCCACAATCTGCCGGGCTGCCGCTTCGCTCAGGCTCAAGGTTTCCATCAAGCGTCGCGTGGCGTGCTCTACCGCATCGTTGCCACCAGCCTCATTCAGCCAGCGCTCGATATCCTCCCGCAGCCGCGCCACGGCGGTGGAAAGCTCATCGCTGCGCCCTGGCGCCTCGCCCAGCCAGAAGGGGATGTTCGGCGGCTGGCCATGGGCGTCTTCCACGCGCACCCGGCCGGCTTCCACCTTGAGGATGCGGTAAGACATATTGCCGAGCTGGAACACGTCGCCCGCGAGGCTTTCCACCGCGAAATCTTCGTTCACCGTGCCGATGTTGAGCCCCTGCGGCTCCAGGATCACGGTGTAATCGGCGTTCTCGGGAATCGTGCCGCCCGAAGTCACGGCGGTAAGCTTGGCGTTGCGGCGTCCGCGTAAAGTCTTGCTCACCACGTCGCGATGGATATAAGCGCGATGCGCCCCCTGACGGTTGCTATAACCCTCGGCCAGCATGCGCAGCACGTCGTTGAACTGCTCGCGCTTGAGATTGCGATAAGGCCAGGCGCGGCGATAGAGGTCGTACAAGGCGTCCTCGTTCCATTCCTGGCAGCCGACTTCCGCGATGATCTGCTGGGCGAGCACGTCCAGCGGCGCTTCGGGGATATGCAGCTCGTCCAGCTCGCCACGCTTCACCGCATCCAGCAAGGCCGCGCATTCGATGAGATCGTCGCGCGAAGTCGGGAACAGCCGGCCCTTGGGCATGCCACCCACCTGATGGCCGGAACGCCCTACGCGCTGCAAAAACGCCGCGATGGAGCGGGGCGAGGCAATCTGGCACACCAGATCGACGTCGCCGATATCGATGCCCAGCTCCAGCGAGGCGGTCGCGATGAGCACGCGCAAATCGCCGCGTTTGAGCTTCTGTTCGGCATCCAGCCGGTGCTCCTTGGCCATGCTGCCGTGATGCGCCGCTACCGCGGCCTCGCCCAGACGCTCGCTCAAATGCTTGGCAGCGCGTTCCGCCGTGCGCCGCGTGTTGACGAATACCAATGTCGTGCGATGCCGCTGCACCAGCTCCGCCAGCCGGTCGTAAACCTTGTCCCAGGTCTCGTTCGCCATCACCGCCTCCAGCGGCAGCGGCGGCACTTCAATCGCCAAATCCCGAGCCCGCGTATGGCCGACATCGACGATGGCGCAAGGCTGCCCATCGCCGACGAGGAAACTTGCCACGGTCTCGATAGGTTTCTGCGTCGCCGAAAGCCCGATGCGCGTCAGCTTGCGTCCGCACAAAGCCTCCAGCCGCTCCAGGCTCAGCGCCAGATGGCTCCCGCGCTTTGTGCCCGCCATGGCATGAATTTCATCCACGATCACGCTCTGCGTCGTTTGCAGCATGGCCCGGCCGGAATCGGAGCTCAGCAGGATGTAAAGCGACTCCGGCGTCGTCACCAGAATATGCGGCGGCTTCTTGCGCATCGCGATGCGTTCCTGCTCGGTGGTGTCGCCGGTGCGGACGGCAGTGCGAATATTCACCGTGGGCAGGCCAAGCTTGGTCAGTTCCTGCTCGATGCCTTCCAGCGGCAGTTGCAGGTTGATGCGGATGTCGTTGGAAAGGGCTTTGAGCGGGGAGACGTAGACCACTGTAGTGGCGTCCGGTAAAGCGCCATTATTGGCTAGGCCTTGCTGGACTAGCTTATCGATGGCGGTGAGGAAGGCGGTTAGAGTTTTGCCTGAGCCGGTGGGGGCGGCTACGAGGACGGATTTGTCGGCTCGGATTAGGGGCCAAGCTTGGGTTTGGGCTTCGGTTGCTGAAGGGAATGTGCTTGCGAACCAGTTGATGGTGGCAGGGTGAAAACCGGTCAATGCTGCGATAGTAGGATTTGCGGCCAACATACGATGATATTAGGGCAAGAAGAAATATTCTGTCATTGTTGGTCACCTGCATGGTTCGCTAACAGCAACAGCTATTAATGGCCCTTCAATTTGTCTCATTCAATGTACGCTTTCGGTCATTAGCGGTCCTCAGTAGTCATTAGCAGTGCGATTTCATTCGCTATGCAATTTTGATCGATATCGCACCTAATACATCTGCTCAAATGACACATTTCCTAATCTCTCATCCTGAATATTTTGGGATCGAAACAACATATTAGTTTTTGTCTACATCACAAAAAGCTAATATGTTGTTACAACATTACAGACAGATGGTCAGCGTTATTGCAATTATTAAGCTGATATATACAGCAGGGGGATAACACTCAATGTCTGGCTGACGATATTGAAGAGTTTATTTAACCCTTTGCCGATTCAACCATCAGGGGGCACTTTATAGATGGCAATCATCGCCGATTTTCAGGGGTATGTTTCCGAAAAGCGGCTAGCACTCATGGCCTACTTGCTGCTGACTGTCGCATATATCGCTAGCGGCAAGCTTGCGTTGATGCTGGCGCTTCCTCCTGGCTATGCCAGTCCCATTTTTCCTCCCGCCGGAATAGCGATTGCGGCTGTTTTCATCGGCGGCCGAAAGACACTTCCATGGATTTTTCTTGGGTCGCTGACGCTTAATGAGTGGGTCGGCTATACCAGCAATCACAAGATCGTACTCCAGGATGTCGAGGTAGCTTTCATCGTTGCCGTTGCTTCCATGTTGCAAGCGGCCCTGGCTGGCTGGTTTTTACGCCGAATAATTGATCAACAAGGTTCCTTAACTAATATCCGTAATAGCCTATTGTTCTTGTCGCTTACTCCGCTCATGTGCGTAACGAGTGCTACGCTTTCGGTGAGTGGTCTCTGGGCCGTAGGTGTGATCAATGCCACCGATTTCACAAGACAATGGTTGCCCTGGTGGCTGGGCGATACGTTGGGCGTAGTGGTGATGTTTCCGCTAATGCTCGCATTGCTTAACGAGCCACGAAAGTCACGTATGGGCAGTACCAACCTTATTGCCCTTCCCGTGCTGCTAGTTTTGGTTACAGGATTTCTTGCCGTCTACTTCATCCAGCAGTTTGCCGTCACAGAAACGCATAGCAAACAGCAGGATTATTTTGATTATCAGGGTCGAGAAGTAACATTACGTATCGAACAGCGACTAGATGCCTATGCACAAATTCTGCGCGGTGCTAGAGGATTGTTTGTCGCATCCCAACAGGTCGAACGCAACGAGTTCCATGATTTTGTATCGTCTCTGGATTTGGAAAGACGCTATCCAGGCATACTCGGGATTGGCTTGTCGCTAATTGTTCATCCGGATGATCTAGTTGCTCATATTTCATCTGTGCGGAAACAAGGATTCCCCGACTACACGCTATCCCCTCAGGGGCAGCGCGAGTTTTACACCTCCATTATCTACATTGAACCGTTTTCCGGTCGCAACTTGCGCGCCTTTGGCTACGACATGTTTTCTGAACCGATACGTCGCACGGCAATGGAGCAGGCACGTGACCTGGACAGATCCATCATGTCTGGCAAGGTCAAACTGGTACAAGAGACCGACAGAGAAGTCCAAAGCGGTTTTTTGATGTACCTGCCGGTGTACTTCAATGGCAGACCGCATACAACCGTATCAGAGCGCCGCTCCAATATTCTCGGTTGGGTATATGCACCCTTCCGAATGAATGACCTGATGGCCGGCATACTAGGCGAACAGGTTCACAACATCGATCTTGAGATCTATGAGGGTACGACACCGAACGCCGAAACATTGATTTACGATAGTCGTCCCGACCAAGCGCAATCTACTGCACCACTATTCCATTACACGAGCCAGATCAAGACCAGAGGGCAAATATGGACGGTCATGCTAACTTCCCAGTCAAACTTTGAAGCGACCATTGATACCAAGCGCATCACAACTATTCGAACCAGCGGTTTTCTGATTACCATTTTGCTCTCATTAGTCATGTGGCTGCTAGCAGCTGGCCGTGCTCGCGCACTCAAGTTAGCGCAGGACATGACCAGCGAGTTGCGACATAGCGAGGAGCGCCTAAAGGAAGCGCAGCGTGTTGCCCGTTTGGGTAGTTGGGAAGAAGATTTAACAACCCATCGTTTGGACTGGTCAGATGAAATGTATCGGATCTTCGAGCGCGATCCCACGTCATTTCAACCCACTTATGAAGCGGTACTGGAGGCAATTCACCCCGATGACCGTGCTCAAGTCGATAACGCCTTCAAGGAATCCGTCATTCATCATCAGCCGTGGGAAATCGAACATCGATTACTTATGACTGACAGCCGGGTCAAGTATTTACGGGCAAAAGGCGAGATTTCTTACGATAAGGAAACTCAGATGCTACGAAGTATCGGCGCTGTGCAGGATATCACCGAGCAGAGGCTGGCGCAGGAGCGTATCGAACACATGGCTCACTACGATACGCTGACCAATCTGCCAAACCGTACTCTGTTTTACGACCGCTTACGCCAGGCCATCTTCATGGCTCGCCGCAATAGGAACGGCCTAACCTTGCTGTACATGGATTTGGATGGTTTTAAGGCCGTGAATGATTCGTTGGGGCATCAAGTGGGCGACTTGTTATTGATCGGCGTCGCAGAGCGCTTGTCTGAATGCGTGCGCGAAAGCGATACCGTATCGCGTTTGGGTGGGGATGAATTCACCATCATCTTCAGCGGCATGAACAGTGAGGAGGACGCCATTGCTGAGGCAAAAAAGATTATTCAGAACATTTCCAGACCTTTTAAGTTAGATGGTAACAAAGTGACAATAGGCATCAGTATCGGTATTGCGCAATACAACGAGAAGACTAATACCGAGGAAGATTTAATTAGGCGGGCTGATGAGGCAATGTACTCAGCAAAAGCCTCGGGAAAAAATACCTATCGCATTTCATCAATGAACCAAGCGACTATTCCTAATTAGCTTTTTCATAGTCATGATACTTGAGCTTTCTTAAGTCCGAAGTTGACTGTCAGTTTTGGGTCGATAGTTGCCATCTCCAACCTGTTACAACGTACATTTCCCTAGTGGCTAATCTCAATAGGGCCTAACCCCGCACCTCTTGGCGCCATTGGAATACGCATTGGCGCCATCCGCTAGTTCAAAGAAAGCCCTTTCATCAGACAATTTCTCTGTGAAGTACGAATCAAAATTCAATTTTTTGGTATCGAATTTAATAGAGGAAATGCATGATGCTCGATATAGATAAAACCAAGCCTGTATTGGTTACGGGGGCCACCGGCTATGTGGCTGGATGGATTGTTAAGCGTCTTCTGGATGAGGGCGTCACTGTGCATGCGGCTGTGCGTGATCCTTCCGATGCCAACAAGATCAAGCACCTCAACGACCTGGCATCCAAGTCGCCGGGCTCGATTCATTTCTTCAAGGCGGATTTGCTGGATCAAGGCTCGTATGAAAATGCGATGGCCGGATGTGAAATCGTGTTTCATACCGCTTCCCCCTTTACGCTGAACATTTCCGATCCGCAAAAAGATCTTGTCGACCCGGCTGTGCTTGGGACAAGAAATGTTCTCGATGCTGTCAATAAAACCGCCTCGGTAAAACGCGTGGTTTTGACGAGCAGTTGCGCAGCCATCTATGGCGATACGGCGGACCGTGAAAATATCCCCAATGGGGTGTTTACGGAAGAACACTGGAATACGACATCCTCATTGCATCATCAGCCTTATTCGTTTTCCAAAACCGCAGCCGAGAAAGCTGCATGGGAGATTGCAAATAGTCAGTCTCGATGGAGTTTGGTGGTGATCAATCCCAGCTTTGTGATTGGTCCCGGGACGATTCCGCATGTAGCATCGGAAAGCTTCAACCTGGTTCGTCAGTTGGGGAATGGGCGGCTGAAGGCCGGTCTTCCGGATATTGGGGTGGGGGCTATCGACGTGCGCGATTTGGCCGAAGCCCAGCTTCGCGCGGCCTATTTGCCTAACGCCAACGGGCGAAACATTATTTCAGGACACAACACATCGCTTTTAGGTCTTGCCCAGGCCCTTTTACCTCAATATAGTCAGTATCCAGTCCCGCGAAGGGCGCTTCCTAAATGGCTGATATGGTTGGTGGGACCGTTGGCAGACAAAACCACTACTTGGAAATTCGTGTCGCGAAACGTAGGCTATCCATGGGTTGGAGACAATGGAAAAAGCATTCGTGAACTTGGCATGAGCTATCGGCCATTACAAGTCTCCATGCAGGAAATGTTTCAACAATTGATCGATCATGGTCAGCTTCCCGAACCTAAGGCTTGCTGCCCAAAGAAAGCTTAACCATTGAAACGCGTGACTCAATTTACGGTACAGCCTGGCTGGCGGCTGCTGATCTGCGATATTGGCGTTAATCCTGATGACGTATTGCGATTGGCGGGGCTTCCTTCGGACTTGTTCTCGCGCAAGGATGCCACCGTCAGCACAGCGCAGTATTTCCAGTTATGGCATGCCCTTGAGCAAGTGGATGGAACTCAAATGCTTCCTCTCAAGATTGGGAAGGCGATCTCGGTCGAGGCATTTGATCCTGCGATTTTTGCCAGTTTATGCAGCCCGAACCTGAATATCGCACTCCAGCGTTTATCCTCTTTCAAGAAACTCATCGGTCCGATGACGCTGATCGTCGATGTGGGGGCAGAACGCACATCCATCACATTGGAGTGCTATGGGGATGATGGGCTTATGCCGCGAAACCTGGCGGTTACGGAGCTTGTCTTCATCACGCAGCTCGTGAGATTGGGCACTCGTTATCGGATGATCCCCAAGGAGATAGTCCTGCCGGAATTGCCCGATCAGCTTGAAGCCTATGTTGACTATTTTGGGGTTGCTCCCAAACGGGGAAAGCTCACTAGGGTCTCTTTTTCCAAACAGGATGGCGTCCGGCCTTTCCTGACGGCCAATGAATCAATGTGGGAGTTTTTTGAAGGAAGCCTGCGCAAGAGGCTATCGACGCTTGATTCGACGGCCAGGATGAGCGATCGCGTTAAGGCAGTGCTTTTGGAAGGATTGCCTGCCGGACAGTATTCAATTGATTTTGTTGCGAAGCAATTAGCCGTAAGTACCCGTACCTTGCAACGGCAATTGAGCGAAGAATCGACCAGTTTTACGGATGTTCTCAATGCCACGAGACAGCAACTGGCCATGCATTACCTGCGTAAACCGGCCATGGCGCAAGGCGAGATCGCCTATTTGCTTGGGTTCCAGGACGTCAACTCCTTCAATAGAGCATTTAAGGATTGGACGGGGACGACCCCAGGCAGCTATCGCCATAAAACCGAAATGCAATTGGTCAGTTAACTGAATTGGATTTGAATGAAGTTAACAAAGTATTCGGGAAGTGTAGCTCAGACCTTATGCTGGCTCACAAGCCGAACCTACTGACACGGCATTCTCAGTCTTTTAGTAGGGCTGGACTTCTCTCTCTAAAATATTCTGAAAATTCTATTCTCCGCCTTGCCAATGAGCGCTAAGACGTCTCAATGCGCCTCCAACCCCTGACGTCCCCCCACCTTTAGGATTATCATCGAACGATTCGATTGAGGATTTTTATCATGCGTCGCAAGCTGGTTGTCGGGAATTGGAAAATGCATGGCAGCATCGCCACCAACAAGGTGCTGCTGGAAGGTGTCATCAAAGGGGTTGGGCAGGCCAGGGATGCGGATTATGTGGTCTGCGTGCCGTACCCCTATCTTTGCCAGGCCCAGCACATGCTGGAAGGCACGAATATCGCCTGGGGGGCACAGAACTTATGCGCTCGAGGCGATGGGGCGGTGACGGGAGCGGTCTCGCCGACGATGCTGACCGATTGGGGCTGCACCTACGTCATCATCGGGCACTCCGAGCGGCGCATGCAGTTCCACGAGACCGACGATACGGCCGCGGCGCGTTTCCATGCGGCGCAAGAAGCCGGTATGACGCCTATCCTTTGCATGGGCGAAACGCGCGAGGAGCGGGATTCGGACTGGACGGAGTTCATTGTCGGGCGCCAGTTGGATTCCATCTTGCGGCGCTACGGGCCGGGCGTGTTGAAGAATTCCATCCTGGCTTATGAGCCGCTTTGGGCGGTGGGGACGGGGCATCCGGCGACGCCCGAACAGGCGCAGGAAGTCCATGCCTTTATCCGCGCCCGCATTGCCCGGTGCGATGCCGAAATTGCGGCCAAGGTGCGCATCCTATACGGCGGCAGCGTCAAGCCGGAAAACGCCGCGCAGTTGTTCCGCATGCCGGATATCGACGGCGGGTTGATCGGCGGGGCTTCGCTCACGGCAGAGAGTTTCGTGCCGATCTGCCTGGCGGCGAACGCGCTCGATGCGGCGACCATGCATTGGGCGGCGGCGCTTTAAGCGGGTGGGGATTTGGTGGAAAACGTCACGCAACTCACGTCCGTCGCCCATGTGATTCAACTGGCCGTTGCGCCGGTGTTTCTGCTGACGGGCGTCGGCTCCATCCTGGCCGTATTGTCGAACCGGCTGGCACGCATCGTGGACCGCTACCGGGCGCTCAACAATGCGTCGGAAGCCGTGCGCCAGGCGCACGATGTGGAAATGTCGGTGCTGATGCGGCGTTCGAAGTGGGTGAACCGTGCGATTACGCTGTGCACCTGCTCGGCGCTGTTGATTTGTATCGTCATTGCGGCCTTGTTCGTCGGCGCGCAAATGAGCGTCGATCCTTCCAACGCGGTGTCATTGCTGTTTATCTCGGCCATGGTGGCGCTGATTTCCGGCCTGCTGTGCTTTTTGCGCGAGATTTTCCTCGCCACCGGCAGCATTATCGTACAGAGCCGTCGCTAGGCTTTTCTAGGGAAGCAGCGTCTTTAGATCCAAGCCGTCGGCCATCGCCTGGCTGCCTGCGTCATTAGGATGCAGATGGTCGCCTACATCATAGGTCGGCAGCAGTTTTCCCGGATGTGCCGGATCGCGCAGCAGAGCATCGAAATCTGCCACGGCATCGAGCTCGCCGCTCGTGCGTATCCACTGGTTGAGCGCCTGCCGAACCTTTTCTTTCTCCGCCGAGTAATAAACCGCACCTTCAAAGGGCAGCAAGGTGCCGCCAATAACACGAACACCGTGGATATGCGCCCGAGCAATCAATTGACGGTAGGCCGCAATGAGCGCTTCCGCTTTGGGTATTTCCGCCCCTTTGTCGATGCTGCCCGCCCAACCGATATCGTTGATGCCCAGCAGCACGATTACGCTGGCGATGCCCGGCTGGCTTAACACGTCATCATCGAAACGGGCGAGGGCGTTGGTGCCCATGCGGTCTTTCAGCAAGCGGGCGCCGGAAATGCCGGCGTTAATCACGGCGACGGGTTTGTTGGCGAAACGCTGCGCGAGCAAATCCGGCCAGCGGCGATTGGCGTCCTGCGTGGTGGCATTGCCGTCGGTAATGGAGTCACCTAGGGTTGCGATGACACGCGTTTCCGACCTGGTCTCGACCAACAATTCGCTGACGAACACCCGCGATTTGCTGCGGCCGGACCAGACGGCGATTTCATTGCCGCTGACGTTGCCGGGAGCGATATAGGCCGTCTGCAGACCATCCCAATGGAAGGTGGTGAGCGGTGTTAAGTCCGGCAGGTAGATGGAGACGGCCAGATTGGAGAATGGCTGGGCCTCCAGTTCGACCGGGTCACTGACGACAGGTGCACCGGGCGGAATATCTATCGAGGCATTACCGCCGAACGTGAGTTTTCTATCCGAACCGGCAACGAGGTTGCCCGCACCCTGGCTGAGCCCGAGATGAGCTTCGCCCAGATGCAGCGGCGTCTTCCCAAAACGATTTGAAATCACCACGCGCCAACGCTTACCGCCGAGACTGACACGGGCGATTTGCCGCACGGTGCTGTTGTTGAGGGATTCGGGAATGCGAACGGGAGTGGGATAGCTGTTATCCCAAACCGGCTGCGGACTGGCGGTCCAGGTAGCGGCCCAGCGGGCGGGAGACTCTTCGGCGCAGGCGAGGGTAACGCAGGCGAGCAGCGCGGCAGCGATCAGGGAAAGCCACCGCGCCGGCATCGCTTTAGTCACGCTGCAATCCCAGGATTGAAAGCGTGCGTTGTCGTACTCGATGCAGCAAATCGGCGTTCTCGACGAGCGATTGCCCGTAAGACGGCACCAGGGCCTGCATCTTGTCGCGCCAGGCCGCTTCGTCGAAACGCTTGCCGAAGCAACGCTTCAGCACATCGATCATGGCTGGGACCGAGGTGGATGCGCCTGGAGATGCGCCAAGCAGCGCAGCCAGCGAGCCGTCCGCTGCGGCTACGATTTCGGTACCGAATTCGAGCTTGCCCCATTTTTCGCCGCATTGCTTGATGATCTGCACGCGCTTGCCGGCAAAGGCCAGGGTCCAGTCTTCTTCTCGCGCATCGGGGTAGAAATTGCGCAGCGCGGCGACACGTTCGGCATGCGACTGGAATACTTCGCCGATCAGGTAGCGGGTGAGGTCCATGTTGTGAAAACCCGCGCCCAACATCGATTTAAGATTGTTGGGCTTGATGGAAGAAATCAGGTCCAGGTACGAACCACGCTTCTGGAACTTGGTAGTAAAGCCTGCGAATGGGCCGAACAGAAGCGCGGGTTTGCCGTCGATGATGCGTGTATCCAGATGCGGCACCGACATCGGCGGCGCGCCCAGCGGTGCTTTGCCGTAGACCTTGGCATGGTGCTGGCTGACGACTTCAGGCCGGTTGCATACCAGCCATTGCCCGCTGACGGGGAAACCGCCGTAGCCGCGGCTTTCTGCGATGCCGGATTTTTGCAGCAAGGGCAGGGCGCCGCCACCCGCACCGAGGAAGACGAAGCCGGCCTCGACCACCGTATCCTTGCCGTTTTGATGATCCCGCAGTCGCACGCGCCATTTGCCGTTTTTAAGACGATCCAGCGACGCGACTTCATGTTTGAGCCGTAGTTCGAAATTGGAATGCTGTTGGAGCGCAGAAACTAAATGACGGGTCAGCGCGCCGAAATCGACATCGGAACCGTAAGCGACGCGCGTGGCAGCCAGGGCCTGCGCCGAGTCGCGCTGCTGCATGGCGAGCGGCATCCATTCGGCAAGCTGGCCGCGATCCTCGCTGTATTGCATGTCGGCGAACAAATGATGGGCGCTTAGCTTGGCGTGGCGTTCGCGTAAAAACGCCACGTCATTTTCGCCCCACACCAAGCTAAGGTGCGGCGCCGGATTGATGAATTTGGTGGGCTCCGGCAGCACCCGTTTCTCTACTAGTCCGGACCAGAGTTGCAGCGAGGTTTCGAAAGCCGCATTGATGGCCAGCGCGCGGTTGATAGCAACGGAGCCATCTGCAGCTTGCGGAGTGTAGTTAAGCTCGCAATAGCCGGCGTGGCCGGTGCCTGCGTTGTTCCAGCCATCTGAGCTTTCTGCGGCAACGCGGTCCAGGCGCTCGGCCATGAGGATGGAAAGGCTGGGGTCGACTTGTGCCAGCATCGTGCCCAGCGTGGCGCTCATGACGCCGCCGCCTACGAGCAGCACATCTACTTGTTGTTCGGGCATTGAAAAATCGATTCGTTAAAGTTTGGATCGGAAATTGGATCGAAAAGCCGGCCCGAAGGACTCAGGCGCACCCCGAATGATAGGCATCTCAAAGGCTTCTGTAAAATAAGCGGGTTGGGCCGGGTTTTTACAAAAATTTAATCCGATTTGAATTATTGCCCTGGCATAAACGGTCATAATTCGAAGGTTTTGTTTTAGTATGCTTGGCCGGATACAAACCGATACAAAAAAAGCACCTGATGACAAACCGGGGATACACGCCCAGGTTAACTTTTCAAACGTTGCAAGGAGAACTTAATTGAACCAATTTCTGAAAACCCTGTTGGCTGCCAGTCTCGCCCTGAGCGTCTTTTCCGCGACTGCTGCCGACATGAAGGTCGGCTTCGTCAATGTCGACCGTCTGCTGAAGAATGCGCCGCAGACCGCAGAAGTCGGCAAGAAGCTGGAAAAGGAATTCAGCCCCCGCGCGGCAGAACTCGACCGTCTGAAGAAGCAGATCAGCGACCAGGAAACCGCTGGCAAGGATGCTTCCAGCCTGCGCCTCGATTTCGAACGTAAGCAGCGCGAACTCAACGAAGACATCAACATTCGCAAGAGCGAAGAGTTGGCAACCCTGCAAGACCGCATCAACAAGACCATCAACACCATTGCCGAATCCGAAGGCTACGATCTGGTGGTGTACAGCGGGATCGTCTATGCCAACAAGCGCACCGACATTACCGACAAAGTCCTTAAATCTCTGGGTGCCGCGCCAAGCAGTAAGTAAGGTGCCCGTCTAACTTTCATATGCCCATCGAGAAGCCCAGTGAACAACAATCCGGCACTCGTATCCTGGTCGGCGCCCTCGTGCTGGCCGGGATCGTCGCCGGCGGATTTTTCTACTATCGACAGCATGCGGTAGCGCCGCAAGGCGAATCGCGTAAATTCGATGCCAAGGGGCGCCCGACGCCGGTGCTGGTCGCCAAGGCGGGGCAGGGCGACGTCAAGGTCTACCTCGATGCCTTGGGCACCGTGACGCCGCGCAATGCGGTCACGGTCAAGGCCCGCGTCGATGGGCAGTTGATGCAGGTATATTTCCGCGAAGGGCAGTTGGTCAAGGCTGGCGAATTGCTGGCCGAAATCGACCCGCGGCCTTTCGAGGTGCAATTGACGCAAGCCAACGGCCAGTTGGCCAAGGACAAAGCCGCGCTGGAAAACGCCCAGATCGACCTGGAGCGCTACAAGACGCTGCTGGCGCAGGATTCCATCGCCAAGCAGCAGGTCGATACGCAAGAAGCATTGGTGCGGCAGCAACGCGCTGCAGTCGCGGTGGACCAGGGCCAGGTGGACAGCGCCAAGCTGCAACTGAGCTATTGCCGCATTACCGCACCCATCGGAGGTCGCGTCGGTTTGCGTGCCGTCGATCCGGGCAACATGATCCATGCCTCGGACGCCAGCGGCATTGTCACCATCACCCAACTTCAGCCGATTACCACGCTGTTCAGCATTCCCGAAGACCAACTGCCGGCGGTGACGCAGCGGCTCAAGGCTGGCGGTGTGGTCCCGCTGGAGGCCTGGGACAAGGCTAAGCTCAATAAACTGGCCACAGGGTCGCTACTGACGCTGGATAACCAGATCGACACCGCCACCGGCACGCTCAAGCTGCGTGGTGAGTTCAAAAACGACGACAACACGCTATTCCCCAACCAGTTCGTTAACGTCCGCATGCTCGTGGATGTATTGAAGAACGCGGTCACCATTCCTTCTGCGGCCGTGCAGCGAGGTCGCAACGGCGATTTTGTGTTCGTGGTAACCCCAGGCAAAGAGCATTCAAAACCGGATGGCGCAGCACCGGACAACGCAACACCCCCGCATGACAAGCCTCAAGACAACAAGCCCGGCGCCGCCAAGCCAGATGGCCGGCCCGCCAGTAAGGTGGAAATGCGTCCGGTGAAAACCGGCGTGGCAGAAGGCGAGATGATCGCGATCGTGAGCGGTTTGCAACCGGGCGAATCCGTCGTGGTCGACGGCGCGGATAAGCTGCGCGACGGCTCGCCCGTGAAGCCGTTGGAGAAGATGGTCACCGGAGACGAGACATCGGGCAAAGCCGGGCCGGGCGGCCAGAATAAAGGGGGTAAACACCGCCGGAGCGCGCAATGAATCCCTCCCGGATTTTCATCCTCCGACCGGTCGCCACCTCGCTGTTGATGCTCGCCATCCTGCTGGCGGGCTTCATGGGATACAAGTTTCTGCCGCTGTCGGCGCTGCCCGAGGTCGATTACCCGACCATCCAAGTCACGACGTTGTATCCCGGCGCCAGCCCGGATGTCGTGACGTCTTCCATCACCGCACCGCTGGAGCGCCAGTTCGGCCAGATGCCGGGGTTGAAGCAGATGTCCTCGAGCAGTTCGGGCGGGGCATCGGTCATCACGCTGCAATTCAACCTATCGCTTAACCTGGACGTGGCCGAGCAGCAGGTGCAGGCAGCCATCAATGCCGCGGGCAATTTCCTGCCCAACGATCTGCCGACGCCGCCGATCTACAGCAAGGTGAATCCCGCTGACGCGCCCATTGTCACACTGGCGCTGACCTCGAAAACACTGCCGCTCATCAAGGTGGAAGACCTGGCGGATACCCGCATTGCCCAGAAGATTTCCCAGCTTTCCGGCGTCGGCCTGGTCAGCATCAGCGGCGGACAGCGCCCTGCGGTACGCGTGCAGGCCAACCCCAAGGCGCTGGCATCGTATGGCCTTTCGCTGGAAGACCTGCGTACTTCCATCACCAACGCCAACGTCAACCAGGCCAAGGGCAGCTTCGACGGTGCCATGCGCGCCTCGACCATCGAGGCGAACGACCAACTCAAGTCTCCGGGCGAATACAAGCAGATCGTTGTGGCCTATAGAAACGGTGCGCCGATTCGCCTGGATGATATTGCCGACGTAGTGGACGATGCCGAAAACGTGCAACTCGGCGCCTGGGCCAACCATGATCCGGCCGTGATCCTCAACGTACAACGCCAGCCCGGCGCCAATGTCATCGAGGTGGTAGACCGCATCAAGCAACTCTTGCCGCAGTTGCAGGTGTCGATTCCCGGCGCGGTAGACGTGATCATGCTCACCGACCGCACGACGACCATCCGTGCGTCGGTGAAAGACGTGCAGTTCGAGCTGATGTTGTCCATCGCGCTCGTCGTGATGGTGATTTTCCTGTTTCTGCGCAACATCCCGGCCACGCTCATTCCCAGCGTCGCGGTGCCGATTTCGCTCATGGGCACATTCGGCGTGATGTATCTGGGCGATTTCAGTATCAACAATCTCACCCTGATGGCGCTGACGATCGCCACAGGTTTCGTGGTGGACGATGCCGTGGTCATGATCGAGAACATTGCCCGCTACATCGAGCAGGGCGAGAAGCCGCTGGACGCAGCGCTCAAGGGCTCGAAGCAGATCGGTTTCACCATTATTTCGCTCACGCTGTCTTTGATTGCGGTGCTGATTCCGTTGCTGTTCATGGGCGATGTCGTGGGGCGGTTGTTCCGCGAATTCGCCATCACGCTCGCCATCGCCATCTTGATTTCGGCCGTAGTTTCGCTGACCCTGACGCCGATGATGTGCGCACGGCTGCTCAAGCCTGAAGGCGAGACCAGGCGCGGATGGTTCTATCATGCCGCGGGTAATTTTATCGAGCATATGACCAAGGCCTACGGCTCGCTGCTCAACCGCGTGCTGGACCATCAGCCGCTGACGCTGTTGATCGCGCTGGGCACGCTGGCCTTGACCGTGGTGCTTTATATCGCGATTCCCAAGGGCTTTTTCCCGGTGCAGGATACCGGCGTTGTGCAAGGTATCACCGAAGCCGATCCTTCGGTCTCGTTCTCGGCCATGGCAGAGCGGCAGCAGGCCTTGGCGGAGGCGCTGCTGCAAGATCCGGCCGTGGAAAGCCTGTCGTCCTTCATCGGCGTGGACGGCAGCAACGCCACGCTCAACACCGGGCGCATGCTGATCAACCTCAAGCCCAAGAAACAGCGCGACGGCGATATCGCGGCGGTGATGCGCAACCTGCAAGATCGTGCAGCTTCGGTGAGCGGCATTACGCTCTACACCCAGCCGATCCAGGATTTGACCATCGAGGACCGAGTTAGCCGCAGCCAGTACCAATTCGTGATGGAGGACGCCGACCCGCAAGTGCTGTCGACCAGCGTGGAAAAAATGGTGCAGCGGCTTCGCCAGTCGAACAAGGTGCAGGACGTCGCCAGCGATTTGCAAGACAAGGGCTTGCAAGCTTATCTCGACATCGACCGCGATGCGGCTGGGCGCTTGGGGATTACCACGGCGGCTATCGACAACGCGCTCTACAACGCCTTCGGCCAGCGGCTGATTTCCAACATCTTCACGCAGTCAAACCAATATCGCGTGGTGCTGGAAGTCGGGCCGGAACATCGGCGCGGGCTGGAGGCGCTCAACGGCATTTATGTACCCACTGCGAGTGGCGGACAGGTGCAATTGAGTTCGGTGGCGAAGATCGGGGAACGCGAGGCGCCCTTGGTAGTTAACCATTTCGGGCAATTCCCGGCGGCCAATGTTTCGTTCAATCTTGCGCCTGGGGCTTCGCTTAGCGATGCAGTCGGGGAGATCGACGCAGCGCAGCAGGCACTCGGCCTGCCGCAAAGCACTCAGCTGATTTTCCAGGGCGCGGCTACGGCGTTCCGCGCCTCGCTTGCCAACGAGCTGCTGCTCATCGTCGCGGCCATCGTCACCATGTACATCGTGCTGGGCGTGCTGTACGAGAGCTATATCCACCCAGTGACGATCCTCTCCACGCTGCCCTCCGCCGGCGTCGGCGCTTTGCTCGCGCTGATGCTGTCGGGTAACGACCTTGGCATCGTGGGCATCATCGGCATCATCCTGCTTATCGGTATCGTGAAAAAGAACGCCATCATGATGATCGACTTCGCCCTCGAAGCGCAGCGCGATCAGGGCTTGCCGCCGCGCGAGGCGATATACCAGGCTTGTCTGCTGCGCCTGCGGCCGATTCTCATGACCACCATGGCCGCCTTGCTGGCAGCATTGCCGTTGATGTTGGGTGCGGGCGTGGGGTCTGAGCTGCGCCATCCGTTGGGATTAACGATGGTGGGTGGCTTGATCGTCAGCCAGGTGCTGACTTTGTTCACCACGCCCGTGATTTATCTCGCCTTCGACAGTTTGGGCCGACGAATGGCGCAATGGCGCGGAAAGCCTGTCGAGGCGTGAGATGAACTTCTCGGCGATCTTTATCCATCGTCCGGTCGCAACCAGCCTCATCACGCTGGCGATCACCCTGGCGGGCATCGTTTCGTTCGGATTGCTGCCGGTCGCACCTCTGCCGCAAGTCGATTTTCCGACCATCTCCGTCGAGGCCAACCTGCCCGGCGCCAGCCCGGAAACCATGGCGACGGCAGTAGCGACCCCGCTTGAGCGCTCCCTGGGCCGAATTGCCGGCATCAACGAAATGACGTCGATGAGCTCGCAAGGCTCCACGCGCATCACCTTGCAGTTCGACCTCGAACGCGACATCAACGGCGCAGCACGCGACGTGCAAGCCGCTATCAACGCCGCGCGCAAACTGCTGCCTTCCGGATTGCCCACCAATCCGACGTACCACAAGGTGAACCCCGCCGATGCGCCCATCATGATAGTGGCGCTCACCTCCGACAGCCTGCCGCAGGGCAAGCTCTACGATGCGGCATCTACCGTCATTGCACAGAAGCTTTCGCAGGTGAAAGGGGTAGGGCAGGTCAGCGTGGGCGGAAGCTCGTTGCCGGCGGTACGGGTAGAACTCAATCCTACGGCACTCAGCAAATACGGCATCCCGATTACGCAAGTCAGCAGCGCGATCGCCGCGACCAACGCCAATCGTCCCAAGGGCACCTTGGAGGCCGGAGATCGCCATTGGCAGATTTACGCCAACGACCAGGCGCACACCGCCAAGGAATACATGCCGCTGATCATCAGTTATAAAAACGGTGCTGCGGTGAGGCTTTCCGACGTAGCGGAGGTGGCGGATTCGGTGCAGGACGTGCGCAACGAGGGCTTGTCCAATGGCAAGCCGGCGGTGCTGATCCAGATCCGCCGCCAGCCTAACGCCAACATCATCGAGACCGTAGACCGGGTAAAAGCTACGCTGCCGCAACTGCGCGCCTCGATCTCCGCCGCCATCAATGTGGACGTGGTGAGCGACCGGTCTCCCACCATTCGTGCATCGGTGCACGACGTGGAGGTCACGCTGATGATCTCCATCGGCCTTGTCATCATGGTGGTGTTCATTTTCCTGCGTAACGTCCGTGCCACGTTGATTCCCAGCGTCGCGGTGCCGGTATCGCTGATCGGCACCTTCGGCGTAATGTACCTGTGCGGCTACAGCCTCGACAACCTCTCGCTCATGGCGCTGACCGTGGCCACGGGATTCGTGGTGGACGATGCCATCGTGGTGCTGGAAAACGTCTCGCGCCACATCGAAGCCGGCATGCGGCCTTTCGAGGCGGCGCTCAAGGGCACACGCGAAGTCGCCTTCACCGTAATTTCCATGAGCATCTCATTGGTTGCGGTGTTTATCCCGCTGCTGCTGATGGGCGGTATCGTGGGGCGGTTGCTGCGCGAATTTGCGGTGGTGCTGTCGGTTGCCGTGGCAGTCTCCTTGCTGGTTTCGCTGACGGCCACCCCGGTGATGTGCGCACGGTTGCTGAAAACCCACGAGCCCCAACAGCAGGGGCGGTTGAGCGTTTTTGCCGAGCGTTGTTTCGATGCGCTGCTCTCCGCCTACCGCAGCACATTGGACGTCGTGTTGCGCCACAGCGTCATTACCTTGCTGATTCTAATATTGACAATCGGCTTTAATATTTACTTGTATATTGCTATACCAAAAGGATTTTTTCCACAGCAAGATACGGGACGCTTGGCGGGGGGAATCCAGGCAGACCAAGGCAGCTCTTTCCAATCCATGCGCCAGAAACTGGCGGCATTCATCGAGATCGTGCGCAAGGATCCTGCCGTGGAAAACGCTGTCGGCTTCGTCGGCGGCGGACAGCGCAATACCGGTTTCATGTTCGTGACGCTCAAGCCGTTGAACCAGCGCGCCCAGCACGAAAGCTCCGATCAAGTGATGGCGCGGCTGCGCAAACCCTTATCCCGGGTTCCCGGCGCTAGCCTGTTCCTGCAGCCGGTGCAGGACATCCGCATGGGCGGCCGCATGGGCAATGCACAGTACCAATACACCTTGCAGGGCGACAGCCTGGAAGAATTGCGCACTTGGGAGCCGCGTATTCGGGCCGCCATGTCCAAGCTGCCGCAACTGGTGGATGTGAACACCGATCAGCAGGACAAGGGTTTCGAGACGCGTCTGACGCTGGATCGCGACGCAGCGGCAAGATTGGGCATTTCGGCACGCGATATCGATACCGTGCTCAACAGCGCCTTCGGACAACGCCAGGTATCGACCATCTACGCGCCGCTCAACCAGTATTACGTGGTTATGGAAGTCGCGCCGCAGTACTGGCAAAGCCCGGAATCCTTGCGCGACATCTACCTCATCACGTCCAGCGGGCAACAGGTGCCGCTCACTGCTATCACTCGGTTCGAGTCTTCTACCGGACCGCTAGCGGTCAATCACCAGGGGCAATTCGCCGCATCGACCATCTCGTTCAACCTGCCGGTCGGCGTCTCGCTATCCCAAGCCACGACGGCCATCGACAGGGCTTTCACCGGCCTCGGTGTACCAGCCACGATACGCGGCGGCTTCCAGGGCACGGCCAAGGTATTCCAGGCATCGCTCAAAAACCAGCCGTGGCTGATCGCAGCTGCCTTGTTGGCGGTGTATATCGTGCTGGGCGTGTTGTACGAGAGCTATATCCATCCACTCACCATCATCTCGACGATTCCTTCTGCCGGCGTCGGCGCGCTGCTGGCGTTGCAGGCGACCAATTCCGAGCTCAACATCATGGCGATGATCGGCTTGATCCTGCTCATCGGCATCGTGAAAAAGAACGCCATCATGATGGTGGATTTTGCCGTGGACGCCGAGCGCAGCCGGGGTATTTCGCCCAGGGAAGCCATCTACGAAGCCTGCCTGCTGCGTTTCCGCCCCATCATGATGACGACCATGGCCGCGCTGCTGGGGGCGCTGCCGCTGGCATCCGGTATCGGCGAAGGCTTTGAGTTGCGCCAGCCGCTGGGGATTTCCATCGTCGGCGGGCTGCTGTTGAGCCAGTTGCTCACGCTCTACACCACGCCGGTGGTTTACTTGTATCTCGACCGTTTCAGTCTCTGGTTCAACCGGTCATTCCGCCGCACGTTCCGCGGCGAGCCGAACTCGGCCCCGGCACTGCATTGAGGATTTGCTGCATGCGTCACGCTCATTCATTTCTCGCCATTAGCCTCGCCGCCATGCTCGGTGCCTGTACCGTTGGGCCGAACTATGTCAAACCCGAGATCGCCACACCTGCAACCTTCAAGGAAGCCCAAGGCTGGAAAGCGGCCGAGCCCAAGGACGAACTGCCGCGCGGCAAATGGTGGGAGTCCTTCAACGATCCGGTATTGAATGGCCTGGCGGAGCAGGTGGAAGTCTCCAACCAGAACATCCGCGCCGCCGAGGCGCAATTCCGGCAGGCTCGCGCCCTGGCCCAGCAGGCGAGAGCGGGTTCCTACCCGACCGTATCGGGCAGCGGTTCGGTCACCCGTAGCCGTTCCGGCGGCACGAGTTCGACCAACACCAACATCAGCCGCACCTCCACGCTGTACAAGCTCGGCCTGGATGCAAGCTGGGAGCCTGATATCTGGGGCAAGGTCCAGCGTTCGGTGGAATCTGGGAACGCCGATGTGCAAGCCAGCGCAGCCGATATTGCAGCCGCCAAATTGAGCGCCCAGGCCGAATTGGCGCAGGATTACTTCTTGCTGCGCGTGGCTGACGAACGCAAGAAACTGCTGGACGATACCGTCGCCGCTTATGAGAAATCACTGCAACTCACGAAGAACCAATACGCCGTGGGTGTGGTGGCGCGCGGCGACGTGGTCACGGCGGAAACCCAGCTCAAATCGGCGCAGGCGCAAGCCGTGGACGTGGGCGTGCAGCGCGCGCAACTGGAGCATGCCATCGCCGTACTGATCGGCAAGGCGCCGGCTGAGTTCACCATCGCACCGGTCACGTTCAACCTGGCGCTGCCGGACATTCCCGTTGGCGTGCCATCCGCCTTGCTGGAGCGCCGTCCGGATATCGCCGCCGCCGAGCGCCGCGCAGCTTCTGCCAACGCCCAGATCGGCGTGGCCCAGGCCGCGTTCTATCCCGACCTGACCTTGAGCGCAGCAGCGGGATTCCAAAGCGCCAGTTTCGCCAAATGGCTGACCTACCCGAGCCGATTCTGGACCTTGGGGCCGTCATTGGCCCAGATCATCTTCGACGGAGGCTTGCGCAAGGCCAAGACCGAGCAAGCGATCGCCGCCTACGACGAGAACGTCGCCAATTATCGCCAAAACGTGCTGACGGCGTTCCAGGAGGTCGAGGACAACCTTTCCTCGTTGCGCATCCTGGAAGAGGAGGCACGCTTGCAGGACGAGGCGGTGAAAGCGGCACGGGAATCGGTGGCGATCACGACCAACCAGTACAAGGCCGGGACGGTGAGCTATATCAACGTGGTCAACGTGCAGACCATCGCGCTGACTAATGAGCGGAATGCGCTGGCGATTCTGGGCAACCGCCTGACGGCAGCGGTGCAATTGGTGAAGGCATTAGGCGGTGGTTGGAATGTGTCGGAGCTGGACGAAGTAGCGCAAGCGCCGAAAGCCGAACATTGATTGTTGCGAAGATCGCCTGCGCTACCGGTGGATAGCTTCGCCGAAACGGAAGCTGGAGGCGGTCATGCCGCCGAATAATCCTTCGTCGTGGTAGACCATAGCGGCGGTTTCATTTTCAGCGGCACCCAGCGCCACCATCAGTGGCAGCAAATGATCTTCTCGCGGATGCGCAATCCTGGCTGCCGGCGCTTGTCCCCAATCAATCAGTTTTTGCGAGCGAACTGCCGGCTCGGAATGCAATAACGCCTGCTGCAGCCAGGCATCAAACAGGTTCGAAGGCTCTCTAGACGCCGGCCCCATCAAACGTAGATTGTGATAGCTCAAGCCGCTGCCCACGATCAGCACGCCTTCCTCGCGCAACGGCGCCAGTGCTCGGCCGACGGCTAGATGCTCTGCCGGATCGAGACCGGTTTTGAGTGAAAGCTGGATCACCGGCACATCGGCCTGGGGATACATGACATAGAGCGGGACAAAGGCGCCGTGATCGAAACCTTGTGTCATGTCCAATCGGGCCGGAAGGCCTGATTTTTCGATCAGGCTGTGAACGCGCTCCGCCAATTCCGGTGCCCCAGGAGCAGGGTAGACCACATCGTAGGTGTGCGGCGGAAAACCGGAGTAGTCGTAGACCATGGGCGGATGCGGGTTTGCCATGATGGCGAATTCTCGCGATTCCCAGTGGCCTGAAATCACCAGTACCGCCTTGGGCTTCATGTCGATTTGTCGCGGCATGTCCTTGAGCGAAGCTTCGAGATTGCCGAACATCTGCCGCCAATCCATCCACGGCCAGGGGCCGCCGCCGTGGGAGATGAAATAAGTGGGAAGGGCGGTCATTTCAATCTTGCATTCAATGGGCTGCGCAGCGAGCGACATCGCGGTCCGTGGGCATATCCAGGCACTTTCTCAAGTCGGCATCGGGCGACGTACCATGATTTGATACCGTCGCATGGCGGGTGTTCCCATGCTTGTGTGTCGGCTTTGAAGGGGCAGGAGAGGCCGCAGCTGCGGATTCAGCCTCGGGCGCGGTTTCAACGACGGGGGCCGGTACAGCCGGAGCAGACTGTGCTTTTTCCCGCAGTTTCTGCAATTCCTGCATTGCCCGGTCTTTCTTGGCCTCCAAGTCGCGCAGCAAGGAAGATTTTGACGTCCATATCAGCGTGAGCGGTTGGTTGGGAGCCACGGTGCGCGGGATGATGACGACACCCTCGGCAACCGGCCATACGTGAACGTTTTTGCCGAATATTTCCGCACCAGGCTGTTGATCCAGCCGCCGCGACTTCGAGAAAGCATCGTTCAGGTGGGCTTGCAGTGCCTCCATCGATGTGTCGGGAAAACCAATCCGTATGTGCTGCAACTCGCCCTTATGGAACAGGAAGTCCACGCTATCGGCTGGAATGCCGTCATACGACTTGATGATGGCGGTGCAAACCGTGTCGTCGTCAGTTGAAACACGCGCTTGCGGAGCAGGATTGCCGTTGCATTGCAGATCGTAGCCAAGGCTGCGATAGGCTTCCAGCCATTGCGCCTGAGGCTGCGGTTTCATGTCGTTGGGGGCCAGCACGAATGCCGGGGCAGACAGCCGCTTTACATGGGCGATCAAGGTATCGCGCAGGTCGGGCAAGCCGAACCAGACAGCCAGTACTCCCGCGATCAAGATGATGGCCGAGATTTTAAGAACCTTGGTCATGCGTTGTTTCCCCCTGTGATTTTGATGGCGCAATCCCGCACAAGTACCATGCTGCCTACCCGCTGGACATTCTAAAACAAAAGCGCAGGGGAGCTGATCCGCCTGCGCTTTTTATTATTGATTTTATGACGCTTTTTATGTTTTTAAGCGATACCGCTACTCCGCGACACGCTTGGCGATATGCGCCAGTGCTTCATCGATCTGGTCGATCAGGATCAAACACAAGTCGCCTTCTTTCAACCGTGCCAAAGCCGCATCGATGGCGGCAAACTCGCCGCGGATTTCCTCCACATGGCTGGCGCGCTTGGCATTGACGAGCCCCTGGCGTAGGAGCCCAAGCACTTCGCCGTCGGCACGACCGCGCTGGCATTGGTCCTGGTAGAGGATCACGTCGTCGAATATGTCGCCGAGAATTTCCGTCTGATGGCGGATATCCACGTCGCGACGGTCGCCCGCGCCGCTGATGACCACCGAGCGACGCTTGGCCGGCATGTTCTCCACGGCGTTGACCAGCGCGATGATGGCGTCCGGGTTATGACCGTAGTCGGCGATGAGCGTCGCGCCGCGATAGTTGAACAGGTTGAAGCGGCCCGGCGCAGTCTGGGCGTCGTTGACGAAGGTCTTGAGGCCTTCGCGAATAATCGCCCAATCAAGATTGAGACCCCAGGCGGCCGCTGTTGCGGCCATGGCGTTCTCGATCTGGAAACGAATCGCGCCGTTATGCGTGATGTAGATGTCGGCCAGCGGAATGCGCTCTTCGAAACTGCCTTCTGCCGCCACGATGGCATCGCCGTCCAGGTAGACCAGGCGCTTGCCCTGGGCCCGGTGCGTATAGGCGATCGGATGGTGCAGATCCATGGAGAAATAAGTCACACTGCCCGGACAGGCATCGGCCATGGCTGCCGTCATCGGGTCCATGGCGTTAAGTACAGCCATGCCGTCCGGTGCCACGTTCTGAACGATGACGCGCTTGACCACGGCCAGGTCTTCCACCGTGGTGATAAAGCTCAGGCCGAGGTGGTCGCCCAGGCCGATATTGGTGACGACGGCTACATTGCAGCGGTCGAAGGCCAGGCCTTCGCGCAGGATGCCGCCGCGTGCCGTTTCGAATACGGCTGCATCCACATCCGGATGCAGCAGGACATTGCGTGCGCTTTTGGGGCCGCTGCAATCGCCGGTATCGATGCGTTTTTTCTCGATGTAGACGCCGTCGGAATTGGTCATGCCCACGCGATTGCCGCTCAGCGTGAGGATGTGGGAGGTGAGGCGTACCGTGGTGGTCTTGCCGTTGGTGCCGGCGACCGCAACGATGGGGATGCGGCCGTCTTCGCCCGGACCGAACATGGTGGAGACAATGGCTTCACCCACCGGACGGCCCTTGCCGAACGAGGGCTGTAAGTGCATGCGCAAGCCCGGTGCGGCATTGACTTCGACCACGCCGCCACCTTGTTCTTCCATGGATTTAATGACGCTGTCGCAGACCACGTCCACGCCGCAGATATCCAGTCCGGCCATTTGCGCCGCAGCCACGGCGCGCGCCGCCATTTCCGGATGTACGTCCTCGGTAACGTCTGTAGCGGTACCGCCAGTGCTGAGATTGGCGTTGTTGCGCAACACCACGCGCTTGCCCTTGGACGGCACGTCGTCCGGCGTCAGGCCTTGCAGTTCGAGGCGTGCGATGGCGATGTCGTCAAGGCGAATCTTGGTCAGCGAGGTCGCATGGCCTTCACCGCGTCGCGGATCGCTGTTGACCTGGTCGATCAACTGGCGGATGGTGTGCTCGCCGTCGCCGATGACGAGCGGCGGATCGCGACGGGCGGCCGCCACGACCTGGTTGCCGACCACTAGCAGGCGGTAATCGTGGCCGGGGAGGAAGCGCTCGACCAGGATGTTGTCGCTAATTTCCACCGCGGCGGCAAACGCGGCGTTGAGTTGCTCTTGCGTGGTGATGTTGACGGTGACGCCCTTGCCCTGATTACCGTCCTGCGGTTTTACCACCACGGGCAAACCTACTTCCAGCGCGGCCGCCCAGGCTTCTTCTGTGGTGCGTACCGTCTTGCCGAGCGGCACAGGCACGCCGGCGGCATCAAGCAATTGCTTGGTGAGTTCCTTGTCTTGCGCAATGGCCTCGGCGATGGCGCCGGTACGATCGGTTTCTGCAGCCTGGATGCGGCGCTGTTTGCTGCCCCAGCCAAACTGCACCAGGCTGCCTTCCGTCAGACGACGATAGGGAACGCCTCGTGCAGCAGCGGCTAACACGATGGAACCGGTACTGGGACCCAGGCGCACGTCTTCATCCAACTCGCGCAAACGAGTGAGGGCATCATCGAGATCGAACGGCGTGTCGTTGAGTGCCGCGCGCACCAAGTCTTGAGCCAGTTCGAAGGCCAGACGACCGACAGGTTCTTCGCTGTATTCGACGATAACCTGGAAAATCCCTGGTTCCGTAGTGGGCTGGGTGCGACTGAATGTCACCGGGCAACCGGCATGTGCTTGCAGATCCAGCGCAGCGCATTCCAGGGCGTGGGCCATGGCAATGGGTTCGTCGTGGCCTTCGGGCTGCAACAGGCCGATGCCGGGGAAGCGCTCGCGCAGGCGGGCTTCGAAAGCAGGGATGTCGGGGATGAAACACGCGGCATCGATACACGATACGACGGCTTCGATGGCGGTGTGGCGGCTCCACAGGTTAGGGCCGCGTAAAGCCCGGATACGAGAAACTTCCATGAAGTGGTTTCCTACTCGTTTTTAGTCTTGCAAGTTCACTTGATAATGCCGGCCAGCTGCAGGTCGAAGCCTTCGGTACCGGCGCGGATGATCTCGATGGGAATGTCCAGCGCCCATGCCGTGGCAACTGCAGCCAACAGGTTCTCGACCATGATGTCGCCAACACCGTCGCGCACCATGGGGATGGCGTTCAGGTTGACCAGCACGGTTTCATTCAGCCCGGCCGCCAGGATGATCTGCTCGTCGCGTACGAATACGGCGCGACCGCCTTCGGCCAAATGCTCGCCCATGGAAGACAACTGCGTCAGCGCATAGAAAATCACGCCGCCGTCGCACAGCGGCGCCATTTCCACTACCAACGGGTCGGCGGCATTCAAAACGGCGTAACCGTCAGGCAGCACCACATCTACCTGGGTGCGGAGCACGTTGTAGACCTGCTCCTCGTTGTGCACGTAGAAATCGGCGAGACCTTCGGCGTTGAGGATATTCGTTACCACACCCACCTGGCACCGGTCGTACACCAGGCCGTCGGCCAGGATGGCACGCGGGCTGTTTTCGAACACGGCGGCTTGCGTAGTGCGATTGAGCAGTATCTTGCGGCCTGATTCCCAGGGCTTGCTGTAGCCTTTTTCAACTTGGCGCGTGCCGAAGAACAGGCCGTCGCTGCACGCCAAACCGGTTTGCTTGCCGGATAGGTTGAGCAGGCGTGCGACCAGTCTTGCAACCTTGGTTTTGCCTCGGCTGCCGGTAATGCCGACGATGGGAATGCGCCCGGATTCGTCTTCGGGGAACAGATGATCGACGATGGCTTGGCCCACCGGACGCGGTTCGCCTTCGGCCGGCTTGAGGTGCATGAGCAGGCCGGGGCCGGCGTTGACTTCGACGATGGCGCCGCCTTGTTCTTCCAAGGGGCGCGAAATGTCTTGCGCTACCAAATCGATGCCGGCGATATCCAGGCCAACAATGCGAGCCGCGAGGGCAGCCGCTTCGGCCACTTCCGGATGGACTTGGTCGGTGATATCGATGGAGACATTGCCGTTACGCTGGATCAACACTTCCTTGCCGGCGGGCGGGACGGATTCGGGGGTAAAGCCCTGACGCTTGAGTTCCAGTTTCACCACCGGCTCGCGGTCGACAATAATCAGGCTGAGCGGGTATTCCTCGGCTTCGCCCCGGCGCGGGTCGCTGTTGATCTGGCTTTCGATGAGTTCGAGGATGGTCGATTTGCCGTCGCCCACCACACCGGCGATTTCGCCGCGGGCAGCAGCGACCACGCGCTTGCCGACAACCAGTAATCGATGCTCGTGGCCGGGAATGAAGCGCTCGACGATGACTTCGCTGCCTTCTTCGATGGCGACAGCATAGGCCGCCTCGACCTCTTCACGCGTAGTGAGATTGGTCGAAACGCCGCGGCCGTGATTGCCGTCGGTCGGCTTGACCACGACCGGCAGACCGATGTCTTCAGCCGCTTCCCAGGCTTCTTCAGCGCTTTCGACGATCTCGCCTTCGGGTACAGGTACACCGCAGGATTGCAGCAGGCTCTTGGTGAGGTTTTTGTCGCGGGAAATACTTTCGCCGATGGCGCTGGTCAAGTCAGACTCAGCCGTCCAGATGCGACGCTGATGGCTGCCGTAGCCGAGTTGAACCAGGTTGCCTTCATTCAGGCGGATATGGGGAATGCGGCGGTCAGTCGCTGCATCGACGATGCAACCGGTGCTGGGGCCGAGGCAGAGCGAATCCACCATGTCCTGCAGCTTGATCACCGTCGCCTTGACGTCGTAGGGACGGTCTTCTATCGCGGCCAAGATCAGCTCGCGTGCTTCCATCATGGCGAAGCGGCTGACTTCTTCATGGCGGGAGCGCACGACCACCTTATACACGCCGCGGGTCGAGGTTTCGCGTGCCTTGCCGAAACCGCTCTGCATGCCGGCGAGGTTTTGCAGTTCGATGGTCACGTGTTCCAGGATATGCCCGGCCCAGGTGCCTTCACGCAAGCGCATCAGGAAACCGCCGCGCTCGCCCACACCGCAGCGATGCTCGACCAGACTGGGCAGCCATGCGGTCAGGCGATCATAAAAACCGGGGAGGGTGTTGGAAGGAAAATCCTCCAGCACGCCGATGTCGATCCAGGCTTCGAGCACGGGACGATAGGTCCACATGTTCGGCCCGCGAAGATAATTGATGCGGAGAAACTTGATGTCTTTCTTTTGCATTTGCGGCGATTGGCCTTAACAGTGCTTCAATAATTGCCTGCAATCTCGGAAAGCAGGCGGTTCTTGCACAACATTGCAAGCGGATAGTAATAGGGGAGGCTTACTCCAGCCTTACTCGCGAAATTCGTTCTGGTATGGAACGTTGCCGAGTTCGCGTGTTCCGGCTGAGATGTATGAGGTTCGGTCAAGAAGTGGGGACTCTCGGTTATACTTGCGGCGTTTTCCGGCCCGATGCCGGCCCATGAATCGAGTATGAATAACACCGCGCTATCCCCGACGTCCAACAGTCCCAGCCTGCCAGACCCATTGAGCCGCGAGCTTGTGCCGCGCCTTGCCGGGAACGAGGCGATTTTATCATGGCTGGAACTCGACCTCGACACTAGGCTGACGTTTTCGCAAGGCTGGATCGTCGTCACCAATCGCCGCCTTTTGGCGAAAACGCCGGAGACCGGCGAAACCTGGCAGGAATGGGGTTATCGACCGGGTTTAATGCTCAAGCACACCGATCATGCGGGCGTGGGCACACTGGAACTGGTAGACGCCCAGCAACGCCTGGCCAATTGGCGCTACACGCTGGCGGTCAATGTGGCTGCGCTCAAGCTGGTCGATCATTTCGAGCAACACCTGGAAAGCCATGTCACCGGCGAACCGGTCAAACAGGCTAACGAGGCGATTTGCCCCAAATGCAAGGCACCATTGGAGCCGGATCAGGAAGAGTGCCCGATCTGCACGCAGGAAATCCATACGCCGCCCTCGACCTGGACCTTGTTCCGCCTCTGGCGCTTCGCCAAGCCTTACAAAAACCAGCTGCTGGCGGGATTCCTGCTGACCTTGGCCTCGACCGCGGCCACCCTGGTGCCGCCGTACCTCACCATGCCGCTCATGGACAAGGTGTTGATCCCCTACCAGAACGGCGCGCCGATCGATCCTAAAATAGTCGGCCTGCTGCTTTCCGGCTTGCTCGGTTCGGCGCTCCTGGCCTGGGGGTTGGGCTGGGCCAAGACTTATATCCTGGCGCTGGTGAGCGAACGTATCGGCGCCGATTTGCGTACGACGACCTACGAACACTTGCTGCGACTCTCCCTGGAATATTTCGGCGGGCGCCGCACCGGCGACTTGATGGCGCGCATCGGCAGCGAGACGGATCGTATTTGCGTGTTCCTGTCGCTTCACCTGCTGGATTTCGCCACAGACGTGCTCATGATCGTCATGACGGCCGCGATCCTGTTTTCCATCAATCCCTGGCTGGCGCTGGTCACGCTGCTGCCGCTGCCGTTCATCGCCTGGATGATCCATGTGGTGCGAGACAAGCTGCGCACCGGGTTCGAAAAAATCGACCGCGTGTGGTCCGAAGTCACCAACGTGCTGGCCGATACCATTCCCGGCATCCGCGTGGTGAAAGCCTTCGCACAGGAGCGGCGCGAGGCGGAGCGCTTCCGCAATGCCAATCGTCACAACCTGGCTGTCAACGACAAGCTCAACAAGATCTGGTCGCTGTTTTCCCCGACGGTCTCGCTGCTTACCGAGGCCGGGCTGCTAGTCGTCTGGGCATTCGGTATCTGGCTGGTTTCCAAGGACCAGATCACGGTCGGCGTGCTGACGGCGTTCCTGGCTTATATCAGCCGCTTCTACGCTCGTCTCGACTCCATGAGCCGTATCGTCTCGGTCACGCAAAAGGCCGCGGCGGGTGCCAAGCGTATTTTCGATATCCTCGACCACGTTTCCAGCGTCCCCGAGCCGACGAATCCCGTGCATCTTGGCGCCGTGCAAGGCCGGATCGAGGTCCGCGATGTGGGCTTCCGCTACGGCAACCGCGCCATTTTGCGCGGTGTTGATCTCGCCATTGCGCCGGGTGAAATGGTGGGACTGGTCGGTCATAGCGGCTCCGGCAAGAGTACCCTGGTCAACCTGATCTGCCGCTTCTACGATGCGACCGAAGGTGCGGTGTTCATCGACGGCGTGGATATTCGCTCCCTTCCAGTGGCCGAATACCGAAGCAATATCGGCCTGGTATTGCAAGAACCTTTCCTGTTCTTCGGCACCATTGCCGAGAACATCGCCTACGGCAAGCCGGACGCCACGCGCGAGGAAATCATCGCCGCGGCGCGCGCAGCCCATGCGCATGAGTTCATCTTGCGTCTGCCGCAAGGCTACGATTCGTTGGTAGGCGAGCGCGGGCAGAGCCTCTCCGGCGGCGAACGCCAGCGCATTTCCATCGCCCGAGCCTTGCTGATCGATCCGCGCATTCTCATCCTGGACGAAGCAACGTCCTCGGTCGATTCGACGACTGAAAAGGAAATCCAGAAAGCCCTCGACAATCTGGTGCAAGGTCGCACCACGATTGCTATCGCGCACCGACTCTCCACACTACGCAAGGCCGACCGTCTGGTCGTGCTGGATCGCGGACAAGTGGTCGAAGTCGGCAGCCACGACGAACTGATGGCGAAGGAAGGGGCGTATTACCAGTTGTATCAGGCCCAGGCCCGCAACGTGGATACCGACATTGATGACAGTGACGACGAGGAGGGTGACGCATGAGCTTTGAATTGACCCGCAACGCCTTCGGACGACTGGTTTTGACCGACGGAGAAGGCATCCGGCACGAGGGCGTGCTGCCGGTACGTGCCTTTCCCGTGACTGCACCGGAAGCAGGTATTGCCGTAGTGAATACGGAAGGGCATGAAGTAGCCTGGATCGACCGTCTAAAAGATTTGCCCGCCGAGATTGCCGCGTTACTCAAAGATGAACTCGCCAGTCGCGAATTCATGCCAGCCATTCAACGCATCAAGGGTGTATCCAGCTTTGCCACGCCGAGCACCTGGGACGTGGTAACAGACCGCGGCGAGGCGTCGTTCGTGTTGAAAGGCGAAGAAGATTTACGCCGTTTGGGCCAGACCACATTGATCGTGGCAGACAGCCACGGCATCCAGTACCTGATCCGCGACATTACGACGTTGGACAAGACCGGCCGCCGCATCCTCGACCGGTTCCTGTAAGGGCTGTGCCCTGGACGGCACAGCCGGTAGTCGCGTTATTTAAGCTGCGCCTTCACCTGCACATTGTGGATGTGCACGGCGTTCTTACCGACAGGGTAGTAAGAAAAATACAGCACCGAGACGTTGACGATTTTATCGCAGGGGACGCCCAATACCTGGTTGCTCTCCGTTAATGTGGCGCCCGGCTTTGTGGCATGCCGCGGCGCACCGATGATCTGGCCAGTCGCCACCCCCAATTTATTCATTGCGCCCAGCTGATAGCTGACGCCATCCCAGTCTATTCCCATCTTGTTGGTGACTTTGACCGTCACAGGGCAATCCTTGGTTGCAGTGGGCTGTGTCTTGATGACCTGAATGGCGGCCAGCTGATCGGTCAATCGCTCGCTGGGGCCATTGCTTTTGGCCGTCTCTGCGGCACATCCGGCGAGCAAGGCCGCGAACGTCAGAATGGATATGGTTTTCATCGTAAATAGTTCCCGCAAAAGAAAATTTTTTCGTTTCCGCACCGGCGCGATACACCGCTGATATTATCGCAGATGGCGCTTTTCGACGGCGATTCCCGCGGTCCTGCAACACTCGGAGGTTCTTATGTCCGGCTCATTCGATCTGCCTTTACTCGGTGTTCCCTGGTTCGATTTGCCCTGGTGGGGGTTTGCCTTGGCAGCCCTCGCCATGACGCATGTCACCATCGCCTCCGTGACCATCTTCCTGCATCGCCACCAGTCGCACCGCGCCTTGACGCTGCATCCCGTCGTGAGTCATTTTTTCCGGTTCTGGCTATGGCTGACCACTGGCATCGTGACAAAGGAATGGGTGGCAATCCACCGCAAGCACCACGTCACCTGCGAAACCGAAGAAGACCCGCACAGCCCGCAAATCCACGGTATTAGCAACATTCTGCTGGAAGGCAGCGAATTCTATCGCAAGGAAGCCAGGAACAAGGAGACCTTGCAAGTTTACGGCAAAGGCACTCCGGACGATTGGCTGGAACGCAACGTCTACGCCCGCCATCCCAGCCTGGGCATTGCACTGATGTTCGTACTCGATGTCATGCTGTTCGGGGCAATCGGCATCACAGTATGGGCGGTGCAGATGATCTGGATTCCCTTTTTCGCAGCCGGCGTCATCAACGGTATCGGACATTTCTGGGGTTATCGCAATTTCGTCACGGAAGACGCGTCGCGCAACATCCTGCCCTGGGGCGTCCTGATCGGCGGCGAGGAACTGCACAACAATCATCACGCGTTCAGCGCCTCGGCCCGGCTCTCCAACAGGTGGTGGGAATTCGATATCGGCTGGGCTTATATCCGCACGCTGGCTGCATTTCGGCTCGCTAGGGTGCTGAAGGTAGCGCCGAGGATGCGTCGAGTACCGTTCAAGCCGCAATGCGATCTCGTCACGCTGCAGGCCCTGATCGTGCATCGCTACGAGGTCCAGGCGCGCTTTGCCCGCATCCTCAAACGCACGGCCATCCGGGAATTCAAGCAACTGCGTAAGTCGCACCCATTGCCCGATTTCAAACAGGCCTGGGCCAACAGTACGGTCAAGCAATGGCTGCAAAAAGGAACGGGCAACCTGCCCGAGCCCCAACTTTCCATCTTGAGCCAGGCGCTGCATGCCAGCAGCATCTTGCGCACCATCGACTCGATGCGGCAGGAATTGGTCGAGTTCGGCGCCAAGTCCACGACCTCGCGAGAACAGTTGGTTCAGCAGTTGGAAGACTGGTGTCGCCGGGCCGAACAAAGCGGTATTCGCGCATTGCAGGAGTTTTCACAGCAACTGCGCTGCTACGCCTAAATATCTGTCTTAATTGATTCCCGGCATGGCAGGTATAATCGTCGCCATGCCCATCCAACTTCTCCCCGACGTTCTCATCAGCCAAATCGCCGCCGGCGAAGTGGTGGAACGTCCCGCCTCAGCGCTTAAGGAATTCCTCGAAAACAGCCTCGACGCTCAATCGACCGATATTGCAGTGAGCCTGCAGCAAGGCGGCATCAAGTCGCTGCGCGTGGCGGATGACGGTATCGGCATTCCCAAGGAAGAACTGGCCCTAGCGCTGGCACGCCATGCCACCAGCAAGATCGCCAGTCTGGAAGACCTGGAGAATGTCGCGAGCCTCGGCTTTCGCGGTGAAGCCTTAGCCAGCGTGGCTTCGGTATCGCGTCTGTCCCTGACCAGCCGTGCACGGGGAGAACGCCACGCGTGGCGTATCGACGCCGACGGAGGTCAGTATTCGGCCTTGCAACCGGCGGCGCTGGAAGGCGGTTCTATCGTCGAGATGCAGGATTTATATTTCAATACCCCGGCGCGGCGTAAATTCCTGAAAACGGAAGCGACGGAGTTCGGCCACTGCGAAGAAGCTTTCAAACGCGTTGCGCTGTCGCGGCCCGATGTCGGATTTCAGTTGACCCATAACGGCAGCGCTAAATGGCGATTGCCGTCTTCCGAGGCTTCCAAGCGTATCGGCGCTGTGCTGGGCACCGAATTCGCCGCAGCCGCATTGCCGCTGGACGAGCAGGGCGGCGCGCTGCGCTTGTGGGGCATGGCGGCCAAACCGACGTTTTCGCGCATGGGGCGCGACGCCCAGTATGTGTACGTCAACGGCCGTTTTGTCCGAGACAAGTTGATCGCCCACGCTATTCGCCAGGCTTACCAGGATGTGCTGCATCACGAGCGTCATCCGGCCTTTGTCTTGTTCCTTGAGATCGATCCGGCACTGGTCGATGCAAACGTACATCCGACCAAGACCGAGGTACGTTTCCGCGACGGCCAAGCCGTGCACCGATTCATTTTCCACTCGTTGCATAAGGCGCTTGCCACGACTGCCGGCACGGCGACCACGGCTGCACCGTTGATCGTTGCCGAGACTGCATCCGCACCACCGACCCCGGCCTTCCAGGCCCAGCCTTATCCGACCTACCAGCCGCAAATTCCGCTGCGCGCCGGTGAGGGGCAGAATTTTTACGAGACGCTATTCGGGCGCAGCACGCCCTTGCCGACAGGGACATCAGAAGGTGCAACTTTCGCGGATATTGCAGTAGCCCAGGCAGTTCAATCGATTTCACAGGAATTGCCGCAGGATTTCCCACTCGGCTTTGCTATTGCCCAACTTCATGGCGTCTACGTCCTGGCCCAAAACAAACAGGGGCTGATCGTCGTGGACATGCACGCCGCTCATGAACGCATCATGTACGAAAAGCTCAAGACAGCGCTGGATGCCGAGGCCATTGCTACCCAGCCGCTGCTCTTGCCATTGAGTTTTCATGCGGATCGTCTGGAAGTCGCCACTGCGGAAGAGCAGGGCGAAGTGCTGGCCGATTTGGGATTCGAAATCGCCGTGCTCTCGCCCACGACCTTGGCCGTGCGTTCGATCCCCGCCATCCTGGCCGATTCTGACGCTGTGGCGCTGGCGCGGGATGTGTTGCGAGATGTCCGTGAATACGGCGGCAGTCGAGTGTTGACCGAACGCCGTAACGAACTCCTCGCCACTATGGCTTGCCACTCCGCCGTACGTGCCAACCGCTCGCTGACGATCACCGAGATGAACGCCTTGCTGCGCGATATGGAGGCGACGGAACGATCGGAGCAATGCAATCACGGGCGCCCCACCTGGTTTCATCTGTCGATGGCAGACCTCGACAAAATGTTCATGCGTGGGCAATAAGCCAGCTTTGCCGGCCGTGTCGGCTAAGCGTCATATCAACTGACAATCAATCGTGACCGCATCATAAGCGCATGAACAATCACTCTCCCGTATCCACCCTACGCATCGCCTTCGCCAGTTTCATCGGTACGGCCATCGAGTTTTACGACTTCTACATCTATGGCATGGCCGCAGCCCTAGTCATCGGCCCGGTGTTTTTCCCCAAGGGCGATACTGCCGCGCAGGCGCTCAACGCCTTCCTGACGTTCGGCATCGCTTTTCTGGCGCGACCGCTCGGCGCGCTGGTGTTCGGCCACTTCGGCGACCGCATCGGCCGCAAGGCGACATTGGTAGCCTCGCTGCTGGTGATGGGCGTCTCGACGACGTTGATCGGATTTCTGCCAGGATACGATGCCATCGGCTCCGTGGCGCCCGTCCTTCTTTGCTTGCTGCGATTCGGCCAAGGTATCGGCCTGGGAGGTGAGTGGGGTGGCGCGGCGCTCCTGGCGACGGAAAACGCACCCAAGGCCCGACGCGGATGGTTCGGCATGTTTCCGCAACTTGGCCCACCGGCTGGCTTTCTCTGCGCGACGGGAAGTTTCCTGCTGCTGGCATGGGGGCTGGATGACACAGAATTTCGTGCCTGGGGTTGGCGTATCCCGTTTATCGCCAGCGCATTGTTGGTTATGGTCGGTTTGTACGTACGGCTGAAACTTGCCGAAACACCGGTATTCGCCCAAGCCCTGGCGCGTCATGAAAATGTGGCCGTGCCGGCAATGGAAATGCTAAGAAAGCACGCCGCGCCGATGTCACTTGGTGCCTTGGCGATGGTGGTGTGCTATGCGCTGTTTTATATCTCGACAGTGTTTTCGTTGAGCTACGGCACCGGCACGCTGCATATTCCGCGTCCGCATTTCCTCGGCATGCTCTGTGTTGCCGTCGTATTCATGGCAGCTGCCACGCCGTTAGCCGCCTGGGCGGGAGACCGTTTCGGACGTCGTTCGGTCTTATTGGCGGCGGGTTTTGCCGCGCTGCTATCCGGATTCGCCTTGGCGCCCATGCTGGGCAGCGGCGATTACGTGCAGATCACGGCGTTCCTGTCGCTGGAGCTTTTTCTCATGGGAGCGACCTTTGCGCCAATGGGCGCCTTGCTGCCGGAATTGTTCCCCCCGCAGGTGCGCTACACCGGGGCGGGCGCCGCTTATAATCTGGGTGGCATTCTGGGCGCATCCTTTGCACCGTACATCGCGCAGCAACTCGTCGCACAAGGAGGTTTGGCCTGGGTCGGCGGCTACGTTTCCGCCGCCGCCGCGATCAGCCTGCTTGCCGTCGCCCTGATGCGTGAGACGCGCGACCAGGCTTTCTGACGATCAGGTACGAAACCCATCCGATGCCTGCTTGAGGCTGACCGCCAAGGCTTCGAGACGTGCTGCGGCGGAAGCGACTTCGGACACGGCTGCGCTGTTTTCCTCAGTCATTTGCGCGATGCGTTCCACATTCTGCGCAATGCTGCTGCTCGCGATCTTCTGCTCCTTGAGTGCCGACGAGATATCCGCTACGACATAAACCACTTGTTCCGAGCTCTCGCTGATCTGATGCATGGACGTACCTGCTCGCGTCGCCAGGGCAACCCCTTCGGTAACGCGCTCATGGCCTTTTTGCATGCTGAGCGAGGCTTCTTCGGTATGCGCCTGCACGGAGCTAATGACAGCAGTAATTTCCTGTGCCGAGGCCGTCGTGCGCTCGGCCAGCTTGCGAACTTCGTCGGCGACGACAGCAAATCCACGACCTTGCTCCCCGGCACGCGCCGCCTCGATGGCCGCATTCAACGCCAGTAGATTGGTCTGATCGGCAACTTCGCTGATGACGCCGGCGATTTTGTCGATTTGCTGGGCTTGGCCACCCAACGATTCCATTTGCTGCACTGTGTGGCCCACGGCTTGAGCTATGCGAGTCATTTCAGCGGCTGCATGGTGTACCTCCTGCCCGCCCTGGATCGAGAGCTGGCCGGATTCGACAACTTTTTGCTCAGCAGCCAACGCGTTATCGGACACGCGTTCGATACTTACCGTCAGTTCTTCCACCGCAGCCGCAACCGAAGCCGTAGCCTCGCTTTGCTGTTCCGAACTACTTGCAACCTGATGAGAAGCTGCTGCCAATTGGCTGGCGGCCTGGGATACCTCCTGCACGTTTTCGTCTATTTTTCCAATCATGTCGACCAAATGACGGCGCATATTGCGGATAGCCATCAACAATTGACCGGCTTCATTAGTGCCGATGACTTCGACGTCACGTGAAAGATCGCCGTTGGCGATCCGCTTGGCTGCGTCGCCGGCAATGTTGAGCGGTTGATTGATGGTTCTGATGATCATGGTACTCAGCACCAGCCCCAAGCCGACCGCGAGCAGCAGCATAACGATCGTCACGTTGCGCGTCAGCAAGTAAGCCTGCTGGGATGCGCCGAACCCTTTGTTTGCGCGATCAAGTTGCAGTTCCACCAAATCGGAAATCTTGCCTGAAACGGGATCGATAGCTGGGTAGAGTCGGGATGTCGTGAACTCCGCAAGCGACGTTTCGTCGTGCGCGGCCAGTATCCGTTTTAGCTCGTCCACCGCCTGATCGGCGACTTTAATGCTTGCGGAAGTATCGGAAGCCAATGCCTTTTCTTGTGGGTCCATATATGTACCCATGTAAGCATTCCAGTTTTCCTTGACCTTGGCTTCGGCCTCATCCACGTTCTTGATGGCTGCATCCCAGTCGATATTGCGATTTCTTGTCTTATGAGACGTATCGACAATATTGACGGCGTACATGTCCGCAACCACCTTGAGCTGTTTCAAGGGAACCACGCGGTCGTTGTAGACCGAGGCGAATGCCTCATTGGAGGAGTGCAGTCGAAACAGACCGGATAATCCGATGAACAGCATGAGCAACAACAGCAAGCCGGATAACGCATACAATTGCGTCTTGATCGAAACATTAAAGAGGATTCTCATATTCTTGGTCCCTCGAAGACTTCATTTTCTGATTTCTTGTTATTGGGCCGGAAGTATAAGGAATTCCCTACAAAATCGCATCATTTTGGTGCGTCAATTCGCACAAATTAAGTGCTAATCCCACTGCAGTACTATGACTCTTTCGTTACGGATGCCATCTTCAACCTTACCCCCAGCCATTTTCCTCATGGGCCCCACAGCCAGCGGTAAAACCGCCGCGGCCGTGGAACTTGCGCAGCAGATGCCGGTGGAACTGATCAGCGTGGACTCGGCGCTGGTCTACCGCGACATGAATATCGGCACGGCCAAGCCGGATGCCGCAACCTTGCAGCAGGCACCTCATCACCTCATCGATATCATCGATCCCACGGAAGCTTATTCCGCGGCTCAATTCCGCACGGATGCTTTACATTTGATGGGGGAGGCCACGGCACGGGGCAGGATTCCCATGCTTGTAGGCGGCACCATGTTGTATTTCAACGCGCTGCAGCACGGCTTGAGCCAATTGCCGCAAGCCGATCCTGAATTACGCGAAGAGTTGATTGCTCGCGCCGAAAAAATCGGCTGGCCGGCCATGCACGAGGAATTGCAACGCATCGATCCTGAAACCGCGGCGCGACTACAACCCAACGATGCTCAGCGCATCGAAAGGGCGCTCGAAATCTTCCTGATAACAAGGCGACCGATGTCGGCTTTGCTGCGCGAAGATAAAACCGACCGTTTTCCTTATCGCTTGCTCAAAATCGCATTACTGCCATCCGACCGCGCTGTGTTGCACCAGCGTATCGCCCAACGCTTCGACCTGATGTTGGAGGAGGGGCTGATCACCGAAGTGAAAGCATTGCGCGAAAGCTACGATCTGAACCCGAATATGCCGTCCATGCGATGCGTGGGTTATCGCCAAGCCTGGGAATACCTTGAAAGGGAAATCAGTCACGCAGAACTACGCGAGAAAGGAATCGCGGCGACGCGCCAACTGGCTAAACGTCAAATGACCTGGCTGCGAGGAATGCAAGATACGCAACACATGGACTGTCTAAATGCCAATTACGTAGAGTGTCTAATACATAACATTAGACAGTTCGCGCTGTGGTAAGGAATAACTTCTGGCCTGTTGTAGGATTGCAACACCCAGTTGTAGGATAAATGCTACATTCCGCTTGACTTGGACAGTTTATTAATTCAGACTGGAACTGTCTAAACAAGTTAAAGCAGTTGTTTAAACTGTCTAAATATTGTGTTGACCAGTCTGGACATTATCAAAGCCACCGGCATATCGCGCGCCACGCTCAATAACTATATTGCGTTGGGTTTGCTGCCGCGTCCCGTTGTCGCCAGCCCAGGCGACGATGCCCAGACCCGAGCCCGTCAAATCGGCCATTTCCCGGAGAACACCCTTAGCCGTATCGAACGCATCAAACAACTGAAAAAAGATGGTGTCGCCATGCACGACATCGCGCACCAACTCCAACTGGAAGGATTCGAAATGTCGCAAAACCAAGCCATCGAAACACCTCAGTCTCAGTCAAAAGCTGCCGAAGTACGTTCCTTACCCGAAACCGGCCCCTTGCGCCTCACCATCGACCAAGTGCCTTATCCCGCCTACATGGTCAACTACAATCTGGAGATCAACTGGTACAACGAAGAAGCTCGCGCCATGCTGCTGAGTAACTTCGACAAGCTGCCTGCGGATACCAAGGAACGTAGCGTGCTGGAATTCTTCAATCGCGGCAGCTACGGTAGCCAACTGCAAAACCGCGAGGCGTTTGCCCAACTGCACATGCAGATGGGCCGCGAGCGTGTGGCTTCGGTGCTTGGGAACGCATCGCTGGGGGTGACGGGGACCTTGGCCGGGGTGAACGGCGCCAGTTCCAGTCCGATTGCCGAACTGCCTTTGCAACTCAAGGGCACTGATGGCAAGGACGAGTATTACCGAGTTTACGCATCCTATTTTCGTGAAGGGATTTTAGTGATTTTTGCCCACGAAGGCGCAGGGGCGAATGGCTTGTTGGGGCTGCTGGAACGCCGCGACGAAGTCATCCGCAACCTACTAAAAAGACGCCTGCCGGTATTAACCGATGTTGCGGTCATGGTGGCCGATTTACAGAATTCCGTTCGCATCTGTTCCGAGCTTCCGCCCGAGGAGTATTTCGAACTGATCAATCAGATCTGGGCCACCATGGATCCGATTTTCCGCCGTTATTACGGCACGCATGGAAAGCATGTCGGCGACGGCATGGTGTATTACTTCTTCCCGCAGCCGGACTGCAATTACATCGTCAATGCCTTGAATTGCGCGTTGGAGATGCGCGAGGCCATGCGCCGCATCAGCAAGGAATGGCAACTGCGCAAGAACTGGCTCAACGAGCTGTTCCTCAACACCGGGCTTAACGAAGGTCATGAGTGGCTGGGCGTGTTCCATGCCGAAACCAAGGTCGAGTTCACGGTACTGGGCGACACCATCAATCATGCCGCACGTTTGTCAGACTTCGCCCGTCACGGTTCGATCTGGGCCACCAAGAATTTGTTGGGCAAGCTGTCGGTGGAAGAGCGCAGCAAGGTCAGGTTCGGCATCAAGCGCCAGGATCGCGACGGCCGCGAAGTCTTCGTCAACGCCTCGTATTCCAGGCTTTCCGAATTGATCGACCTGACTTCGCCGCGCTATGAAAAGCTGGTGGATATCGCCGCATTGGCGATTACCGAAATCGTGGAAGTGGGTGAGTAGAAACGGCCAATCGCGAGGCACAAAAAAACGGCGAGCCAGGATGTCCGGCTCGCCGTTTTTGTTTTTACCGCCGAGTTAAAGCGCAGCGATACGTTCTGCGGCTTCCACGCATTCCTCCAGCGAGGCAACCAGGGCGATACGCACAAAACCGGCACCAGGATTCACGCCATGCGCTTCGCGGGCCAGGAAACTTCCTGGAAGCACGATGATGTTGCATTCACGATAGAGCTTCTGCGCAAGCTCGGTATCCGAGCCTTGAGTTTTAGCCCATAGATAGAAGGCCGCATCCGGCATGTCGACGTCGAGCACGGATTTGAGCATGGGGGTTACGGCCGCAAACTTTTCGCGGTATTGACGACGATTTTCCAGCACATGGGCTTCATCGCTCCAGGCAGAGGCACTTGCAACCTGCACCGCAGGATTCATGGCGCAGCCGTGATAGGTGCGATACAGCAGGAATTTTTCCAATATCTTGGCGTCGCCAGCGACAAAACCCGATCGCATGCCCGGCACGTTGGAACGCTTGGACAAGCTACTGAACATCACGAGGTTGGTGTAATCGCGGCCCAGCTTATGTGCGGCCTGAAGCGCGCCTAGCGGCGGGTTCGCCTCATCGAAGTAGATTTCCGAATAGCACTCGTCGGAAGCGATGACAAAGCCGTATTTGTCGGCCAGTGCAAAAACTTCGCGCCAATCGTCCAGGTTCATGACCTTGCCCGTTGGGTTGCCGGGCGAGCAGACGTACAGCAATTGCGTCCGCTGCCAGACGGATTCCGGCACACTGGCGTAATCCATGCGGAAATCGTTGTCGGGCAGGGTATTGAGGAAATACGGCTCGGCCCCGGCCAGCAGCGCTGCGCCCTCGTATATCTGGTAGAAAGGGTTAGGGCTGACCACGACAGGATTAGCGCGCGTCGGATCGATGACAGCTTGGGCGAAAGCGAATAAAGCCTCACGACTACCGTTGACGGGAATGATCTGTTTTTCGATATCGAGCGCCGGAATCCCGTAGCGGCGGACCATCCAGTCCGAAATCGCCTCGCGCAGCGATATGCTGCCCAAGGTCGTCGGATAGTTGGACAATCCGTCCATCCCGTTGATCAGCGCCTGTTTGATGAATCCCGGCGTCTCGTGCTTGGGCTCGCCGATGGAGAGATTCACCTGACGTAGCGACGGGTTGGGCGTAATGCCCTGGAACAGATCGCGCAGTTTCTGGAACGGGTAGGGATGCAGCTTGGATAGGTTCGGATTCATCCCTAAATTATAACCGCTCGCGCACCTAAGGTCAGTCTCGGCAGACAGTCACAATCCATGAATTTCGTTCGCAGCGGCTTTTCTGCTAGATTGCCGGCATGTCGAATTTCACCCCGTCTCAAACCTTTTCCCAGTTCGGTCTCATTTTCGGTGCTGTCGTTTGGGGGCTTATCTGGTATCCCTATCGATTATTGGAAGAAGCCGGCATTACCGGTATCCAGTCGAGCCTATTGACCTACGGATTCGCCTTGCTGGCCGGTATCGTCGTATTTGCACGGCATTGGCGCGAAGTGCGCCATATCCCCAAAGAAGCCTTCTGGATCGCCATCGCCGCAGGCTGGACCAACCTCAGCTATGTGCTTGCGGTGCTCGAAGGCGAAGTCATGCGCGTGCTGCTGCTGTTTTATCTCGCACCGCTTTGGACGCTGATACTTGCCCGATTCCTGCTGCACGAGAAACCAGGGCGTCCCGGCTACGTGGTGATGCTGCTATCCCTGCTGGGTATGCTGACCATGCTGTGGCAACCGGGCAGCTGGCCCTTGCCGCAAAACTGGGCGGAATGGATTGCGCTTTCTGCAGGCTTCGGCTTTGCTTCAACGAACGTCATGACGCGCTGGGCAGGCCATGTATCGTTGCAGGCCAAGTCGTTTGCCGTGTGGATCGGCGTGTTCGTCATTGCCGGCGTTTTCATGTTGGTCCAGCACCCGCATGGGGCGCTGCCATCCATCAGCTCAATCCATTGGGGCATGATGCTATTGATGGGCTTGGCGCTGGCGGCGACCACGTGGCTGGTCCAGTTGGGCGTGACTAACACGCCTGCTAACAAAGCCGCAGTGATTTTCATGTTCGAGCTTGTAGTCGCAGCAGTGTCATCCTACTGGCTGGCAGGCGAAGAACTATCACCGCGTGAATGGATAGGCGGCCTGATGATCATCGGCGCCGCACTTTATTCGGGCAAGATGGAAGAGAAGAAGTAAGCAAAATGCACCGAATTTGACATCGCTGCACGTTGTGCCGCACCAAAATGTGTTGCAGCTCAAGCCAAAGGTGAGCTGTTCCCTACAAGTTGTAGGAATTAAGCCTGGCACAACCCTTGCAGGATTCTCGATACAACAGTTGATCGAAGAATCCACTATGAAACTCTATCTGCGCATTCCAGGGGGCCATGCAGCGGGGACGGCTCTCGAACCGTTGAACATGATGTCGTCGGGCGACGGCACATACACAGCAGCCTTCGAAGATCGCAATGCCTTGATGCGCAGCATGAATGCGCTTGTCGCCACGCTGCCGCCCCGGGTACTGGACCAATCCTTCGTCTTGCTATCGCAGGATTGCGAAACCATCCACCCGGCTCAGGCCCTCGCCGCCACGCTGCCATTCAATACCTTCTACGCCCAGCAGCGCCACCCCTGGTTGCTGGGAGACCTGGATTCGCACGTGCAAATGCATTTCCAGCCCATCGTCGATTTCACCCAGCCAGGTACGGTGTTCGCCTACGAAGCCTTGTGCCGCATGGTCGATCCCGTAGGCCAATTGCTAAACGGAGAAGAAGCCTTCAAGCTGGCACGGCAGGTCAATCGCGCCGACGAGCTGGACCACGTCTGCACGATGCTGGCGCTGGAAGGCAAGGCGCACAATATTCCTCCGGGTACGCTGCTGTTCGTCAATGTGTTGCCGCAAACCATCCTCCAGCGCACGTGGTTGGCACCTTTGCTGGAATCGATGGAACGCCTGGGTATCGACCGTCGCGATATCGTCATCGAGATCGTCGAGAGCGAGGAAGTCGCGCCCGAGTTACTGGCCGAGCATTGCGACGAAATCCGCAAGCTGGGCCTGCGCATTGCACTGGACGACATGGGTTCCGGTTTCAACGGCTTGCGCACGCTGGCGGCCGTGCGGGCCGATTTCATCAAGATCGACCGGACCATCGTGCATGAAGCACAGGGCAGCCGAGCACGCACGGTGCTGCTGGATGCCATTATCTCCATGGCGCAGCGCCTGGGATGTACCGTAGTCGCCGAAGGTCTGGAGCGGGTCGAAGACATCACGTTTTGCCAGGATCTTGGACTGATCTACGCTCAAGGCTATTACTTCGCCATGCCGCAACAACAGCCGGCCACCCAGGTGGCGGCGTTGCCCAAGCGCGACGAAGCGCATCGATCGCATGTGCCGGACGAATTCCGCATCGCCGAATTCATCACGCCCGGGTTGACTATCGACATCAACGCCAGCATCGCCGAAGCACGCCAGATGTTCCGCCAGAACCCGGACGCACCCATGGCCGTGGTGCTGGATCGCTACCGTCCTTTGGGCGTGCTGCGGCGCGGCAAGGTGTTTTCGTTCCGTCAACTGTCGCTCGGCGCCTGCTGCGACCCCTTGCCCAAACTCATCCGCCACCATACGCCGCCGGAATTTTTGGCGCGCAGCCTTTACCTCGACCGTACCGAAATGGAGCCTTGGGTAATGGTGAACGAAGAGGGAAGTTATCTCGGCGTGTTGTTGCCGATGGAAGTCATGTCGCAGCTGATCGCCCGCAAGGCCAATGTCGGCAGCAGCCTGCATCCATTGAGCCACCTCACGACCGGCCCGGTTTTGCGGCAATCGCTTGACATCAGCCTGCGCAACAACCCTTCGACGCAACTGGTCTACATCGACCTCGACCATTTCAAGGCCTATAACGATCGCTACGGCTTCATCCGTGGCGACGCCATGATTCGCTTGCTCGCAGAGATATTACGGCATGTGTTCAACGGGCAGGGGGGCTTGCTGCTGGGGCATATCGGCGGGGACGATTTCGTGGTCATCCTCGACCAGGCCCGCGCCAGCCTATTACCGTCGCTGCTGAATGTCATCAGTCGTTTCTACACGCTGGCGACGCATCTTTACGATAGTGCCGACCTGGAGCGAGGATTTTTCACCACGGAAGACGGCAAGGAGCATCCGGTTGCCAGCGTTTCCATCGCTGTCGTCAACGGCAGCCAGGGCGAACTCAGCAATAGCGTCGCAGCTGCCGAACGTGCCGCCATCCTCAAGAAAATCGGCAAATCGGCCATCGGCAGCATCATCGTGGTCGAGGGCGATCCGCCGCAACTGGTGCAGCCCATGCAGGAGTTTTATTCCGAGTGGCAATCGCGAGCCATTGCAGCGCTCCAATCGCTGCTACGGGCTAAGCGTTCCGCCGACCCGCACGTGCTCGACGGCGAATTTCGGCACCATCCGTTTTTCGAGGTCGTGTTCGAACTCGAAGCCGACGGCCGCCAGCGCTATCCCAATTGGATCAACCCCAACATGTACGGCAAGATCAAGGCAGGAGGCGCCGGGATGGACCGCAGCCAGCAGGAGTACTACATCGAGGTCGCAAAACGACGCCAGCCTTATTTGTCGAGCATCTATCTGTCGACGGCAACCGAGGATTTCTGCCTGACCCTCTCGCTGCCGATCCTGGACGCGGCCGGAATGCTGGAGGGCGTGCTGGTCGCCGATATCAATATTTCGGCGATGGCGATGTTGAGCCAGGAACCGGCAAGCGCAACGATCGGTACCACTGTCCACTAAACAAAAACGCCGGCAGAGCCGGCGTTTTGCGAGGGAGGTCTGGCTAAATCTTTAAGGCCTAAACGTTCAACGAGGGGAAAGCACCTCCGCCGCGCGCACCTTCGGCTTCCAGGCGCAACTTCAGCGACAAGTCGTTGCGAGAATCGGCATTGTTGAGCGCTTCTTCCGTTGCGATACGGTTGTTCATGACCAGTTTGAACAGCGACTGATCGAAAGTGCACATGCCGATATCGGTATTGTTGGCCATGATTTCCTTGATTTCGCTCAGCTTCTGCTTGGTGATCAGGTCGGAAATGTAAGGCGTGTTGAGCAGCACTTCCATGGCGGCAACGCGCTTGGTTTGGGTGCCCGGCACCAGGCGCTGCGAAATAATCGATACCAGGTTGAGCGACAACCCGAGAAGCAGCCCGGCGTGCGCATCGTTGGGGAAGAAGGAAATAATGCGCTCGATGGCCTGGTTGGCATTGTTGGCGTGCAAGGTCGCCAAGCACAAATGCCCGGTTTCGGCATAGGCCATGGCGTGCTCCATGCCGTGCCGGTCGCGCACTTCGCCGATCAGGATCACGTCGGGGGCCTGACGCATGGCGTTCTTGAGGCCGCTCTCGAATGAATGCGTATCGATGCCGACCTCGCGCTGGTCTACCACGGACTTCTTATGGTCGTGGATAAATTCGATCGGGTCTTCCAAGGTCAGGATATGCCCGCTGGCATTTTCGTTGCGGTAATCGATCATCGAGGCCAGCGTGGTGGATTTACCCGAACCTGTCGCACCGACCACAAGCACCAAGCCGCGCTGACGCATGATGATGTCCTTCAGCACCGGCGGCAGGCCCAGGGTCTCGAACGAGGGAATGACGTTTTTGATAAAGCGGATCACCATCGACACTTCGCCGCGCTGCTTGAACACATTGACGCGAAAACGGCCGATTCCCGGCAGGCTCAACGCGAAGTTCATTTCCAGAGTTTCCTCGAATTCCTGGATTTGCGCAGGCGACATAAGCGAATAGGCGATTTCCTTGATCATGCCGGGCAGCATGATCTGGCTATTGACCGGCATGACCTTGCCTTCAATCTCAATATTGATCGGTGCGCCCGTGCTGAAGAAAAGGTCGGAGCCGCCTTTTTCTTCCATGAACTTGAGTACCGGTTTGATATCGAGCGCGGCCATGAACTTCCCCCGTTTGATGTGTACCGCGATTGTAAAGCAGAACGCCGGTAAAATAGCGGAATGAGTACCCCCACCCTGGACTGGCAAGACGGCCAGCCGTTTTCCACGCAATATCAGGACATTTATTTTTCTCGCGAATCCGGCATCGCCGAAACGCGGCATGTCTTTCTCGAACAAAATTCCCTGGCGGAGCGCTGGCGCCAATTGCAGCCGGGCGAGCGTTTCGTCGTCGGCGAAACCGGCTTCGGCACCGGGCTCAACTTTCTCTGCGCGTGGCAGTTATGGCAACAAATTGCGCCGCCGAAGGCCACGCTTCACTTCGTCAGTTGCGAACTGCACCCGATTGCGCCTGAAGAACTTCGCCGCGCCCTGGCCCTATGGCCGGAATTGGCTTCGTTATCGGGAGAACTCCTCGACCAATACAGCGAGATGGCACGCGGCTGGCACCGCCTGACTTTCGCGCAAGGCCGCCTAGTGCTGACACTGCTCATTGGCGATGTAGCCGACACGCTGCCGCAACTTCAGGCACAGGTGGATGCCTGGTTTCTCGACGGGTTCGCGCCCGCCAAGAACCCGGATATGTGGAATACCGATCTTTACCAGACGATGGCGAAGCTTTCGGCACCACATGCGACGTTTGCCACCTTTACCAGTGCCGGTGAAGTGCGACGCAGCTTGCAATCGGTAGGCTTCCAAGTCGAAAAAGTGCCGGGCTACGGAAAAAAACGGGAAATTTTACGGGGGAAATTCCAAGGCAACGTTGAGCGATTGCCCAGCCCAAGCCAGCGCGAAGCCATCGTCATCGGCGCCGGCATGGCGGGGAGTGCTACGGCATTCAGCCTGGCGCAGCGCGGCTGGAAGGTCACGCTGATCGAACGGCACACCGAGATCGCATCAGAGGCTTCCGGCAATCACCAGGGCATTCTCTACGCACGCCTGTCGCCACGCATGAGCCAGCTGAGTGAATTAACGTTATCTGGCTACCAATACACCTTACGCCAGCTGAACCGCTTGATGCCCGAAGGCGAAAACCGCTGGCAGCGTTGCGGCTTGCTGCAATTGGCGTTTGACGAGCACGAGGCGAGCCGGTTGCAAGGCATTGCCGCCCTCGGCTTGCCCGCCACCTTGTTCCATCCGGTCAACCAGGTACAAGCCAGCGAGATCGCCGGTGTCGATCTCCCGTTCGGCGGTCTGTTTTTCCCCGGCAGCGGTTGGGTGCATCCGCCTGCGCTGTGCAAAGCCCTGGCTTCCGCCTCAGGCATTGCATTGCATTTGCAGCAAGAAGTTCTGGAGCTTCGCCAGCATGATGGGCGTTGGCAAGCGGTGGGCGAAGAGGGCGTCATCGCCGAAGCGCCCGTCGTAGTGGTCGCGTGTGCAGCGCATACCCGGCGTTTTGCACAGACTTCACAGTTGCCCTTGCGCTCCATTCGCGGCCAGATCACTCATTTACCGGCCACTGCAGAGAGCCAGTCGCTCAAGACCGTGCTTTGCACCGAAGGCTATGCCGCGCCGGTTAGAAACGGCGTCCATACGGTTGGCGCTACCTACGGCAACCTGGAAGAAGATATCGACGTCCGTGCGGTAGATAACATAGAGAACCTCGCCATGCTGGCACAATTGTCGCCGCAGTTTTACGGGATGCTGGGGGGGAACGCACTGCAACCCGACATGCTCGCAGGCCGTGCATCCTGCCGTTGCAACGTGGCGGATTACCTGCCGCTGGTAGGCGAGGTTTCACCGCAATGGCCGGGGCTCAGCCTCAATATCGGACACGGCTCGCGCGGGCTCATCACGGCGATGCTGGCGGCCGAGGCATTGGCGGCACAACTTGAAAACGAGCCTGCGCCGCTGCCGGATAAACTCATGAAAGCGCTTTCACCTCAACGGCTTAAGACGGTTAGAAGCTAACTTGCCGCAGGTGGGGCGCTGTGCAAAAATGCAGCGTTGCATTGCCTCGTGCCGCCAGCGCGCCTGCTGTTTTCTTCCCCTTGGGCGCTCTGCTTGCGGACGCCGCTCCCTCGCTTTATTTTCGATAAAGGAGAAACAAGTGCAGGCTCAAATCGACATCTTCCTCGCTTCCCTCAACGATTTCTGGGTACAAGCCGCAGCCTTTTTGCCCAAGCTGCTCGCCGTCATCGTCATTCTTTTCATCGGATGGGGCATCGCCATGGCAGCCCGTATCGGCATCAAACGGCTGCTGCAACTGACCCGCTTCGACAATCTTGCCAACAAGTCGGGGCTGGAAGCCTTTTTGAAAGACGGCGGAATCGATCTCACGCTGGCCGGCATCATCAGCGAGGTGGTGTACTGGATGGTGATCCTGCTCTTCATCATCACTAGCGCCAATACCTTGGGCATGCGCGAAGTGGCCGACATGCTCAATACCGTGGCGAACTATTTGCCGCGGATCATCGGCGCGATTTTCGTGATGATCTTCGGCACGCTGCTGGCACGTTTCATCAACCGACTGATGTTCGCCTGGCTCTACGGCATCAAGTTCGAAGGCGCGCTCGCTATCAGTACCTCGGCGGAGTACGCGATCCAGCTTTTTGCGCTATTCGTGGCGCTGGAGCAGCTCAACATCGGCACGCAATTGTTGACGGCACTGTTCGTGATCGTGTTTGGCGCAGTGTTCCTGGCGCTGGCGATTGCCTTCGGGTTGGGGGGAAGGGATAAAGCGGCCCGCGTGCTCGACGACATGCAGGCCAATATCAAGAAGCGGTAACGGAATATGCGACAACAAAAAAGGCGCCATGAGGCGCCTTTTTTATATCCCGATCACTTTAGATCATCGTCATGGGCGCACCGGGGTGAATGGGGACGAATACCATGCCGCCGCCGGGAATGAATTTCTCGACGATGAAGCTGAAGACCGAAATAAAGATACTGGCGAAAAAGGCCGTCCAGAAGCCGGAAACCCGGAATCCGTGTACTACGGCCGATACCAGCATGATCATGAGTGCGTTGATGACCAGCAAGAACAAACCCAGCGTCAGCACAGTCAACGGCAACGTGAAAAACACCAGGATAGGGCGCACAAAGGCATTGGCAACGCCGAGCAGCAGGGCGGAAACGAACAGCGCTTGGGCGTTGGAAAACTTCAATCCCTGGAACAGGGCGCTCGCCACCCAGAGCGAAAACACGATGACGCCCCAGTGGATGAGCAACTGAATCAGATGATGGGTCATGAAAAGGCCTTTATTCTTGGTCGGGCAGGAAATGCAGGCACAGCGCCTGCGCTACAATAGCGGGGCAATCTTACCTTATTAACCCGGTCGCGTCCGTCTCCCCATGAGCGAAACTCCCACCCTCGGCTGGATTGAAGCCGGCACTACGAAAACCGCCCTTTGGCGTTCCGAGAGCGGCAATCCGCCGCCGAAAAGAGTTGTCGTCACCGACGACACGATCAATGCCGATACCGCCTATCGCTATGCCTGCGAGGGCACAGCCCTGCTGTGGCGCGGCGATTTTCAGAACGCTCGTCAATTGCTGCAAGCCATGGCACGCCGCATCGAACGTAAACCGCGCAAGGCCAAGGAAAAAACGGTGAATCCGGCCGAGGCATTCCATCTGCATCGCCTCGCCCAATCGCAAAAAGCCCGCACCCTGGGCATGCTGCTGATCCCGTTCGAAGACGAATACCGGATCCCACTGCGCCGCGCACCGGACGTTAAAGACGCCTGCGAAGAAGCCTACGGGCCGTCGCAAGGTCCGTTCGTAGCGTCCTTGCGTGAGTTGCTGGGCCTGATCGGCGCGCACGAATGGCGCAAGAAGGGGGTGGAAATCCCGTCGCTTGGGGAGCGCATCCATCCGTACTACGGCGTGTTTTCACCAGTTCGGGGCGAATACGTCGACCTGGTCGCCCAGGCGCCGTTGCCGTCGACTGAACTGGCGTTCGATATCGGTACCGGTACCAGTGTGCTGGCGGCCATGCTGGCCAAGCGCGGGGTCAAGAAGATTATTGCAACCGAGCAAGATGCGCGGGCCTTGGCCTGTGCCCGGGAAAACATCGATCGACTAGGCTTGCAAAACCAGGTCGAGGTCGTTGAGGCCGACCTGTTTCCGCCAGGCAAGGCGCCTTTGATCGTGTGCAATCCGCCGTGGATTCCAGCACGCCCAAGCGCTGCCATCGAACGCGCTATTTACGACCCCGAAAGCCAGATGTTGAGCGGCTTTCTAAACGGTTTGGCGAACCATCTCGAACCGGGCGGGGAAGGCTGGCTCATCATGTCCGATATCGCTGAGCATCTCGGCTTGCGACCCAAGGAGGCCCTGCCGGAGATGATCGCCAAAGCAGGATTGAAAGTGCTGGCACGTATCGATATCCGTCCACGACATGGTAAGGCGACCGACGAGAACGATCCTCTGCATGCAGCGAGAAAAGCCGAAGTGACTTCGCTCTGGCGATTGGCAACGGCCTAAGCCACTTCCAACGAAGATATTTAAAGTCAAATAAACTGCAAGTGATTTATTAAAATATCACTGCAGTTTATTGTTTTAATGGTCTTCCTCGCATTTTCCTGCACACCCACCATCAATACAAGCGCCGCAGCCGTGTCCCATCTCTCTTGCAGGGCCGAACTCGGGATGGCGCTCGGCAAAGCGCCGAGCCGCCGCCTGGACCGTAATCCATAGCAGCATCATCAAAACCAGCAGAACAATACTGATCGCGTAAATCATTCTCCACCTCCGATTCCGGCAAATCCCATGAAAGCCAGCGACAGCAAGCCACCCAGCATCAGGCTGAGCGCCGCGCCCTGAACCAGCTGAGGCACATCGGCCAGCTGCAAGCGTTCGCGCAAGCCGGCCATCAGAATCAGCGCCAGTGTGAAACCCGCGCCGCCCCCGGCGCTATAAGCCACCGATTGCACGAAGTCGTACTGGCGCGCCGTTTGAAAGAGCGCCACGCCGAGCACGGCACAGTTGGTTGTGATGAGCGGAAGGTAAATCCCCAGTGCGCGGAACAACACCGGGAAATACTTTTTCACGAACATTTCCACCAATTGCACCGCGCCTGCGATCACCGTGATGAAGGTGATTACGCTGAGGAACTCGAGGTGGAAATGCACTAGCAAGATGTTGAGAAAATAAGCCGAGAGCGAGGCCACCATGATGACGAACGCGGTCGCCAAGCCCATGGGAAAGGCTGTACTGAGCTTTTGCGATACGCCCAGGAAGGGGCACATGCCGAGAAACATGGCCAGCACGAAGTTACCGGGCAGGACGGTATTGAGCAATATCTGCCAAACGGTGTCGTGGTTCATGCGCGTGATCCCTCGGTGGTTGGGGTGGTATGACAGCCTTGCTGCGGCTTGGATTTATTCGCCTTGTTCTGCTTGAACCAGGCAAACACGATGAGCCAGCAGGCCAGTACGAAGAAACCGCCGGGCGGCAGCACCATCACCACCCAAGGTTGGAAATGCGGGCCGAACAACGAGATACCGAACAATTTGCCAGCACCCAGAATCTCGCGCACGCCGCCGATCGCCAGCAAGCCGATGGTGAAGCCGATACCCATGCCGAAGGCGTTGAGCGTCGCGGGGATCGGCGGCGTCTTGGCTGCATGGGCTTCCGCGCGGCCCAGCAGGATACAGTTGGCCACGATGAGCTTGATGTAGGCGCCCAGCGCTTCATACAGATCCAGACTGATGGCCTGGATCGCATAATCCACCACCGTCACGAAGGTGGCGATGATGACGATGAAGCTGGCAATGCGAACTTCTTTGGGAATAGCATTTCTCAACAGCGAAACCAGCAGGCACGAGGCGGCAAGCACGAATGTCGTTGCCAATCCCATGGAGATGGAATTGATCGCCGATACCGTGACAGCCAGCGTCGGGCACATGCCCAGCACCATCACGAAAATCGGGTTCTGTTTCCACAAACCGTCCAGCAATTCATCCATATTGGACGGCGCCTTTTTCTCGGGCGTGCTCATGGTTGACTCCTCAATTGGTCGATGTGGGGCACAAGCTTGGGCAGCAGCGCTTGTGCGGATTGGTTGATGCCGCGTCCGACGGCTTTGGAGGTCACAGTCGCGCCCGAAATGGCGTCGATTTCCCAAGCATTCTTCTTGGTGCCGTGCTTCACGGTTTTCACCGCATTCGCCAACGCCTGCATATCGCCGGCCAAGCGTACGTCCAGTTCCTTGAAGTTCTTGAGGAAGTCTTCATCGGTCAGAATCTTGTCGCCGATACCGGGAGTTTCGCGCATGGAAACTACGCCGATGCCCACGATGGCCTGTTTGGTGACGTCATAGCCGTACAGCACGCGCACTTGATCGGCATAACCTGCAGAAGAGCCTTCTGCGGCGATGCCGGCCAATTTCTTATCGGCACCGTAAACCGCATAGAACCGGACAGCATCGGCAGGTACGGTATGGCCTTCGGTGGGTGTAATGCCGCTTGCAGTAGCGAAATACTCGGTCACATGCTTGGCGCCGGGCAGCACCTTGAACACCTGGCGTTCCAAGGCCAGTTTCTTGTTGGCGGCCACGGGTGTCAGCGTCGATTCGTAAACGCCCACGATGATGACGCCGCAAATGGTTGCGATCAGTCCCAACGCCCGGATCATCGAGGCCGTGGAGGTAAACACCGGTGCGGCTTGTGTTTGTTCGGTCATTTTGCGCCTCCGGCAGTATCTGTTTTAGCCGTCCCGTAAGCCCGCGGCTGCGTGAATTGTTCGATCAGCGGAGACGCAGCGTTAGCAATAAGAATGGCGTACATGACTCCCTCGGTAAGTCCGCCAAAATAACGGATCACTACCGTGAGCACGCCGATCAGAGCCCCGTAAATCCAGATACCCAGCGGTGTCACCGGCGAAGTCGCCATGTCGGTCGCCATGAACACAGCGCCCAGCATGAGACCGCCCGAAAGCACCACGAACAAGGGCTCCGGATATCGTCCCGGCACAGCAAGGTGCAATATCCAGGCGAGCAGGGCAGCGCTGCCGACCACGGCCACGGGGATGCGCCAATCCATGAATTTGCGCAGTGCCAGATAGCCGCCGCACAACAGGATGAGGATTGCGGAGGTTTCGCCCGCCGAGGCCGTCACTGCCCCGCTCAAAAAGTCATGCGTGGTGTAGGTGAAGTTCTCGAACTTCCAGCGCCCCAGCGGCGTGGCCCCGGTAAAGGCGTCTACCGCTGCATCCTTGATCCAGCCGGTGTTGTCCGTCGGTATCATCAGCGGCGCCGTCCAGGTGGAGGGCACGAAGCTCGTGAACCGCTGCTGCGCAAATGCCGGGACGAAGGATGCGATGGTGGAAGGAAACGCCGCCTGCACGAAGGCTCGGCCGACCAAAGCCGGGTTGAACGGGTTAAAGCCCAATCCGCCGAACAAGGCCTTGCCCAGAGCGATGGCAGCAAAACCCGCTACAGCCCCCATCCACAGCGGGAATGAGGGCGGCAGCGTGAGCGCAAGCAAGAGGCCGGTAATGGTCGCGCTCCAGTCCGCAAGCGTGTTGCCCTTGCCGGACGCCTTGGAAAAAAACCGCTCCGTCGCAAGACAAGTCGCGGTGACGGTCACGATCAGGACGGCGGAGGACAACCCGTACTGCCAAACCGAGAAAATGCAAATAGGCATCAACGCCAGCACGACGTTGAACATGATGTTTTCCACGCTGCGCGGTGCGTGGACGTGGGGAGCGGCGCGCAATTCTATTTTGCTCATGCTGCTTGCCTTTCACGCACGATTTCCTTGGCTACGCGGAATTGCTGAACCAAGGGGATATTGGAGGGACACACATAGCTGCAGCAGCCGCATTCAAAACAACCATCCAAGTGGTAGCGCTCGGCCATGAGGTCGTATTCGCGCTTGGCGGCCAGCATGCCCAGGGTGGATGGGTTCAAGCCCTTTGGGCAGACGTTTACGCATTCGCCGCATTTGATGCAGGGATGCGTCTTGCCGCGTTCCTTCTGCATGGCCGAGCGGTCGAATACCAGAATGCCGGAAATTGCCTTGGTCACCGGTACGTCGAGCGAGGCAATCGCCGCGCCCATCATGGGGCCGCCGAGAATGACTTCCACGGCATCGCGCGGTGCACCTGCTTGTTCCAGCACGAACCGCAGCGGCGTACCGATGGGCACCAGATAATTGCCGGGCTTGGAAACGCCGGGGCCGGCGATGGTTACCACGCGCTCGATAAAGCCCTGGCCGCGCGGGATCAAACGTCCCAACTCAGCCAGCGTGCCCACGTTTTGCATCACTACGCCGATCTGGTAGGAACGTGCGCCGGCGGGCACTTCGCGGCCCAGCAGCGCCTTTACTAACATTTCAGCGGCCCCTTGCGGGTATTTGGTTTTAACGGCGTGTACAGTGATGCTGCCGTCATCCGGCAATACCTTCTCAATCGCGGCAATCGCATCCGGCTTGTTGTCTTCCACGCCGATCAAGGCACGCTTGGCACCGCAGGCCTTCATGGCGAACTTGGTGCCGGTGATCAGGTGCTGCGGCCATTCCACCATCATGCGGTGATCGGCGGTTAGAAATGGCTCGCATTCGCAGCCGTTGACCAGTAGATGCTCGATCGGCCATTCCTTTGGGGCTGCTAATTTTGCGTGCGTCGGGAATGCAGCACCGCCCAGCCCCACCATGCCAGTGGCTTGAACTGCGTTAATAATTTGTTCCGGCGTCAGCGCATCCACGTCTACCGGGTCGCCGTACAGCACTTCCTGCGAAGCGCCTTCGAACGCACGGATGACGATAGACTCCTGCCATTCGCCGCTCAGCGTGGGGTGCAGGCCGATATCTTCAACGATGCCGGTGACAGGCGAATGCAAGGGTACGGAAACATATCCCGCGGTTTCCGCAATTGGCTGGCCGCGCAACACTTCCTGGCCCACCGTCACGATGGGCTTGGCAGCACGTCCTACACTCTGCGACAAGGGCAGCGTGTACCTCGAGGCGAACGGCATTCGCCGGATGGGCGTGCGTCCTGTCTCCTTGAACTGCGGCGGATGTACGCCGCGTTCGAAGCTCGGTTTGAATAGAAAATCGAGAATCATGAATATTCCTTTTATCGCCAGCAAGCTCGCATTTTCTGCAAGCCGACCGACTGCAACGGCAGCCCTGAGTCCGCCGTCATTCCTGACTTGGTCCGGAATCCAGTCGCCCCTGGTGTAAAGGTGGGACTGGATTCCGGCCTGCGCCGAGATGATGCGTTCGAGCTGTTGCCTTGGCTGCGCATGCTCAATTGAACCTGTCAGTTGAACTTCGCAGCCCGCTGAACCAGCTTTTCCACGCCCGGCTCGCTCATGTTCCAAGGCGTTCCAGGATGAATACAGCCAGCCGTGCACTTCTCCGCAGCCTTCACGATGTCGGCAAATTTGCCGCCTTGCGGATTGATGACGATGGCCTTTTTCTGGTCGTTGTAGGCGAAGATCTTGGCGTTGATATTCATGCACTCGTCGCAAGCCGTGCACTCGGGCGTTTCGATCCACGCGGCTTCGTAGCCGTCAGCATTGGCTGCCGGCTGCTGCGTCGCTGCGGGAGCAGCATCGACCGTGGCTGCAGGCTGAGGCAGATCGGCCGAGATGCCAAGCGTAGCAAGGCTGGCGCTCAGTTTCTGGATCAGGTCGGCACGCGCCTTGTCGGCGATAGCTTGCTCGTCCACTGCCGCACGATCCAGGCCGGCGATGCTCTTCAACTGATGCCAGTAATCCAGGCGCTCCTGGCAGGAGTTCACCACATCTTGCGTCACCAAGAGACGAATCAGGCGCTGCTTGGCATCCACGCCCCAGATGAAGGGCAGCTTGCCTTCGCGGTCGTCTTTTTCAAGCTTGAGGAAGTCTGCGAGCTGCACCATATCGTCGTTCCATGTTTCCGGCGGCGCCTTCTTGAAGTGCTTGGCGAAGCGGCCTTCGGTCACGGCGAAATCGGCGAAGGTCATGGGCACTGTCAGCTTGGCCTCGGCGCCGGTCTCGTCCTTATAGGTGAGCGTGTAGGTCGGCCAATCTTGTTCCATCGCCGGGTTGCCTTCGAGGCTCACGCTTTCGGAATAGGCTGCCCCCTTGTCCGGGTCGTAGCGGAACAGCGGATAAGCACGCGATTCCACGGCGAGTTTGGATTGCGCCACCGCAAGGTCGTCGGCCACGCCGTGCTCCGGCGGGCAAACGGCATACACGTTGAGCAGCGCCGGACGGCGGCTGTTGAGGCCGTCGATATAGCCTTCAAGCAAGTGCGTTACGTTGGAAATCGCGCTTTGCAGCACGAAGCTGCTACGGTGCGCCAGGCCCAGCAGGGAGATTTCCTTGCGGATTTCCTGCTTGCCTTGGCTGGCCTTGCCGAACGGGCTCATGTCGGCCACCTGGCTGATGAAGCCCGAGGTACAAGCCTGGCCGCCGGTATTGGAATACACCTGCGTATCCACCACCAGCACCTTGATCGGCGCGCCGGACATCAGCATGCGAGACAGGTTCTGGAAGCCGATGTCGTACATCGCGCCGTCGCCACCAATCGCTACGATAGGCGGGCATAGCAGCCATTCCTCATCGCTGAACTGACGCCAGTTGAAATGCGTGAGGAAAGCATCGTGCTCATCCGGCTTGTATTCGCCCTCCAGCTCCAGCTCGGCTGCACGCACGGCCTTGAAGCCGTCCGCCATCTTCACCATATGGCCTTCGAACAGGCCCATCGCCACGGAAGGCGCATCCTGGAACAGATGCGAAGTCCAGGGGAACGGATAGGGGTTGAACGGGAAGGTCGAAGCCCACACTGAGGTACAACCCGTCGAGTTCACCACGCCCATGTCGGAACGTGCATGGCCTTGTGCACCGGCGGTGTAGCTTTGCTTCAAGTGACGCAGGCGATCCAGCAGTTGCGATACGCGGCGCAACCAATCAGGATCTAGCGGTTGGCTGGCCTTGCCTTCAGTCAGGTTGGCAGACAACGAAGCCAGCGTGATATCGCCCTGGGCCGTTTGCATGGCGCGCATCAGGCCATCGGTATCGGAAAAGTCCACTGATTCCGTCACCTTCATGCGGATATGCTTTTCCAGGCGAGCGATCAGTTCATCCACCTTTTCCATATGCTTCTCGACACGCGGCTGCATGAGCGCCGACACGGTGGAAGTGAATAGGTGGATCGCGGTCTTCTCGCCGCAACCCAGGCAGGCGCCGTCGCCGCCCACCATGGAGCCGTAGTTGTGCTTGTCGAGTAGCAGGGTTTCCAGCGCGCCGATCTTCTCGTCGAGGTTGTCGATGCGCGAATATTCCTGCGGCGTAGTGGGCAGTTCGGTCCAGAAATCCCACTCGCGGCGGAGTTTCTCGGTCGATTCTTCGGTCTGCGTCACCATCTTCAACGCATCGTCCTCGCACACTTGCACGCACAGCTCGCAGCTCTTGCAGGCATAGGGGTTGATGGTGATGGAGAACAGGCCGCCGGAACCCTTGGCCTTCTTTTCCTTGTTGGTGTAGTAAGGCTTGGTGATCGAGAACTGGAAGTCGCCAATAGTCTCGCGGAATAGGCCGAATTCGGCAGCGAGTTTTTCGCGCTCTTCCTCCGGAGCTTCGGCAATGGTGGCCGTAATTGCCAAGTCCAGTTGCTTGCGCACATCGGTGGCTTCACCGTCGTGCTCAACGAGCATGCGCAGCTTCTTCTCCACGGTGCGGCTGGCCTTGCGCAGGAAGCGCGTCGGACGACGGCGTTCCACGTTGGAGATTGCCGTCTCGAACACTTGCTGCACGGTATTCACCAGACCGGGAATCGCCATGTCCGGGCACTCGGTATAGCAATTGCCGCAGGCCGTGCAGTTTTCGGCGATCCATACCGGATGCTCGAAACGAATCTGCGTCATATCGCGGAACACGCCGGTAGAGGCGGGGATTACGGACAACCCGATGAACGGGTCTGCCAAGTTATCGTTGCCTTTGCCGCTGATGTAGAAGTTGCCCGTACTTTCCCAGAAACGATGCACGTCGCCGATACCGCCGTCGCCTTCCGGCATGGTCTTCAACATAATGGGCAGGCCGGATTCCTTGGAAGCCAGCGAGCGGCGGGTGGCACCCACTTGCTGGCCGGTGATTTCGTGCGACTCCACGAAACCGCGGCGCACCACGCGCAGATTGTCTTCCACCACGCGCTTGCCCTTCTTGCCGAACTTGGATTCGAGCTGGTTTTCAATCGCGGCGAACAGTTGTTCTTCGGTCAGGTTGGCGTTCTGCATCACCGGGCTGGCGGCGAAGAACGCACCCTGGAACACGTTGCCCTGCATACGCAATTGGAGATCCGGGTTGCTGGCCTCTTCGCGAGCGATCTTGAAAGCGTCCAGGTAGAACACGCGGATTTCGTTGTCGGCGATGTACTTCTGGGCGGTGATGGGGAAGCTTGCCCAGACCTCTTCCGGCGTTGCCAGGTTGCTCTGGATGATGAAGGTGCCGCCTTTTTTGAGACCGGCCAGCGCGTTGGTATGGCTGAACACGTTGGGGTCGGGCGAGAGCACCACGTCCACGTTCTTGTATTCGCAGTTAATGCGGATGGGTTCCGGCGCGGCCGAGAGGTAGTAGGTCGTCGGCTGGCCTTTCTTTTCGGAACCGTACTTGGGGTTAGCCTTGATATCCCAGCCCAGCAGGTCGAACAGCGTGATCGCCAGGTTCTTGCCGGTGGTCACTGCACCCCAGCCGCCGATGGAGTGCATTCTGACTGCGATAGCACCCTTGGGCAGCAGGTTGGGATTCTCGGAGCCCTTGATCGACAGCTCGCCAATGCGCGGATAAGCGTCCAGCAGGTTCTGCTGGGCGATTTCCTGCTTGGGGTTGGCCGGTTCGTCGCGTACGAACTCGATGCCTAGGTAGAAGAACTTGCGATGCTGGCCTCCCGGCATCATGTTTTCCACGGCAGCGATGATGGATTCCGGCTGAAAATCGCGCGAGCCCAGGCCGAAACAGCCGGAGTACAGGCGCGGCATTTCATCGGCGGTGCAGCTTGCGTAGGTCGGGTAGGGCTTTTCGGAATCCTTATACAAACCGTTTTCCAGGCACTTGCTCATGGTGGCGCGGGTTTCGCGCATGAGCGGCAAGTCTTCCGCCAGCGGCTGGTCGGTACGCTCCAGCACAGCCACGCCCTTGCGGCCCTTGAGCAAGGCGCCGAGCAGGTCGCCGGGGAAGGGGCGGAACATGATGATGGAGACTACGCCTACCTTGATCTTGCGCGTTTCGCGAAGATAGTCGGCCACAGCCTGGGCCTGAATGCACATGCTGCCTTGACCAACGATTACGTAATCGGCGTCTTTCATACCGTAGCTCATCACGCGGGCATAGCGGCGGCCGGTCAAGTCGTAGTACTCCTGGGCGTTGCGCTCGAAAATATCTTCGATGTGGTCGAAGAAGTAGGGGCGCTGTGCGGCCACGGCCTGCATGTAAGCGTCCTGGTTCTGCACCCCGCCGGTCGTCATGGGGTTATCCACGTCGAAGGAAGCCGGAATACGGCGACGGCGCTCGCCGTAGAGCAGGCGTTGGGAGGGCGTCGGCGTATCGATAATGTCGTCCGGGCGACCCAGGTATTCGGCCACCAGTTCTTTCTCCGGCACGAGCACAGGCTCGATCAAGTGCGTGGTGAGGAAGCCGTCCATGGCGTTGATCGCCGGGGTCAAAGACAATTCAGCCGTCTTGCGGGCGATCAGGTTGAGGTCGCAGGCTTCCTGCGCGCTGCGTCCGAACACTTGAATGAAACCCGTATCGTCCAGGCAGTGGTAATCGTCGTGCGAGCAATGTACGTTGAGGGATGCCTTGGTAATGGCTCGGCAGCCCACATTCAACACATAAGGCAGACGCTTGCCCACGGCAGCGTAGAGCGATTCATGCATGAAAGCCGCGCCTTGCGACGAGGTGAAGTTCACTGCGCGCAAGCCAGTCATGGACATACCCGCCGTCACACCGGCTGCTGCGTGTTCGGATTCTGGCTCCACGAAGATCAGCGGACGGCCGGAGGCGTTCACATAGCCATTGGAAGCAGCTTCAGACCAGTATTCGCCCATCTGTGTGGAGGGCGTAATAGGGTAGGCGCCTGCCGCATCGGAAGCTTCACGTTCTACCAGTATCACGGCGGTGTTGCCGTCAATGGCGTCCCGGACGCCGGGATACTTGAAGCTGCGCGTTTCAGATTTGGAACCGCTTCCCGGCTCTAGCAGGTGGAACTCCTTCAGGTACTTCAGCATGGCTATCTCCTCTAGTTTTAAATGTGTTCGGTAGCGATCGGCAGCGCTTCGCGACGCACGATCTTCTTAGCGGCCGCCCCCTTGAGCGCGCCCCTCATGTCGTCCACCCAGACGATGGCCCCGGTGGGACAGCGTTCGATGGGCTTGCGGGTCGATAAATCATTCTTTTCGTAATCGATAACGGCCAAGTTATTAACGAGGCTAATAAGGCCGGGTTCGGCGTCAGCCACGCAGCGGCCGCAAGCGGTGCAGGCCACTTCGCAATAGTTTTCGGCGATATCACCTTCGGCCAAGCTCTTGCAGGCCACCCACAGGTGATGTGAAACGGGTTGGATGGAGAACAGGCCCTTGGGGCAGATGTCTACGCAATCGTTGCAGGCCGTGCACTTGGCGGCGTCTACCACCGGCAAGCCGAATTCGTTCATATGGATGGCGTCGAACTCGCACACATCGGCGCAGTCGGCCAAGCCAAGGCAACCCCAGGCACAAGCCTTGCCGCCGCCACCGGCCACAGCTGCGGCACGGCAGGATGACAGGCCTTCGTAATGGGCGCGCATGGTGGCCACGTGCTTGCCGCCGGCGCAGGCCAGACGAGCTATGCGTTTTTCCTCGTCGGCGAGTTCCATGCCCAAAAACTTGGCGATCGCAAGGTTCTGGTCGGGTGCGTTTACCGTGCACTTGGCTGGATTCAATTCGCCTTCCACCACCTTCTCGGCAAAGTTGCGGCAGCCGGCTGTTCCGCATGCCCCGCAGTTGGAATGGGGCAGCATTTCCTCGACCTCGCCGATCTGAGGATTTTCGTAGACGTAAAGCCTGCGGCTGGCGAATGCCAGCAAGGCTGCCAGGGCAATGCCCAGCACCGCCATAAAAGTACCTGCGATCAAGATTGTTGCCATACCGCTTTATCCTGTTGAAATACCTGAGTGTTTTAATCAGACTTTTTCATCCTTGTTACGAGCGCAGGCTAAATAAAGTTTCACTATTTGACGATACAATTGTTTCAATCCATAGTATTAAAAAACTTAATTTAGGAGTTTCAAGTGGCTGAGAATCAGAATTTTTATTACAAGAAAAACCGGTTGAAACAGCTGCGCGCATTCCAGCAAGTGGCCCGCAGCGGTAGCGTGACGTTGGCTGCGGAAAAGCTTTTCCTGAGCCAACCTTCAGTGTCTTTGCAGCTTCAGGCGCTGGAGCGGGAATTAGGAGTAACGCTGTTCGAGCGGCTGGGATCGAGCATGAAGCTTACGCCGCAAGGAGAAGTGCTTTATCAGATTGCCCAGCCGCTGGTGGAAGGCATAGATCAGCTCGAAGAAACCTTCGCCGCCGCCTTCGGCCACATCGATTCCGGTGAGATCAACATCGGAGCAGGCGAATCCACCATCCTCTACATCATGCCCGAGCCGGTACGGCGCTTTACCAGAGCCCACCCCAACGTCCGTCTCAAGATGCAAAACGTCACCGGCCGCGACGGCCTGCGCATGCTGCGCGCTGACGAAATCGACTTTGCAGTCGGCTCAATGCTCGAAGGTGCCGACGACATCCAGTACGAACCCGTCGTCACCTACGACCCCATGCTCATCACGCCGATGGATCATCCGCTGGCCGGAAAGGAAGACGTGACTCTGGCGGATATCAGCCCTTATGGATTAATTCTGCCGCCGCGCCACCTCTCCACCTGGCGTATCGTCGACTACGCATTTCAGCAACGCGGATTGAGCTACAACGTCACGCTGGAAGCCGGTGGCTGGGAAGTCATTAAGAAATACGTGGAGCTAGGAATGGGCATCTCCATCGTCACGGACATCTGCCTCACCGGCCAGGAAAAAGTCGCCAAAATGCCGCTGAATAAATACTTCCCGAGACGCAGCTACGGCATCGTACAGCGGCGGGGAAAATACATTTCGCCGCAGGCGCAGAAGTTTATTGAGATCATGAGGGATTACTATGCGGAACGGGGGGGAGCGGGGACGGATGGGGTGCCGGAGGAAGATCCGATTTCGGCGGGGGTGCTGGGGCCGGAAGGGTTTTAAATAGTTTTTTTAAATTCAGAGCGAGTAAGAACTTCTCTAAAGACAGCTATGAACGATAAATATCCAGTGTTTCGTGTGGTTGATGGTAAGGAAGTGCAGATATCCTTGCAAGATTTGAAAAGGCCACATAAGACTGTCTGCGACGTTGCTACTGGGATGGTTCGAATTATTGAACTGACAGAAGAAGAAATGGCTCAGCAACAGGCAGACAAAGAGGCATGGGATACTGGTGAGCAAGAGCGGACTGAGCGAGAAAGAAAAGAGGCGGAAGAACAAGAAAGATTTCTTGACTCGCTTCGCTATGATTCAAGGCTAGTAGCTTTCATTGACATTTTAGGTTGGTCTAAAGCGGTTAACTCATCGGCAAAAAATGGGGCAGATACAGTAAAGGCACTAGGTCAAGCTCTAATTCCACTCAAGGCTTTTACTAATTTCATCGGAACTCTGGAATCCATAATGCCCGAAACCGGATGGCCCGGTGATCCGGTTATGAGTCATTTCTCAGACTCAGTGGTTTTGACAGTCAAAGATGATGTCATCGGTAGGCAACACCTTCTTCAAGCATTGCATGCCCTTTCGGCCAGTATGATCCGGCATGGTTTTTTGTTACGTGGAGGAATTGCTCGAGGTGATGTTTATCATCGAAATGGGATAATTTTTGGCCCAGCATTTATTGAAGCTCATCTACTGGAGAAGGATATTGCGTTCTATCCACGAATTATTCTCTCGCCAGAATTGTCGCAGGAAACTGAAGGTTGGAGAGGAGTCATTGATCAGCCTTGGAGAAAAGACTCGGATGGATTAACGTTTTTTAACTTTTTACCACCTTTTTATAACAACCAATTCTTAAAAGATAATTCAGAGTTATGGCAAAGTCAGTTAATTCCAATTAGGACTCTAATAATCGATCAAGTCTCAAGGCATCGAAACGATAAAAATATTTATTCTAAATATCAATGGCTTGCTAAATACTTTGACGACATTTGCACTGAGAATCCACAAAGTGGAGTAAGCATAGTTTCTAAGGAATTGTTATTGTTTCAGTAAATACCAATTTAATTAAATTGAGCCAAGTTTTATTGATCAATTTAATTTCACTGAATTGATGAATTTCAGCTAAATCATTCATATCGCCGCCACGCCTCAACCGCAAGTCCAGCCCCAATACTCCCAAACAAATCGCCCTCCATCCGCCTCGCATGAGGCAGGAAGGCGGCAATACGATCGCGTAGCATAGGTACGCCGCTGGCGCCGCCGGTGAAAAACACCGTATCCACCGCTTCACGCTGTACGCCGGCCTTTTTAAGCAAGGCACTCAAGGTATCGGCGATTTGCGCCACCAATACTTCCGACGCTTGCTCGAACTCGGCTCTGGTCAATGTGGGGCTGAGGCCGGGCTCTAGCCGGTCAAGATTGAGGGATGCGCTATCAGCCGCGGATAGCGTGATCTTGGCGTCTTCCACTTGCATGGCGAGCCAATGGCCGGTGCGTTCGCTGATGAGTTTGAACAGGCGGTCCAGGATTTCTGGCGATTCCGAAGCCGGGTACAGCTGTTGCAGATCGGTCCAAGTGCGGCGGGTGTAGACCTGGTTGATGGCGTGCCAGGTGGAGAGGTTCATATAGACGCTGGAGGGCATTTCCAGGCCGCGCTTGAGCTTGCTGCGATAGCCCAGCAGCGGCATGACGCCAGCCAGGCTGAGCTGCTTGTCGAAATTGGTCCCGCCGATATGCACGCCGCCGTTGGCCAGCAGGTCGTCGCGACGGTCGGTGGCTTTTGCTCTCTCCGGCGAGAGGCGGATCAGGGAAAAGTCGGAAGTCCCGCCGCCGATATCGGCGATCAGCACGAGTTCCTCGCGGTCAATCTGTTGCTCGTAGTGATACGCCGCCGCGATGGGTTCGTATTGGAAGCTTACCTCGCGGAAACCAGTGGCTCGCGCGATGGCTTCGAGCGTGGCTTCAGCCTTGCTGTCGGCCTCGGTATCGTCGTCTACAAAAAACACCGGGCGTCCGAATACGGCTTGGTCGAAAGAACGTCCTGCCGACGTTTCGGCGCGGTGCTTGAGTTCTGCGATGAACTGCGACAACAACTCCTTGTAAGGTAGCGGCCGTCCGTTAACTTCGGTGTGACCGTCCATCAAGTTGCTGCCGAGCAGGCTTTTCAAGGCGCGCATCAAGCGGCCTTCGTAGCCCTCCAGATATTCGTTGAGCCCGGCGCGGCCGACACTAACGGTATTTTCGTCTGCATTAAAAAAGATGACGGAAGGCAGGGTGATCTTGCCGTCCTCCAAAGGCAGCAAGGGCGACAGGCCGGGGTGCAGCCATCCCGCCGTGGAGTTGGACGTACCGAAATCGATGCCGCAGGCGCGGGCAGGAGCTTCAACAGACATGTGCGGAGAAAGTGCCTATGCGGCGGGATAAAACGGTCGCCGATACTACAGGGCTGGATATGACGAAGCAAGTTGGCCAGATAGGATGTGGGCGTAAGACTCCAGTGGTAGGATTCCAGTCCGGATCGATCTTGCCAATGCCTAGGAAAAACGGATGAATCTTGCAAAGACAATTCAAGTGCTGATGCCGATGCTCATGAGCTACACGGTCGCGGCCCATGCCGATTGGGAATGGACAACATGGGGCATGCGTCCAGAGCAGGTGGTTGCGGCGTCTGCCGGCAAGGCACGGCTGGCAACCGAGGAAGAAATCAAGACCAACACTCTAAAACAGTACGATCAGGTAGTTCGGGCTGCCAAGGCCTACGCGCCTTTCTCGATGGACGGCATTGCGTTCGATACCTGGTTTTACTTCGATCCGAAAACAGATGCATTGATGTGCGTCAGGCTGATTCCGGAAAAAGACGCCTCACTGAAAACCATACGCAACCGTTTGGAATCGACCTACGGCCCGGAAACCACCGAAACCCACGAGAAATTATTTTCCGCTTTCTGGATCAACAAGATCATCTGGTCTAAAACCGACGAAATTACCCTGGAATATGGGGGTAGAGGGACTTCGCTCGAGTATTGCCAGCAAACTTCTCAACCAAAAATCGGCAATTAGCTTTCCTGGAATAGCACTTCTTTTTCTCGCAGCTCCAGCACTTTATCCCGCCTGTTGTCTTTACATCTGAAACAAATAATTCACATCCGGGCATGAATCTCATTCCCATCCAAATATCTCTGCATATTTGAAGTGTTTCAGAAGGCACTAGCGACGCCGTGCCCATTGATCCTAATCCATCAGTAATCCCCAATACACGGGATTCAGAAGAATCAATCCGTTTTTCAATACGCGCTCGCCCGTATAGGCACAAAAGATGTGCTTGAGTAACTTGAATACGCGAGTTGTGCCGTAGAGATGCGTCGAACTAGCACAGCCGCAGCGAGGCTGGAGTATTCGGCACAGGCGCTACTCATCAATGTTTATCAAAAAAGGAGCGGAAATCATGCCAAGCATTTTCAAGTTCATCGTGGGATTCCTGAAAGACGAAGAGGGCGTTACCGCCATCGAATACGGGTTGATTGCCGCATTGATCGCAGTCGTGATCATTGTGTCGGCAGCACTGGTTGGGAATCGCCTGGACTGCGTGTTCAACCACATCGCCAACTGCTTGACCAATGCAGGTTGCGGTGCGCTCAACTGCGGCGGCGGAGCAGGAGCCTAACAGGCTTCGACCCCGGTCAATCATCCTTGGCCGGGGTTCGAGTTTGCAGGGAGAAACCATGGACTATGCCATTGCACAACAACTTGCTGCGGCGCTTCTCGCCTCACTAGGGTTGTTGTTGTTCATCGCCACCTGGATCGATCTCAAAAGCCATCGCATTCCCAATGCGCTCGTCCTCTTGGGGATTCTGATCGGTGTATTGGGAAACGGCCTGGCACCGGCTGGATTCGGTTTCAACAGCGAAGTGCTGCCAGGCGGGCTGGGCTGGTGGATGGCGTTCAAGGGCATGGGCTACGGTCTGATGATGATGCTTCCGTTCTACGTGCTGCGCGCCATGGGAGCAGGGGACGTGAAACTCATGGCGATGGTCGGCGCCTATGTCGGACCGGGAACGGTCATCGGCGTTGTCGTTTCGACGTTTGTGATTGGCGGAATCATGGCCCTCGTGGTTGCGGCCAGGTCCGGCGAACTCAATCGCGTGCTTGAGAACGTTCGATGGGCATTGTTCGGTTTCATGATGAAAAGTAGTACAGGGCAAATCACCAACATGAGCGAAGGCACCGCTACATCGCAGATCAAGTTGCCTTATGCCCTGGCCATTTCACTAGGCACCTTGTGGTGGCTGGCATGGCAACGAATGTCGGGATAGTGCTTCAGTCGGTCTGAATTGGCCGAATGAAGAAATAACAACAAAACCTGGGAGCCACCTGGGCGTGGATAAGAATAACAAGGCACTCGAATAAACAAACAGCACGTGTTTTCCATTTGCACGTGCCTAAACAGGGAAAGTGCAAGATCGTGGAAACCAGCGTGAGCGAACAACCTCCAGCGCTCAAGATCGAGCGGCGCGCATCGCAGATGCCGCAGCAGCCTCGTACCATCGAGGAAACCGGCCTCAGCTTCCGTTTTCTGGTGGAGTTGCTGACCAAGGAGCTTTATCTGCGCGGGCAAATGCGCTTGCTGGACCTCGTGGATTACGCTCGCTTGCCAGTCACCGTGCTGGAACCGCTGCTTTCCTTCATGCGCAGCGAGCGCATGTGCGAAGCCGTCCGCAGCGGCGGGGCCGAGACTTCCATCTCGTACAATTTGACCGATCTCGGCCGCGATCGCGCCGAGGAGTTCCTGCAAAAAAGCCAGTACGTGGGCCCGGCTCCGGTCAGCCTGCACGATTATGTGGAGCAGGTGCACAAACAGTCCGTCGCAACGATGGGCGTCACACGCGACAAGCTGGCACAAGCATTTTCGGGCATCGTTATCAACGAAGGCATCCTCAAGCAATTCGGTGCCGCCATGAATTCCGGGCGCGCCATTTTCGTCTACGGCCCAGCGGGCAGCGGCAAGACTTTCATGGCGGAACATCTGGCCGGACTGCTAAGCGGCAACGTCGCAGTCCCGCATGCCATCGTCATCGATAACGAAGTCATCCAGGTGTTCGATCCGCTCATCCACCAGCCCATTTTGCCGCCGACCAACGGCAATAGCCTGGGGCTGGAACTCGACCGCCGCCGCTCCAGTGACGATCGCTGGGTGATGTGCCACCGCCCGGTGGTCAAGACCGGCGGCGAACTCACGCTTTCCATGCTTGACCTCGATTTCGACATGGGCTCGCGCTTCTACCAGGCACCGCCACAGGTCCGCGCCAACAACGGGCTGCTTATCATCGACGACCTAGGCCGCCAATTGGCACCCGCCATCGACATCATGAACCGCTGGATCGTCCCGCTGGATCGCCGCGTGGACTATCTCGCGCTGCATACGGGCAAGAAATTCATGCTGCCGTTCGACGTCATCGTGGTGTTCTCCACCAATATGCCGCCCAGCAAGCTCGCCGATGAGGCCTTTCTGCGCCGTCTCGGCTACAAGATCTACGTGGGCGCCATCAGCGAACACGAATACCGCACCATCGCCCGCCAGGTGTGCGATGAGCTGGATGTGCCTTACAGCGAAACAGGCGTCGACTACTTGCTTTACGAACGCCACTTCAAGGAAGGCCGGCCGCTGTACGCCTGCATTCCCCGAGACATCATCCAGCAGTTGCGGGATATCGCGCGCTACGAGGGGGTAGCGCCGGAATTGAACCGAGACATGCTGGATTGGGCTTGGAACAACTACTTTACCCACGACTGACCGGGGCCGGAAAAGATAACGAAGGAGACTTTCAATGAAAAACCCAAGAGCTGTTCTGATGATCGTCGTATCCATCGCTGTGGCGATTGCGGCGGTGCTGCTCGCCTCGCAGTGGGTCAAGGACAAGACCAAGGTTGCGACTAACCAGGTGGTCGTGGCGCGTTCCGATATCAACCTCGGCACGCGGCTGACGCCGCAAATGCTCAAGGTAGCCGATTGGCCGAGCAACAGCGTGCCGGAAGGCTCCGCCAGCGATCCGGAAAAGCTCAAGGATCGCGTGGTCAAGACCAGTCTGCTTTCTGGCGAGCCGGTGCTGGAATCCAAGCTGGCACCGGTAGGCACGACCGGCGGCCTGTCGGCCGTCATCGGCGAAGGAAAGCGCGCGATGACGGTACGGGTCAACGACGTGGTCGGCGTGGCGGGTTTCGCACTACCGGGCAACTACGTAGATATCGTCGTCAACACCGAGGACGAATCTACTAAATCGGACCGCAACAAGAGCATTTCCAAGATCGTGCTCGAACACATCCTGGTGCTGGCCGTCGCGCAGGAATCCTCACGCGACGAGACCAAGCCCAAAGTGGTCAACGCCGTGACGCTGGAAGTGACGCCGGAGCAGGCCGAGAAACTCGACCTGGCACGCAGCGTTGGCCAGTTATCGCTGGTCTTGCGCAACCAGATGGATACCAGCGCCGTGACGACCACCGGTACCACCAAGAAAGACATGCTGAACCGCAAGGAAGAACTGTTGGCGATGCCCATTGCCGCCACCCAGCCCGAAGCCAAGGCCGAGGTGAAAACGGTGGTGAAGAAGGTCTATGTGACCCGCAAGGCGCCGGAGAAGAAGCAACCCGCCAAGGAAGAGGCACCCAAGGAACAGGTCGAGGTCATCAAGGGCGTGGAAAAGTCGACCCAGGCATTTTGAGCGGCTTGAGTGAAACGAACGAAAACTGGTTTGAACGCTGAGAGGGGAAAGTCATGAACAAACATCACCAAGGCCAACGCCGGTGGCCGGCCGCCAAAGCGCTGCTGTCGGCGCTAGGCATGACGCTGGCGATGCTCGCCGCGGCACCGCAATACGCGCAGGCCGAAGCTGCCGATGCGAATACCGTCGAACTGGCGCCGCAGGTCAACGCCACGCTCGGAAAATCGACGCTGCTGCGTCTGCCTGCTCCGGCCGCACGGGTGTCGGTCGGCGACAAGGAAGTAGCCGATGTCATCCTCATCAACCCCAAGGAAATCTATCTTTTGGGCAAGAAACTGGGTGCCACCAACCTGATCGTCTGGGGCAAAGGCGGGCAGAGCACCATCGTCGATATCCTGGTCGGCATGGATAGCGGAGCGCTGCAAAATAAGCTCACGCAGCTCTTGCCTCGCGAAAAAGGCATCCAGGTCAGTACTGCGGGCGATTCGCTGGTGCTATCCGGCACCGTCGGCGACAGCATGGGCGCGGATAAGGCCTTGATGATCGCCGAAGCCTATGCTGGCAAGAAGGTCGTCAACATGCTGAAAGTGGCCGGTCCTCAACAGGTCATGCTGGAAGTAAAAATGGCGGAGGTTTCCAAGAACCTGCTGGATAAGCTGGGTGCGCAGCTGGGAGCCACGGCCAAGACCGGGGGCGTCCACTACCTGCTCACCGCTGGGTTCCTCAGCCTGACCGGGGCAAACCCCTTGTCCCCCGGCGGCCTGATCACCATCACCGACGGCAAGAACACCATCAAGATCGATGCCGAAAACAAGGATGGCGTCGTCAAGATCCTCGCCGAGCCCAACATCATGGCCATCAGCGGGCAGGAGGGCAGTTTCCTCGCCGGCGGCAAGGTATTGATCCCGGTGGCCCAAACCGCTGCGTCCGGCTCTTCTTCCATCACCCTGGAAGAAAAGGAATTCGGCGTAGGCCTCAAGTTCACGCCGACCGTGCTGGAAGGCGACGTCATCAACCTGCGCGTCGCGCCGGAGGTCTCCGAGCTGTCTCAAACCGGCACCGCTGTCTCCATCGGCAGCAACTCCAGCGTACTGCCCTCGTTCACCACGCGCCGTGCCAGCACTACGGTGCAGTTGCGTGACGGCCAGAGTTTCGCCATCGCAGGCTTGATCAAGAGCAACGTGACCGAATCCATCCGCCGCTTCCCGTTGTTGGGCGATATCCCGGTGCTGGGTACGTTGTTCCGCAGCAGCGAATTCCAGCATGACAAGACCGAGCTGCTGTTTGTAATTACGCCGCGCCTGGTCAAGCCGCTGCCGCCCAACTATGCGCTGCCGACCGACAGCTTCAAGGCACCGACGCCTGCCGAGTTTTTCCTGAACGGCAAGCTGGAAAACAAGCCTGCTGCGCCTGAAAACGCTGCAGCCGAACCGGACAAATCGGCCAAGGAACAGCCGGAGGCCGCAGCGCCAGCCGCGCCCAGCGATTCCACCGGCTTCGAGATGAAATAAAAGGAGCACGCCATGCACACCAACAAGATTTACTTCGCCTTCGCGTTGCTGACAACGCTCTCTGCATGCGCCACCCCGACCCCGGAGCTGGACAGCCATTTCGGCGACGCAGTCAACGCAGCCAAAGCCCAGCAGACGCTGAATCCGGACGCCTCGCAAAACACGGCCCCGGTGACGGGCATGGACGGCAAGGCGGCCAATTCGGCGGTGGACCGTTATGAGAAGACGTTCGAGAAACCCCAGCCCACCGAGAATATCTTCAATATCGGGGTAGGGACGAGCAACTCCTCGTCTTCGGGAGGCGGCCGCTGAGGTCGCAAGCCATGCCCGGAAACATCGCCATGCGCAAGGATCAGCGAGGAGCCGTTGCAATCCTGATGGGGTTCATCCTCGTCATCCTGGTTGCAACGCTTGCGCTGGCGATCGACTTGGGCCATGCCTACCTCGCCAAGAGCGGCCTGCAAAACGGGGCAGACGCCGCGGCATTGGCCGGTGCAAAAGAACTCAACGGAACGTATGACGGTGTTCAGGCCGCGAGAACAGTAGCCATCGAGATCGCCAGGCAAAACACCTACGATTTTTCAAAACCGGTCGCAACGAATGCCGCCGATGGAGGGTTGGAAATCACCGTCGGAAGCTGCCCTGATGACGGCTCGTGCACGATGGAACCCGTGGACAGCATTACCGATGATGCGCTTGCAGGCGACAAAACCTTCTTGAAAGTCGATACGGGACAGCGTTATGTCGAGCCCTGGTTTGCGCGTATTTTCCAGATGATCGAGTACGAAGGCACCGACCATGTCGATACTTTCGGGATGGCAGTCGCGGGCCGGTATCTGGTGGAAGTCACACCCATGGCCGTTTGCGCCGTCGATTCTACAAGGCCGGAGGCGGGATTTTTGCGCGGCGTAGCCTACAACCTGCCGGATCTCAACCCGATCAATAACGGCGATCCGATATGGATCAATCCCGTGGACAGTTATCCCGGAAATTGCGACCCCAACCACGGCAACACACCTACGCTGGTTCCTTTTACTTGTACCGGACACTCCTCGACGATTACGTCCATTCCTGGCGACGTCTGGGTGAATACAGGAGCTCAATCCGCCTTGACGGGGCCGCTGAATTCACGCTTTGGGGACAATTATTCGGGAGGCAATGCGTGCAATCCGATGACCGCGCCTCCGGATGTCAACGTCAAGGAATTCTTTTGTACGCGTGCAGCCAATCCGAACCGCGACAACTTCTGCTCGACGTCGGTAGGAGCCAACCAACCTCAGTTCTGGATGGACGCAGCCAATACGACGCCCACGCTGCCCTACCATCAAACTATTGAAACGCTGGGCTCGACCAAGCAGGGCAAGCCGTTCAATTACCCAGCCAGAACCTCGCCCGAGACTGCTGTCGATTTTTCCCGTTATGGCGCACTTTGGTCCTATAGCCGCGAGGTTCGTGATTTCTCGACTTGGCCTTATGCCGAATACAGCACTACCGACTGGCCCACGCTTTACGGCGGCACGGCTGAAAACTATCCAGCCTCGTCACCTTACCTGAGCTGGATCGATCCTCCATCAGGCCCAGGTGCCCTCTATAAGCGCCCGAATCGTCGCGTATTGAATATCGCGATCATCAATTGCGAAGGCGTGACCAGCATTCCCGGCCAGCAATGCCGTATGCATTTGCCCGTCGTCGCCGTCGGCAAGTTCTTCATGCAGCGAAGAGCCAATCTGCCGAACAACATCACCGGAGAGTTCGCAGGTACTTTCGGACCGACGTTGCCTCCTTCGAATATCCGGCTCTATCGATAAGCGAACACGATGCGACACCTCAACCACCACGCCAGGCTTGTACATCCCCATCGCGGCGGCGCACTCATCGAGTTCGGATTGGTCGTCATCTTGCTGGTGATGATCGTGGGCGCCATCGTCGAATTCGGTCGCGTGTTCTGGTACTACGACGCCTTGACCAAGGCGACTCGAGACAGTGCACGGATGATTTCGCTCGCACCTAAGGAAACCATCGCCAGTACAGCAAGCGGGGATGCGCAGGATTTGGCGATACTAGCTGCTGCGAATGCCGGGGTTACGCCGCAACTTACCCGCGCAAACGTCGTCGTCGATTGCCTGAATGCTGCTTTCCAGATCGAGAATTGCGTCGATGGCAGTGCCCCGGCCAATGTGCGTGTATCCATCGTCGATTTTCAGGTCACGATTGGTGGTTGGATACCGCTGCTGCTTTCCACCGGAGCCGCTACCGATTGGGAGCCCACCCTGGCACCTCACACCACGATGCGGTACATGCCATGAGGGCGATCATGAATATTCCACCCCTTATGCAAAAACCGCGTTCCAGGCAATCGGGCGTTGCAGCCGTGGAGTTCGGCCTGATCGCCACGCTGTTGTTCTTGCTGAGCCTCGGCATTATCGAATTCGGCCGTTTCATGTATGTCTGGAATACGACGCAGGAAATCACACGGCATGCCGCGCGTGAAGCCGCCGTCAGGAATTTCGATGCCGACAGCATCGATGCTATCCAGCGCGGAGCGATCTTCAGTGCCGACACCACCGGAGATGTCGCCGTGCCCGGCGGACCTGAGATCGCCAGCACCAATGTCGTCATCCGCTACCTGAATGCTGATGGTGTTCCAGCGACCCCGATGCCTGATAACCCTGAAGACAATATCGCGGCCTGCCTCGATGTGGATCGCGCTGCCAGTTGCATTCGTTATGTCGAGGCCAGCGTGTGCATGGACGACGGCGATTGCACGCCGGTGCCATATCAACCGCTGATCGGCTTGTTCCCGTTCCTCGCCATCGATATTCCGCGTTCGACCGTCATCATGCCGGCAGAAAGCCTGGGGTATCGGATATGAGAAAAAGCTCAACCAATATGGAGCGCGCATCACAGTGAAAATTGCGATCCTGACCAATAACGCTCAACGCCTCGCCCCTTTATGTAAGGCGATTGGGGAGAGCAATGAGGTCGTCGTGAACGAGAGCACCACGAAGCAGCTGGCAGCGATGATGGCTGCAGGTCCGGATGTCGTCGTTCTCGATGGGACTCACTGCGAGGCAGTGCAGTTAAATGAAATTGAACCATGGTCGGTGAGCCATCCAGCGTGCCATTTCATCGCATTGTGCGAGAACGCCAACTCGGACTTCTTGATGAATGCGATGCGAGTGGGCATCCGGGAGGTGCTGCCGTCGGGTGCGGACGATCAATCGCTGATCCAGGCGATCAAGCGCATCGAACAGCGGTTGCGTTCGGCAGAAACACCTCGCCGCAACACCGGCAAAGTCATCGCCTTTATTGCCTGCAAAGGCGGCAGCGGGGCGACGTTCCTGGCATCCAACCTGGCGTATGTGCTGGCGGCTGAGAAAAAGCAGCGCGTGGCGCTGCTGGATCTCAACCTGCAGTTCGGCGATGCAGCGCTGTTCGTGTCCGACCAGATGCCGAGCAATACGCTGACCGACCTCGCCAATAACATCGGGCGCCTGGATGCCTCGCTGCTCACAGCCTTGATGACCCACGTACTGCCCAATTTCGGCGTTCTGGCCGCGCCGGAAGATCCGGAGCATGCGGTCGGCATCGGCCCGGAGCATATCGAGGCGCTGCTGAAACTTGCAGTGGAGCATTTCGATTATGTGGTGCTGGATATCGGCCGCATCTTGAGCGCGGCGACAGTGAAGGCGCTGGATCGCGCCGACATGATTTTCCCCGTGCTGCAGGAGACATTACCGTTCATCCGCGACAGCAAGCGCCTGATCCACACCCTGCAAACCCTGGGCTACAGCAAGGCCAAGATCCACCCCATCGTCAACCGCTACATGAAGGGTGGGGACATCTTGCTGGAAGACGTGGAGTCTGCGCTGGGGATCAAGGTATTCAAGACGGTTCCCAACAGTTACGAGGCGGTGTCTACCTCGGTCAACCAGGGTATCCCGATTTACCAGATCTCCCGTCACGACAAGGTGACCAAGGCGCTGGAAGAAATGGCTCATGAACTGGCCGATGTGCCCCAAGCCGAGAAAAGCGGCTGGTTTTCGCACTTGCTGCACGCCGGTTAAGTAGAAGGTTTTCGAGAAAGGAACAGCATCATGTCGCTGCGTGACAGACTGGAAGACATCAAGAACGATACGGCCCAAGTGCCGGTAGGGGAGCAGGTAGGCTTTGTGGAAAACAAGGCCTATCAGGAAATGAAGTCGCGCATCCACCGGAAACTGCTCGATCGCGTCGATCTCATCATGATGGAAAGCATGCCGCCCGAGCAATTGCGCGACGAACTGAAGACATTGGTCGAGCGTTTGCTGAGCGAGGAAACCGTCGCCATCAACGAAAGCGAGCGCCAGAAGCTGGTGCAGGATATCCAGCACGAGGTGCTGGGATTGGGGCCGCTGGAAACGCTGATGGCCGACCCGACCATCTCGGACATTCTGGTCAACACCCACAAGCAGGTCTACGTGGAACGCCGCGGCAAGCTTGAACTGACGGACGTGCGCTTCGAAAGCGAGAACCATCTGCTCAAGATCATCGACAAGATTGTCTCGGGCATCGGCCGCCGCGTGGATGAATCCAGCCCGATGGTTGATGCGCGGTTGCCGGACGGTTCCCGCGTCAACGCCATCATTCCGCCGGTTTCGGTCGATGGCGCCATCTTGTCCATACGCCGCTTCGCGGTGACGCCGATGAAGATGGAAGACTTCATCCAGCATAAGAGCCTGACGCCGGAAATGGCGGCCATCCTCGAAGGTTTGGTGAAGGCGAGGCTCAACTTGCTGCTGTCCGGGGGAACCGGAACCGGTAAAACCACGCTACTGAATATCCTCTCGGGCTATATCCCGACAAGCGAGCGTATCGTCACCATCGAAGACGCGGCAGAACTGCAATTGCAGCAGCCGCACGTCGTGCGTCTGGAAATCCGGCCGCCCAACATCGAGGGCAAGGGTGAAATCACCCAGCGCATGTTGGTTCGCAACAGCCTGCGCATGCGCCCGGACCGCATCCTGGTAGGCGAAGTACGCGGTGCCGAGGCGTTGGACATGCTGCAAGCGATGAACACCGGCCACGAAGGCTCGATGACTACGCTGCACGCCAATACCCCGCGCGATGCGTTGACCCGCCTCGAAAACATGGTCGGCATGGCCGGACTCAACCTGCCGCCCAAGACCATGCGCCAGCAGATCAGTTCTGCGCTCAACGTCGTGGTGCATATCAGCCGCATGAGCGACGGCAAGCGCAAGGTGACCAGCATCCAGGAAATCACCGGCATGGAAGGTGACATCATCACCATGCAGGAAATCTTCGTGTTCGAGCAGACAGGGGTAGGCCAGGACGGCACGGTGTTGGGTCGATTCCGCGCGACCGGCATTCGCCCGAAATTCGTCGAACGCCTTCGGATACACGGCATTGTTTTGCCGGAAGACCTCTTCGACCCGACGCGGGTTTACGAATAGGAGCGCATTGTGGACTACGCCTTTTATCTGTTCATCGTGCTCGGGTTCCTCGCGGTCGTGCTGTTTTTGGAAGGTGCGTACCTGACCTGGAACGCCTACCAGGGACCGGAAGCCAAGCGCATTGAAAAGCGCCTGCGCGCCATGTCGGCCGGGGCATCAGGCGATGCGGGATCCAAGCTGATCAAGCAACGATTGCTCGCCGACACCCCGGTGCTTGAAAAACTATTGCTCAGCGTCCCGCGCATCCATCATCTCGACCGCATGCTGTTGCAATCCGGGCTGGAACTCAGCGTAGCGCGTTTTCTCGGCCTGACGCTGTTCGCCCTGGCGGGGGGCATGGCCGTGGCGGTGTTGCTGCATTTGCCGTTGTTTCTCGGCATCGTTGCCGCCGTGCTGCCATGGCTGTATGTGCTGCGCGCTACCCAGAAACGCAAGACGGCCATCGAGGAGCAATTGCCGGAAGCGCTCGATCTCATGGCGCGCGCCATGCTGGCGGGTCATGCCTTTCCCAGCGCCCTCAAGATGGTGGGCGACGAGATGCCCGAGCCCGTCTCGGGCGAGTTTCGCATCGTATTCGACGAGATCAATTACGGGATTTCCGTGGCTGACGCGTTGAATAACCTTGCAGCCCGGGTGCCCAGTACCGATGTCAGCTATTTCGTGATCTCCGTGCTGATCCAGCGCGAGACCGGCGGCAACCTTGCCGAACTGCTTGGAAATCTCAGCAAGCTCATCCGCGAGCGACTCAAGCTGATGGGGACTGTGCGTGTGCTTTCGGCGGAAGGGCGCTTATCGGCCAAGATCCTGACCGTGCTTCCTTTCGCTGTGGCAGTGGTCGTCAATGTTATCAATCCGAAGTTCATGCGCGTGCTGTGGCAAGACCCCATCGGCCTGAAAATGATCACGATCGCACTGGTAATGGTGCTGTTCGGCGTTTTCTGGATGTGGCGCGTGATCAAGATTCGCGTTTAGCCTGAATGAAGGTGAAACCATGATTCAAGTTCTGTATCTCGCGGTGATTTTTCTCACCGTATTCATCGTGGCCCTGGTCATCATCAGCCAGCTCAGCCCGCGTCCCATCCAGGCACGCTTGCAGCAGCTGGCCGAAGGCGGGCAGGCGCCTAACGAAGAACCGGGGTGGATGGCCAGGATCGTTCAATTGACCGGCCCGCTCGCCAAAATCACGCTGCCTGTGGAGGGCTGGGAAAACTCGCAACTGCGCATTCGTTTCATGAACGCCGGCTACCGCGGGGCATCGGCACCAGTGCTGTTCTTTGCCTCGAAGACGCTGCTGGCGATCCTGCTTCCCGTTGTGATCGGGCTCTATCTCTATATCTCCGGAAAAACGCTCGCGCACCCCATGATGATCGGACTGGCGCTGGTCGGCGCGCTGGTCGGGTACATCCTGCCCAACGTGGTTCTGGAACGTCGCATCGCCAACCGCAAGCGAGAGATTTTCGACAGTTTCCCGGATGCTCTGGACCTCACTACGGTGTGCGTGGAGGCAGGTTTGGGATTGGATGCGGCACTAGCGCGCGTCGGGGAAGAAATGCGCTTCAAGAGCCCTGTGCTGGGCGAAGAACTGCATCTGGTTAATCTGGAATTGCGCGCAGGAAGCACCCGGGAACGGGCGTTGCGGAATCTGGCCTTGCGCACCGGGGTGGAAGAGATCGACACCCTGGTCGCCATGCTGGTGCAATCGGACCGTTTCGGGACCAGCGTTGCGGATTCTTTGCGTGTGCATTCGGAAAACCTGCGCACAAAACGTCGCCTTCGGGCCGAGGAATCGGCAGCCAAGATTCCGCTCAAGCTGCTGTTCCCACTGATTTTCTTCATTTTTCCATCGCTGCTCCTGGTGTTGCTTGGGCCGGCGTTCATCAATATTTACCGCGTATTGCTGCCCACACTGGGCGGGCATTAGCAAAGGAGGGGATCATGGCAAAGAACAACCTCATTCCCATGGCTTGCTGCCTGGCACTGCTGGGCGGTTGTGCAACTAACAAACCCATGGACGGTAGCGATCTGCGCATCGAACCGACCGTGGGGACAACATCGAATGCAGCCACATCGTCTTCCTTCTATCAACTCGGACGCTATTACCAGGGCCAAAACCGTTACGACCAGGCTATTACGGCTTATCAAAAAGCCATTGCCGCTGACTCCAGCGACAGCGAGGCTTATAACGGGTTGGGCGTGATTTATTCACAGCAAGGCCGTTTCGAGGAGGCGGAACAAGCTTTCAGGAACGGCTTGGTCCAGACGCCGCGTTCCGCTCATATTTTGAGCAATCTGGGCTATGCCTATTACCTGCAAGGGCGTTACCAGGAAAGCATCGACACGCTGAAACAGGCGGTGGAGATCGATCCGGATAATCGCCGTGCTGCGGGTAATCTCAAGCTTGCCTACGAAAAAGCCGGCAAATCGGCTGAGGCCGCGACGGTGGTCGTTCCCGCTGAAAAAGCCTCGCTCATGGCGCAACCTGAGCCTGCGCCTTCCGCGCCGGTACAGATGGTGTCCGGCAAGATTACTCGTGTGGAAACACGCAATGTAGAAGTCGTTCAAGTGGCCCCAGCAGTATTCGAGATTCGCGAACAGCGCCCGGCAGAACCATTGCCCCAGGCTAAATCACCTCAAGCGGCCAATGCCGGGGATATCCGCATCGAAATCTCCAACGGCAACGGCGTGGCCGGTATGGCAAAACGCGTAGGTCGGTATCTCAAGCAAGGCGGTTATACATCCCAGCGGATCACCAACCAGAAACCGTTCAATAGTGAGACATCGGAAATACAGTATCGAAGCGGTTTCGAGGCCGATGCCCGGCTGCTGCAATCCAAGGTGCCTGGCCAGCCGGCGCTGATCCAGCGCGACGATTTACGCAGCGACATCAAGGTACGGCTGCTGATCGGGAAGGATTGGATCGATCGGCAGGATTATTTCAAGTGATTCATCAATACGTTTTATCGCAGCACTTTTTCGTCAACCTAAGGAGACAATCAAAATGACCGACATCAAGCACATTATCGAACCGGAGCGGATGGGATTGTGGGTAGCTTCCACATTCATCCTTGCATTGCTGGCGCTAGCGGTTGCGCTGATCGGCATCCAGCGCAACAAGGAAGTGGCGTACATCAGTCAGGCAGAAGTGCTGATGCTGAACAAGAAGATCGAGGCCCTGAACAAGGGGCAGACGCCGCCCGCTGCGTCGACACAAGTCACCCCGGAAGAAAAAAAGTAAGAACATTCCCGGCCAGCAATGGCTGGGAAACTGTTTTTTGTGCGCGTGGAATTAAGGTGGCGTCCCCACGGGGATTCGAACCCCGGTACTCACCGTGAAAGGGTGATGTCCTAGGCCTCTAGACGATGGGGACCCGAAACGAGGCATCCTGCGATGCTCAAGAGTTGGCGGAGTGGACGGGACTCGAACCCGCGACCCCCGGCGTGACAGGCCGGTATTCTAACCAACTGAACTACCACTCCGCTGTGGTACGACTTTTTACATGCGCAGTTGGAACGCATGGGGCAACCGTGTTACCCATTGAAACCGGCTTTTCCTGCGAGGAATCGGAAGAAACTGCCAGAAGAATGATTGGCGTCCCCACGGGGATTCGAACCCCGGTACTCACCGTGAAAGGGTGATGTCCTAGGCCTCTAGACGATGGGGACCCTAGAACGAGGCATCCAGTGATGCACTCAGGAGTTGGCGGAGTGGACGGGACTCGAACCCGCGACCCCCGGCGTGACAGGCCGGTATTCTAACCAACTGAACTACCACTCCGCAGCTACTACAACTAATTCGGTACAAACATGGCGTGTTGTACCTAAATTTAAGGGTTGCATTTCTGCAACCCTAGAATTTGGCGTCCCCACGGGGATTCGAACCCCGGTACTCACCGTGAAAGGGTGATGTCCTAGGCCTCTAGACGATGGGGACCAAGAACCATTTTTTCGTTGGTGGAGGTAAGCGGGATCGAACCGCTGACCTCTTGCATGCCATGCAAGCGCTCTCCCAGCTGAGCTATACCCCCGTCGAAAGAGCCGCCATATTAGAGATGCTTTCCTACCTTGTCAACGACTTTCTGTATGAAACTCCGCTTTCATGGCTGACGGCGGGCCTGCAGGGCCCTTCTGTGATAGCGGAAAATCGTGCGTGTCAGCCACTCTTCAGAAACCTCGTCCAATGCGCTAAATATCACGGTGACAACATTTTTTTCGTTGCCTGTTTCAACGGTTTTGACCTCCGCTGACAAGAGCAGCGGCTGGGGCAGGCGAGCACTGAGGTATATGCTCAACAAAATGCGCTGCCCAGGTTGCGGCAGCGTCGCGGAAGACTCCATCCATCTTGCGGCATGGGGATAAAGCGTCACCGGCTTTTCCGCAGGCATTAAGGATGAGCCTTGCACGCCACCGGCAAGCATCACAAGCACGAGGTCTAGCTTGGATTCGACTCGTTCCAATGCCTTCTGTAGAACATCCTGCTTGTCGCCCTCATGCTCCGCAGACTGTACTTCCAGCGACGCCAGCGCACGTAGCAATGCAGCGTTAGTATTACTGCGCATCTCGGCTTGCGCCTGGCTCACGACATCTTCCGCCACCCACCCCAGTGGCAAGGTGGCTTCGAAGGAAATACCGTCAGTCATGGATTGTTCAGCCATTGTCTAACCTTTCAATGATCGGCCGAGTATAGCAACCGCGTCCCACGCGCCGCTAGCAGCGCCGCACCCATTGCGGCTTCCGCATGAGGAGCGGGACGGATGGAGCGGCCGAGGATACGCTCGCGGATGATCTGCCAGGCAAGATTGGCCGCACCGCCGCCCGCCGTAAGAACTTCACTGACCGGAGTAGCCCCTAAGGACTCCAGCAATGCATAACCTTGCGCTTCAACGTGCGCCAGGCTTTCCAGCAGCCCATGGAGGTATTCGACATCGTCCGCAGGGCGAGGCTCGAGAACGGGCTGTTTCTGCGGATCGCTAATTGGAAACCGCTCGCCGATGCCGGGAAGCGGGTAGTACTCCAAAGGGCTGGGCCGGGATGGATCGATAGCGGCGCTGAGTTGATTTAACCGCTCCCGTCCGAAGATACGCTCCAGGACTAACCCGCCGCAATTGGAAGCACCGCCTGCCAGCCACAAATCGCCGCAGCGATGGCTGTAGATTCCGTATTGCGCCGATTCGACTCGATTTTTACTCAGCAACTTAAGCACCAATGTCGACCCGAGCGAAGTGACGGCCTGGCCTGGCAGATGTGCGCCGCTGGCAAAAAAGGCTGCAATGCTGTCGGTGGTTCCTGCCCGGATTGTACATTGAGCGGAAAAACCCAGATCCTCCACCCAATTAGACCGTATGACTCCCATCTCTGCTCCCGGGGTCAATACATAAGGCAACAGCCGGGCGATCGGCATTTCTGTTAACCATGCAGGATATTCCAGCCGCTCGACGTCGTACCCTAGCTTGAGCGCATTGTGATAATCGCTGAGCCCAAACCGGCCATGTAGCTGAAAAGCCAGCCAGTCGGCCTGGTGCATAAAAAAGTGCGCATCTTGATGACGTTCAGCCAGCCAGAGCAATTTAGTCAGGCTGGAACTCGGGCTTGCAGCGAGATGCTGTGGAGGCACTTTTGGCGGCAACGCCACCTGCCGCGTTTCGTTATAAAGCACGGCAGGGGACAGCGGAGTACCTTGTGCGCCGCACATCAGAGAGGTGGACGACGTACCGCAAAATGCGATGCTTTGCGTGACTTGCCGCAACGGCAGAGGAATGGAAGAAAGGAGCCCGCGTAGCGCGATGCGCCATTCCGGCCAGTTGTTTTCAGTAAAACGATGCTGCGCCTGGAAGATCGGCTGAAGCGCCGCATTCAGCGCAATCAGCCGGGCACCGCTGGTGCCGAAATCCAGGCCGAGAAAGACGGCGTCAGCCGCGAGTATTGGATTGGGTTTCAAACTGCGTGAGGTCGACGCGCGGCAAAGGCTGCCAACCGGACTGGCGATGCTCGGCCACGACGTTAGTGAAGATACCGCCGCGCACGAAGAACTTGGCCGTCAGGCGCATGAAGCGAGGCTGCGTCGCTGCTACCAGATCGTCGAGGATGCGGTTGGTCACGGCTTCGTGGAACGCACCTTCTTCACGGAACGACCAGATATAAAGCTTGAGGCTCTTAAGCTCGACGCATTTTTGATCCGGGATGTAATCCAGGATCAAGGTAGCGAAATCCGGCTGGCCGGTTTTCGGGCACAAACAGGTGAACTCAGGGATTTCCATATGGATGTGGAAATCGCGTTCCGGCTGCGGGTTGTCGAAAGTTTCGAGCGACTTGCTGGGTAGGGTAGACATGAGGCGAATTAAAGAATGCAGAAGAAGAATCAATATTTTATCACTGCAACGATACTTAATAAGGCCGACGTCACTACGGATATCATTTTTCAATGATTTAAATTGTCAGTATAGAATGGCGCTCTCGGGTCAAAAGGTATAAACAGAATGTCGATTTCAACGCGCCTTCAAGTCCTCATTTCTTCTTCCGTGTTATGCCTAGTGCTGGTTGGAGGGTACGCTCTGTACCAACTCAAGGCGGTAGGCGATAACGGCGAATACCTATCCGAAAATACTTTACCGAGCTACCAGAACATCTACGGCACGATGATCAATCTTCAGGATGCCCGCGCGCTGACGTTCAAACACCTGCTGTTCGACGATCCCGCCGTGATGCAAGAAGTCGAGCACAAGATCCAATCCGACAAGCAGGAATTGCTGCAAAAGCTCGACGTCTACGGCAAAAAGATGGCCAGCGAAGGGCCCGAGAGGGAACTATGGGCGACAATGGATCGAGACATCAAGACGTATTTGGGTGTCATCGATAACGTACTGGCGATTTCACGTGCCGGCCGCAAGGCGGAGGCTCGAGATGAGATGGTTAAGAACCTGCCCTTGCTTGCAAAAGCCAGCAAGGAAGTTGAAGCAGTCATCGAATACAACCATAAGATTTCGGATCAGTTCAACCTCGAATCGAAACACAATTTCACGCGTGCGCTCTGGCTGGTTCCAACGCTTATCCTGATCGCAAGCTTGCTTGGTATCGTTCTGGGATGGCGTATCTATAAGAGCATCATCGGTCCGCTCAACGACCTCAAGCGTACTGTCGGCAGCATCGAGCGCGATCTCGATCTCACACGCCAAGCACCTGTCATCATTCAGGACGAAGTAGGCGAGACCGTAACGGCGTTCAATAAATTAACGTCCAAATTGCGCGATACCCTCGCTCAAATCTTGCAAAACGCAGACAGTGTGACCTCATCGGCAGGAGGCCTTGCGACTTCGGCCAACCAGCTGTCGCAAAGCGCCATCAGCCAAAGCGAGTCGACCTCAAGCATGGCGGCTACGGTAGAGCAAATGACCGTTGGCGTCGGCCATATCGCCGACCGTACGCGAGAAGCCAATCAACTGGCGGAAAAATCCGGCATGCTGGCGCGCAACGGCGAACAAGTGATTAGCGAAACGGTCGCGGACATCCATAAGATCGCCGAAACCATGAAATCGGCTTCCGACGAGATTCACCAACTCGAAACCAACAGCGAGCAGATCAGCGCCGTGATTCAGGTCATCCGCGAAGTGGCCGAGCAAACCAATCTGCTGGCACTCAACGCAGCGATCGAAGCGGCACGCGCCGGCGAACAGGGGCGTGGTTTTGCAGTCGTGGCCGATGAAGTACGCAAGCTGGCAGAACGCACCGCGCAGTCCACCGAGGAAATTTCGAAGAGTATTGCGGCGATGCAAGCTAGCGCCCAGCGCGCAGTAAGTGGCACCCAAGCGGTTGCGCTACACGTCAACAGCGGGGTTGAACGCGCCAACGAGGCCAATCATGCCATGCACGAAATCGGCGAAAGCGCGCAGCAAACGGTACAGATGGTGTCCGACATTGCGCTGGCGATGCAGGAACAGAGCACGGCCAGCACGAGCATCGCCCAGCAGGTCGAGCGCATTGCCCAGATGACGGAAGAAAACAGCGCCGCCTCCCAGGCGACTGCCGATACGGCGAATCAGCTCGATGAGTTAGCTGCAACCATGCAACGCATCATTGCCCAGTTCAGGATTCGCTAACACCAGCCAGAAAAAAAGCCCGCTTCGGCGGGCTTTTTGTTATCCGGGCTTGCCGTCGCTACGCGGCAACCAGTACATCATGGCAAATCGCCTTGCCCAAAGCCCGAAACAAGCCAGCCACAAGCCCGCCGCGCACAGGAAGAGATGGCTGCGTGCAAGAAAACCCACGCCAGGCAGTTCTGCAGCCACGCGCAGTAGCACGACCAGCTGAAACACCAGGAAAATCCCCCATACTAGGCGATCCGCTACAAGCGGCCGTCCCGAGTGCCCCAAGGTGACACGCGTCACCATCGCCAGGGTCATCGAAGCGTAATAGCCCAAAGCCAGCGCGTGAAGCGGCGCTTTCCCAAGAATGCTATAGCCCAGCATCGATGCCAGGCTCTGCACTCCGAACAACGCAAAGGCCACGCCCAACCAGGCGAAACCGATGTGCAGCATGCCGAGGAGCGGCACCTTCAGGCTATCGACCAGCCGCCAGGATACTGTGAGGTAGATTACCGTTACCGCCATGGGAAAATCAACCAGCCAAAGCCAGGACGTGACGCCCTTCAACTCCATCACTGCATGCAGCAACGCGCCCAGCACGACCAGCCCAAGCGCCCAGTAAGGACGGACGATTCGATAATTCGGAATGACGTTTCCGCTAAAAAACGGAATCATGCGATGGCTCACCGAAAAGAATACGGGCAGCAGCAATAGCCATACACCGCCTGTTTTAGCCAATGCGACAAGGGCAGGGCGGTCGCCCAGTTCGCCGACAAACCAGGCCAATGTCAGCAACCAGCCGACTCCCAGGACCACACTAGTAATGCTGGCATGGCGCTTGTCGGGATGCTGGGCTCGAAAATACACACGCAGCAAGGCATACAACCCGACGATCCAGCCGCCAAGGAACAGCAAAGCAGCCAAGGCCAGCAAGGGTTTAAACGCCAGGCCGGCATAAAACAGCACGATACCCGAGGCCATCGATACGAAAGCCCGGATATACAGCTTCGGCTCGACTTCCTCGCCGTTCATCCAACGCGGATAGACCGTCATGAGAAAGCCGAACATGAAAAACGGAAAGAACCCGAACAGCATCAGGAACGCATGCGCATCGGGTGGAGCTACCGACCACGAGATTGGCGGATACCATCCGCCGTAACGACCGCCGAGATCGATCAGCCACCATAGCATGATCAGCACCGACTGCATGACGCCGCCGAAGAAGAACATCCGGTGTGGCGTGGCAGTAAAGGTTTTTAGAAGATTCATATTCAATGAATGTTTATAAAAATTGTAGATTACTCTAAATTCAGGACATATTCATCCCATATATGAATCAGCAAATCCATCAATGAGCAAAAAAAGAGCCGCATTTTCGCTGCGGCTCCATACAATTAAAGTCTATACGATGAAAACCAACCAAGTCACATGACGAGGTTGTAAGAACGACCGTTCATCAATGAGGCCGGCTTGAACGGCATGGTCCCCATCCTGAGGCATTCCTCCATGCAATGACGGCAGGCATCGGCGCAATCGCGGCAGTATTCGGTATCGAATTTCATGCATTCCTGCATGCAAGATTCGGCGACTTCCGCACAATCCTGGCACACCAGATCGACGAAATCGCTGTCCCGCGACATATAGTTGGAGGTTATGCGGCATAGATCAGCGCAATCCATGCATAGCGTGTTGCAATGGGTCATCTGGGGGTGATTGGGATCGCTTCGAGAAGCAGAAACACAGCGTTCGCAAGCTTCCGCACAAAAAATGCATGCCTCTATACAGGCCGCGTATTGTTCATGAGCCATGACACATCTCCTTAAGTCATCCACGAACGGTTTATTCTTCCAAAAGGCCTCCGGGAATAACGTTTGATCCCGCACATAGGGTTTCGTTAAAATGCGGCATCCTTGCCCACGTGGAATGCCCTTGCGCCTCACCCATCTCAAGCTCGCCGGGTTCAAGTCTTTTGTCGACCCCACCACGCTGCATCTGCACGGACAGCGTGTGGGCATTGTCGGCCCCAACGGCTGCGGCAAATCCAACGTGATGGAAGCCATTCGCTGGGTGCTGGGCGAATCGAGCGCACGAGAACTGCGCGGCGATTCCATGCAGGACGTCATTTTCAACGGCTCGCTCAACCGTAAGCCGGTCTCCCGCGCCAGCGTCGAGCTGCACTTCGACAACAGTCTGGGCGGCGCGGCAGGCCAATGGTCGCAATACGCCGAAATCGTAGTCAAGCGCGTGCTCGAACGCGACGGCAACTCCAGCTACATCATCAACAACCAGCAGGTCCGTCGGCGCGACATCACCGATTTATTCATGGGCACCGGCGTCGGCACTCGCGCTTCCTACGCCATCATCGGCCAGAACACCATTTCACGCATCGTCGAAGCCAAGCCGGAAGAAATGCGCGTGTTCCTGGAAGAGGCCGCAGGCGTTTCCAAATACAAGGAACGCCGCCGCGAAACCGAGCTGCGACTGCGCGACACCCGCGAAAATCTCGTCCGCATCGATGACATCCGGCGCGAGCTGGAAAAACAGATCACGCTGCTGGAATCGCAGGCCGAGGTCGCCCAGCATTACCATGCCCTCAAGCAACAGCTCGACACCGTCAACCAGCTCACCTGGCTGCTCAAGAAGCGTCATGCCGCGGGGGAGTGGGAAAAAGCCAAACGCCGGGTGGATGCCGGCGTCAACGAGCTCGAGGCGGAAACCGCAGCGCTGCGCCAAGCCGAACGCGAGCTGGAGCAAATCCGCCTGCAACACACCGAACACAGCGACACCTTGCAGCAGGCGCAAGTCGCGTTGTACGAAGCCAGCGCCGCGCTCAGCAACGTCGAGCAGCAATTGCGCCATGCACAGGAAACCGTGGACCGTGCCGATGCCCGGCACCGCGATCTTTCCGCTCAACGCGAACGCGCCGCCGGCCAGGAACAGGAACGCGAAGCCGAACTTCACCGGCAGGAGAGCATGCAGCAAGAAGCCGAACAGCGCTGCATCGCCACCCAAGCATTCCTGGAAACGAGCCGCCAGGCGCTGCCCGAGCGCGAAGCACAACAACGCGCAGCACAACAAGCCATGGGCGCGGCCCAATCCTCGCTGGCCAAGGCCGAGCAGGCCTTGCAGGTCGGCCTCGCCAACCTGCAGCATCAACGCCGCCAGCTGGACCAGCACCTGCAACGCAAGCAACGCCTCGAAACCGAGAAAAGAAGCGTTGTGCTGCCCGATATCGGCATGCTGACCGCCAAGGAAAACCAGCTGCAACAAGCGCAACAGCAAGCCGCCGCACTGGAAACCAGTATCGCCACCCTGCAAGAGCAGGAATCCAATGCACAAACCCAGTTGCAGCAAGCCCAGCAAGCCATGCACGAGCAATCGCGCCGCATCGCCCAGCTGGAAGCCCAACTCGGCACGCTACGCAAGATCCAGCAGGCGGTCGGCGGCGATGCCAAGCTCGGCGACTGGCTCAACCGGCACGATTTATCGCGTCATTCGCGCTTCTGGCAATCCGTCCGGGTGGAATCCGGCTGGGAAACCGCCGTGGAAAGCGTGCTGGGCGAACGCCTCAACGCCTTGCTGCTGGATACGCTGGCGAAGATCGAACACTTAAGCCAGCCGCCCGCACCATTTGTTTTTTGCGCGCCGGCGCCGGCAGCGACCCGCGATGATTACGGCAATGGCCTGACGCGTCTGGCTACGCTGGTCACACCGCTCGCGGACGATATCGGCGTCATCGTGCACGACTGGCTCGCCGGGGTGTATGTCTGCGACAGTCATTTGGAAGCACTGCAACACCGCGACCAACTGCGCGACGGCGAATGGCTGGCGACACGCGACGGCCATCTTGTCAGCCGTACCAGCACCCGGCTGTATGCGCCGGGCTCGGCCTTGAGCGGCGTGCTGGAACGCCAGCGCGAACTGGAGATGCTGGAACAGCAGCTTCCCACGCAACAAGGGGCGCTCGCAGAAGCCGAACAAGCCTTGAGGACCTTGCAGGACAGCCTCACGCAAACCCGCCGCGACCTCAACGACCAACGCCAGTCGCACAGGCAAGCCAGCCAGCAGCAACACAACCTGACCATGGAAGTGCAGCGCCTACGTCAGCAGCGCCAGCACGCCGAAGAACGTTTGATGCAGTTTTCGCGAGAGTTGCAGGAACTTGCGGGGCAAATCGAGGAGGGCGAAGCACAACTGCTGGCAACCCAAACCGGCAACGCCGAGCAGGAAGAAACTCTGCGACGTCTCCGCCAGGAACGCGACGAGAAACGCAACGCACTCACCGAGGCGGATCGGACCTTGTCACAAGCACGCGACGTCTTGCGTCAGGCCGAACACAATGCGCGTGATGCAGAATTTTCACGCAACACAATAATAAATAAAATCAATGAAATAAAAAATACTTTAAAAGTATTGAATGAACAAAAATCCGGGCTGGACAGTCAATTGCAGGAAGCCCTTTCCCAGCGCGGCGCTCACGATCTGGTGGCATTGAAGCACATGCTCGAAAGCGCCGTGGAAACTCGCCGACAGCGCGAGGAATCCTTGGCTGAAGCGCGCAATGCGATGGCTGGCGTTGAAAACCAGCAGCTCGATGTCGATCGCCGCCGCATGCAGTCCGAGCATGCCCTGCATCCGTTGCGCGACAAGCTGGAGCAATCGCGCCTCGCCGAACAGGAGGCTCGCCTGCACTTCGAGCACTGCGCAGAAGCATTGAGCGGCGTGGACGAATTGGCCTTGGAACCCATGCTGGACAAGGCCGCACGGACTTTGGACATGCTGCGCCGAGCGGAAGACCTGCAACGCCAGATCGATGCGCTGGGCGCAGTCAACCTGGCTGCGATCGAACAGCTGGTCAGCGAACGCGAGCGGGCCGGTTATCTCGATGCGCAGGCTCAGGACCTCAACGCCGCCATCGAAACGCTGGAAGAAGCCATCCGTCGCATCGACCGCGAAACCCGCAGCCGCCTTCAAGTCACGTTTGAAGAAGTCAACCGCAATTTCGCAGAGCTGTTCACTGTCCTCTTCAACGGCGGCAATGCGCGGCTGGAACTGCTGGGAGATGAAATCCTCGATACCGGCATCCAGGTCTTCGCCCAGCCACCCGGCAAGAAAAACAGCACCATCCACCTGCTTTCCGGCGGCGAGAAGGCGTTGACGGCATTGGCCCTGGTGTTTGCGCTGTTCCGCCTCAATCCGGCGCCGTTCTGCCTGATGGACGAAGTGGACGCGCCCTTGGACGACAGCAATACCGAGCGTTTTTGCGCGATGGTGAAGAAAATGTCCGAATTCACCCAATTCGTCTTCATTTCGCACAACAAGATCGCCATGGAAATGGCGCAGCAACTAGTGGGAGTCACCATGCAGGAGTCCGGCGTTTCGCGCGTTGTGGAAGTCGACGTAGAGGAGGCCATGCGCATGGCCGAAGCCGCGTAGGATGTATACTCTCGTCAAAATACTAATGTCCGCTGGGCTGATCGTGCTTATTTCCGAATTGGCCAAGCGCGGCGGCTGGATGAGCGCTTTGCTGGCAACTTTGCCATTAACCTCGCTCTTGGCTATAGTCTGGCTTTATGTGGACACGCGCGACACGCAAAAAATCGCCGCGCTTTCCATCGATATTTTCTGGCTGGTGCTGCCGTCGCTCTCGTTTTTCATCGCATTGCCGTGGCTGCTGCGCATGCGGATGAACTTCTGGTTGAGCTTGGCTATATCACTGGCAATCATGTTTGCGTGCTATCTGTTGATGATGGCTTTGCTCAAAAAAATCGGGGTTAATCCTTAACATGAGTCAATTGCAAATCGGCCTGATCTCTTTCGGTGCCCTTATAATCCTGGCGGTGCTGCTGTACAACTGGTGGCAGGAGCGCAACATCAAACGCGAGATGGTGCGCCGTTTCGAAGGGCCTATCGACGATGTGCTCATGGATGAGCTGGCCACCGAGCCCAGGGTCGTGGCTGAAAAATCCAAGCGAGATTTCGACGACGACTTTCATATTGATCCCGCCGCGATTCGCGCGTTGGACGAAGAAATCTCTGCAGTAAAAGTAGAGGTCGTGCCGGAAGCGATCATCGAAGAACCGGTGATTACAGAGATCGAGAACGAAGCCCCACTGGACTTGAAGCTGGACCCAGCCCCCGAACCGGAAATCATCGCGGACGAACTCGAACCCGATCCCTGGATCAGCAACCCCACAGCGCCGCCGGTGCAAAACATCGCGCTGCCGTCCAATGTAGACGAGCAGATCGACGTCATCGCCATCATCACGCCCAACCGCATCTGTACCGGCCAGACCATCCGCGAAGCCTTGCTGCCGCTACCGGCATTTCAGAAATCCGTGCGCTGGATGGGGCGTGACGCCAATGGCGACGCTTATGTCGTGACCAAGGAACACGAGCAGACCGAATTCACTCATATCATCTGTGCGCTGCAACTGGCTGATCGCGGCGGTCCGGCACACGGCGAAGACCTGCGCAATTTCCATGCAAAGGTAGAAGAACTCACCGAACGCGTCGGCGGGGCGCTGGAATGGCGCGAGCACGGCGACCCGCTGCAATATGCGCGCGACCTCGACCAGTTTTGTATCGACGTGGACGTGATGATCAACCTGCAGCTTTCCAGCGGCAGCGGTCCTTTTGCCGGCACAAAGCTGCGCGGCTTGGCAGAAGCGAGCGGCCTCACGCTCAAGGACGACGGCTATTTCCACTTCATTGACGAGCACGGCACTGAGCTTTTCGTGCTCGCCAGCCTGGATCGCCGCCCGTTGACCGTGGAATCGCTGCGTACCTCGATGCTCAACGGCGTCATGCTCATGATGGACGTGCCGCGCGTCGGTAACGGCATCGAAGTGTTCAACCAGATGGTGATGCTGGGGCGCAAGCTGGAAACAGCGCTGGCGACCAAGCTCACCGACGAGAACCAACAGCAGCTGGGTGACAGCGAAATCGACAAGATTCGCCAGCAGCTCAAGGCCATCTATTCGCGCATGCTGTCGCGCCATATCGTACCGGGCAGCTCGGCAGCACTGCGTTTATTCTCGTGATTTTTACCTGACGGAGCCTCATGGCAGTCCCTGAAGCCTCGGCGCAGCGAGCCGCGCAATTACGTGCGGAAATCGAGCGCCATAATTATCTCTACTATGTCCTGGATACGCCCGAAATCCCGGATGCTGAATTCGATCGCCTCTTCCGCGAGTTGCAAGCACTGGAAGCGCAATATCCCGAACTGCAAACCACGGACTCGCCCACCCAGCGTGTAGGGGGTGCCGTACTTTCCGAGCTCACACCGGTGCGCCACAAGTTGCCCATGTTGTCGATCGAGACCGAGACGGACATCACGGCGAACGGTGCACGTGCCTTCGATCTCCGGGTTCGCAAGAAGCTCGGGCTTGAGCCAACCGATCCGGCCATCGAGTATGCGGCCGAACTCAAGTTCGATGGCTTGGCCATGAGCCTGCGCTACGAAAACGGCTTGCTGGTCCAAGCCGCAACGCGTGGGGATGGCGAAGTGGGGGAGGACGTCACTCACAACATCCGTACCGTTAGACAGATTCCTCTGCGCTTGAAGGGCGACGTGCCCCCCGTGCTGGAAGCACGCGGCGAGGTCTACATGAGCCGCCCGGATTTCGAACGCTACAACGAGCGCCAGCGTGCACAGGGCAAGGCGACACTGGTCAATCCGCGCAACGGTGCGGCGGGCAGCATCCGCCAACTCGATTCCAAACTGGCAGCACAGCGGCCGCTGTCGTTTTTCGTCTACGGGCTGGGCGAAACCGTGGGCTGGAACCTCCCGGCCACTCACGGCGAACTGCTGGACGCCTTGCAGGCATTCGGTTTTCCTGTATGCCGGGAACGCATCGTAGGCAAGGGGCCGGAAGCCCTGGTGGCTTTTCATGAAGCCGTTGCGGCTAAACGCGACAGCCTACCGTACGACATTGACGGCGTGGTCTACAAGGTTAACAGCCTGGCGTTGCAGCGCGAATTGGGCTTCCGCTCGCGCGAGCCGCACTGGGCTGTGGCGCACAAGTTCCCGGCGCAGGAAGAAATGACGACGGTACTAAACATCGACGTTCAAGTCGGCCGCACCGGGGCCATTACGCCGGTGGCGCGACTGCAGCCTGTGTTCGTCGGCGGCGTCACCGTCACCAACGCCACTTTGCACAATCAAGACGAAATCGACCGCAAGGACGTGCGAATCGGCGATACGGTCATCGTACGGCGCGCCGGGGACGTGATTCCAGAAGTCGTCTCGGTCATCCTCAATCGACGCCCGAATGATGCCCAGGCTTACAATTTGTTGGATGCCATCGGCCATGCCTGCCCAGTGTGCGGTTCGCATGCCGTTCGCCTGCCGGATGAGGCCGCCGTGCGCTGTACCGGAGGGTTGTTCTGCGCCGCCCAACGCCGGCAGGCCATCCTGCATTTTGCAGGCCGCCGTGCGATGGATATCGAAGGACTGGGCGACAAACTGGTGGAGCAACTGGTCGATCACGACCATGTTCACCGGCTTTCGGATATTTACCGCCTCGACTTGCCTACGTTAGCCGGTCTTGAGCGCATGGGCGAAAAGTCCGCTCAGAATCTGCTCGACGCCATCGAGAAAAGCCGCAGCACTACGCTGGCGCGATTTATTTATGCCCTGGGTATCCGCAACGTGGGAGAAGCCACGGCTAAGGATCTCGCTCGCCATTTCGGCGCGCTGGAACCGCTCATGAACGCTGACATCGAGGCCTTGCAGCAAGTGTCGGACGTCGGACCCATCGTCGCCGAGTCCATCCAGCAGTTTTTCGCCGAAACACATAACCGCGACATCATCGGGCAACTGCGCGAACTGGGCGTACATTGGGAAGAGGGCGCGCCTGCGACCAATCAATCCGGCGTTTTCATCGGAAAAACCCTGGTCCTGACCGGCACGCTGCCGACCTTGTCTCGCGATGAGGCCAAGGAGAAAATCGAAGCCGCCGGCGGTAAGGTCGCGGGCAGCGTATCCAAGAAAACCGATTACGTGGTGGCCGGGGCTGAGGCAGGCAGCAAGCTTGCCAAGGCAGAGGAGCTCGGCGTTACCATACTCGACGAAGCCGCATTGCTGGAAATGCTGGGGGGAAACGCATGACCATGCCGCAAACGACTATCGAACAAGTAATCGCCATTGCCCGACAGGCAGGCGAGGCGATCATGCAGCACTATCAGGCAGGCATCGAGGTGCAGCGCAAGGAAGACAATTCGCCGCTCACCCAGGCCGACCTGGCCGCGCACAAGATCATCGAAGCCGGGCTTTCCGCCCTGGTGCCCGATCTACCCGTGCTCTCCGAGGAGTCGGCCGCCATTCCGTTCGCCACGCGTCGGCAATGGGATAAATACTGGCTGGTCGATCCGCTGGATGGCACGCGCGAATTCATTAAACGAAACGGCGAATTTACGGTCAATATTGCGCTGATCGAGCATCACCAGCCGGTGATGGGCGTGGTATACGCCCCGGCCCTCAACCTGCTGTTTTATGCAGCCAAGGGATACGGCGCGTTCCGGCAGTTCGGCCACAAGCCGCCGCAGCCGATCAAGGCTCGCGAATTCGAGTCCTACCAGGTGACAGTTGCTGGTAGCCGTTCGCATGCCAGCGAAGAGTTGCTGCGGTTTCTGGACCGCATGGGCCCGCATATCCTCATCAGCATGGGAAGCTCGCTCAAAATCTGCCTGGTCGCAGAAGGGCGCGCCGACGTGTATCCCCGCCTGGGGCTGACCTCGGAATGGGACACGGCGGCCGCGCAATGCGTCCTGGAAGAAGCCGGCGGCAGGCTGGTCGGCATGGATGGGCAGCCGTTCAAATACAACCTGAAGGAGTCGCTGCTCAACCCGCATTTCTTTGCGGTAGGGTCGGGCGACCACGATTGGACGCAATACTTATGATTAAAAACAAGGCATTGCTGATTTTTCTTGCAGCGTTACCTAACATTGTGCTGGCGGATGATGCTGGTCAGGCTTGCCAGAAAGCGCTTAACACCGGGGACTTCGCTCGCGCTGCTGAAGCTGGAAAACAAGCCAAAGATTATGATGGCGTGATGTGCCGCGGCAAGGCTCAACTCGCCAGCAATGATTTTATACGCGCTGTCACCTCGTTTGCCGAGGCCGAGAAGGCGACCAAGGATGATTTTCAGCAGATGCTTGCCGTGACCTTCCAGGCACGGGCACTGCAAGGTGCCGAAAAGGCCGATGAAGCCCTAGCCAGTTACGACCGCAGCTTGCAAATTGCTCAGCAGATCAAGCAGCAGCAGGGCATCATGGTTAACCTGAATGAAGGCGGCCAACTCCTTCAATCGAAAGGAGATACCAAGGGAGCGCTGGAACGTTTCTTGAAAGCAGCCCCCAGTGCTGCCAACGATAATGAGCGCTCCGAATGCAATCAGTTGATTGCTTCCGCCTACAGTGAATTAGGCGAGCACGACAAGGCTATCGAATACCAACTGAAGAGCGTATTGATGGAAGAGCGAAGCGGGGACGCCGACCACTACCTCAACGCTCGCGTAGAACTAGCGGCAATCGCCACCAAGGCCAAGGATTTTGCCCGCGCCGAACGTGAACTCAACGAGACCTTCAAGCTGGCGCAGGGGGCGGGCAGCGATTATTGGCAAGCGCGCACCATGCTGTATCAAAGCCGCATGGAACGGGCTCGCGGCAATACGGAACAGGCGAAGTCCTTGTTGCAAAACGCACTCGGCCTTTCCAACAAGATCGGTGCCCAGGCGCTGGGCAACCAGATCGCGTTGGAATTGAAGCAGTAAATCAGCGCTTATTGAATTTTTTCTTATCCGAAAACTTCTTCTTGTCAGAAGTTTTTCGGGTATCAGCTCCAGGGCGCTGCTCGTCGCGGCGCCCTTCGTATTTTTGCTTGCGCGGTTTTTCCTCGCGCCAATCACCGCTTTGTTCCGCCAAGCTCAGGTTCATCGGTCGCTGCCGCACGCGGGCCTTCTTGAGTTGCATGAGGATTTCCTTGGGCATGCCGTCGGGTAGTTCCACCGTACTGTAGTCGTCATACAGGGCAATACGTCCAATATACTTGCTTTCGATACCGCCTTCGTTGGCGATAGCGCCGACGATATCTTTGGGGCTGGCATCCTGGTTGCGGCCGACTTCGAGGCGATAGAGCACCATTTTGACTTGTGAAAAATCGCCTTTAGTACGCTGTTTTTTATCGAACCTTTCCTTTCTCTCTTCGCGTGGCTCCGGTGCAAATTCGGCCTTCGGCGCCTTTTTATCGACCAGCTGCAAAGGGCGCTCTTTCTGCACCATGCACACCAGCGCCGCGGCGATCTCATGGGCGCTGATGTTCTGTTCCTGCTCAATCTGAGCCACAACCTCGCCGAAGAATTCCAGGCCTTCCGTATTGATCACGTCCAGCACTTGTTGCTTGAACTGTGTAATGCGGCGGTTCTCTACGGCTTCCAGCGTTGGCAGTACCAAAGGCTCGATTTTCTGTTTGGTGGCTTTCTCGATGGCCTTGAGCATGCGCATTTCGCGTGGCGAAACGAACAAGATAGCGTTGCCGGTCCGGCCTGCGCGCCCCGTACGGCCGATACGGTGCACATAAGATTCGGTATCGTAGGGAATGTCGTAATTAATGACGTGCGTGATACGCGAGACGTCGATGCCTCGCGCCGCCACATCGGTCGCCACGACGATATCCAGCGAGCCTTCCTTGAGTTGCTCAATGACGCGCTCGCGTAGCGGCTGGGTCATGTCGCCATGCAATGCTGCTGCGCCATAACCGCGGGCTTCCAGTTTTTCAGCCAGTTCGACCGTGGCAGTTTTGGTGCGTACGAAAATAATCGCCGCTTCGAATTCGTTTTCCACCTCCAGGATACGCGTCAACACATCCAGCTTATGCAGGCCGCTCACTTGCCAATATCGCTGGCGAATGGCTTCGACGGTCGAGGTGGCGCTCTTGATCTTGACCTCCAGCGGGTCGCGCAAATGCTTGTGTGCAACACGCCTGATCGGGTCCGGCATGGTGGCCGAGAACAGGGCGGTTTGACGGCTCGAAGGCGTATGTTCGAGGATCCATTCCACGTCGTCGATAAAACCCATCCGCAGCATTTCATCAGCCTCGTCCAGGACGAGGGTGCGCAAATGCTCAAGTAGCAGGCTGCCGCGCTCAATATGATCCATAACCCGGCCAGGGGTCCCGATCACGACATGCACGCCGCGCTGCAAGGGGCGCAATTGCAGGAAGATGCTCTGACCGCCGTAGATCGGCAGCACGTGAAAACCGGGCAAATGTCGCGCATAGCTCTGGAATGCTTCGGCCACCTGAATTGCCAGTTCCCGTGTAGGTGTCAGAACCAGGACTTGCGGGCGCAAATCGCTTAAATCAAGGTTTTCAAGCAAGGGCAACGCAAAAGCCGCCGTCTTGCCAGTACCGGTCTGCGCCTGTCCCAGAATATCCCGACCATCCATCAACGGCGGTATGCAAGCCGCCTGGATAGGCGAAGGCGTCTCGTAGCCGATTTCCTCCAGGGATTTTAGAAGCCCGCTGGAAAGGTCCAACTGGTCGAAGCGTTCAATCTGGGTAGCCATGCGATATTTTCCATGAATCGGCATAAAGCCGAAGGTGAAGTGATATCGACATTATAAGGGATGCAGCCGGCTAACCCCTGATATCCCAACTGGCTAGACGTAAAGACAAGAGAGGGTGTTGATTCGCCGGAATGAATGCTAGTTATTTTCCATGCATCCATTATTTAACATAATATACATTATGCGAAGTGACGC
>NZ_BDOQ01000003.1 GCF_003112435.1 Novimethylophilus kurashikiensis
TGTGCGCTACTGAAGTGCGCTACTGTACTAGGAGGATTCCAGAGGGAACAGGCGTAGTCTTGAGTTGGAGTACCGCCATTGGAAGGCGGTTGAAGTTGGCAGCTAGTACCCGAACCGGTTGTAGTCCAACCAGCAGGGACATTTACACAAGCACCACTGATAGAACCGCCTATGACCTTTTTAACATCCGGTGTCGGGGTGCTGATCGGGTTACCGTTACCGTCTAGGCGTGGCGCACTGACGTTAACATCGGGAATGGTGTCGTTAATCTTTGGAGTTGTACAACTGCCCCCTAATAGCGAAATGCTACCAGCTGGGCAACCAGTCGAGGACTGGGGCAATTGCGGCAGGTTGATCTGTCCAAGAGTGTCGGCTCGTGCTTGAGTAATGGTGAGCAGGAAGAAAAGGAAAAGGTAACGCATGGCATGCCCCAAATAAAAAGGGCAGGCTCGCCAGATCGTGACGCCCTGCCCTGTTTTCACGGTTACTGCTTAAATCTTGTTGCCGAAGCGCTTGAACAGCTTGATGATGATGACCAAGCCAAGCGCCAGTGCTACGACCGGGATCACGGCGTCGAACACGGCTTGAACATTGCCAGAAATCGTGGTGATCTGATCGGTAACAACGGTGGGCAGGGCGGCGTTGGCTGCGACAGATGCAAAGCCGACGGCGGCAACAGCGGCTTGACGACCATACTTGCGAGCGGCGTTCATGTATTTCATTTCAAATTTCCTTTGCAAAACCTCGCGGGGTTAATGCGGCAGGCCCTGCGGGCCTGTCGCATTCAGGACGGCGAGGGTTCGTCCTGAATTCAGATAAGCTCGGTGAAACGGCGTAGCGAGTAGATCAAAAAGCCGGCCAGCCAGCCGAGGGCATAGCAGCCGATCCAGAGCTCTGCCAAGTCGATCATGTCGGCGTTCATCGGCGCGTTCCTTGTGCATAGCCCATCACGAGCAGGACAACCGCGACAGCGGTCGTGAGGATGTCTTGAATGCTGTAGGCGTCCATGGTCAGGCCGCTAGCCTATGTTGCTGCTGCCAGTACCATGCAGGCGCTTCAAGGGCCTGCATCTTGATAACCTCGACACGAGTGGCTAGGCGGACAGCGTTCGAGGGTTGCTTGATGTCGATGCCGTAGGGCAAAAGCTGCTTGCGCCACGTGCGGCGCGTGCGATCGGAGACGCTGTCGTCATGCCAAAGGTCTGTGCCAGTGCGCCAGTCATTAAAGAGCTGGCGCAACTTGCGCGGCATTTGTTCTAGGGGATGCTCGACAGCGGTCCCCCGCTCCAAGACTTCGGCAAATCTGCCGTATACGATGTTTTCCATGCTCTCTGTCCCTTCGTTGTGGTACCAGTCCAAAATCTGTCTGAGGTTGTTCTGTGCTAGGTATCTGCTCTTAAGTGAAATTTCATGTCGGATGACGCCCTGCGCTGTCACCCACTCTGCCAGTTGCGGATCGGCGTGATCGCCGAGGGATTCGCCCTTTACATATAGCTTCGAGTACCAGTACTTGGAGCCTTCATTCCATGAGACGCCGGAGTCGCCATACTGCATTACCGTTGCCCTGCGGCCTGCGTCCTGTCCTGCGAAGTAGGAAACGATTCGAGCAGCTTGGCGAGGGCTTCCGGTGACATAGTTCTTGGTGAGGTCAACGCGGGTGATGATTGCGCCCGTTGTGACAATGCCGCCTTCATTCGGGTTAAACAGGCCGAGGCCGAACGTAAACGGCGGTAGGCCGAAAGTAGCCAGTAGAGAATTAAGCTTGAGTACGCAATCGCGAACGCTATAGCCAAAGACATTATCGGCACGGCCAAACCTCCCTATGTTTCCGTCAACGGATACGCGGTATCCGTTGCACATGATTCGAATCTTGGTGTCGTAGCTGCCTACGTGGGTGAATTTCTTTTCGGTGCGCCACTCGACTTGTCCGTCAGAGTCCACGGCCCACACAGCACCGTCATTGATGATCGGAAGACCGCCCTCGGGGTGATCTTCATAAATGGTGATCCAGTCGCAGAAGACGTCTGTCACTTTTTGAAGCCCTCGGGTGAAGGGCTGTAAAAAGCGCCCTCCCCGGCTAACTTCAAAAGAGCCGGGAAGGATGGAGGAGGCAACAGGGCGGAGAAGTACATCTGCTTACGCAGCGGCTTGAAGGTTGCTCTTGACCGGGACCAGTACCGGACGGCCCAGCATCAAACGACCGAAGTCGCCGACATAGACAGAGCGATCATCCAGCGTATAGGTGCCGACCGGGTAAGGCTGATCATCGTCCTCAAGGTTAATGCTGATGCGCTCGGGGTAAGCGCGGGGGGTGCCGTTGCGTTCAAGGGTGTGAGCGTAGGCAATCTGGCTGCGGATGGTAAAGGGCTTGCCAGTGCGTGCAGAAGTACCGTGGCGGGTTTCGATTTCAGCCGACTTGATTTCAATCTTGAGTGCCATGTTTCGTGCCTTTCGTGGTCTAAGTGATACTCTCAAATTGAGAGTAAGCAATTTTTACTCGGATTTTGAAAGTATGTCAACTAGCATTTTTGGAGCATACAATTCGCATAACGATAGGAGGCACAAACATGATCACCGAACAGTTGCTGGAAGCTGCTAAGGAAAAGATCGGCGCGAGGAGCTATTACGAATTCGCGAAAAAAACGGGAATTAGTGAGCAGAAATTGTCGAGCTTGAGAAAAGGCAGATTGCAGGCAGACGAATACACCTGCTTTAAGTTGGCAGAAATACTTGAAAGGTCGCCGTCGAGCGTTATTGCGGAGATTAGGTCGGAAACAGAGAAGGACGAAGATAAGCGCTTGTATTTTAAGCGTTTTTTTTCGATTGCGGTGTTGTGGATAACTTTGGGGCTACTGTTGCCAGTTTTCAGTACCAATTACGGCACCGCAGAGGCTGGTATAAAAAACGCTGAATCCCGCGCCGTTACTAGCCATAACGCCCCAATTGCTGACGCTGGAACTCCGACCCCTGCTTGCGCATACTGACGATCTGTCGCAGTTGCAGCAGCAGTTCAGAAAGCACGTGTTTGGGGTTGCCAAGCACTAATGCCCCAAGGGCCGCACCAGTAATAATCAGCAATTCGATGGGTTCCCAAATCGCATGGAGCGCCCCGCCGTTCAGCAAAAAACCACCGAAAATGCATCCAAGCACGATGGCTATCCCAACAATTTGCTGCATTAAATTTGCTCCTCTTTTTAATCAGTTTTGCTGAAGGAAATCGTCATCATCGAAGCCTTCCCCATCGTGTAGTCGGACAAGGATCTGACCGCCACACTTCTGAGCAGGGGAAGCTGCTCCTTGGCTTCTTTCTCTTTTTCTTCCTCTACCTTGAACACTAGGTCGACAGCCAGATAATGCGAAATAGGCTGCCCAGGCTCGCCTAGCCAAATTGACTCGCATACAACCGCCAGCCATGGCCAGCCATTTCATCGTCAAGAGGGTGCATCTGGGCAGCCTCGACATTGAATACCGCTCCATAACGACGGTTAAGTCCAAGCCTGAATAATTCACCAAAGTCTTCTTGTACCTTGGCTGCAAAATCTGGCAACAAATGGATAGGACGCCCCAAGGTACAGGGATCCAGTTTGCGGTAATTCTGGTCAGGATTATTTTTCATTTTTTCGCTGGGCTGGAATGCGTGCAGCAACAGCCACCGTGCACATCAGCTTATGGCTTGTGCTTAAGAAACCAATAGTGGCGAATCCCGTGACGAATTAACGATCAGATACGGGTACGATCAAGAAAAAGGGGAAATTTGAAGTAAAAACGTGATGAGAATGCATATGCCTTCCGCTTATATTTGTTTGTTGTCGGTAAGGTCCGAACGCGACTTGCATGCGCTAAGCAAGCGCAATGACTTCAAGATCAGCCGTAAACGAAATGCCAATGAATTTGTATTTCGTCGCCGTCCGGCAGCCCCGCTATCATCGTCCTTGACTCAGCTAAAACTGATTCAAGCACTTAGATCGGAAACTTTGCGTCCCCGGCTTTCGCACGGGTTTGCCCCATAAAGACTATAGCGATTCTAAGCTCATTAGGCAAGTTAACGAATGCTGCCAGCTGTGAAAATGATATGGAATTAAAGCTGTCTGAAGGGCAATCCATCATCTTGCTAGAACCGGATTATTCGACTTTGATTTTCAAGCTGACCGCCCGCGATCCCTGTGTCGACGAGTTTTGCAGTATCGCTTGCGAAACCTCGTCTCGACTTCCCAGCAGGCCGCCCAAATCAAGCCATTCCCCAGGCTTCAGCTGTACATGGGTCGATAGCGAGACAAAATCGATGACACCATTCCCGCCAAGCTGAGCCATTCGAGGCGTAATCTCCAGATCGACCTTATCTCCGACCTGCCGCGGCTTGACCGAAAACCCAGTCGTCACTTCCTGCCAATCAGTCGTGGGGATCCCCCGAGCATAACGATGCGACAAATCGACCCAATAGCCGGAATAAGGAACCATTTGGCCTACGCTGATGAAGGCAGGGGCGCCTTCCAGTGCACTCAAGGTCATGCTGGTCGCGCTGGAGCCTTGTGTTTCGACCTCGTTCGCATCAATGCCGATGCTGTCCGGCATTTCTCGGCGCCCATTTGGCGTCCATACCCTGATATGCCGATTGCCGACATTCCCGGAAACACCGACATTGTCTCGCCGCGCCCAATTTTGATCGCCACTGCTGACGCTGATACGCCAACGTCTCCGTTCCACGTCCAATTGTCGAAGCGTTTCCTCAATGTTGCCGATTTCGGCCGGCTCCGCATTGATGATGATCTGATTACCGAAAGCGCTGACGCTACTGCCAGGCCCCACCAACCTCTGCAAGGGCGCCAGAACTTCTTCCGCAAGCCGGTGCTGAAGCGTCACGATTTTTAGCTGCGGACGAGCCCATGCAGGCCCCGTCAACAGGCAAAGCATCAAGACCAGCCACCGCATATTCATGACGAATCTTTCATTCAATAAGCGCAATATTTCATCCTAAGCCTTTTTGCCGCTATTGTCGGCAGGCTTGCCGTTGGTGTAAAAAGCAGGCACCCGCGTTTTCCAACCGCCCAGCCATGCGCAACCAAGATCTCCTCAATCGTTCCCTCGCCGCCGTCTGGCACCCCTGCACCCAGATGAAGCAGCACGAGAGCCTGCCGCTCATCCCCATTGCCCGCGGGCAGGGCGCCTGGCTGGAAGATTTTGACGGCAATCGCTATCTGGATGCGGTGAGCTCGTGGTGGGTGAACCTGTTCGGCCACAGTAACCCTCGCATCAATGCCGCACTTAAGGATCAACTGGAACGCCTGGAGCACGTCATCTTGGCAGGATTCACCCACCAACCTGTGGTCGAACTCTCGGAGCGCCTGGCTCGCTTAACGGGCTTGGGTCATGCTTTCTATGGCTCCGACGGCGCTTCGGCGACTGAAATCGCGCTCAAGATGAGTTTTCACTTCTGGCGCAATACCGGAAAGCCACTCAAGACCAATTTCATCAGCCTGCAAAACAGCTACCACGGCGAGACGGTAGGCGCGCTATCCGTTACCGACGTCGCCTTATTCAAGGACACCTACGCCCCGCTATTGCGACAAAGCGTGCAAGTGCCCTCTCCTGATGCACGACTTGCGGCGCCCGGAGAATCGGATGCGGCTTTTGCCCAGCGTTGCGCCGAATCACTCGAACAGTATCTCGCTCAACATCACGAAGAAACCGCCGCCCTGATTCTTGAACCGCTCATCCAGGGCGCTGCTGGAATGGGCATGTATCACCCAAGTTATTTGCAGCAAGCGCGCAGCTTGTGCGACCGTTACAACGTCCATCTTATCGCTGATGAGATTGCAGTAGGCTTCGGCCGCACCGGCACCATGTTCGCTTGCGAGCAAGCAGGCATTCGGCCGGATTTTATTTGTTTGTCCAAGGGCATCACCGGGGGCTATCTACCGCTCTCGGCGGTATTGACCACAGATACGGTGTACGCGGCGTTTTACGACGACCGCGTCGCTCGCGGGTTTCTGCATTCGCATAGCTACACGGGTAATGCGTTGGCCTGCCGTGCGGCCCTGGCAACGCTGGATATCTTTGAAGAGGACAACGTCCTGGAGAAAAACAGGGAAACTGCAGCACAACTAACCACGGCTCTGGAGCCGGTGAGAATGCACCCCCTTGTTAGGAATTTCCGGCATAAGGGCATGATCTGGGCGTTTGAGGTCGATACCCATGATCCTCAATTCGCAGTCAAGTTCTATCAATCAGCATTGACGCTTGGACTGCTGCTGCGCCCCATCGGCAACACGGTTTACCTGATGCCGCCCTATATTCTCGGGGAAGAAGAAATCAGCATACTTGCCAACACCACCCTGGCGCTGCTCAACGGCATCAAGCCATCATCAACTTGACACCTTCGCACAAGCCCAACCCCACGGCCCCGTAAAACATCAGATTGCCGATACGCTCGCTCTGCATCCCATGCAACCAGAACCGCATGAAGAATATCGCACCGCCGAGCATGGCTAAAAAAACAGGATGCACGTTCCATTCTCCGGTGAGCCAGATGATGACGCCGTCTTCGGGATTAAACACCTGCATTGCCGTAGTAGTAATGGCCAAGCCGATCGCCAAAAACGCAATCACGCTCAAGAGGGTTTCGAACAGCTGGTAAGTCGCAGATTTCATGGCTTGCTCCCGTAAAATAAAGGGCAAACCCAGAACTCGAGGCGCTCAGTGGCGGTTGACGGCGGAGGGAATCGCCAACCTGTCATGGAGATGAGTTTTCCGGCGGCCCCGCTGTCATGGGATTGCTCCTTTAGACCGGTGGCTTTGCGTCCCCGCCTTTCGGCCGGGTTTGCCCTTTTCCAACGACTACATCCTAGCCAGTCGATTTGCCAAATGTAAAACCGCGCCTGACAAGCGGTAAAATGAGACAGATAAACGGACGTTTAAATATTTCTCGTGCAACAAATCGCCCAGCTAGGTCAGGCAGAACAGACCATCAACAAATCCCGCTTCGTCGCGGTTGCCGAATATTGCGCGGACGAACGCACCGTTGCCATGCTGCTGCGGCGCCTCGCCCAAGCGCACTCCCACGCCCATCACCTGGCGTTCGCCTATCGGGTAAAAAATCCGGAGGGCCAAGGTTATATCCTACGCTTCCATGATGCCGGGGAACCCTCCGGCACGGCCGGCAAGCCCATCTTGCAATATCTGGAAGGACGCGACCTGGTGAATGCTTGTGTCGCCGTGGTTCGCTATTACGGCGGGATCAACCTCGGCACCGGCGGATTGGCGCGGGCATATGGCGGCACGGCAAAAATGGCACTGGATGCAGCCAAGATCATCCCCTTCGTAGAGATGAAAACATTGCGGCTCAATGTGGATTACGGGCGCCTGGACGGATTGACCAGGGAAATCGCCAAGCTTGGCGGCCAAGTGCTGGACAAGGCGTTCGGCCAGCAGGTCACTGTGCTGGCTTCCGTCCCCGACAAAGAGGCGGAAGGGTTGGTGAAGCGCTTCGGTGCCTAGAATCAGCAACCCCTGCGTTGAGCGTTTAGTAAAAAACCTCAACCACAAGCATGCAACGGGTTCTCTCCAACCCGTTTTGCATATAAAATAGGCAACTTTTCCGTCCGGAATCGTCGCCTTGCAAATCGGCCCGTACAAACTCAAATCCAACCTCGTCGTCGCCCCTATGGCGGGCGTGACCGACCGTCCTTTCCGCCAGCTCTGCAAGCGGATGGGCGCCGGCCTCGCCGTGTCCGAGATGGTCACGTCCAATTCGCTGCTGTACGGCAGCGAAAAGACGCTGCGCCGGGCCAATCACGAGGGTGAGGTCGAGCCGATTTCCGTGCAGATCGCCGGTGCCGACCCCAAGATGCTGGCAGAAGCGGCCAAGTACAACGTCGACCGCGGCGCACAGATCATCGACATCAACATGGGCTGTCCGGCGAAAAAGGTCTGCAATGTGATGGCCGGCTCGGCGCTACTCAAGGACGAGCCCTTGGTGGCTCAAATCCTCAAGGCGGTAGTCGGCGCGGTTGACGTGCCGGTGACGCTCAAGACCCGCCTGGGCTGGGACAAGGCCAACAAGAACGTGCCGTTGATCGCTAGGATCGCCGAAGACAGCGGCATCCAGGCATTGGCCATTCACGGCCGTACCCGGGCATGCCTCTACACCGGTCATGCCGAATACGACCTCATCGCCGAGGTCAAGCAACAGGCAGGGATTCCCATCATAGCCAACGGCGACATCACCACGCCGGAAAAAGCCAAGCTGGTACTCGACCAAACGGGCGCAGATGCCGTGATGATCGGCCGTGCCGCCCAGGGGCGCCCTTGGATTTTCCGCGAAATCACGCACTACCTGGATACTGGCAAACATCTGCCGCCGCCCGAGGTGGAAGAAATCCGCAGTGTCATGCTGGCGCATCTCGCCGACCTCATCCAGTTCTACGGCGAGCAAACCGGCACCCGTGTCGCTCGCAAGCATATCTCCTGGTACACCAAGGGCTTGGCCGGTTCGGCGAATTTCCGCCACGCCATGAACCAATTGCAAACCCACGAAGAACAACTCGCCGCGATCGACGCGTTCTTCAATGAGCTCCGCCAGCAAGGCGAGCGCTTGACTTACATCCACGAGGAATCAGAGGAAATGGCAGCTTATGCGTGAAACCGATCTTTCCGCCTGCGTACGCCAGGCGCTGGACGACTATTTCCGCGACCTGGACGGCGAGCCGCCGCACGCCGTCTACGACATGCTGATTTCCTGCGTGGAAAAACCCATGCTGGAAAGCATCATGCACCGCACCAGCGGCAACCAGAGCAAGGCGGCCGAGATTCTCGGCCTCAACCGCAACACCCTGCGCAAGAAGCTCAAGCAGCACAACATCCAGTAACCATGTGCCTGTCCGCTTACCCCGTTAATCATTGTCCTGCCTTTGCCGTCCATGGCACTTCGGGCACGACAACGTTTTCCTAACCGCTTTATTTTTCCAAGTCATCATCATGGCCATCATCAAACGTGCTCTTCTCAGCGTTTCCGAAAAACGCGGCATCCTCGAATTCGCCAAGCAGCTCAATGCTTTCGGCGTCGAACTCCTCTCTACCGGCGGCACCGCAAAATTGCTGCGCGAGAACAATGTTCCCGTGGTTGAAGTCGGCGACTACACAGGTTTTCCGGAAATGCTGGACGGTCGCGTCAAGACGCTGCACCCCAAGGTACACGGTGGCATCTTGGGCCGTCGCGATCTGCCCGAACACGTGAGCGCCATGCAAGAGGCCGGTATTCCCAACATCGATATGGTCGTGGTGAACCTCTACCCGTTCCGCGAGACCATCGCCAACCCCAACTGCTCCCTGGAAGACGCCATCGAGAACATCGACATCGGCGGCCCGACCATGGTGCGCGCTGCGGCCAAGAACCACGCCCACGTCGCCATCGTGACCGACCCTGAAGACTACGAAGCACTGGCACGCGAAATGGCTTCCAGCAACGGCGCCATCGGTGCGGAAACCCGCTTCAAGCTTGCCAAGAAGGCGTTCTCGCACACTGCCGAATACGACGGGGCCATCAGCAATTATTTAACCGCGCTCGACGCCAAGAACCAGAAGCAGGATTTCCCCGACCGCTACAACACGCAAGTGGTCAAGGTCATGGACCTGCGCTACGGCGAGAACCCGCACCAGAATGCCGCGTTCTACCGCGACAGCACTGTGCCCGACGGCGCACTGGCCAGCTTCAGCCAGTTGCAGGGCAAGGAACTCTCCTACAACAACATCGCCGACAGCGATGCGGCCTGGGAATGCGTCAAGACCTTCGACGTGCCGGCCTGCGTGATCGTCAAGCATGCCAATCCTTGCGGTGTTGCCATTGATGCCAATTTGTTGGGCGCCTACGAAAAAGCCTTCAAGACCGACCCGACTTCCGCTTTCGGCGGCATCATCGCCTTCAACGGCGAAGTCGGCATCGACGTGGTCAACGCGATGAACGAGCGCAAGCACTTCGTCGAAGTCCTGATTGCGCCCAGCTTCAGTGAAGAAGCCAAGGCTGCGCTGGCTGCCAAGAGCAACTTGCGCGTGCTCATCGTGCCGCTCGGCGACGGCAACAATGCGCTGGAATACAAGCGCGTGAGCGGCGGTTTGCTGATTCAGACCCCGGACGCGCTCAACGTGACGGCCGACCAACTCAAGGTAGTCACCAAAAAGCAACCCACGCCGGAACAACTGAAAGACCTGCTGTTCGCCTGGCGCGTCGCCAAGTACGTGAAGTCCAACGCCATCGTGTTCTGCGGCAACGGCATGACGCTAGGCGTCGGCGCCGGCCAGATGAGCCGCGTCGACAGCACCCGCATCGCTGCGATCAAGGCCGCCAACGCTGGCTTGTCGCTGCAAGGCGCTGCAGTAGCGTCCGACGCCTTCTTCCCGTTCCGTGACGGCGTAGATGTGCTGGCTGAAGCCGGCGCTTCCTGCGTCATCCAGCCGGGCGGCAGCATTCGCGACGAAGAAGTTTATGCAGCAGCCGACGAGCATGGCATCGCCATGGTCATCACCGGCGTTCGCCACTTCAGGCACTAAGAGGCATCTATGAAAGTATTGGTCATCGGCAACGGCGGGCGCGAACACGCCCTGGCCTGGAAATTGGCGCAAAGCAAGCGCATTACCCGTGTTTATGTCGCGCCCGGCAACGCCGGCACGGCTTTGAACCCCGACATGCAGAACGTGCCGATCACGGCCGTGCCTGAGCTGGTGGAATTTGCCAAAACCGAAAACATCGCACTGACGGTCGTCGGTCCCGAAGCCCCCCTGTCTCAAGGCGTGGTCAATGCCTTTCGCGCCGCCGGCTTGAAGATTTTCGGTCCGACTCGCGAAGCCGCACAGTTGGAAAGCTCCAAGGATTTCGCCAAGGCCTTCATGGCGCGCCATAACATTCCTACCGCCGCTTATGCCACCTTCACCGATGCTGCTGCCGCACACGATTACGTACAGCAACAAGGCGCCCCCATCGTCATCAAGGCTGACGGCCTGGCCGCCGGCAAGGGCGTAGTCGTTGCCATGACCGAAGCCGAAGCCCACGAAGCCATCGACATGATGCTGGCCGACAACAAGCTCGGCACAGCCGGTGCCCGCGTAGTGATCGAAGCCTTCCTGGAAGGCGAGGAAGCCAGCTTTATCGTCATGGTAGACGGCGAGCACATCCTGCCCTTGGCCACCAGCCAGGACCACAAGCGCTTGCTGGACGGCGACCAAGGCCCCAATACCGGCGGCATGGGCGCTTATTCTCCGGCGCCTGTCGTGACGCCTGAAATCCATGCCAAGGCGATGCGCGAAATCATTCGCCCCACCGTGCAAGGCATGGCTAAGGACGGCATTCCCTATACCGGGTTCCTTTACGCCGGCCTCATGATCGACAAGAACGGCAACCCCAAGACGCTGGAATTCAACTGTCGCATGGGCGACCCGGAAACCCAGCCCATCATGCTGCGCATGAAGAGCGACTTCGTCGACCTCGTCGAACACGCAGTCAACAACACGCTGGATCAGGTTGAAGTCGATTGGGACCGCCGCACGGCATTGGGTGTCGTCCAGGCTTCCGCCAATTATCCGGATACGCCGCGTACCGGCGATGTGATCCACGGCCTGCCGTCCGATCTGCAAGACGCGCACGTATTCCACGCCGGCACCAAGCTGGTAGACGGCCAAGCCGTGACCAGCGGCGGCCGCGTGTTGTGTGTAACGGCATTGGGCGATACTGTGAAGCAGGCTCAGGCCCGCGCTTATGAAATCGCCGACGGTATCACCTTTGAAGGGCGTCAGATGCGCCGCGATATCGGCTATCGCGCCATTTCAAGGTAGTCGTAGCGCAGGCGGCCTCGCCTGCATTTGAAGAACGGCCAGCCCGTTCTTCTTTTCCCAATCCGATGACTGTTTGAACGCGCAGGTGAGGCCCACCTGCGTTATGGGGAGACGCATGAAGTATCGAGCATTGCGGCAATACCTCAAAAATGGCGGCTTGATCGCCTACCCGACCGAGTCCTGCTTCGGCCTCGGCTGCGACCCCATGAACCGCAGCGCGGTCAAACGCCTGCTTCGGCTCAAGAAACGTCCTCAAGCCAAAGGCCTCATCCTCATCGCCAGCCGCATGCGGCAGCTCAAGCCTTATATCGCCCCACTAACGCCGGAGCAGTTGAATAAGACCAAAGCCACCTGGCCCGGACCCCATACCTGGCTGGTCCCCGTCAATAAACACTGCCCGGTCTGGCTGAGCGGAAAGCACCCTAGCATCGCAGTCCGCATCACTGCCCACAAGGGCGCACGCCAACTGTGCCAAGGCGTGGATATGACCCTCGTTTCCACGAGTGCCAACCGTAGCGGCTGCAAGCCTGCCAAGACACGGCGCGAATGTCAGCGTTTATTCGGGGCATCGGTCAAGGTGTTGCCCGGACTCGTCGGCAAGCGCCGTCGCCCTTCCACGATCCAAGACCTCGCCACCGGCAGGATCATTCGGAAATAACTGTGGGAGCTCCGCCTCGGGGCGATTCCAAAATGATTGCGGCGTGAGATGCCGCTCCTACGCCCAATCAGGATTTTCGAATGCAGACGAGGCCGCCTGCGCTACAATCCTCGGCATCCTTACCTGGAGCAATTCATGGATTTCAACAGCGTCAAAGAATACCTGCTCGATCTGCAAGAGCGCATCGTCGACGGGCTGCAGCACGTGGACGGCAAGAACTTCCTGCACGACTCCTGGCAACGTCCGGAAGGCGGCGGCGGGATCAGTTGCGTCATGGAAGAAGGCAATGTGCTGGAGCGCGGCGGCGTGAATTTTTCGCATGTCAGCGGCGACCGCCTGCCCCCTTCGGCTTCGGCAAATCGCCCGGAATTGGCCGGGCGCGGATTTGAGGCTGCCGGCGTCTCACTGGTACTGCATCCTCGCAACCCCTATGCCCCTACCGTACATATGAACGTACGTTGCTTCATGGCGAAAAAAGCCGGCGAGGCACCGGTATGGTGGTTCGGCGGCGGCATGGATTTAACGCCGTACTATGGTTATGAAGAAGATGCCCAGCATTTTCACCGCACCTGCCGCGATGCGCTTACGCCCTTCGGCCAGGAGTTGCATCCACGTTTTAAAAGCTGGTGCGACGATTATTTCTACCTCAAGCATCGCAAGGAACCGCGCGGCGTGGGCGGCATTTTCTTCGACGATTTCAACGAACTGGGTTTCGAGCAGAGCTTCGCCATGACCAAGAGCGTGGGCGACCATTTCCTCAAAGCCTATCTGCCCATCCTGCAACGTCGTATTAACGAGCCCTACGGCGAACGCGAACGCGATTTCCAGGCTTATCGCCGGGGACGTTACGTCGAATTCAACCTGGTGTACGATCGCGGCACCTTATTCGGCCTGCAATCGGGGGGGCGCACCGAATCGATATTGATGTCCATGCCGCCCATCGTGAAATGGCGCTATGACTGGCAACCGGAAGCTCATTCACCTGAAGCCATGCTCTATAGCGATTTCCTGATCCACAAGGATTGGCTGGCCTAATATTCCACTGTAGCCCGTATGTTTCATGCATACTGATTAATAAATATAAGGGGAGATCACTTCATGTTCGCTCGGATGTTCCGAACCAAGCCCATCACTCACCACAGTCAAAGCGGACTCAGGAAGTGCTTGAGCGCATTCGACTTGGCATTGCTTGGCATAGGATGCGCTATTGGCACGGGCATTTTCGTGTTGACAGGGATCGCGGCCGCGACGCTCTCCGGACCGGCCGTTGTACTCTCGTTTATTTTTGCAGGTATCGCCTCGGCATTTGCCGCGTTGGCCTATGCCGAATTAGCGTCTTCAGTGGGTGGCTCAGGTAGCGCCTATGGCTATAGCTACGTCGCCTTCGGCGAATTCGCAGCCTGGATCATCGGCTGGATTTTGCTGCTGGAATACGGCGTGGGCGCTGCGGCTGTGGCAAACGGCTGGGCAGGGTATTTCGTCAATACGCTAGCCAATTTCAACCTGCATCTACCGGAAGTCTGGACCAAGGCACCCAGTCTGGGCGGCATCATCAACCTGCCGGCCTTCGGGATTATCTGGGTGCTGACCATCCTGCTCATCAGCGGCGTGAAGCAAAGTGCGCAGGTCAATAACACCATCGTCATCATCAAGCTCAGCACCATCGCCATTTTCCTCGCCATTGCATCGATGCATCTTAATTCTTCCAATTGGCATCCTTTCATGCCTTTTGGCTGGTTCTCTACATTGGCGGACGGCAAGACCACGGGCGTGCTGGCAGGGGCCTCATTGGTGTTTTTTGCCTATTTCGGTTTCGACGCTGTTTCTACAGCCGCGGATGAAGCCCAGAATCCCCAGCGCGACCTGCCTATCGGCCTGTTGGCGTCGCTCACGTTCTGCACCATCGTCTATATACTGGTGTCCGGCGCACTTACCGGCATTGTGTCTTATACCGACCTTAATGTCTCTTCCCCTGTTGCACATGCACTGACAAAGCTCGGCTATACGTGGTCGTCAACGCTGGTAGCCACCGGAGTGCTCGCCGGGCTCATCACTGTGCTTTTGGTACTGCTTTACGGCCTGACGCGTATTCTCTACGCCATGAGCCGCGATGGTCTGATTTCTCCATTCTTCTCGGCCATCGACCCTAGCCGCCAGACGCCGGTGCGGATCATCCTGATGTGCGGGTTCATCATTTCCCTCATCGCCGGATTCTTCCCGCTGGGTGAATTAGCCGAGACGGTCAATATCGGCACCCTGGCCAGCTTTGTCATGGTTTGCGTCGGCGTCATCGTGCTGCGTATACGCCAGCCCGACCTGCATCGCCCGTTCAAAAACCCATGGAATCCATTGATTCCGGTATTGGGAATCGCCTCTTGCCTGGCACTCATGGCTTTCCTGCCCAGCGCAACCTGGCACCGCTTCCTCGTCTGGATCGTCATCGGGGTCGTGGTCTATTTCATTTACTCCGTCCGCCACAGCAAACTCATCCCCAACGAGTAATCGGCAGACAATAAAAAAGCCGGCTTGCGCCGGCTTTTTTATTGCACATCAAACAGCTCTTAGTGAGCCAGAACCCATTCAACCAGGGTCTTGATGTCTTCGTCCTTCACTTGCGGGCTGTTAGCCGGCATCGGCATCGGGCCCCAAACGCCAGAACCACCCTTCTTCACCTTTTCGATCAGCTTGGCTTCAGCGGTCTTGTCGCCCTTGTACTTGGCAGCAACGTCCTTATAAGCCGGGCCGATGATCTTCTTGTCAACGCTGTGGCATGCCAAGCAGCCGCTCTTTTGAGCCAGCGCCTTGCCGGCTTCCATGTCAACAGCAGCACCAGCTTGAGCAGCAACCATCAGGGAAGCAGCGGCGGCAACCGTGGTCAATAATGCTTTCATGCGATCTCTCTCCTAAAAATATCTAAAACTGTTTGTTAGCCAAACGCGAAAAGCAGGCAATCATAACCATGTTTAAATCTGTTTGCAAAGCTAAATTTCTGCATACAGATCATTAAGATTTTCAATTGCCGGTATACATTTAACGCCTCGACATACCAAGGCGTTGACAGTCGAGCATGAATTTTTATCCAAGGTTTTCGAAACCGGTTTTGAACGGCTTCGACAGACCGAATATCAGACAATCTGCCCGCGATTTTGTTGCCGGTTCACCTACTGTTCACGTCCCAACTCAAACGCAGCCAGAGGCTCCAATATTATTAAACCGAACCGCCGTTTTCCGCCTCGGCCCGCTCCGCTGCCAATATCTCGAAAAATGCTTCCACATCGGCCATTTCCCGCGAGCGCTTCATCGGCGGCAGGCTTTGCCAGATGCGACGACCGTACTGTTTTTCCACCAACCGCTTGTCACAAATCATCAGCACCCCGCGATCCCCCTCGTCTCGGATCAGCCGACCCGCTCCCTGCTTGAGCGTAATCACCGCATACGGCAGTTGATACTCCATGAAGGCACTCTTGCCTTCGGCGTTGAGCTTGTCGATCCGTGCCGCCAATACTGGATCGTCCGGCGGGGCAAACGGCAGTTTGTCGATGACGACCAGCGAGAGCGCCTCGCCTCGTACGTCCACGCCTTCCCAGAAACTCTGGCTCGCCACCAGCACGGCGTTGCCGAGTTTGCGGAATCGCTCCAGCAACTCGCTGCGCGAGCTTTCGCCTTGCAGCAGCAGGGGAAACTCCAGCCCTTCGCGTTCGAACGCCTCCTTGAACCATGCATGAATATCGCGCATCGACTTGAGACTGGTACACAGCACGAAAGCGCGGCCTTGACTCACCTTGATGGCAGGCAGGGCGGCCTTGGCGACGGCAGTAGCGTAATCTGGCGTATTAGGCTCAGGCATCCCCTGTGGCACATAGAGCAAGGCTTGGCGCGGATAGTCGAAAGGGCTTTCCCAAAAACCGGTAGCGGCTTCGATCAAGCCCATCTGTCCGAGGTAGTGGCTGAAATCGCTTTTTACAGCGAGCGTGGCCGAAGCGAAGATCCAAGCCCGCGTCTGGCCTTCGAGCTGTTTGCCGAAGATCTCGGCGATGGAGAGTGGTGTAGCGTGCAATTGCACGCTCTGGGTGAAGACCTCGACCCAGCGCACGAGGTTGGGATTATCCCCCGCCTGCCATGCAGCCAGCTGGTTTTGCAGCACCTGAGCGCGTTCCCAACAGTTCTGCATACCCGGGCCGCGTTCGGCCTGCGATTGCAACAGCTTGGAAAGCGCGGCCAATTGGTCTCGCATTCCTTGCAACCCCTCCGAGAAGCCCTTGCGCTCCAACGCTTTTTGCACCGGCATGCGCATGCCCTCAAGGCCGAAAACCAAGCGAAAATCGCGGATAGCTTTTTCCAGCGCATTGGCCGCTTCCGGCAGCTCCTTGAAATCCTTGGCTTCAGTAATGCCCTCGGCCCGGGCGTCGCGGGCAAGGTCAAGCACCTGGCTTGTGGAAACATCCTCGCCGAAGAATAATCCAGCGACCTCCGGCAACTGGTGCGCCTCGTCGAATACCACGGTATTGGCCGCCGGCAGCAGTTCGGCCACACCTTCATCGCGCAGCATGACGTCGGCAAAAAACAAATGGTGATTGACCACCACGACATCGGCCGCCTGTGCTCGCTTGCGGGCTTCCATCACGAAGCATTCCTTGTAGCTCTCGCACTCCTGGCCCAGGCAGTTATCGCGGGTGGAGGTCACGCTGGCCCAAATCGTCGCGTTTTCAGGAACGATGGCGAGCTCGCTCTTGTCACCGGTCTGGGTGCGCTTGGCGAAACGGGTAATCTCGTGCAGGTGATGTACATCCTCGCGGCTGGCAAATCGACCATCGGCCTCGGCGCGGGCCAGATGATGATGGCAAATGTAATTGGCGCGGCCCTTCAGCATAGCCACTGTCACCGGTGCCTTAAGCGCATCCCGCACGGCAGGGAGATCGCGGTTAAACAGCTGGTCTTGAAGTGTTTTCGTTCCGGTCGAAACAATCACCTTACCGCCGGAAAGCAGCGCCGGCACCAGATAAGCGAAGGTTTTTCCCGTGCCCGTCCCGGCCTCAGCCACTAGCACCTTGCGTTGATCGATGGCGCTTTGAATAGCCTGTGCCATTTCCAGTTGCTGCAAACGCAAGCGATAGCCCGGCAGGGATTCGGCGAGGGGGCCGGTTTCAGAAAAAATGTGATCGAGGTCGGACAAAAGAGGCGGCGCATCAAGGGCCGCGGCAGCGGCTGGAAAAGATGGCTAATTATAGCTGCTGCTAAACGCCGCGGGGAATTCGCGCTGTGCGTAGACCTCGAACTCGTCCGCAGGCAACGGCTCGCTAAAGTAATAGCCCTGAATCATGTCGCAACGCTGATCTTGGAGAAATTGCAGTTGTCCCGCGTCCTCCACCCCCTCCGCCACGACCTTGATGCCTAGCTGATGCGCCAACGAAATGACGGCACGAATGATGGTCGCATCGTTGGGGTCGTTGTCGATACCGTCCACGAACGATTTGTCGATTTTCAATGTATCGATGGCGAAGGTCTTGAGGTATGAAAGCGAGGAATACCCTGTGCCGAAGTCATCCACGGCCAACGGCAGCGATAGTAGATGCAAGTCGTGCAACGTCTGGGCGGCGTGGCTGGCGCCTTCGATCAATGTACTCTCGGTGATTTCAAGCTCGATCCAGCGCGAAATCCCGTCTCCGCCCTCCAACGCCTGACGGATCTTGAGCACCAGGTTTGAATCGCGGAACTGCCGTCCCGAAAGATTCACGGCGATCTGCATGCACAGACCGTCCTCCAGCCATTTGCGCGCCTGGCGACAGGCCTCGCCGATCACCCATTCGCCTAGAGGCAGGATCAACCCTGATTCCTCGGCCACCGGAATAAACCGTGTCGGCAATACCATGCCCCAATCGGGATGGTTCCAGCGCAGCAACGCCTCGCAGCCTACCAACCGATAAGGATCAAGGCTGATCTTGGGCTGATAAAAGAGCTCGAACTCGTGCTGGTCCAGCCCTCGGCGCAGGTGTTCCTCAATCATCACCCGTTCGTGCGCCGCCTCGTTCATGCGCGGCGTAAAAAACTGGTAATTCGCCCGGCCGCGTCCCTTGGCGTGGTACATCGCCGTGTCGGCACAGCGCATGAGGTCGTCGATGGTGGTGGCATCGTCGGGATACATGGCGATTCCCAGGCTCGCCGCCACTCGGAACTGATGACTGTTGATACGAATAGGGCGCGCCAGATCGCTGGTGATCTTATCCACCACGTGCACCACGTCGCGCAGATCGTGAACGCAATTAAGGATGATGACGAACTCGTCGCCGCCAAGTCGCGCCACGGTATCGCTCTCGCGGACGCTGCGCATCAGCCGCAGCGAAATCTCCTTGAGCAGCCGGTCGCCCATGTAGTGACCCAGGGTGTCGTTAACGTACTTGAAATGGTCGAGGTCGAGCAGCATCAGTGCCACCGGCAACATGTCCCGCCGCGATTCCGCCAGGGCGTGGCGCAAACGATCCTGAAACAGGCTGCGATTGGGAAGCCCGGTCAGCGGATCGTGGAAAGCCAAGTGGCGGATATGATCTTCCTGCTGCTTGCGCAGTGTGATATCCGAAAAAATTCCGATGTAATGCGTGACTTCGTCGCTGCCGGCTTCAGTCACGGCATTGATACTGAGCCACTTGGGGTAAAAAGTGCCGTCCTTGCGACGATCCCACAACTCCCCCTCCCAATGCCCGGTAGTGTCGATGGACTGCCACATCTCGGCATAGAAGTTATTGTCGAGATTACCGGCAGAAAGAAATACCGGATCGCGGCCCTTGGCGTCTTCAAGCGTGTAACCGGTCATGCGGCTGAAGGCCTGGTTGACCGAGACGATGCGGTTGCGGCTGTCGGTAATCATGATGGCCTCCGCCGTAAAGGTGAATACCTTGTCGGACAGGAGATAATGCTCCAGCAATTTTTTATGCTCGCGAAGATCGCGGGCGATGACGGAGTAATGCGTCACATCCCCCCTGCCATCACGGTGAGCAGCGATCACTTGCGACACGGCAATCTCCCGACCGGATTTGGATCGCAGCCGGGTTTCCGAATCGGCATGACCGGCGCGATCTGCCTCGGGAAGCTCGCAATGCGTCACTTCGGCGGCCGCCTCATCGTCGTAAAACCGGTCGAACCGTATCTCATCCAGCGTCTCGTCCTGGCCGATCTCGAGCATCTTGCGCCCGGCGTCGTTGAGATACAGCAGACGGCACTCTTTATCCACCAAGGCAATCAAGTCCTTGGCGGAATCCAGAATCTCCAGCAACCGTCGCTGCTCCTGTTCGATATCCTTTCTACTGTTTTCGTCAGTCACCATGTCATCGAGACAATGTGTGGAATAGTTATATGGATGAAGCCCGCGCCCAGCCTGTCGCGTTGCCCCGCCCTCCCGGTTTGCACTAAAATCGTGCCAAATCCAAGAAAATGCCAGTCTCCGGGAGACTAGCTCAGTGCGCCAACACACACACTGATGCATCTCGCATGCAACACAGGCTTCATATTTGGCTGGCCTGATAGTTGCTACCATTCAACCAGGGCTTGAAAATATTGCCGTCAGTGCCTGCGGCCGCCGCCGCGCCTTTTGCAGACGCCGGTTAAACTTTTTTCTAGAGATAACATCGTGAACTCGAGACCATTCGTTACAAGCAAGACGCCCGCTGGATTCGCCGACCTGCCGCCACTGGGCATGGACGGCAAAAGCATTTTCGAGGACTTCCGTCGCTATTTCAGCCGCACCCTGGGGCGCAACGAGCTCAACGAAGCGACTTATCACGTCTACACCTCGCTCTCCGTCGCCTGGCGAGATCGTATCGTCGAGCGCTGGAAAAAAACCCAGGCCTCCTACGACGACCGCGACACCAAGCGCACTTTCTACCTCTCGCTGGAATTCCTCATGGGCCGCGCCTTGGGCAACGCCATGCTCAACCTGGACGAGAAAGGCGCTACCGCCGACATCATGAAGAAGACCGGCCTGGCGCTGGAGGAAATCATCGACCAGGAACACGATGCAGGCTTGGGTAATGGCGGCCTGGGCCGTCTCGCGGCATGTTTCCTCGATAGCTGCGCCACGCTGCAACTACCGGTCATGGGCTACGGCATCCGCTACGAGTACGGCATGTTCCGCCAGAAGATCGAAAACGGTTACCAGTTGGAAGAGCCCGACCATTGGTTGCGCATCGGCAACCCATGGGAAATCGAACGCCAGGAACTGTCGGTGCGGGTCAAATTCGGCGGCTATACCGACTTCTACACGGACGAATCGGGCACAACCAAAGCTCGCTGGGTGCATTCGCACGATGTGCTGGCGATCCCCTACGACATGCCTATTCCCGGCTATCGTAACGGCACGGTGAACACTTTGCGCTTATGGAAATCGACCGCCACCGATGAATTCGACCTTAACGAATTCAACGCCGGCAGCTATTCCGAAGCCGTGGCCGCCAAGAACGCGGCCGAGCACATCACCATGGTGCTCTACCCCAACGACGCCAGCGAAAACGGCAAGGAACTACGCCTGCGCCAGCAATATTTCCTGGCTTCGGCTAGCTTGCAGGACGTGCTGCGCGCCTGGGTAAGCAAGCACGGCAACGATTTCACCGATTTCGCCGACAAGCATTGCTTCCAGCTTAACGACACCCACCCCACCTGCGCCGTGCCGGAACTGATGCGATTGCTCATGGACGAGCACGGCCTGGGCTGGGACGAAGCTTGGGCGATTACCTCCAAGACGGTGGCCTACACCAACCATACGCTACTGCCGGAAGCGCTGGAAAAATGGCCGGTGAGCATGTTCGGCCGCCTGCTGCCGCGTTTGTTGGACATCATCTGCGAAATCAATGCGCGCTTCCTTACTGCCGTGGCGCAGCGTTGGCCGGGTGACGGCGAGCGTCAAAGCCGCATGTCGATTATCGAAGAAGGCCCTGAGAAGCAAGTGCGCATGGCTTATCTGGCCGTGGTCGCCAGCACCTCGGTCAACGGGGTGGCAGAACTTCACTCGCGCCTGTTGCAGCAACACCTCTTCCACGACTTCTACGAGCTGTGGCCCGAAAAATTCAACAACAAGACCAACGGCGTGACCCCGCGCCGCTGGATGACATCCAGCAATCCCGAGCTGAGCGCGCTCATCACGGCTACCATCGGACCGGATTGGGTAACGGATACCCAGCAACTCAGTAAGCTCGCGCCCTTTGCCGAAGACGCTAAGTTCCGCGCCAAATGGCGCAAGATCAAGCTGGCCAACAAGGCGCGCCTGGCGGCCTTGGTCAAGAGGGATTGCGGGGTCGATTTCGACGTCAATGCCATTTTCGACATCCAGGTGAAGCGCATCCACGAATACAAGCGCCAGCTGCTCAATATCCTCCACGTCATCCACCTCTACGACCGCATCAAGCGCGGCGACAAGCAAGGCATCACCCCGCGCTGCGTGCTGATCGGCGGTAAGGCGGCACCCGGCTACATGATGGCCAAGCGCATCATCAAGCTGGTCAATGCGGTGGCGGCGGTTGTGAATGCAGATCCGGAAGTCAGCCCATTGCTCAAACTGGTATTCCTGCCGGACTATCGCGTCTCGGCCATGGAAATCATTTGCCCAGGGGCCGATTTATCAGAACAAATTTCCACTGCCGGCAAGGAAGCCTCGGGCACTGGCAACATGAAGTTCATGATGAACGGGGCCATGACCATAGGTACGCTGGATGGCGCCAATATCGAGATCATGGAAGAAGTGGGTGAAGAAAACTTCTTCCTGTTCGGCCTCAATGCGGAAGAAGTGGAAGACATGAAGCGTCGCTACGATCCGGCTGCCATCATTGCGCAAGACGAAGACTTGTCGCGCGTGATGCATTTGCTGGCTTGCAACCACTTCAACCTGTTCGAGCCAGGTATTTTCGACCCCATCGTCGACAGCATCTACAATCCGCACGACCAGTGGCTCACCGCTGCCGATTTCCGCAGCTACATCGATACCCAGAAAGCCGCCGCCAGCGCTTATCTGGACCAGGAACACTGGACGCGCATGAGCATCCTCAACACCGCGGCGAGCGGCAAGTTCTCCAGCGACCGCACCATCGCCGACTACAACAAGGACATTTGGCACTTGCCAACCATCAAGCAGCATGCCTGAACAAGCACTGAAAGATAACATCCGCTATCTAGGGCGGGTGCTGGGCGAGGTCATCCTCGAAAAAGAAGGCAAGGAAACCTTCGACGCGGTGGAAGCCATCCGCCGCGCCGGAGTGAAGTTTCATCGCGACGGCGAAATTGCGTCGGCGCAACGCCTGGATCACCTGTTGAAACACCTGAGCGGCAACCAGACCATCGCCGTAGTCCGCGCCTTCAGCTATTTCAAGCATCTGGTCAACATCGCAGAAGACCTCCACAGCCATTGCCGCCACGGCCATACCGGGAAGCCCGAGCCCGGCGAGCTGGATCATTCGCTGGAACAGTTCGAGCCCATGAGCATGGCCGAGATCGAAGCCTTTTTCGCTTCGGCCCTGGTTTCCCCCGTGCTCACCGCCCATCCGACAGAGGTACAACGACAGAGCATCCTGGACACCGAGCGCAGGATTTCCGCGCTGCTGCTGAAACGATCCAGCGGCCTCACGCGGCAGGAGGCCGAACGCAACGACCTCATGCTGCGCGGCGCCATTACAGCCCTGTGGCAGACACGCATGCTGCGATTCTCGCGGCTGACCGTGAACGACGAGATCAACAACGCACTGTCGTACTACCGCACCACCTTCCTGGACGTGCTGCCGGAGCTGCTGCAAGATCTGGAGCATCACCTCGCCACGCGTTTCGGCAACCCGGATTACGAGCTCCCGAGCTTTTTCCAGATGGGCAGCTGGATCGGCGGCGACCGCGACGGTAATCCCTTCGTCGATGCCAATACGTTGCAACAGGCCGTGACCCAGCAAGCGGCGACAGCGTTCGAGTATTACATCGAAGAAGCGCTGGCGCTGAGCGGCGAATTGTCGATGACCATGCATCTGGTCAACGTCACGCCGGACTTACTGATCCTCGCCGAAGCTTCGCGCGACCAGTCCCCGCATCGTGCCGACGAGCCTTACCGCCGCGCCATGGTGACCATTGCATCGCGTCTCGTGCAGACCTGCCGCGAATTCACCGGCCATGACATCAACGCTCGCCAGCTGACGCCGACCACGGCCTACGCCAACCTGGAGGCTTTCCTCACCGATCTCGACATCGTGGTCGATTCGCTACGCCGCAACCACGGCCAGGCGCTGATCTATCCGCGATTGGGCAAGCTCATCAAGGCGGTCAAGACATTCGGCTTTCATCTGGCAACCATCGACTTGCGCCAAAGCTCGGACATCCACGAAGCTGTCATAGACGAGCTGTTTACCAAATCCGGCCATGGCTTCAGCTATGCCGCGCTGGAGGAAAAGGAAAAAGTCCGCGTGCTGCTCGAAGAATTGAGCCAGCCGCGCTTGATGTTCTCGCCCTACCAGGATTACTCGCCGCTGGTCGTGTCCGAAGTAGGCGTGCTGCGAAAGGCCAAGGAAGTGCGCGACAAGTTCGGCGCACGCACCATCCGCCAGTACATCATTTCGCATACCGAAACGCTATCAGACATGCTGGAAGTGGCGCTGCTGCAAAAGGAAGCCGGGCTGCTACGCGGCAACTGGGGCGCCGACAACATCCAGATGGATATCAACATTGTTCCGCTGTTCGAGACTATCGCCGACTTGCGCCATGCGCCCGAGATCATGTCGACGTGGCTTGGCCTGCCAGGCATCCGCAACGTGCTACGCCATTGCGACAATGAGCAGGAAATCATGCTCGGCTACTCGGACAGCAATAAGGACGGCGGCTTTCTTACCGCGAATTGGGAGTTGTACAGGGCGGAAGTCGGCCTGGTCGAGCTGTTCCGCCAGGCCAAGGTCAAGCTGCGCCTGTTCCACGGCCGCGGCGGCACGGTAGGACGCGGCGGCGGCCCGACCTACCAGGCCATCATGGCACAGCCGCAAGGCACGGTGGACGGGCAGATTCGTCTCACCGAACAGGGCGAGATCATCGCCAACAAGTTCTCCGATCCGCGCGTGGGCCGGCACAATCTCGAGACACTCATCGCCGCGACCATTGATGCCAGCCTGTTCCCGCAAGACCAGCTTTCGGACGACAAACGCCGCAAGTTCGAGCAGACCATGGATGCGCTCTCGACGACGGCCATGCAAGCGTATCGCAGCCTGGTCTACGAGACGCCCGGCTTCACCGATTATTTCTTCAGCGCCACGCCGATTTCGGAAATCGCCGAGCTCAACATCGGCAGCCGCCCCTCTGCGCGTAAGGCATCACGGCGCATCGAGGATTTGCGGGCGATTCCGTGGGGATTTTCCTGGGGACAGTGCCGATTGCTGTTACCGGGCTGGTATGGTTTCGGCAGCGCCATCGAGCACTTCCTCAACGCTGATGACCGCGAGGATCGCATCCGCCAGCTGAAAGAAATGCTAGCCGAGTGGCCGTTATTCAAGACGCTGATTGCCAATATGGACATGGTGCTCGCCAAGACCGATTTGTCAGTCGCCTCGCGCTACTCGCAATTGGTGGCGGACGAGCAGTTGAGGCAAACCGTGTTCGGCTGCATCGAGAAAGAATACGCACTCACCACGCATGCGCTCAACCTGCTGCTGGGTAGCGCCATTCGCCTTGCCAACAACCCGGCGCTGGCGAATTCCATCCGCAATCGTTTGCCCTACCTGGATCCGCTTAATCATCTGCAGGTCGAATTGATCAAGCGTTTCCGTTCTGGCACTTCGGACGACCGGGTGAAGTTCGGCATCCACCTCTCCATCAACGGTATCGCGGCGGGATTGCGCAATACAGGCTAGTGGGAGCGCCGCCCTCGGCGCGATGTGGTAATAACCGGGGAAATCGCGCCGAGGCGGCGCTCCTACATCACATAGCCTTTATTTACACCAATCGGGCGATGGAATCTCGCTGAAGACACGGCGCAACCCTTCCGACCAGCTCTGCTGGAGCTGGCGGAAATAAGGGTCGCCCTCCGTGATGCGCTGGATGCAATCAGTGCGGTAGCTGTCGGCGGGATAGGTCATCAAGTCGATGGGCATACCCACCGATAGATTGCTGCGGATGGTGGAATCGAACGACACCAGCACACATTTGGCGGCCTCGGCCAGCGAGCTGCTGCTATTGATGACACGGTCGAGAATGGGCTTGCCGTATTTGGTCTCGCCGATCTGGAAATACGGCGTCTCGGCTACCGCCTCGATGAAATTGCCCGCGGCGTAGATGTTGAACAAGCGCGGCTTTTCGCCCTTGATTTGCCCGCCCAGGATAATGGCCTGGTTGAAATCGGCCTGATGCTTGCGCAGGTGTTCGGCGTCTTCCTGATGCACCGCCCGCACGGCGTCGCCCACCGCGCGGGCGGCATCGAACATATTGGTGACGCTGTACAGGTTGGGCTCTGCATTCTCCGTCAGCGCGTTCTGCAATCGGCTCACCACTGCTTGCGAAATGGCCAGGTTGCCGGAAGTCATCATCACCAGCACGCGCTCGTCGGGCTGGGAAAACACCGTCATCTTGGGAAAGGTAGATACATGGTCGACACCGGCGTTGGTACGCGAATCCGATGCCATGACCAAGCCGCGCTCAAGCAGCAGCCCCACACAATACGTCATATTTTTTAACCGTTATGAAACAACAAGAGCCCCATCATAGCGGGGGCTCGTTTGCAGAACAATCGACGCGTTTACTTCGCGCCTTGCCAGATCACTTCATTGCTGCGATTGCGCCGATTGGTGTACCTGCACGCTCACCGACATCGATTCCTCCCCGCCACCGCGGCGAATGCCATTGACCGGGCAAGCATCCCGATAGTCCAGGCCGGTCGCCAAACGCACGTGTATCCCGTTGGCGCGTTGCCCGTTGGAGACGTCATAGCTCTGCCAGCCAGCATCCTCCAGCCAGGCATCAGCCCAGGCGTGGCTTTCCATCAATTCCCCGTGCGGGGTAAACAAATAGCCGCTGACGTAGCGCGCCGGAATCCCCATGTTGCGGCAGCAGGCGATGAAAATGTGTGCATGGTCCTGGCAAACGCCATGCCGCGCCGCAAAGGCTTGCGCAGCCGTGGTGGCCACGTCGGTCAGCCCCTTGCGATAACGCACCTTGTCGCGGATACCGTGCATCAATTCGGTCAATCCGGCCTCGTCCAATTGACCGCGTACATTGCAAAAACCACGTGCGAAATTAGCCAGTGCAGCGTCGGCGGCAGTCAGTCGGGTTTCGCGCAGGTAGATCGCCAGAGGCAGCGTATCGGCCGGGGGCGGCAGGTCGATATCGGTTTCCACCTCGCCCACGGCGGTAATGGTGATGCCGTCGTGAGGCGTATCGACCACCAGCGTGTGTTCGACGTTGCCGTGGGCATCGGCATGGGGGCTGATACGTCCGTTGACCAGAATCTCCCAGCGTTTCACGCGCTGGCCGAAACCGCTCTGCGGGGTCAGGCGCAGGTGCTGGATGGTGTAGTCAGCCGGGCTGCTGTAGCTGTAGTGCGTGCGGTGTTCGATCGAGAGTTGCATGATGGTCTCGCTTAGGAATTTAACTCCAGGGATGTCTCAGGAAAGTGCGCTGGATTTCGTTGCCGAGGGCGTTGTTGCGGGCGATGAAATCCAGCAGGAACTCGTGCAGGCCGCCCTGGAAAATGTCTTCCATGCGGCCGTAATGAAAGCGTGCGTGCAGCTCACCCACCATACGGTTGCATTCCTCGCTGCCGGCGGCACTGAGGTGTTCGAGAATGGCCATGATTTCGTCGAAACAGGCATGCAACGAGCGCGGCATATCGTGTCGCAGCACCAATAATTCAGATACTTTCCAAGGGGTTATGGTGTCTCTAAAAACCTTCTGGTAGGCCTCGAACGCCGATGCCGCATGCAACACGGCGCTCCATTCGTAGTAGTCCACGGCGCCGCCGACCCCTTCAGTAGCGGGTAGCAAGCAGTGGTATTTCACATCCAATAAGCGTGCCGTGTTGTCGGCGCGTTCGATGAAGGTGCCGAGTCGTGCGAAGCGGTAACCGTCGTCACGCAGCATGGTGCTGTAGGTCACCCCGCGAAAGAGGTGCGATCGCGACTTCACCCAATCACAGAACTCGCCGATTTCCATTTCGCCGATCCCGGCGCGCACGCGCTGCCCCAGTTCCAGCCACAAGCTGTTGACGCTTTCCCACATCTCCGATGACATCGCCACACGGACAGCTCTGGCGTTTTCACGGGCACTGTCGAGGGCACTCAAAATGCTCGAAGGGTTGTCCTCGTCCAACACCATGTAGCGGATGACGTTAGCGGCGGTGTAAGCGCCGTATTTTGCTTCGAAGACATTGACATTGCCTGCTATCTGCAAGGGCGGACGCCACAAGTCCACTTCGCTCTGGGTGATATTCAGCACCAGCGACATGCGGCAGGTAACATCCAGCACGCGCGCCATGTTCTCGGCCCGCTCGATGTAGCGGGACATCCAGTAAAGGTGGTCGGCAGTTCGGCTTAGCATGGTGAAGCCGCTCCCAAAAACTGTTCTAAGTACGTAGCAAGGATGCAGTAGTGATCGGAATCAGTTTTTAGCATTGGAGCACCCACGTATCTTTCGTCCCGCCCCCTTGGGACGAGTTGACCACCAGCGATCCTTCCCTAAGGGCAACCCGGCACAAGGCGCCAGGCACCAAGGTCACGGTCTTGCCAGACAGCACGAAGGGCCGCAGGTCTACGTGGCGCGGGGCAATGCCCTGCTCCACCAAGGTTGGACAGGTAGACAAGGCTAATGTCGGCTGGGCGATGTAGTTGGAGGGGTTGGCGAGGATCTGCTCGCGGAAATCGAGAATCTGCTGCTTGGAGGCCGTCGGCCCGACCAGCATTCCATAACCGCCGGAGCCTTGTACTTCCTTCACCACCAGTTCCGGCAGATGATCGAGCACATAGGCGAAATCGTCCTTTTCGCCGAGCTTGTAGGTCGGGACGTTGGAAAGGATAGGTTCCTCGCCGAGATAAAAGCGGATCATCTCGGGTACGTAGATATAGGTCGATTTATCGTCCGCCACGCCAGTGCCGATGGCGTTGGCCAAGGTTACGTTGCCGCTGCGGTAAACCGAGACCAGCCCCGGCACGCCCAGCATGGAATCGGGACGGAAGGCCAACGGGTCAAGAAAATCGTCGTCGATGCGGCGATAGATCACGTCCACCTGCTTCGGACCTTCCGTCGTACGCATGTAGACGTAGTTGTCGCGAACGAACAGGTCTTGCCCTTCCACCAACTCGATGCCCATTTGCTGCGCAAGGAAGGCGTGCTCGAAATAGGCGCTGTTGTAGGCGCCTGGCGTGAGCAGCACGACGGTAGGATTGCGCACGCCATCAGGAGCGACGGCACGGAGATTATTGAGCAACACCTGCGGATAGTGTTCGACAGGCGCTACGGAATACCGCCGGAACAGCTCCGGGAAAAGCCGCATCATCATCTTGCGGTCTTCCAGCATGTAAGAGACGCCGGACGGCGTGCGCAAATTGTCTTCCAGCACGTAGAAAGTATCTTCCGCCGTGCGCACGATATCGATGCCGGCGATATGCGCGTAAATGCCTCCGGGGACATCCACGCCCTGCATCTCGGGCCGATACTGGCTGTTGGCGAGGATGCTGGCGGGCACGATGCCGGCCTTGATGATTTCCTGCTTGTGGTAAAGATCGTGCAGGAACAGGTTGAGCGCCCGCACGCGCTGGATGGCGCCATCGGAAAGCCGTTGCCATTCGCCAGCGCTGAGAATGCGCGGAATGACGTCGAACGGAATCAGCCGCTCGGCGCCTGCATCTTCGCCGTACACGTTGAAAGTAATTCCGACCCGACGGAACAACAACTCCGCCTCCTTGGATTTTTGCGACAGTTGCGCTTGCGTCACACCGCGCAGCCACTGATCGCAAGCCTCATACAGCGGACGCACGTCGCCGCTGCCGGTTCGCATCTCGTCGAATGCCGTAGTCGTTGGATTAGCCATGACACAGCTTCAGCAAAGCTTGTGCCAGGATATTTAATTATTAAAAATCAATAACTTGGTGAAATGATAAAAATAATAACCGGGACGGCGCCCCAGAAAAGCGCCAATCCCATGCTTTATTTCAGGGCATCCGCCCCAATGGCGATCAATCCTCCCGGCTGGAGCGCCATATGGAAATCATGAGCCACAATCCGAACACCGAGGCGATGAAGAACCCCAGGAAGCCGAATGCCGGCAGTCCCAGCAAAGTGGGCCCGCCCTTGACGGTCATGACGATGGAGGAGCCGATGATGAGCGCCGAGGTCAGCAAGCCTAGCGTAAGACGATTGGTGCTGTGATCGATCTGATGCCCGAAGTGATCAAGCCGCTTGAGGTCGAATTCGATCTTCACCCGCCCCCGTCGCATTTCCTTCATCAGCTTGGCAAAGTCGCGCGGCACCGAGGTCAACATGCCGAGCGCACCCATGAGGCTGCGGCGGCCGCGTTTCAATAGCGTGCCGGGCATATAGCGGTCGTATATGACCTGTTTCACGAAGGGCGTGAGATGCCGCACGATCTGGAAATCCGGGTCGAGCTGACGCCCCAGGCCTTCCAGCGTGATCAGCGCCTTGAACAGCATGGCGAGGTCGGACGGCACTGAGAGATGGTTCTCGCGCATCACGGTGGTGAGGTCGTTGAGCAAGCGGCCGAAGCTGATCTGACGTAGCGAAGCGTCGTGATAGTTGAACAAAAACTCTTCCAGGTCACCTTCCAGCTTCGTTTCATCGACAGATGCATCACCGGCCCAATCGATGAGAATGTTGAGGAGGGTCTCGTAATCCTTGGACACCAGCGACGCCAGCAAGTCGGCGATCTGGTTACGGCGTTCCAGCGTCAGCCTCCCCACCATGCCGCAATCGATGACCGCCAGGCGATTGCCCGGCAGATAAAACACGTTGCCCGGATGCGGATCGGCATGAAAGAAACCGTCGATCAGCACCATCTTGAGCAGTGTATTGGCGCCAAGTGCGGCCAGTTTTTTGAGATCGAGACCGCTGGCGCGGGCTTCTTCGATCTCGTTGCCCGCAATACCGGGCAAATGCTCCATCACCAGCAGCTTTTCGGAGGTGTATTCCCAGAAAATCTTCGCGAAGACTACATCGGGGTTGGCCTCGAAATTGGCATGAAAATGATCGGTATTGCGGCCTTCGGCGGCAAGGTCGAGCTCCTTGCGTAGCGACTTGGAAAACTGACCGATGATCTTGCCCAAGTGCAGGCGGCGCACCTCCGGCATTTCCGACTCGATGAGTCGGCCGAGATGGGACAACAGCCGCAAATCGGCTTCGATCAAGGATTCGATATGCGGACGGCGAATCTTCAGGACAACCGGCGTGCCATCTTGTAACACAGCGGCATGCACCTGGGCGATGGATGCGCCGGCGATAGCTTCCTGATTGAGTTCGCGGAACACTTCAAAAGGCGAATGCCCCAGGGCCTGCTCGAGTTGGGGCAGGAGTTCCTCGAACGGCACAGGCGGAACTTTGTCCTGCAGCTTGGCGAATTCGGCGATCCAGCTCGGCGGAAAGATATCAGGGCGGGTAGCAAGCACCTGGCCGAGTTTGACGAAAGTAGGTCCTAACTCTTGTATCGCCATGCGCACCCGCACTTCTGGCGGCAAGTGCATGACTTCGAGCGCGGCCTGGGGGTGCAGCAGCTTGGATGCCCCCAGTAATTTGCTCAGGCCGAGGCGCTTGATGGCATCGCCCCAACCGTAACGGATAAAAATACCGGCAATTTCACGCAGGCGACCGAAGTCCCGCATGACCGAAACGGTTTCGCGAATCATTGTTCAGGAATTATCTTTTTTGATTGTTAACGCTTAGTGTTTAAGCTGCTCGGCTTTTTGCGCCAGGCGATCGGCGATTTCGCCGAGCTTGCGGCTCGACATGTGGGCGACACGTGCACCGACCATGCGAGCCGCTTGTTTGCCGGCAGTGGCAGCCCCTTGCACCGCTCCCCTGACCCGATTACCGAGATCATCAGCCACGGCACGCACCCGGGTGCCGGTATCGGTACCGATGCGACGTCCGTGCTCAGCCATGGAAAGCAATTCCTGCTTGACCAGCCCTTGCGCCCCTTCAGCGGCACGCGATAAGGTTTCCAGCAGCATTTCCTCAAGCATCTTGAGATCGTTGAGGCTTTGCTGCAAATCGCTGTTGCCGAACTCCCTGGCATCCGAAGCAGCCTCCTTGATCGCCAGTTGCATGGCTTCCGCGGCGTGCGTCAAGGCATCGTCCATGCCATGCAATGCATCTCCCAAGGCATTCTTGACTTCGCTGGCGCGTTGTTCGGCGCCCAGTTTCACGCCTTCTGTAATCGCGGCCAACACCTCGCGGATTTCGCGCTCGGCCAGTTCGCCCTGGGTGAGCGCCTGCACGGTCAGTTCGCGCAAAGTTTCGCGCACATTTCCACCGGCTTTGACCAAGCGCTCGGCAGCGGCCTTGATTTCATCCAATGTTAGCTTCTGCACATCGCTCATGATGATCTCCGATCTAAGGTTGATCCTGTTTTCGATTCTACACCCAAGCCAAAGTGGTTGCTTCGATAGGCAATTCGCTTATAAAATCCGAGCGATGCGTTTATATGCCCTTATTTTGACAGCCGTATTTGGCCTCGCCGCCAATATCGGCCATGCGGATGATGCTGCGCCTGAAAGCCTCGGCTTCTTCGGCCAAGCAACATCTGCCATGCAGCAGGCTGGCTCCACCATGCAGGAAGTCCTGCTGAGTGCGCTCGCCCTGAGCGGCACGCCTTACAAGTTCGGGGGGATTTCTCCTGAAACCGGCTTCGATTGCAGCGGGTTCGTCCGCTACGTGTTCAACCAGGCCGCCAATCTGACGCTGCCACACGGCGCACGCGCCATCAGCCAGTTGGGTAAATCCATTCCGGTCGATCAATTGCAGCCAGGTGACCTGGTGTTCTTCAATACGCTCAAAAAATCCTTCTCGCACGTCGGCATCTATCTTGGCGACGGCCGATTCATCCATGCGCCTTCGAGCGGCGGCGGGGTAGATATCGTGAACATGAACGACGCTTACTGGACCAAGCGTTTCAACGGCGCCCGCCGGCTGGACAAGCAAGTGGTTCAGCAACAGGGCAATATCGACGCTACCGAGTAGTTTCAGGTTTTCCGTTGCTAGATTTCTCCGCCCAGGGTGCTGAATGGGCCGGCCTCCAGTAATTCCGCAAATTTCTCCGCTGTCACCGGCTTGCTGTAGATAAAGCCCTGGACCTGTTCGCATTGCAGGCGGCGCAGGAACGTCAGCTGGTCCGGCGTCTCCACGCCCTCCGCAACCACGCTAAGCCCTAGGCTGTGCGCCAAGCCGACAATGGCCTGGGTGATTGCCACATCGTCCTGGTCGCCCGGCACGTCCTGCACAAAGGATCGGTCGATCTTGAGCGCATCCAGAGGGAAACGCTTGAGGTAGCCCAACGATGAATAACCCGTACCGAAGTCGTCGATCGCCGTTCGCATGCCCATGTCGCGGAAACCCTGGAGAATCAGCGTGGCACGATCTGGGTTATGCATGATCATGCTTTCGGTAATCTCGAGCTCCAGGTAGTCAGGCTGCATGCCGCTATAGGCGAGCGCCGAGGCGATCACATGGCGCAGATTGTCGTCACGGAACTGCCCCCCGGAAAGATTAACGCCCATGCGGATCAACGGTAGCCCGGCTTCCTGCCAGGCACGATTCTGGCGACACGCCTCGCGCAACACCCACTCGCCGATCGCCACGATCAAGCCGGTTTCCTCGGCCAGCGGAATGAACTGGTTGGGCGGAATCATGCCAAGTTCGGGATGCATCCAGCGCACCAGGGCTTCTGCACCGACGATAGCGTCGGTCTTCAAATCCACCTTAGGCTGGTAATGCAATATGAATTCGTCGCGCTCCAGCGCCTTGCGGAGGCTATTTTCCAATGCCAGCCGCTCGAAGCTATGGACGTTACTATCCGAAGCGTAGAACTGGAAATTGTTCTTGCCCTGCTCCTTGGCGCGATACATGGCGATATCGGCGTTCTTGAGCAAGGTGTTCATATCCTGGCCATCTTGCGGATATACGCTGATGCCGATGCTGGCGCTGATGAACACCTCTTGCCCCAACAACTCAAACGGCTGCGTCAGGGCCGCCATGATCTTGCGGGAAATATGACCAAGCACCTGCACGTCCTCGCCGAACTCCTCCAGCAGCACCACGAACTCATCCCCGCCCTGGCGAGCAATGGTATCGGAGTCGCGCAGGCATTTTTGCAAGCGGTCGGAGGCTTCGAGCAGAAGTTGATCGCCGGCATCGTGGCCCAAGGTGTCGTTGATGACCTTGAAGCGATCAAGATCGATGAACAGTACTGCGAGACGTGTCTTGTTACGCTGGGCGAGGCGTAAGGCGTGGTCAATACGTTCTTGCAAGAGGGTACGGTTAGGCAGCTTGGTGAGGGCATCGTGCGTGGCTAGAAATTGCAGACGCTGCTCCGACTCCTTGCGCAAGGTAATATCTGAAAACACGGCGATGTAGTTGGCGACACGCCCCGTTTCGTCTACCACTTCGCTCAGAGAAAGCCATTCCGGATATAACTCGCCGTTCTTGCGGCGGCTCCATATCTCACCTTGCCACAACCCGGATTGATGCACTTCGCGCCAAACGTCGGCATCGATCACCGTATTATCGGGTCCCGCCACGAACATTTCGCGCTTCTGGCCCACGACTTCGCTGCGCGTGTAGCCGGTGATTTCCTCAAATCCCCGATTGGCCTCCAGGATCCGTTGTTCAGGATCGATGATAAGGATGCCCTCAGCCGCATGGCTGAACACCTGATGCGCCAGTACTAGGTTGGCCTCGGCCTGTTTGCGGGCGGAGATATCCAGTACCACGATGGTCATGCGGGTTGCGCCGTGCTTCTGGCGCATCAGCGATACGGCGAGTTCGAGATGGATGGGATAACCTAGCTTGTGCAGGCCCAGCACTTCGTAACGGCGCTCTACCGGCTCACCGGCCAGCCTTCGCACGTGCTTCTCGCGGACACGTGGTCGCTCCTCCGGACTTAGGAGCTGATGAAAGCTGTCGAAGGCATACATCTCTTTCAAACTGTATCCGGTAATCAAGCTCATCGCCTGGTTGGCGTACATGACTCTCTCGTTCTCGACCACCAGCACGCCCTCACCCACGTCGGACTGGGCCTGAATCAGCGCGTTATAAAGCTGCAACTGATCGCGTAGCGTGGCCTCGGATTGCAAGCGTCCGGAATACACGCCGCTCAGCACCAGGTTGCTGCCCGCGATAATGGCAATGTAAAGCCAGTAATTGAAGATATTGCCTTTGGCGAAATCCAGCCCGAAAGGACCGATGTCGTTAATACCGGAGACCAGCGAGATTGCCGTGATGAAAAAAATGGCAACGGTGACCCCGGAAAGTCCGAAACTCAGCGCCGCCCACGCCACCAGCGGGAACAGCACGAACACATGCGGGTGAAACTCGAGGCCGAGGGGCGACCATTCGAAAAAGACCACGGCAGAAAGAACCGCCAACGCTGAGGTCAGGGCCACGACTTCGCCCTTGCGTATCCAGGACCAATCGATGGGATTAGATCGTATCGACAATAGCAACGGGGTAATCACCAGCACCGAGAGGGCGTCGCCCATCCACCACAGCATCAGTCCGCGCCAGAATTGCAGCCCATGGATGTCCCCAATGAACATCAGCGAAGCAGAGCCAACGAGGGCGGCGAACAGCGGCCCAAGCAGAACGCCGTAACCGAGCAATCCGATCACGTCCTTGATGCGATTAAGGGAGATATCGAATCCGCGGATACGCTTAATCAGCCAGGCAGCGAGCAAGGTCTCGACCAAGCTTGCCACAATTTGTCCAATAGCGAAGATACCCGAATGGGTACTGAGCATTGCGCTCAAGCAAGCACCCAGCGCTACGCCGGGCCATAACCGAAGACCGTATATGAGCAGGAATGCCAGGGAGATGCCGGATGGCGGCCAAATGAGCGTGACGTTCTTGCCGAAGGCCGCAAACTCCAGTCCGAAACGGGCTCCGGCCAAATACAGGCAGGCCAGCAACAGAATGCGAGGCACATCGACCCAACGGTAATAGCTAAGCAGCTTCAACCCTGTTCGGAACTCAACAATATATTGGAGGCTATTATCCAACATTTGCTTAACCGCTGTTACTGCCGCATAAAAAAAGCCCGCACGAAGCGGGCAAACCGAGAAGGTGATGCGGGGTTTATTTTAGGAAATGGTCAGCGTACCGACGATTCATGCGTGCCAGCGGCAACATGATTAAGAGATCGGCCGCATTGAAGTCAGGGTCCCAATGCGGCTCGCCGCAAATGTAAGCACCAAGGCGCAGATATCCTTTTAGTAAGGCTGGAGAGTCTGCAGGCATATCGTTTTGCAATGCTTCGATCGGCAGTCGGCAGCGCGGGAATACACGATATTCCACAGGGGCGAGATGCTTGTCTTTTAGCTGCTCGTACAAATTGGCCGCCATGTGACCGCCGTCGGCCATGCCAATGCTGGCGCAGCCGATCAGGTATTCGTAACCGTTCTTGACCATGAATTTTGCCAGCCCGGCCCACAACAAGCTGATAGTGGCCCCGCTACGGTAGTCCCGATGCACGCAAGCACGCCCCAGTTCCACCATGGAAGGCGAAAGATGCATCAGGCGCGTCAGGTCGAACTCGCCCGCTGAATAGTATCCGCCGGCCTCGCCCGCCATTTGCGGATCGAGAATGCGGTAGGTTCCTACCACCTTGCCTGATTCGACATCCCTCACCAGCAGATGCTCGCAAAACGCATCGAACCCGTCGCGGTCCAGCCCGTCATGTCCTGATAATTTAGCCCCCATTTCTTCCGCGAAAACCTTATAGCGCAGACGCTGCGCTTCCATCACTTCGGCTGGCGTGCGAGCAAAACTGTAATGCAGCGACGGCCGGGTCCGTTCGTGGGCGACGGTTTTAATTTGTTGCAGCATGTAGACTCTCCTTGAATCATTTTTATGCTGCGTAATGTAGAGGCTTAAAGTGACGTTTTGATTAAGGGGAAATGAAGCTTTTGCAACAACCGACTAGAAAGCAAAAGCCCCCGAAACCGGGGGCTTTGCAAGCATGCGTGATTTTTCTCCGCGCATGCCGGTTTGCGTCATCAAGTGGCTAGGTAACTTGATGTGAAGCTTCCGTAAGAGGATTAGAACCTCCAGGTTGCATCCATTTGCAACAAGTTGTAACGGCGATCAGCATTGATGATCGAGGTATCAACCGAACCGCCGGTACCCAATGCATCGTTAATGCGGGTACCGTGCGCACCGGATAGTGTCACAAAAGCGTTATCGGACAGCATGTAGCTAGCGCTTGCAGCTAAGCCTTGCATGTTGACCTGCGCGTTCATGACATCGGAATCGACCAAGTTTGGATCAAGCGAGTAGGCTTCTACGCGCTGATACCAGGCACGAGCGATCCAGTCATGCTTCTTCATGCCACTCGTACTACCAAGATAAGTGCCGACCTTTTCCCAAGCAGCCAGCGCCATCGGGGAACCGACTTGGATACCGACCAATACCGCATTGTCCTGGCTGCTCTTATCCAAGGTCGGGCTGCCACCGTTCGCAACTGTGATGGCGCCCGCAGCCTTAGCACGGTCATCCCCGTCGAAGTTGTGGGCGTAATCAGCCCAGATCTTCCAGGGATGACCGCCCATGTTCCAGTTGAATTCAGCCGGAACTTCCAGAATGGCGAGATTGTTCGTGCCGGTGTTGTTACATGTGCCGACAGGGAGCGATGCACCGTATTTACCGGAACTGCATTTAAGCTGAGCGCTGGTGGCACCGACCAAGTTGCCCAGACCAGGACTAAACGCGCCATTACCGCCGGAACCGGCGTAGCTATAGTAAACAGGAGCAATCTTGACGGAGGTTTCGTCATTGAACTTATAATGCGCACCGCCTTGGAAGGCAAACAGTTTAGAGGTGGCGACGTTGTTTTCCTTCACCACGGCCCCAGTAATGGGATCAGTGTAGGTTTGACGGTCATACTTAGTCCGCAATGAGAACTGACCTAAAGTCGCAAACAGATCGACATCGTTGAACTTGGTGTGCAGTTCTTCTGCCAACCCTTCAGGATTCAAATCGCCATCCCAAACCATGGAAGTCGTGTACAGCGGATTCTGCATCCGGCCAGCCTTCAAGGTTAGCCATTCAGTGGTATTCCAACCGATCATCACGCGGTCAACTTGTGCCCCCCCTTGCTTGCTCATTGGGGCAGAGCCTGCATCGGTGGTTACTGTGTTGTTGAAGTCGTTATTGGGCGAACGGGAATTCGTGCCGGAAGCAAAGCGGAATTCAGTGAAAAAGTCATTATCGGAATCCGACTTAAACCCCAGATGCCAGGCATAGCGCGCACGGCCCAGCTTTTCGAATGCGTTCTGTCCATTGGTACCATTAACTGCCTGGCCCTTCGCATCGCGCAGTTCATACCGAACACGCACATCACCCGTCGGGGTAATGCTATTGATGTAATCGCCCAATTTGATTTTGCCCTTGTTGAGCGCGGATTCCTTCACCTTTTCAACACGCTCGTTATCGCGAGCGTTGTTGAAGGTATCGTATTCAGCTTGAGACAACACGCCCTTGTCGCGTAGCGCCTGGAGCAGCGCATCGACAGAGTCGGCTTGTGCCAGACCGTTGATTCCGAAAAGAGCCATGCCGGTGATTGCCGCCACACTGGCACGAATTTTGGTTTGTTTCATTAAATTGCTCCCCAAATCCGAAAGTAGAAGATGAAAACTTAATTGGCCAATTGAGCTTTCACGCGGTTGCGGATTTTGGAGAGAAATTGTTACATCTGTATGACAGCCGTTTGAATGGCTAAAGAATTGTGGTGCGATGAATTAGTATTTCTTTATACGCCGTTCTCGCTTGCCAAGCGATTGCTGCATTCAATGATTGCCCGCGTGACACCGTTGGCCGATTGCAGGCTTAAGCGAAAACCGTGCAGGTTGACGATCGCGTTCACGATGCTCAAGCCCACACCGTAGCCTTCCGACTGATGGCGATTGAGCTCGCTACGGTAAAAAGGCAAGATCACCATTTTGAGTTCATCTTCGGGGATACCCTGTCCATTATTCTCGATTTCGATATGACAAACGCCTGATTTTTCGAACAGCCGCGCGGTAACATACCCGTTCTGCGAGGCAAACTTTACGGCGTTATCGACCAGGTTCATCACCGCCTCAAATAGCAGATCCCCGTCGCCCATGACCGTCAGCTCCACCTCGGGTAGATCGAACAGCAAGGCAACGTTTTTTTCTTCCGCCAGAGGGGTGTAGATATCTTTGATGTTTTCGAGCAGCGGCTGGATCGCTACCTGCTTGAACATGGCACGCCGCATGGAGCCCGAAATTTCCGCGATCCTGAGCAGTGCCCTAAACCGCGATAGCACGGTGTCGACTTCATCGATGGCTTCTTCCACCAACTGCTGCTGGTCCGGCGCATTCAAAAGACTCAGCAAACGGTTGAGCCTGGTGCGCAAATGCGTCAACGGCGTCCTCAAGTCGTGGGCCACACTATCGGCAGCCCCCTTGATGTCGTTCATACGCTGGGCGATTTCATCCAGCATCTTGTTCACGATCTTGGCGAGCAGATCGAGTTCGTCCTGATTACCGGTCATGGGAAGCCGCAGGTCGATATTGCCCTGAATAATGCTTTGACTGACGCCCTGGATTTTGCGCAGGCGCTGGATTGGCCGAATACTCGAGGCAATGCCGAGTGCCGTGCCGACTAGGATCACCAGCACTGCACCGCCGAGTGCGCGAATGATGATTTGCCGGATTTCATCGAGTTGAACCTGCTGTCGGCCGAGAAAGAGGATGTGTTGATCAGGCAGCCGCGCACCCACACCCCAAACGTCGGTCCTAAGCGTCAGCCAGCTATCGGAGGACCGAGGCCTGATGAGATGAGGCTCGCTATCGAGCGCAAAACCGCGCGGCAGCTTTTCGGCATTGCCGGTCAACCTCACGCCCGTGTCCGAAAACAACCCGTAAATCTCGATATGGCGACTATCGCGCTGGATATCGATATTGAACGAATCCGAGATTTTATCCGGCGGCGTCGCCAGATAATTGCGAAGCTCCGCCTTGAGGACGTAGGCGGTTTGCTGATCGATGAAATCCTGAGTATGAAAATAAATGACCGCCAACAGCGTGACCACGCCGATGGTAAACATCCCGCCGTACAACAATACCAACCGGAAGGTCGTCGTACGCCAGGTATCTGACAATCTAACCGAGGACATAGCCGGCTCCGCGCACGGTGCGAAGCAACGGAGGAAACTCCTCGGGGTCGATCTTCCTGCGCAACCCAGTCACATGAACATCTACGACATTAGTCCCCGGGTCGAATGAGTAGCCCCAGACCGCCTCGAAAATCATGGTTCTGGTCACCACCTGAGAGGAATTGCGCATTAGGTATTCTAGCAACCGGAACTCCGTTGGCGACAATCTGATTTTTTGCGTACCGCGATGGGCGATGCGGGCGATCAGGTCGAGTTCCAAATCCTGCACCTTGAGCTTGCTTTGGCTTGCAGCCGGCTTCCGCCGCCGCAACATGACCTCCAGGCGGGCAGCCATTTCATCGGGAACGAACGGCTTGGTGAGATAATCGTCGCCGCCGGCGCGCAACCCGCGGATGCGCTCATCGACATCGCTCAAGGCGCTGATCATGAGAATCGGGGTATCAATACCCGAGGCCCGCAGGAAAGTGACCACTTCCAGCCCATCGATATCGGGCAGCATGCGGTCGAGGGTAATTACATCGAACGGCTGAGAGCTAGCTTGCGCCAGCCCATCCCGGCCAGTTGCTGCCCAAGTGACCTCGAAGCCGTGCGTAGAAAGCTCCGCCATGATCTCCTTCGCGGTGATTTCGTCATCCTCTATGGTCAGAACTCGCGTCATTGCCCTCCCTTTACTCGACCCCCGGCTTTTTTCCTGAGCTGTGCTCGATATCGAACCTAACCGCGTTTATCTTCTGGGATGGACGCCGTGCTGGGCTCTGCCGCAACCGGTGCGGTCCATCCGCCTCCGATGGCTCGAATTAGGCCGATGCTGGCCTGCAACGAGCGCGTCCCGATATCGAGAGAGGTTCTTTTAGTGCGCAGAACCGCCTCTTCGGCATCGATCACTTCGAGATAGCTTACGACACCTTCCCGATAACGGTTCATCGCCAGTTCAAGACTTTTCTCAGCGGAGGCAACTGCGGCTTGCTCGGTGAATTGCTCATCGCGCAATTGCCGCAGTAGCACAAGGTTATCCTCGACCTCCTTGAAGGCATGCAGAACAGTGGCACGATATAGCGCAGCAGCCTCGTCCGTCCTGGCCTTCGCCCGTTCTACTTCCGCCTTGCGGCGGCCTGCATCGAACAGTGTCATCACTGCGGCAGGACCGATCGACCAGAAACTGTTGGGTAGCGACAACAAATTCAGCCCTCCCGTATTCTGAAAGCCTCCCTGCAGCCCTAGGATAATATTGGGGAAAAACGCGGCGCGCGCAATCCCTACCTCAGCATTGGTTTCGGCCACCCTCCGTTCGGCCGCTGCAATGTCAGGCCGACGTTGCAACAGCGTGGAGGGTAAGCCCAAGGGGATTTCAGGCTGGACAATGGGGGTGGTCGCACCGGCAACCGAAAACGCCGATGCCGGCTCCCCGACCAACACAGCAATCGCATGCTCGGCCATCGCCCTGCGGGCGACGATATCTGCCACCTTGGTTTGTGCTTCCTGCAGTTGCGTTTGGGCACGCGCCACCTGCTGCGCCGAGGCGATACCGCCTTGGAACCGGTTCTGGATCAGCGTGAGCTGACGGCGGTAAGCCTCAACCGTATCCTTGAGCAATTGCAATTCGGCGTCGAAGCCGCGCAACACCAGATATTCGCTCGCCAAATTGGCGTGCAAGGCCAGACGTACTGATTCCAAATCGGCCGCGCTGGCTTGCATAGCCGCTGTACCGGCAGTGACCAAGCTGTTCACACGGCCCCAAAGGTCGAGTTCGTAGCTGGCAGAAAAACCTATGCTATTGGCCCAGTAGTAATCCGGCTGATTATTACCGCGCAGTGGGCGGTCGTCCGATTGCCGGTTACGCGTAATCCCCGCCCCCCCTTGCACCGTTGGATACATCGCCGTATCGGTTTCCGCCTCCAGTGCTTTCGAAGCGGTATAGCGGGCGAAGGCGCCAGCCAAATCCTGGTTGGAAACATTGATCCGTTCCTCCAGCCCGTCGAGCACCGGATCGTTGAGCAACTTCCACCAATCGCCCCGCAGCATCTGATCGGAGGGTTTCGCTACCTGCCACGGCCCCATTTCCCTGTATTGGTCGGGCACGGTGACTTTCGGCGTTACATACGGCGGCGAGGTGGCGCATCCGGCCAAAGCCAGCAATTGCGCAACGGCCAGCGCAAAGCAGGTTTTCCTCATGACTTCGCCCCTGGCTGAGCCGACGCTGCTTGGACCGGGTCCGCACGTTGCACCATGCGGACCTGATCGCCCTCAGCTAGGGAATCCGAAGGCGAGTCGATCACTTGGTCCGTGCTTTGCAGGCCCGAAACCACTTCGACCGTCGTTCCCAAGTCCCGGCCGATAGTAATCGGCTTCAGCACCACCTTGCCGTCAGGATTCGCCGTGGCAACCTCCATGCCATTCTTGCGGAACAGCAAGGCGCTCGTGGGCAAGCGCAGCACGTTGGCCTTCGACGGCAGCGAGAAATGCACTTCGGCATAGGTGCCGGGCAAAATTTCGCCAGTCTTGTTATCCATCTGCAATTCGACAGTCAGCGTGCGGGAGTCCTGGTGCAGGGCATTCGACGTGCTGACCAGCTTGGCCTGGAAAGTCTGCGACGGATGTTCTGGAAAATGCAGTTCGGCGCTCAGACCCGGTTTGACCTGGGCCGAAAAATTCTGCGGCACCTCGACGTAAATGCGCAATTTGTCGATTTCCGCGACCCGGAACAACGCCTGGGCGCTCGCGCTGCTGCCGGCACTGACCAACATGCCAATATCGGTCTTGCGATCCGTCACCACGCCGTCGAACGGCGCGACAATGCGATTGAACGATTGCTGCGCACGCAGACTATCGAGGGTGGCGCGCAAGGCGTTCACTGTCGCCTGCTTAGCCTTGGCGTCCGCAGTTTTCTCGTCGGCTTCCTGGTGCGAGACAGAATCGGTGAGCAAGAGGTTTTGCCATCGTTTGGCCGTGCTGGCGGCCAGTTCATAGTTGGCCTCGGCCATCGACAAATCGGCTTCAGCGCGGTGAATTTGCTCGTCCAATTCAGGCGTTTCGATGGTGCCAAGCACCTGGCCGGTTTTAACGTGCGCTCCAATATCCGTATTCCAGTTCTTGAGATAGCCGCTGACCCTGGCGTAAATCGGCGCCTCGGTAAAGGCCGTGACATTGCCGGGCAAGACCAGGTCTTGCTGGCCCGGCCCCTGCTGTGGCGCGATCACCTCGACGGGAATCACATCCTGCTGCAGGGCGCGTTTTTCCAGATTCTCTTCGTGGGTGGTGCGGCTATGAACACCGGTGGCGACTACGGCAATGGCAATCCCCAACAAGGCGATACCCGCTATCCTCAAGTACCAAGAGGCAGTTGCGTGGGAAGTATCATGCGACATCATGTTCTCCAGATTGCGTCAATTGAGTGCCATGCTGCTGGCTGTGTGGAGTGAATTTCCTGTGTTTGCGGTAGACCAGGCTGAAAACAACCGGGACGAAAAACAGCGTGGCGACCGTGGCGCACATCAAGCCGCCGATCACAGCGCGGCCGAGCGGAGCGTTCTGCTCCCCGCCCTCACCCAGCCCCAGGGCCATCGGCGCCATGCCGATAATCATGGCAAGCGCGGTCATCAACACCGGGCGGAAGCGGATGTAACCGGCCTCGATTGCGGCGGTCATCCCGCTATCGCCTTCCCGCAGCCGTTCTCGTGCAAAACTGACGACCAGGATACTGTTCGCGGTCGCGACGCCCATACACATGATGGCGCCGATCAGGGCAGGCACCGAGAGCGTGGTGTGCGTGACGAACAGCATCCACACGATCCCCGCCAAGGCAGCCGGCAACGCGGTGATGATAACGAAAGGATCGAGCCAGGACTGGAAGTTGACTACGATCAGCAGATAAATCAGCACAATGGCACCCAACAGGCCGAATAGCAGGCCGGTGTAGGAAGCATTCATGGCTTCGGTCTGGCCGCGCAGGACGACGGTGGAGCCCTTAGGAATGTCCTTGGCGGTTTCCTTGAGGATTTCCTCGACGTCGTGCGAAACGCTGCCGAGGTCGCGGTCCTGGGTCGTGGCAAAAATATCCAGTGCCGGTTGCACGTCGTAGTGCGAGACTACACCGTCGCCTTGCGTCCGTGTCACCGTCGCCAACCCGCCCAGAATCTGCTGGCCCGATGTTTTACCGGCGGGTAGCGGTACGCTCTGCAAATCGCTGATCGACTCGACGCGATACTGCGGCGTCTGCACCACCACCGGATAAGACACGTGATTCTTGGGGTTCACCCAGAAGTTAGGCGCGGTTTGCTGGCTGCCTGACAAAGTCACGAGCAAGCTGGTCGCCACGTCGCGCTGGCTCAACCCCAACTCCTGTGCACGAGCACGGTCGACCGTGACATGCAACTCCGGCTGGTTGAACGCCTGCTGTAAACGTAGATCGGCGATGCCGGGTACGGCGCGAATCTTCCTCAGCAGCTCGGCGACATACACCCTATTTTCAGAACGGTTAAAGCCCACGACTTGTACATCCAGCGGTGCCGGAAGCCCGAAATTGAGGATCTGACTCACGATATCGGCCGGCAGGAAAGCGAAGCTGACGCCGGGAAACTGATTGTTCAATGTATCTCGGAGCTTATTGACGTAACCCGCCGTCGGATGGTGATCCTCGTTGAGGGTAATCAGAATATCGGCGTCTGCCGGTCCAATCGGCGAAGAGTTGCTATAAGTCAGGTTGATGCCGCTCACTGGCAAGCCGATGTTGTCCACGATGTTCTTGATTTCGGCTCCCGGAATCTGCTCGCGGACCTTTTTCTCGATGTCGTCGCAGAGCCGTGCCGTTTCTTCCAGCCGGGTCCCAGTCTGGGCACGGATGTGCAGCTTGATCTGGCCGGCATCCACCGCCGGAAAGAAGTTTCTACCCAGCCAGGGGACCAGTGCGAACGACAGCAGCACGGCCGTAAGAAAACCGACGATGAACACGGGACGCTTCGCCAAGGCCAGCAACAGCAGGGCTTTGTATTTCTCCCGCACAATGCTGAAATATTTTTCGAAGCCGCGCTGAAACAGCACCAGAGGATTCCGAGTTGGCGTGTGGCCGTCGTGATGCTCGTATTGGGCGTGCGGCTTGAGCAAATATTTGGCGAGGGTCGGCACCAGGGTCCGGGATAGGATGAACGAGGCGATCATGGAAAAGATCACAGCTTCTGCCAACGGCACGAAGAGGTACTTGGACACGCCTTCCAGGAAGAACATCGGAATGAACACAATGCAAATACACAGCAGGGACACCAGCGCCGGCACCACGATTTGCTGCGCGCCGTCCATGATCGACGCTTCCACGTGCTTGCCCATTTCGAGGTGCCAATTGATGTTTTCGATGGTCACCGTGGCATCGTCCACCAGAATGCCCACAGCCAGCGCCAAGCCGCCCAAGGTCATGATGTTGATGGTCTGACCGAGCGCCGACAGCGCCATGATGGCCGACAGAATGGCGAGCGGGATGGAGACGGTGATGATGAGTGTGGATCGCCAGCTACCCAGGAACAGCAGAATCATCAAGCCGGTGAGCGCGGCAGCGATCACGCCTTCGCGAATCACGCCGGCAACGGACGCTTTGACGAACTCCGACTGGTCGCCGACCAGCCCCACCACTAAGCCGGGCGGCGCCCCGGCCTCGATTTTTGGCAACAGCGATTTCACGTGCTCGATGATGTCCAGGGTCGAGGCCGATCCATTCTTCTGAATGGTAGTCAGCACCGAGTGCTTGCCGTCCACGCGCACCAGGTTCTGCTGGGGCGAGAAACCATCCCGCACATGGGCGACATCGCGCAGGAAAATCGTCGAGCCGTTGACAGTCTTGACCGGCAAATCGTTAAGTTCGTCCAGCTCGTGCGGACTAGCGTTCAGCAACACGTTGTATTCGAACTTTCCGATTTTTTCGGTACCCGAGGGCAAGATGAGGTTCTGAGTCGCCAGTGCGTTGGTCACGTCGGCGGGTGATAGCCCTTTTTCACGCAAGGCCTGCGGATCCAGATCGACCTGAACCTGACGGTTCTTGCCGCCGTAGGGCGAGGGAATCGCCGCGCCTTGCACTTGGGCGAGTTGCGGACGAATGAAGTTATTCGAGATATCGAACAACTGATTGTCGAGCAAGGTCTTGCTGGATAGCGCCAATTGCAAGATCGGGACACTGGACGCGTTGTAGGTGAGAACCAACGGCGGCGTAATACCAGGCGGCATGCGCTTGAGCACGGTCTGCGAAACGGCAGTCACCTGGCTCACTGCGCCGTTGATGTTGACTCCAGGATGGAAAAAAACCTTGACGATGGCCACGCCCGGCAACGATTGCGATTCGATGTGCTCGATGTCGTTGACGGTCGTGGTCATCTGACGCTCGTAATATGTCGTAATGCGGTCCGACATCTCGCTGGCCGGCAAGCCGTTGTAGGTCCACACCACGCTGACGACCGGAACCTTGATATCCGGGAAGATATCCGTCCGCATGTTCAAATAGACAATAGGTCCGATGAGCAGGATCAATATTGCCATCACCATGAAGGTGTAAGGCCGGCTTAACGCGACTCTAACAATCCATAACATCCAGATTTTCCCCTGCAAAAACCCTATCGTTATCGCTCACCGATTCACTACTGAATGAGCGCCTATTGCACGGTCGGCGATGGCCGACCACCCGGACGCAGGAAGAATACGATGAACAAACTCACCTCATGCGACGGGGACTTAAGCGAGCGCAATTATGTCGAAAGCCGGCGCACAACATCATTAAATTATCTTTACATAGAGCACCCGCTTGGAGTGAAAAGGGGAAAATCAGAAAAAATTGTGAACGGACTATATCGACGAAGACATCTGAGTAGATGCTTGCCGAGCTAATCTAGTGTTGTTAAGGAAGTGCTGTAAATGGAGGCTGAACGAAGCTCATGTGAAGTTACAAACTTGATCCTCTATTGACTTTACATCGTATGCGCCTATTTATGTCAGAAGCCATTTCATTCCATCAGGGGCGGCCGGAAGAATCTTAAAGTTGAGAGCCCGTTACTTTGAAGGATAGCCGGCTTCGGCCAATGCAGAGATTAGAGCAGGTGGTTGCACCTTTGAAGGATCATAGGTAATTTCGGCACTTGCCGACCCAAGCTCGACATCGGCCCATGCTACGCCCTCAATTTGTGACAGCACTTTCTGGACGGTAGCGACACATCCTCCGCACGCCATGCCGTCAATATCTAGCGTTACTTTATCCATCAAATATCCTTCAAAGATTGATTTCAGTACAAAAGGCACTCGTCGATTTCAGGAGCCTTAAAACCGCCCGCGCAGCAGATGTTCCAACTCTTCCGGCGGCACGGCCTTGCTGAAGAGGTAACCCTGCAGGTAATCGCAGCGCCGTTCCTTGAGGAAATTCGCCTGGGCTTCGTTTTCTACACCTTCGGCAACGCTGGTAAGGCGCATGCCTTGAGCGAGTCCCAACACGGCGCTAGCAATAGCGCTGTCGTCATCGCTGTGAGGCAAGTTGAGCACGAACGATTGGCAAATCTTGACACTGTCGACCGGAAAATCCTTGAGATACCCCAGGGACGATGCGCCGCTACCGAAGTCGTCCAACGCGATGGTGACGCCTAGCGCCTTGAGCTCGTGCAACTGCCGGATATTCTCTTCGACCCGATCCATCAGAATAGTTTCCGTGATTTCGAGTTCCAGCAAATGCGGCGGGAGTTGATGTTCCTGCAGGGCTTTCGCCACCGTCTGAACCAGATTGGCTTGCTTGAACTGACGGCCTGAAAGGTTAACTGCCACTCGCGTCGGCATATCCGCATCTAGCCACTGCTTGGCTTGCTTGCAGGCTGTACGAATCACCCATTCCCCAACGGGCACGATGAGGCCGGTTTCTTCGAGCAAGGGGATGAACTCGTCCGGCGGCACCAGCCCGCGTTCCGGGCTCAGCCAGCGCAACAGCGCTTCCACAGCCGTGACGCGGCCGCCCTCGACCGCGACTTGCGGCTGGTAATACAGCTTGAATTCGTCGCGCTCCAGCGCGTAGCGCATATTGGTTTCCATCACCAGATGCTCGTAGGCGACCGCATCCAGTTCCGGCACATAGATTTGATAGCCATTACGGCCCAGGCTCTTGGCGTGATACATCGCCACGTCGGCTTCTTCGAGGATGTTGGACTTGTGCTCCTGGCCCGGCCAATAAAAGGAGATGCCGATACTGGTCGAAATAAACACTTCGTGCTGATCGAGCTGGAACGGCGGCACCAGCGCCTCAATCAGTTTTTCCGCGACCAGGATGGCATCCTGATCGTGGTTGATAAAGGTCAGCACCAACGCAAACTCATCGCCGCCCAGCCGCGCTACTGTGTCGGTTTCTCGCACGCATTCCCGTACGCGCTCAGCGACCAGGCACAACAAGCGGTCGCCGTAGGCATGGCCTAGCGTATCGTTGATATTCTTGAAGCGGTCGAGGTCGAGATACATCACCGCCACCCCATGCACGCCTCGTGTCGTCTGGGCAATAGCTTGCTGCAACCGGTCCTGGAACAGCATACGGTTTGGCAGGTGCGTCAGCGGATCGTGGTAGGCCAGGTATTGCAGACGATCCTGAGACTCCTTGAGGTCGCTGATATCGGTAAAAACGATGAGCCAGTGCGTCACCTGGCCGTGCGCATCCAATACCGCATTGGCGCCCAGCCAGGCCGGGAATAATTGCCCGCTCTTGCGACGCAGGCACGCCTCGCCTTGCCACTTGCCGTTGTTCTCGAGCGACGCACGCACCACTTGCATCACTTCGTCATGGTCGCCGCCTTCCCACAATAATCCCAGCGACTTCCCAACGATGTCGCCCTCGGCATGGCCTGTGATTTTGCAAAAAGCATCGTTGGCAGCCGCAATCCGGCCGCCTACCTCTACGATCAGGATGCCTTCCATGGTGCTTTCAAACACCCGTGCCGCAAGGCGCAGCTGAGATTCGGCACGTTTGCGCTCGATGGCGTAGCGCATGGCGCGCTGCAAGACGCGTGCGTCGACGGTGCCCTTGACCAGGAAATCCTGGGCACCGGCCTGGGCCAATTCCGCCGCCAAGGCTTCGTCGTCAAGGCCGGTCATGACGATGATGGGTGTGGAAAATGCAACGGAATGCAGTTGCCAGAAAGTCTGATGGCCGCTCGCGTCAGGGAGGGACAGGTCCAGCAGAATCACATCGAAGCGCCCTTCCCGCACCAACGGAAAAGCTTCGCTGAGCGAAGCGGCATGGGTGAGGCTGTAGTCGGGCAGCGCCTCCTGCAGCATCAGGTCGAGCAGACGGGCATCGCCCGGATTATCTTCGACAAGCAGAACGTTCATTGTGCCTCGATTGCGGCGGGCTCTAGATATGCCCGCTCTAATAGTTGTGTAGCGGCCGCGGCCGGCAGGGGTTGGCAGTAGAGGAAGCCTTGTGCGTCATCGTAGGCCAGACTGCGCAATGTATCCAGCTGTGCCGCCGTTTCTACGCCACTGGCCGAGCCTTTCATGCGGAATACATGGGCGATTTCGATGACGGCGCGCGCCATGTCGGCGCCTTCTGTCGTCGAGGTCGCATCCTGGGTCAGGCGACGATCAAGCTTAATGGCGTGGAATGGGAACTTGCGCAGATAGTAAAAAGAAGCCCGCCCGTTGCCGAAGTTGTCCAGTGCAAGACGCACGCCCATCATGTTGAGCCGCGACACTTGTTCGTACGCCTGGTCTTCGTCCTCCCACAAGGCATGCTCGGGGATATCCAGTTCGAGCAAATGCGGGGCAAAGCCGGTTTCGCTCAAGATTTCCTTCACCATATCGGCAAAATCGGGCTGCAATAGTTGGCGAGGGGCAAGGTTGACCGAAATCGCCACGGGTGTCCTTGCAATATCCTGCCAAAGCTTGCCTTGGACGCAAGCCGTTCTTAGAACCCATTCGCCGACTTTCAACATCAATTCGGTATTTTCCAGGACCGGCATAAACTGGTGCGGCAGCAGCAATCCGCGCTGCGGATGCTGCCAGCGCAACAGCGACTCCATGCCGGTGATATATCCGCCGCGTACGTTCACCTGCGGCTGATAGTTGATGGCGAATTCGCCATTGGCCAGCGCGAACACCAGTTCATCGTAGAGGCTGGGACCATCATTCTGTTCCGGCGGTTTTTCCTGTGAATAGAAGCGATAAGTACTACTGGAACTCGACTCCGCCTTGGTTTGATACATGGCCTCGTCGGCATGCCGGATCAGGCTTTCAAGATTGTCTGCATCTGTCGGATACAAGCTGATACCGATACTGGCGTAGATATTGAGCGCCTGGCCTTCAATGAGGAAAGGCCGCTCCATGGCCTCGAGTATCTTGGCGGTGGCAATCGCGACGTCTTCGTGATTGCGGATACCGGTCAGGATCACAGTGAACTCGTCTCCTCCGATGCGGGCAGCGCAATCGGTCTCGCGGATACACTCCCTCAGACGTTGCGCGACTTGTTGCAGCAGTTGGTCGCCCACATGATGGCCCAAGGTGTCGTTAATCGCCTTGAACCCATTGAGATCCATGAGCAGCAGCGCCAAGAGATTGTGCTGGCGGCGCACCAGCGCCATGGCGCTCTTGAGCCTATCGTAGAAATGCTTGCGATTGGCCAGCCCGGTCAAGCTATCGTGGTGGGCAATATAGTTGAGGCGTTCTTCCATGCGCTTGCGCTCGATCGCGTAGCTCAGCGAACGCATCAATTGATGGCCATTGACGTGGCCCTTGACGAGGAAATCTTGCGCACCGTGCTGTACCGACTGTACCGCAAGCCGCTCATCGGCAATATTGCTTAGCACGACGATAGGTACGCCCATGGCCACGGCACTGATCGCATGCAAGGTTTCGAGCCCGGTACCGTCGGGCAATTGCAGGTCCAACAGGATGGCGGTGATATCCTGGCTTTCGAGCAGCGCGATGGCTTCTTCCAGACGGTCAGCAAAGACCAGGTTATAGCGTTCGCCATCCTCGTCCAGGAGCTCCTTGACCAGCCGCACGTCTCCCGGGTTGTCTTCAACCAGCAGAATATTGATAGGCTTGAGATCCATGGAACCCTCCGTCCCGCTTAGTCGCTCACGCTGGAAGGCAGCTTGACGATGGTCAGCCAGAAGCTCTCGATGGATTGGATCACCTTGATGAACTGATCCAGGTCTACCGGTTTGGTGACATAGCAGTTGGCGTGCAAGTCGTAGGTACGCAGGATGTCCTGCTCTGCTTCTGAAGACGTAATGATGACCACCGGGATACGCTTCAACACCGGGTCGGTCTTGATCTCGGCCAGCACTTCGCGGCCGTCTTTCTTCGGCAGGTTGAGGTCGAGGAGCACGACATCCGGCGTGGGCGCATCGGCATACTTGCCTTCCCGGCGCAGGAAGGCCATCGCCTCCACTCCATCCGGCACCACGTTGAGATTGTTGCGGATCTTGCTCTCGCGCAACGCCTCCTTGGTCAGCCGCACGTCGCCGGGGTTATCTTCCGCCAGCAAAAATTCAACCTGTCTACCCAATTCAATCTCCATGATGTTTCTTACCCCCGTCTAACGGCAAGGTGAAGTAAAAAGTCGTGCCCTTGCCCGGTTCCGACTCGATCCAGATTCGACCGCTATGGCGTTCCACGATCTTCTTGCAGACCGCGAGCCCGATGCCGGTGCCCGGGTATTCGTGCTTGCCGTGCAAGCGCTGGAAAATAACGAAAATCCGCTCGTAAAACTCCGGCGCGATACCAATGCCGTTATCGCGTACGGAAAACTGCCACTCGTGCTCTTTTTTCTCGACTCCGATATGGATCGTTGGAGACATTTCGCCACGGAATTTGAGGGCATTGCCAATCAGGTTCTGGAACAACTGTGTCAGTTGCGACACGTCTGCCGTCAGCATGGGCATGGGATCGTGCGTGACGACCGCACCCGACTCCTCGACGGCCAACCGCAAGTTGGCCAAGGCCCGGTCCAGCGCCACCTTGGACTCACACAGTTCGATCGGCTTGCCATGGGTGCCGACACGCGACAACGTCAGCAGGTCGATGATGAGCGCCTGCATGCGGGTGGCGCCGTCTACGGCATAATGAATGAACTCGTTGGCGTCGGCGTCCAGCTTGTCCTTGTAGCGGCGTGCAAGTAGCTGGGTATAGCTCGCCACCATGCGCAGCGGCTCCTGCAAATCGTGGGAAGCGACGTAGGCGAACTGCTCCAGCTCGCGGTTGGAATGGGCTAGTTCCTCGGTGCGTTTCGCCAGCTCCTGCTGCGTTTGCTTAAAGGCGGTGATATTGGAAAACTCGAGAATGAAGTGGGTGACGACGCCCTGCTCGTCCTTCACAGAGCTCACGTTGATCCAGGCCGGGAAATCCTCAGCCGATCGATGCTTGAGCCAGGCCTCACCTTGCCATTGGCCGCCTTCGGCCACGGTGTGCCGAATCAGCGTCAGCGCTTCTGCATGCGGATCGGCGAACAAAGTTTCCCACGGGCGCGCAGCCAATTCCGCAGGGGCAAAACCGGTCACATCTTGCACCGTGCGATTGGCATGGAGAACCTTGCCCTTGATATCGGCGATCAGTACCGATTCGATGTTGCTTTCAAACGCCTGCGACAACAGGCGCAGCAGCTCATGTTCGTTCTGGAAATAAGCGTCCAGGGAAATCTGGGTGTCGAGCAGAATGCGCTTGATGAGCGCGGACACGGTGCCGACCAGTTTTTCCTGATCGTTGCCGCAATATTCGATGACCTCCGGCAGCATGCCGAGCACCAGCTTGCCATAGGCACCAAGATGCCATTTCGGCTTGATGCCGGCTGCTTGATGAGCCATGCCGAGCCGCATCCGGGCCTGGGCATAGTCGACACCGTATTCACCGGCTTGGAGCTGTTGGAAATAAGCCTGCTGCCGTCGTTTTAGACGATCAAGCTGGGCATTGTCTTGAAGGACGCGCTGGCATTCAGGATCGGCTTGGAGGAGCGTGCAGAAATCGTCGAAGAACGCGTCGGCATCATACCGAATCTGACGCTGGAGTGCGTTAAGCAGGGCGATATCGCGAGGCGTGAACTCGAGGAATTCCTTACGGCGACGCACATCCTCCTCGTCGAGCCCCATGGACTCGGCGAGTGCGCGGTCATCGATACCGGCATTCACCATGCTTTCGTTCCCCCCGGAACCAGTTGATCTTTTCGTTTAGCTTATTCTTGCGGGCCGGGTAGGCAGGAAGGGAATTTCGAGGGGAAACAACAGGGCCATACACCCATTCACCTGGTAATCCCGCTGTCCGCGCACATCCTTAGGACCGGTAATTTTGCGCCCCTGCCTTGCGGCAGGTTTGCCCTTTTCAGGTATTTGTTTTTATTGTTGACCTATTAAACTGCCAAAACCGCTTGCCTGTCAATTTGGCAAGCGGGTACTTTCCTGTAAAGCTCGCCTTACGCCTCAGGCCGCATATGTGGGAACAGGATGACATCCCGAATACTAGGCGAATCCGTCAGCAGCATCACCAAGCGGTCGATCCCGATACCGCAACCACCTGTCGGGGGCATGCCGTATTCCAACGCGCGGATGTAATCGGCGTCGTAATACATCGCCTCGTCGTCTCCAGCCTCCTTGGCTTCAACTTGCTTGCGGAAACGATCGGCTTGGTCCTCGGGGTCGTTCAGCTCCGAGAACCCGTTGGCGATTTCGCGCCCGGTGATGAACAACTCGAAACGTTCCGTGATGCCCGGAATCGTATCGGACGCACGCGCCAATGGCGAGACTTCGACCGGGTAGTCGATGATGTACGTCGGCTCCCACAGCTGAGATTCAGCAGTTTCCTCGAATAGCGCCAGTTGCAGCGCACCCAAACCGACATGCGCCAACGCCTCGATGCCCCACTTGGCCTTGAGCTCGGCACGAATGAACCCGACATCATCCAGTTGCGCATCGGTGTATTCCGGTGCGTACTTCTTGATCGCTCCTACAATAGTGAGGCGCTGGAACGGTTTTGCCAGATCAACCTCACGTCCCTGATAGGTCACCGTCGCCGTGCCACAGGCTGCAATGGCAGCAGCGCGAATGCACTCCTCGGTGAAATCCATCAGCCACTTGTAATCGGTGTAGGCCGCGTAGAACTCCATCATGGTGAACTCGGGGTTGTGGCGAACGCTCAATCCCTCGTTACGGAAGTTTCGATTGATCTCGAACACGCGCTCGAAGCCGCCGACGATCAGGCGCTTCAGGAACAACTCTGGCGCGATCCGCAGGAACATCTGCATATCCAGCGCATTGTGATGGGTAGTGAACGGCTTGGCTGCCGCGCCGCCCGGAATCGGATGCAGCATCGGCGTTTCCACTTCCAGGAACTGATGGCCGGTCATGAAATTGCGGATCGCGGAAACGACACGGCTACGCGCGGCGAAGGTCTTGCGCGTATCCTCGTTCATGATGAGGTCGACGTAGCGCTGGCGGTACTTGGTTTCCTGGTCGGCCAAGCCGTGGAATTTCTCAGGCAGCGGGCGCAGAGACTTGGAAACCAGGCGCAGAACATCCACCTTCACCGACAACTCGCCGGTCTTGGTCTTGAACAGCGTGCCCTCTGCACTCAGGATGTCGCCCATATCCCACTTTTTGAACGCATCGTAGAGCTCTTCGCCGATAGCCTCGCGCTGGATGAACAACTGGATACGGCTGGTCGCGTCCTGCAACGTGGCAAAGCTCGCCTTGCCCATGACGCGCTTCAGCATCATGCGGCCGGCAACGGCCACGCGGACGGCTTGCGGCTCCAGCTCCTCGCCCGGTTTCTCGCCATGCTCGGCATGCAGTTCGGCAGCCTTGTGGGTCGGACGCACATCGTTGGGGAAAGCCACGCCTTGTTCCCGCAACGCCTTCAGCTTGTTGCGGCGCTCGGCGATGACGTGCGATTCGTCCTGTGTTTGCACGGACGGGTTCTCTTGTTCGCTCATTTAAACTCCCTGCTTGAGACTTTCGGTGATGAACGGATCGAGGTCGCCGTCCAGCACGGATTGGGTATTGCCGATTTCGACGTTGGTGCGCAGATCCTTGATGCGGGATTGATCCAGCACGTAGGAACGAATCTGGTGGCCCCAACCGATATCGGTCTTGGCATCTTCCATCGCCTGTTTTTCTTCGTTGCGCTTGCGCAGTTCCAGCGAATACAACTGCGCCTTCAGCATTGCCATGGCTTCGGCACGATTGCGGTGCTGCGAACGGTCGTTCTGGCACTGCACGACCGTATTGGTCGGGATGTGCGTGATCCGCACGGCCGAATCGGTCTTGTTGATGTGCTGTCCACCGGCGCCGGAAGCGCGATAAGTATCGATGCGCAGGTCGGCTGGGTTGATATCGACTTCGATGGAATCGTCCACCTCTGGGTAGACGAACACGCTCGAGAAACTGGTGTGTCGACGCGCGTTGGAATCGAACGGCGACTTGCGCACCAAGCGATGCACGCCGGATTCGGTGCGCAGCGTGCCATAGGCGTAATCGCCGGAAATTTTCAGGCTGGCGCTCTTGATGCCGGCCACGTCGCCTTCGGATTCCTCCAGCACTTCGACCTGGAAACCCTTACGCTCGCAATACCTTAGATACATGCGCAGCAGCATGGAACCCCAATCCTGAGCTTCGGTGCCGCCGGAGCCGGCCTGGATGTCGATAAAGCAGTTGTTCGGGTCCATGGGGTTGGAGAACATGCGGCGGAACTCGAGGTTGGCCACCTCTTTTTCCAGTTCCTGCGCATCGCCCTCGATAGAGAGGATCGTATCGTCGTCGCCCTCTTCGCGCGCCATCTCGAACAGCTCTTGCGCGTCCTTGAGGCTATTGGCAACCTGCTCCAGTGTAAGCACCACAGCTTCGAGGGATTTCTTTTCCTTGCCCAAGGCTTGGGCTTTTTCAGTGTCGTTCCAGACGCTGGGGTCCCCAACGAGCTGATCGACTTCGGTCAGGCGATCTTTCTTGCCGTCGAAGTCAAAGATACCTCCGCAGGTCGGCACCGCGGGATTCGAGATCCTGCAGGTGATTAGCGATGGCGTTGAGGCGTTCGGCTTCCATGACGATTCCGTTAAAAATCAAATATTCCATTATACCAGCCTGTTGCGGCTGGACGTCGACCGTACTCCGAATGCAGAATAGGACCTAATCCTCTTAAATTGGTTTGAACATCATGCGGAAGTTTCACGATCTCAAAATCTGGATGCGTCTCTTCATCGCTATCTGGATCATGCTTTTTATTGCCTGGGGCAGCATGATCGCCTGGACGGCCTACAAGCAGAAGCAGCTTGCCATCGATCAGGCCCGGGACTTTTCCGGCAGCGTGTATGAAATGACCATGGCCGGTCTTACCGGCATGATGATCACGGGAACCGTCGCCCAGCGTGCCGTGTTCCTCGACCAGATCAAGCAGCTCAACGAACTGCGGGACGTACAGGTGGTACGGGGTGAAGAAGTCATCAAGAAATTCGGCCCCGGTGCCGCCGACGAATCCAGCCGCGACCCCATCGTCAAGCAAGTCATGCAGAACAAGAAGCCGGTATACGCCATGGAGGACGACGGCAAAGGCCAGTTCCTGCATGTGCGCTTCCCCATCATCGCCCGCTCCAATTACCTCGGCAAGAATTGCATCGCCTGCCACATGGTGCCCGAAGGCACCGCCTTGGGCGCTGTGAGCATGAAAGTCTCGCTGGATAAAACCAACGCCACGGTGCGTGACTTCACGCTCCAGATCATCGGCGTGGCGCTGGGGCTCTCACTACCCTTGCTGTTCTTCGTCTACACCTTTATTCGCAAATTCGTGACGGAACCGCTGGAGGCGATGACGCGCGGCCTTAGCGACATCGCACAAGGCGAAGGCGACCTGACGCGGCGCCTGGAGGTCAAGAACCAGGACGAGATCGGCTCGGCGGCGGCAGTATTCAACCGCATGATGACGCAGTTCCAGACCTTGATTGCCAAGGTTGCCAGTTCGGCGTCTGAAGTCATGGGATCGGCACACAAGCTATCGACCAGTTCGCGCCAGGTCGCCGACACGGCCAGCTTGCAGCGCGAGAAATCGTCGTCGACCTCGGCCGCCGTCGACGCGCTGGCAGACAGGATCGCCGCCATTGCAGAAAGCGCCGATCATCTTCAGGAACAATCGCTGCAAAGTCAGGAAAAGACCCGTGAAGGACAGCAGAACCTGGCCGAGTTGACTCAGAAAATCAAGCTGGTAGCCGAATCGGTCGATGAAATCGCCAGTGCAGTGCAACAGTTCATCGAAAGCGCCAACGCCATCAGCGACATGACGCAGGAGGTGAAGGATATCGCCGGCCAGACCAACCTCCTCGCCCTCAACGCTGCTATCGAAGCTGCACGCGCCGGGGAACAAGGCCGCGGGTTTGCCGTGGTTGCGGACGAGGTGCGCCAATTGGCGGAAAAATCGGCCAGCGCAGCCAACGAAATCGACGCCATCACGACATCCTTGCGCGAGCGCTCGGCCCAGGTCGAGGTATCGATGCAGAAGGGGCTCGACTACATCGGCAGCGGGGAAGCCGCGTTAGGCAAGGTCGAAGCGGTATTAGCCCATGCCCGCGAATCGGTCGAGCAGGTCAGCCTCGCCGTTAACAGCATCGTGGGGGCTACCGAGGAACAGCGTACTACCAGCAAATCGGTCGCCGACAATATGGACGCAATTGCCGAGAGCGCCGATGCGGCCAGCAATATCGTTTCCCAAACAGTAGCCGCTTCGCAGGATTTAGACCGGCTGGCAACCGAACTACAAACGCTGGTCGGCCGTTTCCGGGTGAATTGAGGCAGTGAGGGCAGTTCGAGGCTAGACGAACACAAGCAAACCCAGCGCAACCCCAAGTGCTGCGGCAACCATGCCGACTGCCGCCCGACGCGCCAGCGCACTGCCGCCCACAACGCCAAGCAGCCCCAGCTTGAAGCCGAGATTGGAAAGATACGCGATGGCGATCGCCGTCACCGCTTGTTGACCATACAACTTACCCTGTTGAAACAGGCGCAAGCTGGAGAGCGAAATGGCGTCTACATCGGTCAATCCCGACACTAGCGCAAGCAGATACAAGCCTTTCTGCCCTGCCACGTCGGAGAGCCAAGCCGCGGCCAACAGTACCAGCGCGTAGAGCGCAGCGAATGAAAGCGCGGTCTTGATCTCGGTCGGATTCTCGATCTTCGGCATGATGACCGCCTCGTCCCCATTCATCCTGCGCCACCAGTAAAACGCGCCGACTGCCCCCAGCACCAGCCCACAGCCCAGTACCGGCAACAATTGCGGAAGAATGGCTGGACTGACGAAACTGCTCACAACCCCGAGCCTGACCAAGACAACGAGATTCGCGATTAGGATGACGACGACAGACAGCCCCGACATGGCCTGTTCCCTGGCGTGGCGCGCATAGACCAAAGTCGTTGCGGTGCTCGACACCATGCCACCCAAAAAGCCAAGCAAAGGTGCACCGTAGCGCTGTCCCACGAGGCGCAAAGCGACATAGCCCGCCAAGCTGACACCGGAGATCAATACCACCATCCACCACGTCTGGTACGGATTGAGGGTGTCGTAAGGACCGTAATCGTGATTGGGCAGGATAGGCAGGATGATGAACGACAGCACCGCAAACTGCAGGATCGATTGCAGGTCGTTGCGCGACAAATTGCGGCTCATCGTCTGCAATTCCGGCTTGTAATGCAGAAGTATGGTGGTCGTGATGGCCAGCATGGTCGCCAGGACACCGAACCCGTACCAGACGGCAGCACCCAGGCCGAAGCACAGCAACAGTGCAGCTTGCGTAGTGGTGCCGGGATCCTCGTCATCGTCGTCGCCGAGATAGGCCGTGACGATGAGGGCAGCGACTCCCGCAAACCCGAACGCCAGCACCCAGGCCGATCCGACACGTTCGGAAATCAGCGCGAGCAAGGAACCCAGCATGGCGACCAGGCCGAAGGTGCGTAATCCGGCACGCGCCGCCGGGCTACGTTCGCGCTCCAGCCCGATCAGCAAGCCGATTGCGAGGCTCGTCGCAAAAACTGGCAGGTGTTCGAGTCCATTTCCCTGCAAAAGTACCTGCATGACCTGACTCCCTATTACCGATACGGTATCTTAGCTGCTTCTCCAATCGCCTCACAAACCTTGTTACAACAACGCCTCCTGAGTTTTTTTCATAAAACTGTCATAATTAAGAAATAACATTCGCACCGTTACAAACCCTCAACCAGGAGATTTTGATGCGAACGATTGTCCGTACACTGACCGGCGCTGTTGCGGCTGTTGGTCTTGCCTTTGCCGCGACCGCTCAAGCAGTGGACATCACCGGCGCCGGCGCGACCTTTCCTTATCCGATCTACGCCAAGTGGGCTGAAGCCTACAACGCCAAGACCGGCGTAAAGCTGAATTATCAATCCATCGGTTCCGGTGGCGGTATCAAGCAGATTCAGAACAAGACCGTGAACTTCGGCGCTTCCGACAAGCCCTTGACCGAAGCCGAACTGAACAAGGACGGCCTCATGCAGTTCCCGGCTGTTGTAGGCGGCGTGGTGCCAGTCATCAACGTCGAAGGCGTTGCTTCCGGCAAGCTGCGCCTCAGCGGCGAAGTGCTGGCCAACATCTTCCTGAAGAAAATCACCAAATGGGACGATGCAGCCATCAAGGCACTCAACCCCAACCTGGCCCTGCCCTCTGCCAACATCACCGTGGTTCACCGTTCCGACGGTTCCGGTACCACCTTCAACTTCGCCAACTACCTCACCAAGGTCAGCGAAGAATGGAAGACCAAGGTCGGCGCCGACACTTCCGTCTCCTGGCCTGCCGGTGTAGGCGGCAAGGGCAACGAAGGCGTGGCCTCTTACGTGCAGCGTATCAAGGGCTCCATCGGTTACGTGGAATATGCTTACGCCAAGCAGAACGGCCTCAACTACGTCATCATGCAGAACAAGGAAGGCGAATTCGTGAAGCCCGGTCTTTCCAGCTTCCAGGCTGCCGCCAAGTATGCAGAATGGGAAAAGGCCCCTGGTTTCTACGAGATCATCACCAACGAGCCGGGCAAGGAATCCTGGCCTATCGCTGCAGCCACCTTTATCTTGATGCACAAAGTGCAGGATAATCCGGCTGCCGCCAAGGAAGTGTTGAAGTTTTTCAACTACGGCTTTACCGACGGCGACAAGATGGCCGAAAACCTGGACTACGTGCCGTTGCCTGACAGCGCAGTCAAGCTGATCCAGAAGCACTGGAGCACCAACATCAAGGGCAAGGACGGCAGCGCAGTCTGGCAGTAACCGCAGTCGCAGTACCTAGCCTGGTATCGTAGATGCCAGGCAACATGAACACATCGGCGAACACTTGACCTCAAGGTTCGCCGATTCTTACGAGTAAAGATAAATCGACATGTCCGATACGCCTCAAACCCAGCCGCGCAATCTGCAAGCCATCATGGATCTGGTGTTCCGCAACACCACCAAGCTGTTTGCCTTCCTGGTCTTCGGCGTCCTGTTCGGCATCCTCATTACCCTGTTGCTGGCAAGCTTGCCGGCACTCAAGACCTTCGGTTTCCACTTCTTTACCAACGATGCCTGGAACCCCGTCACGGTGGAATTCGGTGCCATGGTGCCCATCTACGGCACGCTAGTCACCTCGGTCATCGCCATGCTGATCGGCATTCCGGTCAGCTTCGGCATTGCACTCTTCATTACTGAACTCACGCCGGCTTGGCTCAAGCGCCCGCTCGGTATTGCCATCGAATTGCTCGCCGGCATCCCCAGCATCATCTACGGCATGTGGGGCCTGTTCGTCTTCGCGCCTTGGTTTGCCGACAACTTGGAACCCTGGATCAACGATCACATGGGCAACTGGCCACTCGTCGGTCAGTTCTTCCAGGGACCGCCCATGGGCATCGGCATGCTGACGGCAAGCTTCATCCTCGCCATCATGGTGATCCCGTTCATTTCCTCGGTCATGCGCGATGTATTCGAAGTGGTGCCGCCAATGCTCAAGGAGTCCGCCTACGGCTTGGGCGCCACGACTTGGGAAGTTGTATGGAACGTCGTCCTGCCCTATACCAAGGTCGGCGTCGTCGGCGGCGTCATGCTAGGCCTGGGTCGTGCACTCGGCGAAACCATGGCCGTCACCTTCGTCATCGGCAATGCGCATGAGTTTTCGACCTCGCTCTTGATGCCGGGCAACACGATTTCTTCCGCTCTCGCCAACGAATTTACCGAAGCGGTGGGCGACATCTATAGTTCTTCGCTGATTACCCTGGGCATGATGCTCTTCGTCATTACATTCATCGTTCTCGCGCTGGCCAAGCTGTTGCTGATCAAGCTGGCATCCAAGGAAGGCAAGCAAGCATGACCACGCTCGATCGAACCCGTTACCTGCGCCGTCGCGTCACCAACGCGATCATCCTCGGCGTTTCGCTGTTCACGGTGGCATTTGCGCTGTTCTTCCTGGCGTGGATCCTGTGGACGCTGTTCAGCAACGGCCTCGGGCATGTCACCACCAAGGTGTTCACCCAGATGACCCCGCCGCCGGGAAGCAGCGGTGGCCTGCTCAACGCCATTGCCGGCAGTTTGTATATGGTATTGATGGCCACCCTGATCGGCACGCCGGTCGGAGTCCTCGCCGGCACTTATCTCGCGGAGTTTGGCCGCGCAGGCTGGCTCGCACCGACCACGCGATTCGTCAACGATATCCTGCTGTCTGCGCCATCTATCGTCATCGGCCTCTTCGTCTATGAAGGTGTGGTGCATCGCATGGGGCATTTCTCAGGCTGGGCCGGTGCCTTGGCGCTCGCACTCATCGTGTTGCCGGTGGTGGTTCGCACGACTGAAAACATGCTGCAACTGGTGCCCAACAGCCTGCGTGAAGCCGCGGCGGCCTTAGGCGCACCGCAGTGGAAGGTCGTGATTATGGTGTCTTACCGCGCAGCCCGTGCCGGCATGCTGACCGGCGTATTGTTGGCCGTCGCACGTATCAGTGGAGAAACCGCACCGTTGCTGTTCACCGCATTGAACAATCAATTCTGGAGCAATGACCTCAACGGTCCGATGGCGAGCCTGGCCGCCATCATCTTCCAGTTCGCGATGAGCCCCTATGAGGATTGGCATCACCTCGCCTGGGCCGGCGCACTGCTGATTACCCTTTTTGTGCTGGGTCTCAATATCCTGGCGCGTTCCATATTCAAGAAGAGCGAAGCGGGACATTAATGACCCAACTACATATCCAAGCCCCCCATCTCATGCACCCTGAATACGCACAGGAGCCGCACATGGCTGAATCGAACAAGATTTCCGTGAGGAACCTGAACTTCTACTACGGCAAGTTCCACGCCTTGAAGAACGTCAACCTCGATATTGCGGACAAGCGCGTGACGGCGTTCATCGGCCCTTCCGGCTGCGGCAAGTCCACCCTGCTGCGCACCTTCAACCGCATGTACCAGCTCTATCCCAACCTGCGCGCCGAGGGCGAGATCATCCTGGACGGCGAGAACATCCTCGACCCCAAGATGGACCTCAACCTGCTCCGCGCCCGCGTCGGCATGGTGTTCCAGAAGCCGACGCCGTTCCCCATGTCGATCTACGACAACATCGCATTCGGCATCAAGCTATACGAACGCGTGGGCAAGTCCGAACTTAACGACCGCGTGGAATGGGCCTTGCAAAAGGCCGCGCTGTGGAACGAAGTGAAGGACAAGCTCGACCAGGCCGGCACCAGCCTTTCCGGCGGCCAGCAGCAACGTCTGTGCATCGCCCGCGGCATCGCCGTTCGTCCTGAGGTGCTGCTGCTGGACGAGCCCTGCTCCGCGCTGGACCCGATTTCGACGGCCCGCATCGAAGAGCTTATCCACGAACTCAAGAACGACTACACCATCGTCATCGTGACCCACAACATGCAGCAAGCCGCCCGCGTTTCCGACTACACGGCCTATATGTACCTGGGCGAACTGATCGAAATCGGCGACACCGATACCATGTTCACCAAGCCGCAGCGCCGCGAGACGGAAGACTACATCACCGGCAAGTTCGGCTAAAGCACGGGTTCTTCCGGCTCTGGACGCCCGCCTCTGCGCGGGCGTTTTGTTTTTTCGCGTCCTGGCGAACGATTAAACCCTGTCCGATTTGTTACAATTTCATGAATTTATTATTTCAAAGTCAGGAAGTCGTTATGTTCAGCGGACTCATGCCTCAACGCGTCGCGTTTTTCGAACTACTCGCCGCACACTCCGACCGGGTGGTTGCCAGTGCCAACGCCACTCTACGGTTGGTCAACAACCTTGGGACCGGCAACGACGGCATCGAGCTGTTGGTCAAGGAAGTCGATTTCAACGAGAAGAGCGGCGACAAGATCAAGGCCGAATTGATTTCCCTGCTGCATAAATCTTTCATAACGCCGCTAGACCGCGACGAGATTCACAATCTGACGTTGGAAATGGACAAGATCCTGAGCGCGCTACGTAATGTCGCCAACGCCATCGAGATGTACAACATCCAGGCCTCCACCCCCGAAGCCCGCGAGCTGGCAGCCCTGGGTGCCGACGCCTGCCTGCGCCTCAACCGGGCCATGGTAAGCCTGGGCGATAAGGACCGCCGCAAGGAAACCGCTGCACTGTGCCAGGAAATCGACGAGATCGAATCCAAAGGCGACCAGGTGCTCAAGAACGCGATCACACGTTTGTTCCGCGAAGGCGCGGATCCGTGGATGGCAATCAAGATGAAGGAGTTTTACTTCCTGCTCGAGGGTGTGCTTGACCGTTGCGAAGGCACGGCCAAGACCATCGAAGAAATCCTGATCGAGAATTCGTAATGGAAGCCGCATCGATCCACCTCTGGGTGTTGGTGCTGCTGATCGTCGTGGCGCTGGCGTTTGATTTCATGAACGGTTTCCACGACGGCGCCAACTCCATTTCCACCATCGTCGCCACCGGCGCACTGACACCGAAACAAGCCGTGCTGTTCGCAGCCGCGTTCAACTTCATCGCCTTGTGGGTGTTCCAGTTACATGTGGCGGCGACGATTGGCAAAGGCACGGTTGACCCGGGTTTCGTCGATTACCACGTGATATTCGGCGCGCTATGCGGTGCGCTGTCGTGGAATCTCATCACCTGGTACTACGGCATCCCTTCATCCTCGTCGCACGCCCTCATCGGCGGCCTGGTGGGCGCGACCATTACCAAGGCCGGGGGCACTGGGCCCATCATCTGGTCCGGCTTCGGCAAGATTCTGCTGTTCATCGTACTGTCGCCGCTGGTCGGCTACCTGCTGGGCGGCCTGCTCATGGTGGCGGTCGCCTGGATGTTCAGGGACCGCACCCCCGGCCAGGTGAGCCATTGGTTCGACCGCATTCAGCTCGTCGCTTCCGGCGCCTATAGCCTCGCACACGGCGGTAACGATGCCCAGAAAACCATCGGCGTAATCTGGCTACTGCTGATCAGCGCAGGCGTGTCCACCACCGATGCCAGCACGCTTCCCAACTGGGTGGTGTATTCCTGTTATCTCGCCATTGCCCTCGGCACCTACATGGGCGGTTGGCGCATCGTCAAAACCATGGGTACCAAGATCACCAAGCTCAATTCCGTGAGCGGCTCCTGCGCATCGATGGGCGGCGCCATCAGTCTAGGCATGGCGACCTTGGGCGGCATCCCGGTCTCGACCACGCATACGATCTCAGGCGCCATCATCGGGGTAGGCTCCGCCCGACGCACCCGGGACGTCCGCTGGGGCATCGCCTTCAATTTGGTCATTGCCTGGATACTGACGATCCCAGCCAGCGGCTTGATAGCGGCAGCGTTCTGGTGGCTGGGTTTGCATTTCCTGTAAGTCAGGATTTCCTCACGCCTGATCGCTCGATGTAACGGTCACGTCACACCATTGTCATAAAACTGGACCATGATTGGCCCCCTAAATAGAGAAAAATGGGGGCCGTCATGAGTACCATCCTCGACATCCGCAATTTCACCGCAACACAGCGTCCTGCGCAGGAAGACCTCGGTCAGCGCTTGCATGAAATCGTCGAAAACCAGCGCCTGAACGCGCTGTTCCAACCTATCCTCGACATTGCCACAGCCAAGGTCGTCGGCTACGAAGGCTTGATTCGTGGCCCATCCGACAGCCCTCTGCATTCCCCTGTCACGCTGTTCAAGGCTGCCCGTGAGCACAACCGTGTCGCCGAGGTGGAATACCTGTGCCGCCGCATCGTGCTCGAGTCCTTCGCCCGCCTGGGTGGCCAGGGCAAGGTCTTCCTCAACATCAGCCCGGATGTGCTGTTGCAGCAAGACTGGAAAACCGGCCAGACGCTGAAATTCATTGAGGAAATCGGCCTCCAGCCCCAGCAGGTCATCATCGAGATCACCGAAAACGCGCCGACCACGGATTACCAATTGCTGCGCGAAGCCGCGCATCACTACCGCAACATGGGCTTCGAGATCGCTATCGACGACCTGGGCGAAGGTTTTTCCGGCCTGCGTTTGTGGTCTGAGCTCCGCCCCAATTACATCAAGATCGATATGCACTTCATCCAGGGCATCAATCTCGATCCATTGAAGCTGCAGTTCGTGCGTTCCATCCAGGAAATTGCCAACAAATCAGGCGCCCGCGTCATTGCCGAAGGTATCGAGACCGAGGCCGAACTGATTGCCGTGCGCGATCTCGGCATTGCTTACGGTCAGGGCTATCATATCGCCCGCCCCAACCCGAAACCGGAACTCCAGTTGCCGACCGAGATCTCGCAAGTCCTCATCGGCAGCAATTTCAGCGGCAGCCAACGCTATTTATCGAATCATCGCGCCACCGTCGAAAAACTCATCAAACAAGTGCCGCCTGTCGATCCGGACTGTCACAACGACGACGTCTATGCCATTTTCGAGAAGCACCCCAAGCTCTATTCCATTCCTGTGGTGCGCAGCGGCCTGCCGCTCGGCATCATTGCACGCGACACCATGATCGACCGTTTCGCCCGCCCTTTTCACCGCGAACTTTACGGCCGCAAGCCCTGCGAGATGATGATGGACAAGTCGGCCCTCATCGTCGACACCGCCACGACCATCCATGCGTTGAGCGACCTGATCCTGGCGAGCGAACCGCATCACCTGTCGATGGGATTCATCATCACCGACGACAAGGGCAACTATGTGGGCATGGGAAGTGGTCACGACCTGCTGCGCCTCATTACCAAAATGCAGATTAGCGCCGCGCGCTACGCCAATCCCTTGACCCTGCTGCCGGGCAACGTGCCGATAAACGAACACATCGACTGCCTGCTGCAGGAAAACCTGCCTTTCGTGGCCTGTTATTTCGACCTCGACCACTTCAAGCCTTTCAACGACGTATACGGCTACCAGAAGGGTGACGAAATCATCCAAATGAGCGGGCGGCTGCTCAAGGAAATCTGCGACCCAGACCGGGATTTTCTAGGCCATATAGGCGGCGACGACTTCATCATCCTATTCCAAAGCGCAGACTGGGAGCGCCGCTGCCGTACGCTGCTCGCCCGCTTCAGCGAGAACGTGCCGTCTTTCTACAATGAAAACGACCGTATGCGCGGCGGTATCGAAACCGAAGATCGGCAAGGCAAACGCGGTTTTCAACCGTTGGTAAGCTTCTCCATCGGCAGCGTGCTGGTCGAACCCGCCACCTTTAGTTCACACCACGAAGTCTCGGCTGCCGCCGCTGTGGCCAAGAAACAAGCCAAGAAGATTCCCGGCAACAGCCTGTTCGTCGAGCGGCGTATCCCGACGCAGAATCATGAGCAGATCATGGAGCCGAAATTCGGTTAATCGCTTTACCGTAATTAAATTGCAATAAAACCTTAATACGATGGTCAGGATTTCCTTACTTCCCTGATCATGAAATTACAACAGCAATTACGTCTCCTCAGCGCAATCACCGTCCTACCCCTTGCGGGTGTGGCCTTGCTTGTCAGCATTAATCTGCATCTCTTGCGTCAGCAGTTCGACGATTACCAGGATAGACAGAGCATCAGTCGCAGCCTGCTGACGATAAAGGCAGAAGCACTGTCCATGTCGCGAGCCGATCCGATCCTCCCGGATACGGCCGACAAGCTTGCCCAAATCGACCAGCATATCCGCACCAGCCTTGGTCAATTGCCTCAACCTCAAGCCAAGCCTGTACTGGAGCACTGGTCGAACTATCGCAAGGGATTTTCAGACGCTATCCGCATTGCGACCGAGAACCCGGAAGATGCGCTGCAGATTCCCGATGCGCTCTATAAATCCGACCTGGAACCGATAATCGGGCTGCTTGACCAAACCATTGCCGACAACCACACGTTGGAAGCCAGCGCAAAAGCTGCCATCACCTCGCAAGTGCAACGCGTGCTATGGGTAGTACTGCTACCGCTGCTAGTCTCTGGCGTACTGATCGGTGTTTTCCAACTGCGCTTCAACCGTAGCCTGCGCTTACGCGTCGAGGCCTTTAACCTGGCGACCCAGCACTTGCAGCAAGGCGATCTGGGGCAACGCATTCCGGCGCAGGGGGATGATGAAATCAGCCAGATGGCGCGAGCCATCAACAGTTTTGTTGCACGGATGGAAGACGTACTGCGCAATGCCAGCGACACCACGGCACAAACCTCAGGTGCGGCCAACCAAGTCGCAGAAATGGCCACCGGCGTCAGCGCCAGCGCGCGGGTCCAGGCTGAAAAAGCACAAGAAGTCAGCGTGGCTATCGAGGCCGTAGGCAAGATCGCCAACGACATCGCACAAAGCTCCGGCAATGCATCAGCCGAAACCAGACGTACGCGGGAACGCATCAAGGCCGGCAAGCAGACCGGCGAGGAGACGATTGCCATGCTCCGGCACTTGGACGGCACGGTGAGCGAACTTACACAAACCATGTCGGAACTCGACGCCGCCATGCAACGCATCGGCAGCGTGAGCAACATCATTCGTGATATCGCCGAGCAAACCAACCTGCTAGCGCTGAATGCTTCGATCGAAGCGGCACGTGCAGGCGAAGCTGGGCGCGGCTTCGCAGTCGTAGCCGACGAAGTGCGCAAGCTTTCGGAACGCACAGCGACGTCGACTGCCGACATTACCTCCGCAGTTCAAGTGGTGCAGCAGAAAACGCAGGCAACCCTGGGGAAAATCCACATCGCCCAGGAAGAAGCACGCCGCAGCGCCGCTCAGGGCGAGGCCATCGGCGGTCTGATGATGGAAATCGACCAGGCCGTGGAAGCCGTAAGTACGATGATGTCGGAAATCGCTCAGGCCACCGAGCAGCAGGCCCATGCGATGGGCGGCATCGTGCTCACCATCGACACCGTGGCGCGTACCTCGGCCTCCGGCTCCACACAGATCGATGCCACTCGCCACGCCATGCATGAATTGGCTGAACGTTCATCCCAATTGCACGACATGGTGGCTTTTTTCAGATTCTCTAATCTGAAGTAGGGATTTCCTGACACAAAACCATCATGTAAACGACATGTCGCCTTAACAGCCGCGTCTTACTCTTGCTCATCCTGACAAGAAAGAGTCCAAGCACATGTTAAGCCCTGCTGCCATCGCCGAATCCCGGGCGGGATTGAGCGAAATCGAATCTGAATACATTGCGCGCAGCCTGTTGCGCGAAGCACCCACGGTAGCCCCGCACCAAACCAACGACGAAGTCATGCAGCTCTTGAGCGAGCGCTCTGATGTCGTCAGTCTCCCGGTCGTGGAAAACGGCCTGCCCATCGGGCTCATCAACCGCAACATCTTCATGGACGGCATTGCCAAGCCGTTTCGCCGCGAGTTGTTCGGCCGCAAGAGCTGCATCGCCTTCATGGACAAGCAGCCGCTCGTAGTATCGGAGCACATGAGTATCCAGGAGTTGAGCTTCAAGGTCGTCGGCGCCGGCGGCAAGACGCTCAACGACGGGTTCGTGATCACCGACGATGCGGGGTTATACCTGGGCGTCGGCACCGGCGAAGACTTGGTGAAGATCGTGACCCACCTGCAGGCCGAGAAAAACCGCCTGGTGATGGAGAGCATCAACTACGCAAGCGTCATCCAGAAATCCTTCTTGCGCGCCTCGCGCGAGGACATGGCAGCGGCGCTGCACGACTACTTCATTCATTGGGAACCGCGCGACAAGGTCGGCGGCGACTATTACTTCTGCAAGAAATTCGAGGATGGCTTTTTTATCGCCTTGATCGACTGCACTGGTCATGGTGTGCCCGGCGCATTCATGACCTTGATCATGGCGTCTTTCCTCGATCACATCCTGCTCGAGGACAACCGTCGCGACCCAGCTGGAGCGCTGGCAATGATGAACCGCAAGGTCAAGATCGCCCTGGGCCAGATCGGCGAACACAACATCGTGCCGATTGAAGGCCAGCGCTTCGCCCATAGTCCGGACAAGGAACAATCGGACGACGGGATGGATACGGCATTTTGCTGGGTGGAATCCTGCAAGCTGATTTATGCCGGCGCCAAGACGCCGCTCTTTACCCTGGAAAACGGCGCGACTGAAGTCACCGTCATCGAGGGCGACCGCAAGGGTGTGGGTTATGTCGACACCCCGATGGACTATACCTGGACCAACAAGGAAATCGCGCTCTCCAAAGGCATGCGCGTGTACCTCACCACGGACGGCATCATCGATCAGATCGGCGGCACCAAGGACATAGCGTTCGGCAAAAAACGCTTTTGCAATCTACTGGTAGAAAACAGCGAGCTGCCGTTGGTGGCTCAGAAGGAACGCATCATGCAGGCCTTCTACACCTACCAGGGCAAGCAGCGGCGCCGCGACGACGTGAGCCTGCTGGGATTTCGTATTTAACCCGAATCGCATTCAACCCAGAACCTGCATTTAACTTAGAAAAAGATCAATCCATGCAACTCGATTTGTTCAGCGTGTTCCGCAATACCGCCGATTTCAACGGCGTGCTGTTCTACTACAACGGCGACCTGTCCCAGAACGTGATCGCCACCATGGGCGATGCGCTCAAGCAGCGCCTGGAAAGCCAGGATACTGGTGGCCCAAAAGCCAGAAAGCTGTTTTCCAGTTTCATCGAAATGGTGCAGAACGCCTTGCACTACTCACCGCCGGTACCGGGGACCAATGCCCAGAGGGTCGGCGCCGTGGCCGTCGGCAAGCAGGGCGACAAGTTCTACATCGTGTGCGGCAACCTGGTCGAAAGCCGCCATATCCAGCGCATTCGCGACAAGATCGAACCGTTGCAGGCCATGACGCTGGATCAAATCAAACAAGCCTACCGCGAGCAACTCAAGGCCGACCACAGCGGCGACACCGTCAGCAAGGGCGCAGGACTGGGGTTTCTCACCTTGGCCCGCGATGCCAGCGAGCCTATCGAGTACTCGCTGGTCGAGATGCCCGAAAACCGCGATGTCGCCTATTTCTACCTGAAAGCCACCGTATAAAGGACCTGCCATGAACGACTTATACCTCGCACGCACCGCACATTCGCCTGAAGTGGATTTTCGCTTCTCCAGCCACGAACTGACGCTGACCGGCGAAGCCTATCCCGAAAATGCAGCCGATTTTTTCCAGCCACTGCTTTCTGCGCTCGAAGGGTATTTACGGGGTGTTGACGGCCAGGAAATCCACATCAATTTCAGGCTGACCTATTTCAACAGCGCGGCGACCAAGATGCTCTACAGCATGTTCGAGTTGCTTAACGAAACCGCCTGCACCAGCAACCGCGTCATCCTCAACTGGTTCCATGACGAAGAGGACGACACCATTCTCGAGTTCGGCGAAGGCGTGCATGACGACTTTTCCGCACTCGATTTCCGCCCCGTAGCCGTCGATCTGGCTACGGCTTGATTCAATTGCTGCATTGTGAAAGGAGAAAGGGAAGATGAACGTCGTACAAGAACTCGCACATTTTCTTGAAGCCCTGGAATATCAAGTACTGGCTTGGGATCGCAAAGTCATCGATACGCTGACGGGAAACACCGAGGTTTTCAAGCGTTTCCAGCAGGGCTGCCCCAACACCAAATGGCGCATTTACAGCGAGATCAAATATCAGGGTTTGAATTAAACAAGTCGTTAATAAACATTATAAAAAATACATCTAATAGGAATCCACCTACAGACACGCCTGAGCCACTTGTGGGAAACTACTAAAAAATACAGCTCAGTCTAATTTAGGGGGTTCCGATTTTGTTTTTCTCGACGCGCCTCACGCAGCGATCCGGATCGGCAGCGCTCGCAGCCTTCATTCTCCCGCTTCTCGCCAGCTTTCCCGCCTACGCTACCAACGGCTTCAACCTGATCGGTTTCGGTGCAGAGTCCACCTTGATGGGCGGTGCCGATGTAGCTGTGGCGCGCGATACCAGCGCGCTCAACACCAACCCGGCAGGATTGACGCAAATCAACGGTCAGGCACTCGACGTATTCGGCTCCATCCTGAGGACGATTGATCTCGCCCATAAGGACCAGTTCGGCAATAACGAATCTGCATCCAACCAGTACACCCTGTTGGGCGGCGGCGGTTATGCACGATCGCTGGAAAGCCTGCCATGTACGGCCGGCATCGGGCTGTTTGCCCAAGGTGGCGCGGGCGGCGTGTTCAATAGCCTCAAGACGTTTGCCGGTACCAAGGATACGTTTTCCTCGCTATTCGGCATTGCCAAGGTCACGCCAGGCATGGGTTGCCAGGTCACCGACAACCTCTCGCTAGGTGCCAGCCTGGCTATCGTTTATGCCTCGCTCGATGAAGAGGTATTCAAGCATACGCCGGGGGGCTTCGACCTCCAGGATGCCAGTGCGCTCAATGTCGGCTTCAAGCTGGGCGCGCAGTATCGCGTCTCGCCCAACCTCACGCTGGGTGCGGCCTATACCGAGAAGACGGATTTGCCGTTGAGCGGCGATTATTTCAAGGTAGGGAACGTGACCTACCGTGACGTCAGCATCCACGGCTTTGCCCTGCCGCGCGAAATCGCCTTCGGTGCCGCTTTCAAGCCGAATGAAAACTGGCTGCTTTCGCTCAAGCTGAATTGGATTAACTGGGCTGACGCCCTAGGAACAAGCACACTTCGCGTCAGCAATCCCGACAACCCGCTTGCTCCGGCCAGCCTTCCCCCGCAATCGGCGACCATGGACTGGAAAAACCAATGGGTCATCGCAACGGGATTGGCTTATACGCTGGATGACAAGACGACGCTATACGCCGGCTACAACTACGGCCAGAACCCGATCCCCAAGAAGCACACAACGCCCCAACTGGCGGGCATCCTCGAACATCACATCACGCTGGGCGCAGCCTACCGTTGGTCACCGGAATGGACTTTTACCGGCGGCCTGGAGTACGACCCCAGGGTGAAGGTTAATTACACCAATAGCGATCTGCCGATTTTTGGCTCGGATGCCCAGCTAAGAAACGAAGCGCTGTTCCTGCACTTCATGGTGAGCCGCCGCTGGTAAGCGGCGGCAGGGTGAGAGATTTAATCCAGCGTAATATCGCTGTCGAACCCGAATACTTCGCCAGCCCAAATAAACAGAACCCAGACCAGGATGCCAAAAGGCAGGTATCCGGCAAAACCGAGGAGCGGCATCTCGGCACAAATATGGATCACATTGACGTATGGAATGTCATAAATCCAGTAGTTAGGGTTAGTGGCAGGCAAGGGATTAGGGTTGGCACTGCACCAATTCCAGAATTCCCAGAAGAATCCATTGAACAGGGAGCCCAACGCGATCAACAGCATAGGACTCCAATTACCTTGCGCCAGTGCTGCAAAGGGTGATGGTAGATTGTTGCTGATCAGCATCCCCGCGAACACCGCAAGCGGCCCGATCCACATCACCCAGAACAGCGGGTAAGGCAAGAACACCATGGCAGCAACGGATGCCAGACCTCCCCAAAGCATCAGATTTCCAGGCAAAGACAGCTTAGGCCCATTGGCGTAGCGAGCGACCAATGTAGGGAACGTATTTAATAAGTTATACCACTCGAACAATGCCGGCCATACCGTCGTATAGGCGATCAGGAACAACACGACGATCTTGGCATGACTGAGCTCCGGCATGTGACCGTTGGGGTAGTACCAATTGCCGAGCACGAAATAATCGAGGTATTCGAAAAAAATCCAGCCGCCGATGGATACCATCGCGCTGATCAGCAAGGTCTTCGGTTTAGACGCCAGCAAGGACTTGCCGCCGGCACGTCGATAGACCAACCCGTCCAGCGTGAGGATGAAGCCCCACCAAAGCGGAGAAAAAGCGTAATAGACGAGATCGCCGAAAGGGGTGACACGTTTCCACATCAACCACCAGAAAAATAGCGTTGCCGCCGCACCTATCCAGAACCAAACCGGCAGCTTGGCCTTTTGCGGCATGGGTGCCGGAGTTACCGGCTTGAACCCGAACCAGGACGGAAACAACAGGAACACCGCGACAGCAGCCTCCGCAAGCGCTATGAGGATGAATATAGGAAGGCTAAAGCCGGGAGGCGCTGCGACGAACGCCGGCGGAAATATCCCGAAGCCTGGCGGAAGATGTGATGGATAAGCCAACCAAGCCATGGCCAACGGAACGAGGATCAAGGCCAACACCGGCCACAGCATGCCGACATCCAGACGCTTTTTTTGCATTTTTTCTCCCTTTTAAAGTCGATGCCATCAAAGCGGCCGGTGGTGACGAAGTCGGGATCACCCGTGCTGTCGCGCTACCGGTCGCGGTTTTGCCGCCGCCGCTTGTTCTCGTACATGCGGGTATCTGCCGTATGCTTGAGTTCTTTGCGGCTTGGGCATTCGTGCACATGCACCGAACCGCTACTCGCGCCGGCAAATTCGTAACCGGCCAACTGCATGCGGGATACGGCTTCGGCAATCATGTTTTCCACCCAGGTCAGATCGCCGTCATGGCAAGTAATGGCGAATTCATCGCCCCCCAGACGATGCAGGTTGGCCCGACGGTTGAGACGCTCGGCCAAGTGGCTGGAAAAACTGCGCAGCAAGTCGTCGCCGCGCTCGTGACCGTATTGGTCGTTGTAGTGCTTGAGCCCATCCAAATCGATGAATGTCAGGCTCCCATGCGACGGCAACCGCTCCAGTTCAAGCTCTAGAACGTAGCGATTCGGCAATCCGGTCAATGCATCCGTATAGGCAATGCGCGTACTGTGCTCCACTCTCGCCAGCGCAAACTCCTTGTCGCGATGCAACTGGGCGAATTGGTAGGAAAGCACCAGCGCCAGCAGGACCACTTCTACGGCCACGGCACCCAGCCCCAAATGCTCGATATACAAGGTATACATGGCATCGAATCGAGCTTGTGAAATAGCCGCCGTACCCAGAATGAAAAATGCAGCGATAGCGATGAGATAGATGCGCGCCGAAGGATGCCCCTGTCGAGCACGTACGATACCGGCAGTCAGGCCGTAAGTGAGGAAAAGTCCCACCCCATAACGATCGAGCTCGAGCGACCAATTCGGTTTAAACCATGCCATCAGGATAAACAGGCTCAGGACGCTCAATATCGCGATGCCGGCGCGATAAAGCCGGGCATGGGATTGCTTGTTGATCTCCAGCAGGCCCATGACGAAGAAGATATAGGCACAGTTGGAGAACAGGATCGGCAGGCTGATGAGATAAAACCAGTGCATGCCGAACAGCTGCGGATACACCAGCAAGGCGGTGCCGTTATAAAGCAGGTTACCGAGGATGAACAAGGTGTACATGCCTTCTGCCAATCGGCGTCGCACCACCGCAAGCGCGGCATAGTAGACCCCCAGGCCCATGAACACCCCCATGCACATCAGCACCAGCGCGTTGCCAGGCATGATACTTTGCTGGTAATGGCTGGATGTATCGATATAAGGCTGGGGCTGGGCCAAGAAGAAAGGCGAATCCAGCAAGGTCAAGACACGGTAGCGGCCTGGCGTGAGGTCGATTTCCCGTCCGTGCCGCAGGAAAAACGGATTTTCGGCATTGTTCTGAATGCCGCCTTCCAACCTGGCCAACAATTGGCCGCTGTCGTTATAAATCTCGTGACGGAAATAGCCGATGACGCTGGAGTTCTTGAAATCGATGACATAACGGCCACCCTGATCCAAGGCAATGTCTGCCTGCATGACGAAGCATCCGCCAGTGGGAGCAATTTTCCCGGCAACAGGCTGTCCACCACTCGGAATGAGCGCTCCATGACATGCCTGATCGGCATTGATCTGGAACCATTGTCCCTGGAGTACCGCAGGAAATGCCGCATACCCTGCGGCGGGGAACAAGACCATCACCAGCAGGACGGCCGCAAAGCGCAGGTAAATTCGGAGTAGCGAAAGTGGCGACCTTGAGGCCATATCTGGGGTAGTTATCTCTTATTCTAAAAAGCTACGACTCACCTGCCCGCTATGCGGGAAATTAATGGTTTTTGCTCTTTTGAGGGAGTCTATCAAAGATGCTGTATTTTTAATATTGGGAATTATCTGAGGGGTATCCTAACGAGAAGGCATGCCGGTTCCAGAGACCAGACAGTGCATCTAGCCAAGGACAAAAAAAGTGCCAAAATTCGATCTAGGCGTTGATCAAGTATTCGGCAGCGTTTTCTGCCGAGTTGCTTTCTCTGTTCGATTGAACCGTCGCTTCTAGCCCGGCTGGTAGCTGGCTACCATGGATTGCATTTGCAGCGCTTGATAAAAGTCGAGCATTTTTTCTGCCATGCTCCCGGCAGACCAGTGGCGGGCATAGTGTCCGGCTGCAAGGCTCAAGGCTCCGCGAGCGGCATCGTCCTCCAACAAGCGTACTACCTTCTCGGAAAAGTCATTCACTTGTTCCTCGGCGATCCAAACGCCGTAACCATCCTTGAGTACGTCCTTGGTGCCCATTTCCGCAGTGGAGACGACTGGCACGCCTTGAGCCATGGCCTCGAGCAGCACTAGGCCCTGCGTCTCCGTCCGCGATGAGAACACGAATACATCGGCTGCACGATAGCAGTCATTGAGTTCCGTATGGCGGTCAAGATAGCCGATGAATTGAACATTTCCGGACAACCCCAGCGCTTCCGTTTCACGTTCCAGCCCCTCACGCGCCGGCCCTTCGCCTGCAATCAACAACAGGACATCGGGAATCCGCGCCTTCACCGCCTGCACTACCTGCAATAAGAATCCGATGTTTTTTTCATGGGCGACTCGTCCCAGGAACAGCATGACCGGGCGTTCCTGGGAAATTCCGTAGCGCTTTCTGAATGCCGGACCATCTCCCAGATTGAAGCTTTCCGGTCGCAGTCCGGTGGGGATAATCTCGGCGTTGGCATTCACTCCATACTTTCTCAGTACATCAAGCATGGGCCGCGAAGGCACGACCATACCGTCCAGCGCATTGCCTTGATGACGCGAGAAAGCACGCGCCGCGAAACGCAGCACACTTTTGGGGAGGAACGGAATGTAGTGGTAAAGGTATTCCTCGAAAAAGGTGTGATAGGTCTCGACGCAAGGAATACCCAGCGTGCGCCCCAGCTTGAGCCCGAGATAGTGCGCAGCAAAAGGCGTCTGGACATGCACGAGATCGTAGTTCTCTGCGCGCAGCCTCGGCAAGTGTTTTATCACCCAGGAATATTTCATCAGGCGATCTTCCGGATCCATCGGCAAACTTCGGGATGGCACGCGCAGGATGTCGCTTTCGTCGTCGCTCGGCATGTAGTAATCAGGAGCGATCAGATGAACGACGTGACCGCGCTCACGCAGTTCATGTCGAAACGTCTGGATGGAAGTGGAAACGCCGTTGATGCGGGGAAAATAAACGTCGGAGACGAACAGGATTTTCATGGCTGCCTGATCCGTGAGTGGAATTCACGGTATGGTAGGCAGCCATCATGACAGCAACATGTCAGCGCCTCAGCGCGAGATCAGGATGAGCCCCCACACGGCGACGAGAGACGTCAGGCTGGTCAGCACGGCGGCGCTGCCGATATCCTTGGCGCGCTTGGCCAGAGCATGGTTTTCCAAAGAAATCCGGTCAACCGTCGCCTCAACGGCGGAATTGAGCAACTCCACCATCATCACCAGCAGCACGCTGGCCACCAGCAAGGCACGCTCGACGCCGGTCTTGCCTAGATACAGCCCCAAGGGAATCAAGATGACCGCCATCAGCACTTCCTGACGGAAGGCATCCTCGTGCCGGAAGGCGGCCTTGTAGCCCTCAAGCGAATAATGCAGCGCGTTCCACAGCCGGACGAGGCCGGTTTTACCTTTGAAAGGGCTTTCCATTGCGAGCTTTCAAAATTGTTATCCGGCGAAGTATAACAATCCTCATCGTGCGAGGCACTGTCATCATAAGATCACGAGGCTGTCATGGCGGCTTCATGAACAGTATCGAGACTGTGCGTCATGCAAAAGCAACTGGTCCGCTTCGCTTGGCTCGCCCCGCTGGCCCTGCACAGCCTTGATGCACATGCCTGGGGGTTGATGACGCATGTTTATTTCGCCCAATGGCTGGTCTGGACCTTGCCTTTGCTCGACCCCAACCTGCGACGAGCCGTCCAGCGCTTCCCAGAGTTGGTCATGGCGGGCGCGTGTCTGCCCGACTTGGCCCTCGTATCCCCGACCTTCCGCCACACGCACCAATGGGAGCAATGCCGGCATTTATTGAGCAGCGCCCACAGCGACGAAGACTTAGCCATTGCCATCGGCTACGCCAGTCACTTGTATGTCGACATAGTGGCCCACAACCATTTCGTGCCGGCCCATGAAGCCATGTGGCTAGAAACCTCGATGCTCACGCATATCTGTTCGGAATGGGCAGCCGATGCACATTTGGCACCCCTGACCGATACGACACCGCACCGGTTACTGCGGCAGCACCGAACTGTGCTTACCGCCTTTCTCTCCCGCGGCTTCCGCTGCCAGCCGTGGCGGGTGGCGCGCGCCCTGTGGAAACTAGAACACGCAGATAGGCTGCTGCGCCTGCTCAGGCTGCCGCAGACGCTCTATCGCGCCGCCTTGCTGTTGGACAAGCGAGTGTTCGAGCATTTCGTTTACTACGTATCCCATACGCAAACCCTGCTTTCGCACATAGAGCGCCTGCTATCTGGCCTGCAGCCCTTGTGGGAGGCCGATCCGCAAATCAAGGATCGATCCTGGCAGGCACGCTTGAGGCAACAGTGTTTGATGCACTTGCAAACACGGCATCCCCAGCCCATCCACCCTTACGGCACGGGGCCGCTGGCTCAGAACAGGAAGGAAATCTGGGCGATGACCGCGCCGATGATGGCGCCAGCCAAGACATCGCTGGGGTAGTGCAAGCCCAGCACGACGCGGGAAGCCGCTACCAGGAAGGTAAACGGAATCAGTAGCCAGGCCAGTACCGGGTAATACTCCAGCGCGACCATGGTGAACACGACGGCATGCAGGGTATGGCCGGAAGGGAAGCTGAAGCGGTCCAGCGGTGGCATGCCCAGAGAAATCGCTTGTTCAACTTCAAACGGACGCGGACGCGAAGCCTTGCCCTTAATCGATTTGTACATCCATGTGCCCGTCAGGCCGGCGGCGATCATATGCAGGCTGGCCGTCAAGCCTTCCAATTGCTGCGACAGCAGAATGCCCATGATGACCACATACCAGAACCATCCGTCGCCCAGCTTGCTTACGATGCAGAATAGCTGGCGGACCCATACGCGGCGGCTGGAACGGTTGAAGCGGACACACAGCGCGAGGTCGAACTCGCCCAGGTGGCTGACGTAATGCCCCATGCGGTGGCGAATGGGGTGGAGTGCTTGATTTCCCATGCAGCCAGCTTGGCATGGGATTATGGAATTATTGTTAAGCTTTTGTTTTTATTTGATGAAGCACGACTAGCAAGCGGCACGCACTGCCTCGGCAATACGATCGGCCAGGCCTTCGACCAGGGTACGCTCTTGCCCCTCCACCATCACCCGGATCTTGGGCTCGGTTCCGGATGCACGCAGCAGCACGCGGCCACGGCCGTCCAACTGGCTTTCCGCCTCTGTGACGGCGGCCTGAATGGCAGCATGATTGTCCAGGTCGATACGCCCCGCCACCTTCACGTTGACCAGCACTTGCGGGTACATGGTGAGATCGGACAGGAGCGCTTGAAGTGATTTCCCGGTTTCGCACATGGCCTCCAGCACCTGCAACGCAGCGACGATACCATCCCCGCTCGTATGCTTATCGAGGCAAATGATGTGGCCGGAGTTTTCCCCGCCGAGCAGCCAACCCTTTTCGTTGAGCAGTTCCAGCACGTAACGGTCGCCCACCTTGGCGCGAACAAAGGGAATATCGAGTCGTCCCAGCGCATGCTCGAAGCCGAGGTTACTCATCAGCGTACCGACTACCCCGCCTTGCAGCTTGCCGCTACGCTGGCGATGCGCAGCAATAAGATAGAGCAGTTGATCGCCGTCGAGGATATTACCCTGCGCATCCACCATGACCACACGGTCGCCATCGCCGTCGAAAGCGATACCCAGCTGCGCTTGATAGTCGAGCACGGCCTGTATCAAGGTAGCCGGATGCGTGGAGCCAACGTTGTCGTTGATGTTCAAGCCGTCCGGCTTGACACCGATGCTCATCACCTCGGCCCCCAACTCGTGAAAGACATGCGGGGCGATGTGATAGGTCGCGCCGTGAGCGCAATCAAGCACGATCTTCTTGCCGCGCAGGTCGAGCGCGTTAGAAAAAGTGCTCTTGCAGAATTCGATGTAACGGCCTGCTGCATCATTGATGCGACGCACTTTGCCGAGTTGTGCCGAGGGCTTGATTTGCATGGGGCGATCAAGCTCGGCTTCGATCTGTTTCTCGATACCGTCGAGCAATTTGGTGCCGTCAGCCGAGAAGAACTTGATGCCGTTATCCTCGAACGGGTTGTGCGATGCAGAAATGACAATGCCAGCCTGTGCGCGTAGTGCACGCGTCAGATAGGCGACGGCAGGCGTCGGCATCGGGCCGGTGAGCAGCACGTCGACACCCGCGGCGGATAATCCGGCTTGCAGAGCGGATTCCAGCATGTAGCCGGAAATGCGCGTGTCCTTGCCGATCAATACGGCTGGGTGCTCGCCTTGTCCCAGATGGTAGTCAAGTCCGCACAACACCTTGCCGGCGGCATAGCCCAAACGCATGACGAATTCAGGCGTAATCGGGCCTTCTCCCACTTTGCCGCGTATACCGTCGGTACCGAAATATTTTCTTGTCATCGTTTGCTTCTTGAATGATCTTCTTTGAATTCTAGACTTACAACACGGTCGCCGCGACCGCCAAGGCGTCTTTGGTTTCACGCACGTCGTGCACGCGCAGTACTCGCGCCCCTTTCATCGCAGCCACCACGGCGGCGGCTACGCTCGCCGGTATCCTGTCTTCCACCCGATTACCGGTGATCCGCCCCAACACCGACTTGCGCGAAAGACCGGCCAGCACGGGATATCCCAACGCGCAGAGCGATGGCATTTCACGCAGCAGCGCAATGTTGTGCACGCTGCGCTTACCAAAGCCGAAACCGGGATCCAACATGATGCGTTCGCGCGGAATGCCCGCCGCCAAGGCGGCTTCAGCACGTTGGAGCAAGAAAGTGTTCACTTCTTCCACCACGTTGTCGTAGTACGGCTCGGCCTGCATGGTCTGGGGCGTACCCTGCATGTGCATGAGGCAAATGCCTGCGTTGCTGGCGGCGGCAATTTCGAGGCCTCCCGGTTCCTGCAGGGCGCAGATGTCATTGATGATATCCGCACCTACCGCGATGGCCGCCTTCATGACTTCGGGCTTGTAGGTATCGATCGATATCGGCACGTCGACTCTATTAGACAGGCCTTCGATCACCGGGATGACGCGACGCAGCTCTTCTTCCAATGAGACGGGATCGGCACCGGGTCGGGTGGACTCCCCGCCGATATCGAGAATGTCTGCGCCCTCCTCGACCAACCTCATGCCATGCGCAATCGCTGCCTGGACGCTGGCATGCTGTCCGCCGTCCGAGAAGGAATCCGGTGTCACGTTGACGATGCCCATTACCTTAGGTGTGGACAAGTCGAGTTGATAATGGCCGCAGTGAAAAATCATGTGCAGAAAAAGCAAATGGCGAGCGCTCTATTCTAGCGGCTCGCCATCGGCTTCTGGAAGTTAAGGATTAAAGTTCTTGTGCAGGGCGCGTCGTCGGCTTGGCGGCAACTGCACCGGCAGAACCGCTATTATTGTCGGACGGCGGCACGCTGCTCATCGGCGTGGGCTTGGGCGGACGCGGAGGCAGGCCGGCCATGATGTCGTCGATCTGTTCGGCATCAATGGTTTCCCACTCCAGCAGCGCCTTGGCCATGGCTTCGACCTTGTCGCGGTTATCCTCGAGGATCTTGCGGGCAAGACCATATTGCTCGTCGATGATGCGGCGGATTTCCGCATCGACCTGCTGCATGGTGGCTTCCGACATGTTCTTGTGCGTCGTCACCGAACGGCCGAGGAATACTTCACCTTCGTTCTCGCCGTAGACCATGGGGCCCAGCTTGTCAGACATGCCGTAACGGGTGACCATATCCCGCGCCATTTGCGTTGCACGCTCAAAGTCGTTGGAAGCGCCGGTCGTCATCTGATTCATGAACAGCTCTTCCGCGATGCGGCCCCCGAACAGCACGGCAATGCGGCTAAGCAGGAATACGCGGTCGTAAGAATAGCGATCTTCCGTCGGCAGTTGCATGGTCACACCCAAGGCCCGGCCGCGCGGAATAATGGTGACCTTGTGCACCGGGTCGGACTTCGGCAGGGTCTTGGCGACGATGGCGTGGCCGGACTCGTGGTAAGCCGTATTGCGCTTTTCCTCGTCGTTCATGACCATGCTGCGGCGCTCGGCACCCATCATGATCTTGTCCTTGGCGCGTTCGAAGTCTTCCATATCCACCACGCGCTTGTTGCCGCGGGCAGCGAACAAGGCAGCCTCGTTCACGAGGTTGGCAAGGTCAGCACCTGAGAAGCCAGGCGTACCGCGGGCGATGATGTCGGCCTTGACGTCGGCATCGATCGGTACCTTGCGCATATGTACCAGCAGAATTTGCTCGCGGCCGCGGATATCGGGCAGCGGCACCACGACTTGGCGGTCGAAACGGCCAGGACGCAGCAAGGCGGGATCGAGCACGTCGGGACGGTTGGTCGCAGCAATGACGATCACGCCCACGCTGCCCTCAAAGCCGTCCATCTCGACCAGCAATTGGTTGAGTGTCTGTTCGCGTTCGTCGTTACCGCCGCCGAGGCCGGCTCCGCGCTGGCGACCAACCGCGTCAATTTCATCGATGAAGATGATGCAGGGCGCACTTTTCTTGGCTTGCTCAAACATGTCACGTACCCGGGCTGCACCGACACCGACGAACATTTCGACGAAGTCTGAACCGGATATGCTGAAGAACGGCACCTTGGCTTCGCCAGCAATGGCACGCGCAAGCAGTGTCTTACCGGTCCCCGGGTTACCGACCATCAATACGCCGCGCGGAATACGACCGCCGAGTTTCTGGAATTTAGTGGGGTCGCGCAGGAAATCGACCAACTCGCTGACTTCTTCCTTGGCCTCGTCGCAACCGGCAACGTCGGCGAAAGTGACTTGGTTGTTGTCCTCATCCAACAGTCGCGCCTTGCTCTTGCCGAATGAGAACGCCCCGCCGCGTCCCCCGCCCTGCATCTGGCGCATGAAGAATATCCAAACGCCGATCAATAGCAGCATGGGGAACCACGAGACGAAGATACTCATCAACATCGACGGCTCTTCCTGCGGCTTCGCCTCCACGACAACGCCGTATTTCAACAGATCGGACACCAGCCATGGGTCGGTCGGGGCGTAGGTGGTGAAACGCTTGCCGTCGTTGCTCACGCCATGCAGGACGTGGCCTTCGATGGAAACCTTGGAAACGTTGCGGTTCTTGACCTCGTCGATGAACTGCGAGTAGACCAGTTGCGTCTCGTTGCTGTGCTGCCCGCCGAACTGATTGAACACGGTCATCAGCACCAGAGCCACCAGGAGCCAGATTGCGATGTTTCTGAGGATGTTGTTCATTGAAATTCCTAAAGATTTCGCGTATTAACGCGCTTCCATTCTATACGATTGCCCGTTAAACGCCAGTTTTCCCATCGCGCTTGGCACCGAGCCCCAGCAGGTAGGTTTCGGCACTGCGATCACGTGAGGCCTTGGGTTTGCGAATGACGACTTTGTCGAATTGCGGCTTCATTGTTTTGACCAACTCCTCGAAGCCGCTGCCAATGAAAACTTTGACCAAAAAGTTTCCGCCCGGTTTCAACCAATGTTGAGCAAAATCCAGCGCCAGCTCGGCCAGGTGCATGGAGCGCGCCTGGTCGATGACGCTCATGCCACTCATGTTGGGGGCCATATCGGAAATAACAAGGTCTACCGGCTGCTCTCCGAGCAAATTTTCCAGCTGTTGCAGCACCGCGTCCTCGGTAAAGTCGCCCTGGATGAATTCGACGCCATGCATAGGATGCATTTCAAGAAGGTCCAGCGCGAACACGCGCCCCTTGCCCTTGAGCCGTTCCACGACCACCTGGCACCAACTGCCGGGCGCTGCACCGAGATCGACAACGGCCATTCCCGGTCTAATCAATTTATCTTTGTCATCCAGCTCCATTAACTTGTAGGCGGCGCGCGAGCGGTAGCCTTCCTGATTGGCGCGCTTGACGAACTGGTCGCTCAGATGCTCCTGCATCCAAGCTTTGCTGGTGCGGCTACGCTTCATTTGCTAGAATGCGGTCCTTTGAAAATCAGATACATATGCTAACGCTCAATTCGAAACAAGTGCGCTTTTTGCGCTCTGCGAGCCACGACCTCAACCCCGTCGTGATGATCGGCAACAACGGCCTCACGGAAACCGTGCTCAAGGAAATCGACCGCAGCCTCACCGCGCACGAACTCATCAAGATCAAGGTCGCCGGCGACGAACGCGAGTTGCGGGTTCAACTTTATGAAGAAATCTGCGAACAACTGGGTGCAGCGCAAGTTCAGCACATCGGCAAGCAGTTGGTGATCTATCGTCCCGCCAAGGAACCGAAGATCGTCCTGCCCAAGAACTAACGTTCTTTTAGCACCAGCGCCACGCCCAGCAGGCTTTCAATCAGATAGCCGATGCTGGCAACCCCATGCCAGGTACGGAAGCGGTCGGCAAAAATGCTTTGCATCACATCCACCGCCCCGGCCTGCGATTTCAGCTTGGCCAGAATCGGCTGAATTCCGAACTCTCCGGCCAGCGTCAGCAGCAACATGGCTAGCACAATCCAGAAGAACCCTTGCTTGAGCGCCGCACCGCCATGGCGCACCGCACGGTGCGTCAGCAGGTAAAACGCCGAGATGATGCCGACATACGACATCCAGGTGAACATTTTTCCGGCAAGCAAGCCAGCCAACTGCCGATTATCGCCCAGCGTGTGAAACAAGGTCGGCGCGACGAGATAGCCCACGGCCCACAAGCCGCCCACCCAGGCAACCACAATCAGCGCAGCGAGATGATCGGCCAGTTTTTGCATGCGCCTATCTCCTAGACGTAGCGAACGTCCAGCACTTCGTATTCGCGAACACCACCCGGAGCCTGCACTTCGGCAATATCGCCGGCATGCTTGCCGATAAGTGCTCGGGCAATGGGCGAACCGACGGAAATCTTACCGAGCTTGATATTGGCTTCATCATCACCCACGATTTGGTAGGTGACGCTGTCGCCGCTATCGAGGTCTTCCAGGTCAACGGTGGCGCCAAACACGCAACGACCATCAGCATTCAGTTGGGTGGGATCGATGATTTGCGCATTGGAAAGCTTGGCCTCGAGATCGGCAATGCGACCTTCGATAAAGCTTTGGCGCTCCTTGGCGGCATCGTAGTCTGCATTTTCGGACAAGTCACCCTGGGCCCGAGCCTCCGCGATAGCCTGGATCACTTCGGGGCGGTCCACGCTCTTCAGGCGCTGGAGTTCGGCCTTGAGCAATTCGGCCCCTTTAACGGTCAATGGAATCTTGATCACTGCTGGGTTCCTAAAAAGTAAAAACTTCCCGTATAAAAAAGAAGAAACCACGCCGGTCATGCCGGTGTGGTTTCGTATGCTGAATAATATCGTTAGGCGAGTTTTTTGTGCAAGTGCTGCAAGGACTCCACCGTCAGCTCCTGCATGTGGGCCATACCGGCACAAGCGGCCTTGGCACCCGCCAGCGTGGTGTAGTAGGTCACCTTGTGCTGCAACGCAGAACGACGGATAGCGTAGGAGTCTTGCACTGCACGCTTATCTTCGACCACATTGACGATAAAGCTGATTTCGCCGTTCTTGATCATGTCGACGATGTGCGGACGACCTTCCGTCACCTTGTTGACCGGTGTCACTTGCAAGCCTGCCTCGGACAGTACGCCTGCGTTACCGCGGGTCGCCACCAACTGGAAGCCGAGACCGACCAGCGATTGCGCAATCTCGACCACTTTTTCGCGATCTTCCTTGCGCACGCTGATGAACGCCCGACCTGAAGACGGCAGCTTGGTACCTGCGCCGAGCTGTGACTTGACGAAGGCTTCTGCAAAGGTCGTACCCACGCCCATCACTTCGCCGGTGGACTTCATTTCCGGCCCGAGAATGGTATCGACACCCGGGAACTTGATGAAGGGGAACACCGCTTCCTTCACCGAATAATATGGAGGTACGACCTCGTGGGTCACGCCTTGTTCCTTAAGCGTACGACCGGCCATGCAGCGTGCTGCGATCTTGGCCAGTTGCAGGCCGCAGGCCTTGGATACGAATGGCACGGTACGCGAGGCCCGTGGGTTCACTTCCAGGACGAAGACCGTTTCACCCTGAATCGCGAACTGCACGTTCATGAGGCCGACCACGCCCAGCGCCTTGGCCATGACGACCGTCTGGCGGCGCAGTTCGTCCTGCATTTCCTTGGTCAGGCTGTAAGGCGGCAGCGAGCAGGCGGAGTCGCCGGAATGCACACCGGCTTGCTCCACGTGTTCCATGATGCCGCCGATCAGCACGTCCTCGCCGTCGCAAATCGCGTCGACATCGACTTCCTTGGCATCGTTGAGGAAGCGATCCAGCAATACCGGCGAATCGTTGGAAACCTTGACCGCTTCGCGCATGTAGCGTTCCAGCTGAGCCTGTTCCTGCACGATTTCCATCGCACGACCACCCAGCACATAGGACGGACGCACCACCAGCGGATAACCGATCTCAGTCGCGAGACGTAAAGCCTCTTCTTCAGTACGCGCCGTACGGTTGGGCGGCTGCTTGAGGGTGAGCTCATGCAGCATTTGCTGGAAGCGCTCGCGGTCTTCTGCGCGGTCAATAGCATCGGGGCTGGTGCCGATGATGGGCACGCCAGCCTTTTCCAGGTCGCGCGCCAATTTCAGCGGGGTCTGACCGCCGTATTGCACGATCACACCGGCCGGTTTCTCGACGGCGACGATCTCCAGCACATCTTCGAGCGTCAACGGCTCGAAGTACAGGCGGTCGGACGTGTCGTAGTCGGTCGAGACAGTTTCCGGGTTGCAGTTGACCATGATGGTTTCATAGCCGTCTTCGCGCATGGCGAATGCCGCATGCACGCAGCAGTAGTCGAACTCGATGCCCTGGCCGATACGATTCGGACCGCCGCCCAGCACCATGATCTTCTTCTTGTCCGTCGGACGGGCCTCGCACTCCTCTTCATAACTGGAGTACATGTAGGCCGTGGAAGTCGCGAACTCGGCCGCACAGGTATCGACGCGCTTGTAGACCGGGCGAACGTTGAGGGCGTGACGAATGGCACGCACGGCATGCTGGTCTGTACCGAGCAGCCTGGCCAGACGGCGGTCGGAGAAGCCGCGGCGCTTTAGCTGGAACAGCTCGTCCTTGTTGAGGTCGCCCAGTGCACGGCCCTTAAGGGCGTTTTCACGCTTGATGAGGTCTTCGATCTGCACCAGGAACCACGGGTCGATCTTGGAATGATCGTGGACTTCTTCCACGCTCATGCCGACGCGGAAGGCGTCGCCCACGTACCAGATGCGCTCAGGACCGGGCTCGCCGAGTTCCTTCTCGATCAAGTCGCGGTCGGTGGTCTTTTCATCCAGGCCGTCCACACCCACTTCCAGGCCGCGCAGGGCCTTCTGGAAGGATTCCTGGAACGTGCGGCCCATGGCCATCACTTCGCCCACGGACTTCATCTGCGTGGTGAGACGGGAATCGGCTTGCGGGAATTTCTCGAAGGCGAAACGCGGGATCTTGGTGACCACGTAGTCGATGGAGGGCTCGAACGAAGCCGGAGTTGCACCGCCGGTAATATCGTTCTTGAGCTCATCCAACGTGAAACCAACGGCCAGCTTGGCTGCAACCTTGGCAATGGGGAAACCTGTGGCCTTAGAAGCCAAAGCAGACGAACGCGAAACACGCGGATTCATCTCAATGACGATCATGCGGCCGTCTTGCGGATTGATCGAGAACTGCACGTTGGAACCGCCGGTATCGACACCGATCTCGCGCAGCACTGCCAGCGAGGCGTCGCGCATGATCTGGTATTCCTTGTCCGTCAGCGTCTGTGCGGGCGCGACGGTAATGGAGTCGCCGGTATGCACGCCCATCGGGTCCAGGTTTTCGATGGAGCAGATGATGATGCAGTTGTCCTTGCGGTCGCGCACCACCTCCATCTCGTATTCTTTCCAGCCCAGCAGCGATTCTTCGATCAGCAACTCGTGGGTGGGCGAGGCCTCAAGACCGCGTTCGCAAATGGCGATGAATTCTTCGCGATTGTAGGCAATACCGCCGCCGGAGCCGCCCATGGTGAAGGACGGACGAATAATGGCGGGATAACCGATGGTCGCCTGCACTTGCAGGGCTTCTTCCAGGCTGTGCGCGACAGCGGAACGTGCGGAACCGAGGCCGATCTTGGTCATCGCAGCCTTGAACTTCTCACGGTCTTCGGCCTTGTCGATGGCTTCCTTGGAAGCACCGATCAGTTCGACGTTGTACTTTGCCAGAACGCCATGACGATCCAGGTCGAGTGCGCAATTCAGCGCTGTCTGACCGCCCATGGTCGGCAGCAGTGCGTCCGGACGCTCCGCAGCGATGATCTTTTCCACCATCTGCCAGGTCACCGGCTCGATGTAGGTCGCATCGGCCATGTCCGGGTCGGTCATGATGGTCGCCGGGTTGGAGTTCACCAGGATGACGCGATAGCCTTCCTCGCGCAGCGCTTTGCAGGCCTGAGCGCCGGAGTAGTCGAATTCGCAGGCCTGACCGATGACGATGGGGCCGGCGCCGATGATGAGGATGGATTTGATGTCTGTACGTTTTGGCATAGTGTTCTAGTCGAGCGTTATGAAGTGAGAGTCGAGCGCAAAACAGCTCACTCTCAGCTCTTGGTCCTCGGCTGTTTTTCCATCAATTCAATGAAACGATCGAACAAATAACTCATTTCGCGCGGGCCGGGACTGGCTTCAGGGTGGCCCTGGAAGCTGAATGCCGGCTTGTCGGTACGGGCAATGCCTTGCAGGCTGCCGTCGAACAGCGACACATGGGTTGCACGCACGTTGGCAGGCAAAGTTGCCGGATCGACCGCGAAACCGTGATTCTGGCTGGTGATGAACACGCGCTTGTCATCTACGTCCTGCACCGGGTGGTTCGCGCCGTGGTGGCCGAACTTCATCTTGACGGTCTTTGCGCCAGAAGCCAGGCCCAGCAATTGGTGACCGAGGCAGATACCGAAGGTCGGGATGCCGGTATCGACCAAGGTCTTGATCGCCTTGATCGCGTAATCACATGGCTCCGGATCTCCCGGGCCGTTGGACAGGAAAATACCGTCCGGATTGAGCGCCAACGCCTCTTCCGCCGTGGCCTGGGCAGGCAGCACAGTCACCTTGCAGCCGCGCGAGGTCAGCATGCGCAAGATGTTGCGCTTGACGCCGTAGTCGAACGCAACAACGTTGAACTTGGAATTTCCGGCCTTGGCATAGCCTTCGCCGAGGCTCCACTCGCCTTCTTCGCAGACATAAGACTTGGTGACACTGACTTCCTTGGCCAGATCCATACCAGCCATGCCAGGATAGCTGCGCGCCAGTTCCAACGCCTTGGCCTCATCCACTTCACCCGCCATGATACAACCGGCCTGGGCGCCTTTTTCGCGGAGAACGCGGGTGAGCTTGCGAGTATCGATATCGGCGATAGCGACGACATTACTCGTCTTGAGGTAGTCCGACAGGGACATGCCTGCGCGCCAATTGCTTACGGTAAGCGGCAGGTCGCGAATAACGAGTCCGGCGGCGTAGACCTTGCCGGATTCGACGTCTTCCGTATTGACACCGTAGTTGCCGATGTGAGGGTAAGTCAGGGTGACAATCTGACCCGTGTAAGAGGGATCGGTGAGGATTTCCTGGTAGCCGGTCATGGAAGTGTTGAACACCACCTCACCGACCGTGGAACCGCTTGCCCCGATGGCAATGCCTCTAAACACGGTTCCATCTGCGAGTACGAGAATGGCTGGCGTATTTTGCGGCACGATTTAACCCCTTGTATTGCTTGACTATTGTCGCCGGATGCGGCGGATGTGCAAAGCGGGACGGACATACGTCCATCCCGCTTCGAAATTCTTAACAGTATAGCGTAAAACAGCTCATTCATCAATTCGGGCTAGACAGCACGACCACATTCCAATGCGCCCGGCTCGGCAGCAATGATGGACAGCCCTCATTCCTGGCAGTTCCGTCGGCGCTCTAAACGCCAGACTTTAGATGCGTGAGAGCGGCCTGTTCGGCAACAGGAAATCGCAGCAACAGCCGCTCGAATTCATCGATATCTACTGGCCTGCTGAAGAGATAGCCCTGGAAATTACGACATTCATGCACTGCAAGAAACTCACATTGCGCTTGCGTCTCGACGCCTTCGGCAATGATCTCCATGCCCAGATTCCTGGCCATCGAGATGATGGTTTGCACGATCACGGCATCATCATGGTTGGCGGGCAGATCCCGCACAAAACTCTGGTCGATCTTGATCTGATCCAAAGGCAGCTTTTTCAGGTTCGAAAGCGAGGAATGCCCGGTGCCGAAGTCATCCATGGCAAACTGCACGCCCACTTGCTTGATAGCCTGCATCTTCGCGATAGCCTCGGCAAGGTTTTCCAATACCAGGCTTTCGGTGAGTTCCAGTTTGAGATTCCTAGGGTTGGCGCCAGAAACCTGCAGCGCATTCAACACATGCCGGACGAACTCGGGATGGCGGAATTGACGCGCGCTGACATTGACCGACAATTGCAGATGCTGCCTTAACGGATCCGACTCCCAAGTTTTGATCTGCCGGCAAGCCGTCTCCAGCACCCACTGACCGATCGGCACGATCAAACCCGTCTCTTCCGCCAAGGGGATGAATTCAGCCGGAGAAACAAGACCTCTGACCGGATGCTGCCACCGCAATAGCAATTCCGCACCACAAGCGAATTGCTCCTGCCGCTCTTCCGTGACCTGCAATTGATAGAGAATGCGGAATTCGTTCTTGGCCAAGGCTTGCTGCAGCCATCGCTCCATCTGATGACGCGCCTCGATAGTCGCCTGCATGTCTGGATTGAAGAACCTGAGCGTATTCTTTCCCGCCTTTTTGGACTGATACATGGCAATATCCGCCCGTTTCATCACTTCTTCTGGCACGCTGGCGGATACCTCGAACACCGTCACCCCAATGCTTGGCGGGCTGACCAGTTCCTGCTCGCCAAACAGATAAGGTCGGCCCAAGGCCAACAAAATCTTCTCGCCTATGCTCTGCGCCTGCTCCCCCGCCACTTCGGCATCGGCACTCAATCGGTCCAGAAGCACCATGAATTCATCACCGCCCAACCTCGCGACCGTATCCACATCCCGCACGCACTCAACAAGCCGTTGCGCAACCTGCTGCAAAAGCAGGTCTCCCGTATCGTGTCCCAAGGTATCGTTGATGGTTTTGAAGTTGTCCAGATCGATCATCAGCAAGGCTGCGTGATGCTCGTTGTGGGTGGCCCCCGTCAACGCGTGCTGCAACCGCTGCATCAGCAAGCGGCGATTAGGTAGTTGGGTCAGCGAATCGAAATAGGCCAGTTGCTTGATATGTTCCTCCGCCTGGCGGCGGTCTGTGATATCGCGAATAAAGGCATTGAATTCCCGCCTGCCCTCGGTCGTGACGGCAGTGACAGTCAACTCCACCAAAAACTCGTGGCCGGACCGGTGAAGTACTCGCATTTCAAAACGGCTGTTCAATATCGGCCAATCGCCAGTCTCCCGATAGCCATCCAGGCCGTTCAGATAAACCTCCCGATTCCTCAAGGGGATTACCGTCTCGTGCAACAGCCGACCCATTGCCTCAGCCCGACTCCAGCCGAAAATATTCTCCGCCTGCCCATTCCAACCGGTGATCACTCCCATCACATCAATCTGGACCACTGCATCCAAGGCGGTTTCCAGAATAGTTTCGAGCTTCACCTGGCGCTCTTGCAAGGCAGTGGTCCGTTGAACCACACGTGACTCGAGCGCCGAGTTGAGCGTGACCAAGGCATGTTCGCGCTCGGCAAGACGCTGCGCCATGATGGAGAAGTGCTGGGCAAGCTGCCCCACCTCGTCTTCACTCTCCACCTTCACGCGTACTGATAAATTGCCATGTGCTATTTCATTTACTGCACGTGCAAGACGTCCAAGCGGATTGACGATGCGACCTATCAGAAACCAGGCGGTTACAGTTCCCAGCACCAGGCTCAATAGAATAAATCCGATGACCTGCCAACCGAGGCCATTGACAGCCTTTAATGCGGCTTCCGGCTCCACCTTCGACAGCAGGACCCAATCCCAGGTTTTAATAGGAACAAGCGCGGCCCAGCGCTGGGTTCCATTCGCCCCGGAAAGCTCCAAGAGGCGAGGTTGACGAGCATTCAGCAAGGGTTGCAGCATGGCTGCATCATCCTTCTTCAAGCCCGGCACGCTGGTCGCCAGAGAGTCGATTTGCGCGGTCTTTCCTTGCGGAAACAAGAGCATGCCGCTTTTACTGAGGATATAAAACTCGGCATCTCCATTTGCGGGTTTCTTGATATCGGCAAAATCAAGCATACGCCCAAGGTCGAGATCCACTGTCGCAATCCCGGCCACATGCCAATGCCGATAGAACGGCACGGAAAACGTCACCATCTTGATATTGCCCGCACCTCGATCGAAATAAGGCTCGGTCCATACCGGTTTCGACAACTTTCTGGGCAGGTAATACCATTCCCATTGCGGCTGCGTATAGTCATAGGCTTGGGTTCCGATATCCATGCCTTTCACACCGGACGGCGAACGGAAGACATAGGGACAGAATAGCTTTCGCCCTTCAAACTCGCCCGGTTCGAAAGCAATCGCAGCTCCATAAATCAGCGAGTTACTCCCTACAACATGCTTCAGGACCTGATACAAGGATTGCTCGGATAAATCCTCGTTGACGGATAGAAATTGGGCTGTGGTGCTGGCAACGGCGCTCACCCGATTCAGCAAGGCATCCACACGATTGGCGTTATTTTCTGCGTTCTCAAGTTGGGCATGACGAATCTGCTGTACGGTATTGGCCCGCATCCCCACAAAGTCATAAAGCTGAATCAGCACATCCGCCGCAAAGATGGGAAACAGCAGGTAGAGGAAGATCTTGAGTTTGATGGACATCGTTGATAGCCGACTTTTTATTATTCGCCGTTTGTTGGAATTATTGCGTCAAGGCTGACTTCAGCGTGGTATTAACTTCGTCCCATGTAAAGTCAGGATTGAATCGACTGTGGGACTAATCCTCACTCCCATCACTTACCTACATGATTAAACATCAAATTTCACAGGATAACTATGAGAGGAAACTGATCTCAAGATAGGTATTTCCCTAGTGCACATTCAGGGTTTCCCTAATCTCAATATCTAGATAGAGGAGGCAGCCAGCTGAACGGGGAAATCATGGACCCCGGGAACCGCTAAAGCAATGGCGATTGCACCAACTATTGCTTCAGGTAGTACTGGTATTCGGGTCGACTCGGCTCCGGATACAAAAACCGGGAGCCAAGTCGAAGGTTTTAGCGCAGGCCGAGCACGTCCTGCATGTCGAACAGACCGTTAGGTTTGTCAGCCAGGAACTTGGCAGCACGCAAGGCGCCCAGTGCAAACGTAGCGCGGCTGCTGGCCTTGTGAGTGAGCTCCACGCGTTCGCCGATACCAGCGAAGAGCACGGTGTGGTCGCCCACCACATCACCGCCACGAACAGTGGCGAATCCGATCGTGGAAGGATCGCGTTCACCGGTCACGCCTTCACGACCGTAGACTGCACATTGGGCAAGATCGCGACCCAATGCTGCAGCAGCGGCTTCACCTAGGCGCAGCGCAGTGCCCGAAGGAGCATCCACCTTATGACGGTGATGTGCCTCAATGACCTCGATATCGTAGCCTTCGGACAGCACCTTGGCAGCCGCCTGCACAAGGTTGATCAGCAAGGTCACGCCCACGCTCATGTTGGGCGCGAACACGATGGCGATATCCTTAGCCGCATCGCTAATGGCCTGCTTTTGCTCGGGCGTGAACCCAGTGGTGCCGATAACAAGCTTGGTACCGACTTTGCGGCACGCAGCAAGATATTCCATGCTCGGTTCGGGACGGGTGAAATCGACCAGCACGTCGGCACCTTGCAGAGCGGCGTTCAAGTCTGAAGTCACGGCAACGCCGCAAGGCGCGCCGATCAGCTCGCCAGCATCACGGCCCAAGGCGGGCGCACCGACCCGATCCAGGGCTGCATGAAGACGCAATTCAGGATCGGCAACAACGCCTTCTAGTAGGGCATGCCCCATACGGCCGGTGCTTCCGGCAATCACAACGTTCAGCATGTTAGAAGCCAATTTTCTCTAGCATTTTTTCAAAAAAATCCGGGGAATCTTCCGGCGGCAAATCGTTAGGCGGTTCGGGAGCGGTCATCGCCTTAGCATCGGGTTGCGCCTTTGCAGGCTTGGTTTCGACAGCCGGCTTGCTCGGGATAGGTTTGGTTTCGGCCTTAGGAGCAGATGCCGGAGCTACCGACTTGGCCGGTACCTCCTGAGGCACAGCCGATTCCGACTTTGGCTGCATACTTGGGTCGACCAAAGGCGGCAGGGATTCCGTCTGCGCAGGTGCAGCTTCAGGCTCGACAGTTGGCGCCCTTTCCGGAGCAGGTGCAGGCGCCGCCATGGACTTGGCGGACTCTGCGGGCTTGATCGTTTCTAGGGGTTTCACAGGTTCTGCGGCCTTGGCTGGCGCCTTGGGAGCCTCTTCGTCATCTCCCCAGAATTTCAGCTTGTCGAGCCAGCCTTTTTCCTTTTCCTTGGGCTTGGCGATCGACTTGGGTTCGGTCTTGGATGGTTCAGCCACGGCCGAGGCATCGGAACCGGCGGGGATGACATCACCACGCACACGAGCCAGAGCGTCGCCATCGAACTCGAGAATCACGCGGCGCTGCTCGATGATCTTGCCTTCCTTACGCATCTGGTAGAAATAGTCCCAGCGATCGGCATGGAATGTATCGATCAGAAGCGGCGTACCCATGATGAATCGGACCTGCGACTTCGACATGCCGGGACGCAGTTGCATCATCATCTTGGGCGTGACGACATTGCCCTGCTGGATATCCATCTTGTAAGGCTTGATGGAAGGAAGATTGGCGGAATAAGAACCGCAGGCTGCGCAAAAGAGCGCAAGCAAGATAGTAACGGGATAGCGCATGAGTGCTCGATCAGGCGAAAAATGGCCTCAATATTAGCACAGCAATAGTCGGACATTAAAAAGGCGCCTTGCGGCGCCCTTTTCGACCATGACACCTGTTCAGCATTGGGTGGCACAGCCCGTCGCCTGCTTTAATTCTTCCGCCATATCCCCGTCGAGTCCTGCCAACGCCGCTACGACACGATGCATCTCGGCCTGGTTGCCCTGGCGCGAGGCCATCAGACCTAATTCGTAGAGTGCCCCTGCATGCTGCGGATTGATTTCCATCGCCTTGTGAAAATGGGCTTCTGCCTCTGTGTTCTTGCCCTGATGCTCTTCAGCAAGTCCAAGGTTGTACCAGGCTTCCGCATTGGCCGGTTCCTGTTGCGACCAGGCAGTGGATAGCTGTCCCAGTTCATCCCATTGCTCGGCCTGCAAAGGCGGCACGATGCGCATGAAATAGGGACGCTGGGTTTCAGGCACATCCCAGAACGGGGGTTCCGTGGCCGCTGTCAGGGCGACTTCCGGCGCATCCATCAATCGCTTGATCCACTCTACCGGCAGCGCGTAGTAATAGCCGTTACGCCCCGGACTCTTGAAAGTATTGATGCCCACCAGCACGCCATCGTCGTTGAACAAGGCGCTGCCGCTCGCCCCCATCCTGAACGCAGACGAGGTACGGATGATGCGGCTGTCGTCCAGCGGATAAATGGCCTTGACCTTGCCGAAGGTGATGATCGGCGCCACCGAACCGTTGGAATGCCCGATCGAGAATACCGATTGCTCGTAATGCAACTGGCTCGTGTCGCCCAGCACAATCGGCTTGAGCGGCAGGCGCTCGAACTTAAGCAGGCACAGGTCATGCCGCCAATCGGTCTTGAGTGCGACAGGAAAATAATTGTCCTCGCCCTGGGCCGCCAGGACGCCACGGGCGTTGGCCAACACATGGCAATTGGTGGCGACATAATCTGGCGCAATGACGACGCCAGAACCCAGCCCGTGTTCCCCGTGCTTGTCCTCCACATGCACCTGCACTACCGCCTGGTGTACTTGCAGCACCAACTGCGGCGAAGGATCTGCGCTGACATTTTCTGCCCATAGCATTACAACTGCTGCCACGATCAAAGTTCGCATCATCAAGGCTCCAAAGGATGTAATTTATCGGGGTATTCGACGCCCTACTGCCATCAGATAAATTGCAAATATGAAAGTTCTCGCGATGTTTTGATCCGAATTGACGACCTTAAAAAGGTCGTAGCGCTTTATGCCTCTTTTCAAGTGGCTGTTGAAATGCTTTAATTGTACGATCGTACAATTTGAGATTTATCTTACATGCTTTCAGTGTCACCCCAGCCGAGATTGACCGCGCGGCCAACTGCAATCATCCCGCCATCTGGATTTGTTACCTACCGCGACCGACCTCTTACCCGCATCCCGCTCCTGCTATCAAAAATTGCCGCCGGGTTTCCATCGCCTGCCGACGATTATGTACAAGCGGCGCTCAGCCCGACCGAGTATCTCGTCAGCAATAAATCCGCTACTTTTTTCATGACCATGCAAGGCGACTCCCTGCTGGATATTGGAATCTTGCATGGGGACATCCTTGTCATCGACCGTACGCCCCCACCCCATCCCGGCGATATCGTGGTCGCGCTTGCGGAAAACGAATTTCTGATCAGGATACTTGGCCGCGATTCATCCAATACCCTTTGCCTGTTGGCAGCTAACCATCGAGATTTGCCCATGCCCACTAGTGGCAAAGACGATTGGGAAATCTGGGGCAAGGTCACCGGCATCATGAGGAAATTCAAATGACCCGTTCGACTATCGCATTGGTAGACGTCAATAATTTCTACGTTTCCTGTGAGCGTGTCTTCAGACCCGACCTCGCACGAAAACCGGTTGTCGTCTTGTCCAATAACGACGGCTGCATCATCTCACGCAGCAACGAGGCCAAGGCATTAGGGATCAAGATGGGAGCACCCTGGTTTCAAACCGCCAAGTTTGCCCAACAGGAAGGTGTTCATGTCTTCTCATCGAACTACCCGCTCTATGCCGACATGAGTACCAGGGTCATGGCGACCCTAGCCCATTTCGGGTTCGCACAGGAGGTGTATTCCATTGACGAATCATTCCTTTGGGTCGCCCGACCGGAAAAGACATCCTTCACCGAACTCGGGCAATCCATTCGATCCACAGTTGATCGGTGGACCGGGTTGCCGGTTTCTGTCGGCATGGGTCCGAGCAAGACATTGGCCAAGCTGGCTAATCACTTGGGTAAGAAAACAGGGGGATTCAACGAGATTTGCGATATTTCGACAACGCCAGAATCGACATTAGATTTATGGCTAGAGCAGCTACCTGTCGAGACCGTATGGGGGATAGGGACGCGAATGGCATTACAACTGCATAAATTAGGCATCCGCTCCGCGCTGGACCTCAAGCGCGCTCAGCCTCGTCACCTACGTCAGCATTACAGTGTGGTGATCGAGAAAATCGTGCGCGAGCTTAATGGGGTTTCCTGCCTATCCCTCGAAGAAATCGCACCGCCTAAAAAGCAAATCGTCAGCAGCCGGTCCTTTGGCGTATGCGTGTCCGAGTTAAACGATCTTAAACAGGCCGTCACCTACCATACCGCCCGGGCGGCCGAGAAAATGCGGGCACAGCACTCCAAGGCCAGCATCATTCAAGTCATGATTCGAACCAGCCCTCACACCGAACAACCCTTTTATGGGAATTCGATCACGCTCCCATTCGAGGCACCCACTCACGACACGTTCCATATGGTGCATGCAGCCTTGAATGGGCTGCAACGTATCTACCGCGCGGGGCACAGATATCAGAAAGCAGGGATTGTTCTAGGTGAACTCAGCAATGCAACCGTCGCGCAAGGCGATCTTTTCCAATCGGCAGAAACGACACAACGTGCATCCAGACTGATGGAAGCCATCGACCAGGTAAACCGACGCTTCGGCAAAGCCAAGCTCACGATTGCCGCGCAAGGCATAGAGCACTCATGGGCAATGCGGCAAGCGCATTTAAGCCCGGCTTACACCACCCAATGGAGCGACATACCCAAGGTAAACTGAGCAAGCCTTTTTAAATGGCTTACTTACAGCTTGATTGTTCTCAAGCAGGGAAATATTTGGATTGATTAACAACAATAAAGCCCGCATTTGCGGGCTTTATAAAATGCTATCTGCTTGGTTATATCTATATCCAAACAGATGGTGCCGGCGACCGGAATCGAACTGGTGACCTTCGCATTACAAGTGCGCTGCTCTACCAACTGAGCTACGCCGGCTTTGGAAAGTTCGGCATTCTACCAGAACTCGCTGGACGAATGCCTCTACTTGACCACTTTAAGGCTGGGGCGACCTTTGGGCGGAGGTGCGGGAGAATTGCCGCTGGGGCCGGGCGTTGGCTCGAACTGCGCGGCGGATTGCGGCTCCGGGTCGAAGAACATGCCCTGTCCGCTCTCGCGAGCAAAGATGCCGCGCACAGCACTGATGGGCACGTAAATGTCGCTGGAAACCCCGTTGAAGCGCGCGGAGAAGGTGATGGCATCGTTGCCCATCATCAAATCCTTGGTAGCCGAATAGTTAATGTTGAGGACAATCTCGCCGTTCTTCACATAACTCATCGGTACGCGCGTACCGCTATCTACCGCCACCATCAGGTGCGGCGTAAAGCCGTTATCCACGCACCATTCATAGAGTGCGCGAATCATATAGGGCTTGGTCGAAGTCGGTTCCATGGTGTTTCCAGCTGATATTTACTTACGCATTGCCTTTTCGGACGGCGTCATTGCTTCGATGTATGCCGGGCGGGAGAAAATGCGTTCCGCGTACTTGAGCAAAGGTGCAGCCTGCTTGGGCAATTCGATGCCGTAGTGGTTGAGGCGCCATAGCAACGGTGCGATAGCCACGTCGACCATGGAGAACTCTTCGCCCAGCATGTAGGACTGCTTGGTGAAAATAGGCGCAATCATGGTCAAGCCGTCGCGAATAGCGGCGCGTGCCTTGGCTGCGTTCTTGGTTTCCTTCTCGATATCGGCGATATGCGCGAACAACTGTTCCTCGAAGTTGTGCAGGAACAGGCGAGCACGAGCTCGCATGACCGGGTCGGCCGGCATCAGTTGCGGATGCGGGAAACGCTCGTCGATGTACTCATTGATGATATTGGAGATATCGAGGCGCAAATCGCGCTCGACCAGCACCGGCAGGCGACCGTCGGGGCTGAGCTCGATGAGGTCGTCAGGCTTATTGCTGACGTCAACGTCGATCACTTCGAAATCCATGCCCTTTTCGAACAGCACGATACGGCAACGTTGGCTGTAGGGGCAGGTGGTGCCGGAGTAAAGTGTCATCATGATTAGTTTTCAACCTCTGAAATGAAACCGCGGGGAACGCAGAGAATAACCTCCGCGTACCCCGCTGGATGTAATACGGCAAATTAGCCGATTAATGCACGTCTTTCCAATACTCTTTCTTGAGATAATACGCCGGGATGAACATCAACCCCAGGAACAGTAGTACCAGGATGCCGAGTTTCATGCGCGTCGTCTTGGCCGGTTCGCTCATGAACATGAGATAGTTCACCAGGTCGGCCACAGTCGCGTCGTACTCGGCAGGCGACAGCTTGCCCGGCTTGTCCAGTACCAGCTTGTGCGTTTCAACCTTGTTGCCATCCGCATCCTTGACTTCTTCGGTTTGCAGGGTTTGGACGCCTTGCAATTCGTAGAGCACGTGCGGCATGCCTACCTTATCGAACGCAACGTTGTTCCAGCCGGTCGGACGAGTCTCGTCACGGTAGAAACCACGCAGATAGGTATAGAGCCAATCCGCGCCGCGTGAACGACCAATCACGGACAAGTCAGGCGGCGTTGCACCGAACCAGCCCTTGGCTTCCTTCTTGTTCATCGCGATGCCCATGGGCTCGCCAACTTTTTCACCGGCGAACATCAGGTTGCCCTTGATCTCGTCCTCGGTCAGACCGATATCTTTCAACCGGTTGTAACGCATGGACGATGCCGAGTGGCAATTCAAACAGTAATTGACAAACATCTTGGCGCCGCGTTGCAGCGAAGCCTGGTTGGCCGGATTGATCGGGGCCTTGTCCAGGTGGACGCCTTCATTGGCCTGGGCCAGCAAAGGCATGACCAGCGCCAGCAGTGAAATCAGCTTTTTCATTATCCCGTAACCCTTTCTGGAACCGGCTTGGTCTTGTCGCTCTTCGTGTACCAAGGCATCAACGCGAAGAACAGGAAATACACCACGGTCAGCACGCGCGCCACCACAGTTGCGCGGTCGGCACCGCCCACCAGAGGCACGCCGGCGCCGAACTGGCCCCAGACGTTGGAAGGCTCAGTACCGAGGTAACCCAGGATGAGGAAGCTCACCACGAAAGCCGCGAGCCAGGACTTGTACTTGGGACCACGGTAGCGGATGGACTTGACCGGGCTCTTGTCCAGCCAGGGCAGTGCAGCGAAGGCCATCACCGAGGCGCCCATGGCAACCACGCCAGGGAACTGCGAGTTGAACAACGGCGGCACGGCACGCAGGATGGAGTAGTACGGCGTGAAGTACCAGACCGGCGCAATGTGCGGCGGGGTCTTGAGCGGGTCGGCCGGGATGAAGTTGTTGGCTTCGAGGAAGTAGCCGCCCATCTCAGGCGCGAAGAACACGATCGCGGAGAACACCATCAGGAACACGACGACGCCGACGATATCCTTCACCGTGTAGTAAGGATGGAAGGGAATGCCATCGAGCGGAATATGCGTCACCGGATCCTTGTTCTTCTTGATCTCGATGCCGTCTGGGTTGTTGGATCCCACTTCGTGCAGCGCAATGATGTGTGCCACGACCAGCCCCACCAGCACCAGCGGCAACGCGATCACGTGGAAGGCGAAGAAGCGGTTGAGGGTGGCATCGGACACCATGTAGTCGCCGCGCAACCACAGGGAGACATCCGGACCGATGAAAGGGATGGAGGTGAACAGGTTGATGATCACCTGTGCGCCCCAGTAGGACATCTGGCCCCAGGGGAGCAGGTAACCGAAGAAGGCTTCGCCCATCAGGCACAGGAAAATACCCACGCCGAACAGCCAGATCAGTTCGCGCGGGCCACGGTAGGAACCGTAAAGCAAACCGCGGAACATGTGCAGGTAAACCACCACGAAGAACATGGAAGCGCCGGTGGAATGCATGTAGCGAATCAGCCAGCCCCAGTTCACGTCGCGCATGATGTACTCGACGGAAGCGAACGCGAGTTCGGCATCCGGCTTGTAGTTCATGGTCAGGAAAATACCGGTGATGATCTGGATCGCTAGCACCAGCATGGCCAACGAACCGAAGAAATACCAGAAGTTGAAGTTCTTCGGAGCGTAGTACTCGGAAAGGTGCGCCTTCCAGTTGGCGGTAAGCGGGAAACGCTCATCCACCCAGTTCAACGCGCAGGTGAGATATTTTTGCATGGCTTAAGCTCCCTTCCCGTCTTCACCGATCAAGAGACGCGAGTCGCTGATGTAGTAGTGCGGCGGGACTTCCAGATTGATCGGGGCCGGAGAGCCCTTGAACACACGACCGGACAAGTCGAACTTGGAACCGTGGCAGGGGCAGAAGAAACCGCCCGGCCAATCGGAACCCATGCCTTCTTCACCGGCCTTGAGCTTGGAAGTCGGGGAACAACCGAGGTGGGTACAGATACCGACAAGCACCATGAGATTGGGCTTGCGCGAACGCGTGGCGTTCTTTGCGTATTCGGGTTGCTGGGGAACGTCGAGCTTGGGGTCGGAAAGCTTTTCGTCGTGCTTGACGAGATTGTCCAGCATTTCCTGGTTGCGGTTGATCAACCACACCGGTTTACCGCGCCATTCCACGGTAACCATGGCACCGGGCTCGATTTTGGAAATATCCACTTCCACCGGGGCCCCTGCCGCCTTGGCACGCTCGGACGGCAGCATGCTCATGACGAAAGGTACGGCCACAGCAGCAGTGGCGACACCGCCCATTGCCGTCGTCGCGGCAATCAGAAAGCGCCGCTTGCTCTGATCCACTTCTTGGTTAGCCATTACGCGATCCTAATAGATGCAATCTAAAAGGACGGCATTGTACCGTTTTCCGGCGAGAAATTAAACGCAGACGCTACTGTTTTTCAGGCTTGCGAAGAAGGCGCATAGCCCAGCCCACATACCCCGACAGGCCATAAAGCACAAAGAGCACGAACAACACTTCAGGAGGACTGTAGGAAACCAGCACAAAGGCTAAAACAATCAACAAGATAACGACAAAGGGGACACTACGCCGCAAGTTGAAATCCTTGCCGCTGAAATAGCGAAGATCGCTCACCATGGTCAGCCCGCCGAACACGGTCATACCCCAGGCCAGCCATTTCATGTGCAGCCAGCCGAAGAAAATCTGCTTGCCATCGATGTTGTAGGACGTCGCCACCCACACCAGCCCGGCCTGCAATGCCGCAGCGGATGGACTGGGCAACCCCTGGAAATACCGTTTGTCGCTCTCATCGAGCTTGGTATTAAACCGCGCCAAGCGCAAGGCGGCGCCGGAACAATAGATGAAGGCCGCAATCCACCCCAGCTTGCCCATGGGCTGCAAGGCCCAGACATACATCACCAGCGCGGGCGCCACGCCGAACGAGACCATGTCAGAAAGAGAATCGTATTCTGCACCGAATGCGCTTTGGGTATGCGTAAGGCGTGCCACCCGGCCATCGAGGCCATCCAGCACCATGGCGATGAAAATAGCGATGGCAGCCAGTTCGAACTGCCCGTTCATGGCCTGCACGATGGAATAAAAGCCGGCGAACAGTGCAGCCGTCGTAAACAGGTTGGGCAATAAATAAATGCCACGTTCGCGCAATTTGGGGTCGAGCAGCGGACGGGCGCGGCGGCGACGGTCGATTTGTGGGTTTTCCATGCGTTCTAGTATAGCAAAGTCGCAAAAAAGGCCTGTGTGGTAGTATGCCGCCCCATCATGCAATTCAATGTTATCCACACCCACCAGGCCGCGCGACGCGGCACATTGACCTTAGCGCACGGCACGGTGCAGACCCCGGCCTTCATGCCGGTCGGCACCTACGGCACGGTCAAGGCCATGAGCCCGGCCGAAATCAGAGAAATCGGGGCGCACATCGTCCTCGGCAACACATTCCACCTGTGGCTGCGCCCAGGGTTGGAGGTCATCGCTGCACACGGCGGGTTACATCGTTTCATGGGCTGGGACGGCCCTATCCTCACCGATTCCGGTGGCTTCCAGGTATGGAGCTTGGGAGATTTGCGCAAGATCACCGAGGAAGGGGTGAAATTCCGCTCGCCCATCAACGGCGACGCCTGCTTCCTCACCCCCGAAGAATCAATGCGGATTCAAAAAGTCTTGAATTCCGACATCGTCATGATCTTCGACGAATGTACGCCCTACCCCGCGAGCCACGACCAGGCTAAAGCCTCGATGGAACTGTCGCTGCGTTGGGCCGCGCGCTCCAAGTCTGCTCATGAAGGCAATCCGAATGCCTTGTTCGGCATCATCCAGGGCGGCATGTATGAGGATTTGCGCGACGTGTCGCTGCGCGGCCTCACGGATATCGGCTTCGATGGCTATGCCATCGGCGGGCTATCGGTTGGCGAACCGAAGGAGGACATGCTGCGGATTCTCGACCATTTGCCCAAGCAAATGCCGGCGGATAAACCACGCTACCTGATGGGGGTCGGCACCCCCGAGGATTTGGTCGCCGCCGTCAGCCGCGGCGTGGATATGTTCGACTGCGTGATGCCAACGCGAAATGCCCGCAATGGGTGGCTTTTCACCCGTCACGGCGACGTCAAGATCAAGAACGCCAAATATAAGGATGACACTGCCCCATTGGACCCCGATTGCGCCTGCTATACCTGCCGCAATTTCACCCGTGCCTATTTGCACCATCTGCATCGGGTAGGCGAAATCCTCGGCGCCCGCCTCAACACGATTCACAACCTGCATTACTACCAGGAACTCATGCAAGGCATGCGCAGCGCCATTGAATCCGGTACCTTTGCTGCCTTCGTCGCCGAGTTCGAGCGTCAAAGAAATTCGCTGTGCTAGAATCCTCGACATTTTTCGCTTGTTAATTTAAGGAATATCCCCGTGTTCATCAGCAATGCCTACGCAGCCGACGTCGCTGCAGCCGCGCCGACCCTGACCAGCTTTTTGCCGATCGTCGTCATCTTCGTATTGTTCTATTTCATGCTGATTCGCCCGCAGATGAAGCAGGCCAAGGAACACAGCAAGATGCTCGCTGCACTGCAAAAGAACGACGAAATCGCCACCTCGGGCGGCGTCGTCGGCAAGGTGGTGAAGGTCGGCGAAAGCTTTGTGAGCGTTGAGATCGCACCCGAAGTCGTGATCAACGTGCAAAAGCACACCATCCAGACCCTGTTGCCCAAGGGCACCATCAAAAGCCTGTAACCCTTAAGGCCGCGCCATGAATCGCTATCCGCTCTGGAAGTACATCTTTATTGCCGTCGCGCTGCTGCTCGGCGGGCTGTATTCCCTCCCCAACCTCTTCGGCGAATCGCCGGCCATTCAGATCACGACCGCCAAGAGCGCCGGGAATGTCGATCCGGCGCTGATGGGTGAAGTCGAATCCCTGCTCAAGCAGGAAAAGCTGGCCTACGAAACGATTGCGCTGGAGAAGAACAGCATCAAGGTGCGCTTCAGCGACCCGGATACGCAGATCAAGGCCAAGGATCTTGTGGCCAATAAGCTGGGCAGCGGCTATGTCGTGGCGCTCAATCTGCTGTCGCGCTCCCCGGCCTGGCTGCAAGGGATCGGCGCCCTGCCTATGTACCTGGGCCTGGACCTCCGCGGCGGCGTGCACTTCCTGCTGCAAGTCGACATGAAAGCCGCCATCGACAAGGCCGTCGAACGCTACTCCGGCGATATCCGTTCAGTACTGCGCGAGAAGCGCATTGCCTATAACGGCGTAAGCCGCGAAGGCCAATCGGTACAGGTCAAGTTCAAGGATGCAGCCGAACTCGCCAAGGCCGAGAACGAAATCGGCAAGAACTTCCCTGACCTGACCGTCAAGGAAGCTGAAGGCAGCAACGGCGACAAACTGCTGGTCGCCACCCTGGGCCTGCAAGCGCAAAAGCGCATCCAGGATTTCGCCTTGAAGCAGAACATCACTACGCTGCACAACCGCGTCAATGAACTCGGCGTGGCCGAACCCATCATCCAGCAGCAAGGCCTGGATCGCATCGTGGTGCAGTTGCCGGGCGTGCAAGACACCGCCAAGGCCAAGGAAATCCTCGGTCGTACGGCAACCCTGGAAATTCGCCTGGTGGATGAAGATCATCCGATCCCTGCCACCAAGAACGACCCCGTGCCCTTCGGCGACGAGCTCTATATCGAGCGCAACGGCATCCCCGTGCTGGTCAAAAAGCAGGTGGTGCTGACCGGCGAATACATCACCGACGCCAGCCCCGGTATCGAACAACAAACTGGCCAGTCCGCCGTCCACGTCAACCTGGATGGACGTGGCGCCCGCATCTTCAAGCAAGTGACACGTGAAAACGTCGGCAAGCGCATGGCCATCCTGTTGGTGGAAAAAGGCTTGACCGAGGTCATTACCGCCCCTGTGATCCGCGAGGAAATCGGCGGCGGCCGCGTCCAGATCACCGGCATGAAGAACGTTCAGGAAGCGACCGACGTTTCGCTGCTGCTGCGCGCCGGTGCATTGGCCGCTCCGATGGACATCGTCGAAGAGCGTACCGTCGGCCCCAGCATGGGTGAGGAAAACATCAAGCGCGGCGTGCATTCCACGCTCTGGGGCTTCACCGCCATCGCGATCATGATGATCCTGTATTACCTCGTCATGGGCGGCATTTCGGTGTTGGCGCTGGGCGTCAACCTGCTGCTGCTCGTCGCCGTGCTGTCGCTGCTGCAAGCCACGCTGACACTGCCTGGCCTCGCTGCTATCGCACTGACGCTGGGTATGGCCATCGACGCCAACGTGCTGATCAACGAACGTATCCGCGAGGAACTGCGCAACGGCAACTCGCCGCAAGCGGCAATTCACGCTGGCTACGACCGCGCTTTCGACACCATCCTGGACTCCAACGTAACCACGCTGATCGTCGGCATCATGCTGTTCAGCTTCGGTTCCGGCCCGGTACGCGGCTTCGCCATCGTCCACGTCCTCGGCATTCTGACCTCGATGTTCAGCGCCGTGCTGGTTTCCCGCGGGATAGTCAACCTGGTTTACGGCCATCGCCGCAAGCTGACTCACGTCGCCATCGGCTAGGAAAGAAAAATGGAATTATTCAGAATCAAGCACGACATTCCCTTCATGAGCTATGGGCGTCTGACCACCTCCATCTCGCTCGTCACCTTCATCCTGGCGATCTTCTTCCTGGCGACCAAAGGCTTGAACTTCGGCGTCGACTTCACCGGTGGCACCGTGATGGAAGTGGCCTATCCGCATCCTGCGGACATCACCAAGATCCGCAAGTCCATGGACAGCATTGGCCTCAACGAAGCTTCTGTACAGAACTTCGGCACCAGCCACGATGTGCTGATTCGCCTGCCGGTGAAAAAAGGTGTCACCAGTGCCAAGTTGTCCGAAAGCGTCCTCACGGCCTTGAAGAAAGACGACGACGCCGTCACCATGCGCCGCATCGAGTTCGTCGGCCCGCAGGTGGGCGAAGAGCTGTACGACAACGGTGCAATGGCGCTGCTGCTAGTATCGCTGGGCATCATGGGCTATCTCGCGCTGCGCTTCGAATGGCGCTTCGCCGTGTCGGCCATCATCGCCAACATGCACGATGTGGTCATCATCCTGGGCTTCTTCGCCTTCTTCCAGTGGGAGTTCAACCTCACCGTGCTGGCGGCCGTACTGGCCGTGCTGGGTTACTCGGTGAACGAATCCGTGGTGGTGTTCGACCGAGTACGCGAGAACTTCCGCAAGATGCGCAAGGCCAGCGTGGCAGAAATCATCGACAACGCCATTACGCGCACCATGTCGCGCACCATCATCACCCACGCCATGACGCAGACCATGGTGCTGTCCATGCTGTTCTTCGGCGGTGAAGTGCTGCACAACTTCGCGCTGGCGCTAACCATCGGCATCCTGTTCGGCATTTATTCTTCCGTGCTGGTCGCCAGCCCCATCGTCATGTGGTTGGGCATTTCGCGCGACGACCTGGTGAAGGTCGAGAAGAAAGAAGCTGCTGACGCAACTCCCTGAGTTTTCTTGACAAGTTTCCCCGTTCGCGGGGAAACTACTGTCATCTCCTGCCTTAAATTCCCACTTTGGACGACACCCCTTTATCGGCGTTGTTCGGCGCATTAGTTGCGCTGCTCGCCACCTCTGCCTTTTTCTCTGCAGCAGAAACCGGCCTGATGGCCGTCAACCGTTACCGATTACGCCACTTGGCCAAGGAAGGCCACCACGGGGCACGGCTCGCCAACTCCTTATTGGCCAAGACCGACAAATTGCTCGGCGTGATCTTGCTTGGCAGCACATTCTCGGTTTCGGCCACCACCACCTTGGCAACCATCATTGCCGTGCGCCTCTTCGGCCAAGGCGAACTGGTACTCACCTTCTCGACACTCAGCATCGCGTTCTCCATCCTGGTCTTCAGCGAAATTTCGCCCAAGGTCATTGCTGCTGCCTACCCAGAACGCATCGCCTTCGCATCGAGTTACGTGCTGTATTTCCTGCTCAAGGTGACGCAGCCCATCACCTGGTTCGTCAATCTATTCGTTCGGGCGATCCTAGCCATACTCGGCCTCAAGCCGAATTTCAGCGAAACCGTGCATGCCGTGACGATGGAAGAACTGCGCACCATCATTACCGAAGCCGGCAATTTCATTCCCAAGAAGCACCAGAGCATCCTGCTCAATCTCTTCGAATTGGAAAAAATCACGGTCGACGATGTGATGGTGGCGCACACCCAGATCGAGACGATCGATTTCGATGCACCGATCGAAGCCATTGCCAACCAGATCGCCACTAGTCATCACACCCGATTGCCGGTCCGTGCAGGTCAGGCGGAAGAAGTGATCGGCGTGCTGCACATCCGCAAGGTGTTGCATCAAGTGCAATCGGGCGACCTGACCATCGAAGCATTGAAGGAGGTCATGAGCGAGCCGTATTTCGTGCCGATGGGAACGCCGCTTTACACCCAGTTGCAGCAATTCCAGGAAAACCAGCAGCGGCTTGCACTCGTGGTCGACGAATACGGCGAACTCAAGGGCCTGGTCACGCTGGAAGACATCCTGGAGGAAATCGTCGGCGAATTCACCACGCAATCGCCATCGATCTCGACCGCATTCCATCGCCAAAACGACGGCAGCTGGCTGGTGGACGGCGCCACCACTTTGCGCGAGCTCAACCGCAAGCTTAAATTGAAATTCCCATTGGAAGGACCCAAGACCTTGAACGGCCTGGTATTGGAGTATTTCGAGGACATTCCCGAGCCGGGAACCAGTTTCAGGATCGCGGATCACACCTTGGAGGTTATCCAGGCACAGGATAAAGTTGTAAAAAGCGTGCGAATCGTGCCGTAAATTTCTTGGTTTCCGGGACTTGAAAAATTCACCGATAGGGTCAAAATAGGTCAAACATGGGAAGCACGAAATTTGTAGAGCGCTTGAAAGAACAAACGGGCGACACCCGGCTCAAGCCCCCTCCCCTCTATAAGGTCCTGTTGCTGAACGACGATTTCACTCCCATGGAATTTGTCGTGGTGGTGTTGCAGCGGTTCTTTTCCAAGAGCCGTGAACAAGCGACGCAAATCATGCTCAAAGTACATAACGAAGGCGCCGGAGTATGCGGCATTTATCCGCGGGATGTCGCCGAGACCAAGGTTCAACAGGTCACCAGTTTCGCCCGCGAACATCAGCATCCGCTGCAATGCGTGATGGAGGAAAGTTAAAGTGATTGCACAAGAGCTCGAGGTTTCCCTGCATATGGCGTTCATGGAAGCACGCCAGCAACGCCATGAGCTGATAACGGTAGAGCACCTGCTGCTAGCGATGCTCGATAATCCGACAGCAGCCCAGGTATTGCGAGCTTGCGCGGTCGACATTGAAACGTTGCGGCGCGAACTCACCGATTACATCACCGAACACACGCCTGTCGTCTCCGGCAGTGCCGAGGTCGATACCCAGCCCACGCTGGGCTTCCAGCGCGTGATCCAGCGCGCCATCCTGCACGTCCAGTCCTCGGGCAAGAAAGAGGTCACAGGGGCCAATGTCCTCGTGGCGATCTACGGCGAGAAAGATTCGCACGCCGTATTCTTCCTGCACCAGCATGGCGTGACGCGCCTCGACGTAGTCAACTACATCGCCCATGGCATCACCAAGACGGCGGAAAGCAACGCCGAGAAGCGTGCGACCACCGAGCAGGAAACCGAACAGGAACAATCCGGCAGCAACGCGCTGGAAAACTTCACGGTCAACCTGAATGCGCAAGTTGCAGCCGGTAAGATCGATCCGCTGATTGGCCGCTCGCTCGAACTCGAACGCGTGATTCAAACCTTATGCCGCCGCCGCAAAAACAACCCATTGCTGGTTGGCGAAGCCGGAGTAGGCAAGACTGCGATTGCCGAAGGATTGGCACGCCTCATCGTAGAAGGCGATGTGCCGGAAATCCTGTCCAATGCGACTATTTACTCCCTCGACATGGGTGCCCTGCTCGCCGGAACCAAGTATCGCGGCGATTTCGAGCAGCGCCTAAAAGCCGTGTTGAAGAAATTAGGCGGCAATCCGAATGCGATCCTGTTCATCGACGAGATCCACACGCTGATCGGGGCGGGTGCTGCTTCCGGCGGCTCGCTGGATGCTTCCAACCTGCTCAAGCCGGCGCTGTCCAATGGTCAGTTGAAGTGCATCGGCGCGACCACCTATCAGGAATATCGCGGCATCTTCGAAAAAGATCACGCGCTTTCCCGTCGTTTCCAGAAGATCGACGTGGAAGAGCCGTCTATCGCCGAGACCGTCGATATTCTCAAGGGCTTGAAGTCGCGCTTCGAAGCGCATCATAGTGTGAAGTACACGTCTGCTGCGCTTTCTACGGCGGCTGAACTGTCGGCCAAGTACATCAACGACCGCCATTTGCCGGACAAAGCCATCGACGTTATCGATGAAGCCGGTGCGGCTCAGCGCATCCTGCCGAAATCTCGTCAGAAGAAGGTGATAGGCAACAAGGAGATCGAGGAAATCATTGCCAAGATTGCGCGCATCCCGTCCAAGAACATTTCCTCGGACGACCGCAACGCCCTCAAGACGCTGGACCGCGACCTTAAGTCCGTGGTCTTCGGCCAGGACGCCGCCATCGATGCATTGGCTGCCGCCATCAAGATGTCGCGCAGCGGCTTGGGCAATACGGCCAAGCCTATCGGCGCCTTCCTGTTTAGCGGGCCCACCGGTGTTGGCAAGACCGAAGTCGCTCGCCAACTGGCGTATACGTTGGGTATCGAGCTCGTGCGCTTCGATATGTCCGAATACATGGAACGCCATGCCGTATCGCGTCTCATCGGCGCGCCTCCGGGCTATGTGGGGTTCGAGCAGGGCGGCCTGATGACGGAAGCCATTACCAAGCATCCGTACTCGGTGTTGCTACTGGACGAAATCGAGAAGGCGCACCCAGACATCTACAACATCCTGCTGCAAGTGATGGACCACGGCACGCTGACCGACAACAACGGCCGCAAGGCGGATTTCCGCAATGTCACCATCATCATGACGACCAATGCGGGCGCCGAAACCTTGTCCAAGGGCAGCATGGGCTTCGTGCAGAACTCCAGCACAGGCGACGAGATGGGTGAGATTAAACGGTTATTTACACCGGAATTCCGCAACCGCCTGGATGCGATCATCTCGTTCCGTGCGCTGGATCACGAGATCATCCTGCGCGTGGTCGACAAGTTCCTCATGCAGTTGGAAGATCAGCTGCACGAGAAGAAGGTGGAAATCCACTTCACCGACGCGCTCAAGGATTACCTCGCCAAGAACGGCTTCGATCCACAAATGGGCGCACGCCCCATGGCGCGCCTCATCCAGGACACCATCCGCAAGGCATTGGCCGACGAGCTGCTGTTCGGCAAGCTGGCCAACGGCGGTAGCGTGACCGTGGATATCGGGCCTGATGGCAACGTTTCGCTCAGCTTCGAAGGATCGCAGGCGCCGGAGCCGGCAGAATCGGCCGACGAAGGTGTGATGTAAACCTATCGAGCAACCAATAAAAAAGGCGGCCAATGCCGCCTTTTTTATTGCCCAAAACTTGAATCACCCCAGGGCCGCACAAGCTTCCTTGATCAAGGCCGGCCCGCGATAAATCAAGCCGCTATATAGCTGCACCAGGCTGGCGCCGGCATCGATTTTCTCCACGGCATCCCGCCCTTGCACGATGCCGCCGACACCGATGATAGGGAGCGCACCATCCAGTGCGGTAGCCAGTTGGCGGATCACCGCCGTGGATTTTTCTCGTACCGGCGCGCCGGAAAGTCCCCCCGTTTCAGCCGCATTCGGCAAGCCCTCAACACCCTCGCGAGAAAGCGTCGTATTGGTCGCAATCACCGCGTCCAGGCGATGCGCCACGAGTAGCTCAGCAATTTCACGGATCTGTTCCGGCTCGAGATCAGGCGCGATCTTGAGCGCAATGGGAACATATTTGTCGTGCTGGTCAGCAAGCTCTGCCTGCGCCTGTTTCAACGCAGACAACAAGCCTTCCAACGCTTCCTTGTCCTGCAATTGCCGCAGATTCTTGGTGTTGGGCGAGGAGATGTTGACCGTGACATAGCTGGCATGGGCATACACTTTGCGCAGGCAAATGAGGTAATCCTCGGTAGCACGCTCGATGGGCGTATCGAAATTCTTGCCGATGTTGATGCCGAGAATGCCGCGATATTCCGCGCGCTCGACATTCGCGATCAAGGCATCCACGCCTTCGTTGTTGAATCCGAACCGATTGATAATGCCTTGCGCCTCCGGGATGCGGAACAAGCGAGGCAAGGGATTACCCGGTTGCGGACGCGGCGTCACGGTGCCGACTTCGATAAATCCGAATCCCAGCGAAGCCAAGGCGTCGATGTGCGCGCCATTCTTGTCCAACCCTGCGGCCAAACCGACAGGATTAGGAAAAGTCAGCCCCATGACTTGACGAGGCTTGCATTCAGGCATTTTCCCTAAGAGGCGGGTCAAGCCGAGTTTATATGCAGTATCAAGGCCGTTCAGCGTGAGATGATGGGTACGCTCCGCGTCGAGGCGGAACAGCAAGGGACGAATAAGGGTATACATCTGCACGATTTTACCCGATTCTCCCGCAACCTCAGCCTGATCCAGCTTGCCAGTTTTACATCGTAAATGCCATCATCGCACCCATGATAGAAATCCTGAACGACCAACCCCTTGTGTTTGCCGCGATTGCCGTGTTCTTCGGGCTGATGATTGGCAGTTTCCTCAACGTCGTCATTCACCGTCTGCCGCGAATGATGGAGCGCGAATGGCGGCAGCAATGCGCAGAACTCAACAACGAAGAAAACGTCACCGTCGAAACCTATAACCTCATGGTGCCGCGCTCGGCCTGCCCATCCTGTGGCCATGCCATCTCGGCGATGGAAAACATCCCCGTCGTCAGTTATCTGTTCCTACGCGGCAAATGCGCCGGCTGCCAAACCCGCATCAGTCCGCGCTACCCCTTGGTGGAGCTTCTCACCGGCCTGCTGGCAGGGGCAGTCGCATGGAAATTTGGGTTCGGGTTACAGGCTTTTGTTGCGTTTTTATTCGTAGCCTGCCTTGTCGCGCTCACCTTCATCGATTTCGACAGCCAGCTGTTGCCGGACGACCTCACCCTGCCGCTACTCTGGATCGGCCTGGCGTTCAATCTCTCAAATGGATTTACCGACCTTAAATCCGCCGTCATCGGCGCCATAGCCGGCTACCTTGCGCTATGGTCGGTGTATTGGTTGTTTAAGCTCGTAACCGGCAAGGAAGGCATGGGCTATGGCGATTTCAAGCTATTGGCGGCAATCGGGGCCTGGTTCGGCTGGCAGCTACTGCCGGCCGTGATCCTGCTCTCCTCGTTGGTTGGATCTATCGTCGGTATCGGACTCATCCTGCTGGCCAAGCATGGGCGCAGCGTACCCATTCCATTCGGTCCCTATCTGGCGCTCGGTGGTATCGCAGCCTTGTTCTGGGGGCCGCAGCTCGCCCAGCTCTACCTGGGGGCGTAACGATGCTGGTCATCGGCCTTACAGGCGGCATCGGCAGCGGGAAAAGCACGGCAGCGGATTTGTTTGCCACGCTAGGCGCCGAAGTGATCGACACCGACCGCATTGCGCATGAACTGACCGCCCCCGGGAAACCTGCAATCGCCGAAATTTCCGCTGCTTTCGGCCCCGAATTCATTGGTACAGAAGGCGCACTAGACCGTGCTGCCATGCGCAAGCGGGTGTTCGAAGACGTTACCGCAAAAAAGCGCCTGGAAGACATCCTCCATCCTCGCATTCGCCAAGCCGTCGCCGAGCAACTTGCACAGCCTACCGAGGCACCCTATCGCATACTCGTGGTTCCGCTTCTGTTCGAAACCGACTCTTACCGCACGCTGATTCAGCGTATCCTCGTGGTCGATTGCCCGGAACCATTGCAAATACAACGTGCCATGTCGCGCAGCAAATTAAGTGAATCGGAAGCCCAGGCCATCATTGATGCGCAGATTTCCCGCAAGGCGAGATTGAATGGCGCAGATGATGTCATCCTGAACGATTCGTCTCTCGAAAATCTGAAAAAACAAATCAGCGATTTTCACAAAAAGTATTTAAGGCTTGCATAGTTAGGTAATCAACTTCATAATCCGCATGAAACTGCGGCCTGCACAACCTATGCCATAACTGAACATCAGTGATCACGTACGACTACCCTTTCAATGAACGCGTCCGCGTCCTGCTCAGGCTCGAAGACCTGTTCATCAAGGTGCAGCACCACGCCGCCGGGGCCGATGAGTTCAGTCATCACTGCGCCCTGCTTAGCATCTTCCAGATTCTCGACCTCGTCGACCGCTCCGACCTCAAAACCGACCTGATGCACGAACTCGATCGCCAGCGCATGGTGATGGAAGGCTTGCGCGGCAATCCCGTCATTGCCGAAGAAGTCTTGAATGAAGTCGTCGGCGAAATCGAAAAAACCAGCGCCAGCCTGCGCGGCATGACCGGTCGCATCGGCCAACCGCTGCGCGAGAACGATTGGCTCATGGGCATCAAACAACGTGCCGTGATGCCTGGTGGTGCCTGCGAATTCGATGTTCCCTCCTACCACTATTGGCTGGCGCAGCCGGCAGAACTGCGCCGCGAAGGCATCGAAGGCTGGCTGGCGCCGCTACTGCCGCTCTACGACGCCTTGCGCATCATCCTGCACATCCTGCGCGGCAGCGGCTCCAAGACGCGCTATGTGGCCCAACAAGGCGCGTTCCAGCAAATGTTGGGCGGCGCGAAACCTGCGCAGATGTTGCGTGTCACACTCTCTGACGAAGCGACCTGCTTCCCTGAGGTGAGTGCCAACAAATATGCGATCAACATCCGTTTCAACTGCCTGGACGGCGCACAAAAGCCCCGCCCGTTCGATGCCGACGTAAGCTTCGACCTCATTCTTTGCAATTTATAAGCCGTGCTATCCGCTCCCCGCAAAAAAGTCGCCTGCCCCACCTGCGGCGAATTGATTGAATACCGTACCGACAACCCCTATCGCCCGTTCTGCTCCCAGCGCTGCAAGCTGATCGACCTGGGTCAGTGGGCAACCGAGAGTTACCGCATTCCAGAAAAAGAACAACTACCGGAAGATCCGCACCATGAATAAAGCGTTGCTCGCCCTGCTTTTACTCGCAATTAGCCAAGCGGTGCATGCCGGCGTTACCGTTGCCAATGCCTGGGCGCGCGCTACGGTGCCCGGCCAGGATGTCGGTGCTGCCTACATGACATTGACCAGCGACAAGGCAGCCAAGCTCGTGGGCATCAAGACCTCTGTGGCAGACAGCGTGGAAATTCATGAGATGTCGATGAAGAACGGCGTCATGAAAATGCGGATGAAAGACATCCTTGACCTACCCGCCGGAACCGCAGTCAAGCTGGAGCCAAGCGGCTTTCACTTCATGCTGTTCGATCTGAAAAAGCCGCTAAAGGCCGGGGAAAACATCGAATTAACGCTGTCCATCAAAGACAGCCAAGGCAAGCTGAACACTCAGAACGTTCGCGTGCCGGTCAAGGCAGAATAGTTACTGGCTGACGAAGGGGATGTCGTAGACACGATCCCCGGTTTCCAACCGCAGCAACCAATCATGCCGCCCACGCACGCAGGCCGGCAACATCACATCGGCATGCCACTGCTTGCCATTCCATAGCAAGCGATATCGATTCGGCCCCATATCCATACCCTGCATCTGGAAACTGACATACAAGTCGGCCTTTTGCAGTGCCTGTACGTCCAGGCTGAATTTCTGCATCACGGCTGGCTGTGAAGAAAACTTGACCGAAATTTCCCGGCTAACGGCACAGCCCGCCACAGGGTTTTGACATGCTACAGGTTGAGGTGGAGCTTCTTTAACGCAAGCTACCAGCCCTAACATGGCGAGAGCAATGCCTCTTTTCACCGCCATATGCCTCTCAACATGGCAACTCCATGCGCGCCGTGTTCCCACGCCGTATCCATATCGCTCTTCGCCAACCCGCCCAAGGCATAGACCGGCATGGGTAATTCGCGAATCAATTCGGCGAAACGATCCCAGCCCAACGGCTGCGTATCAGGATGTGTTTTTGTCGCGTTCACAGATGCCAGCAGCGCATAGTCCAGGCCAAGCTCACTGGCACGTTCCAATTCCTCCCGATTGTGGCAGGAAGCGCCGCAGAGCATTCCCTCCGGCTTGGCCTCAAGTGACATCAATTGCGCTGTAGGCAAATGTACTCCAGCTGCGCCGATCTTGCGTGCCAGTTCGATATCGCCGTTAATCACCACCCTCGCCCCAACGACGGCACAGCGGCGTACCACCTCGCGGCTGAAACGTTCCAATTCGTCCGACGACAATTGCTTTTCACGTACCTGAACCAGGCGAAGCCCTTGCTCCAAAGCGTGATCCAAGGCAGCAAAAAAGGCGGCCTCGCCCATTTCGGCGAGATTAGTGATGGCATAAGCTGTCGGTAACTGTAGCGCGTCCAGCACTGGCGTATTGGCAGGCAGCATGGGTGAGACGTTGACGGCGGCCGGCAGCTCCCACGATAGCTGCTGGTTTTCCTTGCCGTGCGGTTCGCGATGCCAGCGGCGGACAGTAAAAAATCGCAGTTTGACGGTACGGTCCGGGTAGCTGAACACCCGTGTTATCCAAGGATGAGCAACCTCGGCCTCGATACCGATTTCTTCCTGCAGTTCGCGCTGCAATGCGTGAAAAGGCGTTTCGCCCGCCTCGATCTTTCCGCCTGGGAACTCCCACCAGCCGCTCCATGGCTTGCCCTCGGGACGCTGACCCAGCAGCACCTTGCCGTCCTCACGCAAGATAACGGCGACAGCAGCTTCCACAATTTCAGCCATTGAGCGCTTTCTGCCCCGCCCAATCGCGTGCGAACTGCCAAGCCACACGGCCGCTACGCGAACCGCGCCCCAGGGCCCACTGCAAAGCAGCTTGCCGGACTTGCGGCGTCATGCGGGTAATGCCGAAATGCACAAGCCAATGTTTGACAATGGCGAGATACTCGTCCTGATCGAAAGGGTAGAACGACAGCCAGACGCCGAAGCGCTCGGAAAGTGCGATTTTTTCCTCAACGGTGTCACCTGGGCGAATTTCATCCGATTCCATGTTCTCGGACATGAATTCCGGCATTAGATGGCGACGATTGGAGGTAGCGTAGATCAGCATGTTATCGGCAGCGCCGGCGATGCTGCCGTCGAGCGCGACCTTGAGCGCCTTGTAACTGGGGTCGTCCGATTCAAAGGAGAGATCGTCGCAGAACAACAGGAAACGCTCTTCGCGTTTGGACAGCAATTCGGCGATATCGGGCAGATCGACGAGATCGTTCTTTTCCACCTCCACGAGGCGCAAGCCTTCGCTCGCATACTCCGCCAGCAAGGCCTTGATCAACGAGGATTTGCCGGTGCCGCGTGAGCCGGTCAGCAAGACATTGTTGGCCGGCAAGCCACGCACGAATTGCAAGGTATTGCGTGCCAGCACGTTTTTCTGGCGATCGATGCCTTGCAAGTCGGCCAAGCGAATGTGCCGGGGATGTGCCACGGCTTGCAGATAGCCTTGATGGCCTTGCTTGCGCCAACGCCACGCATGGGCAGACCAATCGATCTCTGGCGTAGCGGTGGGAAGCAGGTTCTCCAGCCGGGCGATCAATTGTTCCGCTCGCTGGAGCAGAGGGGTGAGTTCATTCATATCGAGGCCACTGTGCTACCTGTTATGACCGGTAATCGGCGTTGATCTTCACATAATCGTAAGAGAAGTCGCAGGTCCACACCGTAGCTTCGGCCACGCCGCGGCCGAGGTGTACGCGCACGGTTATTTCGGCTTGCTTCATCACGCGCTGGCCGTCGGCCTCCTGGTAGCTTGACGCGCGGCCGCCGTTCTCGGCCACCAACACGTCGTCTAGGTAGAGCTGCATCAAGCTGACGTCGAGGTCGTCGATGCCGGCATATCCTACCGCGGCGAGAATACGGCCAAGGTTGGGATCGGAAGCGAAGAACGCGGTTTTCACCAGCGGCGAACGCGCGATAGCGTAACCCACCTTGCGGCATTCGGCCTCGTCCTTGCCGCCTTCCACCTCGATCGTCATGAATTTGGTGGCGCCCTCGCCGTCACGCACAATGGCTTGGGCCAGTACGGCAGCGATCTCGGTTAATGCATCGCGCAAAGCAACGTAGTCGGCACTTTGCTCGGTAATTTCGGCATTGCCTGCCTGGCCGCTGGCAATGAAGATCAGCGAGTCGTTGGTAGAGGTATCGCCGTCCACCGTAATGCAGTTGAAGGAACGATTGACCGCATGCCGGATCATCGCCTCCAATGCGGGTTGGGCGACGACAGCGTCGGTTGCCACATAGCCCAGCATGGTCGCCATGTTGGGATGAATCATGCCGGAACCCTTGGCGATGCCGGTAATCGTGATCGTCTTGCCGCCCAGCTGGATTTTCCTGGAGGCCGCCTTGGCGACGATATCCGTCGTCATGATGGCTTCGGCCGCATGGGCCCAGTTATCCTCGCGCAGATTGTCCACGCAGCTCGGCAAACCGGCGACGACGCGGTCGATCGGCAACGGCTCCATGATGACGCCGGTAGAAAAAGGCAACACCTGATGATCGGCGATGTTGAGCAATCCGGCCAAGGCTTCGCAGGTGCGGCGCGCACGCATCAAGCCTTCCTCACCCGTCCCGGCGTTGGCGTTGCCGGTATTGACCACCAGCGCGCGAATGCCCTTGCCTGCAGCAAGATGATCCTTGCAAACCAGCACCGGCGCGGCGCAGAAACGATTTTGCGTGAATACGCCTGCGACACGGCTTTCCGGAGCAAGCCGCATCACCAGCAAGTCTTTGCGGTTAGTCTTGCGGATATTAGCTTCGGCAAAACCGAGTTCGACGCCCTTGACGGGCAGCAGGCTGGCGGGATCGGGAGCAGTCAGGTTAACAGGCATATTGATGAACTTCCGTAAACAATCGAGATAGCGGTAGATTTTACCGTATTCCCGCATCCGAATTGACTTTCGAATACCTTGTGATAGTGTTTGCCACTTCGAACAGCGTCCGGGAATGCGTACGATGAGCACTGCCGCTCCGCAACAAGACCCCACCCTGGCAGAGATGGGGACCAAGCTAGCCTTTACCAAAAAGCTGCAAGCCGTCACCAACAAGATCCACGCCACACGTCACATCGACGAAATCATCCTCGAAGTCAGCGAAGACATCCGCACGCTGTTTGAAGCGGAACGAATTACGCTCTATGTGGTGAGCGAGGATAAGACCGCCATCGTCTCCAAGGTCAAGACCGGGCTTAACGCGTTCAAGGAATTGCGTCTGCCGATCAATCCGCAGAGCATTGCCGGCTATGTGGCTCACCAGAAAACCATGCTCAACATCGCCGACGTATACGACGATGCAGAATTGGCAAAGATCAGCCCGGACATTCGTTTTCTCAAGGAAGTCGACAAGAAAACCGGCTTCCGCACCAAGCAGATGCTGGCGTTCCCCATCCTCAGCATGGAAGACGCCAGCCTGATGGGTGTGGTCCAGGTGATCAACACACTAAACGGGTTGCCCTTCCCCGAAACCGCGGAAGAAGGCGCGCTGGAAATCGGCAAGACGCTTGCCATCGCGCTCAATCAGCGCAAGGTGCCGCTGGGTCAGATCATCAAGACCAAGTACGACCACCTGATCGCCGAAGGGGTGCTGGCCGGCCCTGAGATGGAACTCGCAAAACGCTCGGCGCGAAGCAAGAGCAAGGACCTGGAAGACGTGCTGATCGAAGAGTTCCAGGTCAAGCCGGCCGATATCGGCAAGGCGCTTTCATCTTTCTTCGGGGTACCATACGAAGCAGCCAAGCAGGACCGCATCAAGCCGATGGACCTCTTGCGCAACCTCAAGCAGGAGTACGTACAGTCGAGCGGCTGGATTCCCATCGATGACAACAAGGACGAAGGGCTTGTCATCCTCACGCCGGACCCGGAGCGCGTCCGCGGCTCCCGCGTGGTGAGCAACATCTTCCCCAAGCATGCCAAGGTGACCTACAAGGTCTGCCTCAACCGCGATTTCATCCAGACGCTGGGGCAGTTCTACGGCATGGGCGCGATTTCCGGCTCCATCGACGACCTGCTCTCCACGCTGGGCGAGGACGAAGACGAAGGCGGTATGATTCAGGAGGATATCTCCGCTGCGCAGGATAACGAGCTGGTCAAGCTGGTCAACAAGATCATCATCGATGCCTACAATCAAGGGGCGTCCGATATCCATATCGAACCCTACCCGGAAAAAGGCAAGACGGAAGTCCGGTTTAGAAGAGACGGCACGCTAATCAATTACATCGAGATTCCGCCGGGTTACCGTAACGCCTTGGCGGCACGCATCAAGATCATGTGCGACCTTGACATCGCCGAGAAGCGCAAGCCGCAGGACGGCAAGATCAAGTTCAAGAAATTCGGCCCGCTGGATATCGAACTGCGTGTGGCCACCATCCCGACCGCCGGCGGGCTGGAAGACATCGTGATGCGTATCCTGGCGGCAGGCAAGCCGATTCCGCTCGACAAACTCGGGCTTTCAGCACGCAACAACGCCAAGCTCAAGGAGCTGGTTGCCAAGCCTTACGGCTTGTTCTTCGTTTGCGGTCCGACGGGTTCGGGCAAGACCACCACGCTGCACTCGGCACTGGGCTACATCAACACGCCCGAGACCAAGATCTGGACGGCGGAAGACCCTGTGGAAATCACGCAGAAGGGTCTGCGCCAAGTGCAGGTCAACAAGAAGGCCGGGCTGGATTTCGCCACCGTCATGAAAGCGTTTCTGCGGGCCGACCCGGACGTCATCATGGTGGGCGAAATGCGCGACCAGGAAACCGTCTCCACCGGCATCGAGGCATCGTTGACCGGTCACCTGGTGTTTGCCACCCTGCATACCAACAGCGCGCCGGAATCCATAGTGCGCCTGCTGGACATGGGCATGGACCCGTTCAACTTCGCCGACGCCTTGCTGGGTATCCTTGCACAGCGTCTCGCCAAGCGGCTCTGCGACTGCAAGGAGGCCTACACGCCGGACGCCAACGAGATCAAGGCCATGCTCACCGAGTATTGCGTCGAGCTCAAGAACACCAGCGCATGGAAGCAAGATCCAGATGCCGCCTACAAAGCTATCTATCAAGAGTGGGTGAAAACCTACGGCAACGACAAGGGCCAACTCACCCTGTATCGCGCCAAGGGCTGCGACAAGTGCGGCAACTCGGGCTACAAGGGCCGCGTCGGCCTGCACGAACTGCTGGAAGGCACAGACGCTATCAAGAAAAACATCCAGGAACACGCCCGAGTCGCGGAAATGTTCGCTACGGCCTTAGAGGACGGCATGCGCACCCTCAAGCAGGACGGCATCGAGAAAGTACTGCAAGGCGTGACGGACATGAAGCAGGTGCGGACCGTCTGCATCAAATAACTTGTAACAAAAGCGCATTATGAAAACCGAATTTATCTTGACCGCGGCACAAGCCGTCAACGACGCCATCCTGGCGCACGAACCGGAAATCGAATCGCTCGACCGCGAGATCGGTGACGGCGATCATTTCGTCAACATGAAACGCGGCTGCGCCACCATCCTCGGCATGCACGACGAGTTGGCGCCGCTTAGCGCTGACGCCACCTTGCAGAAAATCGGCATGAAGCTCCTATCCACCATCGGCGGCGCTTCGGGCCCGCTCATCGCCAGCTTTTTCATGGCCATGGCCAAGGCGGAAAAAGAACAGCAAGCCGATGCACTGCCGCAAATCGCTGCTGCGTTCGCGGCCGGGGTGGAAGCGATCAAGATGCGCGGCAAGGCCGACGTGGGCGAAAAAACCATGCTGGATGTGCTGATCCCGGTCGCCCGAAAATTTACCGAAATGGCGAACGCTGGCGCTGCGCCGGCAGAGGTTTTCGCGGCGCTGAAAGAGACGGCAGAGCAAGGCATGCTCTCCACCCGCGACATGATCGCCACCAAGGGGCGTGCTGCCTTTCTCGGCGAGCGCGCCATCGGACACATCGACCCAGGTGCCAAGACCAGCCAGGTCATTATCCATACCATATGCGATCTAGCCAGCAGCAGGCCGTAGCCCCGTCAGCAGTCGTCGCTGAAAATTAAAGAACAATGCAGGCGAGGCTGCCTGCGCTACAGGAGGAACAACCCATGAAAAAATTCATCAACGATGTCGACAATCTTTTGGCAGAAAGCCTTTCAGGGTTCCAGGCCGCACATCGCGACCTGGTCAAGGTGCATCTCGATCCCAACTTCGTCACCCGTGCCGAAAAGCCGAAAAACAAGGTCGCACTGATTTCCGGCGGCGGTTCTGGCCATGAGCCCCTGCACACCGGCTTCGTCGGCTACGGCATGCTGGACGCCGCCTGCCCCGGCCATGTTTTCACATCGCCCACGCCCGACCAGATGCTTGCCGCAGCTGAGGCTGTGGAAAGCGGCCAGGGCGTGCTGTTCATCGTCAAGAACTATGCCGGCGATGTGATGAACTTCGAGATGGCGGCAGAGATGCTACCGTTCGAACACGCGACCGTGATCACCAGCGACGACGTTGCAGTGGAAAACTCCACCTACACCACCGGTCGCCGCGGTGTTGCTGGCACGGTGATCGTCGAGAAAGTTGTGGGCAGCTTGGCCGAAACCGGCGCCAGCCTGGCCGAGTGCAAGGCGCTGGGTGACAAGGTCAACAGCCGCACGGCGTCGATGGGTGTGGCGCTCACCAGCTGCACCGTGCCTGCTGCCGGCCGCCCCACCTTCGAACTCGCCGAAGACGAACTGGAAATGGGCGTCGGCATTCACGGCGAACCTGGTCGCCGCCGCGAGAAATTGCGCCCGGCGGACGAGATCGTGGCCGATCTGGTGACGGCCATCCTGCACGACCTCAAGCCCGCGCCCGGCAGCGAAGTGCTGCTCATGGTCAACGGCTTTACCGGCACGCCACTCATGGAGCTCTATGTGCTCTTCAACGCCGCAGCCAAGCTGCTGGAACAACAAGAACTCAAGGTCGTGCGCTCCTTGGTCGGCGACTATACGACTTCGCTGGAAATGGCCGGAGCCTCCATCACCGTTTGCCTGCTGGACGACGAAATCCGCAAGCATTGGGATGCTCCCGTACATACCGCCGCTTTGCGTTGGGGTAGATAAGGCGTTTGATCGGGGAGATTGCAGCATGATCAAGGTCTATGGTTTTCAGAACACGCGCACTACCCGCGTCACTTGGGCTTTGGAAGAAGCCGGGGCCGAATACGAACTCATTCCGGTTAATCTCGGCAAAGGCGAGCATCGCTCGCCCGAATTCCTCCATCTCAGTCCGGGAGGTAAAGTTCCAGTGCTGGAAGACGGTGATTTGGTCATGACCGAATCTGCAGCCATCTGTACCTACATCGGTGAAAAATTCCCGCAGTCCGGGCTAGTGCCGCCGTTCTCCCAGCCGATAGACCGCGCGCACTACTTTCAATGGTGCTTTTTCGCGGTGTCGGAACTGGAAGCCGCCATCTGGACCTTGGGCAAGCACCAAAGGTTTCTGCCGGAAGAACGCCGCGTGCCTGAAGTTGCACCGACTTGCCTGTGGGAGTTTCATCGTCACGCTGCAATCCTGGCCCAACACCTCAAGGATCGTGAATTCGTAGCCGGCAATCAATTTACCTGCGCCGATATATTGATGAGCGGCGTCCTCAACTGGGCTCGAAACACAGGCACCAATCTGGAATCTCCAGCACTGGACGCTTATGCCGATCGAATGTCTGCACGGCCGGCACTAGCACGAGCGCGACAACGGGAGGCGGAAGTTACGACTTGACCGTCAGGACGGTTTTTAGCGGTAAAGCGTGGAAGGGAAACAATTTGAAACAATGATATAGTTGTCCAAACAATAATTAGAACATGGACAATAATGCTAATAAGAACCGTGATCCCTGCCTTGCTGACTTTATTTACATCATCCGCGCATAGCGTCGATGTGTACAAATGGACCGATGAACTGGGACAACTCCATTACAGCAACATGCGTCCCATGCCTCATGGCATTAGCCATACTGAAATTCTAAAGTTCCATGCGCCCACAAGTGTTTCGAAAGGTCCTGCACTAGTGATGGCTAGCCAACAACCGACTTCCAGTTCGCCAGGACAGCCCGTTCCCAATCAGGTCGAACCTCCTTCAACAATAGAAGAATCTCCACCCGATGTCTTTATCGTAACCCAGCACTTTAGAAGAAGACGATAAAACTCTTCGGGCCAAAATAAAAAAGGCGCTTTACATCGAAAGCGCCTTTTTCTATACCGCAGTATTTATTTAAAACCTATCGCTTCTCCACCTGCGTAACATCGCGCACTGCCCCCTTGGCGGCACTGGTCGCCATGGCGGCATAGGCACGAAGTGCCACGGAAACATGACGCTCGCGATCCACAGGCTTCCACGCGTCTGCACCCTTGGCTTCCATCTTGGACCGGCGGTGCGCCAGCTCTTCATCGGAAACAGCGAGATGAATGCGGCGGTTGGGGATGTCGATTTCGATGGTGTCGCCCTCTTCCACCAAGCCAATGGCGCCGCCTTCTGCCGCTTCCGGCGAGGCGTGGCCGATACTGAGGCCAGAGGTGCCACCCGAGAAGCGGCCATCAGTCAGCAATGCACAGGCTTTGCCCAAGCCCTTGGACTTGAGGTAGCTAGTCGGGTACAGCATTTCTTGCATGCCTGGCCCGCCCTTGGGGCCTTCGTAACGAATAACAACCACATCCCCAGCGACGATCTGGTCGTTGAGAATACCGGCCACGGCAGCGTCCTGGCTTTCGAAAATACGGGCGCGACCGGTGAACTTGAGGATGCTATCGTCCACACCGGCGGTTTTAACGATGCAGCCGTCCAACGCAATGTTGCCGTACAGCACGGCCAAGCCGCCGTCCTGCGAATAGGCATGGGCCTTGTCGCGGATGCAGCCTTCGGCGCGGTCATCGTCCAGCGTCGGGTAGCGCATGCTTTGCGAGAAAGCAATCGTAGTAGAGATGCCTCCGGGCGCGGCGCGGAAAAACTCCTGCACTGCCGGGTCTTGCGTGCGACGGATATCCCAATGCTCCAATGCAGCCCCCATGGTCGGGGCATGCACGGTATGCACGTCGCGATGAATCAGACCGGCACGATCGAGTTCGCCCAAGATACCCATCACGCCGCCAGCGCGGTGAACGTCTTCCATGTGGTACTTCTGGGTCGCCGGGGCCACCTTGGAAAGGCAGGGCACGCGACGCGACACCTGGTCGATGTCGGCCATGGTGAAATCGACACCGGCCTCGTATGCAGCAGCCAGAAGGTGCAGCACTGTGTTGGTGGAGCCGCCCATGGCCACGTCCAGGCTCATGGCGTTCTCGAAGGCCTGGAAGGTCGCAATATTGCGCGGCAGCACGGAAGCGTCGTCCTGCTCGTAATATCGCTTGGCGAGTTCGACGATCAGACGGCCTGCACGCAAGAACAATTGCTTGCGATCGCCGTGCGTGGCCAATGTAGAACCATTGCCCGGCAGGGAAAGACCGAGAGCTTCTGTCAGGCAGTTCATTGAGTTGGCGGTGAACATACCGGAGCATGAGCCGCAGGTGGGGCATGCGGAGCGCTCGACTTCTGCCACTTGCGCATCGCTCACGTGGCTGTCGGCGGCTTCGACCATGGCATCGACCAAGTCCAATTTGCGTACCTCGCCCTGCCAATTGACCTTGCCGGCCTCCATCGGGCCGCCGGACACGAAGATCACAGGAATATTCAAACGCAGCGCGGCCATCAACATGCCTGGGGTGATCTTGTCACAGTTGGAAATGCACACGATGGCGTCGGCGCAGTGTGCGTTGACCATGTATTCCACGCTGTCGGCGATGAGGTCGCGGCTGGGCAGCGAATACAGCATGCCGCCGTGGCCCATGGCGATGCCGTCGTCGACCGCGATGGTATTGAATTCCTTGGCGACGCCGCCTGCTTTTTCAATCTCGCGCGCCACCAGTTGCCCCAAGTCTTTCAGGTGCACGTGACCGGGCACGAACTGCGTGAACGAGTTGGCGATGGCGATGATGGGCTTGGAAAAATCCTCCTCCTTCATCCCCGTGGCACGCCATAGGGCACGGGCACCGGCCATGTTGCGGCCTTGGGTAGTAGTGTGGGAACGATACTTGGGCATGACGAACCTCGAAAATTCCTAACGTATAATCTCGCAATTCTAACTCATTCCGACCATCGCCTCTTATGCTGGTTCACCCGCACTTCGATCCCATTGCCATCCACCTCGGCCCGTTCGGCATCCACTGGTATGGTCTTATGTACCTGCTGGGTTTCATGATGCTGCTGTGGCTGGGTAAATCGCGCATTCGCAAACATCCGGAATACGGCTGGACGGAGAAGCAACTCGACGACGTACTGTTCTACGGCGCGCTCGGTGTCATTCTGGGCGGACGGCTAGGGTATGTGGTGTTTTACCAGCCAGTCTATTTTTTCTCGCATCCCGCAGAGATTTTTGCGGTCTGGCAAGGCGGCATGTCCTTTCACGGAGGATTCCTGGGTGTCCTGGTCGCCGTTGCCTTATTCGCACGAAAGGAAGGCAAGCGCTGGCTTGCCATGATGGACTTCATCGCCCCGCTCGTACCTCCGGGCTTGGCAGCAGGCCGGCTTGGCAACTTCATCAATGGTGAGCTGTGGGGACGCCCCACCGACTTGCCCTGGGGTATGGTGTTCCCGCAAGTAGATGCATTGCCGCGCCACCCTTCCCAGCTTTACGAATTTACGCTGGAAGGGATCGTCCTATTCCTTATACTGTGGCTGTATTCGAGCAAACCGCGACCAGTCGGCACCGTTTCGGGGCTATTTCTGCTGGGCTACGGCAGTTTCCGATTCCTGGTGGAGTTCACCCGCGAGCCTGATAGCTTCCTTGGATTCCTGTCCTTGGGGCTGACCATGGGACAATGGCTCAGCTTGCCCATGATTGCCCTGGGTCTATGGATGTTCCTATACAGCGCTAGGGGAAATCCCTAATTTTCTTTTAGGCGCAAAAGCTGAATGGTATGATGCTTGCTCTAGGATAACCACCTTGCATCAACGACCGTTGGATAATGAGCACAAATAATCTCAATTGGCCCTTGGCTGCATATGCCATTTTGGGGGAGCCGGAGCAACCGCATCCGCCATGCACCATTGTGTTGCGAGATGCGACCGAAATGCATGGAACGCTTGCCATTTTCGATCCGGATCATGGCACGGTCGCGCTCATCCCCCCTGACAGCACATCCGCCCAGAACATACCGATTGACTCCATCAAGGCGGTCCGCCTGACGCAACCGATCAGGCTGAATAGCTCGACCGTCGTCACTGAAACCCAAGGCATTTTCACCGCCCCCCAGGTTCGCCATTGCTCTCTGGAGTTCAAGGACGGCGAAATGCGGGAAATCGATTCTTTCGGCATACTGGAAACCGCGAGCGGCCTTTATCTTTACGAACCGGCCGCTGACAACGCCGGTCATTTTTTGAGGAATTTCATTCCCTCTTCGGCGATAAAAAATCACTTCATCGGCGAACCGTTAGGTAAAATTCTGATAGAGGAAAACATTGCGACTGAGGATCACGTGAACGTCGGCCTACAAAAACAACAAGAGTTGCGTAATCGTCCGTTGGGAGAATACCTGACGGAAGACGATATCATTTCGCCCGACCAGCTAGTCAAAGCGCTCAACGAACTGCGCCATCTGCCAATGAAAAGGCTGGGCGAGGCCCTGATGGAAGCGGGCTTGATTACGCAATCCCAGCTCGAAGCCGCACTGGCCGAGCAAAAGCTGAACCGCCGACGCTCTTTGGGCAGCATCCTGATCGACATGGGCGTAGTGGATGAGATCACCATCACCCGCATTCTGGCCCGCAAGCTGGGTATCCCCTATATCAGCCTGGCCCGCTTCAACATCGACCCCAACGCCATCAAACTCGTCCCCGAAGCAGTCGCCACCAAGTACAACCTGATTCCGCTGGGCATGGTGGATCAGCGTATTTTTGTGGCGATGGAAAACCCGTTGTTGCATGAGGCAATGAACGAGGTCCGCTTCCATGCCAAGAAAACAGCAGAGCCCGTCATGGCTTCCGGCGACGAAATCCGCAAGGTAATCCGGACGTTTTACGGTGGCGCAAAGATTGATGACCTGGCGTCGGAGCTTTCCGAGGCCATGGACAAAGGCGATGACGAAGCCGAACAGTTCAATGAACCGAGCGAGTCAGACAACACGCTGACACGTCTGGTTAACAAGATCATTCTGGACGCCCATCAGCAGGGCGTTTCCGACATCCACATCGAAACCTATCCGGGCAAGCGCAACAGCATCATCCGCTTCCGTAAGGATGGCGTGATGATGCATTACTTCAACCTGCCGGCCAATTATCGCGGCGCCATTGTTTCGCGCCTTAAGATCATGGCCAATCTGGACATTTCTGAGAAGCGGAAAGGCCAGGACGGCAAGATCGACTTTTCGCAGTACGGCCCGGCACGCATCGAACTGCGTGTTGCGACCATTCCGACCACGAACGGCCTGGAAGACGTCGTCCTCCGTTTGCTGGCAGGCGGCAAACCATTGCCTCTCGCCAAGATCGGGCTCAGCGAAGACAACCTGACGCGCGTCTCGTCCTTGGCGCAACGCCCTCATGGCATGTTCCTAGTGTGCGGCCCGACAGGCTCCGGTAAAACGACCACCCTGCACTCCGTATTGGGCTTCATCAACAATGCCGAGCGCAAGATATGGACGGCGGAAGACCCGATCGAAATCACGCAGGAGGGCCTGCGCCAGGTACAGGTCAATCCCAAGATCGGCTGGACCTTCGCTACCGCCCTACGCAGCTTCCTGCGCGCCGACCCGGACGTCATCATGGTGGGCGAAATGCGGGATCGCGAAACCGCGCAGATTGGCGTCGAGGCCTCGTTGACCGGCCACATGGTGCTATCCACGTTGCATACCAATAGCGCGCCGGAATCGGTAGTGCGCCTGCTGGACATGGGCGTGGATTCGTTCAACTTTGCCGATGCCCTGCTGGGAGTGCTGGCGCAACGCCTGGCCCGCCGTCTTTGCCCGGAGTGCAAACGTCCCCACCTGGCGACTCAGGAAGAACTCGACGCCTTGGTATCAGAATACTGCGAGACCTACGAGCAAGCGCATTGCGAGTCACCTCCACATGCAGCCATTCTCTCTAACTGGCGCAGCCGTTTCGGGGACAAGAACGGCGGCATCACGCTCTACACGGCGGTGGGCTGCCCCAACTGCGACCAGACAGGCTACAAGGGGCGTCTAGGTCTACACGAACTGCTCTTCGGCACCCCGGAAATCCGCCGCCTAATCCAGAACCGCGCACCAGTCGCCGATATCCTGGCAGCAGCACTGGACGCCGGGATGCTAACGCTCAAGCAGGACGGCATTCAAAAAGTCCTGATGGGTGATACCGATATCGCACGAGTACGTGCCACCTGCTAAACAACGGGCATAAAAAAGGGGCCTCACGGCCCCTTTTTTCTTTTTACTTCAGCAACAGCGCTTTACGCCATTCCACTTTCGCTCCTGCCATTGACGAAAGAAGACTTCTCTCGTCAAAGGCGTCAGTTCGGAGTGATGGTCGGCGTGGTGTTTCAGGTAACGCTCGTAAGCGTCGTCACCCGACAGTTGCCGTAGAGTTTTCCACCATGCACTTCCCCATCGTTTAAGCCCATCAATCACGGACGTAATCCTCGACCAATCTGCTCGGCATATGGGGAGACTCCGAGATCGGCGGAACAGGAAGCCCCACCACCTGGCGATAGCATACCCGCAACATATCGAGCACGATCACCCATAGCAACGTCACGAAAAACAAGGTCAGCCAGGCATCCAGTTGCTGATTGAAAATCAGCTGGGGGGCGACCGTTGCCTTTTCCGGCGGGAGCGTTCCGGAAGCCAATTTCGCAGCCATGTCGTGTGCGGCAGCAAAGAAACCGACGCGAACGTCTTCACTCATGATCTTCTGATAGGCCGCCGTGGTAGTAATCGTCACCAGCCAAGCCAGCGGCAAGGCTGCGATCCATGCGTGTTTGAGTTTCCCGCTCTTGACCAGGATGCCGGTGGCAACGCACAAAGCGATTGCTGCGAGCATCTGGTTGGCGATGCCGAACAGCGGCCATAGGATATTTACCCCACCGTTCGGGTCGATCACACCGATGTAAAGAAAATAACCCCATGCAGCGACGATGGTTCCACTCGTCAGCATGACCGACGGCGTCCAGGAGGTCTGCCCCAACTTGGGCCAAATATTACCCAGCATATCCTGCAGCATGAAACGGCCGACACGCGTCCCGGCGTCCAGCGTTGTCAGGATGAAGAGCGCCTCGAACATGATAGCGAAGTGATACCACAAGGCGAGCAAGCCCTTGCCGAAAGCGCTCCCGAAGATACTCGCCATACCGACCGCCAAGGAAGGCGCGCCTCCAGTGCGGGCGAACAAAGTCTTCTCGCCCATCTCGTTTGCCAGCATTTGCATCTGCTCGACCGTCACCGGGAATCCCCACGAAGATATCTTGGCGACAGCATCGGCGGCCTCTTTACCTACCACTCCCGCCGGGCTGTTGATGGCAAAGAAGATGCCGGGCTCCAACACGGTCGCGGCAATGAGCGCCATGATGGCAACGAAGGACTCAAGCGCCATGCCACCGTAGCCGATCATGCGGATATCGCGCTCGTTGGCCAGCAGCTTGGGCGTGGTGCCGGAAGAGATCAGCGCGTGGAACCCCGAAATCGCGCCGCAGGCGATGGTAATGAATACAAAGGGGAACAAAGCACCGCCAAAAATCGGACCGCTGCCGTCGATGAATTGCGTCAACGCCGGCATTTTTACCTCAGGCCGCAACAGTACGATGGCCAAGGCAAGCAGCAGAATGGTGCCCATCTTCATAAAGGTCGAGAGGTAGTCACGCGGCGCCAGCAGCAGCCAGACAGGCAACACGGCAGCGAGAAAACCATAGGCGATGATGGCCCAGGCAAGCGGCAACCCATCATGGTCGAAGAATCCCCGTAGCGCCTCGTTGTGATCTACCCAACCGCCTCCGACAACAGCGAGCAACAGCAGAACCACGCCTAGCAATGAACCCTCCAGCACTCGGCCAGGCCGAATGCTCCGCATATAAAGGCCAACGATCATGGCAATTGGAATCGTCGCAGCCACGGTCGAAGTCGCCCATGGACTGTGCTTCATCGCATTGACCACGACCAAGCCGAGCACGGCGATCAGAATCACCATGATGACCAGCGTGGCTGTTAACGCTGCCGCGCCACCGATAGGCCCCAACTCGTCCCGGGCCATTTGACCCAGGCTACGGCCGTCGCGACGGGTAGAAAAAAACAAGGTCACCATGTCCTGTACGCAACCGCCCAGCACTGCACCGACCAGAATCCACAGCGTCCCCGGTAAATAGCCGAACTGCGCCGCAAGCGTGGGACCGACCAACGGCCCGGGGCCTGCAATCGCAGCAAAATGGTGTCCGAAAACGATCCATTTATTGGTCGGCACGAAGTCGCGCCCGTTGTCGAACCGCTCCGCCGGCGTTGCGCGCGTCTCATCCAGTACCAGCACTTTCGCGGCGATCCAGGCTGCATAAAACCGATAGGCAATCGCGTAAACACACACCGCCGCCGTCACAAACCAAAGCGCATTGACCGATTCCCCACGGTTGAGTGCAATGCCTCCCACTGCTGCCGCCCCCAGGATGGCAACGCCAATCCACGGCAGCTTTTTGAACAAATGATTCATAGGCTTGTCTTTATTTTCCAAGTTGATCCACTATCATTTGCAAGTATAATTCACTGCACCGCTTTAGTTGTTCACACCATGGGCCGATAGCTCAGCTGGGAGAGCGCCGCGTTCGCAATGCGGAGGTCGGGAGTTCGATCCTCCTTCGGTCCACCATCCTGACTGTAAGGGGTATGCTAAACTACAATGAGTTTTTGGCAGCCAATACTACTGCTCTCCACGTCATCACCTCATGTGAACCTTGACTTAAGTCTTACGAATTTTGAACTCCAATTTTCAATAAATGAATATCTTGTTGACAGGGGGAACGGGCTACATAGGAAGCCACACGGCAGTTGTGCTCGAACAATCGGGTCATCAGGTGGTTCTGTTCGACAACCTCTCTAACAGCAGCCGTTCAGTGGTAAACCGGATTGCCCGGATTACAGGCAAACGCTCTGCGTTCATCCAGGGAGACATTCGAGATCAAGACCTGCTCCGGAATACTTTGATCAAACATGACATTCATGCCGTAATCCACTTCGCCGGGCTCAAAGCTGTAGGCGAGTCTGTCACGCAGCCCGTGAATTATTACGCCAACAATGTACAGGGAACCATCAGTTTGCTGCAGGCAATGCAAGCAACCGGTGTAACCACCTTGGTATTCAGTAGCAGTGCGACTGTTTACGGCCAACCGCAATATCTTCCGCTCGACGAAGACCATCCGACCAGCGCGACCAATCCTTATGGTCGAAGCAAGCTTTACATCGAAGGCATCTTGCAGGATTTAGTCGATTCCAGCTCAGATTGGCGCATTGCTTGCCTGCGTTATTTCAATCCAGTTGGTGCACATGAAAGCGGTTTGATTGGAGAAAACCCACAAGGTACACCAAACAATCTAATGCCATTTATCGCTCAAGTAGCTTCAGGTCAAAGAAATGAGCTATCCGTTTTTGGCAGCGACTATTTAACCGCAGATGGCACAGGCATCAGAGATTACATTCACGTCATGGACTTGGCTGAGGGGCATGCGGCGGCACTTCAGTACCTGGAGACACACCCCGGATTTCAGGCAATAAACCTGGGCACAGGTGTCGGATACAGTGTGTTAGAGATGATAAAGTCGTTTGAGCACGCAAGCTCCCGACCTATCCCTTACAAATTCACAGTTCGTCGCCAAGGGGATGTAGCCGAATGCTATGCAAATCCGAATAAGGCATTTCAACTGCTTGGATGGAAGGCACATCGTACCCTAGATGACATGTGTTCAAGCACCTGGAAGTTCCAGCAAGCCGTCAGCGAAACCTATGAAATCTGAAACCGATACACTACAGGTTCAACCCGTTATTCTTTGCGGAGGCTCCGGTACACGGTTATGGCCTCTGTCCCGCGCAGGGTTCCCGAAACAATTTCTCTGCCTATCTGGCACGGAAAGCTTGTTTCAACAGGCGGCAAGAAGATTAAGTGCCCTTCGAAATGAAAGCATTTCTGTCGCTGCACCTTACATCGTCAGTAATGAGGAACATCGCTTCCTAGCGTTGGAGCAACTACGAGAAGCCCAAATCGACTTAGGTGCCGCCCTGCTCGAACCCATTGGGCGAAATACTGCACCAGCTTTAACGCTAGCAGCACTAGCAGCGCTTGAAACCGGTCAAGATCCGATTCTAGCTGTCACCCCTGCCGACCAAATTGTGCGCAACGAAGCTGCATTTATTTCGGCAATGCAAGAAGCCATCGTCAATGCATCTCAAGGGGCAATCGTCGTTCTGGGAATTACGCCAGACCGACCAGAAACTGGCTATGGTTATATCAAAACCCAATCCGCCCAAGATAGCAACTCTGTTCTTAACGTCGAACGCTTTGTTGAAAAACCCGATCTCACGACCGCGCAACGCTATCTAAGTGAAGGCGGGTATTACTGGAACGCGGGCATATTCGTTGTAAAGGCATCCGTCTGGATGCAAGCCTTGGAATATTTTCGCCCAGATATTGCGAAATCATCTCGTGACGCTTGGGATGCAAGAACCTCCGATGCCGCCTTCATTCGGCCCGGCAAAGCTGAGTTCTCATCCATTACCAGCGAATCTGTCGACTACGCTGTGATGGAGTATTGCCCAGGAAGTCAATTTCCATTAGCCATGGTCCCGCTCGATGCCGGATGGAGCGATCTGGGCGCGTGGGATGCTGTCTGGAACACACAGGAAAAAGACGAAGCCGGCAATGTACATCAAGGGGACGTGCTAGCCCAAGATAGTCGCAACACATTGGTCTACGCGACTGGAAGGCTGGTATCTTTGGTTGGTGTCGACGACTTGGTAGTCATTGAAACACCCGATGCGGTACTGATTGTGGATAAGTCGCGATGTCAGGACGTAAAGTACATCGTCAACGAACTTCAGCAGAATCACCGTCAAGAACAGACGCTTCATCGCAAAGTCCACCGCCCCTGGGGATGGTACGACAGTATCGACCAAGGCCAAGGGTTCAAGGTCAAGCGGATACAAGTCAATCCTAAAGCCAGCTTGAGCCTACAAATGCATCACCATCGGGCCGAGCATTGGGTGGTCGTCAAGGGTACGGCGGAAATTACTTGCGGGGACAAAACCATCCTTCTCAGCGAAAACCAATCGACCTATATCCCCTTGGGTGAAAAACATCGTCTATGCAACCCTGGCGTAACTCCATTAGAGATTATCGAGGTGCAATCGGGCAGCTATCTTGGCGAGGATGATATTGTAAGATTTGAGGATCATTACGGACGCAGCAATCGATGAGTACCATTCCCAAAATTTATGTAGCGGGCCATCGAGGCATGGTAGGTTCGGCTATCGTCAGAGCGCTTCAACAACAAAGTAACACTCACATCCTTACACACACTCACGCTGAGCTAGATCTCACCAATCAGGCAGCCGTTCGTACTTTCTTCGAAACAGAAAAACCGGATCAGGTTTATCTAGCTGCGGCCAAAGTTGGCGGCATTCTCGCCAATAACAATTATCCAGCCGAATTCATCTATGAAAATCTGATGATTGAAGCCAATATCATCGATTCGGCGTTTAGGACTGGTGTTAAGAAACTGCTCTTCTTGGGTTCAAGCTGCATTTATCCGAGGCTTGCGGCTCAGCCGATGCGCGAAGATAGCTTGCTCACCGGAACGCTAGAACCCACCAACGAGCCCTATGCAATCGCAAAAATTGCCGGAATCAAATTGTGTGAAAGCTATAATCGACAATATGGTGAGAGCCATGGCATTGATTATCGTAGCGTGATGCCGACCAATCTCTACGGCCCTGGCGATAATTATCACCCTGAAAACTCGCACGTCATTCCAGCTTTGATTCGGCGCTTTCATGAAGCCAAAATCAGCCATCAACCCAGTGTCAGCATATGGGGTTCAGGAACACCAAAACGTGAGTTTCTTTATGTGGACGACATGGCAACTGCATGCTTGCATGTCATGAATCTCGACAAAGCCGAGTATCTCCAGTTTACGCAGCCCATGCTCAGTCACATTAACGTAGGCTATGGTGATGACATTACAATTCGCGAATTGGCTGAAACGATCAGCAAAACGGTGGGTTACAAAGGCACCATCACTTATGACGAATCCAAGCCTGACGGCACTCCCCGCAAGCTCATGGATAGTTCGCGCATCAACGCACTGGGATGGCAAGCCAAGGTCGATCTGGAAAGCGGTTTAGCGATGGCCTATAAAGACTTTCTACAAGCGGAAACGCTCCGAAAATAAGGATTAAAAACATGTCTGATCAAAAAAAAGTAGCACTGATTACCGGGGTAACCGGCCAGGACGGCGCTTACCTTGCCGAACTTCTGCTAAACAAGGGTTATATCGTCCATGGTATTAAGCGACGCAGCAGCCTTTTTAATACTGATCGTATCGACCATCTCTATCAAGACCCCCACGAAAAAGACGTGCGCTTTTTCCTGCATCACGGAGACCTGACCGACAGCTCCAGCCTCATTCGAATCATCCAGCAAACCCAACCGGACGAGATCTACAATCTCGCCGCGCAAAGCCATGTCGCTGTGTCTTTCGAAGAACCGGAATACACCGCCAATTCCGATGCACTAGGCGCTCTCCGCATTCTGGAGGCCATTCGTATTCTCGGACTGGAAAAAAAGACGCGCTTTTATCAAGCCAGTACATCCGAACTTTACGGTTTAGTGCAGGAAATTCCTCAGAAGGAAACTACCCCTTTCTACCCGCGCAGCCCTTATGCAGTCGCCAAGCTTTACGCGTACTGGATCACGATCAATTATCGCGAAGCGTATGGTATCTATGCCTGTAACGGCATATTGTTTAATCATGAAAGTCCGATTCGCGGCGAAACCTTTGTCACCAGGAAAATCACCCGCGCCCTGGCTCGCATCAAACTAGGTCTACAGGATTGCCTGTATTTGGGTAACCTCGATGCCAAACGTGATTGGGGACATGCAAAAGATTATGTCGAAATGCAATGGTTGATGTTGCAGCAAGAAAAGCCAGAAGACTTTGTTATTGCAACAGGCGTTCAGTACAGCGTACGCGACTTTATTAATGCCGCAGCCGAAGAACTTTCACTGAAAATTTACTGGGAAGGTACTGGCGTTGACGAGAAAGGCTATGACGAAACTGGCAAGTGTATTGTGGCCGTCGACCCCAAATATTTCCGTCCTACAGAAGTGGAAACATTGCTGGGCGATCCTTCCAAGGCCAAAGAACAGCTGGGATGGACTCCCAGGACCAGTTTTGCAGAGCTTGTGAAGGAAATGATCCGAGAAGACCTAAAAAGTGCCGAGCGGGACGAGCTTGTTAAAAAGCACGGGTTCAAAGCTATGGATTACCATGAGTAATGCCAAGCATCAATCGACTTAATTCATTTGTTTCACCATGAAAAAAATTATTGATGTCACGGCCGACTCGGCGAACCGGCAGCCCTTTACAGTAACCATCAAACCACGCAAAGGCTGGAATGCACCAGAATGGTCTGAAATATGGCGGTTTAGAGAACTGATTGTTGTATTTGCTTGGCGAGAAATTTCCATTTTATATAAACAAGCTGTCATAGGAGTTGGATGGATGATTTTCCAACCCCTCATCACTGTCGGCATATTCACGCTCCTTTTCGGACGCTTAGCCGGCATACCTTCTGACGGCTTGCCATATCCAATATTTGCCTTGACGGGACTACTCCCTTGGCAATATTTCTCCAAGTCTGTACTAACAGGCAGCAACAGTTTAGTTGCGAACAAAGGAATTCTAACCAAGACCTACTTTCCACGACTCATTCTTCCTTTGAGCGGGGTGCTTGCTGGATTGGCTGATTTAGCAATAGGTCTTACACTTCTACTTTGCTTGATGCTGTGGTACGGCTTGCCGTTATCCTTGCATCTTCTAGTACTTCCCGTGTTGCTTGTCATGGTAGTGCTTCTGGCTTTTGGCCTTGCCGTAACTCTCGCCGGGCTAAACGCAATCTATCGAGACATCAGCCTTGTGCTACCTTTTGTAATGCAAGTATTGATGTATTCAACTCCCATTATTTACTCAGTTGGCTTTATTCCACCTCATTGGCAGTGGCTTATCAAACTAAACCCGATGACCGGCATAATCACAAGCATTCGCTGGGCAGTACTGGGGATTGGCAGACTCGATAGTACTGCCTTGTGGATATCAATGGCTTGGATAATTCTCTTAATATGGGCCGGAGTTCGCTTGTTCAAACGGTTGGAAGCTGAGTTTGTAGATCGGCTATAAGCTTCATTATAAGGGTAAAAGCATTGACAAAAATCGTTATTGAAGTTGCGGATATCGGTAAACAATTTAAGCGTCCAGTCGCCCTCCAAGCAAATACTCTTCGTGACGCGATTGCTTACAAATGGCACAACTGGTTGAAGAAATTGACCAATCGCCCCGCCACACACACACAAGAGGACTCATTCTGGGCTTTACGTGAAATCAATTTTCAAGTAAGGGAAGGGGAAGTAGTTGGCTTGATTGGCAGAAATGGGGCTGGGAAAAGCACTTTACTCAAAATTCTTTCTCGCATCTCCATGCCGACTGAGGGGCAGATCAGAATGCATGGTCGCGTAGGTTCACTGCTGGAGGTAGGTACAGGATTTCACCCAGAATTAACGGGAAAAGAAAATGTATATCTTAATGGCGCCATTCTTGGTCTTACACGCAATGAAATCAACAAGAAATTTGATGCGATATTGGATTTCTCAGGTGTTGAAGAATTTATTGACACTCCGGTAAAACATTACTCTAGCGGCATGCAAGCTCGTCTTGGTTTTGCAGTTGCAGCCCATTTAGAGCCAGAGATATTAATTGTAGATGAAGTCTTAGCTGTTGGTGATGCCGCTTTTCAGAAAAAATGCCTTGGAAAAATGCGTGATGCAGCAGGGGAAGGAAGAACTGTTTTGTATGTTAGTCACAATTTGGCAAGCTTAAACACCTTCTGTACTCGCGGGATTGTTCTCGATCATGGGAAAGTGTCCTTCGATGGAGATATAGATAAGGCGGTTACACATTATCTGAAAGGAATATTCCCCTTGGAGAAGGGTACGGATGGCTTTAGTCAACGCAGCATAGATGGGTTTAAAATTATCACGGTCAAAATAAGAGATTCTAACAATCACGATACACCGGTGATGCGTCACGGCGAAGAATCTGCGCTTCACTTTCATTTTGAAAACAAACTTTCATCTGCTCCACACGGGCTTGTCATTGGAATATTAGTGACCAACGAAATTGGAATTGATGTAATTAATGTGAATTCAATAATGACTGGAGCAACACTCGCTCCATTACCATCGGCGGGAGAAATTGTATTTCAATTAGGCAGGATTGGATTATTACCCGGCAATTACTACATAACGTTTACAGTAAATTCTTCAGATGGTGTTGTGTGTCAAATATATAGCGGACTATCTATAACAGTTGCGGATGGAGATTTTTACGGTAGCGGAAAGGGATGTTTAACGACACGAGCGATTTACATGCCTGAATGTAGTTGGTCAATTAGAAATGAAGAAATATGCGCATCATAATTAATTCTGTTCCTAAAGCAGGAACTCATCTAGCAGCGTCAGTTTTGAGTGAAATGGGACTAACTAAACGGGATGACGTAGGCCTAACAGGAATTCAACGCCGCCGCAGCATTAAGGATGCAGCATTAGATTTTATCTGGCCTCGCAAAGTCAACCTCGACTTAGATGAGTCATCCAAGTCCACTTCAACATTGCGCTGCGTGCCTCAATTGGAGCTTATAGAAAACAATGAGTTTGCAGTGGAGCATCTACCTTACTCTAAAGCTTTAGAACAAACTTTGATGCGACATAATGTTCGACTCATTTGCATTATCCGGGACCCAAGAGCAGTTTTATGGTCTTGGTATCACCATATGCTCAAGCACGCCGATTATCAATTTCATGAAGAGATGAATGATCCATCTCTTTCATTAGAGCAAAAATTGATGATTCCAATACTTGGTCGCCGAAAATCATCAGACATTGTCTTAGCTTCATTAGCTGATAGATACCGCAGATTCTTGCCTTGGAAAAATTCATCGATAGCTTTATGGATTAAATTCGAGCATTTAATTGGACCACATGGTGGAGGTGATGTCGAATTGCAACAAGAAACAGTAGCGAAAATTGCTGCGTTCTTGGGAGTTGAGATTGATTCATACACTATCGCCACAGCAATTTTTGGAAGAAATGCTTGGACATTCAGAGCTGGCCGTATAGACGAGTGGCAGAGTGCCATACCTGCTTCAATCATAAAATATGTTGATAATGAATTCTCCGAGCTTTACTCCGATATTGGTTATGCTCCAGCGAATTAGGATCGGAGAGCATTAATGCCAATGTTCTTAAAATTCCAATCAGCCCCAATATCAATCCTTCAGCGCATTAAAAATCGCTTACGGCACTATTCAGAGAGAATAATTGGTAGGGTGTCTTTAATTCGACTCAACTCAAAAAAAGATCCTATCTGGCCAACTGCCAACGTCGATAAGCGCGACATGGTTATTGTCGCTCCAACGGCGGAAATAAAAGATTACGTAATTATTAGAGCCTTTCATGAACTAATAACAATAGGCGATTACTCCCAAATCAATCCATTTACAGTGATTTATGGAGGCGCCCCAATTGTTATCGGAAACAATGTAATGATCGGACCTCATTGCACTATTTCCTCTGGTAATCATGATTATCAGCAAATTGAAAGGCCAATGCGCCATGCCGGAAACTTAATCGAGGGCCCAATAATTATTGAGGATGATGTTTGGGTGGGAGCTAATTGCGTTGTTACTGATGGTGTCCGTATTGGCCGTGGAGCAGTTATTGGTGCTGGCACAGTTATTACTAAAGATGTAGCACCATTTGCTGTTATCGTAGGTGCCTCTCAGCGTATTCTTAAAATGCGTATGTAAAAAAGAAGTATTTTCTAAATGCCATCATCTTCAGTTGTAATAACCAACCTTATTGGCGGCCTTGGTAACCAAATGTTCCAATATGCAGCAGGCCGAGCCCTTGCTGATCGCCATAATGCAAAACTCTTACTTGATCTAAGTGGATTCGAAAATTACTCCTTACGTCGTTATGAGCTAGAAACACTAAATATCCGTGCGGAAATTGCCAGCCAATCGGATATTGAATTCTTCCGATCCTCCGTACCATTCAGATGGGAAATGGGGAAGGTATTAAATAATTTTTCTAAAATTCTACTCTCCAAAAAAAAGGCTCAGGTTTTTAACGAATCTACTTTTTCTTTTATGCCAGAGTTGCAAAAGCAACCTCTCCCTCTCTATATGTCAGGCTATTGGCAGAGTGAACGTTATTTTAATAATTCCTCAGATATTATCCGTCGCGACTTCGAGCTGAAAGAACCTTTAGACGTTGAAAACAAAAAAATACTTAATAAAATTCAACAAACCGTATCGATATCACTGCATGTACGTCGAGGTGATTATGTTACCAACTCCACTACAGCAAAATTCCACGGCACCTGTTCCTTAGACTACTACTACTCAGCCATACGCTTTGTTGCAAGTCGAGTTCAACATCCACATTTTTTCATTTTTTCAGATGATTTGGATTGGGTATCCAAAAATCTAAATCTTAGTCATCCATCAACCCTCGTAGATATAAACGGACCGAGCAGTGGTGCTGCAGATATTGCGCTTATGAAACAATGTCAGCATAACATTATTGCGAATAGCTCCTTCAGTTGGTGGGGCGCATGGCTCAACCCTTCGCCCCATAAAATTGTTGTTGCTCCACAACGTTGGTTTAACCAATCGACCCACGACACCAGTGACCTGCTTCCAGCAAAGTGGTTCAAGCTATGACATTTCCTCAGGTTAGTGTTGTACTCCCTGTTTATAACGGTGCCGCCGATGTTGCAAAGGCTGTTGATTCGATCCTATCTCAGACGTATAAAAATTTTGAGTTGATCATAATTGATGACGGCTCGAAGGATGATTCTTATAGCCTTCTTAAATCCTTTACAGATTCACGCATCACCCTTATTCGCCAAGATAACATGGGCCTTGCCGCCACCCTTAATAGGGGCATCTCATTGGCGAGAGGTCGTTACATAGCTCGCCAGGACCAAGATGACATATCCCTAACAGACAGATTGGCTAAGCAGGTTGCCTACATGGAAAGCCACCCTGAATGTGCATTACTCGGAACTGCCGCAGATATATGGGTTGGAGATTACCCCACGTCCCGCGGCCATGATCATCCAACAGAACATGGAATTCTTTGTTTCGAACTGCTGTTTAATAATCCATTCGTTCACAGCTCTGTAATGCTGAACAGACATTCGATTTTGCACATAGGTGGGTACTCAACAGACCCTCTTCGCCAACCGCCTGAAGATTTCGAATTATGGTCTAGGATTGCGCGGCATTTTCATGTCGCAAATTTAGCAGAGAGACTCGTTGTTTACCGCGAAGTACCTAACAGCATGTCCCGAGCAGGCCCTAATCCGTTTCTCGACAGGGTAGTGACGATTTGTGCTGAGAATCTGGCATACACTAATAACTTGGAATTATCCAATCAAACATGCATAAATGTTGCCGCCTTGACTCATTCTGCTAGTCACAGATTTTCGACTTCTCTCAACATTAGGGACATGAGCAATCTGGTAATCCACGCAGGTGAATTAATCGCTAATACTTATAATTGTCCAGAAGTGATAAATCGCGCACAACATCGTGTAAAAATCTTGCGTTATCAACATTTCCTCCAGCGCAGTAATACAAATTGGGCAAGACCACTTTTAAGTGTTATCCGTACAATCAACAGTAAATTACATCGGCCCAATTTAAAATAACTCTGACTTATGAAGCTTCTATTTTGTTGTGAGTTTTACTATCCAAGTGTAGGTGGCGTGCAGGAGGTAATGCGTCAGATAGCCGAACGAATGGTTAAAAATGGCCACGAAGTTACCATCGCTACGTCTCAATTGAACAACCGAAACTTTGATTCTCATAATGGTGTAAGAATCGTCGAGTTCGCTGTCACGGGCAACTTAACTCGTGGCTTAGAAGGGGAAATTGAGCGATACCAAAGCTTTCTCGCCAATTTTAATGCAGATGCCATCATGATTAAAGCTGCCCAGCAATGGACTTTTGATGCGTCATGGCCAGTTCTAGATTTAATAAAAGCGCGCAAAGTTTTTATTCCTTGTGGCTTTTCTGGACTCTATGAACCTGAATATGCACAGTACTTCTGTAATCTACCTAATATTCTTCGTAAGTTTGATCACCTCATCTTTTATGCAGAACGCTACCGAGACATCGATTTCGTCAAAAATCATGGCATGCAGCATTTCTCGATAGTTCCTAATGGTGCCTGTGAAGAAGAGTTTTCTGCTATCAAAGACTCATCTTTCAGAGAACGACATGGAATTCCTGAGTCTAGCTTTCTGTTGCTAACTGTCGGCAGCATGACTGGCATGAAAGGACACAGAGAAGTTGCTGAAGCCGTCGCTCGGCTCAATTCCAAGGGACGACATGTAACCCTTATTTTAAATGGCAACAGGCTTCCAAGCATTTCCGACATTAGAGTGAATTTAGCCACTCCCAGCAAATGCAGCGGCATAGAGAACTTATTAATTAGGTTTAGACATCTCGGTAAACGTACATCCAAATTAGCAGGAAAAGCTTGTAGGGCATTTAGGGTTTACCAGAAAGAGGGGTGGAAAGGGGTTTGGCAACGTATAGCAACTTTGTTGGGGCAAAAGAAAAAAACGTTGGACTATTGGATTAATGATATAAATCATCAGGTTAGAAATAAAAAAATCTTGCAGTTAGATTTGCCGCGAACCGAACTAATTCAAGCCTACAAAGCTTCAGACCTTTTCGTATTTGCTTCGAACATTGAATACTCTCCGTTGGTTCTTTTCGAGTCCACAGCAGCAGGCTTACCTTTCCTCTCGGTCCCAGTAGGTAATGCAGAAGAAATTGCAGAGTGGACGGGCGGCGGGTGTATTTGCCCTGCGCTTAAAGATGAACGTGGTTATACTCGCGTCGACCCTGAATTGCTTTCTAAAATGATCCTTGAATTGATGGATCATCCGGAGGATCTTCGCAAACTTGGAGAAAATGGCCATGCTGCATGGCGCGAACGCTTTAATTGGTTGACTATTGCGAAAGATTACGAAGAAATTTTGAGTGGTGTAGTTTCCAGATAAGGATTAGTTGTGCGCACGTGCATTATTGGCGGATCCGGTTTTATCGGTCGATACTTGGCCCAAGCGCTAGTTGAGACAGGGAGAGATGTAATAGCAATTGGTCGGCGCTCCAACCCTGAGTTCTTACCATCAGGCTGTGAGTATGTGTCGTGCGATTATGCCAACCGACCTTTGTTGCGCCAAATACTTCACACATGTGACGAAATTGTTGATCTTGCATATGCAACCGTTCCACAAACTAGCTTTGCCGATCCGATAAATGATATCCAAGCAAATTTATATCCAAGCGTAGGACTCCTTGAAGAGGCATGCGCTCTGGGTACTAAGTTACGTAAATTGTTAATTGTATCCTCGGGTGGCACAGTGTATGGACTGGTCGAGGATTTACCTATCTCAGAAGAGACAGCGCTTGCTCCTGTTTCTCCATATGGAATTACCAAGCTCACTATCGAACGTTACGCTATGATGTTCCATCGATTACATGGCCTCCCAGTCACGATTGTCCGACCAGCCAACGCCTATGGAGTTGGACAAAAGCCTTTTATGGGACAAGGTTTTATTGCAACAGCAATGGGATACATACTTCGCGGTGAAGAAGTTGTTATATTCGGTACCCGTGGCACTATCCGTGATTATATCCATGTGAAAGATATAGCTAGTGGCATTGTTGCCGCACTGGAGAAAGGCTCTTGTGGTACAGCCTACAATATAGGTACCGGCATTGGCCGCGATAACCAAGAAGTACTAGAAACACTTTCGCCACTTGTAACTAAGTCTGGCTATTCAGTTTATATTAGAACAGAAGCTACCAGGCGCTTTGACGTTCCTGCCAATATCCTTGATTCTAAAAGTCTTCGTGAATGTTCTGGATGGCATCCTAATGTGTCATTCGAAAAGGGTATAGAAGAGATGTGGAATAAGCTCATCTCCGAATAGAGTAAACGTACGACAAATCTATCGCTTAGGCCAATTAAATGCTTCGCTCTCAAATTCGCAGAATGACAACCCCAGAACAACGAGCAAAAATTCTGGATATATTAAAATCTCTAAAAAAAATATTTCCCAAGATCGACCGCTTTGCTGAATTTACTCCGCCTTATCGTCTTCATCTAGGGTGTGGCAACATTAAGCTGGAAGGCTTTTGCAATGTTGATGCATTAGCGACCATTGCAGTAGACGTTATAGATGACATTCGAGAATTGAGACGCTTTCCGAACAATTCCGTAAGTGAAATTTACGCTTGTCATGTGCTAGAGCATTTTGGCCATGATGAGGTGCAGCCTATTCTTAAGCGCTGGTTTGAAATACTTGAACCAGGAGGAATATTACGTATCTCAGTTCCCGACATTGATCGTATTGTGACTATTTATAAAGAAAATCTCACGCACTTTCATACGAAAGGACACTCTCCTTGGATTGGCCTGATTTATGGCGGTCAATCCACCCCCTACGATTTCCACAAAACTGGTTACAATGCATGCTGGTTATCTTATCTTCTTGAGCAATGCGGATATGCTGATTGCCAAGAGTATCCTCACGAACCGCATTTTGTTCCCGGCGCTGTTGATGCTTCTCAAGCTAAAGAGCCGTTCGGTGTTTTTTTCTCATTAAATATGATGGCACGTAAGCCTTTTTAATCGTTGAATACTGCTATTACTCAGCCACTAGTGTCTGTTTTGCTGCCAGTTAGAAATGGCTCCGACACTCTAAAGTTTGCTATTCAATCTATCCTTCATCAATCTCTAGCCGACTTGGAGCTTTTAGTGATTGATGATGGATCCACTGATGGTTCAGGTGATTTGGCAACTAGTATTGGTGATCCTCGGGTATATGTACTAAGCGAAACTAAGAATCGTGGACTAGCATTTCGACTAAATCAAGGCATCGATGCCGCTCGAGGCAAATTCATCGCTCGCATGGATGCAGATGATTTTTCCTTTCCACAACGTTTGGAAAAACAACTTAGATTCCTTGAGTCTCACCCTGAAATTGATCTTGTCGGCTGTCGTCCCGTAACCTTTCATGACAATGGGCGGCCTATTGGTCTATTTCCCCTTGCCAAAACGCATGAGGAAATATGTGCGAATCCGTCACGAGGATTTTATTTAGCCCACCCCACCTGGATGGGTAGGACAGAATGGTTCCGTCGGCACCGATATCGCATTCCAGAAGTGCGAAGGGCAGAAGATCAAGACTTATTGCTAAGGAGTTATCGTGACAGCCAGTTTGCATGCCTCCCCGAGGTATTACTGGCATATCGCATTCATTCATTCGACTTTAAACGTACTTGGCTCGCTCGCCGCTCCCTCTGTGCCGCCCAAATTAGTTTTTTTTACTCAAATAGAGAATGGCGAAACGTAATGTCTACTTTATTAATGACAACTGCAAAAGTTGCAGTTGACTTACTGGCAGCTATTCCAGGGGGAGAGTTTATTTTCAATCGCCGTATGGGAGAAAACATTCCGCCAAAAATTATTTCCGAATTGCAAGAATATAAGATCCTTTAAAAAAATGAATAAGTATGTATCGCGTTAAATGAGCTCGGTTAAACGACCCAAACTCATATACTTCACCTCCGTTGATTGGTTTTTCTGTTCCCATTTTTTAGAGCGCGCAATTGCTGCTAAAAATTGTGGCTATGATGTACTCGTAATAACCAATGTAGATCAGCATGGCGACAGAATTAAAAATGCCGGACTTCGCTTAATACATCTAAAAATTGAGCGCCGTAGTTTAAATCCGTTTACCTCAGTAAAAAACATCTATTCAATAACGAAGATATACCTCGAAGAAAAGCCAGATATTGTTCATCACATCGCTTTAAAACCTATACTGCTTGGAGGTGTTGCGAGTCTACTTTCGAGGCAAAAAGGCATTGTCAACGCAATTGTGGGTATGGGGTATTTATATATTTCACAACGTTTAGTTGTAAAAATAATACGTCCACTACTGGGCCTCTCCCTAAAACTTCTCCTTAATCCATCTGGGAGCAAAGTTATTTTTGAAAATTCGGACGATCTTACGTCTTTCGTTGCTGCGAAAATTGTCCGCGAGGCTGACGCGGTTCTCATCAAAGGGGCGGGCGTAAACCCGGAAAATTTCAAGTTGGGTGGGCAACCACATCATCCACCAGTTGTGGCTCTTGTAGCAAGGCTATTATGGGATAAAGGAATAGCGGAATTCGTTAATGCCGCACGAATCATTAAAAACAAGGGCTTAATTTGTCGTTTTTTGATTATTGGAAAAGCTGATTTGGATAACCACGCATCCATCGATGAAAAAACCCTTTCCGAATGGCGTGCAGAAGGAGTTGTGGAACTTCCAGGTTATCGTGATGATATCCCCAAGTTACTCTCCGAAGTAGACATCGCGTGTCTACCCTCATATCGAGAGGGACTTCCTAAATCTCTATTAGAAGCAATGGCTGCCGGATTGCCTTGCGTTACAACGGATGTTCCCGGTTGTAGAGAGGCTGTACGAAATGGTGATAATGGAATCTTGGTTCCGCCTCAAAATGCCGAAAGTTTGTCGGATGCACTTGAACGGTTGTTACTGGATGAGAAACTAAGAATCCAGATGGGACAACGTGGTCGTGCTCGTGTAGTGCAAGAATTCTCGACTGAGATAGTAACGAGACAAACAATATCTCTTTATCAGTTGATATTATCGAATCGGACCTGATGAAAAATCATCATTGGACCATATCAAAGGCATCAATATGAAATAGTTACCAGAACTAGGGCTTCCTCCAAGCTCGGAATGATTCCGCTACTGCGGATTTAGCCCTCCAATTTTGCGACTGTTCCCAAACCACCTTATCATTCACCGCATACACCTCACACCCTTGATGCTGCCGCTTACAAGCACTCATCGCCTGTTGCAGCGGGTCGTACCCCCCCACCGTTGTATAAGTCGCTCCATCATCTGCAATCACAAATGCTTTAGGCAGGCTTTTCTTGAGGAATGTCTTGTAGGCTTCGCGTCCAGGTTCGTTGACGAGCGGTAGCGCATCGATATTGCCGATATCGGCGAAGTTTGTCGCTGCGGGATACGGTGCAGGTAACAGTTCGGCATGCAAAGGCTCAGCGGGGAGTCCGATTTTGGCCAAGAATGCATCCATTTTCGGCATCCACACCGGCAAAGCTTCTAGACTACCGAGAAATCCATGCGAATCGCGCATGAAATTGCCGTAGGCAACGATTTCCGCTTTTTCGCCGCCTTGGTTGTATTGCTTCAGCATGTTGCGCCAGACTGGAACCGCAAATTTGGAGTCGTTGTCGCCATAAAACCAGAGCGACGGCACTTGTGTATTTTGGCCGAAATGCCCGGAAGCGGCCGCAAGCGAGCCTTGCCATCCAAGGCAATCGGGTGCGTTCAATCCACCGGCAAAATTGACGAGGCCTTTAACGCCGGGGATATTCAAACTGCCGGCACCCAACGTATTCCAACCGCCCATGCTCTGGCCGAAAATAACAACCTTACCGGATTCAACAGGCACCCCAGCATCGGGATGGTTAACTAGATATTCAATGACCCTGGCAAGGTCCTGCCCGTGATGCACCGCCATCGCCTCCAGATTGCATCCCGTCACCCAGGTATCCCCGTCGGACCCTGCAAAACCGCGCATCATCGGGATCACTACGGCATACCCTCTCGACAAAAAGTAACGAGCGGCATACACCGAGCGGTAACGCTTTTCGTTTTCCGGCATGCCGGGATTTTTGCCGTGGTTGAGTACGGCAAGCGGGAACGGGCCAGCACCTGGTGGCGTGAACACCGTGACTTGCAGCCGCACCAAGGGCGTTTGTTGGATAGGGACGTAGATAATGCGCTCGTTCAACTGGGGGTCGAGCGGTTCATCGCCGGCATCAGCGGCTTGTGCAGCCAGCGGAATAGATAAGCGAATAAGGATCAGGAACCCCAGCAGACAACGCGCCAGGGGAGCAGCGAATGTTGCAATCAGCATCGGTATTTCTCAAACTCAGCGTGTCTAACCCAGTGTTGTAATACGTCACGTCACGCCAGAATTTCAGTCTGAGATTGCGAAAGAATTTATTCATTGTTCTTGCACCGGCTCGCCATATCTTTGCGATGAAAATCGTCTCCGAATAATCCGCCCTGAATCGTCGAAGTAACAATAATTCTGCAAGAAAGCTGAATGCCCTTCGCTATAATGGCTAGCCCGCTAATGATTAGCGGCCATTCGGGTCGAGAACCATCTTATCCATGTCATCCATATTGATCACCGGCGCCAATGGTTTTGTCGGACAAGCCTTATGCCGGCACCTTGAATCCTCCGGTCGAGTCATCACGAGGGCAGTTCGTGATGCGGCCACTGCCAATCAGGTCAGCGTGGGCGATATTCATGACTCAACGGATTGGCACTCAGCTTTGAAGGATTGTCATGCAGTCATTCATACGGCAGCCCGCGTTCATATGATGGAAGACCAGGCTGCAGATCCGCTTGCAGAGTTTCGGAAAACCAACACGGCCGGCACGCTCAATTTGGCCCGGCAAGCCGCCAGTAGCGGAGTGCGTCGTTTCGTCTTCATTAGCAGCATTAAGGTCAACGGCGAATCAGGACATTTCAAAAGCCAAGACACTCCAGCACCTCAAGATGCCTACGGCCTTTCAAAATGGGAAGCGGAACAAGGGCTTCATGAGATAGGCAAGCAAACTGGCATGGAAATCGTCGTCATCCGTCCCCCCCTGGTGTATGGCCCCGGCGTCGGCGCCAATTTTTTGCGACTGATGCGGATCGTCAAAAAAGGGCTTCCCATGCCGCTGGGAGGCATCCGTAATAAACGAAGTTTGATCTACATCGGTAACTTAATCGACGCCATTACCTTGGCCCTCAGTCACCCTGCTGCAGCTGGCAATACCTATCTAGTAGCAGACCGGGAAACGTTTTCCACTCCAGACCTCATGCGAAATCTGGCTGTGGCCATGGGAACCCGAATCTATTTGCCGTCGATGCCCTCGAGCTGGTTGCGCGTGGCGGCAAAAATTACGGGTAAATCAGACGAGCTTGACCGGTTGCTCGACTCTCTGGTGGTCGACACCTCGTCTATTCAACAAGACCTTGGCTGGAAAGCACCATGGAACGCCCAGGAAGGATTCGCCGAAACGGCAAAATGGTTCAACCAGATTGATGCATAAATCATGAAGCGAATTTTCGATCTTGCCCTTGCCAGCCTTGCAGGCCTGCTTCTGCTGCTTCCTATCGTCATCGTCGCCCTTGCCGTGCGAGTGACGTCTCCCGGCCCCGTGCTTTACTGGAGCGATCGCGTTGGCAAAAACAATCGTATTTTCAAGATGCCGAAGTTTCGAAGCATGCGCATGGACACGCCGGCTGTCGCGACTCACCTACTTGGGAATCCCGCTGCTTACCTGACTCCCATCGGTTCATTTTTGCGCAAAAGCAGTCTGGACGAATTGCCTCAGCTGTGGAGTATTCTCAAGGGCGACATGAGCTTCGTCGGACCACGGCCGGCACTGTTCAATCAAGACGATTTAATCGCCTTGCGTACCGAGAACGGTGTACATACCTTAACGCCGGGGCTGACAGGTTGGGCCCAAATCAATGGAAGAGACGAGTTGGCCATCCCGGACAAAGTCAAACTCGATACGGAATACATGCATCGCCGCTCGTTCTTTTTCGACATCTATGTGCTTTGGCTGACTTTCATCAAGGTATTGCGCAGCGATGGTGTATCCCATTGATGGTTGATTATCTGCCATGACCGCACAACCACGCCCCCTGCAAGGCTACCTCGCCGCCCTCGGCACTGTTGCCATCTGGACCGGCTTTATCCTGATCTCGCGTATGGGTGGCAAGAGTCCGCTCACGGCTTACGACATCCTGGCCTTGCGTCTGGCGGCGGCGAGTTTGCTGCTGTTGCCGTTTGCCAAGGGCATCCCCAAGAGCGCCAGGCGTGATCGCAAGCTTTGGCTGCTGACCGTGCTGGCAGGCGTGCTCTATGGGGTCTTTGCTTATAGCGCTTTTAAGTTCGCCCCGGCTGCACATGCCGCCATCCTCCTGCCGGGCCTTCAGCCCTTCCTCATCATGGCTTGTACCTGGCTGCTGTTCAGCGTCAAGCCGCCACGGGAACGGCATTTGGGGCTGTTCATCATCGGGGCTGGGGTTCTTTGTGCCGCGGCGCCTTATATCCTGGCTTCCGGCGGGCATTGGACCGGCACCACGTTGGTCGGTGATGGGTTATTCCTGGTTGCTTCCACCATCTGGGCGTTCTACACCATCCTGGCCCGGCGCTGGCATTACAACCCATGGGTTCTGACGCGTTTTGTCGCGTTCGGCTCGACGGCCATCTACCTGCCGATTTATCTCCTGTGGCTGCCCAAGCAAATCGGCGCCGCCCCCATGTCGCAAATCATTATCCAGGCGTTGTACCAAGGCATCGGGCCGACCATCGTCGCCATGCTGTTGTTCCTCAAGGCGGTTTCCATCCTCGGCGCGGAACGAACCGGGGCAATGATCGCGCTGGTGCCGGTGCTGTCGGGCATCGCCGCCGTACCTCTGCTAGGCGAGCCTCTCAACGCGTGGCTCATCGCGGCACTGGGATTAGTCTCGCTCGGGGCTTATCTATGCGCCCGTCATTTGCCTGAGCGCAAGCACGCGGCCCACTAAGTCGTCCATCAAACGGTAATTCCCAGCTTGGCCAATAAAACGGCCATGCGTCGCCAATGGGAGCCTTCCCAGAAAATGCCGTGGCATACCTCGCAAGTGCTGAACCGCTGTTGATGTTCCCGCACGCTGGGCGGTAGGAAGTCTTCGATCTCCGCCTTGGGCACGGGATGCAGCGGCGCGTTGCATTGCAGGCACAGGCTGAACGGTTTGGCGCTGCGCCTTAAATCCAGCCGCTCGATAATCTCGGCCAACTGCTGCTCCGCCTTCAAGGCCCGCACATAACAGCCATGCGTAATCGTGCGCCGTTTGAGCAAATCCCGGTCTCGGGTGAGCACGATGCGGTGTTCGCGGGCAGCAATCGCCTCAATTTCAGCATCGTGAAAGTTGTTGTCGTAGAGGGTGTCAAACCCTGCCAACCGGAGAAATCTGGCCAATCCTCCCAGGTGCGCATCGGCGATGAATCGGCTCTGCCGTAACGGTGCTTCGCGCAGTCGTACAAGCGGCGTGACATCTAAAGCCTCGAAAGTGGGATATACGGCCACGCGATCACCATCTTCAAGCATGCGGTCGAAGCCCACCGACTCGCCGTTGACCAGGATCAGTTCCACCTCGGTATGAGGCACGCCCAGGGCTTCGATCATATGCTTGGTGGTTGCGGCACGCGCACATTGGCAAACGATGTCCCGATACCGCTGCCCTCGCGGCAGAAAATCGTTGAGCTCTTGATAAAAGCGAAAGGTCGCCCAAGCACCCATAATCCAAGCCCCCATCATCCACGGTTCTCATTATTGATCGTACTTATCCTCATGTCGGACTCGTCCATATTCCCCGCAGTTCCTGCATCGACACCGCACTTGCGCCATAATGCGTCATGGTTTCCGTTCAGCACGAATTAAGCGTCCTCGCCAATCGCAACGATTGGACCGTCTCCGATTGGCTCGCGGCATTATCAGATAAATTTTCGCCCGAAGAGCTTGAGCTACTGCGCCGTGCTTGCGAGTTAGCCGAGCCATTGTATGCCCCCCGGCGCGAGATCACCGGCATGCCGCTCATGCAGCACGCCCTGGGTGCCGCCTCCATCCTGCTCGCCATGAACATGGACGTGGACACCATCGCCGCCGCGATCCTGCACGCCGTCCCGGATGAGCTGGAAGACGCCAGCCTCACCATTGCCGAACGGTTCGGGCCCGCCGTCGCAAGCCTGGTGGACGGCATCTCGCGCATGGAGCAGATCCAGGAATTCAGCGAGATGGAAAGCCTGCATGCGCCCGACCCCAAGAAAGGCGACCAGGGGCAGCAGATCGAAAGCCTGCGGCAGATGCTGCTGGCGATGGTGGAAGACATCCGCGTCGTACTGATCAAGCTCGCCGAACGCACCCAGACCATGCGCAGCCTCACCGGCGCCTCCGAAGAACAACGCAAGAAGATTGCCCGCGAAACGCGCGGTATTTTCGCACCGCTGGCAAACCGGCTCGGTATCTGGCAGATGAAATGGGAACTGGAAGACTTGTCACTGCGGCATCTGGAGCCGGAGTTATATAAAGAAATCGCCCGCAAGCTGGACGAGCGCCGTATCGACCGCGAGCAATACATCGTCGATGTCGTCGCCCAACTCAGTAAAGAGTTGCAGGGCGCAGAGATCCAGGGCGAAGTCATGGGCCGCCCCAAGCACATTCATAGCATCATCAACAAGATGCGGCGCAAGAACCTCGATTTCACCGAGCTTTATGATGTACGCGCAGTGCGCATCCTGGTGGACGACATCAAGGATTGCTACACGGTGCTGGGGCTCGTCCATCAGCTGTGGCAGCCCATTCCCGGCGAGTTCGACGACTACATCTCGCATCCCAAGAGCAACGGCTACCGCTCGCTGCATACCGCCGTGATTGGCCCGCGCGGATTGGCGCTGGAAGTGCAGATTCGCACCCACGAGATGCACCAGCATTCGGAGCTTGGCGTTGCAGCACACTGGCGCTACAAGGAAGGGGCTAAGTCGGACGCCAAGTTCGACGAGAAAATCGCCTGGTTGCGGCGTATCCTGGAGTGGAAGGAAGAACTTGCCGACAGCGGCGACATGATGGAGCAGTTCAAAAACGAGCTGTTCCAGGACAAGGTCTACGTGCTCACGCCGCAGGGCAAGGTCATCGACCTGCCGCAAGGCGCCACACCGGTCGATTTCGCCTACACCTTGCATACCGATCTCGGGCACCGCACGCGCGGCGCCAAGGTAGATGGCAGCATCGTGCCGCTCAATTACAAGCTGCAGAACGGTCAGCGCGTGGAAATCCTCGCCGCCAAGACCGGCTCGCCCAGCCGCGACTGGCTCAGCCCTTCATTGGGGTATTTGCAGAGCGCCCGTGCACGTAGCAAGGTTCGGCACTGGTTCAAGTACCAGAACTTCGAGGAAAACGTTTCGCAAGGCCGCGCCAAGCTGGATAAGGAATTGCACCGCCTCGGCGTCGGCACGATCAACCAGGAAGCGCTGGCGCAGAAGCTGCACTTTAACAAGCTGGAAGACTGCCTTGCCGCGATCGGGCGGGGCGACGTTACGGCACACCAAATCGCTCAGGCTGTTCAGGATCACGAACCGGCCAAACCGCTACAACCCAAACCCGTATCGCGCCCGGCCCTGTCGGAAAACACCTCCGGTATCCTGCTCGAAGGCGTGGGCAATGTGCTCTCCAACACTGCCAAATGCTGCAAGCCGGTCGCGCCCGAGCCTATTGTCGGCTACGTCACTCGCGATCGCGGCGTGACGGTACACCGCCAGAATTGCGCCTTCATCGCCCGCTTGCCCGAAGATCGGCGCGCTCGGCTGCTGGATGCCCAATGGGGAACGGCCGCCGTCCAGCAGCGTACCTCGGTGGATATCGAGGTGGAGGCTATCGACCGCCAGGGACTGCTGCGGGACATCACCGACTTGCTCGCCCAGGAGCACGTCAATGTCACCAAAACGAACACGCTCAGCAAGCACCATCAAGCCCGGATGCGCTTCTCCATCGAAGTCGCGGACCTCGACCAGCTAAGCCGCGTGCTTGCGCTGGTAGGCAAGGTAAGGAACGTCACCCGCGCCCGACGCTGCTGATTTCAGCGCGGGCTTTGCGGGCTGTGCCTTGGTACTTCCAGCCAGTTCCGGGTGAATCACCACCGAGCAGGTCATGCCCGCCACCAGGATAAAGTCGGGCGGAACATTGTCCAGGTGAATCCGGACCGGCACACGCTGCGCCAGGCGCACCCAGTTGAAACTCGGATTCACGTTAGCCAGCAAGCGCACGTCGGTCGGATTATCGCGGTCGGTAATGCCACGCGCGATGCTCTCGATATGGCCGTGCAGGATTGTTTTCGTACCTAGCATGCGCACCTCCGCCGGGTCGCCCACATGCATCAGCGCCAGCTTGTGCTCTTCAAAGTAGCCGTATACCCAGTAGGAATTGCGGTCGATCAGCGCCAGTTTCGGCGCACCAGCCTGGGCAAAATCGCCGGGACGCACCAGCAGGTTGGAAACCCAACCGTCCACCGGCGCACGCACGGCTGTCCGCTCCAGGTTGAGCCTGGCCAGATCGCGCTGCGCTACGGCATCGTCGTAATCGGCCCTGGCACTGGCGGCGATCAAATCGGTATCCTCGCGGTTCTCGCGCGACACCACTTCGTCATCCAATTGGGCACGTCGTGCGGCCTGGCCGCGCTTCATCTCCAACATGACGCGGCGCTGCTCCACCACGGCCTGGGCCTGGGCCAGTGCATGTTTATATCGTTCGGCATCGATGCGGAACAACACCTCGCCGCGCTTCACGTACTGGTTGTCCTTGACCGCCACTTCCGTCACCAACCCCGAAACGTCGGCAGCGATATTCGCCACATCAGCGCGCACGCGGCCGTCGCGGGTCCACGGCGAATCCATGTAATGCACCCATAACTTGCGGCCCATGACGATAGCGAGCCCTAACAAGCCCAGGGTGATCAATATGCGGATACTCTTTTTGGTCAGTTCGTTCATCACAACCTCGAATCAATCGTTCGACATCAATAAATCGCCAAGCCCAACGCCGCAAACAAGCAAGCGAACAGGGAGAGCCTGAACAGCGCCGGATACCAGATCAGGCGATACAGTCGGTAGCGCGCAAACACCCAGTCCAGCGTCCACGACACCACTGCGGCGCCGATCAGCGCCAGCAAAATCGTCGGAATCAGCGCGTCGAAAAACGCGATTTCACGCGGCATGGACCACCTCCGGCAACGGTGCCTTGCGTGCCAACACGCTATCGTCGTCCAGCAGGGCGCTGCGCAAGGCATGCAGGATCGTCAGTATCGTGCGGCGCTGCGTCGGGGCAATGCGGAACATCATGTCGATGGTATTCAACAAGGCGCTGGTTTCCTTGATTGAAATAAGCGCGGCAACGCGAGATGCGCTATCCGGCTTGGCGTATAAGCCTGCAATCCGGTCGAGGCTCCGCTCCAATGCATCCAACGCCTCCTCGTCCTTCATCGACTGCATTTCTTCCCGCAGTTCGATCACTGCGCAGCCGGTTTCCAGGGTGGAAAGCAGCCAATCGACCAGTTCCTTGTCCTGCGCATCGGCAATGCGGCGTCCGCCCTTGGCTCGTTGCATTAAGGCACGCGCCCGGCTTTCGAAACGCACACGGTGTTGCGGCAAGGCATCGCGGCAAGCCGACACCACCTGCTTGCGCAAGGCGGCGGCCAAGCGTTGATGAGACCAGCGACCGTTGCTCAAGTCGATCAGCGCATACATTGATGCAGCCAGGCCGATGGCGATAAAGTCGGCAATGGCATCGTTGAGGAACGCCACCGGACTAGCGCTATAGGCACTGTTGAAGCCGATATGCAGCAGGAAGATAATGAACGTGCCAGCGCCCACCAGCGCGGTCGCCGGACGCGTCGTCAGCCATGCAGCGATAGCCAGCCCTGGAATCAACGCCAGGCTCAGCATGGTAAAACCCTGCGCATAAGGCAGCAGCTTGAAATTGGCGATATACAGCAAGACCGTACCGATCAGTGCGCCCAGGCTGAACTGGCGGATGGTGCGCTCCGGGCTCGGCGACGTCGCAAACAAGGTGCTGGTGATGACGCCCAAGGTAATTGCCTCGATCCCTGAGCGCCAATCGGCAAAAATCCAAAGGCACGTCATTGCGCCCAGCGCGAGGGCCCCGCGCAGCCCTGCCAACGATACGGCCCACGAATCGATATGCAATCCCAAGCTGGGCGGCGGCTCTTCGGCTTCCTTGATATCCAACGCATGCCCCTGCTGGGTCAACGCGGCGTAAGTGCCGGCATAAGCAACCAGTTCATCGGCAAAACGCTGGAGCAACTCGGCACCCGTTTCGAAATCGAGCCGCTCATCCTCGCTCAGCGCTTCCTGCAATTCCAGGCGCAGTGCTGCCAAGCGTTGAGGCAGCGAGGCCTTGGCGTTGCGCACCCCTTGCAGCACGGCACCTGCCTCGACTTCCGTTCTCACACTCCGACCATCGTATTGCAAGGCTGCGGCAAGGGGCTTGTAGGCCAGCGCTATTGCATGCACTACGGCGGGATGACTGCTGCGCTGCTGTCGTCTCAGCAATTGTTCTAGCGCATGAAAGCTGGTCGACACAGCCATGAACTCTGCGTTCAGCAAGCTGAGGCGTTGACGGTGAGCACGTGAGGCGTCGTTTTCCAGCGCTGTCGAGGCACGGAAATTCTCCACGTCGAACACATCCCCTGCGAAACGAAGCGCTGCCGCACCTGCGCCATGATCCTGTCGACTCATGCTATCCGGCATGGAAGCCAGCAAGTCCGAGAAATCCTTGAACCGACGCCGTACCGTCGCCAGCAGCATATTCCACATGCGCTGCGGAAATATCAAGTCGCTCACGATCGTGGCGGCCACCAGGCCCACCATAATTTCGGATATCCGCGTCATGCCGATATCGAAGGTCAGCTCCGGCGTAATGGTCGCCGGCAGACCTACGATGCAAATGGTGTATCCCGCCAGCACAAACCCATAGGATTGATGATTGCGAAACACCATCGAACCCGCCGTGCAGAAGCCGATCCAGATTGCCATGGCGCTCAGGAACAATACCCTTTCCTGAGCAAATAAGGCCACCAGCACAAATGAAGCGGTAATGCCGACGATGGTGCCGATCAGGCGATAAAAGCTCTTGGCGAACACCATGCCGGTGCGCGACTGCATGACGATGGCAACCGTCAGCATCGCGGTTCTAGGCTGCTCCAGCTCGAACTTCAGCGAAATCCACAAGGCAAGTAAACACGCGCCCACGACTTTTGCGATATAGATCAATACTTGCGCATCTTCACGCCACCAATCGCGCAACAACGATTGCCACGGCACCAATGCGCGTTTCAAGCGGCTTTTAGGCAAGATCAGGTCTAGCGCGGATATCATCGCTTGGCTTCCTGTTTCGCTTCCACCTGTGCCAGATGATCGGTGACACCACCGCCCAAAGCCCGCATTAAGCCAGCATGTGCTTCCTGACGTTCGGCCTCGAGTTGAACCATGACTTCCTGCTGCCGCAGCACGGTCGATTCGGTATCTAGCACATGCTGGAAGTTATCCAGGCCGGCGCGATAGCTTTGCTCGGCCAGATGATGTGCCTTTTCCGCTAGCGCCACCGATTGGCGGACTTCCGCTCGCTGCTTTTCGTTGGATTGCAGAATCACCAACTGGTCGGATACGTCTTGCAGCGCCTGTACCACTACCGCGTTGTATTGCTCCACGGCCATATCGTATGCAGCAGTTCTACCCGTGAGCTGGCTCTTGCGGCGCCCACCGTCGAAGAGCGGGAGCGAAATGGCCGGCCCCACACCGCCGATGGCAGCGGCATTGCTGATCAACTGGCCGAAGCCCAACGCCTGGAAGCCGATGAACGCGAGCAGGTTGATGTTGGGGTAAAACGCGGCCTTGGCGCTTTCGATGTTCTCCCCGGCGGCCTCCACGTGCCAGCGATGGGCGAGGATGTCGGGACGGCGACCCACCAGGTTCGCAGGCAAGGTATCCGGCAGGCCGATGGCAGCCTCCAGCTTAATACTCGGTCGCAGCAGTTTTTCACCCGCGCCCGGCCCCTGCCCAGCCAAGGCAGCCAATTGATTTTTTGTGAGCGCAATATGGGCATCGATGCTCTCGATATGGGCACGTGCCATCGGCACAGCCGTCTCCGCCTCGCTCACCTGCATGCCGGTGCCCAACCCGGCTTTTAAACCCCGTTTGGCAATCGATACACGTTTTTCGACTTCTGCCAGACGCTCCTCGGCAATATCTCGCAATGCGTATTCCATCGATAGCCGCACATAGCTCCGGACGATGGCGGTGACGATCTCCAGCTTGACCTGCTGCGCTTCAGCCGCCGTCGCCTGGGTTTCGTTCACCGAGCCTTTCCAGACATGCTCCTGACGCCCCCACAAATCCAGATCGTAGGCCATGGAAATAGCCGTCCTGTTGTTCCAATCCACGTTCCCCGCCCATGGGGGCGGAATGAATTGCAACGCGGTAAACCGCTCGCGTGAAATGCTGGCGTCTCCGCTGATATTAGGCAACGTCTCGGCATGCATGGCGGCAGCATACGACTTGGCCAACTCAACGCGAGCCTCGGCCATGTGCAAGGTCGGACTGTCCTTCAGTGCTGTTGTCATCAAGGCGTCGAGCTGCGGATCGCGGTAGGCGGTCCACCAGTCTTCGTGTGGCCATTCGATGGTTTGGGCGGATGAAATAGCCTTACCTGCTTCCAGCTTGTTGGGTTCGCGGCTTTGAGCCTTGGGATGGATATCGGGCACGCTCATACAGCCGGCCAGCGCCAATGCCGCTCCACAGACGAGGGCTGACAACGGGTTACAGCTGGAAGGTTGCTGATTAAGCGCGGCGGACATCTTGTTCGGTTCCGTACTAAATGATTAAAAAATTTTTGGGTGACTGAATTCCGGGTTATTTCATGGTGTCGAGATTCGCCGCCAGCGTTTTGGCGTTCTCGACCAACGCGTCGCGCTGGGCATCGCCCAGAACCGACATCAGCGCTTTCACTCGCGAGTAGTAATCCGGCATCACTTCGTCCAGCTTCTGCTGGCCCAACGGCGTCATGCGGATCATGAATTTGCGACGGTCGTTGTTATCCATCAGCCGCTGCACTAGCCCTTCGCGCTCCAGCCCGTCGATAAAACCAGTCATCGTAGCCTTGGTGACGCCTGCTTTGGCGGCAAGATCGGAAGGCGATGAGGTGAGATCGTCCTGACGCATCAGCAGCACCAGCACCCACCAGCGGCCTTGCAACAACCCATGGCGCGCCAAGAGCTTGTCGAGCGCGTCGGAAACGTCAGAGAAAGCCCGCAACAAATTGACGAAATCCGAGATCGCTTTGATATCGGCGTCCGGATACCTCAAGACAAATTTCTCGAGGCTTTTCGAAGTCGGCAATTCTTTAAGCAGCAGCATATAGTATGGAAATTGATAGTACGGTTCCGTACATAATAGCAAAAATATTCTAGGATGCAAGTACTCCCTGAATCCTTTCGCGCAGTGCAGGCAACAATGCGTCTTCCAGCCAAGGGTTGCGCTGGAACCATGCCGTATTGCGCGGCGATGGATGGGGCAAAGGGAAAAACGCGGGCGCATAGTCGCTCCAGGCCCGAACTGTTTCAACCAGCGTGCTCTTACGCCGGCTGCCCAGAAAATGTCGTTGGGCGTATTGCCCGATCAGCAAGGTCGTCTGTATATCCGGCAATTGCCCCAATAACTTATCCAGCCAAAGCTCTGCGCACTCGCGACGAGGCGGATTATCTCCGCCCTTCCCTCGGCCGGGATAGCAATAACCCATGGGAATGATGGCGATTCGATTGAAATCATAGAAGACCGCTTTGTCCACGCCCATCCACTGCCGCAGCCGTTCCCCACTGGGGTCGTCCCACGGGACGCCGCTTTCGTGAACGCGCCGCCCCGGCGCCTGTCCCACTACCAGTACCTTAGCCGTTTCCGTCGCCTGCAAGATAGGTCTCGGGCCGAGCGGGAGATGGGCTTCGCAAGCGCGGCAATCTCGCACTTCCGCCAGCAATGTTTCCAGGGAAGAAATATGGCGCATCGTTCACCTACTGTAGAAAAGAAACCCTTGCTGATCCTGACCATCGGCCATTCGACCCATCCGATCGAGGAATTCATCGCGTGGCTCCAGCACAACGGCGTCACGCATCTGCTCGATGTTCGCACTGTGCCGCGCTCGCGGCGCAATCCCCAGTTCAATCGCGATACCCTGCCCGACACTTTGCAACAAGTCGGCATCCGCTATACCCATATGGAAGGGCTGGGCGGATTGCGGCATACGCATAGCGACTCGATCAATACCGGATGGCGCAACCGCTCGTTTCGCGGTTACGCAGATTACATGCAAACCCAAGCGTTTTCGGACAATGTGGCGCAAGTGATGACTTACGCCGAGTCAGACCTCTGTGCTCTGATGTGCGCCGAAGCCGTGCCTTGGCGCTGCCATCGCTCTTTGATCGGCGATGCCTTGTTGGTACGAGGCGTGCGGGTGGAGGACATTATGACCGAGAGCGAGCGGAAGCCTCACCGCCTCACCGGATTCGCCAAGGTACACGGGGTACAGGTTACTTATCCTGCACCGCCTGAAGCGACTGCGGCGTTGTTTGGGCCGGCGGAATGAACTTGTCCCACAGGTATTCGAGAAACGCCTTGGCGACGACGGACAACTGCTTGCCGGCAGGGTAGGCAATATGCCATTGGCGCACGATGGGAAAGCCCACCACGTCGAGTACCACGGGTTCGCCCGGGCCTTCGCCCAGGGTCTGGCTGGAAAGTACGGAGATGCCCAGTCCCCCCAGGATTGCCTGCTTGATGGCCTCGTTGCTGCCCAGTTCCATCCGAATGTTGTTGAGCTTGACGCCATGCGAGGCGAAAGCCTGCTCTACCGTCATGCGCGTGCCGGAACCGACCTCCCTCATCAGGAATGGCTCGCTGGCGAGACGTTCGATAGGAATGTTGCGCGCCTTGGCGAGCGGGTGATCGGGGTGCGCCAGCACGACCAGCAGGTTTTCCAGGAATGGGTGCGCCACCATTTCATCGCTGCCGACCGGCTGGCAAAGGATGTATAGATCGTCCAGGTTCTCCGCCACGCGGTCCAACACCTTTTGACGGTTGGTGACCTTGAGCGAGACTTCGATACCAGGATGCAGGGCAGAGAACTCGCCTAGCATGCGCGGGGCGAAATACTTGGCCGTTGTGGCTACCGTAAGACGCAGCTTGCCCTTCTTGAGCCCGCGCATTTCCGCCACTGCCATGTCGTAGTTTTCAAGTGATTGCAGAATCTCGCGCGCGGTGACGGCCAATTCCTTACCGGCATCCGTAAGCTGAATCTTGCGCCCGGTCTGCTCGAATAAGGGCAGACCGACAGCTTCCGACAGTTTTTTCATCTGCATGGAAACCGTCGGCTGCGTCAGGTGCAATTCTTCAGAAGCCCGCGTGAAATTGCCTAGCCGGGCAATAGCTTCAAACACCTCAAGCTGACGAAACGTGGCGTGACGCATCATGACTTGTTTCTCCCACAGACTTTATCCATAGATTAAATTCTATCTAAAACATAGAAATAATTGATTTTTATTTATTGACCAGCTTTGACACACTAGGGTTCCTGCGGACGGCGGACCGCCGTTATTTTCCGAAGGACGAATGCACTGCGAAGCTTGCGGTGACCTCTCCCATTCTTCCTTCCCCAACAAAGATCGCACTTGGAGGCAGTCATGTCAGACATTGGAACGATTAAGGAAGGAAAAGAACGCTATAAATCGGGCGTCATCCCCTATGCCAAGATGGGCTACTGGGAGCCGGACTACAGCCCGAAGGAAACCGATCTCATCGCGCTGTTCCGCATCACCCCGCAGGAAGGCGTGGAGGCCATCGAAGCCGCGGCGGCTGTCGCAGGCGAATCCTCCACCGCCACCTGGACCGTCGTCTGGACCGACCGCCTCACCGCTTGCGAACTCTATCGCGCCAAAGCCTACCGTGTCGACCCAGTGCCCAACACCGGCCCCGGCACCAAGACCGACCAGCAGTATTTTGCCTATATCGCCTACGACCTCGATTTGTTCGAGCCTGGCTCTATCGCCAACCTCACGGCCTCCATTATCGGCAACGTGTTCGGCTTCAAGGCGGTAAAGGCATTGCGCCTCGAAGACATGCGCATCCCCGTCGCGTATCTGAAAACCTTCCAAGGCCCGGCCACCGGCATTGTGGTGGAGCGCGAGCGCCTCGATAAATTCGGCCGACCGCTGCTGGGTGCGACGACCAAGCCGAAACTGGGCCTTTCCGGCCGCAACTACGGCCGTGTGGTGTACGAAGCGCTCAAGGGCGGGCTGGATTTCGTCAAGGACGACGAGAACATCAATTCCCAGCCTTTCATGCATTGGCGCGACCGTTTTCTCTATTGCATGGAAGCCGTCAACAAGGCTTCGGCGGCTACTGGCGAGGTGAAGGGCCATTACCTCAACGTCACCGCAGGCACCATGGAAGAAATGTACGAGCGGGCAGAGTTTGCAAAATCGCTGGGCTCAGTCATCGTCATGATCGACCTGGTGATCGGCTACACCGCCATCCAGTCCATGGCCAAGTGGGCGCGCAAGAACGACATGATCCTGCACCTGCATCGCGCCGGAAACTCCACCTATTCGCGCCAGAAGAACCACGGCATGAACTTCCGCGTGATCTGCAAATGGATGCGCATGGCAGGCGTAGACCACATCCATGCCGGCACCGTCGTGGGCAAGCTGGAAGGCGATCCGCTCATGATCAAGGGCTTCTACGACACCCTGCGTGAAGCACATACCCCCGTCAGCCTCGAAAACGGCCTGTTCTTCGAGCAGGATTGGGCCTCGCTCAACCGCGTCATGCCGGTCGCCTCGGGCGGCATCCATGCCGGTCAGATGCACCAGTTGCTGCACTACCTGGGTGAAGACGTGGTACTGCAATTCGGCGGCGGGACTATTGGGCATCCGATGGGCATCCAGGCCGGCGCCACGGCCAACCGGGTCGCGCTCGAAGCCATGATCCTGGCGCGCAACGAAGGCAAGGATATCTGGAACGAAGGCCCGCAGATCCTGGAAAACGCGGCCAAGTGGTGCAAACCGTTGCAAGCGGCACTGGACACATGGAAAGACATCACATTCAACTATTCGTCGACCGACACGGCAGACTTCGTGCCCACGGCGACGGCTTCGATTTAGGAGTTATCCAAAATTCGCGAGAAAAGATGGATGCAAGGCGCAAGGAACGCAGAAACCGGAATGTACTGTAGTACATGAGGATTTCGAGTACCGCAGCAACGTAGCAGACGCTTTTCGCAGCAATTTTGACGCAACTTTTAAGGAGATTAAGCATGAAAATCACCCAAGGCCAGTTTTCCTTCCTGCCCGATCTCACCGACGAGCAGATCACCAGCCAGATCAAATATGCGCTCCAGAACAACTGGGCAGTTAATGTCGAATACACGGACGACCCGCATCCGCGCAACACCTATTGGGAAATGTGGGGCATGCCGATGTTCGACCTCAAGGATCCAGCGGGGATCATGATGGAGGTCAATGATTGCCGCAAAACGTATCCCAACCACTATATCCGCGTCACGGCGTTCGACAGCTCGCGTGGATGGGAAACGCCGCGCATGTCCTTTATCGTGAATCGGCCCAAGGACGAGCCCGGATTCGGCCTCATGCGCCAGGAGCACAACGGGCGCAGCATCCATTACACCCTCCGTTCGTATGCCACCGAAAAACCGGAGGGCAGCCGCTACGGTTGATGGTTAACAGTCTTTAGTGCCGTGCCCGGCGCCTCTACCCCCTTCAATGCCGGGCATGGCGTTTTTATTCTCATGCGCTAGTCATGAATACCGTCATGGAAGAACAACAGAATCAGATGCCCGGCAGCGCAATGCCCGACGACACGCCGGTAGACCTGAAAAAAGTCTACGAGGATTCGCATATCCAGGACGTGCTGGACCAGCTCGACCGCGAGTTGATCGGGCTGAAGCCCGTCAAGAGCCGCATCCGCGAGATTGCCGCGCTGCTGCTGGTCGACAAGCTGCGCGAACAGGTGCAGTTGAGCGCGCAATCGCCGTCCCTGCACATGAGCTTTACGGGCAATCCCGGCACCGGCAAGACCACAGTCGCCATGCGCATGGCCGAGATCCTGCATCGGTTGGGCTACGTGCGGCAGGGTCACATCGTGGCGGTGACGCGCGACGACCTGGTCGGCCAATACATCGGCCATACCGCGCCCAAGACGCGCGAAGTACTTAAGAAAGCCATGGGCGGCGTGCTGTTCATCGACGAGGCGTATTACCTCTACAAGCCCGAGAACGAGCGCGACTACGGGGCGGAATCGATCGAGATTTTGCTGCAGGTGATGGAAAACCAGCGCGACGACCTGGTGGTGATCCTGGCGGGCTACAAAGACCGCATGGACAAGTTCTTCCAGAGCAACCCGGGTATGTCCTCCCGCATCGCGCACCACATCGACTTCCCCGATTACACCGCGGACGAGTTGCTGTTGATTGCCAAGCTCATGCTAGCCAACCTCAATTACCGCTTCAGCCAGGAGGCCGAAAACGTGTTTGCCGAATACATCGTAAAACGCATGCAGATGCCCAACTTTTCCAATGCACGCTCCATCCGCAATGCGCTCGACCGGGCGAGATTACGCCAAGCCAGTCGGCTTTTCGCCAGCAGCGGTAAATCGCTCACGCGCGCCGACCTCATTACCATCGAGGCGGAGGATATCCTCGCCAGCCGCGTGTTCAACCAACCGGCGGCAGAATAAATAAATGGGTTCCGCATCGCGTCCTGCTATCAAGACCATGCCGTATTCGCTTGATCCGGCGTTCTACAACCATGTGCGCCTCTCCCTGATGCGCCTGGGCGAGCCAATACATCTCTCGATGGGCAAGCTGCAAGTCACGCTGCAACTGGAAGGCCAGCAATGGACGGCATACTTCATGCCGGAATCCGATATGCCGCTGATTCGATGGCAGGATTTCGACGTCCATCGCAGCGGCCTCAACGAGCCGGTCGCCTGTACGCTGCTGCTGTATCACTACCAATCCTGGCTCATGTTCCCGCAGATTTTGGCGGAGATGGATCGGCAGTTGCATCGCTTGCTGGAGGACCTGCCCAATCGTCCGGAAATGGGCTGGAAACCGCGCAGATTGGACACGCGTTAAAACTTTTGCGCACCTCGCCCATCTAAACATATGTCAACCGGCCGACAAGGCCGCCTTTTCGAGGTTTCCTCGTTCCATACCTTTCGTCATATTTCTCAATAGGAGGTTAAGCATGAACAACAGCAAAATCGCATCCCCCGTATTGATGCTCGCAGCATTGGCCATCGGCGTCGCCAGTATCGAGGCGCACGCCTTCGGCACTGCCAACGACGTAGACGCTACCGGCTACAGCAAAGCGTTTAAATCCCTGGATACCGACAGCGACGGCACCTTGACCCGCGATGAGGCAAGCAAGGAAGAGCTGTTTTCCAAACACTTCAAGGCCGCCGACACCAACCACGACGGCAAGCTCTCGGAAGAGGAATACACAAACTACCGCACAGCCCACGAGAAGAAAGAAACCAAGCGCGTCATGAGCGACTCGTGGATCACCTCCAAGGTCAAGGCCGCCCTTATCAAGGATGAAGGCATGAAAGGCATGAAGGTCGGCGTGAAAACCTTCGGCGGCGTGGTGCAGCTGAGCGGTTTCGTCGATACCGAAGAGCAGATCAAGCAGGCCGAAAAAATCGCCTCCGGCGTCGAAGGCGTTAAATCGGTCAAGAACAGCCTGGTGTTGAAGAAACAGTAACCAGCGCCAAATAACCTTTGCCCCACCCTTCGGGAATGCCATGCCCGGAGTCCTCCTGAAACGCCCGCGCGTCGGGCGTTTATTTTTTCGACTTGAAACAACCCTCCCCAGCCTCATCTAGGCATCACATTGACTTACAGGAATCCTGGCATGAGCACTTCTTCGCACCTCGTCTGCCCTCACTGTCACGCCATCAACCGCATGCCGCCCGAGCGTCTCGACCAGCATCCCAACTGCGGCCAATGCCATCAGCCGATCTTCACGGGGCACCCGATATCGCTGACGACGAGCACTTTCTCCAAGCACATCGAACGCAACGATATTCCCGTACTGGTCGACTTCTGGGCGCCTTGGTGCGGGCCGTGTCGCATGATGGCGCCTGCATTCGAGGAAGCGGCGCGTCTACTGGAGCCGCAGGTACGGCTGGTTAAAGTGGATACCGAGGCCGAGCAACGACTGGGGGCGCAATATGCCATTCGCAGCATTCCTACCCTGGCCTTGTTCAAGGATGGCCGCGAAATTGCCCGGCAAGCCGGGGCGATGGGGACGCAAGACATGATGCGCTGGGTAAAAGCGCACTTATGAGATGAACAGGTGATGGATACCTTCCCGAACCTCTACCGCATCAATCTGTGTGCTGCGCCACAGACGCTCTACAGTGAAACATTCTCCAATACATGCAGCATCGGTATAGGAGAACTCTCATGCAACACGCGCCACTTCTTGAGCGGCGAAAAGACCCCTTGCGCGTCTTTCCGCCAGCAGCAAATCAGGACATTCCGCTAGAAAAAGAATTACACGTACTCTGGCAGGAGCGCTTCCTGCGGCGCGGCCGTCGGCAACCCGTCCGTCTTCAAAAGTAAGGCGGCGGTTCCGGGAGTGTTGCACCGCAGGCACACATGCCAGCGGTATGTTCGTATCGGCTCAATGCCTGACATTGCCCGCACCGTACCCGCATCTCCTGAATACGCAACGGTACCCAGGTACTGGTAAAAGCCGCGTACGACAAACCTTCCTGAAACCGCTTCATGGCCCGGCCGTGAGCCGGGCTATGATAAATGCGAGCGGCATCTTCCGGCGTTTCCCACGCAGTGATGGTCATGCCCCGGTCGCCATTCCGCGCGATGGCAAGACCGATAAAACCTTCCATGGCAAGCAAATCGTTTCCGGTCTCACGCGCCATCTGCTTGATTTCATCGAGTTCGTCCGGACGATTCCAGATAGTCGTAATACTGAACGCACCCGGTCGCGTTCGTTTCTTCGTCGTCGCAAAAGTGGAATAGCCGAACGAGAAAGGCCCGAGTTGATGCGGCTGTACCAGCACCTGCAAGCCTAATTGGGCTGGAATGGCTTGGCGGTCGAAATAGCCCTGCACGGATTTGATCTTGCCGTTCTCGATGTGGATCACATCGATCCCCTGCAGGGCAATGCTGCGATGAGTGGGCGGCAATTGGTTAAAAGTCCCGGTATTCGTCCCTTTCATCAACCACGGAATGGCGATAGATGCCTCGCCTACCATGGACTCTCCCTGCGCTTCAAAGGTCAGATCTGGGAAGCTTTGCCACAACTGCAGGGCATAGGCCGCGAGGGTAGCGACTGGGAAATCGCCGTTGGGGTCGCGATAGAAACCCTCCTTGGCGAACAATGCAGTAATCGCTGCAGCATCACGTGTATTCCAGGCTTGGAGATACCGTTGAGCCACTTCTAGCGGATGGGTCATGACGCCTCCTGAAGCAATTCATTGCTGCGATCGTTGAAACTTGATCATAGCAACGCCGATTGCATTCAAGAGGTAACTAACTGTTAAAGGATGGGAATTGAACTTCTGGGGGCGCTATAGCAAACATGATGCCGAGCGTTTCAACAGATTGCTTGGGCCATGATGGCATTCCTCTTGCCGTCACAGCCCAGGCGCTACAGCAGAATTTAGAACACCATATCGTAGGTAACCGTCAGCAGCCTTGCATTACCATAGGGTGATGCGTTACCTGTCCCGTCAAGATTGTAGTTGGGATGAAAATCAGCGCCGCCCAGTTCACGCTGGAAATCCATTTGCACCTTGATATCGCTGGATGTCGACAAATCGTAACGTAAGGTCAAGGCAATATCGCGGTGACCTTCCTGGGTCGTAGGCGATGCACCATTGGTTGCGATGCTGTGGTAACGCGACCATGTGACCATCGGCGTCCATTTCCCATAACGGTAACCAACACCAGCGATATAAGCAGTATCACGATACTGCAGGCTGGGGTGCTCGATCATGATGGCCTCGTTACGCATTAACCAATGGTCATAATCGATATTGACCGTCACGCCGTAAATTTTCTGCTTGGCAGACTCACTGAAACCGGTCTCGGCAGAAGAATCGTAACTTTGTGTCGCCTGGTCCCAAACCCCGGTCACGATCTTGCTCTTATTACGCGATTGGATATAGACGAAGCGCGTTTCCAGCCAATCCTTGGAGAGCGTCAGGTCGGCCCCGAGGATATCGTCCCAGATGATATCGGTGCGATTCTTGCGACCGTTATAGATCTTCCAGTAGCCGGTGTTGTGCTTGTTCTCGAAACCGGTCAACAGGTCGGCCGAGGCAGCCCAATCGCCCCATTGCCCTTGGTATGACAGGTTGACGCCGTTGTAGTTGACGGCTTCCCAACCGTAGAGCTGCGGCGGCAGGTGCGTCCAGGGCAGCGCGACACCGATATCCTGGGTATCGGAGTAGTAGAACATCGGGAGACGCTTGCGGCCGCCTTGCAGCGTCCACTGGTCGTTGAGTTTATAGCTGGCGTAGAGCCACTCGAGATTCACGTTGCCGTCGCGAGCGCCGCGCGACACGGCCTGGGCCGTGATGGAGAAACGCTTGTTGGGGAACAGGGCAGTACCTTGAACGCCCAGCTTGGTATCGGGCTTCCACTGGAAATCGCTGTTGTCGTATACGCCGGCCTGGGCATAGTCAGCAGCGAAGCACGGGCAGTTGTAGTCGTTGACGTTATGGTGCGTACCGCCCAGCATGGAGCCCACGCCCAGCGTCAGGAAGCCCGAACCGGTCAGTTGAACGCCACCCAATTCCATCGTGGCAGCAGCGTGGCTGCTGGCGGCGAACGCCATCCATCCCGCCATCGCCAGCGCCTGCATCGTTTTTCTTAAATTCATGATTTCTCCAATAAACTCTTTCATATCGCTCGTCTTCATCTTGCGCTGACTTGGCTTAAGGTGCGGTGAATAGCACCTTCACGGAGCCATCTACCGCGGATTTCTCGATATAGCCCATCAGAGAGGGATTCTCGGCGACTTCCTTCTTGACCTCGGCGCTGTTCGGCACTTCCTTGGGAGGCGTGCCCTTGCCGGTGAAAGACAACTTGGCCCAATAGGATTTGGCCTGCGCGGCTGATTTACCGGTGACCTTTGAATAAAACTCGTCGCGGACCGGGCTGGATTCGGGCAGATCCAGCGGCGTGAAATTGGTGGCGCGCCCCATGAAAACATCGGCCACCTGTTCCTTGCTCATATTGCTCGCCGGGCTCTTGGTGCCCACCACCACGACGGTATCCGCCTGCGCCCCTGCCGCCACCAATAACGATGCGGCGCACAGCAGGCTGCGTGCCTCGATGCAATGCTTTCGTTTTTTGTTCACTTCGTTTCCCACATTAATTAATTAATTAGGCGAGTCCACACGCCCTAGATTTTAAAAATACGTACCGAATCCACCAGCTTGGAGGCCATATCGTCGATACGACGCGCCGAGCCGGCCATACCCTCCACGGCTTGGCCGTTGTGGTTGACCATGGCCACGATGTTGCGCATCCGTTCTTCGATTGCCTGCAGGCTGCTGCTGCCTTCCTGCAAGGCATGGGTGATGTCGTTCACGGCACCGCTGGCGTCTTGCGCCCCGGCATGGATATCTTCCATGGTGACGGCCGATTCCCGAACCAGCTTCACGCCGTCCCCCACACGCGTGCTGACGCCATGCATGCTTTCAACCGCATCGGCCACGCCATTCTGGATATCCCCGATCATGCGGGTGATTTCCTGGGTGGATTGGCTGGTGCGCTCTGCCAGCTTGCGTACTTCGTCGGCCACAACCGCAAAGCCGCGCCCCTGTTCGCCTGCACGTGCGGCCTCGATCGCTGCGTTCAAGGCCAAAAGATTAGTTTGATCGGCGATATCCTGGATTACGCCGACGATGCTGGTAATCTGGCTGGAATAGTTGCCGAGCTGCTGAATCAGGTCAGACGACTTGTTGACCGTATCTGAAATGATCTCCATCTCACCCGCAGCCGAACTGATGACGGTCTGTCCCGTACTGGAGAGATTACCGGCGCGTTCCGAGAGCTGGCGTGCCGTTTCGGCGGAGCTGCCCATTTGGCTTACGCGGCTGGCGATACTTTGGACTTCGCTGGCGGTTTCGTTGGCCGCGGCCAGTTCTTCCTGGCCGTTGCGCGTCACGCTGAAGACGTCGTTAGTCAAATCGTGGGCGCTGCGCGTCAATTCATCGGCGCTTTGCAGTACCTGGCGGATCAGCCCCTGCAAATGCTTTTGCATATAAGCCAGCGACCCGAGCAGGCTGCTATCGTCGCCGTAAGCCATGTGCACCGGCACGGTCAGGTCGCCATTGGCGATGCGCTTGGTGATGGCGACAGCGTCGGCCGGTTCTCCGCCCATTTGGCGAAGAATGCGGGTAATCATGGTAATCGTCAGCACCAGCGTCAGCACAATGGAAACCAGCGTCGCCGTCATCATCAACTTCTTGGCCGACAATGTCGCGGACTCCGCGCCTTGCGTCACGGATTCCACATCCTTGGCGTTGAACTCGACGACCTCATTCAGCAGTTTTTCGGCCTGCAAATAGGATTTACGCTGCTGGCCGCCCAGCACGAAATATTTCTGGAACAGATCCTTCTGCACAGCAGGATCGTGGTTTGCCGCCAATTGATCGATGAGCTTGATGATCTCGTCATCCGTCTTGCGCCATACCGCCCATTCCGTCGAGAATTTTTTCCATAGCTCGACTTCTTCCTTGGACTTGGCGATGCTTTCGTAGACCTTCCAGGTATCGTCCACGCTCTTCCAAAGGCGCTTCTTGTCGTTGGAAATCCCGACGAACATGTCTTGCGCCTCGGGATCGTTCTCCCACAAACCGACCTCGAACGTGCTCGATTTCAGCGCGACCTGCAATCCCTGGAGTTTTTGCAACGCCAGCACGGCAGGCAAGCGATTACGGCCGATTTCCTGGACGCCTTCGACGCCGTTCTGGATACCCCAGATACCGGTCGCGGCAGTCACCATCAGCAGCGCCAATCCAAGGCCGGAGAGAAGCAGAAGTTTGAAACGCAGGCTCAAGTTGCTCAACATGCAGAAAGTCCTTGTTCAAAAACACGTTTGGCAAGGGTGAATAGGCATGCGAAGAACATCAGGACCGCTGGGGTACGACGCGATGAGAGGACGTGCTGTTCTTCGAACATGACTGTCGGAACAGCCTTGCGATGTTTTCGCAGGACAAGGCGCGTCCAAAACCCGCAAATACTGCGCCCACATCTCTACGAGGGTTGGCACTTTATCAAATCCAGACCACCCTGACTAGAAATCAGGATATTCAGGGCGCCTAATCTTGATATATAAGCGGTTAATGATTTTTCAACGCTTGCATCAGCCAGCGTTTCAAGACTTGCTGGATGTATTCCGCTTCCTCCGGCTCGAGCGGCCGGCCTGCGGGAATGCGATGCCATTTTTCCAGGCAGCCACGGCAGCAACAAGCCGTAGCGTGCTGGGCGACAAATACGGGATGGCCGCGATACGGCGTTTGCTTGCCGTCGTTGGGAATCACGGCAGGCGCAAGACGCTGGGCGATGAAGTCATGCGCGTGCTCAAGCACCGTCGGCAGCCCCTTCTCGCGCAAATAGGCGAGTTCGCGGCCTTTGAGGCGAAAGCTCTGGCGAAATTTCGAACTGGCCAGCCCGCTGAAGAGTTCGTCGAGGTCTCTCACGGGATGAGGACGCTAGCCCCCGTCGTCTTGCGTGCTTCCATGTCGCGGTGGGCTTGTACCGCATCCGCGAGGGCATAGCGCTGCTCGACCTTGATCTTGACCTTGCCGCCCACGACCATGTCGAACAACTCCCGCGACGTCGCCTCCAGGTCCTGCCGCGTGGCAACGTAGTGGAACAGACTTGGCCGGGTCAGGAACAACGAGCCTTTCTGCGACAGCAGGCCGATGTCGAACGGCGGGATCGGGCCGGAAGCATTGCCGTAGCTCACCATCATGCCCCGGGGCGAGAGGCAATCGAGCGACTCCAGGAAAGTATCCTTGCCCACCGAATCGAACACCACCGGAACGCCCTTGCCACCAGTGATCTCGCGCACCCGCTCGACGAAATTCTCCGTACGGTAGTTGATGCAATGCGTTGCGCCGTGCTGCTTCGCCAGTTCGCACTTTTCATCAGAGCCGGCCGTACCGATCACCGTCACGCCCAGCGTTTCCAGCCATTGGCAGGCAATCAGCCCGACTCCGCCGGAAGCTGCGTGGAACAGCACGGTGTCACCCGGTTTGACAGGATACGTGCGACGGATGAGGTATTGCACCGTCATCCCCTTCAGCATCATCGAAGCCCCCTGCTCGAAGCTTAATGCCTCGGGCAAGAGGCACAGCCTGTCCGCAGGCAGGTTGCGCACTGTGCTATAGGCCCCCAGCGGACCGCCCGCATAAGCGACACGATCGCCGGGCTTGACCAGGGTCACCCCTTCGCCGACCGCCTCAACCACGCCCGCCCCTTCCAACCCCAGGCCGGAAGGCAAGGGTACGGAATACAAACCGCTACGCTGATACACGTCGATGAAATTAAGTCCGCAGGCATGATGACGCACTTGCGCCTCGCCTGGACCTGGCAGGGAGACCTCCAAGTCTTCGAGGCGCAAGACTTCCGGTCCGCCCTGTTCATGGAATCGAATGGCTTTCATGTCAGTCTCCTTTCAGCAATCCAAAGAGATCAATGAATCTGGTGCAAATGCAGCTGGCGCAACTTGGGTGCCAGGCGTGCGGTGGCGGCAACAACAGTTAGCGTCATCATCCCGCCGAAAATTACGGAGGGGATCAAGCCCATCAGCCTAGCCGCGACACCGGACTCAAACGCCCCGAGTTCGTTGGACGAACCGATGAAAATACCGTTGATCGCCGAAACCCGGCCGCGCATGGCATCCGGCGTCATCAGCTGCAGGATGGTAGCGCGAAGCACGATGGAAACGCCGTCGAACATGCCCGACAAGGCCAGGAGCGCTGCCGCCACCCAGAAATGCGTGGTCAGCGCGAACAGGATGATGCACACGCCGAATCCGGCCACCGCCGTCAGCAAAATCCGCCCGGCATGCTTGTTGATGGGATGCCGCGCAAGATAGACACCTGTGACCAGCGCCCCGACCGCCGGCGCCGCCCGCAGGATGCCCAGCCCTTCCGGACCCGCATGAAAAATATCGTGCACGAATACAGGCAGCATGGACACCGCGCCGCCGAACAACACCGCGAACATATCCAGCGCCTGTGCGCCGAGGATCAACTGGTTGCTGTAAACGAATTTCAGCCCTTCGCGGATGCTCGCAAATACCGGCGCACTCTCGGCAGGCGGGGGTTCCTCAACGCGCAGCATCATCAATGCAATCGATGCACTGGCAGCCAGCACCGTCGCCACCAGGTAGGCCACGCCGATGCCGGCCCAACCCACCAACACGCCGCCCAGCGCCGGGCCGAGGACGATCCCCAACTGGAACACCGAACTCCCCATGCCGGCCCCTTTGGCGAACTGCTCGCGCGGCAGCACCAGCGCAAACAAGGCACTGAACGAAGGTCCGATGAAAGCTCGCGCCAGGCCGACAAGCGCGATGGAAAAATAAATCCAGTGGGTCGGATTGCCGGGAAGCAACCCGTAGGAAACCGCCACCAGCATGCCTGCATTTAATGTCAGGAGCACGCTCGCCATCACCCCGAACATGCGCCGCGAATAATGATCCACGGCATATCCGGCAAACAGGGCGCTGCTGAAATACGGGATGACTTCGGCCAGGCCGATCAACCCCAGCGACAGCGGATCGCGCGTCAGTTCGTAGATATGCCATCCCACCACGACGGCCATGATTTGATACGCCAGTACGGCTTGCAGGCGAAAAGACAAAAGCTTGAGGAAGCTGGGGTTGTGCAGCGGATGATGCGCGGTCATGGGAAGCGTAAGAAGACAGGACGTTGGGCGGCCTTCATCTTACCCGATTAGGCACGACCGAAACACCGGCTGCCGCATACGGAAACCGGAGCTCGACCCAATGTTACGCCCCGAACAGATGCATGCTGCCAAATCGCAGAAAGTAGCGCTGCCCGCTCGTTTTCTCAAGGTGGACAGGCATGGAGCCAACCATGCAAAAAAACATGGCTGATTTTTCTTATCGGGCTTACGATAGCTTTAACCGTAGCCTTTGCGATGCCAGCTTTGGCTGGAAAACCAGTTCTTGCTGGAAAAACAGGAGCCTTATCATGGACCTGGATTTCAACTTCAACGAATGGGCATTCCTCGCGCAGACTAACCCGGAAGGGTTCGAGCGCTACCGGGAGCAGTATTTGATGCAGTTTCTCCGTACCACAGGCCGCCACCGCGCGCGGCTGGAAGCACTCCAGGCCAGTATCGACGTGGAACGCGAGTTGGCCGAATCCCCCGAAGAAGCCCTGCTCTACATCAGCCAGCGCATGTGCACCTCGCTTTCGCGCCTGGGCGATGAAGTGCTCGAACTCAAGGCGCTGTTGCCGCAAGCCATGATGGCTACCGCCCAACTGGCCCAGTCGCAGCACTACCGCCGTCTCCGCAAATAATCCCCACTCTTCCACTGGGTCCCCGGTGTCCGCCTTGCGGCCCTCGCGGCCCAAGGACGATTTTTCCAGAATCTCGTATGTCCTCCTCTCCGCCTGCATCCAACACACCTTTAGCCCTGTGGGGCGGTATCGAATGCACGGTGGTGCGCATCGGCGAACGCTATCGCAACCAGATCGCCGAAACCGGACACGACCAACGCCAGACCGATCTCGACGCCATTGCCGGCCTCGGCATCCGCACCCTGCGCTATCCGGTCCTGTGGGAAACCATCGCGCCAGACCATCCCGACCGATGCGAATGGGGCTGGCACGATGCGCGGCTCACGCACTTGCAGCAACTCGGTATCACGCCGATCGCCGGGCTCATGCACCATGGCAGCGGCCCGCGATATACCGATCTCACCGACGTGCGACTGCCAGAGATGCTGGCCAAACACGCCGAACGCGTAGCAGAACGTTACCCGTGGCTGCGATATTTCACGCCGGTGAATGAGCCGCTCACCACGGCGCGCTTTAGCGGGCTGTACGGTCACTGGTATCCCCATGGAACCGATATCCCTATTTTCCTGCGCACACTGGTCACGCAGTGCCGGGCCATCGTGCTCTCCATGCAAGCCATTCGCCGCCTCATCCCGGACGCCCAACTGGTGCAGACCGAAGACCTGGGCAAGGTCTTTTCCACTCCGCCCATGCGTTACCAGGCCGAATACGAGAACGAACGGCGTTGGCTGAGCTTTGATTTACTCTGCGGCCGTATCGACCGCCATCATCCCTGGTACGGTACATTCATCGACGCCGGCATCGGCGAGGACGAGTTAGCCTTTTTCATGGAAAACCCTTGTCCGCCGGACATCCTGGGCGTCAACCACTACCTCACCAGCGAGCGATTTCTCGACCACCGCGTCAAGCGCTATCCCATCTATCATCGCGCCAATAATCAACGTCACCGCTACGCCGATGTCGAAGCCGTACGCATCGACCTGCCTCCCGGAACCACCGGCCCCAAGGCGCGGCTGCTGGAAGCCTGGCAGCGCTACCGCCGGCCCATGGCCGTGACCGAAGCTCATCACGGCGGCGCCCGTGATGAGCAACTACGCTGGCTGATAGAAGTCTGGCAGGCCGCCCAGGCGGTGCGCGAAGAAGGCATCGATCTACGTGCGGTAACCGTCTGGTCGCTGCTGGGCTGCGTGGATTGGAACTCGCTGCTCATGGAACAGCACGGATTCTACGAAAGTGGCGCATTCGACGTACGCTGCAATCCGCCGCATCCCACGGCCATCGCCGCCGCAGCCAAGTCCCTGGCTACCACCGGCAGCTTCGAACATCCCGTCCTGGAAACGCCAGGTTGGTGGCATCGCGGCGACCGGCTATACCAGCCGGTGTCGCGCATCGTCGTACCTCGCCCCAACGCCCAGCACCTCGGCATTACCGGCGCCACCGGCACGCTGGGACATGCTTTTTCACGGATCGGCGCGGTGCGAGGACTGCACCGGCTGCTGTTCACACGCGGCGACATGGATATCACCGACCGCAACTCCGTTGAAGCCGCCCTCGATCAATACCAGCCCTGGGCCGTGATCAACACCGCTGGCTACGTGCGTGTGGCTGAAGCCGAGCAGGATGCGGAACGCTGTTTCCGCGAAAACGCCGAGGGTGCGGAGATACTCGCCCAAGCCTGTGCACGCCGCGCCATTCCCTACGTAGTGTTTTCGTCCGATCTGGTGTTCGACGGACAACTGGGACGGCCCTATGTGGAAAGCGACCCGGTGAGTCCTGCAAGCGTTTACGGAGCCAGCAAAGCCGAGGCCGAACGGCGCGTACTGTCTGCCTATCCCCAGTCGCTGATCATCCGCACCAGTGCCTTCTTCGGCCCGTGGGACCATTACAACTTCCTGCACATCGCGCTGAGCCGTTTGGAAAAGGGCGAGGCGTTCGAAGCCACCGATAGCGTATTCATTTCGCCCACCTACGTCCCCGACCTTGCCAACGCCGTCCTGGACCTACTGATCGACAATGCCAGCGGCATCTGGCATCTCGCCAACCAAGGCAGCATCTCGTGGTACGAACTTGCCGCATGGGCAGCCCGCGAAGCCGGTATATCCACTGATCAACTGGTCAAGCGCAATGGAGATGCCCGCATGACCACGCTATCCAGCGAACGCGGCCTCTTGCTGCCGCCCTTGGAAAAAGCGCTCAAGCGCTTCGTCAATGAACGCACAAATCCTCATCGCGGTTAGAGCACCTGTGGATCTACGGAAAAGTTACCTGTAACTCAAGCCACGTCGAACGCGTAGATGGTGCTGTGCTGGTAGAAATCGTGTGGCCCGAGCACGGTGGTAGGGAAATCGGGCTGGTTGGGCGAGTCGGGGAAATGCTGCGGCTCCAGGCACAGTCCGGCGTATTTGCCGTATACGCGTCCACCCTTGCCGACGACGCTGCCATCGAAGAAATTCCCGCTGTAGAACTGCACGCCCGGTTGCGTGGTGTAAACATGCAGCCTGCGCCCGCTACCTGGATCGTAAAGCTCCGCGGCCAGGATGCCGGTATTGCTGTCCAGCGCCCAGCAATGATCGTAGCCACCCGAGGCTCGCAGTAGCTGCGCATCCTGTTCATGAATGCGGCTGCCGATGGTTGTGGGCATGCGAAAATCCATTGGCGTATCAGCCACCGGCGCCAGCTCTCCCGTGGGAATCAACAATCCGTCTACCGGCAGGTAACGCTCGGCCGTCAACGTCAACACGTGGTCGAGGATAGTCTCGCCGCCACCTAGGTTGAAATAGGCGTGATGCGTGAGGTTGATGACGGTGGGACGATCGGTCTGGGCATGGTAATCCACGCGCAGCTCATTGCGGCTGGTGAGGGTATAGATAACCTCCACATGCAGGTCGCCGGGGTAGCCCTCCTCGCCGTCGCGACTCAAGTAGTGCAGCACCAATTGGTCGGCGTTGCGCGTTTTCTGCGGCAGCGCACGCCACAGCTGGCGATGAAAGCCCAGCTCGCCGCCATGCAGTTGGTTGGGACCTTCGTTCTGAGTGAGCTGATAGATACGACCGTCGAGACTGAAACTGCCGCCCGCGATGCGATTGGCGTAGCGGCCGATGATGCCGCCGAGGTAAGGATGCTCACCGAGGTAGGGGGCGAGCGCATCGAACCCCAGCACCACGTCGGCAAGATGTCCGTCGCGGTCAGGCACACGCAGCGAAAGCAACGTTCCGCCGTAGGTCATGATGCGGGCTTCCATGCCCGACTCGTTGGTCAGGGTATAGCAATCGACCGGCTGGCCGTCGTCCAGTGTTCCGAAGGCTTCTCGCTGTATCGTCATCGCTCTTCCGGCACCAGCATCCGTCCGCGCCGGTCCTCCCCGTTATAGACTTGGACTACCTTGAGCCCGATGTTGGCCGCATCGCCCGCATGACACAGCGCTACGCACGCTCCGCCGAAACCGGCGCCCGTGAGCCGAGCGCCGTAAACGCCTGGCTCGGCTTGCAGCAGCGCCACCAGACGATCCAATTGCGTAATAGAGACTTCGTAATCGTCGCGCAGGCTGGCGTGGGATTCGTTCATGAGCCGGCCGAATTCTTCCGCGGAAATGCCTTGCCGCGCCCGCAGCACCCGGTTGTTTTCGCTCACCACATGACGGGCACGTTGGCGTAGCGTCTCGGGCAAGGTTTCCACCAATTCAGCATCGTCGATGTCGCGCAAGGAACGCACCCCCAGCAAGGCCGCTGCCTTTTCGCACTCGCTGCGACGCTCGTTGTATTTGCTGCCGGCGAGCGAGCGCGCCACCCCGGAGTCGATCACCAGCACCTCGGCGTGCGGCGGCAGCGGAAGCACTTCGCGTTCCAGGGTCCGCGTATCCAGGAACAGCATGTGGGCCGTATCGGCGAGGCTAGACGCCATCTGGTCCATGATGCCGCAGTTGACGCCGGCATAATCGATCTCCGCACGCTGGGCGATGCGGGCGATGTGCACATCGTCGAGCGGCAGGTTAAGCAAGGCACGCAATCCCCGCAGTACGGCAACCTCGAGCGCAGCGCTGGACGAGACGCCCACTTCCATCGGCACCCCCGACTCGATATAGATATCCAGCGGTGGGATATCGAACCCCAGCGTTCCGATCTCCCGCAAACATCCGTAGATGTATTTGGCGAAATGCTCCTCTGGCGCATCGAGCAAGCTGAACTCCACCGCCTCGTCGAGGGCTTCGGCATAAACCTGGAACACGCGCCCGCCGTTGGGTCGCATCATGACTCGCATTTTTTGCGGAATCGCTGTGGGCAGCACGTAGCCATCGTTGTAGTCCGTGTGTTCGCCCAGTAGATTCACCCGTCCGGGCGCTTCCGCCATGATGGTGGGATACGCGCCGAACACATCATGGAATTTCTCGCGCTCATGCATGGGCCGGCTCCTCCAGCTGCACCGTCACATTCTGCAATTCCAGCGCCTTGTCCTCGGGCAGCACGTCCATGGCGAACAAGCCGGCAGCCAGCTCGGTCCCGGCCAGGTATTTCAGCTTGTCTGGTGTGCGGTACGGCGGGTAGAACTCCGCGTGCAAATGCGCCTCGGGGTGCCATTGCTCGTCGGTGGGCGCCTGGTACCAGGCCATGAGGTAGGGAAACGGCCGATTCCACAAGGCTTCGTATTTCATCAGCACGGTCTTGAGCGCGCGCGCCAAATCGGCCCGTTGTTCCTCATCCAGCTCGACGAAGCTGGGCACCGCCTTGATCGGCGCCACCCAGACCTCATAGGGATAACGTGCGCATACCGGGACAAAAGCCACCGCATGCTCGCCGCGATAGATCAAGCGCTTGTCGCAGGCCAGTTCCTGCTCGATCAGCATTTCCAGCGGACCGCGCCCATGTTGCGAGTAATGCTCCGCAGCGATCTGCATCATGCGGCCCGGCACCGGCGGGACCACGGGATAGGCGTAGATTTGCCCGTGCGGATGGTGCAGGGTAACGCCCACCTCGGCACCGCGGTTCTCGAAAGGCAGCACGTACTGGATATCCGGATGTCGGCCGAGTTGCAGGGTACGCTCGGCCCAAACCTGCAGCAGCAGCTCGATATGCGCCAGCGGCAGCTTGCCCAGCGCGGATTGCGGGTCTTGCGTAAACACCACCACCTCGCACTTTCCCGTAGACGGCATGGTGGGCACGATGGTTTCGGGCGGATGGTGGGCTTCCAGGCTCAACGATGGAAAGCGATTGTCGAACACCGCCACATCCCAATCGCCGGGAGGCAGTTCGGTTGGATTGTCAGGGGTACGAGTCACCGCCAGCGGGTTGTATTCGGGCGGCGGCAAGAAGGTACGTCCCTGACGGTAAGCCGCGTAGGTAATCCACTCGCCGCGCAGCGGGTGCCAGCGCATATGCGGATTGGCATGCAGCGGATCGGGAAACGGACTGGGCGCGTTTTCTACATGCTCGATCGGATGCCTGCTGTAGAGCCGCAACTGGCGGCCGTCGGGCTTGGTCAGGCTGCGGATATGCATCTCCATCACACGCCTCCCGGAATGTTGGAACGAATCACCCGCGTCATGGTGGCGATATCTTTCAAAGGTAGTTTGGGCGTACGGTCGGCCCCTAGGAGTCCATTTGCTTCCTGGAAGGTATCGGCGAACTGGGTGTAGCAGAAGCCGCTGAACAACGACGAATCGCTCACCGCCTCGATGAGTTTCTCGTACATCTTGGCGAACTCGCTGTCGTTCTTGGCGGCGGAATATCCCCAGGTTTGCTTGGTGCCCGGCGTGGGATATTTGACATAGGCGATGCCGCCGAACTCGGTCAGCATGATGGGCTGGCCGCGATGCGGATAGCCGTCCAGCGTGAGGATGCGGCCGCCCGGACGACGGCGATCGAACAATTGATCGGTGTTGGATTCGCTACCGTAGCGCTGGCGCAGCACGTTGGGATTGGCCTCGTAATCGTGGATGCCGATGATGTCGGTCGCGCTGCTTTCCCAGCCATCGTTGCCGATCACGGGCCGCGTTTCGTCGAGCGTCTTGGTCAGGTAGTACAAGGCCTCGACCGCGTGGCGATGAGCGCGGATGGAAGTCAGTTCCGGCACCCCCCACGATTCGTTGAAGGGCACCCACACGATGACGCAGGGATGGCTGTAGTCGCGCTCGATGGCCTCGGTCCATTCCTTCACCAAGCGCTTGATGGAGGTTCCGGCAAAGCGATAGGCCGAGGGCATTTCTTCCCAAACCAGCAAGCCCAGCCGGTCAGCCCAGTAGAGATAGCGCGGATCTTCGATCTTCTGGTGCTTGCGCACACCGTTGAAGCCCATGGTCTTGGCCAGCTCCACATCGCGGCGCAGCGCATCGTCGTCCGGGGCAGCAAGCAGGGTATCCGGCCAATAGCCCTGGTCCAGTACCAGCCGCAGCATGTAAGGCCGGCCGTTGAGCATGAAACGGTCGCGCAAGATGGCGACCGAGCGCAACGCGGTGTAGGAGTACACCTCGTCCAGCACTTTGTCGCCCTGCTTCAGCCGGATCTGCACATCCAGCAAGGTGGGCCGTTCGGGCGTCCACAGCAGCTCGTTGCGGTAATCGTCGATGCCGGGGTCGGAAAGGATGATGCGGCGGTCGGTCTCGCCGTCGATGACCAGGTAGCAATCCTTGGCGAGCAGCGTGCCTTCGTGCGTGACCTCGATCTCCACCGAGAGCTCGGTGCTCAGGTCGCCGCCGACTCGTGCCTCGAAACCGAGTGAATATTCTTCCATGTGCGGGGTCCAGCGCAGCTTGTGGATGTAAGTCTTTGCTACCCGCTCAAGCCAGACTGTTTGCCAGATCCCGGTTGTCCTTGGATACCAGATGGAATGCGGTTCCAGCTTCCAGTCCTGCTTGCCGCGCGGTTTGGTGAGATCGTGCGGATCGTCCTTGACCATCACCGTGACGACCTGCTTGCCGCCCGGGTTCAAGGCAAAGGTAATGTCGGCATAAAACGGCGTATGTCCTCCTTCATGCGTCGCAACCAGCTGCCCGTTGACCCACACCTGAGTGGTGTAATCCACCGCACCGAAATGAAGGATGATGCGACCATCCTGAGGGTCGATCTCGAATTCGCGCTCGTACCAACACCCGGCATGGAAGCCGCGGTCGCCGATGCCGCTGGCTTGCGATTCGGGCGGAAAAGGGACCTGAATGCGCAGCGGCCAGGCCTCGATTTCGCAGGGCCGATGAAATCGGCAATCGTCGTCGAACACGAACTTCCATTCGCCGTTGAGCGAAACCCAGTGCTGCCGAACCATCTGAGGACGGGGGTAAGCGCGATTCAATACGATCTCCTTTCCGGACGGAAAAGACATGGCTACGCATGCAGCCGAGGACGGTAAGCCCTCGGGCCGAAACGAGGACTATTCGGAGGGGAGCACCAGGAAGCCGAGCGTGCGGAGCGACGCGTCGGGCTGAAGAGTGGCGGGGTCGATCTCGATAGAGAGGGGGTCCGTTTCAACCGGCAGGATTTCAACTCGACTGACCTGAGCCAGCTGCGGGCCTTCATGACACCAGGCAACGAGTGCCTCGACGGCATCGGGATGGCCTTCAACATAGGCTTCCACCGTGCCGTTCGCACGATTCCTCACCCAGCCGGAAATGCCATAGGTTTCTGCCTCGCGCCGCATGGACTCTCGATACCACACGCCTTGCACACGGCCGTGGATGCTGAGATGGCGAGCGATGGTTTCGGACATGGCGACTATGCGAGGAGGCATCAAGAGACCCGGCCATGGTACTCCATGTCAGCATGCGCAAGGTAGGCTCCCTTAGGGCTTGATCTGCCCGCGGATCTCGCCGTCGGGATGAGCGTCGCTATGGACATTCACATACAGATTGCCCGCCTTGTAGCTCGCATATTGCACATCGGTCAGCTTGGCGCCGTCAGGTACGCGCCACTCGTCCTTGCCGGATTTCATGAGCGGTATGGCGACGGGTCCATTCTTGCCTGGTCCGGCCTCGTGGATATGCGCGGCAACACCCACGATACCGCTGGTCTTGATGCTGCCCTTGACGCTTTTATCGTCGCCCACGCTGATGGTGCCGCTACCGGTCGCCTCGCTCGCTACCGCCGGGACTTCCTGTTTGCCGCTCAACGTCACCTTGATGTCTGCCGCGGCGGCTTGCAGCGCAACGCCGCTTAACAGCAGCACGGCCAGTCCTAGATTGCGCATCTTCATGACAAGTCTCCACGCCTGTAATGCTGGTCATTATCCGAACGTCAGATTCAGCTTCCGTCCGATAACGTACATAAATCGGCTTGTGGGCTGCCGTTCATTGCAGGGCTGGCGTTTGCAGTTAAACTGCCAGTTCGACCTTGAAAGCCGTTACGACCTTCAAAAAGTCGTACCCTCCAAATTCGTGCCGTGGGAGTCGTCGATGTTTATCGTAGGCCTGGGTACCGCCAATCCGCCGCAACGCTACACGCAGGCCGAATGCCTGCGCGCGCTGCAAGCGCATCCCTGCTACGACGCCTTGAAGCCCTCATCGCAGGCGCTCATTGCCCGCATCCTGCAACATCCCCACGGCATTGCTACCCGCCATTTCGCGCTCGACGATCTCGCGCAAGCATTCGAACTGGCGCCCGACGTCATGCAACAGCGCTTCGACGAAAACGCACCTAAGCTGGCAACTGAAGCGGCATTTCGTGCCTTGGCCGATGCTGGCATAACCGTTGAAGACATCGATGCCGTAGTCATCAGCACCTGCACCGGCTACCTCTGCCCCGGCCTTACCAGCTATGTCATCGAACGCATGGGCCTTAAGCCAGATACCTTGGCGCTCGACCTCGTAGGCCAAGGTTGCGGCGCAGCTATTCCCAACCTGCGCACTTCGGAAGCATTGATCGCCGCAGGACGCGCGCAACATGTGCTTTCGGTGTGCGTCGAAGTGTGCAGCGCGGCCATGTATTTGGACGACGACGCGGGCGTGCTAGTGAGTGCCTGCCTATTTGGGGATGGCGCTGGGGCGGCCGTTTTGAGTGCTGAACCCGGCACCGGACCGCAGGTGGAATGGCTGGATACCTACGCCCTTACCCACCCCGAGGATCGCGACCTGCTACGCTTCGAACATCGTCACGGTTTGCTGCGCAACATCCTCAGTCCGCAAGTGCCGGAACGCGCCGCCCATTACGCCGAGGCGGTGCTGATGCCGATGCTGCAAAAACACAGCCTGGCGCAAAGCGATATCGCCGGCTGGGTATGGCACGGCGGCGGCAAGAACGTGCTCGATGCCTTGCAAGCCAAGCTGGGACTGGCCGACAGCGCGGTACGGCACAGCCGCCGCATCCTCAACGACTACGGCAATTTAAGCAGCGCCTTCGTCTATTTCGTACTGCAAGCGGCCTTGGCCGACCAGCCTCAATCCGGCTGGTGGTGGATGTCGTCCTTCGGCGCCGGGTTTAGTTGCCATGGCGGCTTGCTCAAGGTCACAGCATGAAGCGCATGATGGAGCCGGAATGGCTGGACGAGCTGCCCGCGGACGACCCGCGTGCGCAGGGTTCGCGTCGGGATTTGCAACGGCTCAACCGCATCATGGGGCACATCGGCCTCATGCAGAACATGCTTGAGCGCTACGGCAGGGGCCGCGGACGGTTGGTAGAACTGGGGGGCGGTGACGGCACGTTTTTGCTGGCGCTGGTCCGAGCCATGAAGGCGCCGCCAGGGCACATCGTCCTGGTGGATCGGCAACCGGCAGTACGGGCCTCGACCTTGCAAGCCTTCGACGAACTGGGCTGGCAGGTGGACATCATGCCCTACGATATTTTCGTGTGGATGGCGAAGTTGCTGCCCACCGATCTACTGCTGTGCAACCTGTTCTTGCACCATCTACCCGACCATGCACTTGCCGAACTCTTCGATGAATGTGCCAACCGCGCGCTGGGCCTGATTGCACTGGAACCTGCGCGACAATGGACGGCATTGATGGCGAGTCGCTGTGTAGGATTCATAGGCTGCAATGCCGTGACCCGACATGACGCCGTTGCCAGCGTTAAGGCAGGTTTCGTCGGGCAAGAGCTCAGCACTTTGTGGCCGAAGCCTGCGGGTTGGCACTTGAAAGAACAACACGCCGGGCTGTTTAGCCATGCCTTCGCCGCCCGTCGGTTATGAAGCTCTGATCATCGGCGGCGGCCCGGCAGGCGCCCCGACAGCCATGCTCCTGGCCCGCGCCGGTCGACGCGTTGCCGTGCTGGAACAATCAACATTCCCCCGCCGCAAGGTCTGCGGCGAATTCATCTCCGCGCCCAGCCTAGCCTTGCTGGATGCGCTGGGTCTCGGCCAGGCATTCTCGACCATGGCGGGACCGGAAGTGCGCGAGGTGGGATTGTTCGTCGGTCGCGACAAGATTGTCGTGCCGATGCCAGTCGCGGACGGCTCCCCCTATGGCCGGGCCTTGAGCCGCGACAAATTGGATACCTGGCTGCTGGACCAAGCCTCGCAAGCCGGTGCGACGATCTATCAGCCTTACAAGGCCCTGGCGTTGGAGGCGTTACATTCCGGCTGGCGTTGCACGGCGCAGCATCGAGCGACGAACGAGACGCTCACCATCGAGGCCCCCGTGGTGATCGCCGCACACGGCAGCTGGGAATCCGGCCGTTTGCCCACGCAAACCGCAACATCGCACACACCGCACGACTTGCTGGGATTCAAGGCGCATTTCCGCAACAGCCGGCTCCCACCAGGCCTCATGCCGCTCCTGGTGTTTCCCGGCGGCTACGGCGGGATGGTAGAAAGCGATGGCGGACGCGTGAGCCTATCCTGCTGCATCCGCCGTGATCGTTTGGCGGCCATTCGCCAGCCGGGTATGTCAGCGGGAGAGGCTGTGCTACGGCATATTGCAAGCCATTGCCTAGGCGTAGCAGAAGTGGTGGAAGGCGCAGTGTTGGAAGACGATTGGCTTGCCGCGGGACCGATACAACCTGGCTTGCGGCGCGCACCTCATCCCGGCATTTTTCTTGTCGGCAATGCCGCGGGCGAGGCGCACCCCATCATCGCCGACGGTCTCAGCATCGCGCTGCAATCGGCATGGTTGCTGAGCCAACGGTTGTTGGCGCAACCCTCGTGGGATAACCCGCCGTTGCAAGCCGTTGCGAAATCGTACGAAGCCGCCTACCGCAAGCAATTCGGTCCCCGCATCCATGCGTCCCAGGTCTTCGCACAACTCGCGATACGTCCTTGGGCGACCACTATGCTGCTGCCAATGTTCCGCGCCGTGCCGCAGTTGCTGGGCCTGGGCGCCCGATTGGCGGGCAAGACGATGGCGCTCGAATGAACGTCAATCGCGCTGCCAGTGGGGGATCGCCGATTTCGTCAGCATAGCCATCAAGAATTAGCGCCGCAGCGACGCTTCGTTGTTGCGCTCGCAGGTCACCAGCCGCGTCAGGGCGCCGAATTCCTCGGCCAACAGCATCATGATGTCGTCCAGGGTAACGATGCCCGCCAGTTCCTGCTCGTCGTCCGTGACGACGGGGAGGCGCCGCACGCCCTTGTCGCACATGGTCTGGATGGTCTCGAACACCCCCGCGCCTTCCTTCACCTTGGCGAGTTCCGGCACCATGATGTCGCCCACCGTAATGGCGCTGGGGTCCAGCTCCGGCGCGACGAGTTCCACCACCACATCGCGGTCGGTAATGATGCCTACGGGCACCGTCCTGCCGTCACGTTGATCCATGACCACCACATCGCCCACGTGCCGCTGACGCATGACCTTGGCGGCCTGCAATACCGTATCCTCGACATGCACAGTGATGACGTCGCGATTGCAAATATCTCCGATCGGCATGGCTAAGCTCCCTGGTTAGTTATAAAGATCGCGGCGCGTCAGCGGCAGCGCCGGAAAGCCGTCACGGCGGCGCACCGCAAGGATTTGGTAGATGCCTGTCTTGCCCTGCTCGAACTGCTTGGCGCAGCCCGTCATGTAAAGCCGCCAGATGCGGTAGGTGCGTTCTCCCACCAGTTGGATGGCTTCAGCCGCGTGCGCTTCCAGGCGTTTCACCCACTGTCGCAGGGTCAGGGCGTAATGCGGCCGCAGGCCCTCCACATCGAAAATCTCGAAACCGTGCGCCTCCATGCGGCACATCACGCTACTCACCGTATCCAGTTCACCGTCCGGGAACACGTGGCGGTTGATGAAGCGCGAGGAACTATCCGGATTCCAGCCCGGCTTGTCGGTTGAAATACCGTGGTTTAGGAACAGGCCGCCGGGCTTGACCGAGCGGAAAGCGGCGTCGAAATACAGCGGCAGGTTCTTCAAGCCGACATGCTCGAACATCCCCACGCTCACCACCTTGTCGTACTGAGCGGCCGGCAGTGTGCGGTAATCGCGCAGTTCGACCGTGACGCGGTCTTGCAGGCCTTGCAGGCGAATCTGTTCCTGCGCGTAGTCGTACTGATTCTGGCTCAAGGTGATGCCGTGCGCCTTGACGCCGTAGACGGCCGCCGCCCAACACACCAGCGCACCCCAGCCGCAGCCGATATCGAGCAAGGTTTCATTCGGTTTCAAGCGCAGCTTGCGGCAGATGTGGTCGAGCTTGTTGCGCTGGGCTTGGTTGATATCCTGCTCCGGCGTTTCGAAATAGCCGCAGGAATACACCATGCGTTCGTCCAGCCACAACTTGTAGAAGGCGTTTGAAACGTCGTAGTGAAAGGCGATACTTTCCCGCCCGTTCTGGTGCTCGGCCGGTGCCTGGGGGATCTCTTGATCGGGCAGGAAATAAGTGGTCGCACTATCGAGCGAGAGGGTATGCAGCAGCAGGGAGACTTTATCGGTGAAGCTCAGCCTGAGGCTTTCCAAGTGCTGGCGCAGCCCGAGCGCGGCATCGAAATCGCCCGAGACTTCGACATGCCCGCCGAAATAGGCTTCGGCCAGCTTGACCGGATCGCGGGACCAAACGAGGTCTCGCAACACGCGGGGGTGGCGAAAAGTCAGGGTGAATGCGGGCTGGCCATCGCCAAAACGAAAGGTACGGCCGTTCCACAAGACGACCTCCAAGCTGCCGGGGTAACTCCCCAGCAAGCGATGCAGAATCCTCTTTACGGTTTCCATTCCAGGCTGAATGCCAGAAGGTTGAGTCGGTTGGGCAAGCATAGACGGTCCTTTCTGCAGGCGGGGCGAACCGGGAACCGGTGACAAGCGCTATGTTGTGGGGATTTATCTACCGTTTAAGTTCGCTAGCGCACACAGCCCTGATTCCGCATGCCCCAATCTGGGTCAATGCACGGGTCGAGCGATCCGCCTTGGTGCACAAGGTATTGTAAGAATTAAATTAGATTACTCAGAATCCCTATTAGTTCAAAGGGTTGCCCAAGTGCTTGAGTTACTGGCCCGCAACTTGCATTCTCGCGTGAGATTAGCGCCGCACTTTTTTGCACGGCCTGCAGTAGCTGTCAGCCTTTTCGTCCGGACTGCAGACGATTTTTCAGGAACCCAACCATGCTCACAACAACCCAAGAACTCCCCGGCATTGGTTATCTACGCGCTTCGCTGGATGAGATCCAGCGCGCGATGACGCTTTCCGGCGACCGCGCCGTCGGTCAATTCAAGGATGCGCGAATCAGCAGCGTATTCCAGCCGATCTATAGTATTTCGCATCGGCGTATCGTAGGCCACGAGGGCTTGATGCGTGCCACCGTCAACGACAAGGCAGTGCCGCCGCTAAACCTGCTCGGCAATGTCGCGGAAACCGAATCGGTGTTCCTGGATCGCCTGTGTCGTGCCTTGCATGTGCATAACTACCAGATGGGCGAGGAGGACCGCTGGCTGTTCCTCAATGTATCGGCGGATGTGATCAACCGCAGGCGCGACCACGAGCCGTTCTTTTCCGAACTGCTGCATCGTTACAACATCGAGCCGCGCCGCATCGTGGTGGAGATCGTGGAAGGGTTCATCCCGGATTTCCGCCTGCTGACGGAAGCGGTGGAGTTTTACCGCAACGCGGGCTGCGTGGTGGCCATCGACGATTTCGGTGCCGAGGCTTCGGATATCGAGCGCATCTGGCGTGCCAGCCCCGATATCGTCAAGCTGGACCGCAAGCTCATCGCCGCTGCAGAGTTCAATATCAAAGCGCGCCGCATCCTCCAAGCCACAGTGGCGCTGATCCACGAATCAGGCAGCCTGGCGCTGCTGGAAGGGGTCGAAAACGAAGCCCAGGCGAACATTGCGCTGGATAGCGGCGCAGACATGGTGCAAGGCTTTTTCTTCGCTCGTCCCGCCGATGTCCCGCTGCTGGCTGGCGACGGCGGCATCCGCGAACTTTCGGAGCGCTACGCCTCGGCCGAGGGTCTGCGTCACCGCTCATTGCAGCCTTATATCCTGAAGTTCAAGGCGGCGCTGGCCAGGCTCTCCTCCGGTGAAACGCTGGAATCTGCCTGCGGCGAATTGAGCCTGATGCCCAAAAGCGAACAGTGCTATGTCATCGATAGCAACGGCGACCAGCATGCGCCGGGCTTGCGCGGACCGAGAGATGCCCGTACCGCACGCTTCGCACCGCTGGAGCAAACCGTCGCGACCAACTGGGCGCACAAGCCGTATCACTATCGGGCGACCATGCATCCCAACGAAGTGCAGATCAGCCGACCTTACCTTTCGATCACCAGCGCACGGCTCTGCGTGACTCTGTCGTGTACTTTCCGTCTAGGCGAGCAGACTCAAGTGTTGTGCTGCGACATCGATTGGAACGAAGAAGACGGGCATCCGTAGGTAAGCTCCTCATTGCAAGTTCAGCATCTCGCTAGCTCATGAATTCCTGACAGTTTCTGTCCCCTTCTTTCCTTTCACCACACCCCCCCCATTCCGACCTAACCCTAGGTCACTGTAGGCAAGCGTACAGAAGTCGATCTCGCGCAGGGCCACAATGATTTTGACATCGGCACGTCCAAAGCCGATGCAATCGAAAGCATCCGCCGACATGACCGCACCGCAAGCACATCCCAATGCACAAACTCTGGCCCAGGCCCGAATTCCGGGCCTGTTCCATTCTTATGCCATCGCTGCCGATGTTTGCGGGTCGGATGTTAAGTGGACCGGATGCTCAGTGGCCCAGACCCAATGCAAGCCCATGCGCAACAATTCGCCCCGAAAGGAATCACCATGCCACCGACCGTCGTCGTCTTCTCCCACTTGCGCTGGAACTTCGTCTATCAGCGCCCGCAGCATCTGCTTTCCCGCCTGGCAGGACGCTACCGCATTATTTTTCTCGAAGAGCCGATGGATAATGCGCAAGAGCCTTTCCTCGAGCGTTTTACTCCCAGCGCTTATATCGAGGTGCTGCGGCCGCATGTTCCGGGAGAGACGTATGGGTTCGACGATGCCAACATGCCCGCGCTGCGCGGTCTGTTGGATAACTATCTTGCGGCGCACGAGATCGACGATTTCTTCGCCTGGTTCTACACGCCCATGGCACTGCCGCTGCTCGAAGGCCGCACCCCGCGCAACGTCATCTACGATTGCATGGACGAACTGAGCGCCTTCAAGAACGCACCGGCGCAACTTATCGAGCGTGAAAAAGCGTTGTTCGAAGCCGCCGACCTCGTCTTTACCGGCGGCCCCAGCCTCTACCAGGCCAAAAAACTGCACCATCCCAACGTGCATTGCTTCGCCAGCAGCGTGGATGCAGACCATTTCGCACCGAAAGCGGGGGAATCGCATATCCACATCGACGTGCTTTTACACGGTGACATTCCTCATCCCCGGCTGGGCTACTACGGGGTCATCGACGAGCGCATCGACCTCGACCTCATTGCCGCCCTGGCCGATGCGCGACCGGATTGGCAAATCGTCATGGTCGGCCCCGTGGTCAAGATCGATCCGGAGTCCCTCCCGCAACGCCCCAATATCCATTGGATGGGCCAGCATACCTACGAGGAACTGCCGCATTTCCTCGCAGGCTGGGATCTCTGCCTGCTGCCGTTTGCGCTCAACGAGTCGACGCGCTTCATCAGTCCCACCAAGACGCTGGAATACATGGCGGCACAGCGCCCCATGGTCAGCACACGCATCAAGGACGTCGCCGAGCCTTACGGCCATGTGGTGCCGATTGCGCGTAGCCATGAAGAGTTCGTCGCCGATTGCGCACGACTACTGGAAGAACCGGAGAAAGACCGCGCCATCCGCATCGACGCCATGCGCCGCATCGTTGCCAAGACCTCCTGGGACAAGACTGCGCTCGCCATGCACAACCTCATCGCCCAACTGCAACCGGCCACCAGCGAGGAAGCAACCGGTGTCGTACCGCTGCCCGTCGCCATCCACAACGCGCCCAGCTATAACGTGCCCGTGACGGCCACGCCCAACACCATGCCAGAGTACGACACCATTATTCTTGGTGCCGGTCCGACGGGGCTATCGGCGGCTTATCATCTAGGCGAAGGCAGCCTGTTGCTGGAAGCGCAACCTACCGTCGGCGGCTGGTGCCGGTCGATTGAGGACAACGGTTTCACCTTCGATTTCGCCGGTCACATCATGTTCTCCAACGACGACTACGTGCTGGAGATGTACAAGAAGCTGCTGGGCAACAACATCCACTGGCAAAACCGCGAAGCCTGGATCTACAGCAAGGAGGTCTATACCCGCTACCCGTTCCAGGGCGCGCTCTACGGCCTGCCGCCGGACGTGCTCAAGGAATGCGTGATGGGTGCCATCGAAGCTCGCTTCGGCCCGCTCAAGAAGGAAGACCGCCGTGCCGCCGCCAGCAGCACGGAGAAAGGCGGCGTGGTGGGCGAAGCCAGGCCGCCGCAGAATTTCGAGGAATTCATCTACAAAGTGTGGGGCGCCGGCGTCGCCAAGCATTTCGCCATCCCCTACAACAAGAAGCTGTGGGCGGTGCCGCTCACCGAGATGGAGACCTCCTGGCTGGGCAACCGCGTGCCCATGCCGGACCTGGAGGAAATGATCGAAGGCGCGTTGAAACCGGTACCCAAGCCCATGGGACCCAACGCCCGATTCGGCTATCCGCTAAAAGGCGGCTTCCAGGCGCTGATGAACGGCTTCTTGCCGCACCTCAAGGGCGATCTGCAGTTCAACGCCAGGGTGGTCGGCGTATCGCCGTCCAAGCGCATCGTGACGCTTGCCGACGGCCGCCGTTTCCGCTACGACAACCTGATCAGCACCCTGCCGCTGCCTAAATTGGTGCAAGCCATGGGCGACGAGGCAACGGAAGACCTTAAGCAGGCCGCCGCCGGGCTGCGCCACGTCTCGGTACGCTGCGTGAACCTCGGCATCGGACGGCCCAACATCACGGAAAAACATTGGGTCTACTACCCCGAATACCCGATCTTCCACCGCATCTTCCTGCAAGGCAACGCCAGCCCCCACTGCAACCCGCCGGGCGGATTCGGCCTAACCTGCGAGATCACGTATTCGGAATACAAACCCCTGCCGTACTCCGGCCCCGACCTCATCCAGCGTTGCATTGACGACTGCATCCGCGTCGGCATGATCCAGCCCGATGATGAAATTTGGGCCGCCAACGAGATTGATATCCCGTATGCCTATGTCGTCTACGATCACGAACGCAGCCAGAACGTTGGCACCATCCGAGACTGGACGGCCGATAACAACATTGTGTTAGCGGGAAGGTATAGCGAGTGGGAGTATTACAACTCGGATCATGCTTTCATCGCCGGGAAGAAGGCGGCGGAGCAGGTGGCTGGGGCAACAGAGGATAAGATGGCGGCGAATGTTTGAGGGAATGGCTGCTGAGTTAATCATCCGAAGATATGAGAAAGCCGGGGAAACTCGGCTTTTTTATTGGGGTTGAAAACCGTCGGTCTCGGCCGACAGCCGAACCGATTTCTTTTGCTTGTCCAAAAGAAATCGGTGAAAGAAAAAGACACCCCACGCCCCAGCCCTCCGGGCTCCCCTCCGCTGCGCGCCAAGCCGGGCGGCTGCGGAACTCGGGCTTACAGCCCTCAGACAGTCCTCGCCGACGACCCCCGACTTGACTGTGCTGCTCGGCGGGGCGTAAGGGGGAGGGGGTCGTTGATCCGCTTTTGTTCAATATAGGGAACGATAATTCGATGGTAACTGCTATTGCTTGCGTGCGTATTTGCTAATTATTACTATGCTGACAAGAAATCTCTAACCATAAGAAATAGAAGGAAAAAACATGAAAATCCGTAGTTTTTAAATACTATTATGCGGATGCATCGGCATGCTCATTGGGATTTCAGCGTGTAAAAACCAAGCTACTGCTGAAGGAGTGGAAACATTCCCTGGGCTTAGAGCACTTCATATAAAAAATGCAGACGTAACGCTTTACTACGATCCAAAAATAAGCACAGTGCTTAGTGGCAACCACCCCGAAGCAAAGAATTACGAAGAAGCCGGAGTATTCATCTCTCGTCCTCTCAGAACACAACTTCTTGGTCTAGGGAAAGGATTCTTCACCATTGATTGTGACTCAGGTGGAAGTTGGGATCCGGGATGTACATTTTTGTTAGAAAACGAAGGTAAGCTAAAAAAAGTTTTCCAAACTTTGGGACTACGGTTTGCCTTACCAGGGAACGGCAACATCTACGTTGAAGGTCATAACGATACGATGTTCAATGTCCGTAAAAAGTACGGATGGCACGATGGAAAGTGCATAGAAATTAAACAGCCATTCAACTTTGTAGGACTAGATACAACAACAAGAGAGCCCATTGAATTATTCTCCTCGCAAGAATACAAACAGATTGTTGCGACTTTACCTAAAGGATCGCCCGTAACAGTGTTACTAAATGAAGGTGAGCACTATTTGGTAAAAACTCCATTCGGATTGCTCGGATGGGTAAAAATTCGCGATGGGGTACAGCAAGCAGAATCACCAATTGCGGGTATATATTTTGCTGGTGACTGACAGTGCGGCGAGTCAAGAAGGCACTTTCCTCTCCTCTGCGGCATAGGGGTAACTCCCCCCTGTGCACCCGCCGAGCAGCACAGTCAAGTCGGGGGCTTTCGGCGAGGACGGTTTGAGGGCGCAAGCCCGAGTTCCGCAGCCGCCCGGCTTGGCGCGCAGCGCAGGGAACCCTCGTAGAGGGCGGGTAAGCGGGGCGCCGTTCTCTTCGGTTACCTTCTCTTGGGCGAGCAAGAGAAGGTAACTCGGCTGTCGGCCGAGTCCGACGGTTTTGGTTTTAAAACCCAGTTCAAAAGCCCCCTCACCCCAACCCTCTCCCGCAAGGGGCGAGGGAGCTAAAACATCTGGATTTCAGGTTCTGCTGCGCAGCTCCGGAATGACGGCTCACCCCTCAATGCACCCCCGCCCCCACATCATCCATCCCCGCCATCGCCTCGCAAGTCTCCGCACACCTCCGGCAAACACTGGCACATTGCTGGAGCACGCTATTGTTCTCCATATTCGCCGCGGCACTATCGCAAGCGCTGGCACATTCCTGGCAGATATCCGCACACAATTCGCACGTCTGGAAGTGATAGGGCGAATCGCGACTCATGAGCTTGGCATCGAGCAGGCAGATGTCGGCGCAATCGAGGCAGATGGCGATGCAGTCGGACATGCCTTGGCTTTCCATGCGGATGCATTCGGCGGCGCATTCCTCGCACATGCGGGCACAGTCCAGACAGTTCTGAATACAGTCCTGCATGCTCTGCATCATGCGTGGATCGGATCGGGACGAGGTAGTGGTATACATGGCAATCTCCTGGCAATAAGCCGGACCCCGGCGGGTCCGCGAGCGGGCATTTTTAAGCAGCCGGCTCGCCGAGACTGTTTCTCACATCACATATAGGCCCGATTATTCGGCCTTCTCCACCTCGCGCTGCTTCACCCACGCATACAAGGCCGGAATGACGACCAGCGTCAGCACCGTGGACGAGATCATGCCGCCCACCATGGGCGCGGCGATGCGCTTCATCACCTCGGCGCCGGTGCCTGTGCTCCACATGATGGGCAGCAGCCCCGCCATGATGGCGACGACAGTCATCATCTTGGGCCGCACGCGTTCGACGGCGCCTTCCATCACCGCGGCATACAGATCGGCCAGCACAAAGGGCTGACCTTCCTGCTCGCGTCGGGCCTTGAGTTCGCGCATGGCGTGGTCGAGGTAGATCAGCATCACCACGCCTGTTTCCGCCGCGACGCCAGCCAAAGCGATGAAGCCGACGGCGACCGCCACCGACAAGTTGTACCCGAGCAAGTACATAAGCCACACCCCGCCCACCAGCGCGAACGGCACCGAGAGCATGACGATGAGGGTTTCGGTCATGCGGCGGAAGTTGAGGAACAGCAGTACGAAGATGATGAACAGCGTGACCGGGATCACCAGCTTCATCTTGGCCTTGGCCCGCTCCATATACTCGAACTGCCCGCTCCAGGTGGCGTAGTAGCCCGGCGGAAATTTCACCTGCTCGCGCACGGCTTTCTGCGCCTCGGCGACATAACCGCCGATGTCGCGTCCGCGCAGGTCGACGTAGATGTAGGACGAGAGCAAGGCGTTCTCGGTCCGGATGGCCGGAGCGCCTTTGACGATCTCGATTTTTGCCAGTTGGCCGAGCGGGATCATGGCGCCGCCGGGGATGGGCACCAGCACCTGCGTCGCAATCATCTGCGGCGAAGAACGGAGCTCACGGGGATAGCGCACGCTTACTCCGAAGCGCTCGCGGCCTTCGACCGTCGTCGTCACGTTCTCACCACCTAAAGCAGTGGCAATGACGTCCTGCAACTCGCCAACCGCCAGTCCATACCGCGCTAGCTGTCCCCGATCCGGCTGGATATCGAGGTAATAACCGCCGGTGATGCGCTCGGCATAAGCGCTGGTCGTGCCAGGCACGCGTTTCACCACGGCTTCGATTTCCTTGGCGACGCGCTCCATTTCTGCGAGGTCATTGCCGAACACCTTGATGCCGACGGGCGTGCGGATGCCGGTGGAGAGCATGTCGATGCGGGCCTTGATGGGCATGGTCCACGCGTTGGAAACGCCGGGGAACTGCAAGGCCTGGTCGAGCTCGGCGATGAGCTTGTCGGTGGTCATGCCCGGTCGCCATTGCGATTCCGGCTTGAGGTTGATGACGGTTTCAAACATCTCCAGCGGCGCGGGGTCGGTGGCACTCTGGGCACGCCCCGCCTTGCCGAACACCGATTCCACCTCGGGGAAGCTCTTGATGATGCGATCCTGCGTCTGGATCAGCTCAGCGGCCTTGGTGACGGACATGGCCGGCAGCGAGGACGGCATGTAAAGCAGCGTGCCTTCGTTGAGCGTGGGCATGAATTCGCTGCCGAGGCGCGAAGCCGGAATCCAGCTCAGGCCCAGCACCAGCGCGGCCAGCAGGATCGTCAGCTTCTTCCAGCGCATCACCCAGCCGATAATGGGGCGGTACAGCCAGATCAGCACGCGGTTCACCGGGTTTCTAGCTTCGGAAATAATTCTGCCGCGCACGAACAGCAACATCAGCACCGGCACCAGCGTCACCGAAAGCAGCGCCGCGCCTGCCATGGAGAACGTCTTGGTATAGGCCAGCGGCGAGAACAGCCGGCCTTCCTGCGATTCCAGCGTGAACACCGGCAGGAAGGAAACGGTGATGATCAGCAGCGAGAAAAACAGCGCCGGGCCGACTTCCTTGCAGGCATCGACGATGGCTTGGGTGCGAGCGCTTTGCGGAGCATTCTCCGGTACGCGTTCCAGATGCTTGTGCGCGTTCTCGATCATCACGATGGCCGCATCCACCATGGCCCCGATGGCAATGGCGATGCCGCCCAGGCTCATGATGTTGGAATTGATGCCGAGCTGGCGCATGGCGATGAAAGCGATGAGCACGCCCACCGGCAGCATGACGATCGCCACCATGGCGCTGCGCACGTGCAGCAGGAACAAGAGGCACACCAGCGCCACGATGATGCTTTCTTCCAGCAGCGTGCCCTTGAGGTTTTCGATGGCGCGATGGATCAGCTCGGAACGGTCGTAGACGGTCTTGATGCTGACGCCTTGCGGCAGGCCGCTGGAAATCTCGGCCACTTTTTGCTTGAGGTTGTCGATGACTTCCAGCGCGTTCTGCCCGTAGCGCGCCATGGCAATGCCGCCCACGGCCTCGCCTTCGCCATCCAACTCGGCCAGCCCCCGCCGCTCGTCCGGCCCCAGCTCTACCCGCGCCACGTCGCGCAGCAGCACCGGCACGCCCTTGTCGGACTTGAGTACCAGTTGTTCGATATCGCTCTTGCCGCGCAGATAACCCCGGCCGCGCACCATGTACTCGGTCTCGGTCATTTCCACCACGCGCCCGCCGACGTCGCGGTTGCTGGCGCGGATGACATCACTCACGCGGCTCAAGGGAATGCCGTAGCCTTGCAGACGCCGCGGATCGACCACGACCTGATACTGCTTGACGAAGCCGCCGATGCTCGCGACTTCGGCCACGCCGTGCGCCTTGGTGAGCTGGTAGCGCAGATACCAGTCCTGCAAGGTGCGCAGCTCGGCCAGCGAGCGGTTCTTGGCCAGCACAGCGTATTGGTACACCCAGCCCACGCCCGTCGCGTCCGGCCCCAAGGTCGGGGTAATGCCTGCGGGCAACCGGCTGGTCGCAGCATTGAGCGATTCCACCACCCGAGAACGTGCCCAGTAGATATCCGTGCCGTCCTCGAAAATCACGTACACGAACGACGCGCCGAAGAACGAGAAGCCGCGCACCACCCGCGACTTGGGCACGGAGAGCATGGCAGTGGTGAGCGGATAAGTGACCTGGTCTTCCACCACCTGCGGTGCCTGGCCGGGGTATTCGGTGTAGACGATGACCTGCACGTCGGAGAGATCGGGCAGCGCATCCAGCGGTGTCTTGATTACGGCATAAACACCCGCGCCGATGACGAACACCGTCGCCAGCAGCACGACGAGCAGGTTGCGCGCCGACCATTCGATGATACGGCTCAGCATGTCAGTGGCCCTCGTGAGAAGCCGCCGGCGCGGTGCTAGGCTCGTGCGAAAAACTGCCCAGAGCGGCCTTGAGGTTGCTCTCGGCGTCGATCAGGAAGTTTGCGCCTACTACCACGTTTTCGCCTTCTGCAACGCCATCCAGAACCTCGACATAATCTTCCGACTGGCGCCCGAGCTTGACCTCGCGCGGCTCGAATCGGCCCTCGGCCACGTTCACCAGCACCACCTGCCGCGTGCCGGTATTGAGCACGGCGGAAGCGGGAATCGTCAACGCGGGCGCCTTGTCGTTGCCCGCCGCCAGTTCCACATTGCCGAACATCGCCGGTTTGAGCAGCCCGCCCGGATTGGGTAGCTCGACGCGCACCTGGGCCGTACGGGTTTCGGCGTTGAAGGTGGGATAGATGAACGTCACCTTGCCGCTGAATTCCTTGTCGGGGAAAGCGTCCACCTTGATCCTGGCCGTCTGGCCGATCTTGATCGCCGCCAGGTCTTGCTCGAACACGTCCGCCACCAGCCAGATGCGCGACAGGTCGGCGATTTTGTAGAGGATGTCGCCCGGCGCGAACCGCATGCCATGCATGGCGTTCTTTTCCATGACGAAACCGCTGCCAGGCGAATAGATGGTCAGCGTGCGCATGGCCTTGCCTTCGCGTTGCAGCCGCTCCAACTGGGCATCGGATATGTCCCAGTAGCGCAGCCGTTTCAGCGCGCTTTCGGCCAATTTATCCACGCCGGCCTGGGCTTCCGTCGTGCCTTCCTTGAGCGATTGACGGCCGTTCCAAGCGATGAGGTATTCCTCCTGCGCAGAGACCAATTCCGGGCTATAGACCTGCATCAAGGGCTGTCCGGCACGCACCGAATCACCCACGGCACTGACATAGAGCGCTTCGATCCAGCCTTCGAACTTGGTCGTGACGCTATGCATACGGTTTTCGTCGATTTCGAAACGGCCGACGGCGCGCACGGTATGGCTCAACGGCCGCATGGTCGCCGCTTCGGTCTTGACTCCCAGCTTCTGCACGCGGTCGGGGCTGATGCTCACTTGTCCGGCAGGCGCCTCGTCGGCATACACCGGCACGTAATCCATGCCCATGCTGTCTTTCTTGGGGGTAGGCGACGTGTCGGGCAAGCCCATGGGGTTGCGGTAGTAGAGAATCTTGCGTTCGGCTTTCGGCGGCGCGGCTTCGTCCGCGTAAACCGGCACATAGTCCATCCCCATGTTGTCCTTCTTGGGCACGGGCGAGGTATCGGGAAGCCCCATTGGGTTGCGGTAATAAAGCACCTTGCGTTCCTGCTTGGCCGGCGTTGCGGCCTCCGGCTGGGCAGTATGCCGAGCGCCGAACCAATAGCCGCCCCCTGCCGCGGCTGCAATGCCGACGAGCGCCAGCACAAGCCATAATCCTTTGTTGTTCATCATTCTTCCCCTGCCATTTTTTCGATTTCGGCCAGGCGCTGCGCCTGCTCTACCTGGGCCTTGAGGATGTCCTGCTTTGCCCGCTTGATGGCGCGCTGGGCGTCTAGCAGCGTGGCGAAATCCACCTTGCCGGTTTCATAGCCGGCCAGCGCGGATTGAAAAGTGAGTTGCGCCTGAGGCAGCAAGGTATTGGCGGTGAGTTGTTCCTGGCGGTTGGCGGCCTGCCAAGCAGCCAGGTTTTCGCCCACCTCCCCCATGATCTGGTTGGCCATGGCCTGCTGGCGCTGCTGTGCGGCGAGCAGCAAGGCGTTGGCCTCGCCTTCCTGCGAACGGCGCGTATCCTGCCGCAGCGGGATGTTGACCTCGATCATGGCCTCCCAGCTCGCGATGCTGGTGCCGCGCTGGATGGGCGCGATGCCCAGCGTGACGTCGGGATAGCGGTTTTTCTCGACCAATCGCCGGTTGGCCTCGGCCGCGGAAATCTGCGCGGTCTGGCTGGAAAGCCACGGGTTGCGATCCATCACCCGCTGCTGCAAGGTTGCGGCCTCCAGCTTGGCTGGGATGCCTTTTTCCAGCATTTTCGGTTCAGCCAGCGGCGCGCCTTGCGGACGGCCCAGCACCGCATTCAACCGAGCGCGGGCCTGCTGCTGTTCGGCCTCCAAGGCAATCGCTTCGGAACGCAAGGAAGTTTTCTCGACCTGGGCGCGAATCACGTCCTGCTGCGGCACGAGTCCGCTGGCATAACGCACCTGCGCCACCGCTTCCAGCCGGTCGTAGAGCCCCGCCAGTTCGTCGTTGAGCGCCTTCATGCCGGTGGCCTGGTAAAGCTGGGCATAGGCGGATTTGATCTTGGCGTGAATCTCGGCTGCGGAGGACAGCTTGCGCCCCTTGGCCTGATCCAATTCCGCCGTCGCCACCTCTTCCTTCAACCCGCGTTTGCCCCACAAGGGGATGCTCTGCATGAACGTGTATTTGGTGGAGCCGGCCTTGTTGGGCAAGGGATTGAAGCCGTTGGGCGCGTCCCGTCCCGCGAAATCCTGAATCTCGGCCCGCAGCACGGGATCGGGCAAAGCGCCGGCAGGCTGGATGCGTTGACTCGCCGCCTCGACTTCATAGCCCATGGCAGTGAGTTCGGGATTGTTGGCGTCCGCCCATTGCAGGAGCTCTTGCACCGTCGCGCCGGGAACCAAGCTCGATTGCGGCGAGCCCGGGAGCACCTCGGCCGACCAGGCATGGAGCGGCAGCAGCACGGCAGCAAAAATAAGCGTTTTCATAGTGAATCCTCGATTGCCGGCCGAGTCTTACCCGGCCGGCTCGAACGTTATTTGAGTCGCTGGATTTCGGTGATGCGTGCCTGGCCGCCGACGAGCGCGAATCGGAACGCGACCTTGTCGCCGGCCTTGAGCCCTTTGAGCTGGGCCTTGTCCGCGACTGCAAAATCCATGGTCATGCCCGGCCATTGCAATTCGGGCACGGCTTCGTGCTTGAGCTTGACCTTGGCGTTTGTCGCATCGACAGCCACGATCTCGCCTTTGGCAGCATAGGTGTTATGTGCTGCGGCCTGAGACTTAGCAACATCAGCAATTGCCGGGGAGCCATTGAGGCCGAGCGCCAGAATCGCAGCGGCTAGGGGTAGATACTTCTTCATTTCGCACATCCTTTGAAATCAAATCGTGATACCGCGGAACAGCACGGAGCGTTCAAAGGGCGCGAAGGCCGACGTTAAGGGTTGGCCCGATAAAATGCGGGCACGAACTAAGACGACCTTCAGCCCTGGGCTGCGGTCGATCTGGGGGGATGATAAGGGGTGGAAAGCTGGGTCTGGTACTCGACCAGGGCGAGGTGCGAATACGCCGTGGTGCCCAGCAGCGGCACGGCGACCGTCACTTGCGGCACGATAGCCTGGGAGACGCTGATGTAGCAGGCGGCGCATTTGTCGTGAGATATCTTGTGGTCATGCGCTTTTTTCTCGGCAGCCATTTTCATATGCTGACAGTGGCTCTCCATTGCGTCATGGTCGTCGGCCATTTGCACGGCGACAGGCGCATGGCCGGCGCACGCAGGCATGGTCACGCCGGCCAGCCCTTGCAGGGGCAGGCAGAGCACCAGAAATACGGCGACCAGGAATTTGAGCAGCTTGCGCATATTTCCATTATGGGAGCAGTGGGTCTTTTTTTCAATCGCGCTAACGCCTCGTCGCATTACGCAATTTTGCTATTCTGTTATTCATGCGCTTACCCTTCGCTCATGACCAACATCGCCACCAATCGCTATTCTTGATGGTGATGGCCCCGCTGCTCTGGTTCGCTCTGGGCGTGCGGCTGGCGTTTCTGATCGGGATTTCCGACTCGTGGATGGCGGGGCTGGTCAAATACCTGAGCTTTTATACCCACCTCACGAATATGCTCGCAGCGCTGGCGGTCACCCTGCCCCTGTTCAAGCTGCCAGGCGCACGTTTCTTCCAGCGCGGGAGCATCATCGCTGGCATCGCGGCCAATCTCGTGGTGGTGAGCCTCACCTTCAACCTGCTGCTGCGGCACGTGTTCCCGCTGCACGGCGTGCAAATCGGTGCTGATTTCATCCTGCACGACCTGATCCCGCTGCTGTTCGTGGTGTACTGGTGGCTGTTCGCGCCAAAGGGTACGTGGCAGTGGCGCAGCATCGCCTTGTGGCTGTTCTACCCCATCGGGTTTTTCTGCTACTCCCTCATTCGCGGCGCGGCGGTGGGATGGTATCCCTACCCCTTCATCAACGTGGCCAAGCTGGGCTATCAACAAACCTTGATCAACGCCCTGGGAATCCTCGCGGGGATGATTGCGATTTCGGCGGTATTCATGCTGCTGGATCGATTCCAGCATCGTCGTTTGGCGGCTGCCATTGGAACAGACGGAAACTCAAGCCACAAAAAATAACCAGCACGTTTAGCGCAACTACGATCAAGCGCTTAACCCACTTATCCACAACCCTATCCACCGATTCTGTGGATAGCTGCTTCTGAGCCGTTCACCCTCCAGATGTATGGGTTCGCCCTTAATTTCGACTTAAGAAATTGCGTGTATGGTAGGGCTATCTCAACAATAAGGAGGGGCACATGAGTCACTTACGCATCACAATCATTGCAGCTGGGCTATTGATCGGCACGAACGCCGTCGCTGCATACCAATGTCCGGCAAGCAACACCACAGGTGGTGGTTGGACGCCGCCTGAATGCGTGCAAATGCAAAAACCTGTATGTGCCGACTGCGGCACGGTCGAAGCCGTGAATACGGTCGAAACGGAAGATGCTTCCGGGCTCGGCGCTGTAGCGGGAGCCGTTGCTGGCGGGGTGTTGGGTAACCAGGTCGGCAAGGGCAAAGGTAAAACTCTGGCGACGGTGCTCGGTGCTGTAGGCGGCGGCGTCGCAGGGCATTACGGCGAGAAATACCTGCGCAAGAAAACGCGCTGGGATGTGGTGGTGCTGATGGAAGACAACACCCATCGCACGGTGAGCTTCGACCAGGCACCGGATTACAAGCAAGGTGATAAGGTCAAGGTCAGCGGGAACAGCCTGAGCCGTCAGTAATCTTTTTCAAGGATGCCAGCCGCCTCGGCCGGCATCCTTTCTCCATTTCTGGCGTCGCCCCTCACGGGAAACGCCCTCGCCGCGTTTTGTTCTGACGTCATCCGCTCAGCCCACCCCAAAACCCGGTAAAATACCGCCCTTAATCAATCGCCTATCCCCGAGTACCATCTTGAGCACCCTCCACGACGAAATCCAGCGGCGACGCACGTTCGCCATCATCTCCCACCCCGACGCCGGTAAAACCACGCTGACCGAAAAACTGCTGTGGTTCGGCGGCGCGATCCAGATGGCGGGGGCGGTGCGAGCCCGCAAGGCCGGCAAGCATGCGACCTCGGACTGGATGGAGCTGGAAAAGCAGCGCGGGATTTCGGTCACGTCGTCGGTGATGCAGTTTCCCTACCGCGACTGCATCATCAACCTGCTCGATACCCCGGGCCACGACGACTTCTCGGAAGATACCTATCGCACACTGACCGCCGTGGACTCGGCGGTGATGGTGATCGACTCGGTCAACGGCGTGGAAGCCCAGACCATCAAGCTGCTCAACGTCTGCCGCATGCGCGACACGCCTATCGTCACGTTCGTCAACAAGCTGGATAGAGAAGGCAAAGCCCCGATCGACTTGCTGGACGAAATCGAATCCGTACTCGGCATGCAGTGCGCGCCGGTGACGTGGCCGATCGGCATGGGCAAGACTTTCCGCGGGGTGTATCACCTCGTCAACGACACCATTGCCTTCTTCGACCCGCACGCAGAAAAGGGCACGTCGGAAATGATCCAGGGGATCGACAATCCGCGTCTGGACGAGCTGATCGGCCATCAGGCGGCGGAACTGCGCATGGATATCGAACTGGTGCGCGGCGCTTCGCACACCTTCGACAAGGAAGCCTATCTCTCCGGCAAGCAGACACCGGTGTTCTTCGGCTCGGCCGTCAACAATTTCGGCGTGCAATCGCTGCTCGACGCCGTGGTGGATTTGTCGCCGACGCCGCTATCGCGCAAAACCGTGACCCGCGAGGTCACGCCGGACGAACCCAAGTTCACAGGCTTCGTGTTCAAGATTCAGGCCAACATGGACCCCAAGCACCGCGACCGCATCGCGTTCGTGCGGGTTTGCTCAGGCAAGTTCGAGCGCGGCATGAAGCTGAAGCACGTGGCCGTGGACAAGCAGATTGCCGTCAACAATGCCATCACCTTTATGGCGCAGGACCGCAACACTACCGACGAAGCCTATGCTGGCGACATCATCGGCATTCCCAATCACGGTACGATCAAGCTGGGCGACACCTTCACCGAAGGCGAGGATTTGAAGTTCACGGGCATCCCGTCCTTCGCACCGGAACACTTCCGCCGTGCACGATTGAAGAACCCGCTCAAGATGAAGCAATTGCAAAAAGGCTTGCAGCAGTTGGCCGAGGAAGGCGCCTCGCAGTTGTTCCGCCCCCTGGCTTCCAACGATTTGATTCTGGGTGCGGTAGGTACGCTGCAATTCGACGTGGTGGCGCACCGGCTGGAATTCGAATACGGCGTGGACGTTGCCTTTGAATCCTTCGATTGCTCTACCGCACGCTGGCTGCGCGGTTCAGACGCCGATCTCAAGTCCATTGCGGACAAGTACGGCTACAACGTGGCGCTGGACGGCGCGGAAGATTACGTCTACCTGGCGCCCAACCGCGTCAACTTGGCGATGGCGCAAGAGCGCTACCCGGATATCCAGTTCCTGGAAACACGGGAAATCAGCTGACGCCCCGAAGCTGAATTAAAAATGAGCGAGGAGGGTTGGATGCAAAGCGCACGGAGCGCAACGACCGAGACAGTACATTTAGTACGGCGAGGAAGTGACAACGCAGTTGCGGCGTAGGCTAACTCGCAAAGCGATGTTAAGACGCGTAGCGTCGGCCGGAGCCAACACCGGGCAACGCCGCAGACAATGCTCCGCAGCCATTTTTAAACAGCTTCTAAACGCCGCGCCGCTCGGCCATGGCATTCCCCAATGCGTCGAGCTGCGCTGGGTTCAACACCCGGCTGGCATAGGGCAGCAGCACCTTGTCTTCCAGCGGCATATGCTCGTGGTATAGCCCGACAAAACGCTCCACCGGCATGGCCGCCGGATCGACCTCTCCGCCTTGGGACAGCGTCAACAGATAAAGCCGCAGCTCCTGCCACGCCTGGTTCATTTCCTGATGTTGGGTCACCAGCAGTTCCAACAATCCTAGAATCTCCTGGTTTCCTTCTTGGGCGGCAATGTCGCGCAGAACAGGGAACAGGCTGCGTTCCTCGTCCTCGTGGTGATGTTGGCCGGCGGTGTCGAAATACTTGAGGATGCGCGTAGCCGCTTGTTGCGCGTCGGCATCGGTGCCGTGCTCGGCGATATGCGCCGGCAGGCGCAGCAGCAAATCGTTGAAGCCGGTAATGCGGCCGTGGCAGGCGCTGAGCAGTTGCAGCGGATGCTGGAAATCGGGGGCTGGCGTGTTGAAAGGGTTCATTGAAAGCTCCATCCGTGGCTACCGGCAACCGCGCCTGCTACGGTGACTAGGCTCATCGTCAGCAATAGCCAATGCATCACGATAATCGCGGTCAGCGTCTTGCGTGGGGCGGTTCGAGCAGATTGGGCCAGTTTGCGGTGCAATACCAGCGGTTCCAGCACGAACAGCATCAAAGTAAAGATCGCCCAGGTGGCCGTCATGGCGTGCACCCACCAGAACTGGGCGTCCAGGTAACGGTCCCAGGCGTTCAACACGTAGAGCATGTAAAAGCCGGAAAGCCCGGTGATCAGGGTGTAGATTCGCGCCTGGCGGGCAAAACGGCTTTCCACCGCTTCGAAAAACTCCACGCGCTCTGCTTCGCTGCGGAACGCCTTGACGGCGGGCAGCAGCACCATCGTCACCATGCCCACGCCGCCGATCCACAGCACGACACCGAGTACATGCAGCACGCGAGCGATGATGAAGGTTTCCACGGTCTCTTTCTTGATTCGCCTGTTCTTGAATTCGCCCTGGTTAGGCCGGGATGGCTTCCAGCGCCTCGTGCACTTCCAGCCAGCGCATCTCGGCCTCGTCAATCCAGCCGCTCAGCTCGGCCTGGCGCTTCAGCAGGGTTTGCAATTGCGTGGACTCGCCTTGGGTATAGAGTTCCGGATCGCCCAGGCGTTCATCCAGCTCGGTCTTCTCGGTTTGCCAGGCGGCGAGTTTTTTCTCAAGCTGCTCGGCTTCCTTGGTCAACGTACGGCGCTGCGCCAAGCGTGCCTGGCGGTCGGCCTGGGCTTGGGCGCGCTCCGCCTTGAGCGCTGCCTTGTCTGCGCTCGGAGCCGGTTTTTCGGCGGTGCGCTGTTCAGCCAGCCACTGTTTGTAATCGTCGAGATCGCCGTCGAAGGGCGCGGCCTTGCCGTCGGCCACCAGCAAAAAACGGTCGCAAGTGGCGCGCAGCAAGGCACGGTCGTGCGACACCAGCACCACGCCGCCGTCGTATTCCTGCAAGGCCATGGTAAGCGCATGGCGCATTTCCAGGTCGAGGTGGTTGGTGGGCTCGTCCAGCAACAATAAATTGGGCCGTTGCCAGATTAGCAGTGCCAGTGCGAGCCGCGATTTCTCGCCGCCCGAGAACGGGCCGCACGGTGTGGTGGCCATGTCGCCGCGGAAATCGAAGCCGCCCAGGTGATCGCGCAACTCTTGCTCGCGCGTCTTGGGGTCGAGCCGCATCATGTGCTGTAGAGGTGATTCCTCCGGTCGCAGCTGTTCAAGCTGATGCTGGGCGAAATAACCGATGTTGAGATCCTTACCCTCGACCCGTTTGCCGGACATCACCGGTAGTTCGCCGGCCAGCAGCTTGATCAGGGTGGATTTACCCGCGCCGTTGCGGCCGAGCAACCCCAGCCGCTCGCCGGGACGCAAGGTCAGTGCAATATCGCGCAGCAGGGCTTGGCCAGCGTAGCCGACCTGCGCTTCATCCAACACCAATAGCGGATCGGGCGCTGCCGCCATATCGCGGAAATGGAAGCTGAACGGCGAATCGACGTGAGCCGCGGAAATCAGCTCCATACGCTCCAACGCCTTGATACGGCTCTGCGCCTGCCGTGCCTTGGTGGCCTTGGCACGGAAACGGTCGATGTAGCTGTGCAAGTGCGCCATCTCGCGCTGTTGGCGCTCGTAAAGGGACTGCTGCTGCGCCAGGCGTTCGGAGCGCTGGCGTTCGAAATCGGAATAGCCGCCTTTGTACAGTGTGAGCTTCTGGTTTTCGATGTGGGCGACCTGATCGACCACGGCGTCGATGAAATCGCGGTCGTGCGAGATCAACACCAACGTGCCGCGATATTCCTTGAGCCAGCTTTCCAGCCAGATGACGGCGTCCAGATCGAGGTGGTTGGTGGGCTCGTCCAGCAACAGCAAGTCCGAGCGGCACATGAGCGCTCGTGCCAGGTTGAGGCGCACGCGCCAGCCGCCGGAGAAATCGCTCACCGGGCGGGTGAAATCGCTGTCGGAGAAGCCCAGTCCATGTAGTAATTCCGCGGCTCTCGCCGGAGCGGCATAGCCGCCGATATCGCCCAGCCGGGCATGGAGTTCGCCCAGATGTGCACCATCGTGGCTCGCCTCGGCTTCCTTGATGGCGCGCTCGATGCTGCGCAGTTCGGCGTCGCCATCCAGCACGAAATCGAGCGCCTGATCGGGTAAGGCGGGCGTTTCCTGGGCAACGTGGGCAACCACCCAGACTGGGGGAATGTCCAGATCGCCAGCTTCCTGGTGGAGTTCTCCCCGCAACAGGGCGAACAGACTGGATTTTCCTGCACCATTGGCGCCGGTCAGCGCGACTTTCTGTCCCGGGTGGATTTGCAGCGAGGCCCCTTCGATCAAGGGTTTTGCGCCGCGGGCGAGGGTGAGATTGCGAAATTGGATCACAGCGGGGAATACGGATGAAAAGCCGCCAGTATAAAGGCCGGCAAGGCATCCAGGAACGCATGGCTGTCACAAAGTTTTGCCATCATCCCAGCCATGACAGCCCAGGCAATGGTATGGAACCTGCTTGGATGAGATGACTACAAGACCATAAGGAGTTCGCGATGTACAAATGGCTATGCTACGACGAAGACACAGTGTTCTACATTCAAGCGGCAACGCGGGAAGAGGCGCAAGCCTTTGCGGAGCTGCATGACGGCCACGTGGTCTGCGCCATGCAGCCGCTTGATGAGAACAGTATCGACCATGCGGACAAGCGGTCGCAATGACGACAGCCACGCCGCTTCGCTACTGATGGTTTACCAGATGTAAAACAGCAATACCCACGGGACGATGATCCCGCCTATAGCCATTGCGACAGCCGCTAGCGAACAATAGCGTGCTGCGAGCGTCCTGTTCTGCCGACTGATGACCCCATAAGCGAGATGCAGGCTCCATGCTGCTGCAAACGCCAGTACCAGCGCCCTTGCCGTCCCCAGCCAGGGGAACATGAGACCTTCGGCTTTCAGCATGGTGACGGTCAATGCAGACAACCCCAGGAATACGCCGAAACCGCCCATCGGGATGAGGCTGTAGGCCAATCGGGACGGGGTGACGTGCGGCTTTCCGCCCAATATGACTGCGGCAACCTTGAGCCAGGCCCAGACCCAACTGCCCACAATGATGGCCGTGGCGGCGATATAGGTCAGGATCATAGCGCCGTCGAGCCAGGTGAAGGTGTCGGAAGCTTCCGGATAATGGGTCAGCAACCACCACGGTGCATTGGTATCGAGCGCCCACCACCATTCCTTGGCCACCAACCATTCCGCAGCCGCCTGCTTGGCGGCGACGAACCAGGGAGAGCCGGACCACTGGAAGGCGCCGATGGCGGTACCGATCATGCCGAATACCAGCAGTGCCGCTTCCCAGGGTTTGGCCTCGTTGGTATGCATGTCCACCACTTCAGATCCCGGATTGCGCAAGGTGAGTGCGATGGCCCCTTTGTGCCCCGCACATTGTCCGCACATGTGGCAATCGGACGCACCTTTCATGGACTTGATATGCACCATCGGTGCGCAATGAATGGCTTGCGGAGGCGTTGTCGAAGCCTTCCATGTCTCCTGATCGACGCGAAAATGCACCGGTGCCAGTCGTGAAAGCAGTCCGAACACGCCGTTGACCGGACACAAGTGGCGACACCAGACGCGCTTGTTCTTGCCGTAGACCAGGCCGATGCCGATGGCGGCCAGCGTCGAGCCGCCCAGTACCAGCAGCGCTGCTACGGCGTATTCGTATACGCTCACCAACTGCCCGTAAACAGTGGTCAAGATAAACGCCACGAAGGGCCATCCACCCCATTTCATCCACCTGGGGATTGGTTTCCCTAAGCCGAATTTCGAGGCGAACTCGCTCAAGGCGCCCTCGGGGCACAACACCCCGCACCAGACGCGCCCCATCAACATCATCGACAGGATCACGAATGGCCACCAGATGCCCCAGAACACGAATTGCGCGAACAGGGTTAGGTTGTGCAGCATGCGTCCATCGGCGGGAGGCAGCGGCAGCAAGGCTGGCACCGTCACCAATCCGATATAGGCCAGGACGACGATCCATTGCAGAGCGATGATGGTGGTTCGGTGTCGCCGTAAAAGCTCACCCAACCAGGCAAGCCTAGTTGGGTCAGGCGTATGGAACGGCGTGAGCGGTTGTATCAGTCTTTGCATAGCCTACTTAGCGATGATGCGGCCTTTGGCCGTCTCGGGATGAAATTCTCCGAAGAAAGGATAGGTGCCCGGCTTTAAAGGTGCGAACACCATGGGTCTGGTCACCCCCTCGCCCATTACCGATTCCTTCTTGAGTTCATAGCTTTCGAACTCCTCTGGTCCCGGCCCCTGGTTGGTGATGAGCAGCTTAAATTTCACCCCCGCAGGCACTTCGACGGTTTCCGGAAAAAAGTGGCCGCCCTTGATGGTGAGCTTGTATTCCAGCATGCCTTCAGCGTTGGCCTGACCGTTAAAGGCCAGGCCCATCATTAGCAGAACGATCCAGCGCATGCTTTTCCCCATTAATAGTTGATCTGGGCGCGCATGCCCAATACCGTCACATTGTTTGCCGCAGTGTTTCCGGCAGGATTGCTGATCCACTGGATATCCGGCGTGATCTCGAACTGATGATTGATGCGATAGCGGTAATAGGCTTCCATCGTTTTTTCGATCCCGCTTGCCTTGAAGCCGTAATCGGCACTGCCGTCGCTGTTAGCATCCAAGGTCAGCGCTTCCCGGTGGAAATCGCTGCTGACGCGGTTGGCGCCTAAGGCAATACCGATGGCATCGCCGGCACGATTCCAGTAGCTGCCACCGAATTCAGCACCCAGGCTGACGGTCTGGTCGAACGGCAGATGACGACCCCAGCCCTTGCCGTAACGACCGAATATCGTGGTGTAATCGCCGACCTTCTGGTCGAAGTTGATCCCCATGCCTTCATGGCGCTCCAACTCATCCGCCACATAGGTCGGCGCTTGACCATTGGTCCAGGCCAGCAAACGGTAATGGCCAACATCACCCAGGAGACGAGTCGTGGCTTCGGCTTGCCCGATGATGAACGGCTTGGTGAAAGAGCCGTCGAACGCTGCGCCCGGGCCGGAACCGAACACGCCGATTGAGAGCTCATAACTTTCCGGCTTTGCCGCATTGTTGCGCCAAGCCACCCGAGCGCCCGGCGTGAATCCATAACCGTCGGCACCGACGTTGGCGGCGAGCGGGTTATCCAGCAAGGCGTTGTGCACGAACATGCTGGAGAGGAACTGACGCGTCTCGTCGTTGCCGGCGCTGTTCTGGTCGAAGAACGCAAAGGGGTCCATCTTGCCAAAATTGATGGTCAGCATTTGTTTCGACTGTGGCTTGAATCCGCCCAGCGGCAGCGGAATCTCGGCCTGGTACCAAGCCTCGGCCAGCATCACTGCGCTGGTATCGGGCGTAAGGGCGGAACCCAACTGGAACGATGTTGCATTGGGACCGCTGAACGCCGTCATGTTTTCCGACGCGCCCTTGCCTTGGCCGATGCGGAAATGGCCGAAGATCGTGCTGGTGATATCCCCCATTTCTCCTGCCGGCAGGCTCACGGTGACATCAGCGCGATAATTGACGCGGGACTTGTTGTTTTCCAAACCGCTCGGCTTTTGCCACACTGAGGTAAAGCTGGCATCGGCCTTTACCCCCTCCAGCGCTTCCACCACTTTGGCGGATTTCTGCATGCCCAGGGCCTGGGCCTCGACAGCTTTTAGGCGAGAGGCCAGCTCCGGCTCGTTTTCGCTAATGCTGTCGTTTTCGAGCGAGGCTTCCAATTGGGCGTTATGCTCTTCCAGCACTTTGACTCGCTCGGCCAGGATCGGTGCGGAGGGCTGATTTTCCAACTGCTTACGCAGCTTGGCATTGTCTTCTTCCAGTACTTGCAGGCGACCGGAGAGTTGCTTCATTTCCTTCAGCAAATCCTGCATCGAGGGATCTTCAGCATAGGAGGGCGAGGCCGTCATCGCTAGCAGAGCCGCAATGGTGGCTGGCTTTCGCATCATCAATAGCCGCCCTTCTTGCCGATGCCGGCGAAGGTGAATTCATATTCCACGTCGAACGGCTTGAACCAGGGACGTACGCCGGTGAGTCGATCCGTATGTCGACCGAAATGAGAATGCGGGTTGGCCGTGGGCGGTGCGATGGTGTACTTGACCTTGTATTTGCCCGGCCCCATGAGCTTGATGTTGTCGCCGTAGTGCGGACCGTCGTTGGCCACCATGGGCATGAAATCGCCCTTGATGACCTTGCCTTCCGGCAGCTTGGTGATTTCGTACTTGATCTCAAGATACGGAACCCAGGCCCCGTCCTCGAAGCCGTTGGGATTATTGGCGAGAGCATGGATATCGGCTTCCATGTGGACATCGGACTCCTCGGGCTTGGCCATCATGCCGTCCGGCTCCATCAACACCGGTTGCAGATACACCGCGGCGATTTCCATACCGTTGCGCTGCTGCGGCGTACCGATGGGATATTCCACTGCCTGGGCCGAGATCGCCCCTAAGCCCATACCTGCGCCCAGTAATCCACACAAAATCGAACGTTTCATTGACGACTCCTTTAGGTTAGTTTTCGCCAATGATAATTATTCTCATTTAATGGGTCAAGAATGAGCTTCCGAGATTGATGTAAATAGGTGTAAAAACAAAAAGGCCGCTTGCGCGGCCTTTGATGAGATTACTAACAAGCAGAACGTTATCCGCGGCGCATGGCGTCGAAGAATTCGCCGTTATTCTTGGTGGATTTGATCTTGTCCAGCAGAAACTCCATCGCTTCGAGATCGTCCATGGGGTAGAGCAATTTGCGCAGCACCCAGATTTTTTGCAGGACGTCTTTCTCGATGAGCATTTCCTCGCGGCGGGTGCCGGAGCGATTGACGTTGATGGCAGGATACAGGCGCTTCTCGGCCATGCGGCGGTCGAGGTGGATTTCCATATTGCCGGTGCCCTTGAATTCTTCGTAGATCACATCGTCCATACGGCTGCCGGTATCGACAAGTGCCGTGGCGATAATGGTCAGCGAACCGCCCTCCTCAATGTTACGTGCTGCACCGAAGAAACGCTTAGGACGTTGCAAGGCATTAGCGTCCACACCGCCGGTCAACACCTTACCGGATGCCGGAACCACAGTGTTGTAAGCGCGGGCAAGACGAGTAATCGAGTCGAGCAGAATGACGACGTCCTTCTTGTGCTCGACCAGGCGTTTGGCCTTTTCCAGCACCATTTCAGCCACCTGTACGTGACGCGTCGCAGGCTCGTCGAAGGTAGAAGCCACGACTTCACCGCGCACGGTACGGGTCATTTCCGTCACTTCTTCAGGACGTTCGTCGATGAGCAGGACGATCAGCAGGACTTCGGGATGGTTGGACGTGATGGCGTGTGCAATATGTTGCAGCATCACGGTCTTGCCGGATTTGGGGCTGGCGACAAGCAGACCGCGCTGGCCCTTGCCGATAGGCGCGATCATGTCGATGACACGACCAGTAATGTTCTCGTCGCTCTTGATGTCGCGTTCCAGCTTGAGGGCTTCAGTGGGGAACAGCGGCGTCAGGTTTTCGAACAGAATCTTATGCTTGGTGCTCTCCGGTGACTCGCCGTTGACGGTATCGACTTTCACCAGGGCAAAATAGCGCTCGCCTTCCTTCGGTGTCCTGATTTCGCCGGTAATCGTATCGCCGGTATGCAAATTGAAACGACGAATTTGCGAGGGCGACACGTAAATATCGTCAGGTCCCGCGAGGTAGGAGCTATCCGGCGAGCGCAGGAAGCCAAAACCGTCTGGGAGCACTTCGAGCGTGCCATCGCCTGAAATCGTTTCCCCCTTGCGGCCCTTGTTCTTTAGCAGCGCGAAAATGAGATCCTGCTTACGCATGCGGTTAGCGCCTTCGATCTCATTGGCAATTGCCATTTCGACGAGTTCGGTCACCGGAGTTTGTTTCAGTTCGGATAAGTGCATACGAAGTACAACCTGTCTAAGAGGTATTAGGCGGAGCGGGGAAAGAAGAAGAGAAGCGGTTTTAGAGCCGATTCCCGGTGCTATTCAGAAGTGTTGCAATGAATCCCGGGAATCAGCCTTAAGAGTACGTGTTTCAGATATTGCTGTCAATAAAAGCAGTGAGTTGCGATTTGGACAGTGCGCCTACCTTCGTAGCTTCTACGTTGCCGTTCTTGAACAGCATCAGGGTCGGGATACCGCGAATGCCGTATTTCGGCGGAGTTGCCTGGTTTTCATCGATGTTCAACTTGGCAACCTTGAGGCGACCTGAGTATTCCTTGGCGATCTCATCGAGAATCGGAGCGATCATCTTGCAGGGACCGCACCACTCAGCCCAGTAATCAACCAGTACCGGCGTCGTGGATTCAAGTACGTCCTGCTGAAAGGATGCATCGTTCAAATGGGTAATGTGTTCGCTCATGGAGAACCTCGTGGTAAGAATTCGGAAAATTAGAGGGTGTTGAGACCGTATTGCACTATCGTAACCAAAAAAAAGCAGTTCGTGAAGTTCAATGTAACGGCCTTGTAACGGTCTTTTTCAGCGCTCAAGCAACTCGTTTGTAATTAGAGAGTTAGCGCTAACAGGAGTTCAGAGAGTCGTGAAACAACCCTCCGCGACTCGCCCGATGGTATATTTAGGCGATCTTTTTATAGGAACCAGCGCGTGAAATTTCTCGAGAATTTTTTCGAAAGCTTTCTTTGGAACAGCCGTTTTGTCGTACTTCTTGCAGTCGTTGCCAGCCTGGCCGCCGGCTTCGCGGTCTTCTACATGGCGACCGTGGATGTCTATTATCTTGTTGGCCACGTCATCCATTATGCAGATCCTGCCCTTGAAACCCTCGCGCGCAAGGCGATCCATGACGAAACCATTTCTCATATCGTCGAGGTCGTGGACGGCTACCTCCTTGCAACCGTCATGCTGATGTTCTCGCTGGGCATGTATGAATTGTTCATTAGCGATATTGATGCCGCCCAGCACAGCGAAAAATCGAGCAAGGTGTTGGTCATCCGCAACCTGGATGACTTGAAAGCTCGCCTGGCCAAGGTGATCGTGATGATTCTCATCGTGACGCTGTTTGAGCACGCGCTGAAGATGAAGATGGAAGGCCCGATCGATCTGCTCAACTTCGGCGGCAGCATCGCGCTGGTCGGCCTCGCCTTGTTCCTGATGCACAAGGGAGAAAGCAGCACCGAGCACAGCGACACTGAGCCCGAGGAAAAACACTAATGCTGCGGCGAGCGTTTATCTTGCTAATGCTATGCCTGCTGGCCCTGCCGGCAGCAGCAGAAAGCTTCAGCCTTAAAGACCTGAACAGCAAAACGCATACCCTAGCGGATTACAAAGGCAAATGGGTGCTGGTGAACTTCTGGGCGACCTGGTGCCCGCCCTGCCTGGAAGAAATTCCGGACCTCATCATGCTGAACGACAAGCGCAAGGATGTCGTAGTGATCGGAGTCGCAATGGATTACAAGGACAAGAAAGAGATTGCCAAGTTTGCCGACGACAATCTCATGTCTTATCCCATCGTTCTAGGGGACGACAGCGTCACCAATCAATTCGGCACGATGGACGTGTTACCCACGACCTTCATCTTCAACCCGCAAGGCAAGCTGATAAAGCTGCATCGCGGGTTGCTGACGCGGAAGCTCGTCGAAAAGCTGATCTCTGAAAAAACCAGGTAAAGCCTACCGGTCTATGCCGGCAGGGATTCCAGGGCAGCCCCTTCCATATCCTTGATGCCCAGCTGGTTCTCGTCAGCGAACTGACGCAGTTGGGCATAGCCTTCCGGATTCACATCCTTGAGCTTGGTATCGACGACCAGGCACCTCACGCCATTGATGACACGGGGCTTGAGATAAGGCGAGTAGCGCAACTTGCGATCCTCGCCGAAGGTGGCGTACGTGCTGCACATACGGTCCACCCAGTCGCTGGGACGAAACGGTTTACCGGCCTTGGTCAGGCCCTCGATGATGATTTCTTGGGTACTCATGGGATATGCTCAAAGCAATTAGGAATGGCGCAATTATAGCTCAGGCTCATTCCACCACGACGTATTCGAACACTTTCACCACCTTGTCCACGCCCTCGGTATTGCGGGCAATTTCAACGGCATCATCGGCTTCTTGACGCGTCACCATCCCCATCAAGTAGACCACACCGTTCTCGGTGATGACCTTAACGTAATTTGCAGGGAATTTATTCTCGCTCACCATACGGGCCTTCACCTTGGAGGTGATATACGCATCATTGCTACGGGAGGACATTGAGCTCTGCGGCCCGATAATCATCTCGTTGGTCACGCTGCGCACGTTCTCGATCCCTTTAACGACGCTTTCGGCCTTTTGCTTGGCAGGTTCGTCGTAGGCCTCGCCGGTCAGCAACACATTACGGTTATAGCTCGTGACATCGGCGTGGACACGCGTATCCAGCGTATCGTTGAGCTGTTTGCTGGCCTTCAGCTCAATCGCCTGGTCATCGATGTAGGCGCCGGAAGTACGACGGTCGGCCGCCATCAGTCCGCCTGCAGCCGCACCTCCCGCAACAACAGGTACACATCCGGCAAGATTCCCAGCGAGCATGGCAGCTGCAATCAGCGCAAGTATCAAACGCATCCTTATTCTCCTTCAAAAGCGTTACGTATCCATTCGATGCGATGTGCATCGAGACTATCCAGTAGCACGGCGTCAAAGCGACAGGGACGGTTGCTGCGTGTCTGCTGGAGATAATGTTGGGCCGTCCGGATTATCTTGGCCTGTTTTGCCGAGGTAATGCTGGCGGCGGCACCACCGAAATGCTGACTGGAGCGCAAGCGCACTTCGGCGAATACCAGCGAGGCACCATCCTTCAATATCAGATCTATTTCCCCGAAGCGACTGCGGAAATTGGACTCAACCAGTATCAATCCGTTCCGTTGCAGAAATTCTACAGCGAGCTTTTCCGCTTCTGGTCCCGGCTTGCTCATGGCATGTTTTCGAGCGCCACACCCTCGTTACGGAACTGCGCTATGGGTAGTTCACGCACTAACGCCCCGCTTTCCGTGACCGAAATATTACCCGTCGCGCCGTCCAGAATCTTTTTGCCAGGCGCCGGATGCGCTTCGATGAGAGGAACCAGCCGATACGCATCCAGCCCCATCGCATAGAGCCGCTGCATCTCGGCATTGGGGAGCAATTCGTTGCTACGGAAAAGCGATAAGGCCGGGTTTTCTGGATCAACTAGCCACGGCAGATCGACAAAATGGATGGCGACCAGATCGACGTTTTGTACGCTCTTGCTAGCGCCGTCGTAGATATGGGACGTTGCATAAGTCGGGGTTGCCAAGTCCAGGTAGGGCCGTGCAATCCTGGCTTGATCCGCGCCCGCCGCCAGGAAAATCATGTCTGCAGGATGCATCGCGGCTTCTGACTTAAGGGCCGGCAAGGCATCCTGTGCGGGAATAGTGAGCTGCGCAGTGACTTTGGCGCCTAAATTTCGCCACTCTTCCACGAAGGCCTTGGCCATGCGTTGCCCCAAGGGATTATCTGCGGCCACGACCAAAGCCGTTTGCATTCCGCTATTCCGCGCTAGATGAGCGATTTGCCGAGATTCTGCATCTACCGGTAAGCCGAACAACAAGAGATTGGCTTGGGCTTTGAGGTTAGTGTCCGGTTGATTCAGCGCCAACACAGGAACCGTAAGATTTTGATTCGATAGGGTGACCACTTCATCCCGAGTAAGCGGGCCGATGACGAATTGTGCGCCATTGGCAACCGCCTGCTGGTAAGCCTGAGCCACACCTTCCGGACCGCCGCTATCGTACGCTTGAACTGCACCCCGTCCGCCTTCAGCCTTGAAAGCGGCCATGACGCCAGCTTGCACCGCACGCGCAGCAGCAGCGTAATCAGGAGACTCCAGTGGCAGCAGTAACGCAATATTTCCAGTAAATCCGGTCCCGTTAGCCATTTCTTTAACACCAGTCTGTGCGGCTACGATCTTGTTCAGTAGCGACTCCCCGGCCGGATGATCTGGATAGCTGTTGCGCCACTGGGCGACGCTTGACGCCTTGCGTTCGCTCCCCTGCACGGCCAGGGCAAGGTCAATCCAACCTTGGACGACAGAGTCACCACTTTCACCGCGCAACTCAATCAAGGCATCACGAGGCTGAGAAGATAACAGCTTCCAGATGCTGGCCTGATTTGCTTCAATATCGGGCCTTTGCTCAAGGAACGGTTCGGCTGCAACACGCTGCTCCACTGCATTCAACAGGTTGTCCTGAGCTTCGTAGGCGAGCGCGAGGGTTGCGTGTAGACTTGCAGACGCTTGGGGAATAAGCCCCGTTTCGGCCTGCAAAGGGATCAATAGCCGAAGCGGTGTATCGTATGCGCCGTTTTGTGCGGCGATTTGTGCTTGCAGTAATTTGGCATAGGGTGAAGCAGGACCAATCCCTGCCAATGTCACGCTGGCACAGCCGATATCCTTGGCCTTGAGGCAATCTAGGCCGTCCAGATAGCGGACTTCAGCCGTTTTAGAGGGTTTTATCCCGTTGGTCGGAGGAGTGCTTTTTACCGCTTCCGCCGCTGTCGCAACACCACAGGAAAGCGCAAACAAAGCCGTGATAAGAGAGGTTAAAAGACGTTGAACCATAGCGGTACATTATATGTGGTCGCCACACCGATTGGAAATTTGCAGGACATCACATTAAGAGCGCTGGAGACATTAAAAAGTGCTGACGTTATCGCGGCAGAAGATACGCGTCATACGTCCCAACTACTCAATCATTTCGGTATCAAAACGCGGCTGATGGCCGTGCATGAGCATAACGAACGCGCCGCCGGGGAAAAAATCCTGGCACTGCTTGCGGAAGGGTTGTCTGTGGCGCTGGTTTCCGACGCCGGCACTCCTGCCGTTTCGGACCCCGGTGCCGTTGCTGTCGACATCGTTCGCGCTGCAGGTTATCGGGTGATGCCCATTCCGGGCGCCAGCGCTGCTATTACTGCGCTTTCCGCGGCAGGCAATCTATCGCCCCACTTCCTTTTCTACGGTTTTTTGCCGACCAAGTCTTCCCAACGTCGACAGGCACTCGAATCGCTCCGCAACCACCCTTATAGTTTAATCTTTTACGAGGCGCCGCACCGTATCGTGGAAAGCACGGTAGACATGCTAGGTGTTTTCGGAGCTGACCGGCAAATTACGTTCGGGCGTGAACTCACCAAAACCTTCGAAACTATACATCGCTGCCTACTGGGCGAAGCCCTAGCCTGGCTTGAGTCTGACAGCAACAATCAACGGGGAGAGTTTGTCGTCATCGTAGAGGCGGTACCCATCGCTGAAGAACAGGCTATCGAACCAGATACCCAACGCACCCTGGAACTCCTGCTTGCAGAACTCCCCCTCAAACAAGCGGTAAAATTAGCCGCAGACATTACCGGCGCCAAGAAAAACGCCCTTTACGAACTCGCACTTACATTGAAATCGAATTAATCATGACGCAAACCATCACCATTACTCGACCGGACGACTGGCATCTGCATCTGCGCGACGGCGACGCGATGCGCGACGTACTGCCTGATACGGCAAAACGCTTTGCACGGGCAATTGTCATGCCCAATCTGCGTCCACCTGTCACCACCGTCGAGCAAGCCGTCACCTACCGCCAGCGCATTTTGGCTGCATTGGCCCAGGGGATGACTTTCGAACCGCTGATGACGCTTTACCTCACCGACAACACGCGTCCCGAGGAAATCGCGAAGGCGAAAGCAAGCGGCATCGTTCATGGCGTCAAGTTATACCCCGCTGGTGCCACCACTAATTCAGACTCCGGCGTTAGCGATATTGCCAAATGCCATGCCACTTTGGCTGAAATGGAAAAACTGGGTATGCCATTGCTGGTACACGCCGAAGTTACTGACCCCGATGTCGACGTCTTCGACCGAGAAGCAGTGTTTATCGAACGACACATGATCCCACTGACGCAGCGCTTCCCTGGACTCAAAATAGTGTTCGAGCACATTACAACCAAGGATGCCGCTGATTTCGTATCTAGCGCCCCAGCAAACATCGGCGCCACAATCACTGCGCATCACCTGTTGATGAACCGCAATGCGATGTTCGCCGGCGGCATTCGCCCACACCATTACTGCCTGCCGGTTCTCAAGCGCGAATCCCATCGTCAAGCCTTGGTAAATGCCGCTACCTCAGGCAGCCCTAAGTTTTTCTTGGGCACAGATAGCGCTCCCCACCCAAAATCAGCAAAAGAATCTGCTTGTGGATGCGCAGGAATGTACACGGCGCATGCTGCGATTGAGCTTTATGCTGAAGCATTCGAACAGGCTGGCGCTCTGGATAAGCTCGAAGGATTTGCTAGCTTTTATGGGGCGGATTTTTACGGGTTGCCGCGTAATGAAGAAAAAATCACCTTGGCAAAAGACCCTTGGCAGGTAGAAGAAGAATTACCGTTCGGCGATGAGGCCCTGATTCCTATGCGTGCAGCTACCACTATTCCTTGGAAATTCATTTGATGATCATGACTAATATAATGAAATATCTAATAATCAGCCTTGTGGTCATGATATTGAGTGGTTGCGGTTTAACTCCGAGCAAAGAAAATAGAGAGTGGATTTCCGTTTCTTGTAGCGGTTTCGCCCATTGGAACAAGTGCCATGAAGAGGCAAGACATCTTTGCGCTAAGGGCTACGATATAGCTAATCAGGAAGAAAACCTGATCACCCAAGGGCGGACGATGGATATCAGCTGCAAATAACCTAGTGAATGGCGGTCGACTTAATAATCACTGCCACTTGCTTGGTAAACAAGCTAAAGCAAATATATTCATACTTCCACCCGTAGTTTTGAACCGCCTCCTGAAACGCCTTGAACTCATCCTCGCGCCAATGTTCATTGCCGATATATTCGTCAAACACGAGCACCGTCCCCGGGACAATTCTGGGCGCTAGTGCATCCAGTACTGTTTTTGTCGAACTGTAGATATCGCAATCCACGTTCACAAATCTCACCGGACCGGGGTGCGTTTCAAGGAACTTTGACAGCGTATCCTCAAACCAGCCGACATGCAGCTCCACATTCGCTGGCACTTGCGGGATTACGCCTTTGGTCGTATAGCTCCCCTTGGGCTCGTGATGCCAAACCTCAGGCAATCCCTCAAAACTATCGAAACCATGGACCTGCTGATTTACTAATTTGGCAATTTGACGAATGGTATTCCCATGTCTAACACCAAATTCCAATATGAGTCCATTAACCTTGGCTGCCTCAATACACAGTCGGAAGGTCTCAATATTGCTTCCCGTGATAGGAGGTAATGTCCCCGTAGCAGCTTTCAAGTAATCCCAGGCGTCTAACCTTGACTTAAAAACCCGCCCCCCCTTACTAGCTGCTTCGGTCATCAAGTCTCGACCTTGCTTAGCGTCTTGATAGTTCTTCAGTGCGCCGAGGGTAAATTTGGCATCGTTATCGTTGGCATTGATAGCTAATACTTTTTCCAAGCATTCAATTGCGGGTTCTAGCTTTTCAGAACGAATCTCTCCAGCATGGAGGTTATATAATGCATCGGAATAATTCGGCTTAAGCTTTATAGCAGTTTGGTATTGCACAATTGCCTGGTCCAGCAATCCCTGCTCATGCAGAGCCAATCCTAAATTGCAATGCGCCTCGTAGTTATCGGGCTGCAACTTCACCGCTCGGGTAAAATACTCGGCCGCTAGCGCGAAATCCCCACTTTTCAATGCAATTGAGCCCAGAATATGCTGCGCCATAGGGTGCTTGGGACTTTGCTGTAACACTCGGTGAAACGTCGTTTCCGCCTCTGCAATAAAACCGGCATTCAAATACTGCATTCCCTTCTGTAGCAATGACGGGATAGAAGGCTCGTTTCCACTAACTTCAGCTTGCTTGGACTGAAGTTGGCAACAATGCTTATGTTTCTTGCCACTACCACACGGACAAGGATCATTACGTCCAATTTTACTGGCCATATTTTTGTTTCGATCGACTAAATAAAAACGGCACCCGAAGGTGCCGTTTTAGCTTTCAAGCTCTTGCTAAGAAAATCTTAGAAGAACAGGATTGCGCCCAGAGACAGGGTCTTAGCCTTGCCATCCATGGCTTGCTGAGCAGCCGTAGCGTTGTCAGCATTGGTGCCTTCGATCTTGTTGTGCGTGTATTCAGCAACAAGGTTCAGGCTCTTGGTGAGCGGATGGTAAGCGCCAACGATCCAAGACTTGTTCTTGAAATCGCCAATGCCAACGTCTGCGCTAGACTTGCTTTCGCCCCAGCTCACGCCCAACTTGGTACCAACGTTAGGAATGGTGTAGGTGGCTTGAACGTAACCGCCCTTGTCGTCGGTCTCGCTGACGCCGAGGAAGTTAACACCACCGTTCAGACCACCAGGGTAACCAGCCAAACGGGTGGAGCTAGCACCAGACAGACCTTGGCCGTCGTAGTAATAGCCAACCAAGCCGAAGCCAGCAACATCAACCTTACCGCCGATTTCCCAGCCTTCGGTCTTGTAACCGCGAACAGTTGCGTTACCTTCGTGCTTGTTGTACAGAGCACCAGCCCAAACCTTACCAGCGAAATCGCCAGCCCATTCGTAACCAACCTTACCTTCGTAACCGAGGTTGTGTTGGGTAGAATCAATGGCGTTGTCATAACCTTCCATCAAACCAGCATTGAACGAGAAGCCGTTCCAGTTGGGGGATGCGTAGGAGATTTGACCCTTCCAGTCAGCGTACTGATAACCGGAACCGATACGACCCAAGGTGGAGGAACCGTTGTTACCAGCACCAGCACCAACACCCAGCAGCGTCATGTCGGACAGAATTGCGTCGGAACCGAAGATACCGAGGTCACGACCCATCTTGATGGTACCCCAGCTCTTGTCGCCGAAGGTCATGTAAGCTTGACGAATGTTCAGGCTGTTGCTGCCGAAAGCGGTACCAGTACCGGAATCAGAGCCAGTGAAGAACGTGAACTGGAAAGCAATGTCCAGATCGTTTTGACGGGTCTTACCACCAATGCCAACTGCGGAAGGCAGCAGGCCGGTAGAGATTTGATTCGCAGACTTGTTACCGAAAGCACCCTTGGTGTCGCTCTTCAGATCGCCACTGTACTTGGTGTGGGTGTAGTAAGCGTTGACGTTACCACCGATGTCAATGGTCCAATCGCCAGCCGGAATGGTGATACCAGCGTTAGCTGCGGAAGCGCCCATCGCCAGAACGGCGCCGGCAACTGCCATGCTCAGATTCTTGTTCATAAAACCTCCTGATGTAGTTTCAAAGTTTCGAGGAGCTTTCCTCGAACCCCGTTACTGCTTACCCCCGACTCTTTTTATATGAGCCTGGGAGAGTTCGCGAACTCCCCTTGCGAGAAGTTGGGTCTATCATGCCAAAGTGACAAACCGCGGCGCAAGGAATTTGAACGAATTAATCAGGATTAGAAAATCTTGTGTTGCATTTTCGCAACAAATTGGCGACAGGCAAAAAAATGGCGGATTGGGAAATCCGCCGAGGAAGAAAGGAGAGATCAGCTACAACGCTAATGGAGTGAGCTAAAGCTGATTTGGCTTTATTAAAGCATCTGCATGTAAATGAATTATTTCCACAGCTCATTCATTTGTAACAATCAATGCAACATTACTCATTCCGAAGTTCTCGCGTTGTCAGATAGAAATAATAAAGGGGTTGGCATCAACCAACCCCTTTATTATTTGGTGGGCCTCCTCGGAGTCGAACCGAGCACCAACGGATTATGAGTCCGCTGCTCTAACCAGGCATGAGCTAGAGGCCCGGCAATCGTTTATTCGTTGTTATTTTCGATAAAGCTGCGCAGTTTATCCGAACGTGTCGGGTGGCGCAGCTTCCGCAGGGCCTTAGCTTCGATTTGGCGAATACGTTCGCGGGTTACGTCAAACTGCTTGCCGACTTCTTCCAGCGTGTGGTCCGTATTCATTTCGATACCGAAACGCATACGCAAAACCTTGGCTTCGCGCGGCGTCAAGGAATCCAGGATTTCCTTGGTTGCCTCGCGCAAGTTGGCGTAAACAGCGGCATCAACCGGGGCCATGGTGGACTGGTCTTCGATAAAGTCGCCGAGATGTGAATCGTCGTCGTCGCCGATCGGTGTTTCCATGGAGATGGGCTCCTTGGAAATCTTGAGGATCTTGCGAATCTTATCCTCGGGCATATCCATCTTTTCCGCGAGCGTCGCCGGATCAGGCTCCAACCCCGTTTCCTGCAGAATCTGGCGACTGATGCGATTCATCTTGTTGATGGTTTCGATCATGTGCACCGGAATACGGATGGTACGAGCCTGGTCGGCGATGGAACGCGTAATGGCCTGACGAATCCACCAGGTCGCGTAGGTCGAGAACTTGTAGCCGCGACGGTATTCGAACTTATCCACCGCCTTCATCAGACCGATGTTACCTTCCTGAATCAGGTCGAGGAACTGCAAGCCGCGGTTGGTGTATTTCTTGGCGATGGAAATCACGAGACGCAAGTTAGCCTCGATCATCTCGCGCTTAGCACGACGTGCACGAGCCTCGCCCGTGGACATCTGCTTGTTGATTTCCTTGATTTCCTTGATCGGGATACCGACCTTGGCCTGCATGTCGATCAGCTGTTGCTGCTGGTCGATGATGGCATGGCGGAAACGCTCGAGCCTGGGGCTGCAAGGACGTCCGGCAGCGATTTCAGAATCCAGCCATTCAAGGTTGCACTCGTTACCGGGGAACACCTTGATAAAGTGCTGACGCTGCATACCGGCGCGGTCAACGCAGTACTCCATGATGTTGCGCTCATGGGTACGAAGCTTTTCTACGGTGGAGCGGAGGCTGTCGCACAAAGCTTCCACCTGCTTGGCGGAGAAGCGGAAAGCCATCATTTGCTCAAGAATGACTTCCTGGCACTTCTGATAATCCTTGTGTTGGGAGCCGTGCTTTTCCAACACTTTCACCATCTTGTCGTAGGCGTCGCGGACGATGGCAAAACGAGCCAGGACTTCTTCCTTGAGCTTGGCAAGTGCCTCGGCGGAAACGGCTGCAGCCTTGGCGCCATCTTCGTCGTCATCCTCTTCTTCGTCGAGCTCCTCGACAGGCTCTTCTTCGCCCTCACCCTCGGCCAGGGCTTCTTCCATCCCTTCGCTCGCATCGATCACGCCATCGACCAAATCGTCGGCGCGGAGCTCATCCTTTTCGATCTTGTCGACGATCTCGAGCATTTCGGCAATGGTGCTCGGGCAAGCGGCGATCGCTTGCACCATGTGCTTGAGGCCGTCTTCAATACGCTTGGCGATCTCGATTTCGCCCTCGCGAGTCAACAGGTCCACCGTACCCATTTCGCGCATGTACATACGGACCGGGTCGGTCGTGCGGCCGAACTCGGAATCGACGGTTGAAAGTGCTTGCTCAGCTTCTTCCACCGCATCTTCGTCGGTAACGGCAGGAGGCGCATCCGACATCAGCAACGCTTCAGCATCCGGCGCCTCTTCATAGACCTGGATACCCATGTCGCTGATCATGCCGATGATGCTGTCGATCTGCTCCGGATCCTGCACGTCGTCCGGCAGGTGGTCGTTGATTTCAGCGTAGGTGAGGTAGCCCCGCTCCTTGCCCAGCGCGATCAGGTTCTTAAGTCGCGTGCGGCGGACATCGAGGTCAGTAGTGTGAGACTGCGCTTCGGATTTGTCGTTGGATTTGTCGTTGAGCTGATCGCTGGCCATATATCGATTCCAATCCGGATGTAAGCAGGAAACCTTAAATTATACCACAAAATCAATTATTCTTTTTGAGTCGCAGGACGTCGGAATTGTTGCAGAATCTCCCGTTGCTCCGGCGACAAAGCCTGCAAACCGCGCTCCTGCGCAAGCTGTACGATAGCTAAAAACTCTCGCTGCTCGGTCGCGCCTCGCAATTGACGCACCGCGCCGTCGAATTCGTTTTCGAGGTCGAACGTCTCTTCTTCGTCCCAGGCCAGCAGCTCGCCGGCCAACTCCCCCAGCAATTGCTGCGAAGCTATGCCCTGAAGCCCTTGTAATAACGCTGCACTGTTGAGCATGGGGTCAGCCTGGACCGATTCGATCACGTGCACTAATGCATCTCGCTCCACTGCCGTGCTCGGCACCCATTCACTCTCCAGCGAACGCGCTAGTTGCGGCTTAAGCATAAGCAGCTGCAACAATTTACGCGTGAGTGTCGGTGCCTTTCTTGGCGCTCTCGCCAGCACCTTACCGATGGGCTTGGGTGCTTCCAGCTTAAGCAACTGCTCCACTTCGCTCTGACTCACCCCCGCCAGCTCAGCTACGCGTTTGCGCAGCATCAGGCCGAACTTGGGCGCCTGCAATTGCTGCAAAATAGGCTTGGCGTCTTCCAAAAACCGCACCCGCCCCTCCGGAGTACCGAGCTCATGCCGCCCTGAAAGTTCCTCCACCACATAGGTGGACAAGGGCAGCGCTTCGCTCAACGCAGATTCAAAGCCTTCGCGACCGAATTCGCGCACATAACTATCCGGATCATGCTCGGGCGGCAAGAACAGGAAAGACAATTTCAAACCGTCAGTCACGGCAGGCAGCGCATTCATGGCCGCACGCCAAGCCGCCTTGCGACCAGCCGCATCCCCGTCGAAGCAGAACACGATATCCTCGGTTTGCCGCGTCAGCTTGGCGATGTGTAAAGGCGTAGTCGCAGTCCCCAAGGTCGCAACGGCATATTCCACACCATGCTGCGACAGGGCAACCACATCCATATAACCTTCAACCACCACCACCTTGCCGCTAGCGCGAATTGCGGGGCGGGCGAGGAACAAGCCGTAAAGCTCCTGCCCCTTCTGAAACAACGGCGTCTCGGGCGAATTCAAGTACTTGGGGCCATCCCCGTCGCCACCCAATACGCGACCGCCGAAACCGATGATCTGACCGCGCTGGTCGTGGATCGGGAACATCACACGATCCCGGAAGCGGTCGTAAACTCGCCCCTCATCATTGCGAATCGTCAACCCGACGGTCGAAAGCGCCTCCGACTCATATTCCGGAAACACGTCGCGCAACGGTTGCCAGCCGGGAGGCGCATAGCCGATCTGGAATTTCGCAGCAATCTCGCCCGACAGCCCACGCCCCTTCAAATACTCAATCGCACGGGGCGATTTCTTAAGCTCACCCCGATAGTATTGAGAAGCCTGCTTCATCACCTCATACAGATCCGGGGCCACCCTGGGCGCCCTGGCCGTGGTAGCAGCCTCGCGCGGCACCGCAACCCCGGCGCGCTTTGCCAGATCCTCAACCGCCTCGACAAAACCCAGGCCGTGATACTCCATCACGAAGCCGATGGCAGTCCCATGCGCTCCGCAACCGAAACAGTGATAGAACTGCTTGGTAGGGCTCACCGTAAACGAAGGTGTTTTTTCGCCATGGAACGGGCAGCAGGCAACGTAATTCGCACCAGCCTTTTTCAGCGGCACCGCAGTATCAACTACGTCAACAATGTCGACGCGATTTAGCAGTTCCTGCACAAAATGGTTGGGAATCAAGCCTAGCACCTGGCGAATGGAAATAAAAAAGGAGCTTATCGCTCCTTTTTGGTCACTTCAACTACGACTGAAACCTCTAACCTGCAAGCCGCGCCTTAATCAACCCTGAGACCTTGGCCACATCGGCCCGCCCGACAATCTTGGGCTTGATCGCCGCCATGACCTTGCCCATATCCTTGACACCAGCCGCACCGGTTTCGGCAATCACGCCGTCGAGTAAAGAGGCAATCTCTTCGTCGCTCAAGGGCAGGGGAAGATAGGTGGACAGCACGCCCACCTCGAACTTCTCGGCATCCGCCAGATCCTGACGATTGGCAGCTTCATACTGACTGATGGAATCGCGACGCTGCTTGAGCATCTTTTCGATCACCTCAATCACCTGGGTATCGTCGAGCTCGATGCGTTCGTCCACTTCGCGCTGCTTCATCGCAGCCTGAAGCAGACGAATGGCATTCAACCGCGCGCTATCTTTAGCGCGCATGGCCGACTTCATATCTTCAGTGATTTGCGCCTTTAAGGACATCAGCAGACGCGGGGATTAGTACAGCTTGGGAGGCAGAGTTTGACCGCGCAGACGACGATGATGACGCTTCACGGCAGCAGCGGACTTGCGCTTACGCTCCCAGGTCGGCTTCTCGTAGAACTCGCGAGCACGCAATTCGGTCAACAGACCGGTCTTCTCGATGATGCGCTTGAAGCGGCGCAGGGCCACGTCAAATGGCTCGTTCTCTTTCACTCGTACGCTGGACATGGAAAATCACTCTCCTTGATGGGATTCTGGAAAACTTGGTATTCTAGCCAGCCTTCTTTGAAGAATCAATCACTTTTCTACATTCCATGCTAGTTCTGGGTATTGAATCCTCCTGCGATGAGACCGGTATCGCCCTCTATCACAGCGAGCAGGGCCTGCTCGGCCATGCGCTTCATTCGCAAATCAAGATGCATGCAGAATACGGCGGTGTCGTGCCTGAACTGGCTTCGCGCGATCATATCCGGCGCGCCCTGCCGCTCACCGAGCAGGTGCTCAAGCAATCCGGCGCCAAGCTCGACGATATCGAGGCAATCGCCTACACCCAAGGTCCTGGCTTGGCGGGCGCGCTACTGGTGGGCACCAGCATCGCCGAATCACTGGCGTTCGCGCTGAATCTTCCTACGGTTGGCGTGCATCATCTCGAAGGCCATCTGCTCTCGCCGCTGCTCGAAGAAAATCCGCCGCCTTTTCCATTCGTTGCGCTGCTGGTTTCCGGCGGACATACTCAGATCATGCGAGTAGGCGGCATCGGCGATTACGAACTCCTGGGCGATACGCTCGACGACGCCGCAGGAGAAGCCTTCGACAAGACCGCAAAGCTGCTTGATCTACCCTATCCCGGCGGGCCCGCGATTTCCAGGCTGGCCGAGCAAGGCCGGCCCGGTCATTTCAAGCTGCCGCGCCCCATGATCAATAGCGGCGACCTCAATTTCAGCTTCAGCGGCTTGAAAACCGCCGTGCTGACGCTGGCCATGCAACACCAGCCGCTCACGGAACAAATCAAGGCCGATATCGCCAACGCCTTCCAGGCGGCAGCGGTGGATGTGCTTGCTACCAAGTGCATGAACGCACTCAAGCAGACCAAGCTGAAAAGACTGGTGGTTTCAGGCGGCGTCGGCGCCAACAAGCAATTACGCTCGGCACTCAATCAAGCGGCAGAACGCCGCGGCTACGAAGTGTTTTATCCGCGCCTGGAATTCTGCACCGACAACGGCGCGATGATTGCCTTTGCCGGCGCGATGCGCCTGAAGCACGCCCAGCCCGGCAACCATGCTTTCTCGGTGCGACCGCGGTGGGATTTATCGGAACTGACGGCACCGTAAACCCCGATCGCCGCAGTAACCATTGAATTACTGCGGCGGCTGATGCCCCGCCTTTGGCTTGCCGAAACCTGCTTCTTCTCCCGCAAGCAGTTTCTTGATATTGCTCTTATGCCGCCACACCAGCATGAGCGACAACAGCAGCACGACCACCACTTTCAGCCCGAACCCGAAAAAGGCTGCCGCATAGACCGGTGCAAAGCCCGCGGCGATGAGTGCCGCCAGCGAAGAAATGCGCCACATGAAGAACGCCAGTATCCAAGTCGCCAGCACGCTCAAGCCCAGCCAAGGCGACAACGCCAGCAGAATCCCCGCCGCAGTCGCTACGCCCTTGCCGCCCTTGAAGCCGTAATACACCGGATACAGATGCCCGAAGAAAGCCGCGATGGCCACGCCGTACACAACCTCATCCCCCAAGCCATAGTGCTGCGCGAGCCATACTGCCAACCAGCCCTTGGCCGCATCACCCAGCAACGTCAGCAGCGCCGCGATTTTCTTACCGCTACGCAGCACGTTGGTGGCACCAGGATTACCCGAACCATGGGTACGCGGGTCGGGCAGGCCGAACGCCTTGCTGACGAGGATGCCGAAAGAAACCGAGCCCAGCAGATACGCGCCCAGCAGGAAAAATGCTTCGTTCATGGGAATAGATTAGAATTCTTCGAAGAAAGCCGGATTCTATCAAATGGAGCGGTGCGAAAAACAATTCGCTTGGTGATTCGGTGTGCAGAGTCGAGCTTAGCTCCTCATTAACGCCCACTCAAATGCCAGATTGATCCCACTTTTCGCCTGGTTTTGTCCCATCCAACGTTTTGACGAGTTTCAAATGGACATCATTTTTCTGCAAGAAGTCAAAATCCAGACCATCCTCGGGGTGCCGGAATGGGAGCGCATGCAGCCGCAAACCGTGGTGCTAGATATTGAACTCGCCATGCCGCATAGCCGCTCGTGCCAGAGCGATGCCATCGAGGACACCATCGATTACGGCCGGATTGTCGCCCGTATGCGCGAGCGGTTGGCGGAAAAGTCCTTCCGCCTGGTGGAAGCCCTGGCCGAGGACCTCGCCCAAATGATCATGGGCGAATTCGGCACCCCATGGATCAAGATTCGCGTGGCAAAACCGGGCATTCTGCCTGGGGTCAAGCAACTAGGTGTCGTCATCGAGCGCGGCCAAAAAACCAACAATTAGCCTCGCATTGGCGGATTCACGCTCATGTGAGATGATTCCGCATAGCAATCAATGAGTTGAATAAACAACCCAAGGGGCGGGCTTGAACAAGAATCTCTGGAAGCAGGACTGGTTTGCAGGGCTGCTGATCTCATTGCTGTTCCTGCTGGCGGCCAATACCGACTTATTGCAAAGCCTGGAGCGTAAGGCCTACGACATCGGCGTTGCCGCCTCCAGCCGCAACCCGGGGGACAAAATCGCCATCATTGCTATCGACGACGCCAGCATTGCCAACATCGGCCGCTGGCCGTGGCCGCGTGACGTCCATGCCAAAATGACTGACCTGTTGTCGGGACAAGCCAAGGTGATCGGCAATACGGCGTTCTTCATCGAGCCGCAACTCGACCCCGGCCTGAAGCACATCGATGCGATCGCCGATTTCGTCGCTAAATCCGGCATCCCTTCCAGCGCGGATGGACCACAACTCGACGCCCTCATCAAGACCGCGCAAGACACGCTCAACACCGACCGCAAGCTGGCCGAGAGCATCAAGAAAGCCGGCAACGTGGTCCTTGCTATGCCGTTTACGCTAGGCGAGCCGCAAGGCAAGCCCGACAAGCCCTTGCCCGAAACCATTGTTCGCAACTCGCTCGGCAAGGTCGTAGATCCTGGCAACGGTAACCTGCCCCTGCCTGCCATCGCCGTGCTGCCGCCGATCCCCGAAATCGCCCAGACCGCTGCCGCCATCGGCCACCTCAACGTCAACCCGGACGTGGATGGGGCGATCCGCACCGAACCGCTGGTTGTCCGCTATTACGACCAGTTCTATCCCTCTCTCGCACTGCAAATCGCCGCGCGCTACCTAAACTTGCAGCCCAAGGATATCCAGGCGCGACTCGGCGAGGGGGTCAAATTGGGCAACCTCAACATCGCCACCGACAGCGCCTTGCAGATGCACACGTTCTTCTACAGCGGTCAGGACGGTAAATCGGCGTTTCCGCAAGATTCATTCTTCGACGTGATCGAAGGCAAAGTTCCCGCGTCGAAATACGCCGGCAAGATCGTCCTCATCGGAGCAACAGCTACCGGCGTGGGGGCCAACCAGGTCACACCAATTTCTCCTGCCATGGCTCCGGTGCAAACCCTGGCACATACCGTTGCCAGCATTCTCAACCAGCATTTCTTCGTCGTCCCCAATTGGGCGCCATGGGCGGAGCGCCTCGCCTGGCTATTGGTCGCGCTTTACCTGATTCTCGCCTTGCCGCGACTCAAAGCTGGAACAGCTGCGGCCATCACGGCAGCCCTACTAGCAGCACTGCTGCTGACGCATTTCGTACTCATGACCCAGCAAGGGCTGTGGCTGCAACTCATGCTGCCAGCCACGCTGCTGCTGGTCGGCCATCTGCTGCTCACCACCAAGCGTTTCCTCGTCACTGAGCGCGGCAAGGAAAAATCCGAAGCCGAATCGGCTGAAAATAACCGTAGCCTGGGCTTGATGTTCCAGGGGCAAGGCCAGCTCGACATGGCTTTCGACAAGTTGCGCAAATGTCCCATGGACGATTCGCTCATGGACTTGCTCTACAACCTGGCGCTGGATTTCGAACGCAAGCGCCAGTTCAACAAGGCCGAGTCGGTGTTCGGCTACATGGCCGAATACAACCCCAAGTTCCGCGACCTGGAACAACGACTAGCGCGCTCCAAGGCGATGGCGGAAACAGTCATCCTGGGCGGGACAAGCGGCGGGCGCAGCAATGCCAGCATCCTGACGGAAGGCGGTATAGAAAAGCCCATGCTCGGCCGCTATCAGGTGGAAAAAGAATTGGGCAAGGGCGCCATGGGCGTGGTCTACCTAGGGTCCGATCCAAAAATCAGCCGCACCGTGGCCATCAAGACCATGGCGCTCGCCCAGGAGTTCGAGCCCGACGAACTGGCGGATGTGAAGGAACGCTTCTTCCGCGAAGCTGAGACTGCAGGCAGGCTCAATCATCCCAACATCGTCACTATGTACGACGCCGGCGAAGAGCATGACCTGTGCTACATCGCCATGGAATTTCTCAAGGGCAAGGATCTCGTGCCCTACACCAAGCCCGGCCAGCTACTGCCGATCCCGCGCGTCATGGATATCGTGCTGAAAGTAGCCGACGCCCTCGATTACGCGCACCTGAACAACGTTGTCCACCGCGACATTAAACCCGCCAACATCATGTATGAGGTCGAAACCGGCGTAGTCAAAGTGACCGACTTCGGCATCGCTCGCATCACCGATTCCTCGCGCACCAAGACCGGCATGGTGCTGGGCACGCCGTCCTACATGTCGCCGGAGCAGCTTTCCGGCAAGAAAGTCGATGGCCGTTCCGACCTGTTCTCGCTGGGTGTGATGTTCTACCAGCTGGTCACGGGGCAATTGCCCTTCGTAGCCGACTCAATGGCCGCGCTCATGTTCAAGATCGCCAATGATCCGCATCCAGCGGCGACCACCCTGCGTCCGGAACTGCCGCCGTGCCTGTCTGCTATCATCGACAAAATGCTGACCAAGGACGCGGATCAGCGCTATCAACGGGGCACCGAGATCGCGGCGGATTTGCGCAAGTGCTGGGCGGTGATCAAGGCGGGTATAGCGAAAAAATGAATCTTAACGGCACCATCCAGGTCGTGCGATTGACCGACGTCGGACTACGGCGCGAACACAACGAAGACGCCGTGGCGAGCGATATGGAGACCGGCTTGCTGGTCCTCGCAGACGGCATGGGCGGCTACAAGGCGGGCGAAGTTGCCAGCGAGATGGCTGTGCTGACCATCGTCTCCGGCCTCCGCGACGGCATGCTGGAACTCTCGCCCGGCGAAACCGACGCGACTACCGGCCTCATGCAAGAAAGCGTGGTTTTGCGCGATGCCGTAGCCCGGGCCAATAGCGCCATCTACAACGTTTCGCAAAGCCAACCGCAATGCGCCGGCATGGGCACCACGCTGGTCGCTGCGGTCTTCGCCGACAATCGGGTGGGCGTGGGCCATATCGGCGACTCGCGGCTCTATCGCTTACGGGATGGGACGCTGGCACAGCTCACCGAAGACCATTCCCTGCTTAACGAACAGCTCAAGGCCGGCCTAATTACCCCAGAGCAGGCCAAGGTTTCCAACAACAAGAACCTGGTCACCCGGGCGTTGGGTGTAGACCCCGAAGTTGAACTGGAACTGCACGAACACGTCGTGGAGCCCGGCGACATTTATCTGCTATGCTCCGACGGACTTTCCGACCTGGTGGAAGACGAAGAGATCGAACTCACGCTGAATACGCTTTCGGCCAACCTCGAGCTCGCCGCGCACCAACTCGTGCAAATGGCCAACGATAACGGCGGCAAGGACAATATTTCGGTCATTCTGGCACGGACACTCAAACCGTTTCCGGCGAAGAACGGCTGGCGCGATAAACTCACCCAATGGCTCAAATAACAGGCTTCGACGACTGAGGAAGACCATGGCTAAACTCATACTGACGCTGGACGGCGCACTGCTGGGCGAACACGACATCGACAATGACGCCCTCACCATCGGACGCCGTCCCAGCAATGACGTGCAGATCGACAATCTAGCCGTCAGCGGCAACCACGCGGTAGTACGTGTCCTGGGCAGCGATTATTTCCTGGAAGATCTCAACAGCACCAACGGCACCTACATCGACGGCAAGCCGGTCAAGAAACACCTGCTTAAGCACGGCGACCTGATTGAGGTGGGCAAATACCAACTGCGTTTCGTGGATGAATCCGCGATTGCCGCCGGCAACGCTGCTGAAGAAGATTTCGAAAAGACGATGATCATTCGTCCGGCCGCCGTGCAGGCCATGACACAGCAACCGGAAGCCGCACCAGCCGTTACGCCGGAGCCCCCTCCAGCACCACAGCCAGCGCCCATCCATGAAACTGCGCCTCAAGCCGCGAAACCTCAAGACGGCTTGCCCGTGGGTCATATCCAAGTGTTGACCGGCCCCAGCGCCGGCCGCGAACTGGTGCTTAACAAGTCGTTGACGACGCTGGGCAAGCCAGGCGTGCAGGTCGCAGTGATTTCGCGTCGTCCGCAGGGTTTTTTCATCACCCACGTCGAAGGGGCCAACCAGCCTGTGGTCAACGGCGCATCGATCGGCGTACAGGCTCATGCCTTGAACGACCACGACGTCATCGAACTCGCCGGTGTGAAAATGGAATTTTTCCAGGCAGGAAATTAACGCATGTCCGACCATCAAGAACTTCTGGAAAACATCGAGCGCCTTAACCGCATCGGGATCGCGCTATCCGCCGAACGCAATACTGCCCAGCTGCTGGAAATGATCCTGCTGGGCGCCAAGGAAATTACCAACGCCGACGGCGGTACGCTTTATACCGTCACCGACGACCAGCGCCTCAAGTTCGAGATCATGCGCACGGATTCGCTCGGCATCGCCATGGGCGGCACCACCGGCAAGGACATTCCCTTCCCGCCACTGCCGCTCTATCTTGAGGACGGCTCGCCCAACAAGAACATGGTGGCTGCCTACTCGGTGCTCAACGATGCCACCATCAATATCGAGGATGCTTATACAGCGGATGGCTTCGATTTTTCCGGCACGCGCAAATTCGACGAAAAAACCGGCTACCGCTCCACCTCGTTCCTCACCATTCCGCTCAAGAACCACGAGAACGAGATCATCGGTCTGCTACAGCTGCTCAACGCCATCGATCCGCAAAGCGGCAAGGTTGTCCCTTTCTCTGCCAGCAGCCAGCGTCTGGCAGAGTCACTGGCATCACAGGCTGCGGTAGCGTTGACCAACCAGAACCTGATCGAAGGCCTGAAAAACCTGTTCGAGTCTTTCATCGAGCTCATCGCCGAGGCCATCGACGAAAAATCGCCTTACACCGGCGGCCATTGTCGCCGCGTCCCTGAACTTGCGATGATGCTAGCGCAAACGGCCATCGGCACGAAGTCTGGCGCGCTGGCCGACTTCAGCATGACGGAAAAGGAGCTCTACGAGTTGCGCATCGCGGCCTGGCTGCACGATTGCGGCAAGGTCACCACGCCGGAATACGTAGTCGACAAACCCACCAAGCTGGCCACTATTTTCGACCGCGTCCACCTCATCGACCAGCGCTTCGAACTGCTGAAGAAACAGGCAGAAGTGGACATGCTGCGCAAGCAGATGGCGCTGATGCAAAAGGGGCAGGCTGGCCAGGCGCAGAGCATGGAAATCCAATTCCAAAGCTATGTGCGGCAGCTGGACGACGACCGCGAGTTCTTGCGCAACGCCAATATCGGCGGCGAATTCATGACGCCAGAGCACCAGGCCAGGGTGAAACAGATCGCGGAATACCGGCTATTGGACGAGCATGGCAACGTTGTGCCTTTCCTCACAGAGAATGAGGTCTACAACCTCAACATCGCCCGCGGCACGTTGACCAACGAAGAACGCGAGATCATCAACAACCACATCGTGGTGACGATCAACATGCTGGAATCGCTACCCTACCCCAAAGCGCTGCGCCGCGTGCCGGAATACGCCGGCGGCCACCACGAACGCATGGACGGCAAGGGCTATCCGCGAGGTCTGACGCGCGAGCAGATGTCGATCCCGGCTCGCATGATGGGCATTGCTGATATCTTCGAAGCCCTGACAGCGCGGGACCGGCCTTACAAAAAGGCCAAGACGCTGTCCGAATCGCTATTCATCCTCGGCAAGATGAAGCTCGACAACCACGTCGATCCCGACCTGTTCGATCTTTTCATCCGCGAGAAAGTCTATCTGCGCTATGCGGAGCAATTTTTGGAGCCGGACCAGATCGACGCCGTCGATGAGAGCAAGATTCCAGGTTACACAGCCTAAATTAAGCCCCTTGTTTGAAACCCAAAGGCCGGGAGCGATCCCGGCCTTGTTTTTTACCCGCCTACCCGCTCATCCTGAATCAGCCATCTGGTGCCGACCTTGACCATGACCAGGGTCTTGCGAGTAGACGACTGTAGATTATCCGAGCGATAGCCCTGGCGGAAATTCACCGTTGCATGGCTCGCATCCTGCGCGACCACCTTAGGCGTCTCCACCGTCACCTTGATGGATTTTGGCTTGCCGATGCGCTCACGCCGTTGCTGCGCCCAGTCACCCCGGGACATCCCGTTGGGCGTATGAAAGTCCTTGGCGTAATAAGTGAGATAGCCAGCCACATCCTTGCGCGCCCAGCTGGCGGCCCAGGCATTCACCGCGGCCAGCACAGCTTTTTCATCCACGCTGGGCGCTTTTTCGGCAGGCTGGACCGTCGTCTCCTTGGCAAGAGGTGGTTTGGCGGCTTCTGGTTTCTGCGAGCTCGGCACTACGACGGCAGAAGGCGCTGGCGAAGCTGGTTTGTAGCCGGGATTATTGAACGCGACCGGCACCGGCGGTTCGTCGTCAATTCCGGCGACCGCCATTTCGTCCACGTCCACCTTGCTCGGCGGAGCGGCAGCAGAGGATCGCGACTTGGGAATGTCGCGCACGAGCGCAACATCTCCCGTCATAGACTGTCCCCGTCCGACGGCTTGCCTGGCGACACGCGAATAGTTGTCGCACAGTTCCTTGATCAAGGCAGGGGAAGATTCCTTGCTGGCTTGCAAGGTGTGGTCATAGGCCCGGTTAGCCAATTGAGCATAGACCTCGTTGAGGTTGCGGTAAGACGTGGCGTAGACAGGATCGGTACGCAGGCCGCGTTCCAGCACGTCGCGCGCCTTTTCGTACTGGCCTTGGCCAGCGTACAAGGCGGCGAGGTTGTTATAGGGTTCGGGTAGGTCGGGATAGTCCTGGGTCAGCCGTGTGAATACCTGGATAGCATCGGCAGTACGTTTCTGGTCAGCCAGCAACACGCCCTTGAGAAAGCGCATCTGCGTAATATTACGGCCCCAGGCGTTCTTGGGTTGCGCTGCCAGATAGGCATCGATCTGTTCGAGCGCCTGGTCGGGCTTGCCCTTTTTTACCAGTTGATTGATGTCGTACACAGCATCTGCAGCAACGCTCGGCCACGTCCACATCAGCAAGAGGAAAATCGCGATCCGGATTTTCATTGCGTTCCCCCGTTCAAGTTTCTTGGTCAAACTCCGCCAGCCGTTTCACCAACCGCGGCACATCGTCGACGCGCACATGATGCCAGAACTCGCCGCCGGGTGAGAGCCGCAGGTTTGGCCCCAAATCGCAGCAACCCAGGCAATTAAAACGCTGCACTTGCACATCGCCCCGAGTCAGGGCCAAGGCCGATTCGAGCGTATCCGCAATATCCATTCCGCCCCGATGGCCGCAGGACGGCATGTCCGGATTGGCCCTGCGATTCACACACACGATCACACTTTTTTTCACTTGCCCAGCTTTCAAGCCCCACGGCTATACTATGACGCGATGAGACTATTATCCTTGAGTTTGAGCCGTCGTAAGCAAATCCTTACGCTAATGCTGGGTCCATGGCTGGTCATAGCAGCTAATTCCATCGTCCTCGCGGCTGACAGTCAACCACCAGACGGAAAAGGAGCCGACGCCATGCCCGGCAGTTCGGCCAAGAATCCATCAACAGACAATCCGGAAGGCACGCAGAAGAAAACACCCGAGCAAGAAGCCCCGCCCAAGAAAACCGAGTACGACAAACTACCCTTGCCGCAGCTCATCGCCAAGGCCAATGCACAGAATCCTATCGCCCAGTTCGAACTGGCCTCGCGATTCAATTACGGCCGAGGCGTTCCGCGCAACACCAACGAAGCCCTGATCTGGCTGCGCCGATCCGCCACTGCGGGTAATGCCGATGCGGCTCGCCTATTGGCCGTCAAGTTGTTCAATGGCTACGACGTGCCTGCAGACCACCCGGAAGCCTTGTATTGGGCAAAGCAGATTGCGGAAAAAGGCGACCTCCCGGCCCAGCTCATGGTCGCCAACATGTACGCCAACGGCGAAGGCACGCCGCGCGATCTGGTGCAGTCCTATAAGTGGTTTGCGATTGCCGCCGTGGCCGAGCGGCCCGGCGCGAAGAAAGACGATCCGCAGCGCGATGACCTACTCAAAACCGCCGCGGAACAACGAGACAAAATCGGCAGCCTGCTGACCGAGAGCGAAGAGCGCGACGCGCAAAACATGGCGAGCGACTGGTGGCTGGGAAAATATGCGCCGCAGAAGGCAGCGCCGGCGAAAGCCAAAACCAAAAAAGGAAAACCGCGGAAAAAGCCAGGTGGCAAACCTGCCATCTGACTTTTCCCGCAGTCTGGGGGATTACTCGAGGATCAATCCAACTACTGGAAGAAATCCTTGACCTTGGCCATCCATGACTTGGCGCGAGGATTATGCTTGGAAGCATCCATCTGGTTGATCTTCTCCAGTTCGATCAACAGCTCCTTGGCACGGTCGGTCAGCTTGACCGGCGTTTCCACCACCACATGACACATCAAATCGCCATGCTCGCTGCTGCGTAATGCCTTGATGCCCTTGCTGCGCAATCGGAACACCGCACCGGTCTGAGTCTCGGGCGGAATCTTCATCTTAGCGTGACCGTCCAGCGTGGGGATTTCGATCTCGCCGCCCAAAGCCGCGGTCGTAAAGCTGATCGGCATTTCGCAGTGCAGATCGCCGCCATCGCGTTCAAAAATGGTGTGCTTCTTGAGATGCACCACCACGTACAAATCGCCCGGAGGCCCGCCGTTGACGCCGGCTTCGCCTTCGCCGGTCAGACGAATGCGGTCGCCCTCGTCCACCCCGGCGGGAATCTTCACCGCCAGCGTCTTCTGCTGCTTGACGCGACCGTCGCCGTGACAGGTCGGGCAAGGAGATGACACCATCTTGCCGCTGCCGTGACACTTGGGACAGGTCTGCTGGATGGAGAAGAAACCTTGCTGCATGCGCACCTGGCCATGGCCGCCGCACGTGGTACACGTGGTAGGTTGCGTGCCCGGCTTGGCGCCGGAACCATGGCAGGTTTCGCATTCTGACATGACCGGGATGCGAATCTTGGTTTCCGTGCCACGCGCCGCGTCTTCCAGCGAAATTTCCATGTTGTAGCGCAAGTCCGCGCCACGATAGACGTTGGAACGGCGTCCGCCGCCGCCCGCGCCGCCGAAGATGTCACCGAAGATATCGCCGAACGCATCCGCGAAATTGCCGAAGCCATGCGCCCCCGCACCGGCACCGGCTGAGGGGTCAACCCCGGCATGGCCATACTGGTCATAGGCCGCTCGCTTTTGCGCGTCCGACAGGATCTCGTAGGCTTCCTTGGCTTCCTTGAACTGTTCTTCAGCCTTGGGATTATCCGGATTGCGGTCCGGATGGTATTTCATCGCCAGCTTGCGATAAGCCTTCTTGATCTCGTCGTCCGACGCATCGCGATTTACGCCGAGAACTTCGTAATAATCTTTTTTTGCCATAATTTTCTAGTCGAGAGTAGAGAGCGGTGAGCCGAGAACAAGGTGAAGCGCCGAGAGGGGCAGGCTGCCCGACTCTCGGCTCTTCACTTCAAGCTCACGACTGGATTACTTCTTCTCGTCTTTGACTTCTTCGAATTCCGCATCGACGATGTTGTCGTCGGATGCGTTCTTCTCGGCTTCCGCATGCGCATGGCCGGCTTCGGCACCGCCTTCAGGTTGCTGCTGGGCGTAAATCTTCTCGGCCAGCTTGTGCGAAGCTTCCATCAAGGCGTTGGTCTTGGCTTCGATCTCGTCCTTGTTATCGGACTTGAGCACTTCCTCGACTTCCTTCAATGCAGCTTCGATCTTTTCCTTCTCGCCGGCGTCCAGCTTGTCGCCGTGCTCGGAGAGGGACTTCTTCACGCTATGCACCATGCCGTCGGCCGCATTGCGGGCATCGACCAGTTCGCGCAGCTTCTTGTCTTCCTCGGCGTGGGCAGCCGCATCTTCTTCCATGCGGCGGATTTCCTCTTCGCTCAAACCGGAGCTCGCCTTGATGGTGATGTTGCTTTCCTTGCCGGTCGCCTTGTCCTTGGCGGACACGTGCAGGATACCGTTGGCGTCGATGTTGAACGTCACCTCAATCTGTGGCATGCCGCGCGGTGCCGGCGGGATATCGCCCAGATTGAACTGGCCCAGGCTCTTGTTGCCGGAAGCCATTTCACGCTCGCCTTGCAGCACGTGGATGGTCACAGCAGACTGGTTGTCTTCGGCGGTGGAGAACACTTGCGAAGCCTTGGTCGGGATCGTGGTGTTCTTCTGGATGATCTTGGTCATCACGCCGCCCATGGTTTCGATACCGAGGGACAACGGGGTCACGTCCAGGAGCAGCACGTCCTTCACTTCACCTTGCAGCACGCCGCCCTGGATACAAGCACCGACAGCCACGGCTTCGTCCGGGTTCACGTCCTTGCGCGGTTCGCGACCGAAGAATTCCTTGACCTTCTCTTGCACCTTGGGCATGCGGGTTTGGCCGCCGACCAGGATCACGTCGGAGATATCGGACAGCTTGACGCCGGCATCCTTCATGGCGATTTCGCAAGGCTTGATGGAGCGTTCGATCAAGTCCTCGACCAGGCTTTCGAACTTGGCACGGGTGATCTTAACGACCAGATGCTTTGGACCGGTGGCATCCGCCGTGATGTACGGCAGGTTGACTTCAGTCTGGGTGCTGGAAGACAACTCGATCTTGGCCTTTTCGGCCGCTTCCTTCAGGCGCTGCTTGGCCAGCAGGTCGTTGCGCAGGTCGAGACCGTTTTCCTTCTTGAATTCGTCAGCCAGGAAATCGATCAAGCGATTGTCGAAGTCTTCGCCGCCCAGGAAGGTGTCACCGTTGGTGGACAGCACTTCGAACTGATGTTCGCCGTCGAGCTCGGCAATTTCGATGATAGAGATATCGAACGTGCCGCCGCCCAGGTCGTACACCGCAATCTTGCGATCGCCTTCCTGCTTGTCCATACCGAAAGCCAGCGCGGCTGCGGTCGGTTCATTGATGATGCGCTTCACTTCCAGGCCGGCGATGCGGCCGGCGTCCTTGGTAGCTTGGCGCTGGCTGTCGTTGAAGTAAGCCGGCACGGTGATCACGGCTTCGGTCACTTCTTCGCCCAGATAGTCCTCGGCGGTCTTCTTCATCTTGCGCAGCACTTCGGCGGAGATTTGCGGCGGCGCCATTTTCTGACCGCGCACCTCCACCCATGCGTCGCCGTTGTCGGCCTTGACGATGGCGTAGGGCATCAAGTCGATGTCCTTCTGCACGGCCTGCTCTTCGAAGCGGCGGCCGATCAAGCGCTTGACCGCATACAGCGTGTTCTTGGGGTTGGTAACGGCTTGACGCTTGGCAGGCGCGCCAGCCAAGACTTCACCGTCGTCCTGATAGGCAATGATGGACGGCGTGGTGCGAGCGCCTTCGGCGTTCTCGATCACACGCGGCTTGCCGCCTTCCATCACAGCAACGCAAGAGTTGGTCGTACCCAGGTCAATACCAATAATCTTTCCCATGTTCTGTTCCTTACATTAAGTCTTTTAAGATGTTTGTTATATGTAGACGATGCGCTATTTTTCAAGCGCTTAAGTGCAGTTTTAGCTCTTACCCTTGGAAACCACCACCAGCGCGGGACGCAGCACGCGGTCGTGCAAGGTGTAGCCCTTTTGCAGCACGCTGATGATGCTATTGGCTTCGGCGTCGGATTCCACCATGCTGATGGCCTGGTGCTTGTGCGGGTCGAATTTCTCGCCCACGTTGCCGACTTCGGCCACATTGAACTTCTCGAATACGCTGGTGAGCTGCTTGAGCGTCAATTCCACGCCGTTCTTGTAGCTCTCGACCGTGCCGGTCTCGACATTGAGCGCGGCTTCCATGCTGTCTTTTACCGCCAGCAGTTCGGAGGAGAATTTCTCCAGCGCGAACTTGCGCGCTTTTTCGATATCGTCCTGGGCACGGCGGCGGATGTTTTCGCCTTCGGCCTTGGCGTACATCCAGGCATCGTAATGCTCCTGCGCTTTGCGCTCGGCTTCGCGCAGCATTTCTTCGTTGCTGGGCATGACTTCGACCTGGCTTGGCGCTGGCTGGGCAGCAGGTGCTTCGCCTGCAGCCGCGGACAGCAATTGTTCTTCGGTAGGCTGTTCCGGGGTCTGGTTTTGTTGCGACATGAAAATTCCTCGTCCATTAATCACGTGTTTTCCAACATGGAGACGAGTCGAAAAAAAACAAGCCCGGCTCGATAAAAATTTCGAGCCGGGCCGGAATAAAGATGAGGTAAAGAAAGCGCTTAGACGGCTAAATCCACCTGCTGCAACGTGCCTACTGCACCGTTCTCCTGGAGATAGACGCCGCTGCTGCGTACCTGGCCTTGAAGTTGGTTCTCAGCATCTTTTGCCGAGAAGGGGGTAGCGACGCTGCCGAGATAAAGCGCGCCGACATTGCGCTGCGCCAGGGTTTGGAGCTTATCCTGGCCCTGGGCATCCTTGGACCACACCAACAGCTTGGCAAAGACCGCGTCGTTTTCATCGATCCAGTGGTTACCGTCCCCGTCGTATTTGGCCAGGTCGGCAAACCCGTTGCCGCTCTTGGCACCGAATAACTCGCTGCCGTCATCGATTTTTCCGTTGCCATTGAGGTCGAGCGCAAGAAATCCGCTGCCCGGTCCGACGAAAGACATCTGGTCTTGTGTACCGTCGCTGTTAAGGTCGAACGAGAACTTGGTAGACGTCAGTTCCGCCGCGGTGCCGTCAAAATTGATGACCAACGGATCCTTTGTTCGCGGCGCATCGCCGGCCTGGACGGAAAGGCTGTCCTGGCTCTGGAACGAACGCGCCATGGAAAGCTGTAGATCGAATTGAATTTCCTTGCCGTCGGCGGTCTTGATCACGCCTTGGGCGGCAAAACTGGTTTGTTCCGATTCACTGTGTGTCTCGACCTGGTCGTACTGCATACCCCAGCCTAGACGTTGAGGCGTAGTAGATGCCGGCGCAGCGTTGGAATTTTGGGCTCCTTGCGCCTGCATAGCCTGCAAGTCGGCCGCGCTGACCAGTTTGATTTTCCTGCCCAGGAAGGCCTCGACGATACGCACCAGGACTTTGAGCTTGGGATCCAAGCGATCCTCATCCGAGGAATCGCTACTCGCCTGAACCTTGCCTTGGTCAGACAGATTAACAACGGTCGATGGGTTACCAGCACTGGAAGCCGGGCGATCGGACCATACCCGCAGGGATTGCTTGACGCTGTGCTGCTCGCTGGCCTGATGGCTGGAAGCCAGCAGCACGGTAGATTCGGAAATCTTCATATTCGCCGCCTTGCTCAAATATCAACACGGCGGAACCGCCGTATCAGGATATCGGCAAATACAGGTCGGGCTTGAGGGTATTCAGTGCAGAAAGTGCTTCCACCGGCGAGGGTACTTTGCCGATACCGCCCAGGTTGCGGAACAGGGACGAGTGCGTGCCCAGCACGCCGGTCAAGGCTGGATCGGTATCGGTATAAATCGCGACGGTTGGCGTCTTGAGCGCTGCCGCCAGATGCACCAGCCCGGTATCCACACCGATAGCCGCGACGGCATGCCCCAATACATTGGCGAGTTGCCGCAAGCCCAACTTCGGCAACACTAACGCTTCCGGAACCTGCGTCGCGATATGCTGCGCCCGCTGTTGTTCCCCGACATTCCCCCACGGCAGCACCAGCACCAATCCGTGCTCGGCTAATATCTTGCCAAGGGCCGTCCAGTGTTCTATCGGCCAGAGTTTGGAATCGCGGCTTGTACCATGCAAGGCGACGACATATTGAGACGACAGCGCGATTGGCAACATTTCGCTGGGGATCTCGATACCGTAATCGGGCGGCGTTTCCGGCAAGGGGTATCCCAATGCCAAAGCAGCCAACTTACGGATGCGCACCACGGCTTGCTGCTCCCACAGCACTTTGTGCCGATGCCGATAAAACAACGCAGGCAAGGGCTCGCGGCCCGACCCCATGCTGTAGCCATGCATCGGACCCTTGGCCCAGGAGGCGATCAGGACACTCTTGAGCAAGCCCTGGCTATCCAGCACCAGGTCGTAATGCCGATCCTGCAAATGCTGCTTGCAGGCAGCGATCTCCTTCCAGGTGCGAGCAGTCAACAGCCCGCGCCGCCAGCGACGCAGGGAAACCGGGATCACCTCGGAAATTGCCGGATGCAATCGGGGAATCTCGGCAAAACCATCCTCGACCGCCCAATCGATCTGCATCTCTGGAAACTGACGATGAATATCGGTAACGGCAGGCAGATTGTGGACGATGTCGCCCAAAGAGGACGTTTTGACGATAAGCAGGCGCGGCATGGAGTCAGGTTATTGGAATGATTCGGGCGGGGCTTATTTTCGCATACAATTCATGTTTTTCTGGATCAGGGCCGCGCTTGCGCTTGGATGAAGTTCGCTTTCGTCATTTTTAAATATTTCCCCTACGGCGGCGCCCAGCGCGATATGTTGCGCATTGCCCGGGATTGTGCGGCGCGCGGCCATCAGGTGAAGATCTACACCGGCCAATGGCATGGCGAACGGCCTCATAAAAATATCGAGGTGGCGATTCTTCCTTATTCCGGATTTCTTAACCATCAGCGCCACCAGCAGCTGATCGCCGCCATCACGGCACAATTGGCCATCGACCGGCCGGATATCGTGGTGGGCTTCAACCGCATGCCGGGACTCGACGCGTATTACGCTGCCGATCCTTGTTTCATCGAGCGCGCGTACACCGAGCGTAATTGCCTGTATAGGCTTTCCGGCCGATACCGTTTCTTCGCGGCCAGCGAAAAGGCTGTCATGTCGCAAGAAAGCGGGTGTCATATCCTCTCGCTATCGCCGCGCGAGAAAACGATTTTCCAGCGCTGGTACCAGACTCCGGACGAGCGCTTCCACGTATTGCCGCCTAATATTCCTGCGCAAGCATTTTCGGGAATCGACCGGGATACGACACGACGCGAAGTCCGCCTGGAATTTGGTCTACCGGAGCAGGCGAATATCGTCCTCATGGTGGGTTCGGCCTTCATCCGCAAGGGCCTGGACCGCACTATCACTGGGACCGCTTCATTGCCCGAGCCGCTTCGCAACAACACCTGGATTCTGGCTGTAGGCGAGGATAAACCGGAGGGCATGCTGGCATTAGCACGCAGACTGGGTATCGAAAACCGCCTCATCCTCACAGGCGGACGTCCCGACGTGCCGCGCTTAATGATGGGGGCCGATGTTTTCGTCCATGCGGCCCGCTCCGAATTGGCCGGGCTGGTCTTGATCGAGGCCATGACCGCCGGTCTCCCCGTCATCGTGACCGATATCTGCGGTTATGCACCCCATATCGAGGCAGCCAAGGCCGGTGCCGTGCTGCCGGAGCCGTTCAACCAGGACGACCTGAACCGGGCATTGGCCCATATCCTGGAAGCCGACCGCACGCCTTGGCGCGAAAACGGCCTGCGCTATACGGGCGATATCGCCGCACGTTTTTCCCCAACGGCCGAAGCCGATCTGCTCGAACAACTCGCCGCGGCTAAACACGCATGAGCATTTTTCACCCTCAAACCCCCGACCATATTCCTGCCGACTTCCGGGCATTGCTTCCGGCAGGAGATGTGTTCGAGCACATCATGGCCATGCAAGGCCAAGTGTTCCGCGACGTGCCTGGGCGCAAGACGATCCGGGTCACGCTCGGGGGGCAGTCTTATTTCATCAAGCAGCACTTCGGCGTGGGCTGGAAAGAGATTTTCAAGAACTTGCTGACGGCGCGGCTGCCCATTCTCGGCGCCGATACGGAATGGCGCGCCATTCATCGCTTGCATGAACTCGGTCTTCATACAACGCCCGGCGTAGCTTACGCAAGCCGCGGCTGGAATCCAGCCAAGCGCCGTTCCTTCGTGATCACTCGCGATTTGGGCAATATCCTGTCACTGGAAGACTTTTGCCGCGACTGGGCCACGCTCCCCCCGCATCCGCATTTCAAGCGCCGCCTGATCCAGGCCGTTGCCGACATCGCTCGCATCCTGCACGACCACGGACTCAACCATCGCGACTTTTATATCTGCCATTTTTGCCTCGATGGTGCCCTGCTGACCGAAGACGCCATCCAGCTCTACCTGCTCGACCTGCATCGTGTAGGCATACGCACGGTCATCCAACCCGCCGCTCGAATGAAAGACATCGCGGCGCTTTATTTCTCGGCCATGGATGCGGGACTGAACCGGCGCGATTATCTACGCTTCGTGCGCCGTTACCGCGGCAGCTTGCAATCGCTTAAGGCAGAAGCGTCATTCTGGGCAACGGTGACGCAGCGAGCGCGCAAGCTCTACCACAAGTTTCATGGCCGCTGGCCCGATATAGAAAGTCGGCTTTGACTCCTTCCCTCAAAGCTCTCCTCGTCATCCTCGCCCTGCTGCTGCCCACGCTGCTGATCGGCTTGGGCTCGCGGCCTGTCTATAAAATCCAGGAAGTCCGGATTGCTGAAACCGCGCGCGAAATGATCGCCAGCGGCAACTGGGACATGCCGCACTACAACGGCGAACTCCGCCTGCAAAAACCGCCGCTGCCTTACTGGCTGACCGCTGCCAGCTACGAAATCGGCGGCATCGACGAAACGACGACACGTCTACCGGCAGTACTTTTCAGCTTGCTGACAGCCATGCTGTTGTTTACTTGGGTACAGCGCGAGACCGGCATCAAGGCGGCCGCCAATACCGCGCTGGTGCTGACAGCAAGTTATATCGGCATTCGTTACGGTCGTAGCGGTGAAGCGGATGCGATTCTGCTGTTCTTTATCAGCGCAGCTTGCTTGATCGGCTACCAAGTGTTTCTACACGGGGGCAACAAGGGCTTGCAAACCTTGTTTGGCCTGGCGCTGGGCCTGGGGTTCTTGAGCAAGGGACCTGCGGCGCTTGCCATTCCGCTGCTGACGCTGCTGGGTTATGGATGGATGGAAAAGCGGCTTGGGGCGTTCAAGCAATGCTTCAGTCTGACGGGGATCGTATTGCTCCTCGTGACCGCTTTCGGCTGGTATGCGTGGCTAGTGTGGAAACGTCCGGATGCGGTGCATTATTTCGTCACCAAGCAGGTCGACGAAACCTTCGTGAGCGGCACCCACGCCAAGCCCGCTTGGTGGTATCCCCCCCATATCTTGGAATTTTTCGCGCCCTGGGGCTTCTTGCTGATTCCGGCAGGTTGGGCGGCTTATCGTTCTCGGGAGACATCCTCGCTGCCTGCGCATGTGAAATTCGCCTGGATTTGGCTTGCGGTCGTGTTCGTCCTGCTGACCGCCACGATCAACAAGCAGATGCAGTACGCCCTCTTGTTCGCACCGCCGCTCGCCGTCATTCTAGGGTACTACCTCACTAGCACCCATGGCCGTTTTGCCGGCGTCAATCAGGGGTTGTTTTACCTCTTCACCGCAATCGCAGCCATGGGCGTGGGCTACATCCTGGTAAAAGCCGGGATTTCCGCTGCGCTTTGGCTGTTGTTGCCCTTGTTGCCGCTTTTGTTGCACCGCGTATTGCGTACGGATATTTCAGCCCCGGTCTTGTTCGTTGCGGGCATCGCAGCCATGACTTACCTCTACAGCGACGAGCAACTTTCCAAAGAGCCGCGCAAAGTGGCGGCACAAACCGTTTTGACTGCGGCGGGGAATGCGGCGCCGCTTTATCAATCCGCGCCTGGCGACGGTGCACTTTCGTTCTATGCGCATCGCGTCATCCCTCCCGTCAAGAACGAAGCCTTGCAAACCCTGGTCCAGAAAACAGGAACGGTTTGGCTGATTACTCATGTCGCCCCCACGGTACCGGGGAGCATGGTCGACGTGGTTGCAGAAGCCGACGAGCTCAAGTTATGCAGGCTGCAACACAAACCGTGATGCCGGATTTGGCAGGCCTCTCCGTCTCTGGAGATCGCCCATTCGTCTTGCCGCTAAGCCAAGGCGGCATGCTTGAATGCATCCGCATCGTGCGGCGCGTTCCAGGGAAGCGGCTGGTGTGCGAGGGCTTGTGGCATGGCCAAGGCGTATACGCCAAACTCTTTCTCGGCCCCCACGCTCGCCGCCATGCCAATCGTGACCGGCAAGGCGTGGAATGGCTTGCTGCAGATCGACTGGCAACCCCTCCACTGCTGCACGCAGAATCGCTTTCCGAGTGCGAGGTGCTGATCTATCAAGCAATTCCCGCGGATAACGCCGATGTCATCATGCAGGGATTAAAAGCACATGAGGAACGGCTGCAACTCGCACTGACACTCACCCGGACCGTAGCCCAGCATCACAATGCAGGCATAGTCCAGACAGACCTGTACCTCAAGAATTTTCTCGTCGAAGACGACCGCATCCATACCCTGGACGGCGACGGCATACGCTTGTTGGGCCATTGGCGACGGCACCAGCGCGAACTGAGAAACATCGCAACGCTTTGGTCGAAGCTGGATGCTACAGATGACGATAGTATGCACTGCCTTTATGAGGCTTACTGTATCGAACGAGGCTGGGACTCGAATCCAAAGCAACTGCACCGGCTCTTATCGGAGGTCCGGCGCGTACGTCATGAAGTCTCGACGGAATATGCCGACCGCAAGGTACTGCGTGAATGTACCGACGTTCACGTCGAGCGCCGCCATGACCGATTTGTAGCCATCGCCCGCCCTTGGGTCGTCCAGGCCGATGCATTGCTGCAAGACCTGGACGCACAGCTGGCGGATGGCGAGCGACTCAAATCCGGCAACACCTGCACGGTTGGCCTGACTGAACTCGACGGGCGCAAAATCGTCGTCAAACGGTACAATATCAAGAATTTGCGCCATGCTTTGGGTCGGGCATTGCGGAAATCGCGGGCAGCTTTGTCGTGGTCGAATACATTCCGGCTACGCTTGGCGGGTATCGCCGTCGCGGCGCCTGTTGCCATGGTTGAGGAACGCCGCGGCATCCTGCGCGGTCGTGCCTGGTTCCTGGCCGAATACGTAGAAGGGCCGGACTTGACGGAATGGATGGCGCAAGGCGACGCACCGCAGCGACAGCAAACCGCATATTCGGTCGCGCAATTGCTGCGCAAGATGCAGCGTTTGCGCTTTGCCCACGGCGACCTCAAGGCGACCAATATCAAAATCGTCGACGGCACTCCCGTGCTGATCGACCTGGACAGCCTCAAGGAGTACCGCTGCGACTGGCTGTTCAAGCGACGTCATGCACGAGACCTGCGGCGATTGCTCAAAAACTGGGTCGATGATGCAGCGACCTTCGAACTCATGCAGCACGCCCTGCTCAAGGTTTATGGAAAAGACCCGGTATTGGCCGGGGTAATAAGAGACAAGCAACAATGATTATTCTGGGTTTATCCGGTGCCGTGGGGCACGATGCTTCTGCCGCCATCCTAGTAGACGGCAAGTTAATTGCCGCAGCCGAAGAAGAGCGCTTTTTGCGCGACAAGCACGCCAAAGGCAAATACCCGCTGGAATCAGCAAAATACTGTCTGCGCGAAGCCGGCATCACCCCCGATCAAGTGGACATCGTTGCGTTCCCCTATGCCGAAATTCCGCTGACGTCCCCTGCTCGCTGGCACTACGCCAAACGTTACTGGTACGCCCCGGACCGCGCGCTCGATGCGATCTTCAACGGCAATCGACGTTTCCGCCGAAATCGAGACGGCGTACTGAAACTCATGGAGGAACTCGGCCTGAGCAAGGCCCGCTTCGTTCCCGTGGAACACCATCTGGCCCATGCCAGTAGCGCCTACCACTTGAGCGGATTCAAGGAAAAAACCGCGATTGTTGGTATCGACGGCAAGGGCGAGTACGCCACCACCTTCTTCGGCTATGGCGAAAACGGCAAGATCCACAAGATCAAGGAATTCTTCGATCCCGATTCACTTGGCGGTCTGTACGGCGCAATTACCGAATATCTCGGCTTCGAAATGCTGGATGGCGAATTCAAGGTCATGGGGATGGCGCCTTACGGTGACCCCAAGAAATACGACCTATCGCGACTACTGGAATTCGACGGCGAGAATTTTCGCGTCAACACCAAGCTCATCAACGTTGTCGGCCTTCGCCGCTACAAGGAAAACGGTAAAGGCTACTATTTCGCCAAAGCGTTGGTGGACTGGCTGGGGCCGAAACGTAACGGCGACGAAATCGACGATCCGTATATCCATTACGCCGCGGCGGTACAGCAACTGCTGGAAGACGTTTCGCTCAAGCTCATCGATCATTACGTCGGCGACATCATCCGCGAAACCGGCCGTATTGCGATGGCAGGCGGCGTAGCGCTCAACGTTAAGCTCAACCAGCGCATCATCGCCATGCCCGGTGTTAAAGAGTTGTTCGTACAACCCGCTTCCGGCGATGCCGGGACTGCTCTCGGTGCCGCAACTTATGTCGCTGCGGAAATGGGTGAAAAGGTAGAGCCTATGCGTCATGCCTATCTCGGTCCAGCCTTCACAACCGAAGAATGTATTGCCGCCTGCGAAATCCATCCTTCCAAGCCTAAATGGCAACGTATCGACGATGCCTCAGCAAAGGGCGCGGAGATTTTGGCAGGAGGCAATCCGCTCGCCTGGTTCCAGGGGCGCATGGAGTTCGGCCCTCGTGCCTTGGGCTGCCGCAGTATCCTCGGCGACCCCAGCCACCCTGGCGTGGCTGATCGTATCAATGCCCAGATCAAATACCGCGAACGTTGGCGGCCCTTCTGCCCGTCCATGCTGGATCGGGCCGCTGCCGATATCCTCGGTACCAACCATCCAGCGCCTTACATGACGTTCACTTTCGACGTGGCCGAACAATGGAAACCGCGCATTCCCGAAGTCGTACATGAAGACGGGACGGCACGAGCCCAAGTCGTCACCATGGATACCAACCCGCGCTATTACCGGTTAATCGAAGAACTCGAGAAACGTCGAGGCAACCCGGTCGTGCTCAACACCTCGCTCAACCGTCGAGGCGAGCCCATGGTGTGCAGCCCGGAGGATGCGCTCAACATGTTCTTCGGGTCAGATTTGCAGTATTTGATTATGGAAGACGTGCTGGTCACCAAAGAAACAGCATGAGCCGGGACAGCAACCCATTGCGAGTCTCTGCGCTCATCGTTAACTACAATTCGGGGGAGCATGCTGTCGAATGCATCACCTCCCTGCTGAAGCAAACGGCTGTCGAGCTCGATATTATCGTCGTCGACAACGCCAGCCGTGATGACAGTGTCGACATTCTCCGCACGACATTCGGAGAGCGCATCACTCTTATCGAAAGTCGGGAAAACCTGGGATTCGGCCGCGCCAACAATCTGGCGGCTACATCCGCTCGCGGCGACATATTGCTACTGATCAACCCGGATGCGGTTCTGCTGGAGGATACGGCGGTTGCCACCTTGGCGGATTTTCTCTTGGAAAACCCAAAGATTGGAATTGCCGGCCCGCAAGTCCATGAACCGTCCAAGCGCAAATACGTACTACCGCGACAGCGCTATCCATCAGAATCGCGCCTGAAACATACTTCCAAGCTCAAGGCTCTGCCGGGCGAATATGCCTGGATCCTGGGTGCCTGCATTATGCTGCGCAAACCTGTTTACAATCAATTGGGCGGATTCGACCCGGATTATTTTCTCTACGGAGAGGATATCGATATTTGCCTGCGCGCGCGACTCGCCGGCTACAGCATCGCCTACTACCCCTCGGCCAAGATCACGCATATCGGTGGGGCTAGCGAACAGAGCTCCCCAACGCTGGAGAAGTTTCTACGCAAAAAACGGGGATTTTTTCTCTTCTGCAGAAAACATTACGATGCGAGGGATGTCGCTCACATCGCCCGCATGTCTTTGATGACGACTGCCTTTAAACGCATCCAACTCGGGCTGCGCCGACTGCTCGGCCTCGTGTCCCAATCCGACTACCTGGGCCAGAAACATCGGCTAGATGCGGAAAGCATCGTTGCGCGAGAAACGCTTTCCAAAAATTAAGCTTCTTTCGCTCGCGGGAAAGCTTTCAGCAGATTCAACGCTGCAGCCGCTACCTCTGCCGTATCGATATCATCCATCGATTCCTTCTTGATCACCGCATGGTTCTGCTTGACGGGATACGGGCCAGTGTTCGCAGGATTGGTAGGTCCGAAGAGTCCAACGAGGGGGACGTTAGACCCTGAAGCAACATGCAACACACCGCAGTCCTGCGAGATATACAGGTTCACCTCGCTCATCAGCTTGAATAGTTCCGGAACATCAGTCTTTCCGATCAAATTAATCGTACCGGGAACGCTTTGCTCGAAGCGTTTACCGAGAAACGACTCATGCTTGGTTCCGGTAATCACGAATCGTATCCGTGAGTCTGCGTCAATCAGGCGATTGGCCAATTCGATGTAGCGATCGACCGGCCACAGTTTTTGATGCGTCGCTTGCCTTCGGTAGAAGAACTTCCATCCGTGGATAGCCGTCCTGGCACAGCCCAGGTGCATGCAGATCAAGATGTCGTCTGGCTTGATCCCGACATTGGCGAGCGGAGAAGGATGTCCATTCACTCCTCTCCCAATCACATAGGCACGATCTTCATCGGTCAACGGATACCCTGTGTAGCCGGCAACGAACTGCAACACCTGCTCTGCATGATGTACCCCGGAAACCAGCGGCGGAACCGAGACCAGATTCTTCTTGATTCCGGATACGGCATCGATGGATTTATAGTACAAGCAGATCACTTGAGAATACTGTTCGGCCAGCTTTGCCAGTTTGCGCTTGCTGTCCGAGATCAATAGCGTACGGATATCCGGATTGCCATAAAACACTTCCGCGCTTTTCTTGTTCAACGCCACCAGATCGAAAGTGGTTCCAGGGTAATGTTTTTTGAGAAAACGGATTGCCGGAGTACAAAAGATATTGTTTCCCGTATGACTGGCAGCGACGAGAAGTACCTGGTCTCCAAGAATGGTCGGCGAACGCCCCTCATTAGTTTGCATCGGCTACATTTCCGTTTCAGGGTTTTTTAAGAAAAATACGAATTGAGGCTGCAAACTTCAGTCAGCCTATGCCCAAACCGAGTTTAAAGAGAATACGTGAAAATCTGGGGCGTTCCCGAGGCAGCAAGTATGGATTGTCACCGATGCTCGCTATTCCGCGCGCTGTGGTAGTCGCCGCTTCATACCCGGCCTTACGCACCGCCTCGACCACGCGAGCATCAAGGGAGCCGTAGGGATAGCAGAACTGCGTCACCGGCTTTTGCAGCAGGGATTCCAAGTCTGCTTTGGAGCCGGCGATCTCGCGCTGAAGACTATCAGCGTCGCAATCCGGCAAATGCGGGTGAGTTTGCGTATGTGCCCCCACCTCCATGCCCGCAGCACTCCATTTCAGCAGTTGCTCCTCGTTCATCAACGGTTTGCGCGCGCCAATTAAATCCGCATCCCAATTGTTGTGCTGCCCCATGCGCTGGCTAACCATGTAACAGGTGGCGGTGTGGCCGTAACGCTGCAAGATCGGAAGGGCCGCATCCAACGTATCGGCATAACCGTCGTCGAAAGTGATGACCGCCACCTTGCCTTTTGCATCATCGCGCAAATAAGGCATGGCTTCGTTCATCGAGATACCGCGATACCCCAACAAGCGCAGCAATGCCATTTGCCAGGCAAAAGCCTTGGTCTGCACATATAGCCGAGGCTTGCGGTCCTCGGACGCAGGTTGCCCGATGTTGTGGTACATGAAGATTGGAATCGAACGCATCGCAACCGCCTTTAGTGATTCAACGATTAGTGCCCAGCGCCCGCTCATAGCATGCCAGCGTTCGCTGCATCATGCCATCGATCTGGAATCGCTCCAGCGCCATGGAATAGGCATTATCCAAAATCGAACTGTTATCAGCCTTCAATGTACTGATGACCGCTTCAGCCAGCGCGGCTGGATCAGCAGCCGGCACCAGGGTGCCGGTCACTCCGGGCTTGACCAGTTCAGGCAAGCCGCCGACATCGGTGGCCACCACAGGCCGTTTCATGGCGAATGCTTGCGGGACTACGCGGGAATGGGCCTCTGCTGTCGAGCTGATCACCACGCAATCCGATGCCGCAATAAAGTCGGCTACGTCAGTCCTGTAACCGGTCAGTACGAACTTATCACGCTGGGAACACGCCGCCAGACTGCTCTTAAGTTCCTCATCGAATTCCATTCGTGTGGCTTCGCCCACCAATAAAAAACGCACATCTGGAATAGCCGCCACAATGGCGTCGGCTGCCTCCACCAGATAACGTTGCCCCTTGTTCGGCCGAATCATGCCGATATTAGTCAGAACCTTGCAGCCGGAGGAAATATTGAACTCGCTGCGAATCTTGTCTCCGGTACGCCGAAAATTGAACTCGGCAAGATCGATGCCTTCGTTGATGACTTCGATTTTTGTGCTCGATACTCCCATCGCTACAAGACGCTGCTTCAGCACTTCCGAAACCACGATCACACGATCACTGCCGTGCCGCCAGATCAGTTGCTGTAGTTTGCGACGGCTGATCCCTTCGCTATGCAAGGTTCGGATCACTTTCGCGCCCAGCAGACGCAGCACTGCGCCATGCATCGCATCGTGAGCATCGTGGCAATGCACCAGATCGAACCGATACTGACGCATCAAGGACCACAGCCGGCTCATGGCTGCGGGAAGAACAGCGCCGCGGAAAGGCACCTCGAAATACGGCACGTTCCAAGTCCGGGCCCATTCCAGTATCTTGGCGTTAGGTCGTGCAGCAATCCATGCTTCATGGCCGTGGGCGTTGAGCCACCGGATTTCCTCCAGGGCTCGCAATTCCTTACCTCCCCAATTGATACTGGATTCGGTATGCAGGATACGCATGGATTCCGTCTTCTCCGGTTAGAACCTAATGACTCACCCGGTAAACCGAGATCGAATCGCGTCCATGACTTAAGGTAGTCATAAGGGTTAATGCCGGTTGCCTGGACAGAAAGTCGGTCAGTTCCCGTCGTTCGCCATCAGCGTGCACCATCAAATAATCGTATTGAGCTGCTTCCCTCGTTGAGAACACCTGCTGGATCTCCTCCATGAGCACCATACCGCGGCGGAAAGGTTGGCTGGCGTCAGCGTAATACCGCAAACGTGGCGAATCCGCATAGATGCGACTACCGGATGCTGCATGGGATATCATCCACTTGGCAGCATCCAGTTCGTCGGTTTTCTCCTTATTCCACACACCCACCATCATGCCGAACTGAATTCCTAGTATCGCGGCAACAAGAGGAAACTTCCAATTATCGGATAGCAGATGCCAAGGCTTTTGGTGCCAGGTTCTATATAGCCCTGCCAGCCCGAAAGCGGCATAGACGATGATGACAAAGCCGATCGGCATCAAATAGCGCTTTGGGAGCAGAAAACTGCTCAGAAGCATAAATGCCGCATGTGTTGTGCCTATTGCAATCAGCCAAGCGAATACGTTCTGGAATTTAGGCAGTTTTTCCGATTCCAGATATTTTCGGGCATAGCCCGCCAGCAATAGATGTAGCCAACCTGCAGAGGTCGAAATTTTGGCCACAAGGATGTAAATCAACGTCAGCAGCAGGCCGTCCATGCCATAAGCCGAGATGAACTTGCCGAGTACCGTGTTTCCATAAAGCCGGGCTTTCTCAAGCAGGCCATGCGCCAACTGTTCATAGGCCCCCTGGAGTAACAGGAGAGGATCGCCCAGCCGCCCCATCTTTTGCAGATCCAACGCAGGATGCAGCAACCAAGCAATCAATAACCCACAGCCCGCCAGGATCAGCAGCAGGTTCATCTTGATATAAGACATCGCCCGGTCAGTATTTTGTCGCTGAAACAGAATGAGCAGCGGCAAAACTGCCAGATAAGTCAGTCCCTCTACCCGGAACAATGCAGCCACGGCAGCAGTGATCCCCCAGCCTAAGGCATTACTCCAGCGTTGGCTGCGATAAAACCGAAGGAAAAAGACGATGCTCCACAGATGAAACGCCCAAAAACCTGGGTCTCGCAGCACCATCGGAAGATAAGTACGGACGATGCTGGAGGAAACAAAAAGCAAGACACCTGCCGCAATCATCGCTGGGCGATCGCCACCGACTTCCCGCACTAGTGTGAGCAGGCCGGCCGTCAGCGCGGCAAAAAACATCATGTCGAGCAAATGCGCTGACATTTCGAACCCAAGATTCCCCAGTTTGTGCACCAACATCATCAACAGGGGATAAAACGGCCAATTGTAGAGTTCTAGGCCTTGACGCCATTCTCCTGCATCGAATTTCCTTGCGACTTCGATATAGAGAATCCCGTCGACATTGATGCTGCCGTACGATTGCACCATCATCCAGATAGCCAGCGGCAAGGATAGTAAAGCCCAAAGCCAAGGCAAACGAGAGCTTGCGGAAAACTGGTTCAATGGATTGCTCATGACCGTTGCGCAACCTCTAAGGTTGGCAAGCTTTCAATGACCTGCGCTGGAGTAATTTCTCGCAAGCATCGCAAATGGCCCAGCGGGCACTCGCGCTTGAAACACGGACTACAAGAAAGGCCCAGACTGAGGATTTTTGCCTCATTGCTCATCGGTGGGGTATGCGATGGATCAGAGGATCCATAAACGGCCACCAGAGGCCGCTGCAAGGCGGCGGCAACATGCATGAGTCCGGAGTCGTTGCTCACCACGGCGGAGGCGAGCGCCATCAGGTCGATTGCCTCACCCAGGCTGGTTCTACCGCTAAGATCCTGACAACGTCCCTGCGTTAGACGATTGATAGTGGCTGTAACCGGGCGGTCTTTTTCCGAGCCGAATAACCATACCTGCCAACCAAAATCCAGCATCCGGTTGGCAACCTCTGCATAGTAAGCCTCGGGCCAGCGCTTGGCCGAGCCGTACTCTGCCCCAGGGCAGAGCGCCAGTACCGGTGATTTCGACTCGGCAATGCCGAGCTTCTGCAATGCTGAATGTGCGTTCGCTGGATTTGTGACCAACCGCGGTTGAGGGAGTGTCGCAGGGAGCTTCTCGCCTGATTCCAGGCCGAGCACACAGAAACGGTCCACCGTTCTCGGCAGTGAGGCCTTATCCAATGGCCGGATATCGTTCAGCAAACCGTAACGGAACTCTCCAAGAAAACCGGTGCGTATGGGAATCCGCGCAGCAAGCGGCAGAATTGCCGACTTGAAAGAATTGACGAGAAGGATAGCTTGGGTGAAATGACGGTCGCGCAAACTCTGACCGAACCGGATACGCTCACCCAAGGCAAACTCTCCATGCTTGAACGGCAGCGCAATCGCTTCGTCTACCTCGGGCATGCGGGAAAGCAGAGGCAGTGTCCAACCGGGCGCAGCCACTGCCACGTAAGCATGGGGATCCCGAGCTTTTAGTGACTGGAACAGGCTGTGCGCCAGCACCATATCGCCTACCCAGGACGGCCCCAGGACGAGTATCCGTTCAGCCATGCTTACTGGTTTTCTACGGACGCCAATTTGCCGATAATGCGCGTGGTGCTGCGTCCTGGAACAATATCGACAAGCGCCACTCGCCCGCCCCAGGATTTCACTTCCTGGCCACCCACCACTTGATCTTCAGTGTAATCGCTGCCCTTGACGAGCACGTGCGGTCGAATAAGCTCGATCAGCTTGAGCGGAGTATCGTCGTCGAACAGGGTCACCGCATCGACCGATTCCAGCGCTGCGAGGACACGCGCACGATCCGACTCATGAATCACCGGTCGACTGGGTCCTTTAAGCGCGCTCACAGAGCGGTCGGTGTTGAGGCCTATAATGAGTTTGTGACCGAGCTTGCGCGCTTGTTCGAGATAAGTCACATGCCCGCTATGCAGGAGGTCGAAACAGCCGTTAGTGAAAACGATAGTTTTGCCTGCGGCCTTCCAGTTGGCGACACGCACCAGCAGGCGGTCGAGATCGCAAACCTTGTCCGCCTGCTCACGCACTTCCTCATTTGCCAATTCCGCCAGCAATTCCTCTGCGGTAATGGCAACCGTTCCAACTTTGCCCACCACAATTCCAGCTGCCAAATTGGCAAGATGCAAGGCATCATAATGACTGAGTTTAGCGACCAAGCCTGCTGCCAGCGTTGCAATAACGGTATCTCCAGCGCCGGAAACATCAAACACTTGTTTGGCCACGGCGGGAATTTGCATGCGCTGCCCGTCTTCAATCAAAGAAATACCTTCTTCACTGCGCGTGACCGCCAGAAAATCGAGCGCCAAATCGACGCGCAAATGATCTGCAGCATCCAGCAGTGCCTCGATATCACTAATGCCGCCGCAAGCCTCGGCGGTTTCACGGCGGTTAGGCGTCAGTGCTGTGGCGCCCCGGTATTTGGAATAATCACGACCTTTAGGATCGACCAGCACTTGGATTCGTGCTTGCCTTGCAAGGCCGATGACGACTTGGCATATTTCGGGCGTCAGCACGCCCTTGTTGTAATCGGACAACACGACAATAGCGGGATCGTCAGCCATGGCCTGACGAATGGCATGCTCCAGCGCTGCTGCCTCGTCCGCATTAAAAATTTCTGATGACTCGCGATCCACACGCAATATCTGCTGGTGACCACCCACGATTCGCGTCTTGGTAATCGTCGGACGCTCCGCCAGTTTGACGATGTGATGAGTTTCTACTCCCACCTGGCCAACGGCATCGACCAGTTGTCTACCGGCCTCATCGTTGCCCACCGTTCCCAGCAGACGACAATGGAGCCCCAGTCCGGCAATATTCGCGGCGACATTGGCGGCGCCGCCCGGACGGCAGTTTTCCTTATCGAGCAGCACCACGGGAACGGGCGCCTCGGGAGAGACGCGCTCCACCTTGCCCCAGAGGTAGCGATCCAGCATGAGATCGCCGATCACCAGCGCCCATGCGGTGGTGCTGCCTCCCTCAGGCGCAAACTTGCGCTTGATCGTGTCAATCAGGCGTGTTTGCATCGTCTACCAGTTCGCAAAGTATGTGGCCGATCAGAATATGCGCTTCCTGGATACGTGCCGTAACCTTCGAGGGTGCGGCCAGCGTCATGTCGCACAGCTCGCCCAGTTTGCCCTTGCCTTCGCCTGTCCAACCCACGGTTGTCGCGCCAATGGCTTTTGCGGCTTCGATTGCACGCAGCACATTAGGACTGTTGCCGGAAGTAGAGATGCCGACCACGAGGTCTTTCTCGGTACACAAGGCCTCGATCTGGCGAGCGAAGACATAGTCGTAGCCGTAGTCGTTACCGACAGAGGTGAGAATGGAGGTATCTGTGGTCAGCGCGATGGAAGGTAATCCGCGCCGTTCTTTCACATAGCGACCAACGAATTCCGCGGCCATGTGCTGGCTATCGGCTGCGCTTCCGCCGTTGCCCATCCAGAGAATTTTTCCGCCCCGCTCCAAGGTTTCCATCATCATTTTGGCAAGGCGCTCGATCTCGGGAACGAGCGCGTCCAATTGGGCGATGGTGTCGCGGTGAGCGCTGATGGCGCTGCGTATGGTGTCAGCAATAAGCATCGGCTTGCATCAGGTAGTTTTGAACGTAATCGCGAACGCCGTCTTCCAGCGTTCGGAAAGGCTTGTCGTAGCCGGCGGCACGCAATTTGGTCATGTTGGCCTGGGTGTAGTACTGGTACTTGCCCTTGAGATCGTCCGGCATGTCGATCCATGTGATCGAGGGCTCGCGGCTCATGCTAGTCATAACCGCAGTGGCCAAATCCTTGAACGCACGAGCCTCGCCCGTACCGACGTTGAAAATGCCGGATTGATCAGGGTGCTTGAGGAAGAAAGTGACGACCTCCGCCACATCCTTCACATAAACGAAATCGCGCAGCTGCATGCCGTCTTGCACTTCAGGCCGGTCACTCTTGAACAATTTGACGGTACCGGTATCGCGGAATTGATTGAAGCTGTGGAACGCCACACTGGCCATGCGTTCCTTGTGATATTCGTTGGGACCGTAGACGTTAAAGAACTTGAATCCGCACCACTGCGGCGGCACGGCGGCGCCCGTTTTGACTTGCCGCAACGCCCATTGGTCGAACAGATACTTGGAATATCCGTAGCCATTGAGCGGACGCAAGGTCTCCATCGTATCGTCGTACCCCTGCTCACCGCCGCCGTAGGTTGCAGCCGAACTGGCGTAGAGGAAAGGCACGTCGTTTTGCGCACACCAGTTCCACAGTTGCTGGCTGTAACGGAAGTTGTCCTGCACCAGCAGGTTGAAATCGCGCTCGGTGGTCGCGCTGATGGCCCCCATATGGATGATCGCTGTCACCTTGCCGCGATTCTGCGCAAGCCACCCTGGCAACTCGTCCTTGTCCAGATAATCCGCGTAGCGCCGATGGCAAAGGTTTTGCCATTGTTCGGGATGCTTGCAGCGATCCACGATCACGAGGTCATCTCGCCCTTCTTGGGTGTTGAGATGCCAGGCGATCATGCTGCCTATCATGCCGGCGCCGCCAGTAATTACGATCATGTCGTTCAGAGGGTTAATGCGAAAACGCTAGTATAGCAAGAACGCAACGCCGACTTACTTGCAAAGGGCTCCGCTGCCGTAAATCGCGGCGCTATGGCCTTGTTTAAGATACGGCGAAAATTCGGCCAATTTGCATAGATTCAAACTCGGAACAAGCGATTTTTCTTCGACGAACAATAAAAAGCGCTCGCCTGCGCTCGCCTTCTGGGCAATATCGACAGCTTCCAGTACCGGCATAGGCTGACCGCGGTAATACACCGCCCGCGGATCAACCTCGTGCAAGGCATAAACGGGTACCTGCGGGTATTGAACAAAGGTCTTGGCAATTTGTGGCAGTGCTTGGTAGCGATGCTTGAACACCTTGGCCTCCCCGACTGCGTAAAACACGAAAAATGCCGCGACTAAGACTGCACATCCGCCCACAGCCCAGCGCTGCTTTTGGGAGCTCAGCTTCAGGTAAACCTCACTCGCCAGCAGAGCGAATAAAATCGCCCATGCAGGGTATGACGGGAGAAGGTATTTGGCGTGCTTGTTTGCCATCAGTGAAAACAGCACCAGCGGTATCACGGCGGCGATCAACATGAAGCCGCTTTTAGGTGAGTCCAGCCACCGCCTAGTATTCTTGGTCGGATTCAGCAACACAAGTAGGCACCATGGCAGAAAATCGGCGATGAGCCAAAGCGGATATTGGTACAGCGGATCGGCCTGGGCGCGTTCGATTTTACCGGCCATATCGGTTTCCACGATATGACCCCAGATATCCCACCCCAACTTGAGCGAAACCGCCAGATACCAGGGCAAGGCGATCAGCAGGGCGATCAGCCAGCCGCGCCAGTGTGTTAGGCATTCCATCGCTTGCGGCACGCGATAACGCCACCAGAACACCAACATCAATGGAACATAAAACAGCAAGGCCACCGGCCCCTTGGTCAACAAGGCCAGACCGATAAATATAAAGGCCAGATTCAGCCATTTCCTGTCATGGCTGCCGAAGATGTATTCGAACGCCGACAGTATGCTGGCGAAACAGCACGAGGCCAGCAGCATCTCGATCTCTGCACGGCGGGCAAACGTGGTAAAACCGGCACTGGTGATGAGCACGACGACTGTCGTTACGGCAGCGGCAAGCCCGAAATGGCGGCGCACGACGAAAAAGGAAAACCAGGTGACTCCCAACGCGGCCAAGGCGGACGGCAGGCGCACCGCCCACTCCGAGGCGTTTCCGATCACTACCGCGGGAATCGCCGCCAGCCAATACAGCAACGGCGGCTTGCTGATGTACAAATGATGGTTGAGCGTGGGGATGAGCCAATCGCCGGAAGCGAGCATTTCCTGCACGGGAACGCCGCGCCTGGCTTCGTTAAACGAGAGCAGGGGAATGCTGCCCAATCCCCAGAAATAAATCCCCAGCGTGGCAATTGCCAACGCCCAAAGCCATCGTTGTTGTTTAAGCATGACCGCTTAGTTTCTGATTAATTTTTAGCGCCCATCGCCAGAGCACGCAATCGCGACTGTTCCAGTTCGGCGGCATCAGGCACACGCTCCGGCTCGACCCAGCCTTGAAGATGGGGCTTCACGATCTCAACCATGGCCTGGATCCATTCCTCGCGTTCGTTCAAGGCGGGAATGTAGTGGTACTCGCTGCCTCCCGCAGCCAGAAACGTGGCCTTGCCTTCCATGGCGATTTCTTCCAGCGTTTCCAGGCAGTCGCTGGAGAAACCGGGGCAAATCACGTCGACGCGCTTCACCCGCTGCTTGCCTAGGTCTTCCAACGTCGGTGCGAAATAAGGTTTGAGCCACTCCGCGCGGCCGAAACGGGACTGGAAGCACACCATGTACTGCTGCGCATTCAATCCCAGCGCTTCGGCAAGTAGGCGGCCGGTCTTGTGGCAGAAGCAATGATAAGGGTCGCCGAGGTCGAGGCTGCGGCGCGGTATACCATGGAAGCTCATGATGAGCTTCTCCGGCTTGCCGTGCACCATCCAGTACTTGCGCACGCTGTCGGCCAGCGCAGCGATATAAGCCGGATGGTCGTGATACTGCTTGATGGTACGCAGCTCGGGCAGGTTGCGAGTCTTGAGCAAGCTCTTGAACACGGCATCGAAAGCAGAAGCCGTGCTGCTGGCCGCATATTGCGGAAACAGCGGAAACACTAGGATACGATCGCAGCCCTGCTCGCGCAGCTTGGCGATAGCGGAAGCGACCGACGGATTGCCGTAGCTCATGCCCAACTCCACCGGGAGCGCCTGCCCAAGGGCGTTGCCCAAATACCCCTGCAGCAGCTTGGCCTGGCGCTGGGCATGCACCATGAGCGGAGAACCGTCGCTGGTCCAGATTTGCGCATACTTCTCCGCTGACTTTTGCGGACGGAAAGGCAGGATGAAAGCGTTCAGGATTACCCACCATACGGCCTTTGGGATTTCCACCACGCGCGGGTCGCTGAGAAACTGCTTGAGATAACGGCGCAAAGCAGGAGCCGTAGGCTCATCAGGCGTACCGAGGTTGAGCAGGAGAATACCGACGCGCGATTTGCTACCGTGCGCAAAAGACGGTTCGGGCAGAAAATTAGCCATGGGTTAGTGTGAAGACAATGCGTTGGAAAGCAGTTTGGCAGTGATATCCACGATGGGAATCACGCGTTCATAGGCCATACGGGTCGGGCCAATCACGCCCAGCGTGCCGACCACATCGCCATCAACCTCGTACGGTGCCGTGACCATGCTGCACTCGTCCAGCGGCGAATAACCCGATTCGCCCCCGATGAAAATCTGCACCCCCTCGGCGCATTGGCTGTTGTCGAGCAGTTGCAGCAGCGAGGTTCGGTTCTCAAACGCCTCGAACAGCTTGCGAAGCGAAGTGACGTTGGACGACAGATCGGCCACGTTGAGCAGCCTGCTCTCGCCCGCCAGTACCAAGCCATCGTCATCGCTCTTGCCTTGATCGCTGGCTTCCAGCGCCGCAGTCATGAGACGCGTGATGTCGGAACGCATCTGCTGCAGCTCGGCATGGATTTTCTGGCGCACTTCGTCGAAGGTCTGGCCGGAGAAATGCTGGTTGAAGAAATTGGCAGCCTGGGTGAGCTCGGACGCGTTGAACGGCCGCTCGGTGGTGATGATGCGATTTTGCACATTGCCGTCCGCCGCCACGATGATGAGCAAGATGCGCTTCTCGGAAAGCGGCACGAATTCGAGTTGGCGGAAAGCCACGCCCTTGCGCTTGGGGATCATCACCACACCGGCGAACTTGCTCAACTCGGACAGCATCTTGGCGGCCGAGCCGATCAGCTCCTGGGGATCGGGCGATTGCAAGCGGTCTTCGAGTTGCCTGATTTCCGTCGACCCCAACGGCTTGACCGTCAGCAGCGTGTCGACAAACAGCCGATACCCGCGCGGCGTTGGAATGCGGCCGGCCGAGGTATGCGGGCTGGCGATAAAGCCCATGCCCTCGAGGTCGGCCATCATGTTGCGGATACTGGCCGGGCTCAGCTCCAACCCCGAGCACTGGGCCAGCGTACGCGAGCCGACAGGCTGGCCTTCACTGATGTAGTGTTCGACCAGGGTCTTGAGGAGAATTTGTGCACGTTGATCCAGCATCATCAAATCCTATCAGGGATTCGCCTTCTTTTTATAGCGTCCCAGTTCTTTCATCATGGCAAGCAGCTTGCCCTGCTTTTGCTCGAACACCTTGTCGGCTTCCGCGCCTTCCAACGGCTTATCATGCACATCCGTAACATGGCGCCCTGAAGTTTGCACGCCGATAGGCAGCGTGATCTTGGCCGTATCGTCGATATATCCCACATCGGTCCAGGCAGTGATGATCACATGATCACGCTTTTGCGGCGAGAGGAGGCTGATACCCACCGAATAATCCTCCACCGGATTGGTCACACCCAGCATCGGCATGATGGTGGGAATGATATCCAGATGACTGGTCATCTTGTCGTGTACGCCCGGCACCATGCCCGGCACCCATAAGACCATGGGGGTGCGAACCTGCGGGTCCGAGATCGTCGAGTTATGGCCCCAATATCCGGCCTCCATGAACTCCTCACCGTGGTCGCCGGTGACAATGACAATGGTGTTATCCAGCAAGTTGTTTTGCTTGAGGTAATCGAATACCCGCGCAAATTGGCTATCGAGGTGGTGCACCGCGTTGATATAGCGGTTCTTGATCGGAACAATGTCGTTCCGCAGTTGCTCCTTGCTCAAAGTCGCATAATTGATGTCGTCACGGTAAGGCGTACGGATGACGCTTTCCGGAGGAAAGTAATAGCGCGCATGCGGCGACTCGAAGAACATGAAAGTGAAGAACGGCCGCTTGGGATCGCGCTGGTCGATGAACTTGAGCAGATTGCCGACATTCTCCCGGTCACGCTGCCATCCGGCCCCGCTCTCAAGCGTATGCAATTCGGAAGCCGGCACCTTGCTGAAAATCGTCTTGTCGAATTCGGGATAAGAGAATTTGGCGCTGGTATAGAGCGACATTTGATAATTCTGCTTTTGCAGGACATCGATGATGGGCGCGCCACGATTCAACTCAAAGAACGATTCCCAATAATTACCGGGGATGCCCGTAAACATGGTGAAAATGCCGTTACGCGTGCCGTTACCGCCGCTGAAATGATGGGTGAAGCGCTGACCGTGCTGAGCGAAATCCCAGGTCGCGGGCATGATTTCCTGGTCCAACATGTCGGCACGCAATGATTCCGACACCAGCCACACGATGTTCAACGGCTTTGCAGGCTGCTTGAAATCGAGTGGATGCAAGGGATAGTTCAGGCTGCTTGCGCCCTCATCCTTGACCGAAAGGTTGGCCTGCTTGGCGTTGACCTTGAAGCCCAGCGTTTTAAAAAGGCTGCGAGCAGTGACTCCCACGTAATAAGGTATGCCTTCGCTATAGGCCAGGATGCGAGAATCGCCCAAAGCGCTGGAATATGCATACGTAGCGCGATCGGCACAAGATGAGACCAGGAACAAAGCAACTACAGGCACCAGCCACTTGCCCTTCCCGCTTAGATTGCCCCGATCGCTTAATTTTTTCGCCACAAACAAAAGCAAGGCATGCACTGCAACAAAACCCAGGGCGATCAGCGCAAAAGTCAGCGTGGTCGCGTTGCTGCCACCCAGCGATTCGATTCCGCCAGGAGTGACGATCAGGTTAACGACAAAACCATTGACGAACATGCCATACAAGGCATGCAATTTGGCATTGGCATAGAAAAAGAGGGTGGTAATAGCACCCAGAAAAATGGCAACCCCAGCTGTCCAGCGCCCTCCCCCGCTAAAGCGCGAAAAAAGCTTGTTGGCCAACCATGTCAGGAGAATGGCCGGTAGTAGATACTGGGTGTTGTAACTCAGGAAAGCATTTGCTAGAAAAAAGGTTGCTGCCGTCCCTTGCGTGCTGGCCGCGGAAAAACTGACGGTATCCCGAGTAATCCACAGCAGGATCAGATAGACGAAAAGAAAATACCAGCCGTACGTTTGCTGCTTCGAGGAACCTGCTGACATATAAGAGAAAAATCCTGCCCCGTTTAATTATCGTGCACTATAGATAGGGATTATACCGACAAGTTCCATCCCCCTCTCCCCAACTTTTTCGTGGCCTGCTTCTGTGGTTTAATGCAGCCATGTCACATCCGTTCAAAGCCGTTACCCTGATTGGGAAATACATGGACCCGCGCATGCGGGAGTATGTCGAAGCCCTGGCCGTTTTGCTCAACCAACGCGGCATCAAAATCCATATCGAAATGGTCACGGCCGAGAAGCTCGGCATTTCCGATATTCCCAGCGTCGCCATGGAGGGCGTAGGCAAGGTTTCCGACCTGGTGATCGTGCTCGGCGGCGACGGCACCATGCTCACTGCTGCGCGTGCATTGCTGGACGATCATGTGCCGCTCGTCGGCATCAATCGCGGCCGCTTCGGCTTCCTCACCGACATTTCCACGGACGGCATGCTTCAGGCCGTCGGCAAGATTCTGGACGGCGAATACACGGTGGAACAACGCATCCTCTTGGGTGCCGATATCGTTCGCAACGGCAGGGTCTTGAGCAAAGGCCGTGCCCTCAACGACATCGTCGTCAGCAAGGGCGGGCAGGCGCGCCTCATCGAGCTGGAAGTCACCATCGACGGCCAGTACGTACATCGCCAACGCTCCGATGGCCTCATCGTTTCGACGCCCACCGGGACTACGGCCTATGCTCTCTCGGCGGGAGGCCCGTTGTTGCACCCGACATTGGAAGCCATCGCCCTGGTGCCGATCTGTCCGCACACCCTATCCAATCGCCCGTTCGCCATCAACAGCAACAGCACGGTCGAAATCACCCTGATGCGCGCCGACGATGCTCGGGTGCATTTCGACGGCCAATTGCATGCCGAGTTGAGCATGGGCGACAAAGTCATTATCAACCGGCTCAACAACACCATCCCGTTGCTGCATCCGCTCGGCCATAGTCACTACGAGTTGCTGCGCGAAAAGCTGCACTGGGGCTAATTCCAGCAAACCAACACCAAACATCATGCTGCGTTCCCTCTCCATTCGCGACTTCGTGATCGTCGATCAGCTCGAGCTGGATTTTCCCTCCGGTTTTACCGTATTGACCGGCGAAACCGGGGCCGGCAAATCCATCCTCATCGATGCGCTGTCTTTGGCTTTGGGTGAACGCGGCGAATCCGGCATGGTGCGGCAAGGCTGCGAGCGCGCTGAGATTACCGCCGAATTCGATGTCTCCGAATTACCCAATTTGCAGGCCTGGTTGAGCGAACACGAGTTACTCGACGGAAACGCATGCCTATTGCGCCGCATCCTTTACACGGATGGGCGCTCCCGCGGCTTCATCAACGGTTCATCAGCCACCATGCAACAACTGCGGGAAGCCGGCGAATTTTTGGTCGACATCTACAGCCAACACGCGCACCACTCCCTACTGAAATCGGCCTCCCAGCGCGAATTGCTCAATGCCTACGGTAGTTTGCAAGCTTTGGCAGGTAAGGTCGCCGCCAGTTACAAGCAATGGCGCGAGTTGCACACGCGACGAGTCGAGATGGAACGCAATGCAGCGGCTTATGCGGAAGAACTGGCTGAACTGCGCGACCAGACCCGCGAGTTAGCGCAATTAGGCCCTTCTGCCGAAGAGTGGGAGGCGCTGCAACAGGAACACAGCCGCCTCGCCCATGCCGCCAGTATCCTGACCGGCGGCGTGGAGTGCCGCGACATGCTGGCCGAAGGCGAGACCTCTGCCCTGCGCCAATTGCATTTCGTGCAGCACAAGCTGCGGGAATTGCTCGATTACGATCCGGCCTTGCAAGAAGCGCTGGACGCAATCGACCCCGCCGTCATCCAACTGGAAGAATCTGACCGCTTCCTCAAGCGGTATCTCAATCGCTCCGATCTGGACCCGGAACGATTGAACGAGGTCGATAGCCGCATCCAGGCACTGCACGCCACAGCGCGCAAGCATCGCTGCCGCCCCGAAGAATTGGCTGAACTGCTGGAACGCTGGCAAGCACGGATGACCGAACTCGAAGGCGCCGGTTCCGACGGTGCGCTCGCTCAGCAGGAAACCGCCGCGCGCCAGGCGTATGAATCGCTGGCACAAGAACTCAGCCATGGGCGTGCCCAGGCGGCCGCCTCGCTGCAAGACAAGGTCAGCGCCGAGATGCAACGCCTTTCCCTCGCCGGCGGGCGCTTCGCCATTGCATTGACGGCGTTGGGAGAAGGCACCGCGCACGGGCTTGAGCAAATCGAATTCCTGGTCGCAGGCCACGCGGGCGTAGAACCGCGCCCATTGAGCAAAGTCGCCTCCGGCGGCGAGCTTTCTCGTATCAGCCTCGCCATCCGCGTCGTTACGGCTCAACAGGGCGAAACGCCGACCATGATTTTTGACGAAGTGGACGTGGGTATCGGCGGCGGCGTGGCGGAAGTCGTCGGCCAGTTGCTCAGCACCTTGGGCGAAAATCGCCAGGTGCTTGTCATCACGCACTTGCCGCAAGTCGCGGCACAAGGCCGTACCCATCTGCGCGTCAGCAAATCTACCCACGAGGGCCAAACATTGAGCACCATCCAGCCCCTGGATAATACCCACCGCACCGAAGAAATCGCCCGCATGCTGGGCGGCATGCAAATCACCGACACCACCCGTCAGCACGCCCGCGAGATGCTCGGCTTCGCCTGAGCTTTCTCGGGCACCGCAGTCAACTCGCCTTTAACTTCACTCGCTTAAAAAAAACCGGCAAGCGACGCCTCTATACAGGCGTCGCTTGCCGGTTGGTGTGAATAATGCCGCAGCTAGGGCTTAGGCCAGGATCGCCTTTACCGTCAACGTCTCGTTCTTTTCAATCAGTTCGAACAGGCGGTCAATGTTGGGATGTTTGCCGCGATTTAACCTTGCATCATCCGTATGCTCGGCATACAACTCGCAGCCGAGCTTGGCGGCCTCAGGCGTGATGCTGCCGAATTGATTGGCAAGATGGAGATACAGGCGCAATGAGCCCTGGCTGCCCGCCTTGTTCTCGATGACGGCCGCAGTACTGCCCGTGGCGTCCAGCAACTCAAGGCGAGCCAGATGATCGATGGTAGGGAAGGTGTCGAGATTTTCCTTGAAGCTTGGCATTTCAGATCCAGTAAGTGGTTTTTGTCATGACTTTTGAAGAGAGTTTCATCGCCAGCCGCACCGGCAGCGGCAGTTGTGCCCCGCCATGCTGGATAGCCGTGGCAGCGTGCTTGGCCTCGTCGACCTTCATCTGCTCGAGCACCGCACGGCTCTTGGCATCCTGCCCCGGCAAGCGCGACAGGTGATTTTCGATGTGTTTGCCGACCTGCATTTCGGTCTCGGCGAGAAAACCCAGGTTCCATTTATCGCCCAAGGCACCGGCCAGCGCGCCCAAGGCAAACGAACCGGCGTACCACACCGGATTAAGGAGGCTCTTGTGGCTGCCGAGCTCTTCAATGCGCTTTTCGCACCAGGCCAAATGTTCGGTTTCTTCCTGCGAGGCCTGGCGCAGCGCCGCCTCGGTCTGGATGTTGCGCGAGGTCAGCGCCTGTCCGTTGTAGAGCGCCTGAGCACAGACTTCGCCACTATGGTTGATGCGCATGAGGGCAGCGGCCTGTTTTTTCTCGGCGTCGGTCAGGGCTGGCTCTGCCAAGTCATGGTCGGGATGGGGCCGCACCGTATGCGCCGTGGAAAAGACCGTGCGCAGCCCTTTGTCGAATTCGGCGATGAACGTATCCAGCGTGAGTTTTTGCAGCATGGCTAAATCTCTCCCGTAAATCCCATTTGACGAGCCAATAGCACTACCGGATGCATGATCTGTACAGCCTCTCCTGCCCGATTAAATCCAGAAGCCAGATGCATGGCACAACCGATATTTGCCGTGACCAAATAATCAGACTCGATTGTCTGATATGCGATAATTTTATCATCGCGCAGCCGATTCGCCATCTCTGGCTGGGTCAACACATAACTCCCGGCACCGCCGCAACATTGCGCATTCCCAGGCAAGGCCACCACTTCCAATGAAGGGATGCGCTTAAGCACGACTTGCTGGCTGCCCTTGGCGTCGAGGGCGTTGCGCAAGGTGCAAGGTTCCTGCACCACCACCTTGGCAGGCAAGGGCTGCACCTTAGCTCGATCCCAGCCTTGCGCTTGCGATAGAAACACGTTGATATCCTGCGCCCGCTTCGGCAAGTATTCTGCCAACCTTGCCCCACAGCCGCTCGCAACGCTCAAAATCGGCAAGTCGCCGTATCGGGAAAAAGCGGCTTGGTTGTTGGCCTCCAGAGCTTCCGCCCCAGTGCGGTCCCCAGCTTGCCGGTGAAGACCACCGCAGCATCCTTGCGACGAAGGGACATGGACGGTGTAACCCAAGCGATTCAGCACATAAATGGCGGAGGCCAGCGTCTCCGCATCGATCGCATTGGTGACGCAGCCCAGGAAAAGCGCCACCTCGCCTTGTGCTGACTCAGCCGGATAACTGTCCTGCCATCGATACTGTTGGCTCACCTGCGGCCCATGTTTGAGCCCGAACTTATGGGCGAGGCGCAGCAAACCGCCGCCGAAGCGCATGAGGCGTGGCCGCTCGAACAGCCAAGTTGCCAGACGCAGCATGCGCGGCATCGGTTGGGTTCCCCGGATCATTGCGCGCGCCTCATCGGCCACCTTGCCGTAATTGACCTGGTTGGGGCAAACGCTTTCACAAGCCCGACAGGTGAGGCACAAATCCATGTGCTCGGCGTAGCGTTCGTTGGCCGGCAATACGCCTTGAGCCACGGCCTGCGTCATGAGGATGCGGCCACGCGGGGAGTCGGCTTCCGACTGTGTTTTGCGGTAGGTGGGGCAGTGCGGCAGACACAAACCGCAAGCAACGCACCTTCCGGTTTCAGCAATGAGCGCGGTTTTATCCATGTTTCTTAAAACAAAAAACCGCCATGCTACGAAGGCAGCATGGCGGCGCGGGTCAGGAAATTATTGCTTCTTTTGCAGGATTTGCAGGCCCTTGAGCAAGTTCATGGCCTGGGTGAACTGGAAGTCGTTCTTGGAGCCCGGCTCGATCGGCGCTTGATGATCGGCCTTGCTGTCCTTGTCCGACTTGTCCTTGCTGTCGTCCTTTTCAGGCGCAGCCGGCTTGATCGCATCGGCCGGTGTCGTATCGGCATCCTTGGGGTTCGCCAGGTGACGGGTCAGGTCTGCTTCGCGAATATTAAATCCGCTGTCGGAGGCGTCTTCGACCACGATATCCGGCACGATGCCCTTGGCCTGGATAGAACGGCCGTTCGGAGTGAAGTAACGGGCAGTCGTGAGCTTGATCGCGGTGCCGTTATTCATCGGCAGGATGGTCTGAACCGAACCCTTGCCGAACGTTTGCGTACCGAGAATGATGGCGCGCTTGTGGTCTTGCAAAGCGCCCGACACGATTTCGGAAGCCGAGGCCGAGCCGCCGTTCACCAGCACCACCATAGGCACGGATTTCATGTCGGCTGCTTCACCCTTGAGGTAATCCTCACGTGCACCGCCCTTGGCGTAGTTTTCAGGCGTTGCAGTCAAGCGCATCTTAGCATCCGCAGTACGGCCTTCGGTGTACACCACAAGGTCGTTCTTGGGCAGGAACGCTGCGGAAACCCCCACGGCTGCATTCAACAAACCACCTGGGTTATTGCGCAGATCGAGTACGAAGCCCTTGAAAGGACCGCCGCTTTGGTCATGCAGGGACTTAATAGCTTTCGCCAGATCTTCGCCGGTGTGTTCCTGGAACTGGGTGATGCGCACATAGGCATAGCCCGGCTCAGGCATCTTGGCCTTTACGCTTTGCACCTTCACCACGGCACGGGTCAACGGAATCACCAACGGCTTGCTTTCACCCTTGCGCAGGATGGTCAGCACGATTTGCGTATCGGGTTTGCCGCGCATGCGCTTGACGGCATCGTTCAAGGTCATGCCTTTGACCGGCGTCTCGTCGAGCTTGATGATCAGGTCATTGGGCTTGATGCCGGCCTTGTAGGCTGGCGTGTCTTCGATGGGAGAAACAACCTTGACGAAACCGTCTTCCATGCCGACCTCGATGCCCAGGCCGCCGAATTCGCCTTGGGTGCCGGCCTGGAGTTCCTTGAATGCATCTGCATCAAGATAGGCTGAGTGCGGATCGAGGCCCGACAACATGCCGTTGATGGCTTCGGAGATGAGCTTTTTGTCTTCGACCGGCTCGACGTAATCGCTCTTGATCTTGCCGAACACTTCGGCAAATGCGCGCAAATCGTCCAACGGCAGTTGGGTCTTGTTGTTATCCTTGTCGGCGATCGCTGGGATATTGAGGCTGAGCAGCACGCCCAGCAAAGCACCAATCCCGATCCATCCGAACTTTTCAAATCTCGCACGCATGTTGTGTTCCTGTTAAATGACCGCTCGTTGGACAGTGAAAATCACAAAGCGTTTATTCTCCGCGATTTGCCGGCATTGTGCAAAAGATGATCTAGGAAAATCCGGGAGAGTTGCCGGAAAATGCGGTTCGGGGCAGCCGGAATGGCTGCCCGAAAAGTGACGGCTGCTTAAAACTCGTATTCCACTTGCATACGGAAAGTGTTGTTCGGCGCAGCATCGCTCACCCCGACCAACCAGGCAGCGTTATATCGGATAGCCTGATGCTGCCCCACGCCAACCTTGCCGAACACTGCCGGGCCCATACGATGGTTTTGCTGGTCGCTGTCTTCCCAGCGATTCCATTTCCCCATCTCACCCATGCCTTGCAGGCCGAATTCCAGTTCCTGCTGCCAGCGGTACTTGACCTGCCACTGATAGCCGATTTCGGTCACGTGCTTTTCGTCTTCATCGGATGGCCCGAATTGACGTTCGAACAACACGTTGCCGTTCAATTGCAGCTTGCCGAATTCCGTCTGGAACAATGGGCCGAACTTGAATTCGTAGGGTGTATGGCGCTTGTTGCTCAGTGGCGCCTCAATCTCCGTAATCAAGCCGATATCCACCGGATATTTGCCAGCATCGGTCAACTGGAACTTGTTTTCCCACTCGGCCAGCGTCACGCCTTCGCTACCAGCGGTTTCGCGCTTCAAGTACAACTCGGTGAACCAGTAATCCGTCGCGCCGTAACCGAAGCCGATGCTGGCGGCATGCTCGCGAACCTTATCCGCATCCTTGGCAGTGCCGAACTTGAAATCGATTTCTTTTTCGCCGGACTCTACCAGCGGCGTGTAGACATAATCGGCAGGACTCGCCATGACCAACCCAGCGTGCAGCAAACCGGCAACCAACAACCCCTTACGAACTTGCATTTAAAACGGCCCCTACTAATTGTGAAGAAATCTTATTTGTGCGAAGAAAACTGCTGGCGCTTCACCCACTGCATGCCGGCCACGATGATGGCCAATGCAGCGATGTAGAACACCAGTTGCATTCCGGCAGGCTGGGCGTCGTACCCAATCAAGCTATGCAGCACCATGCCGGTCACCGATTGCTCCGGCAGAATCGCGGAAGTGTTCCAAAGCGGCGTCGCCAGGCTAGGCAGAATGTCTGCCTGGATGAGATAGCGCGCCACTTGCGAAGCCATGCCGGCAGCCAGCAGCAACACCAGCACGCTCGTAGCGACAAAGAACCAGCGCATGGGTATGCGCAGCAACCCGGCATAAATGGCATACCCGACCAGCGCACCGGCCAGTACCCCTATCGCACCACCCGCCATCATGGCGTGCATGCTGCTGCCGCCGGATGCCGCGATGCCGTAAAGGAACAGTACGGTCTCCGACCCCTCCCTCAGCACCGCCAAGCCCACGACAACCAACAGAATCGAACATTCGCTGCGTCCCTCGCGAATTTCCTTGCCGACGTTGCGCGCGTTGGCCGCCAGTTCTGCACCATGCGACGACATCCAGATGTTGTGCCATGCCAGCATGACCACGGCCACGCTCAGCACCATAGCGTTGAACAACTCCTGGCCGATGCCGCTGGCGAATTCTGCGATCACATCTGTCGAAGCCGCGACAATGCCCGAGCCGATCAGCCCGGCCATTAACCCGGCGGCCAACCAGCGCTTGCGCCCGGGTACATCGCGCGTCGCTGCAGCCACAATGCCGATGATGATGGCTGCTTCGAGCACTTCACGAAAAACGATGACGGCAGTTCCGAACATGCTGTTCTCCAGTCTTGCTTCTGTATTACTTGGCTACGATGACGCCTTGCGCCGTGGCTTGGTTAAAGTCGCCGAAGAAGGGATAGCGCCCAGGCTCCAACGGACCGATGTACACGGTGGTGCTGCTCTTGCCTGCGACCAGTTTTTCACGGTTCAACGGATAGCTTTCGAACTCTTCAGGCGTAGGGTCCTGGTTCTCGACCAGCAGCTTGATTTTCTTGCCTGCCGGCACCGCGAGCTCGGCCGGCTGGAATTTGTGATCCTTGATGACGATGGTGAAATCCGCGTCTGCGGCCATGCCTGTGATCGGCAGCAGCAAAACCAGCATCAATATCTTTTTCATCGAAACATTTTCTTTCATGGAAATTTAGGCTAATGATAACCGTTCTCATTTGTGATGGCAACTATAATCCATTCACTGCTTATTGATATTGTTTTATGAAATGACCATCAATGCGGTATGAAGATTGAAGGAGGAAAAGCTCCTCCGTTGAACGCGCAACGTGGCTAGTTCGCCGACTGGTTCGAGGAAAATTTGCAGTCAATACCAGTGGAGCCTGGCTGGCAGGCTCCACTATCAGAATCCATCATGACTAACTAATGTTGCGGCTTGTTCTGATGCTTCCACACGGCCGCTTCGAGCCGGCTCGTCAGGTTCAACTTGCGCAGCAAATTCTTGATATGGACTTTCACCGTGGTATCGCTGATACCCAGATATCGCGCAATCGTCTTGTTGTTCATGCCGTTAGCAAGGCAATCCAGGATTTCCTGCTCGCGTTCGGTCAGCGCCACATCGCTGTTGGCCTTTTTGAGGGTCGGATCCAACAGGGCGTTCTTGAGGATTTCCGTCAAACTATCCTGCAGGACCGTGATACCTGAGGCTGCCTTTTTCAGATTCGCACACAAATCCTCGGGCTCCATATCCTTGAGCAGATATCCATCGGCGCCCGCACGCAACGCTTCGAGCAAATCGTCCTCGGCATCGGATACCGTCAAAACGATGTACCGCGCCTTGAGCGGAGATTCCTTAAAGCGCCTCAAGGTTTCCAAGCCGTTCATACCCTTCATGTTGAGGTCGATCAGCACCATGTCCGGCAGCACCTCTTGCGCCAAATCCAGCCCTTCCTGCCCGGAAGAGGCTTCACCGACCACCTCGAAATCCGCCTGGTCGGAAATGATCTGCCGCACCCCTTTCCGAAACAGCGCGTGGTCGTCGATCAGTAATACCTTGATTGAGTCACTCATATCCATCTCCTTCTCCTATTGAGCGAGTTTTGGCGTAAACACCAGCCTGACTCGCGTCCCCCCCTTGCGGCGGGCCATCACCTGGATTTCGCCCCCCAGACTAAAGGCCCGCTCCTTCATGATGGCTTGGCCGTAATGATGCGGCTCATCGCCCTGCGTCGCCATGTAGCCGACACCGTCATCGTCGATGGTCACCATCACCGTACCGTTCGACTGAAACACGAGCGCGATCACCACGTTGCTGGCCCCCGCATGGCGTACGATATTGGACAGCGCCTCCCGCACGACATGCAAGATATGGAACTCCTCGTTCACGGTGAGGCGGCAATTGACCAGCCGGTTATCCAGGGTAATCGCCAGGCTGGAACGCTGGGTGAACTCGTCGATGGCGGTCTGGATTGCCGTACCCAAGCCTCGCACGTCCATATGCACCCGGAACGTGGTCAGCAACTCCCTGAGCTCCTTATAGGCGCCGTCCAGGCCTTGGCGCAACTCATCCAGGATGCCTTGTATTTCGCTTCCGGCTTCTTGCACTACCGCACTCGATTGCAGGCGAGAAAGCTGGATTTTCATGAAAGACAACGACTGCGCGAGCGAATCGTGCAACTCGCGCGCAATGGCCGCACGCTCCTCGAGAAGCGCAACCCGACGCCCCTCCTGTTCGCGGCTTTGAATGCCCATGATCATGGCCAGCAACTGCGCTGTGACCTCTACGAGATTTCTTTCCGCATCCTCGAATTCACGCCCCTCGTCCGCCTCGATCTTTAGAATTGCCAGTTCATCATATGCACCGGAGAACGCAACTGCTAGGCAGCGCATACTGACGCCGCTATCAGTAGTCATCACCATTTCGATCGGTACAGAGCCCTCCGCATCCTCGACCAACTCCCGCTGCATCATGGATGGCAAATATTGTGAAAACAGCACGCGCTGGCCCGAATCGGAATCGTATGCCGGGAAAATCAACGCCACATTATTCACATCCAGCGTTCTTTCCAACGAATACAAAATCTTCCGCAGCGTCATCTCGCTCAGGGTGCTGGTATTGATGAGCTCCACGAATTTAATAAGAAAATCCTGCGACCGGATCAATCGCCGGATACGTTCCCCGCTCGACTGATTGACCCATTGCGTTTCGGCCTTGAAACCCTCGAGCCGGGATGCAATTTCATAGAACATGCGCTCCAGCCGCACGAACTCATCGGTACTGGCACCCTGTACATCTTTCGCAAATTCCGGCGGCACAAGCGATAACAAATGGTCCAGCCGATCGAGCAAGACGCGCCGGGCGCCCAGGGCAATCGCTGCAATACAGCTCATGACCAGCAACAGCCCGACCAATTGCAGCAATGCGATGACGGACTGCCTCATCTCCATGTCATGCTCAATCGCATCGCCCAGGCTGTCGTAAGCCGTTTCCACCTTGCGCGCCGCGCTCAATTTATCTGCGAGAGATGACCGCGTCATGGCTATCGAGAAGTCGTTACGAGCAGACTGAATCTCCTTCAACCTCTGGCCGAAAGAGGCATCGGATAGCCTGCCCAGCCACGTCAATGCCGGGTCGGAATCATCCAGATTTCTGCGTGACAATCGCCCCAGCAGTTCCTCGGTTTGCACCGACGACTGTGCCTCCGTCATATCTAGATGATATTTCCAAAAAAGCTGCTGTTCTCTTATTTTTTGGATTTCTTCTTGCGCAGTTGGAATATAATCGACGAGAAACAGCGACCCGGCTTGCATTAGTACGATCGTAATTACCAAACAAAGCAGCAGCGTCAGCAAGCGGGTATAAAGCGTGTGACGGAACAAGCTTCTCATGCCGGAGAAAAAAGAAAGATCAAGAAATTTCAAGGTGAAGATAACCGTCCAGACATATTGAAAAAACGCATCAAGGGTAACCCTTAAACCATAAAATGAGCTTATACGTTTTTAGTACTTTTGTGCTAAGTCTGGTGTTTATGCTGGTCATGGGCAGCTGGTGGAACGGAAGTGCTCCGTTCAAGGTTCACCTGGCTGCGCTTGCCGTGGTCTGCGCCACTATGTTGTGTATCACGCTGCTGATCGCACTTTATCCTGTTTTGGCGTCGCGTTCCCGGTTCGGACGCCGCATTTCAAAAGAAGACAAGGCCGCCTGGGGCATCGACGTTTCCAACAAGCTCTCCACGCCTGCCGCCGTACTCGACGGCTACAATGTCGTGTTTGCCAACAAGGCCTTTTTGAACGAACTCGGCATGTCGGGCATGAGCGACCAAGTCATCGGAATGCCGCTCACCAACCTCGTCCATCCCAGTGACCACCAGAATATCGCAAAACTGTTTGCCCGAGGTTCGGCAGACGAAACAGACCAAAGCTTCACCATCAAACTGCGCATACTGAGTGCCGACGGCACCAGCATTCCCGTTTTTGCCGCAATCTCCCCATTAAGCACCACGGACAATCCTGAATTCAACCTGCTTCAGCTGTCTCCGACGACCGCGGTAAAACACACCTTCACCAGCACGCCGGATTTATTCGACTATCACCTGTTGGTCGAACAGATCGAGCAGATCGTGTTTCAACTGAATACCGCCCGCGAAATTATCTTTCTCAACCCCTCGTGGGAGCGGTTGCTGGACCACAAGCTCGAAGGCAGCCTCAATAAATCCCTGCTCGCCTACATCCACCCAGAGGATAAACCCATGGTGGATGCACGGCTTAACTCCCTCACCCTCGGCCGGCGCAACCACTGCCTACTCGAGACACGGTTGATCGGCAGGAACGGCGATTCTCGCTGGGTTGAACTCCGCGCCCGGAACATCAGCGGCAACCCCGGAGAACTTTCGAGCGTGATCGGCACATTGACCGACATCAGCCGCATGAAGCAGACCGAAGCCAGCCTGCGCGCCAACCGGCGCTCCCTCAGCATGCTGCTCAGCAACGTCCCCGGCATGGTTTATCGCTGCAAGAACGACAAGAACTGGACCTTCGAATTCGTCAGTGACGGCAGTCTGGACGTCACCGGCTATGAACCCTACGAAATGGTCAACAACCCTAATTTCGCCTACACCCAGATCATTCACCCGGATGATCGTGCTCGCACCTGGGATCTCTGCCAGCGGCAGGTCGCCAAGCAGGAGCGATTCCAGTTCATCTACCGCATCACAACGCGGTCAGGCCAGGTCAAATATGTCTGGGAGCAAGGCAAGGGCGTCTTTTCGAGCACTGGCGACCTGCTTGCCCTCGAAGGATTCATTACCGACCTGGCAAGCCATGACAATGAAGACGGCATGCTCGACATTCGCCAGATCGTTTAACCACCCGATTCAATATCCACATCTTCTTCCTGACAAAAAAGAAGGCGCCTAAGCGCCTACGGAAGAGAGCTTATTTAAAAGCTAAATGCGTTATCTCAAGATTAGAAGGTTCTCTTGAGGAACAACACGACGTGGTCGTCGCCGGTGTAGGTACCCTTGCCGTCCACATACCAGGAATGACGCGCATTGGTGGTAGTGAAGTTAACCCCGGCGTTCCAACCCGTGCTGCCAGCGATGGAGAAGTTCTTGTTCACGCCCACCAGATAGTCGGTGTAGTCGGCGACTGAACGTCCTTCAACCGTTTGACGGCCGGCGTGCAGCGCGAGGTTGATATCGTAGGGCAGCGTGTAGTTGAAGTTCAGCTCGGTGTAATCGCTGCCGCGGCTGTCGCCCTTGCCATCGCCCAGGCTCTTGTTGTTGAGACCGAAGAAATCGCTCACAGCGTAGCTATATTTCAGCGTGAACCACTTCCAGGTGGCGGCTGCATTCAATTCCGTAGTGTTGGGCGATTCCTTGGTGCCCGCACCGAAATTCGGATGCTCGTTGTCGGGGTAATAGAACTGCAGGAAGCCGACGTTAATACCGATATCCTGCGTGATCTGACGGGCATATCCGCCGTAGAGGTCGATTTCGAGCGTATTGCCGTATAGCGCGTCCTTGTCGACGTTGGAACCCCAAACGCCCAGGTAGACGCCGCTGGAGTGCGCATAATCGAAACCACCCTGCAATGCGGGACGCTCATTGGTGTAGGTGATGCCGCGGAACACGTACTGGCCGTAGATGCCAATATTGGCACTGAAAGAATGCGGCGATGCGGGTTCGGCAGGTGCGGGTTCGGCAGGTGCGGGTGCAGCGGCTGCCGGAGCAGCAGCGGCGGCTTCCTCTGCCATAGCGGGAGATGCAGCCGTCAATGCAGCTCCTAATAGTCCAATGAGATACAACGGTTTCCTTGCGTTCATTTATGCCACCCCTTAAAAGTTGAAAAATTAACTGCCGATAAACAACGGTGTTGCGAACATTCTTTTATTCATCCGCCTTTGCCGCTTTGCAGCACTGCGGTAAAGATTGCAAAACAAGCGGTCTTATTTGCGGTTTCTGTCTTTAATCGTTGCGATTGACCAGCAACTCGGCCACGACGGTGAAATTGGCCATCAGCTTGCTTTTCACGTCCGGGCCCAGCCCGACTTCGTCGATGGCCATATCCATGCAAACCAGCCAAGCATCCTTGGCTTTGGCATTGATTTCTACGTGCTCATGCATGGTCCGCACGTTGGAATGTCCGTACTTCTCGGCATAAAGATTAGGGCCGCCAAGAAACCCGGAAAGGAAGTTGAACTGCTCGACCCGAGAATGGGCGATGCCGTGGCCCCGCAAGTGCAGCACGCTGACGGGCTCTCCCTCGGGGTGCTGCTCGACGATGTCGTAAAACGTCTCGACGAGTCGTCGAATCCCGTTTTCCCCACCCACCAGGTTGTAGAGATTGGCATTGGCAGATTCAACCGATGTCGATGTGCTTTGCATCATTCAACCCTCCCTTCGTGCTTCGAAACTATTCCGGATGCGTACCGATATCGAGCGGCGCGCCATCGTCGTATCGGCTGAGCCATTCCACCGCCGTCGCGTGAAATTTCGTCAGGCCCTTGTACTCGAGCAGATCGGGATGCAAGTCCTTCAGAATGCGATGGAAGCGTTTTGCCCAGCGCGGATACGTGGCAAGCTCGTTCAAGCTGATGAGATAGCAGCGGATGCTGAACACGATGCCGTTGCTGCGCGGCAACCTGAACAAGGTTTGCAGCTCGACGCGCAAATGCACCCGATCGCCGGCGTTATCCAGGGTGATGTGATTGCGGTCCGGCCCCCACAGCGGATAGTTCTCAGGCGAGGTATCCAGGCGCGGGTTGAGGGTCATGGTCCAGTTGAGACGGCGTACCGGCTCACCCAGCTGCAGGTTCATCATGAACTTCAGGGCACGGTCCATCACCCCGATTTCCGTCGCACGCGGCACCGGTGCATGCCATTGATGCCAAGACATGCCCACATCGAAGGCGAGCGACCAGTCGGCTTGGCTGGTGACAATGCCAGCGTCGGCAAACAAGGTGCCTTCGCGCTGGTCGAGGATCACCCAGTCGCCCTGGATCTGGCGCCCCACATATTCGAACGGCTCCATCGGCAACGACGAACGGTCACCGAACGTAAAGGTGTTTTCAATGCCCAGCGGCAGGTTCTGCCAAGTCCAGCGATTGCCGTCCTTGGTCAACTTGAACTGCTCCGGGTAATCGCGCGAGAGCGATTCCATGATCAGTTCCAGGACATCCCACTGCGCATCCATCATGTGCGGCAACGAGGCGTAACGTCCCGGGTCGCGGGCCAGCGTGATCGCCTTGTCCCGACATTCGGACACGTAGTGCTCGTCGATATCCAGCGGAAACTCCAGGACCGAACCAGGCTTACCCTTTACATGCGGCTCGATGTTGACCGAGTACATGTATTTGTCTTCGGGGAACGGGAAAGGAAAGCGGCGAATCGCATCCAGCGAATTGCGATAGGTATAGTCGTCGCGGAAAGTCTCTTCCTTGAATGCAAGTCCCATGATGAAATTCCTTTAGATATCAAGCAGCATGTGCGTACAACGCGCACGGGAAACACAGGGCAGGATTTTCTTGCCCGAAGATTTTTCGGCGTCGCTCAGGTAGTGGTCGTGGTGGAAGATTTCGCCATCCAGTTCCAGCACATCGAGCTCGCAACGGCCACAGGCCCCGCCGCGACATAGCGAATCGGGCCCCACCCCGGCCGTCTCAAGCGCCTCGAGTAAGGTCATGTCGGCAGTCACTTCCACCTCCATGTTCGATTTGGCCAATTGCACCTTGAAGGCATCGCCCATCGGCGGCGCGGTAAACTGTTCGCTATGGACATGGTTTTCCGGCCAACCCAGCTCGCGAGCTGCTTCCAGCACGGCGTTTACCATGGGTGCAGGTCCGCAGACGTAGACATGCGTCCCCAAGGGCTGGCGGCTCAGCACCGCCGGGATATCCAGCTGCTGCCCCAGCGAATCGATGTAGAAATGGGCACGCTCGCCGCATTCAGACTTGAGTTGCGCACTGAATGCGCCGTGCTCGGGCGAGCGGAATGCATAGTGCAGTTCGTATTCGAAACCGTTGCGCTTGAGATCGTGCAATTGCGACATGAACGGCGTAATGCCGATGCCGCCGGCGATCAGCACATGCTTGCGCCCCATCCGGATCAGCTGGAACAAATTGACCGGCATGGTGATCTGCAAGACCGAGCCTTCAGCCACGTTATCGTGCATGTAGGCCGAACCGCCGCGCGAACGCTCCTGGCGTCGAACCGAGATGTGATACGCCTGTGTATCGTCAGGAGCGCCCATCAGCGAATAAGCATTGCGATGAATGCGCCCGCCGATGTCCATGGCCACGACGACATGGCTGCCGCCGGAAAAGGGCGGGAAAGCTTGCCCGTCTTCCCGCACCAGCGTGAAATGCTTGACCAGCGGCGTCACCTGCTCGATGGCGGCAACGCGGACATTGACCGTACTCATGGGTAAATTTCCTCAATGGCGGGCACTTCGCCCGGATTTTCGGCGTCGATCATCAAGCCCATGTAGGCGCCGAGATGGCGCGAAAAGTGATCGCGCACGAAGAGCTTCCTGGAGCACTTGCTGCAGGCCACGATATTGGTCGTGACGTTCGGCGTGGTCGCCTTGCAATGGACGCAATAGACCGGTCGCGAAAGGCTGTTGGAAAGCTGCTTCACAATTTCGCTTTCCTGGATATCGAACAGCGCGGCCAGCTTGCACAGCGACCAAATGAAACTTTCCGTCCCCGAGACATAAAAGCGCGTGCCCATCTTCATATCGGGCAAACGGCGATAGAAGGCGTAAAGCGCTTCCATCTGGGTATCGAACACCTGCAATTCGTCACCGACGAGCTTGGTGAGCGTCTGCGAATAGTCCTTGTCGGTGCTGTCGCCCCGCACGTAAAACACGGTCACCGGCTGTACGGGATGCATCTGCTGAAACAGCTGCAATACCGCCATTCCTCCGGCCCCTTTTGCCACGACTACATGCGCCGATGCCTTCTCTTTCCACACCAGCGTTTCGTAGTTCGGCTTGCTTCTGATCCTGTACCCACGTTCCATGATTCCGGCCTCGAATGATTAGAGCGGTTTACTTGGCGCCATCCGGATGCGTACGCAGACGCATCGGATCGTAGAACGGCGTGCGTACCACCCTGGCCTTGGAGGTCTTGCTGCCCACCACTTCCAGCTGGGTGCCGATCTGCGAAAACTCCGGCTTGACGTGCGCCATAGCCAACGATTGCATCAGGTAGCGGCTAAAACTTGCGCTCGTCACAACGCCGATTTCCTTGCCGTCCTTGACCAGCTTTGCGCCTGCCTCGACTGCCGTGGCGGAATCGCACACCAGGCCGACCTGCTTGACGCGCTCGCGTCCGCGCAGCTTCAGCACGGCTTCCTTGCCGATGTAATCGCCCTTCTTGTCGAGATCGACACCCCAGCCCATGTTGACTTCCCAAGGCGTGGTATCGCCTTCCGGCATTTCAAAGGGGAAGAACAGCAGCGCTGCTTCGATACGGGTCAGGTCGAGTGAATTCCAGGAGGCCGCAATCACACCGAAAGGCGCACCGACCTCCAGGATCTTGTCCCAGATCAGGATGGCGTCCTTGCTGGCGCAATACACTTCGTAGCCGCGCTCGCCGGAGTAACCGCCGCGTGCCACATAGACGTCACAGCCGAACACCTGGGTTTTGACGTGCTTGAAATAAGGCAGCGCAGCCAGGTCAAAACCGACATGCGGCGCCAGCACGTCCAGCGACTTGGGGCCTTGCAGGGAGAGGATGTGTACGTCGAGGTCTGCCGCGACGACAACCTTCTTGCCGGCGGCCAGCATGGCCAGGTGTTGCGGCGTCTTGCCACTGCCGTGCGAGACGCGGAATTCGGTCTTGCTGTCGCGGATGATCATGATGTCGTCGCACAGCGCGCCGTTTTCATCGACCTCAGCCGCAAGGCGCGAAGTCCCAGGCTGCATGCTCGTCACGTCGATCGCTACCAGGCGGTCGAGCACGCTTTCGGCATCTTCGCCGCTGACGTTGACGATATTGAGGGCAGACACGTCGTAGAGTCCGGCGCGCGAACGCACGGCGACGACTTCATCATGCGCATCGCTGTGATAGCTCCATGGAATCGGCATGTCGTTCCATGTATCGCCATCGAGCTTGGACCCCAGCTCGCGATGCCTGACGTTAAGAATTGAATTACGCGACATATCTGCCAACTCCCATGATGGATATGAATAACTTAAAGAAAAGATATAGAAAGGGACCAGCCTCTAGAATTCTCTCGATGGCGTACTCCCTAAGGGGTAGCAAGCCACCGAGAAATACTCCTTTAAGCCGGCATGTGGGCGGCTTGCTTCATCGCGCCGGCCATGAACTCGTAAGTCGCCTTCCAGGCCTTGTGCACCTCGTCGGTGTAGTGGCCGCGCAACCCTTGTTCGAGCGTCCAGTACAGTGCTTCACCCACAGTATCGTACTGACTGTCGGACACGCCGTAGGCCACATGGCGTCGGCCGCAAGCCGCGATGGCGGGCGCCAGCCTGTCCATCTGGGTGAGTCCGGTAATCACGAGCGACAGCATGGTGCGCAGGCTGCGCCCCTGCTCTTGCATATCTGCCTTGAACAAGGATCGCAGGCCGGGATCAAGCTCGAACAAACGGCCGTAGAACAAGGTCGTCACGGTATCGCCCAAAGGTTCGGCCAAGGCCCATGTCTTCTGTACCAGCGAAATTTGATGCGGTGTCATCACGCCTCTCCGATGAATGTTTGAGTGCATTGTCGATATCCATATCCGGTTCAACAATTCCTCTTTGGGCTTACTTCGAAAGTGGTAGGAATGCGGCTGAAACCGCCATGAATCAAGGCGTTGCGGGCGTAGGGAAAGGGGTAGGATGGGACATGCTTCTTTGAGAGTACCCCTTAGGGATAATTGTGGATGGTTGCTGAGGCGGATTTAATTTATTCACCATCAACCACTGCAATAAAAGGAGTAATCGCATGAAGTACAAGAAGCAAGCTATCGCCGACAGCCAACCCTCGATGAACGTTGACGGCGTCAAGGCCTGGCTGGGTGACGTGTTCATCTCCGCCAAGAACGAGCCCAACAAGGATCAGCCGCTCTGTGCAGGTTTCTTCCACCTGGAAGCCGGCAAGCCGCTGGACTACACCTACGACTACGAGGAAATGAAGATCGTGGTGGAAGGCGAGTTCAACATCACCGAAGTCAAGACCGGCAATAAGTACAACTGCAAGCCAGGCGACGTGCTGTATTTCGCCGATGGCGATCACATCATTTTCGATACACCGCACCGTGCAGTAGGTTTCTTCTGCGGTCAGCGCAAGCCGCTGTAATACGGCTGTTGCAGCAACGCCATGCCCGGCTCGCGCCGGGCATGGTTCTTACACATGGCAACGAATTAATTCGGGCCTTGCGCCATGTTCCTGATCTCATCCGTGGCCTGGGACGTACGCTCCACCAGCTTGCGCACCTCGTCTGCCACCACCGCGAATCCCCTTCCCGCATCGCCGGCACGCGCCGCTTCAATCGCCGCATTAAGCGCCAGCAGGTTGGTCTGCTTGGTGATCTCGCTGATGGCGTCGGATACCTTGATGATCCGCTGCATATTGGTTTCGGCACGTTCGATCTCGGCCAGATGCATGGCCTTGGCTTCGTGCTCGTGCGTGATATCGCGAAATGCGCCGGCCGATTTCAACGGCCTGCCGAACTCATTGCGCAAAGTCGCTGCCCGTTCGCGGAACCAGACGTAGCCGCGTTCGCGCGTCATCAGCCGGTATTCGACGCTGTACGGCGTCAAGCCGCTCGCATCGGCGATATGCCGGGAGAATTCTTCTAATACGCGGGGCTTGTCTTCAGGGTGGATCGCGCGCGTCCAGCTATCCCATCCATCGGGAAACTCCTCCGCGCTATAGCCGAGCAATGCCCGGAACTGCTGCGACCAGACGATCTTGTTCTCGGGATGGTCGGGGTCGCCGTCCACGATGTGCAAGATCCAGATACCTTCCGTCAATGCCGATTTTGCGAGTTCGAAATCTTCGTACAGCACCGATGCCGCGGCCATCTTTTCCTCGATCTCGGCTTTTTCCCGGGTGACGGCCTCGGCCTGCTCCCGCAGCACCTCGATTTCGGCAGACAGCGCCTCGATCTTGCAGTTGAGTTCGTCTTCACGATCGGCCAGGCTGGCATCGAACTGCCGCCGCAGGGTAAGAACTTCACTTTCGTGTGCCGCTGTCAGCTCGGTCCGATGCCGTTCGACCGATCTCAACGCGTCGCCGACGAAGCTCACAAGTACCGTGTCGAGGCGACTCAGCGCGGTAGGGTCACCGGCAGCGAGATCGCGAATCACCTGTTCTAAGCTGGAAATTCTGGAAGTGCGCAAAAACGGCCAAGACATCGTCCCACTCCTTCTTGTTGATATTTGGATAAAGCAACAGGCAGGAAGCCCAGCCTCCTGCCTGTCGTATTGCGAGCACCAAGGATTAAGCGAGTTGGTTACGCAATTCCTCCTCGATTTCGAAGATGTCGCCGACGATACCGTATTTGGCGATAGTGAAAATCGAGGCGTTGGGGTCGGTGTTGACCCCGATGATGGTCGGCACGTGCTTCATGCCCGCCATGTGCTGGATGGAGCCGGAGATACCCATGGCAACATACAGCTTGCACGAGCTCACCACCTTGCCGGACTGCCCCACCTGGCGCGACTTGGGCAACCAGCCGGCATCGGCAATCGGACGCGAGCAGCACAGCGTTGCGCCGGCCATCTCGGCCAGTTCGCGGAACTGCTCGACATTGCTTTCCTCGCCGATGCCGCGACCGATAGACATGATGAAATCGACGGTCGTGATGTCGATGTCGTTGCCGCCGCCTTGCTCGACGAATTCCAAGTTACGGCTGCGCGACGGCACGCTGCTCATGTCGAGCGTGCTGACCACCGGCGAGCCTGCTTCTTCCACCGGCTTGAACACGCTGGCGCGGAGTGCCAGTGCCACGCAGGTTTTGCCGGGGAAATCGACTTCCACGTTGACCTTCTGGTTGTAGCCGCCGCGCGTCGCCACCAGGTCGGCACCGTCGTATTCCATCTTGAACACATCGGTGGCAAAGCCCAGGCCGCCCTTGGCTGCGAGCGTCGCCGCGTAACCGAGCGTATCCACCGTATGCGGCAACAGCACGACATCCGGGCGCTTGCTCACGATCAGTGCCGATACTGCGGCTTCATGAATTTCGGGGTCGAAATCCACAGTGGGCGTCACGACGGTGACGACTTCGTCCACGCCGTTGAGCGAAACGTCTTTCACGTAGACCGATGACTGTGCGCCGATGATCCCGACCACTACGCGGTCGTCGCCCTGGCGCAACCCTTGTGCTGCACCGATGAGTTCTTGCGTCACGGGGCGCAGTTCGCCGCGTCTATGCTCTGCGATTACCAATATCGTTTTCATTTCATTCCCCCTTGTATTCACGGATGATCTCAATCAGCTTGGCGGCCTGCTCGGCGGGTGTGCCGTCGATCATGGCGGCACGGCCCTTGGTCGGCACGTACATACGGCGGACGCGCGAGGCGGAGCGATCAGCCCCGGCATCGGCAGCGCTCAAGCCGATGTCGCCGAGCGAGATTTCTTCGATGGGTTTGGATGCCGCCTGCTTGATACCGCGCAGCGACGCGTAGCGAGGCTTGTTGATACCGAGCTGGATGGTCAGCACAGCCGGGCAAGCAACTTCGACTTCCTGGGACAATCCGCCTTCCAGTTCGCGACGTACCACGGCCTTGTTGGCGCCGGGCTGGTACTGCAACTCGGCCACCACTGCGGCATGCGGCCAATCGAGGTAAGCCGCGGTCGAGATACCGGTCGAGCCGTAGGCCTGGTCGGACGATTGCACCCCGGCGAATACCATATCGGGCGCTTCCTTCTTCACCACGGCAGCGAGCACGCGACCGATGGCGATGGAATCGGCGCCTTCCAGGGCGTCGTCCCACACGCGAACGGCGCGATCTGCACCTTTAGCCAGGCACTTGCGCAGGCTTTCATCGACGCGGTCGGGGCCGATGGAAACCACCACCACTTCCACTTCGGAGCTGCTGGCTTCCTTGATCTTCATGGCTTCTTCGAGCGAGTAGTCGTCCCACTCGTTAAGGTCGTAGATGAAGAAGTCTTCGTCCACGTCCTTGCCGTCGGCACGGAACTCGAAGTCCTCGTCCAATGCTGCGACCTGCTTTACTGCAACCAATATCTTCATGGTTCTCTCCTGAGAGACTGTTTTAAGAATAGCTACTTGGCACGAAAGGATTTACGTGCAGCGGTCGGCAAACCACTTGAACACCGCAAATCTCACCGTCGGGTCGGGGTCGTCGTGCAGCCCCCATTTATCTTCTGCATGCAAGGCGGCGTTGCCGACCAACAGCATGCGATGCAGGTAATACGGGTCTTGCAGCAAGGGCAGTAGCGTGTTGCGGCCGGCCTTGCGGTTGAGGATGACACCGCGTCGTACGTCGTCTTCCGGGTGCCGGGCCAGGGTTCTCAACACTGTTTGCGACGTGTTCGCATTGGAGGCCACGCCGCTCAGCACATCGACCGAATCATCCTCGGCCAGCTTGTTGAGCAGCGACGGCTTGGCGTTCGCGTGATACGCCACGGCGGCCCGGACCCAGGGGTCGTTGTCCTCCGCAAGTTGAGTCAATAGCAACTCCGGGCATCTGGCATTCCGTCCGACCGCACGGCGTACTTCCGTTTCTTCATCCCTCGCCAGGGTTTGCAGCAATTCATCCGGCGTGGCCGGGTTACGCGCCAGCCACTGGCGTACCCAATGATCTGGATCGTTGGCCAAATACTGCATGAGCGAAGGCGCGAGATCCTCACGGGCCGCAATGCAGCGCCGGACGGGAGCAGCTTCGTCGCGAGCGAGTTGCGGGATCGCATCACCCGGCGTTGCGACGTTGCTCGCCACGCCCCGCCGTACGCCGGCATCGGGATGAACAGCAAGTCGCTTGAGGGCAGCCTCGCCAAGTCGGCTATCGCGCGCCACCTGCCTCAGTACCACCGGCTCGTTTTCCTCGGCGGCAAGCGCCATGACAGAGGACGGGCAATGCGGATGCCCTGCTACGGCCGCCCGAAGATACGCATTACCGCGCCGATAAATCGCCTCGAGCACGGTTGCAGGGGTAGCGGCATTGGCCGCCATGTCGCTGTCGAATGCTTCCGGCATGCGGCGATTGATGGATTCGAACGCATCGCAGCCGGCGGTCGGATTGCCGGCGACAGCCTTGAGCACTTCCTGGTCGTCGCTGATCGCCGCCAGGCGTGTCAGCAAGTCAGAAGGGGCTTGCCGGTGCTGGGCAATCAAGCGAATCAGCGCGATCTGTTTTTCGTCCCGGTACAGGTCGGCCAAGGCCTGCGACGGCGTACCGGCATGCTTGTCAAGGCGGAGGCGAATAGCGGTATCCGAATACCCGGCCAGCCGTGCCAGCACCGAGGGCGGCGTATGCTCCCAACGGGCCAGCATCAAGGCGTTGCGCCGCTGGGAGAACATCATCGCGGCCAACCGCTCGCGCAACTTCGGCGAAACCGCCTCATACACGGCAGCCGCGGCATGAAGATCACCCGTGACCAGGGCCAGGGCGGCTAAATCCTCCACCCTGGTCGGCACGTCGCTCTCAGATCTCAGCAGCAACAACCTCGTCTTCCCATTCTTCATATTCGATGCACTCGTCGATCAGCTCGATCAGCTCGCGCACGACGAACTTGCCTTCAAACCCTGAGGTCTTGAGCGCGTCCTCGAACATGGTCAGGTCCTTGGGGCAGGAGACGATGAACACTTGCAGCCCTTCGATCGTCCCGGCTTCCTTCATACGGTTGGCCGAGGGCTTTTCCAAACCGACCGGATCGGGAATCCAGATGCGGCCGCCGCCTGCACCGCAGCAGAAGGAGTTGTCGCGGTTGCGCCCCATTTCCACCAGCTCGCAGCCCAGCATCTTGATGATGTCGCGCGGTGCGTCGTAGCCCTTGTTGTAACGGCCCAGATGGCAAGGGTCGTGGAAGGTCACCCGGTAATCGAGCTTCTTCTTGAGCTTGATGCGACCCTGCTCGATGAGCTGTTTCACCACGGTGGTGTAGTGCTGGATCTCGAACTCGCCACCGAAATCCGGGTACTCGTTACGGATGGTGTTGAACGAGTGCGGGTCAGTCGTGACGATGGACTTGAAATCGCAGGATTGCAGTGTGCCGATATTGGATGTCGCCAACAGCTCGTACAGACCTTCTTCACCCACGCGGCGCACGTCGTTGCCGGCGTTCATTTCCGACTCGAACAGCAGGCCGAAATCGACACCGGCGTGGTGCATGAGCCGGGCAAAGGCTTGCGTGACCTTCTGGTTGCGCGGGTCGAACGAGGCGTAGTCGCCGACGAACCACAACAGATCGACGGGCTCCTTACGTGCGTCCTTGACCTCGAACGGCAGCGCCTTGGTCCAGGCAGGACGCTTGCGCTTGGAATCGCCGAAGGAATTCCCGGTCTTGTGGATCGCGCCCAGCGTCTTTTCCAGGATGGGATCCATATCGCCGTCCTCGACCAGCTTGCGGCGCATCTGCACGATGATGGGCACATGCTCCACCGCTACCGGGCAGATTTCCACGCAGGCCATGCAGGTACGGCAGGACCACAGGGTTTCCATGAAGACCTGGCCCACGTCCTTACCGTGGATGTCGAGTTCCGCCTTGTCCGGCAAGGTGCCCGAACTCATCGCGTTGTTGGCGAACTCGCGCAGCGACAGGATCACGTCGCGCGGCGACAGCGGGGCACCGACGGCATTAGCCGGGCAAGCCTCGTGGCAGCGGCCGCACTTGGTGCAGGCGTCAAGGTGCAGCAACTGCTTCCAGGTGAGGTCGGTGATGTACTTGTAGCCGGCGCTCTCCTGCTCTTCCGGCACCTTGGGCAGACGCTGTGCCGGCAACGGATCGCGGAACATCAGCGACGCAGAGGCCGTGAAGATGTGCTTGATCTTGGTGTAGGGAATGCAGGCGACGAAGGTCAGCGCCAGCAGGCCATGGAACCACCACAAGCCGCTGCGCAGCGTGCCTGCACCTTCGGCACTGAAGCCGATGCCCTGCATGACCTGGGCGATGAGAGCGCCTACCGGCGACCACCAGCGGTAGTCCCACACCGTAGGCCGATCGGCCAGCCACACCAGACGGGTCGCCTCAAGAATAAAGCCGGTGACGGCGATGAGGATGAACGACCACAGGAAGGCCCAGTCCTCGCGGCGATAGCCGCTACGGTCGTAGTCGGGATCACCCGGCTGACGATCGGGCCGCGTGTAGTCGAGCTTGGGCAGGTGCAGCCATTTGCGGCGGTACATCATGTAGAGCAGGCCGCCGATAACGCCGACGCCGGCGAAATCGAGAATCAGCGAGAACCACAGATAGAAACTGCCGTACCAGAAGTGCCAGCCGAACAAGCGCGCCGTGAAGTCGTATTCCAGCGTGATGGTGACCGTACCGAGGAACAGCATGATGAAACCGAAAAAGATGAGCTTGTGCGCACGTCCGGCCGACTTGTCGCGGCGGACTAGGGTGCGGTGGGTGAGCATGGTTTTCGCCATGTCGCCGAAGCGGTGCAGCAGTTCGCCCCACGATCCGTCGGGCTGACCGCGCCGGTATTTACGGATTTGCGCGTAGGTGCCGTAGAGAAAGACGGCGATCGCCGCATAGCCGAAGGCGTAGAACAAATAGATCGCCTGGGGCTGGAAATTCTCGAACAGCACTCGGGTGATTTCTCTGGGATCGCTCATGGGGAGTTACCTATTCGAAATTGCGTGACTGAAAAACTGTGAGCATCGAAAACCGCCGCCGCGGCAAACCGCGGCGGCAGGTTCCTTGCTAGACCTTGTACTCGATCTTGAAGGTGCCGCCCGGCATGTGCGGGGCGCCCCAAACCGCGACTTCGCGCTTGTACGGCAGCGGATATTGCGGATTGGCTTCTTCGATCTCGCGGGCCACGCGATGGCCGGTGAAGGTCGCATCGGCGATCAGGCGCGGTGCTTCGGCATCGCCGATCAGGTACACACCCTTGATGCCGTTGGCAGCCCACTCGCCTTCGCGTGCCTTCAGCTCATTCCACAGTGCATTCTCGGAATGACGTCCGGTCACCAGGATCAGCGAGTCGAACTCGACCCAGCGATGGGTCTTGTTCGCATCGCGCGGTGCAACGCCGGGACCGCGATAGCTACGCTTGGAACCGTCGCCCCAGATGTTGTAAACCTCCAGGCGGCCCTTTTCGATCTTGGAGCAGAAGTGATCGCCCATTTCCTCGACGCCCAGTTCGTGCAGGCGGCGCATCATGTTCGGGTACTCCAGCGTGAAGTGCATGTAGTTAGCCAGATGTACGCCGGACACGATGGTCACTTCGTGGCCTGCCGTCGCCAGCTTTTCGGCCAGGCTCGGTGCCATGAAGTAGGTATCGGCGTTGAGGATCACGACGCGCTTGCCGATCTTCTTCTTGCCTTCGAACACTTGGTCAGGCGTGAGTTGATCGGGTTGCGAAGCGTCGGCACCCGGGATCGGATCGTGGGTCAGGCAGTTGGTGCCGTCGGTATTCCAGGTAGCGCCAGTGGCGATGATCACCTTGTCGGCACCGTACTCCAGGATATCGTCGGCGGTGAGGCGCTTCTGACCCAGGGCGATGACGGATTCCTTGTTCTGCTTCACCAGCTTGTTGAGCTGGGTTTCGCGGTAGTCGCGGTGATAGCTCCACTCGCCCAGACCCGGCAGCGTTGCAATGCTGTTGAGGTGACCGCCAACCTTCTCGGCGCTGTCGTACAAGTGCACGGTATAGCCACGCTCCATCAGCACACGGGCTGCTTCAGAACCGGAAGGACCGGCACCGACGACCAGCACGGAATCGTTGGAGCCCTTCTTCTGGAACTTCTCCGGGTGCCAGCCGCGGCGGTATTCTTCACCGGCCGTTGCGTTCTGCGTGCAGATCATCGGAGGGCCGCCGATTTCCCAGCGGGAAATACAAACGTTGCAGCCGATACAAACACGGATGTCGTCGTAGCGACCTTCTTCCACCTTCTTCGGCAGGAACGGATCGGCGATGGACGGACGGGCGCAGCCGATGATATCGGCGTAACCCTTGGTCACGATCTCGGTCATCTTTTCAGGATCGGTATAGCGACCGACGCCCAGCACCGGCTTCTTGGAAACCTGCTTGACGAACTTGGTCCAAGGCACTTGGTGGCCTTGCTGGTAGAAGCGGGAAGGACCGGCATCTTCGCCCCATTCGGCGATGTCGCCAACGTCCACGTCCCACAGGTCGACCAGCGGATCGGCCAGTTCGACGAACTTCATACCGTCGACTTCGACTTCGATCTGGCCCGGGCCGTACACGGTGTCCACGGCGAAACGGGTTGCGATGGCGCAATCGCCGCCGACCGCATTACGCACCTTTTCCAGCGTTTCCAGCCAGAAGCGTGCGCGGTTTTCCAGCGAACCGCCGTACTTGTCGGTGCGCTTGTTGTAGTACGGGTTGAGGAACTGCAGCGGCAGGTAGGAGTGCGCGCCGTAGACGTAGACGATGTCCATGCCGGCATCGCGAGCACGCTTGGCCGCGTCGACATAGTATTGCTGGACCATGTTGATATCGCTCTGGTCCATTTCCTTACAGTAGGTCAGCGTTTCGAATTCCGAAGCGATCTGGCTGGCGCCGCGCGGGGTAGCACGCGACTCCATACAAGGTGCGTGTGCGCCGCCGTACCACAACTCGACGCCGGCCAGCGCGCCGTACTTGTGGATCTCGTCGGTCATCGCACGCAGGTTGCGCACGTCGCCTTCGTCCCACAGGCGAGCGGACAAACGGTGGGTGTCGTCGGACTCGGGGTGGATCGAGCAATACTCGGTATTCATTGCAGCCCAGCCGCCCTCAGCCTTCATGGAACGGTGCGCAGCCTGGAAGCCGGGCTTGTCGGAGCCGGCGCCGATGCAGTGCGGGACCTGATAGAAGCGGTTGCGTAAAGTCTTCGGACCGATCTGGATCGGCTCGAACAGAATGTCATGCTTGGGATCACGTGCCATCTTTTCCTCCTGTGGGTTGTACTCGTTAAACGTAGAGGTATTTTCGGCACGCGGCAGGGGCCCAACAATTCTCCTTACGCCTTACTACCAAGGTGTTAGTCGGCCTGTCCCAACGGGGTAAATCAGGAACACCTGAATTAGTCGGGAATAAAAAAAGTGGGCGGATTGCTCCGCCCACTTCGAGGCACGCCTGCGGGAAGACAGGCGGGAGGTTGCTGCGTTACAGGCTGTGGAAGAAGTACACCACCAGTACGCCTGCACCGAGGGCTACGTACGGCAGGATGCCCGCGCGGTTGGTAACCCCTGTCTCATTGGAGGCCAGGTGCATGTCTTCCAACATGGCTTTCGGGAACACGCCCTTATCCTGAACGAAGTGACGGTAGATGAAGACCGGAACGATCAGCGAAGCGAAGATCAAGCCGGTCTTGAGAGTACCGGCGCCCCACACATCGGCACCCAGGCCCATCATCGACAGATTCACGTAGCCCAGCAATGCGCCGCTCAGCAACAGGAGCGTAGGGGCCTTATAGGGGCGATCCCAGTTCGGACGATCCATGCGATGGATCCAGCCGGAGTTCAGGTTGAGGAAGTTGAAGATGATGTAACCGACGTTGGACGCAGCCAGCACGAACACGTAGTCGGACATCAACAGCAGAATCAGGTTGAAGCAGAGGTCGGTCCACATCGCACGGGTCGGTGCGCCGTGTTCGTTGACGTGGGAGAGATACTTGGGCAACCAACCGTCTACGGAGGCCTGGTACAACGTACGTGAAGAACCGGCCATCGAAGTCATGATGGACAGCATGAGCGCGAGCACCAGCATCACTACCAGCACACCACCGATGAACTTACCGCCGCCCAGCATGTTGGAAAGCACTGCCGCAACACCCATGCCGCTGTAGATATCGGGAGCAAGCATACCGTTGTACACCGCAGGCGTTGTTACCTTGCCGGCGGCATCGGTAACTGCAGGGGTGACCAGGTGACCCAGGCCGAGGTGACCTTGGAAAGCGATCGGCACCAGGGTGAATACTGCGATACACAGCAAGCCGGAGTAGAAAATGGCCTTGAAGGTGTCGGTCTTGGGGTTTTTGAATTCACGGGTATAGCAGACGGCGGTTTCGAAACCGTAGGTCGACCAGGCTGCGATGAACAGGCCACCCGCCATCAGTTTCCAGCCTTCGATGCCCCATACGCCGTCGATCACGTTACCGGCAGGGTCATAAGCCAGCGGTGCGAACGGGAAGAAGTGCGCTTGCGGGATATCGCCGGTGAAGATCGGCACCAGGCCGATGAGCATCAGCGGGATCAGGGCGGTGATACCGAGGACCAATGTCGCCTTGGCGGAACGCAGGATACCGCCGTGCTGAATGGCGAACACCGTCAGCAAGACCGCCGCGCCCAGGATGAAGGTGGCATTGATGCGGAGCACCAGGCCATCCTTGATCGCACCGAGGTCGAGCAGGGTGATTTGCCAGGTATTGATGACTGCGTCGGGGGCGAACAATGCATTGAGCATGTAACCCGCCGCGAGGCCCGATCCGATGGCGAGCACGGGAGACCAGGCGAACCAGTTACACCAGACCGAGACCGGCGCGATGAACTTGCTGTACTTGACCCAGGCAATAGCACCGTAAACCGATGCGCCGCCGGATTTATGCGGGAACAAGCCGGCGATTTCAGCATAGGTAAATGCTTGGATGAAGCCGAAGCCGATCGACAGCATCCAGACGATCCACGACGGTTTGCCTACGGTTGCCGCGATCGCGCCGATCGAGAACAGCACGAGGGCAGGCACGCCGCTGGCTACCCAGAACGCGCCCTTCCAATCGATCTTGCGATGCAGTGTTGCATTTTGCGCGACCACATCATCGGCAAGGTCTGCCGTGATCGCGTCCATTACTGGTGGATTTTTCAATTTGAACCCCTTTACGTTAGTCGGTTGACGACGATGCCTAAAAAACCCAACCCCCCTCTTCCCACATCGCCGTTGTTACCTGGTGCCCTTGAAATTTCATATTTTTAAATGACATGCACAACTTCTGCATTAAGTTCATTCTGCGGATTTCCCGCATGCCCCAACAATTCCCTTTACGGATTACTCCTTAAGAGGTAATGGGATTTTGTTATCTTTTTTAGCATACCCATTTGGCATGATCGCCACAGACATCCAAGGCGCTTCGGTCATGCCGCACGGGCTGTCTTGATGCAGAGTTCCTCCGGCCGCACCATATCCGAGAGCACCGCCTCCGGCGGCACGCCTGCGTCTACCGCAACCTGAGCCGCATCGCGCACCATATCGATATTGCCGCTCAAATACACCAGCCACTGCGAAGATAGCGGGATCTGCTGTAACGCCAGGTTGGAAGCTCTTCCGTACTGGCCGTGTTCGGGCAGCCGCTCGCGCGATAGGCAAGGCGAATAGTGAAAATTCCGGTTGAGGCTGGATAAGGCGCGCAGCTGCTCCGTCAGATAGAGCTCTTCGCGGTAGCGTACGCCGTGATAAAGATGGATCTCGCCGCGATGACCTTGCCGCAAGGCTTCGCGCGCCATTCCGTAGAGCGGGGCCAGGCCGGAACCCGTGCCGATCATGAGAATAGGCTGGTCGAAACGGCTAGGCGTGTAAAAACTCCTGCCTTGCGGCCTCTCGATGTACAACGTGTCGCCGGGACGCATTTCTTCATGCAGCCAGCGGCTGACTTCGCTACCCGCAACGCACTTGACGTGAAGTTGCAATTCGCCGTCGATGCTGGGGGCGCTGGCCAGTGAAAAGCTCTTGACCCGGTGCTCGTCGATCCACACGCGGATGTATTGCCCTGCCTTGTAATCGGAGACCTCCGGACAGGACAGCCTGATGCCGATAATCCCCGGCGTAAGTTCCGCAACACGTATGACGGTTGCTTTTAGCCGATGGTCGATTGGATGTGCCGATTTCATGGCCGATTTCCTGTCGCTATTGCTGGGAATAACGGACAAGATACCGGCATCCGGCGATGGAAATAATTGTGTTGAAGAAGTACTCCCATGGTGGTATCCCGTGGGAGTAAGAACTTGGAAGCTGCTTTACTGATAGCGGCTGACAAAGCGCCGGGCGCAGTAAAGACAGAGCCCGCTGCATGCGCCTATGATGATCACCGCCAGGATATCGGCATTCGGATAGCCCCAGAACTCGCTCATCGCACGGCCTTTCGAACTTTTGCAAACATCAGGGATAAGCCAGCAAACCGGTATCGCGCATGCGCGAACGGCCGAATTCGGAGAGCCGCCAGTTGAATCGCAAGCTTCCGGGTATCGTGGGGGTACGGTCGTCGAGCCGGCTGGAAACGCGCACGATGAGACCTGCTGCCGCCAATTCATCCAGCGCCACGCGGATGCTGTTGACCCAATAGTCGCCCGAGAGGTTGTATTCCTTGAGGACCTTGGAAATTAAATCGCTATCCCAAATGCTCGCAGCCTTGCTGATTTCGACGAGCAGAAAACCTTTCTGATGCAGTTTCACGTCCCCTCCTCCACAGGACCGACCTCACGTAGTTGCGCGACGGATTCCGCCGACTCGCCGAACATCACAAAGCTCCCCAGGACCGTCAGCGCCAACCCGACGAGGAAATACCATTGCGGCAATTGCAGCGTAAACGCCGCGATGAAAATCAAGGCGAACACTGCGTACAGATTGCCTACCGCCTCGCCGCGACCGACTCCGATCAGGCTGAAACTCTTGTAGAAGGCGGTATAGCAATAGGCGTGACACGCGGCCGCCAGGAAAATCCACAACATGGCTCGGCTTTCCGTCACGGTAGAAAGAATCAGCGAACCGATAGGCAAGTCGGTAAAGATCGCCAGCAGCGGCAGGATCAACAGCCCCCAGAACAAAATCTCGAAGCTGAACCGGCATTGAATGCCCACGTCGGGATCGGTCACGTCCATTGCACGAGCTGCGACCGCCCCCTCGGCTCCCCAGCCGATCGCCGACATGATGCCGCCGACATACCCCAGCCAGGCATGGCTGCCGGAAAGATCCATCTCGCCCAGCAGCCCCGGTCCGTAGATGACCATGCCGCCCAGGATGATGATGCTCATGCCGATGGCGGCCTGGCGGGAGATTTTTTCCTTATACCAAAGCGTGGCAATCACTGCCCCGACCACGGGGTAGAACAGCGAGGTGATCGCCGCGAACACCGGACCGACGTAGCCCATGGCCATGTAGGAACCGAAAATCGCCATCGGCCCGCCGAACAGGGAGGCCAGCGCATACCACTTCGATATCTTGCGAAAGCGCACCATGGTCCGCCCATAATCGCGAACCTTGCCCAGCACGCCGTTCCACAACAACAGGAACAGCATCACGGTAATGGCATGGATCCAGGTCATTACCGCGGTCGCGGCCAACCGTAGCGATTGATCGTCTGCGGCAATCAGCGAAAAGGGCTGTTCGTACCACAGCGCGGTTCCCGGCACATACCAGGCACCCCATAGCACCGCCGTCCATAGCGCCCACATGAAGCCCCAGCGCTGGTTGCGAGCATGATGCCGGTGTATAGCCAGTTCCAGGGCGTTGCTCATACCATCGCTCAAACGTTCAGGAAACCGGTCACTTCCAGGCCGAAACCGGCCATGCTCGGCATCTTGCGAGGCGCCGTCATGAGGCGCATTTTGGTGACGCCGAGATCGCGCAGGATTTGAGCACCAATGCCGTAGTCGCGCAGCTCGTGCTTGACCCGAACCGGCTCGCCGGCAAAACGCACGCGGTCGATCAAATCGCCATTGCCCTCGGGGCGCCGCAACAGCACGATGACGCCGCAGCCTTCCGCCGCGATCGTCCGCATCGCTTGCGGCACGCTCCACGCATGGGCCTGGCTGTCGCCGTCGAGCAGATCGAGGACCGACAGCGGTTCGTGCACCCGCACCAGGATTTCCTCACCGGGCACCGGCTCGCCTTTCACAAGCGCGAGGTGGGTTTCGTCGGCGGTCCGGTCATGATAGGCGATCAGCCTGAACTCGCCGTGGGCCGTCTCGATCACGCGCTCGGCTGCACGTTCCACCAGGGTTTCGTTCTCGCTCCGGTAGCGGATCAGGTCGGCGATGGTGCCGATCTTGAGGCCGTGCACCGCGGCGAATTCGCGCAAGTCGGGCAAGCGCGCCATGCTGCCGTCGTCCTTGAGGATCTCGCAGATCACGGCGGCAGGCTCGAGCCCCGCCATGCGGGCCAGATCGCAGCCGGCCTCGGTATGGCCAGCACGCACCAGCACGCCGTCGTTTTGCGCGATGAGCGGGAACACATGCCCGGGGCTGACGATATCCTCAGGACGTGCCTCGGCGGCCACCGCGGTGAGGATGGTATGCGAGCGGTCGGCCGCGGAAATGCCGGTAGTGACGCCATGCGCGGCTTCGATCGACGCCGTGAAATTAGTGCCCAGGCGCGTCCCGTTGCGCTGCACCATGGGGGACAGGCCGAGACGGTCGCAACGGTCTTGCGTCAGCGTCAGGCAAATCAGCCCCCGCCCGTGCTTGGCCATGAAATTGATGTTTTGCTGCGTGGCGAACTCGGCACCGAGCACCAAATCACCTTCATTCTCGCGGTCTTCCTCATCCACCAGCACGACCATCTTGCCGGCGCGGATGTCCTCGATGATCTCGGTAATCGGGCTGATGCCGGGGGCCAGCAGCCCGTCGAAGCCCAGAAATGCTGGATTGATGTCGTTCATGACTGCTTGCCCTCAATCACCGCATAGGCCGAGTGATTGTGGATGGACTCGAAGTTCTCGCATTCCACGGTATAGGCACCGAGGCGCGGTTCCTCATTGAGCTGGGCCGCGACGTCGCGCACCATGTCTTCCACGAACTTGGGATTGTCGTAGGCCAGCTCAGTCACGTATTTCTCGTCCGGGCGCTTCAGCAAGCCGTACAGCTCGCTCGACGCCTGGCCTTCCACCAAGCCGATAATGTCTTCCACCCAGATGAACTCGTTGATCTTCGCTGTTACCGTGACGTGCGAACGCTGGTTGTGCGCGCCGTAGTTGGAAATTTTCTTGGAGCATGGGCACAGGCTGGTGACCGGGACCAGGACCTTCACCGTGATGCTGTACTCGCCGTTCTTGACCTCGCCGATGAAGGTGACGTCATAGTCCAGCAGGCTGGTCACCCCGGACACTGGGGCCGACTTGTTGATGAAGTAGGGAAAACTCATCTCGATGAGCCCGGACTGGGCTTCGAGGCGATGGGCCATCTCGCGCAGGATGGATTCGAAATTCTCCATGGAAATCTCGCGGTCGTTGACGTTGAGCATCTCCACGAAGCGCGACATATGCGTGCCCTTGAAGTGATGGGGCAGATGCACGTACATATTGAACATCGCCACCGTGTGCTGCACGCCGCCGCTCTTGTCCTTGACCTTGACCGGGTGACGCATGGACTTGATACCGACCTTGTCGATGGCAAGATGCCGTGTATCCACCATGCCCTGGACATCTTCTATAGGAAAGTCGACGACTTGATTCATTTGTTTGCCCCACTCATTCAACTGATTTCCGGTTCAGCGCCGCCGTGCTTTTTTAAAGCCGCAAACCGACGCCTCTCTAAAAAAGCGAAGGGGGTCATGGGATATACATTGTCACAACCCGAGTCGCTACGGACTGCTAAGACGTACACCGATGCGCGCGCTCCCGACCCCCTTCTCAAACCTTAACCATTCCTGGTTAAGAGAGGAGACAAGCCGATTGGCTCTGAGCTTCCAAAGCTAACCAACTTGGGGTGAATTATTCAGCCTGGCTAGCACTCGGCACAATTCCAACTAAGGATTACTCCCTTGGGGTTAGCCGTTTTACTCTTTAGCCGTATATCTACGCGCACTCATCAAACCGGCATGGCTCAAGCCAGCGCCTGCTCAAGATCCGCGATCAAATCCACCACATCCTCCAGCCCTACCGATAGGCGTACCATGCTCTCGCTGATGCCGCGTCGCGCACGTTCTTCCTCGCTCATGTCGTGGTGCGAAGTGGTGACCGGCTGAGTCACCAGGCTTTCGACCCCGCCCAAGCTCGGCGCCAGGCTGATGATCTTGAAGCGCTCCACGACCTCGCCAGCATCCCGCTTGGTAGAGTCAACCTCGAAGGTCACCATGCCGCCGAACCCGCGCATCTGTCGTGCAGCCAATGCGTAATCGGGAGAATCCGGCAATCCGGGATAGTAGACGCGGGTGATGGATGGATGCGCTTGCAGGAAGCGGGCAATAGCCAGGGCATTGGCGTTGTGGCGTTCGACTCGTAAGGTCAGCGTCGCCAGGCTTCTCGAAAGCTTATGCGCGGTTTCGGGCGCCAGCATCTGCCCCAGGTTCTTGCGCCAGGGACGTACCGGCGCCAGCAAGGCCCGGGTTGCCGCCAATACCCCGCCTGTCAGGTCGCTATGACCGCCCAGGTATTTGGTAGCGCTTTGCATGACGATATCCGCGCCCAGCTTCAAAGGCTGCTGGTTGATCGGTGTGGCAAAGGTGTTATCCACGGCCACCAGCGCACCATGGGCGTGGGCCATGGTGGCAATTTTTTCGATATCGAGCAGTTCCAGGCGAGGATTGGTAGGCGTTTCGAAAAACACCATGCCCACGCCGTCGGCGAGCAGCTGCTCGAGTTGCTGCAAATCCGAGGCGAAAAGCTGGTAGGTCGAAAATCCCAGCCCGGGGAGCTGCTCCGAAAGCAATTCGAGGGTGCCGCCATACGCATCGCCGATGCAGACGATGCCGCGACGGCCGTGCGCCAGAAACAAGGCCGACAGCGCGGCCATGCCCGACGAGAAGACCAAGGCGGCCTCCGCATCGTCCAGGCTGGCGAGCTTGGCCTCGAGGTCTTGGATGGTGGGGTTGGCCCCGTAGCGGGTATAGAGAAAACCTTCGCGATGCCCCTCCACCACATCCAGCAGCTGGCGCGTCGTATCGAACTTGAAGGTCGTGGTGTCGTATAGCGGCAAATGCGGCGAGCCGAGCGCATCCTTGATGGCCCCGCCATGGATCATTCTGGTCGCTGTTCCTTTTCCGTCCTTAGCCATGTTTAGCTCCTCTGCTTTTCCATTCAAGCCGACAATTCAAGTCGTCATTCAAGTCATGCCTGGGCGCCATTCGAGCATGGATTCCAGCATCGCCCGCAGCACGCCTTTCACCTGCTGCGCCGAGGCCGGATCGATCTGATCGGCACGCGTCCTCGACATATAGGTATTCATCGACATCTCCATTTGAACTGCATGGACGCCTTCAATCGGGTTGCCGTAGTGGCGGGTGATGTACCCTCCTTTGAACCGCTGGTTCACGACCCAGGAATATCGATCCTGGCGCTGGAGCACTTCGGTGAGACGTTCGACCAACAAGGCATTGCAGGATTGCCCATCGGCCGTGCCGATATTGAAATCGGGAAGCTCTCCGTCGAAAAACCGGGGGACGCGTCCCCGGATGGAATGGGCATCCCACAACAGCGCATAGCCATGCTGCGCCTTGACGCGCTGCAGCACAGCCTTTAATTGATCATGATAAGGACACCAGTAGGCTTCCAATCGCTCTGCGATTTCGTCCAGGTCAGGCGCCGCATCAGCCTTATACAGCGGTGCGCCATCAAAGCCATCCAACGGGCAGAGGTTGGTCGTGGATTTGCCCGGGTACAGGCTGGCATTGTCCGGCGGCCGATTCAGGTCGATGACATATCTGGAATGCGTGGCGACAAGCACGGTGGCATCGAGCGTCTCCAGAAAATCGTAGAGAATATCGAGGTGCCAGTCGGTATCGGGGAGTGCCAGGGCTTCCGGCCGCAAGCGCGGAACAAGCCAGGGAGGAAGACAAGTCCCGGTGTGGGGCATCGAGACCACGAGCGGGCTCCCGCCCTGCCGCAGCAGGAACACGGGCTCGGACGGAAGCGTTTGCTCGCTCATGGTCATCGACGCATTAATCAGAGCTTGCCGTCCAAGCCCATCTGGAAGTACTTATGCACGATTTTTTCCTGGTTCTCGAGCAGCCAGTCGATATCGGGCTCATGCGACATCGCCTTGTGGATCGCCTTGGCGGTGGCTTCGCGGTGGATATTGAACAGAATCCTGTGGTCCAGATCTTTTTGCTCGACCACGATGGGGTTGAGCCAGACCGAGACGATGATGCCCAGATCGTTGGCTTTTTCCTTCGGGATATCGCCGTTGCGGACGGCATCGAGCACACCGTTGGCCACTGCCGCCTGCACCGTTCCCATCAGGATATTGGTGTAGCGGCTGCTTTCCACGGTGACCTTGCTCACCATGATGGTCGCAGGACGAATCATGACGTCCGTATTCAACAAAGCGAGCACGCGGCTATGTCCCTTGACCTGGTCGCCCAGCAAGGTGCCGAATGCCGTTCCCATGGGGCCGCTCATCTCGCCGATTGCCACTTCGGGCTCGGCTGCCGTTCCCGCAGGGCCGCCAGCTACCAGTGCTTCGCCCACTCTCATGTAAATCTTGTCGCTCATCATTGTCCTCAAAAAGGTTGGTTTTGGTAAAAAATTAAAGTTACTTAATCAGGAGTCTCGTCATAGCTTGAACTGCCCGACGATACGAAAGAGTTCGGCTGCACGTTCGTTCAGCTCGTGCAGCGTGCGCGTGGCACCCGACATACTTTCGTTGGTGGTTTGGGCCATGTTGTCGACCCGCTCGACCGCCTGCGCCATTTGCGACGCCGCGACCGATTGCTCGGTGGTGGCATTGGCAATATCTGCCATGACGATCACCACGCCTTGCAACGTTTCCTGCATCCTGCGGATTTCGTCCGAAGCGTCGGACGCTTGCCGCATGCTTTGGCCAACGGCATCGCCCGCGGCTTCCATGTTGCCGACCGCGCGCATCGTATCCTGCCGCACGCCTTCGATCATTTCGCCGATCTCTACCGTTGCTTGCGCGGTACGCTCGGCAAGCTTGCGCACTTCATCGGCAACGACCGCAAATCCCCGCCCCACATCCCCGGCACGGGCGGCCTCGATAGCAGCATTGAGCGCCAGCAGGTTGGTCTGGTCGGAAATCTCGCGAATGACTCCGACGATGCTTTGAATATCGTGCGAACGCCCGGCGAGATCCTTCATGGTCGAGCTCAATGCATCCATGTCGGCCGACACCTTGGCGACAAGATCGGATGCTCGATGCACCGTATCGACGCTTGCCGCGGCAGAATCGCCCGCCTGGCGACTCATCTCATCCGCGTTCCTGGCATTGTCGGCGACATGCGCGATGCTCACCGTCAATTGTTCGAGGGTGGCGGAGTTTTCACGCGAGATGTCGGCGTGACGGTGCGAGCTCTCGGTGATCTCGGCCGTAGCGTTGCTTAGCTCGCTGATGCCTTTGCTCAAGTCCTGGATTTCTCCGCGCACCTCCAGGAACATCTGCCTGAGCTTGCCGATGAATTCGTTGAACGCAGATGCGGTTTCGCCGATTTCATCCTGGCTTTCCACCGCGAGCTGCGAACTGAGGTCGCCGCTGCCGTCGGCCAGCTGGCACATGGCGTCGCGCATCTTGCGAATCGGCCGGGTCAGGTAATCGAGCAGGAAAATCAAACCGCCGATCATCAACAGTAGGCTGACAAATGCGATGAGCATCGACTTGTTGCGATCCGAGGCCGATTTTTCCAATATTTTGGCAAGCGGAACGGTCACCTCCAATATCCATGGCGACTCGACCCCTTTAACCATCACAGGCTCCAGAAAATGCGCGGTGCCGTCGTTCATATATTGAAACGACTTGCCCTGTTTCAGCATGGCCCTGGCCTCCTGGGGTAGATCGCCCTCACTGGCAGCCTTGCCCACACTGGCATCTTCGGGGGTCGCAATATAGGTGCCCTGGCTTGAATACAGCTTGAGAAAGCCGCTCTCAAAAGGACGGATTGTCCTTAACTCTCCCTGGAAATTCTTGAGTCCGATATCGACCCCGCTGATGCCTACGAACTTGCCGTTTTCCACCATGGGCACCACCAGCGACGTCATCAGGGTAGGCACACCCGAGACGGTGTAGATATAAGGATCGATCAATACCGGCTTGCCCTGTTTCTTGGGCAGCAAGTAATAATCCCCGGCCCCTTCCTTATCGTAGTCGACCAAGGGCTCGACGACGATCTTCTCGCCGTCGTAGTGCCAGTACGGCATATATCGTCCGGCGGCGTCCGACCCCGGCTGGTTGGCAAAATGTGCGTCCGCATCGTCGAAGGCGTTGGCTTCCCACCCCGTATAAAGCGCCAGGATTTCATGATGCTCGCGCAAGGTGGCTTCGATGATGTCGTTGGTCGTACGCCTGTCGCGCACGCCGCTTTTCCGGAGGCCGAGGATGGCGTTACCGGAATCCTGGGCAACCGCCATGGCCAGGGAAAGTCGCTGCGAGATGCGCTGTGCCTCGGTCTTGGCGATCTGCTGCGCCATATCGAGACCGCTCTGCCTGGCTTCGTTGGTTCGGGTAGTGGTCATGAACCCGAGCAGTAAAAGGTAGCTGACGAGCATGATCGCTGCCGCAGCCAGGACGATTTTCATACGGAAGGTTTTGATTTGAATGTTCATGAGCCGACTCTCACTTCTTCAATCCTTCGATCCATCTGGTATAGACGCTTGCAGCCAAGCGATTCAGGCTTGCAATCCGCGTTTCCAAGTCTTGCTGAATCTCCATGTTCGACTGCACCGATGGTGTTTCGACCGGCCGAGCCATCACAGGGTCCTCGCCTTTACACCATTCGCGCACCATTTCAACCGTCATCTCGATATGGCACTGAAAACCGATGTGCGGGCCGTGGGTGAACGCCTGGTTTTCGCAATAGTCGTTGCGCAGGATTTGCATGGCGCCGGGTGGAATGCTGAAGGTCTGGTAGTGCCATTGGAACGTGGTAAAACGCTCGATGCCGCCGAACCATTGCCGAGCTTCCGGTTGAGGCAACACCTCGACTGCATGCCAGCCTTTTTCCATGCATTTGTTGTTGGTGATCGTGCCGCCCATCGCCTTGGCCATCATCTGGCCGCCCAGACAATGTCCGAGCAGCGGGATATCCTTGCGCACGGCATCCCTGATCAATGCCAGCAGCGGCGGGATCCACGGCAAGGGATCGTTGACGCTCATGGGGCCGCCCATCATGGCGATGCCGGCATAAGCCGAACAATCCGTCGGCAGCGGCTCGCCCGCGTCGATCCGGATGAGCTGCCAGCGAATTCCTGCCTCATTGAGGAATTTCGACAGGTAGCCCGGCCCCTCCGTGGGAGAAAAACGAATGATGCCGACGGGTTTCATACGCTGCGCCTGAATTTCTCCCAGCGGTATTTGGCCCAGTAATAAGCGTCCATGACCGAGAGCGCATAGATGAACAAGCCGCCGGCGAACTTGCCGACAATAGAAACGCCGGGGGCTGCCAGGTTGAACGTGACCACCCCCAGCATGAGCATGAAGAACAGCATCATGAGGCCGCGCGTGGGCGTGTTGTTGATCACCTGCCCGACACCCGGCAGGAACATCGCGATCACCAGCACCAGCAGCGGATGCAAGGGCGGTCTCAAGGATTTTTCAGCCGTCGTCATGCGGTTGCTCCTTCCAGTTTGCAGCGCAGTTGTACTGCCTGGTCAACGAGCCCGGCGATGGCCTGGCTCGGTAGCGGCTGGGCATCGAACGTGGTGGCACGCAATAGCAAGTAATCGCCGCGCTCCGCCTGCTTGGCTTGATAAGTCATCCGCAAGCGTTGCGGCGTCAGCAGCAATTCCTTGGCTTTTTCATCGGCAAAGAACAACCGTACGGCCGGGTCGATCAACTTGAGGTCGGGCGGGGTGCTGCAAGTCTTGTATAGCGCATGAGTCGGCCAATTCGGCAAGGGCTCCACGCTGCCGTCCCAATGCCAGGACGGACTATAAAATTCGATATTCTGCGGCCTGACCAGCATGTCCAACGTGCCCCAGGCGCTATTACGGCCTTCGACTGTCACGTGCAGCCACAACGAAGGTATCTTGCGCGGCGCGATATGGTCTTCCTCGAGGGTCAACCGCACCGGATATCCCCGGTAGCGCCCTTCCAACATGGCGTAGCCGGCTTCGTTGCGCGTAATGACGGCACCTTCCAGCAGTTGTGCGCATTCATTGAGCAAGTGCCCGCGGGCCGACAAAGTGTCGCGACGGTTGCGCCAGTACATCCAGCCCAACACGGAAGCGAAAACAACCAACAGTCCCAATGTCATCAGAGTCATGTTTAACGTCGCCAGATTGAGGAGCGCTCGATGCAAGACTTCTGCCGAGCGCCCCTGCTATTCACCTCAGAAGCTCTTGGTCAGGACCACGAAACCGGTGTCCCTCGCGATGTCCGACTTGGAGGTGGTGTTGCGCAAGCTCAGGAAGTCCTTGTAGGCATCGGGTTCGTTCGTGCCGGAATAAAACGCACCCACAGACCAACCGCCGGCAAAGCCCTTGGTGACACCCAGTTTCCAGTAGCTGATATCCAGGCCGTTGGAGTCGGCAATGATCTGCCGGCCCAATTGCCCGGATACCGTCCAGGTCGGGAATACTTCGTAAGCCGCATCGGCTTCGTAGTAGTACGAACCCTTGGTGTCGCCGCCGGGCTTGATACCCGCGTTCACATCGCCATTGAAACCGCCGCCGACGCCGGAATTATTGTTGTTCCAGCCCCAGTATTCGGTAAGGGTGCGACCGGCCTTCACGGTTAGCCACTTGTAGGTCAGCGCACCGTAAATCTCGAAGGTGTTCAACGAATTGGACTTGGTGACTGGATAGCCGCGATCAGGCTGGAAACCGGAATCGCTCCAGTTGGCGCCGGGGTAGTAGTAATAGATGCCGCCAACGTCGAAACTCAGGTCGGCAACGGCAGGAATAGCACCGCGAAAGCCGCCGTAGAAGTCGGTTTCCAGGTTGGCGCCCGGCAGCCATTGATCGCTCACGTTGGAGGCGGCGAAGCCTGCATAGAAACCGGACTTGTGATCCGCCTCAATGCCGAACTGCGCTGCCGGCTTGCCCCAGGTTTGGGACTGGCCGCGAAAAATGTAGTCGGTGACAAAGGAAATACTGGCCGGAAAAGTCCAGTCGGGCGCAGGCGCAGCAGCAGCGGGAGCCGCCGCCGGAGCGGCAGCATCCTCGGCAAAAGCATTACCTGCAGCGACAGCAGAAACGGCGACCAGCATGGCGCCGGGAATCAATTTCTGAAACATGTTTTAACCTTTCAATCATAGTCGGCGCACATCAATGGGAGCGGTGCGAGACGCGTGACGGTTTCATTGCCGCACGACGCCTCGCACTACCGCACCATAATTACCGAGCTAAATTAAGGGGCCCAATTAACGCACAACGGTGACCGGGCAATGCGCCTTGACGATGACGTCGTGGGCGATGGAGCCGAGCAGCATGCGGGATACCCCGGTGCGGCCGACAGTGCCGGTAATGATGTGGTCGTAACCGTTTTTTTCTGCGAAGTCGATGATGCAGGCGGCGATGTTATGGCCGCCTTCGGTCGCACAAGCGACATTGCTCAACCCCGCCGCCTTGGCTTTCGCAATCGCCGCTTGCAGTTCATCCTGCATCTGGGCATCCGCCGCGTTCAGCATGTTGGAATCCCAGAAATAGCGGTGTGCAAGATCGCTGTTGGTGATACGGTTCACGGTGAAAAATGTCACGTGCGCACCGGTCTTCCCGGCGAGAGCAATGGCGTAATCCACGGCTTTGTCTGAACTGTGCGACCCATCGGTGGCACAGAGTAATTTGTTGTTCATCAGATGTTCTCCCTCTCTCAGTCGGTCTTAATAGCCCTTGGGACGCGGCCAAGGCATCGTGAATTGATCGCCGCGCTTGACGAACTGGTACCTTCGGAAAGTGAACCAGAGCGAAGCCACGATGTAGAACGCCATGATGGACAGCAGCGATGCGCCGTAGCCCAGGAACGTGGCGAAATAAACCGCAGAGCAGAGGATGAACAACGTGATTGCCGGGATCGGGTGGAACGGGTGGATATAGCCGCGCTTGATGCTGTTGAGCGGCCATTTCTTGCGGAACTTCACCATGTTGATGGACATGAAGGTGTAACCCAGCAAGCCCGACAGGATGGAGAAGGTGATCACCTGATCCAGCAGGCCGGTAAACGCGAAGGACACGGCGATGGGAATCAGGAAAATGATCGAACGATACGGCGTACGGTAGCGCGGATGGATCGCACCGAACCAGACCGGCATATAGCGGTCGCGTCCCAGCGAGAACCAGGCGCGGGCGGCATCGTTAATACAACCGTTGGCCGAGGCGATCGCGGAGAACATGGTGCCGATGAACAGCAGGACCTGCACCTTGGTATTGCCGATGAGCGAAGCGGCGTCATACAGCGGCGTGACAGCCTGGCCCAGGTATTGCCAGGGCATGAGACCGGAACAGATGTACCAGGTCAGGCTTGCGGCCACCAATAAGGTCATCATGCCGCCCATGGTGCCCAGCGGAATGGCGCGACCCGCGGAACGTACTTCCTCTGCGGCCTGGCAGGTGCCTTCGATCCCCAGGTAATACCACATGCCGAACTGCAACGAGGCAATGACACCGATCCAGCCGTAGGGCAGGTCGGTCAGCAGTTCGCTGTGCTTGAGCACGGCGCCCGGATGCACCGGGTCGGTCACGAGGAACAGGACCAGAATGGCGAAAAACGCGAATAGCGTGATGACGAAATTGAGCGTCAACGTCATGAACACGCCGCGGTAGTTGAGCCACGCCAGGAAGGCGATGGTCAGCACCACGAACGGTTTGGTATCGAGCCCGGCGTAGCCTAGCGCTTCCGCACCCGACTTCATGAGGTCGCCCACGACCAGCGCATCCGCCGCCTCCAGCATGGTATAGGCCATGACCAGATATAGCCCGACGTTAAACGCCATCAATGGCCCGATGATGTGTTTGGCCTGGGTATATTGCCCCCCTGCCGCCGCCACCGTCGAAGTCACTTCTGAGTCGATCATGGCCACGCAGGTATACAGCAACCCGATGACCCAACAGGCGATCAGGGACCCGTAAGCCCCCCCTTTTGCGACAGAGAAATTCCATCCCATGAATTCCCCTACCAACACGATGCCAACCCCTAACGCCCAGATATGGAAGGGGTTCAGCACCTTCAACATGGTTATGCGCTCACCGCCGGTGGCGCTTGCAGCACTTGTGCTCATCTCCAATGTCTCCCTTTTGTCTTTATTGATCCATCAGTTCGTCGGCACCTTCCCGCGAACTCATGAGAAAGTCTTCGTCATATTCTTTGGCCACGCTCACCAGATCTGCCAGCATCCATAAAAAAAGCAGGCCGGATACGATCCAGGCGGCATAGCTCAATACTTGCCAGAAATTCATAATTGATCCCTTCGGAATGAATACAGATGTGTGTTGAACAGTTACTTATCGCCGAATTTCTCTGCGATAACTTCCCTGTATTGCTTGTCCGAAACCTTAATCATGTAGATGAAGTAACCGATGATGACCGCTGCGGTAACCAGCAACATGACGGGATCGATCGTATAGTCGAACTTGGTGTCGATGAGCGCAGCAGCCTTCTCTGCGTCGTAACCGAGCTTGACCCACTGCTCCTGAATGACTGCTGGCAGATGCAGCGATTCCCAAGTGGGCTTGGGGCCGTTGTTTGCCGCTGCAGCAGCGCTTTCGCTCTTTAGCCAGAGCGGAATGTAAAGACTGACGTAGACCAGAACGAGAATAAAAATACTGTCAACGAATTGACCTAATCCGCTCTGTTTTTTGGGGATAAATTTCTTAGCCATCGACTGCTCCTCTCCTCAAACCTAATACTGATGAATGGGATTTTTTATTTTGTTGTAGACGGGACAACGTTGAGCGCATCGGCTGCGGCATCGGCTTTTGCCTGTTTTGCTGCGGCGCGATTGGCGTCGAGATGCTTGATGTCGAGACCGTAGATGAAATCCTTGTCCTCGGCATAATGGGTGGTCATTGCGGTGACGGAGGCCGTGTTGAAAAGGACCAGCAACCCGCTGCCGCAATACATGGCAAACCTGATCTGGGGGTCATGCACAATACTGAGAATACTGACCAGGACGAACCCCACTGCGCCCCAAAGCAACAGTATGTCGACCCAGGCCATGGCACAGTCCTGCAAAAACATTCGCTGTATCCGCGATTTCATATCCTGCTTCATCATTTCCTCCTTTAATTGAAAAATTAACTACAAAACAGCCTCCGATTTACAAACGACATTCGCAGGACACGCCTGCACAAATAAAAAACGGAGGAACGAATTCGTCCTCCGCATTGAATAAAGAAAGAAGGGAGCCATGCGAGATTGAGCAAACCGCCTCGATACCTGCCTTGCGGCAGATATCTCGGCTAACACCTCGCATTTTGATATTCGTCATGGCCCGAAGCTCCCTTCAAAACCGACGACGCTACGTCGGGAGGAGTTGCAACATGGAAATCTTTAGAACGGTGAAACTCCCGGAATCCAGTTGGTACCAGCCAGCGGAATCTTGGCCATGGCTGCCGCTTCGAGCGTCAGCGCGACCAGGTCTTCCTTCTCCAGGTGATGCACGTTGGATTTGCCGCAGGCACGGGCAACCGTGGTGAGTTCCATGTTCAGCGTCTTCAGGTAGTTCTTGAGACGCTTGGCACCTACCAACGGCTCCAGTCGCTGCTCGAGGATCTCGTCCTGGGTCGTCACACCGACCGGGCACTTACCGGTCTGGCAGTGATGGCAGAAGCCAGGTGCGGTACCCAGTGCGTTGTAGTCCGCGGTGGCATCGATGTGCTGACCGTTCTGCACGTAGCTGCTGCTGTTGCAGCCGAGGGACAGCAATACGCCCTGGCCGATCGCTACGGCATCTGCACCCATGGCGAGTGCCTTGGCGACGTCTGCACCGGTACGGATACCGCCGGAGACGATCAACTGCACCTTGCCGCGCATGTTCATGTCTTCCAGCGCATCCACAGCCTGGCGCAATGCGGCCAGGGTCGGGATACCGATGTGCTCGATGAACACGGTCTGGGTTGCAGCCGTACCGCCTTGCATACCGTCGACCACGATCACGTCGGCACCGGCGTGTACGGCCAGCTTCACGTCGTTGAACGTACGGGTGGCGCCCACCTTGATGTAGATCGGCTTTTCCCAGTCGGTAATTTCGCGCAGCTCTGCCACCTTGATGGCCAGGTCGTCAGGACCGGTCCAGTCAGGGTGACGGCAAGCGGAACGCTGGTCCACACCGACCGGCAGCGTACGCATGCCGGCCACGCGCTTGGTTACCTTCTGGCCCAGCAGCATGCCGCCGCCGCCCGGCTTGGCACCTTGGCCAATCACCAGTTCGATGGCATCAGCCTTGCGCAGGTCGTCCGGGTTGAAGCCGTAACGGGAAGGCAGGCACTGGTACACCAGCGTCTTGGAGGACTGACGCTCTTCCGGGGTCATACCGCCGTCGCCGGTGGTGGTCGAGGTACCCATTTCGGTCGCGGCGCGACCCAGGGCTTCCTTCACACGGCCGGACAAGGCGCCGAAGCTCATGCCTGCAACGGTGATGGGGATCGCCAGTTCGATCGGCTTCTTGGCGAAACGCGTGCCGAGAACCGTGGTCGTGGTGCACTTCTCGCGATAACCTTCCAACGGGTAACGCGAGGCGGAGCCGGCCAGGAACACCAGGTCGTCGAAGGACGGCAGCTGGCGCTTGGCGCCCATACCGCGAATTTCATACAAGCCGGTCGCCGAGGCACGGTGCACGTACTCGATGACTTTCTGGTTAAAGCCAGCGCTTTCTTCCAACACTAATTTTTTGCTCATGATGGTTCCCTAATCAATATTCCTGGTTCGCGTCAGCGTTCCAGTTATAGAGTTTCTTGGCACCGGCGACCCGCTTGAACTCCTTCGGGTCGTGCTTGAAACCGGCACGGTTGAGCAACTCTTGTACAGCGGCATAGTCGGCATCGGTCATTGGCTCAATTTGAGCATCGGCGCCCAGGGACTTAATGTTGCCGCGTACGTAGAACACCGCTTCGTACATGGAATCGCCCAGGCCGTCGCCAGCATCGCCGCAGATCACCATGCGACCGGCTTGCGCCATGAAGCCGGAGAAATTGCCGATGCTGCCGCCGACCACGATGTCGATGCCTTTCATCGAGATGCCGCAGCGCAAGCTGGTATCGCCCTCGATGATTAGCGTGCCGCCGTGGCCGCTGGCGCCGGCTGCGGAAGAGGCGAAGCCCTTGACGCGAACCGTGCCGGACATCATGTTTTCCGCGACGCCCCAACCTACGTTGCCGTGGACGGTAATGTTGGCGTGCTTGTTCATGCCGCCGACGTAGTAGCCACCGTGCCCCTGGATGTCGATATCGACCTCGGTATCCATGCCGGCCGCGATGCTATGCACACCGTCCGGGTTCAGGATTTCCAGTTTCTTGACACCCTTTCCTGGCAGTTCCTTATGCAGGAATTGGTTCAGCTCCCGCACGGTGATCTTGTGAAGGTCTAGACTTTCCATATGTAAAGCTCCTCAGGCATCGGTTCGTAAAGGTTGGCGTTCTTCACATCCGGCAGGTGCGCCAGAGAACGGTATTCGGAAGCAATCGCCACATAATCGTCATGCTCGGCAACGATGGCCGGCTTGCAGGCGAACGGGTCGCGTACCAGGGCGAGCTGGTCCTTGGTACCCATCAGCAGGGTGAAGAAACCGTCCAGTTCGTCGAAACCCTTGTTCAGCGCGGTGCGCAGGTCGTCGCCTTCACGCATGCGCCACTCCAGGAAGCGGCAAGCGGCTTCGGTGTCGTTGTCCGTTTCGAAGCTGATGCCTTGATGCTGGAGCATGCGGCGGATGCTGTTGGGGTTGGACAAGGAGCCGTTGTGCACCAGGCACCAGTCTTCGCCGGCCGTGAACGGGTGGGCGTGTGCCGGGGTCACAGCGGATTCCGTCGCCATGCGGGTGTGGCCGACCAGGTGGCTGCCTTGCAGGTTCTGGAAGCTGTAGCGCTCAGCCACTTCGGCAGGGGTGCCGGTATCCTTGTAGATATCCATCAGTTGACCGACGGACAACAGGTGCAGGCTGGGATAGTGTTCCTTCAGCCAGACGCGGACCGTGGACGGCTCGAGGTGGGTGGTCAACACGGCATGGTTGGCCTTCTGCTCGATACGGGCAGGCGTACCCAGATGGTTGGTGAAGTCGTGACCCAGCTTCTGCCAGTTGAAATCCTCGTCAGCGGCATACAGGCTGAATTTACGATCAGCATTTGAGACCGGTGCACCGAAAATCGCCAAACCGGCAGAGTCCGGGCCGCGCTCCGTCATGCCGATCAGCATCGGCAGCATCAGCTTGCCGATGTCGGCACGCATTTTCTGGTTTTTCACCAGCAATCCAACAATTCCACACATAGTGCTTCTCCTTCTTTAAGCCCAGCGGGCGATCTCAATAAAATTCAACGTAGCGGTTGATTTCCCAATCCGACACGTGACGCATGTACTCCACCCATTCCATACGCTTCAGGTTGATGAACTCCGAGCTCAGGCCGTCGCCCAGGGCGTCGCGGATCACCTTGTCGGCTTCCAGCGCGTTCAGTGCCTGGTTGAGGTCTTGGGGCAGGACGCCGATACCCTTTTTCTTGAGTTCGGCGGGGCTCAGGTCATACAAGTTGATGTCGTAGCCCTTGCCCGGGTCGAGTTCGCGCTTGACGCCGTCGAGGCCGGCGGCGATCACCGCAGCTGTGGTCAGGTAAGGGTTGCTGGCGCCGTCGGGCAAGCGCAGCTCGATGCGACCGTAGGGGATACGCACCATGGTCGAGCGATTGTTGTTGCCGTAGGAAATGTACGCCGGTGCCCAGGTGGCACCGGTGAGCGAACGGCCCACGACCAAACGCTTGTAGGAGTTGACGGTAGGTGCTGCCAGCGCACAGAGCGCAGGGGCGTGTGCCAGGATACCTGCCAGGAAGTGGTAGGCAAGCTTGGACAGGCCGTGGCCGGTGGGGTCGCTATCGTCGTAGAACAGGCTCTTCTTGCCGTCGCCGATGGACATGTGCATGTGCATGCCGTTGCCGGGGCGGTTGCTGAACGGCTTGGGCATGAAGGAGCAGATCATGCCCATTTCGTTGGCGATCTCGCTCGCCGCCATCTTGAACATGATGTAGTCGTCTGCGCTCTTCAGGCAGTCGGCGTAGGTGTAATTGATCTCGAACTGGCCATTGGCATCTTCGTGGTCAATCTGGTAGACATCCATACCGACGGCGCGCAGGGATTCGGTCAAGCGCTCGAGGTAAGCGGCGTGGCGCGTAATGCCCTTGTAGTCGTAGCAGGGCTTTTGCAGCTTGTCCGTCGGATCGAAGGGGTGAATGGTGCCGTTCTCATCCATACGCAGCAGGGAGAATTCGGGCTCCAGGCCGGTGTACAGGGTCCAGCCGTTCTTGGCGAGGCGGTCGATCTGCTTCTTCAGAACCACGCGGGAATCGTATTCGTACGGCTTACCTTCAACGTGACCATCACAGATGATCCGTGCGTAGCCAGGCTGCCAGGGCACCAGACTCAGCGTAGCAAGCTCACCAACAGCCATGTAGTCGGGGCCGTTAGGCTCAATCCCCATGCCCCAGATGGCGCCGCCAGCAAAACCGGCACCATTTTTCAGCACGTCTTCGAGGTGATCGGCGGGGACCGATTTCACCTTTGCAACGCCATGAATGTCCACGAACTGTGCCAGGACGTATTTGACGTTGTTCTCTTTAATGAACTTCTTTGCTTCTGCCAGTGACTTCATAAGAATTCCCCTTGATGACTTTAAAAATACTTAAGCTAACTCCTTGAAATAGCTGGAGAGCCCGACTGCGCCGCCCCCCAGTTCCTCTGCGATCTCAACCAATGTGTGCCACATATACGTGCCGTAGGTACCGTCGCACCAGAGGCGATAAACCGTTTCACCGTTCAGCGATTGACGCAGCACCGTGGCGGAAATACCGGCCACTTGAGTCATCACCACGGCATTCTTGCCAAGCGCCTTTTCGCTCAAATCCAGGGTGCATACTTCCGCAAGCAACTCTTGTACTCGGCTGCCGCTCAGCACCAGGGACGCATCCGAACGTCGCACCGTATAAACGCCGAACATCTTGGGCGGATCGGAAGCGAGGGATGGGGCGAGGCTGCTGGTCGGGCTGTCCTCGATGAGGAACTCGCTGTTACCCAGTCGCAGCACCACGGCACCGCTGCTGGTGGCGACCCAGCTATTGCGCTCTTCCGGCAAATCGACCTTGTGCGCCCGGAGCCATTGCACGGCGTTGGGGCCCTTCACCCCGAAGCGGGACAGGCAGCTGATATCAGCGATGCCGATCAATTGCCGGCGCTTGGATTCCTCATCGCCGTTGCCGAACTTGAGCGCGACGGCCATGCCATGCACAGACCCGATTTTTGAAGGTTCTGCGATATGCCCGTAGGTGATGGGGCTAGGCTGGATGATTGAAGTGTTTTGCATCTCAAGCTCCTTGCTGCAGGCTAACGAAAGGGGCTTTGACGACAGTCGCCTTGACCATGACGCCGCTGTCAGTCCGGATATTGAATCGGGACCCTGGACTTGCCTGATTTGGATCGACATACGCAAAGCCGATAACCCGGCCTGCACTCTTACTGTACGAAACGCTGGTGGTACGTCCCTTGATCTGGCCGTCCTCGATCACCAGGTTGCACTCCTGCGGCATCTGTCCCTTGTAGCTTTCATCCAGGACAAAGGGCACCAGGCGCTTCTTGAGCGGACGCTTGGCGATGATCTTCAGGCTGCGCTGGCCCACGAAGAATCCCTTGGCCATCTTGATGGCCCATTCGGCGCCGATTTCGAAGGGGTTGGTCAGGCCGTCGGTATCGTGTCCCACGAGGTGATTGCCCATTTCCAGACGAAGCAGGCGCTGCGCATCTGTCCCAAAAGGGCGCAGACCTTCGTCTTTACCCGCAGCCAGCAAGGCGTCCCAAACATGCCGTGCATACCCTGCCGCCATGTGAATCTCGAAAGCCAGGTCCGAGACGAAACCCACCCGGATGATGCGGGCAGGAACCCCGGCCACTTCGGTTTCGCGGATTTCGCCGAACGGGAAAGCCTTGTCCGAGATATCCAAAGAAGTCGTCTTGGCGACAATCTGGCGTGCCTTGGGACCGGCAACATTGATCAATCCCACGGCACCGGTCACGTTGGTCAATCCGACATTGAGCTTCCAGGTCTGGAGACAACGCTGCATTTCGCGATACACGGCAGCCGCGTTGGACGTGCTGACGGTGACATAGAAGGACTCGAGCCCGAGTCGGGAGACGACGCCGTCATCCACGACCACACCGGCCTCATCCAGCATCAGCGCATAGCGCGTTTCGCCGATTTTCTGGCTGCTGAAAATCCCCGTGTAGAACCGGTTAAGGAACTCAGACGCATCCGGCCCTTGCAGTTCGAACTTACCCAGCGATCCGCCGTCGATGATGCCGGCAGCATGGCGCACTGCGAGCGCCTCTTCCTGCACGATCTCAGCCTTGGATAATCCGGGTTTCTTGTAGTAGGCAGCACGCATCCAGGGACCGACTTCCACGAATTCGGCGCCGGCTTCTTCGTGCCAGGCATGCATCGGCGTCAAGCGATGCGGATGCAAACCGCGGCCTGCCAGATGACCGATAGGTGTCGGATGGAAGAACGGACGAGCTGTGGTCGTGCCGATTTTTTCCACAGGCAATCCGCGGATGCGAGCCAGGATGCGAATCGCATTCATGTTGGAATGCTTGCCCTGGCTAGGGCCCATGCCCACGGTGGTGAAGCGCTTCATCAATTCGATGTTGTCGAAGCCTTCCTTGGCACCGTTGATGAAGTCCTTGAGCTGGAGATCTTCGTCGAAATCGACGAAATTCTTCGCTTTCGGATGCGGCACGACAGGGTAAGGATGGCTGGGCGCAGCGCCTGCATGTTCGGAGACAACCACATCTGCCGCGGGCTTACCCAAGTACCGCAATACATCGTTGGCAGCACGAGCGCCGTCATGTACGCGCTGAGCCAGATCGAACACACCATTGACCTTGCCCGCGGCAAATACGCCGGCAGGAAGCTTGGCAGGCACGAACTGCTGAACCGTGTAGTCGTAACGCATTGCGGTACCTGCCTGATACAACAGCGCTGCTGCGGGCGCCCAACCGGCGCTCATGGCGATCCCGTCGCAAGGGATGGTGACAGCCTTGCTCGTGTCCACAGTGGCTGTCGCTTCGTCGAACGGGCAAACCACCGCTTCCTTGACGCCGAACTTGCCTTCCGTCGGCACCGCTTCGTACACGCATTGGCCGGTATGTACTGCAATGCCCTTGCGAACGACGTTGCTCATCAAATCGGCGTTCTGGCCCGATGCGCGCAAATCGACGACCGCCAACACCTTCACGCCTGCCTCGATGAGGTCCAGCGCGACCCGATAACCGTGATCGTTTGCCGTCACCACCAATCCTTTATCGAAGGGCTTGGTGCTGTAACGATGGATCATTCGCTGGGCTGCCGAACCCAGCATGACGCCGGGAAGATCGTTGTTGCGGAACACTGGCGGCTGCTCGAATGCGCCGCTGGCTACGATGACGGACTTGGCCCGCACCTTGGTAATGCCATCCGCACGGACGATCGGGACCAGATGGTCGGTGTAGTAGCCTGCTGCATAGGCGCCGGTGTAGAGCTTGATATTGGGGGTCCTGTTGACCATGCTCAGCAGGTCGGCCAGCTTGGTTGCCAGTTCGCCCGATCCTGCACGGTCGTAACTCAGACTGCCGCCGGCGTATTGGTTCTCGTCGACCACCACTACATCGAGCCCGGCCTCGGCTGCCACCAATGCGGCAGACAAGCCTGCGGGGCCGGCGCCGATCACCAGCAGATCACAGTGCCTATTCAGTTTTCTCTTGGTGACGCGCGGGAAATTGAAATTGACGATACCCAGACCGGCAGCCTTACGGATGATGTTTTCCCAGAAGGGGAACATCCGGCGCGGAGTATGGAATGCCTTGTAGTAGAAACCTACGGGCAGCAACGGAGAGATGGAGTCGATATATTTGTTCTTGTCGTTGCGAACGCCGCCATCGGTGTTGACGGCAACAAACTTCTGTCCGTCGCGAATCGTGACGACGTCGCCGCGGATATTGGTATCCAGGCCGTCGGTCAGCATGACGTTGACATCATGGTTGGCAAAACTCAGCACGCCGCGCGGACGGTGATACTTGAAACTTCTGCCTAGAGCTCTCTCTCCAGCGGCCCACAGGGCGCTGCTCACCGTGTCGCCTTCGAAAGCGGTGTAGTCCTTGCCTTCGAAAGAGAACTTGATCACCTTGTCGCGATTGATCCATTCCCCTGTCGAGCGGGGCAAACGCATGCTCATTTTTCTTCCTCCTGTCCGAACAGATAGGTGCGAACGATCTCTTCGGTCATCGTGTTACGTTCGGCAATAAACCAAGTACCGCTGGGCGCGTGATACCACCATTCCTTCTTCAAGCCGGGGGCGCCGTTCCTGTGATGTACATAAGTCGCCCAGTCGGCATCGCTGCATTGATCGGGATCGGGCATCTCGCGGAGTTCGCCGCCGAAGACGAACTCGCTTACTGGGCGTACTCCGTTAATCGGGCAATTGATCAGTTTCATTCGTATCTCTCCTTAATGACCAACCGAAGCGGCGCCCTTCTCTCCCGTCAGCTCGTAGTCCTCAAAGCGGGATAGGCGGAAAGAATGGATCAGTTCGGGCGCTTTATCGCGGGCAATGGTCTCGGCCATGGTCTTGCCGCTGATCGGCGTAGCCTTGAAGCCCCAGGTACCCCAGCCGGCATCGAGGTAGAACCCGTCCACCGGCGTCTTGCCCATGATGGGCGCGAAGTCCGGCGTCATGTCGGCCATACCGGCCCACTGACGAACGACCTTGATGTTGGATAGGAAGGGGAACATGTCCAGCATGTGCGAAGTCAGCCCCTCGACGAAATCTAGCGACGAGCGCGTCGAATGGACTTCATACGGATCCAGGGAGGAGCCCATCACCAATTCGCCACGCGAAGACTGGCTGACATACACATGCAAGCTGCCGGAAACCAGGATGGTGTCGAGCCACGGCTTCATGGGCTCGGTTACGCAGGCTTGCAGCGGATGAATCACGATGGGGGTCTTCACATCCACCATCTTGCAAACGCGGGGCGTGAAACCGGCCACGGCGGACAGCACTCTGTTCGTCGCGATATAGCCGCGGCTGGTCTGCACGCCGGCCACCTTGCCACCTTGCACATCGATGCCGGTCACTTCGGTGTTCTGGAAAATCTCAACACCCAACCGATCCGCACCGCGGGCGTAGCCCCAGGCCACGGCGTCATGACGTGCTACGGAACCGGGCGCATGGAACAGGGCTCCCAGGATAGGTGCCTTGCCGCTACAGGAAAGATCAAGTTGCGGGCAGGCCTTGGCAATTTCGTCCGGGCCAACCACATAGCTTTCCACGCCTACATGCTTATTTACCTCGGCACGCCAACGCATGGTGCGCATGGCGGATTCGGTGTGGGCCAGGGTGAAGTGACCGCGGGTGGAATAGAACAGGTTGAGATCGAGCTCTTCCGACAGGCCTTCGTAGATCTTCACGCTGGCGTCGTAGAAATTCACACCTTCGGGCGTGAGGTAGTTGGAGCGCACGATCGTGGTGTTACGGCCGGTGTTGCCGCCACCAATATAACCGCGTTCCAGTACGGCCACATTGGTAATGCCGTGATCCTTGGCGAGGTAGTACGCAGCCGCCAAGCCATGGCCACCGCCACCGATGATGACAGCGTCATAACTCTTCTTGGGTGTTTCCAGAGCACGGAAAAAGCGCGGTTCGTCGTGCTCTTTCTTCAACGCGAATTTAAGCAGTCTGTACGGCATTGCATTCCCCTGAATTAATTTGGGTTACACATAAAAACAATTAACTTTGTTTACGTGTATGAAACTGTTGGGCTCATTTAACCAAAGGTGTAACTGTCCGTCAACAACTTTTTGCAACTTTTTTTCACCTGAGGAATCTTTTTATGGTGCCGTAATTTTTTTTCACGTAGACTGAAGGAGTTATGAAACTTACGAGGCTCAAGAAATAAGCCATGAATGCCGTCGAAACGTTACAAACCGCAGACAATGTTGCTCAGGCAGAAGCACAGGCGAACCCATTGGATCGCTATCTCGGGAACACGATTCGCCAACTGCGCCAGGAACACGGACTGACGATTGCTGAAATCTCGGAGCGTGCCGGCATCAGCAGAGGCATGTTGAGCAAGATCGAAAATGGTGTGACTTCCCCCAGCCTGGAGACGCTCGAACAACTCGCAAATACATTAGGTGTAACGCTCTCGCGCCTATTCCGGGGATATAACGCGCCATCAAACGGCGCACAGCTGGTCAAGAAAGGGCAAGGGCTGGAAGTGGTGCGCCGCGGAACCAAGATCGGCCACACCTATCACCTGCTGGCCTACGACCAGGGTCCACAAAAGTCCTTCGAGCCATTCTTGATTACATTAGAAGAGGCGGGGGAAGAGTTTCCTGCCTTCGAACACCCGGGAACAGAGTTCCTATATATGTTGGAAGGTGTACTGGAATATCGCGTGGGAGACGAGACTTTTGTCATGGAGCCGGGAGACTCGCTGACTTTTCGAGGCGAAATTCCGCATCGTCCGGAGAAAATGCACCAGCTGCCGACCCGCTTTCTCTCCATCACTCATTACGACGCTGCTAGCAACGAGGAAATGAACGAGGATATATAAGGACATACCCAGCATCCCTCTTCTCAATAGTTGCTACCTAAGCGGCCATAGGCTTGATTGGTTGACAACCCTATACTGTGTAGGCAACACTTCGCACCCGAATCCCAGCAGAAATCGTGACAAAGACGAGCGTCTCGCACCTTGCCTCTTGCCACACAGCCCATGTAGTGCACCGAAACAAGCATGAAAATCCCCAAGCATTCTTTAATTACATTACTTGCGTTCTTGACCTCGCTGGCAATTGCGCCTGCAAAGGCCTTCGATTTACACATCGGCCAAACCGCGAACCCCACCACTCAAGTAAGTGCGCGCGCAGCATTCACGCCCGGAGATAACGTTGCCGGCCAGATCTCCGATGCCATTCGCAACGCACGTCGACAAGTGCTGGTCCAAGCTTATTCCTTTACGCACGACGGCATCGCCAAGGCCTTGATCGACGCGCAACGACGCGGAGTCGAGGTGAAGGTCATCGCCGACCAGGGCGATGCGGAGAAAATGGAACGCGGACAGATTTTGCGAATGGCCTCGGCCGGTGTTCCGGTATGGCTGGACGGCGTGCATCAGATCGCGCACAACAAGATCGTGATCATCGACGCCGGGACGACTTCCGCCACGGTGATCACCGGTTCGTTCAACTTCACCAAGGCAGCACAGAATAAAAACGCAGAAAACATGGTTTTTTTGAGTGGCAGCGAGAAACTCGCCGACGATTACGTCCGCAATTGGCAGGCGCATCTTGTACACTCCCAACCTTTGAGATTACATTGAGATAGCTATGAGAGAAATCGATCAAAACCTGGACGGCAAAGGCATGCGCATCGGCATCGTATTGTCGCGTTTCAACTCCGATATCGGTGACGGGCTCTTGAGCGCCTGCACTTCCGAGTTGCGCAAGCTCGGTGTAGCCGAAGACGACATCGCCCTGGCAAGCGTCCCCGGCGCGCTGGAAACCCCGCTCATCCTGCAAAAGATGGCGTTAAGCGAAAAGTTTGACGGCCTCATCGCATTGGGCGCGATTATTCGCGGCGAGACCTACCACTTCGAAGTGGTCTCCAACGAATCGGCACGCGGCGTTTCCGAAGTTCAACTGGAAACAGGCATCCCGGTCGCCAATGCGATCCTTACCACCGAGAACGACGACCAGGCGCTGGCTCGCATGTCCGTCAAAGGTGCAGAAGCAGCTCAAGTAGTGATCGAAATGATCAATCTTCTGAGGTGCATATGACCACGGAACAGGATGTCAAACCCGGCCGCAACCGCCGGTTATCGCGCGAACTGGTGCTCAAAGGGCTTTACCAGCAATTCCTGAGCGGCAACAGCACCAGCGATATCTTGCGCGGCATGACCGAGGACAGTACTTATTTGCACGCAGACCAGGCGTATTGCAAGACGTTGATCAACGGCGTAATGGAAAACCTGCCCGGACTGGATGCCAAGATCGCCCAATTCATCGATCGCAAGATCGAGGAACTCAGCCCCATCGAGCACGCCATCCTCTGCATCGCTGGTTATGAACTGGCGTTCGATATGTCCATCCCTTATCGTGTCGCCATCAACGAGGCCATTGAATTGGCAAAACGCTATGGCGGCGCAGACGGTCACAAGTACGTCAACGGCGTGCTGGATCGTTTGGCAGCCGACCTGCGCCCCGAAGAGATTCAGAAGCGACGCCCCGCGCCCAAGTCTTAACCCTGTTTCGGCCCTAGTGTGCAGCGGCGCATTTTCGGTTTATATTGCAAGCCATGTCCGAACCCCAAGAACTCAAGAATGCAGGTTTGAAGGCGACGTTGCCGCGCCTTAAGGTGCTCTCGTTGTTTGAAAGCAGCGAGCAGCGCCATTTGTCCGCTGAAGACGTGTATCGCATGCTACTGACCAGTGGCGAGGATATTGGCTTGGCGACCGTTTACCGTGTGCTGACCCAGTTCGAGCAAGCCGGCTTGCTGGTGCGCCATCACTTCGAGAGCGACAAGGCCGTGTTCGAGCTCAACCACGGTACCCACCACGACCATATCGTGTGCTTGCAGTGCGGCCGGGTTGAAGAGTTCTATGACGAAGAGATTGAAGCCCGTCAGAAAAAAGCCGCGACTGAGCGCGGCTTTTCCATACACGATCATTCCCTGCACATTTACGCCGACTGCACCAAGCAGCCCTGCCCGTACAAGGATTAAACGTCGATTAGTCCACTTGGTCTGTCTCTTCCACGATTTCGAAATCGTGGGTGATCTCAGCCGTTTTCCCCAGCATGATCGAAGCCGAGCAATACTTCTCGGCTGAGAGTTTCACTGCGCGTTCAACCTGTACGGGATTGAGATTACGACCTTTCACGACGAAGTGAACGTGAATCTTGGTGAACACCTTTGGCACCTCGTCGGCACGTTCCGCTTGGATCTCTGCCACGCAATCGCTGATCGCCTGACGCGATTTCTTCAGGATGGTCACCACGTCGAAAGAAGTACAGCCGCCCATGCCGATCAGCAGCATTTCCATCGGTCGCATGCCGAGATTGCGTCCGCCCATCTCCGGCGCGCCATCCAGGACAACCGCATGCCCGGTTTCCGATTCGCCCATGAAACATACGTTCTCAACCCACTTCACTCGCGCTTTCATGCTGCCCATCTCTCCTCAAAATGAATCTAGCAGTGTAGCGGTTCCGCCAATCCGCATGCAAATCATGCCCGTTGCACTGCTACAATCAGCCTCATCCCGCAATTAGGTCATTCCATGAAATACCGCGATCTACGTGACTTCATCCAACAATTGGAACAACTGGGCGAATTGCGCCGGGTCAACGTCACGGTCGACCCACGCCTCGAAATGACGGAAATCTGCGATCGCGTGCTCAAGTCCGGCGGACCGGCCGTGTTGTTCGAGCATCCTGAGGGCCATACAATTCCCGTACTGGCCAATTTATTCGGCACCCCCCGCCGCGTTGCCTTGGGCATGGGCGAGGAATCGGTAGAAGCGCTACGCGATGTGGGCAAGCTGCTGGCCTTCTTGAAGGAACCGGAACCGCCGAAAGGGCTCCGCGATGCGTGGGAGAAGTGGCCCAAGTTCAAGAAGATCCTCGACATGGCACCCAAGGTGGTTTCAAGCGCGCCATGCCAGGAGGTAGTATTGGAGGGTGACGACGTCGATCTCGCCCGCCTACCGATCCAGACCTGTTGGCCTGGAGACGCCGGACCGCTGATTACCTGGGGCCTGACAGTCACCAAAGGGCCGCATAAGGAACGTCAGAACCTCGGCATTTATCGCCAGCAGGTGATCGGCCGTAACAAGGTCATTATGCGTTGGCTGGCACATCGCGGCGGCGCTTTGGATTTTCGCGATTGGTGCCTGGCGCATCCGGGCGAGAATTTCCCGGTTGCAGTGGCATTAGGGGCCGATCCGGCCACAATCCTGGGCGCAGTGACCCCCGTACCGGATACCTTATCGGAATACCAATTCGCGGGCCTGTTGCGCGGCGGTAAGACCGAAATCGTGAAATGCCTGGGCAACGACCTGCACGTCCCGGCGGGAGCGGAAATCGTGCTCGAAGGCCATATCGCACCGGACGAAACCGCACTGGAAGGCCCCTTCGGCGACCATACCGGCTATTACAACGAAGTCGACCGTTTTCCTGTCTTCACCATTACCCGCATCACCATGCGGCGCGATCCGATTTATCACAGCACCTATACGGGCAAACCTCCGGATGAACCGGCAGTCCTCGGCGTCGCACTCAACGAAGTTTTTGTTCCGCTGCTGCAAAAGCAGTTCCCGGAGATCATCGACTTTTATCTTCCGCCCGAAGGCTGCAGCTACCGGTTGGCCGTGGTCAGCATTCGCAAGCAGTACCCCGGCCATGCCAAGCGCGTGATGTTCGGCATCTGGAGCTTCTTGCGACAGTTCATGTACACCAAGTTCATCATTGTGACTGACGACGACGTGGATATCCGCGACTGGAAAGAAGTTGTCTGGGCGCTGACGACCCGGGTAGACGCGGCACGCGATACCCTGATCGCCGAAAACACGCCTATCGACTACCTCGACTTTGCCAGCCCGGTCTCAGGCTTGGGCAGCAAAATGGGCATTGATGCTACGAATAAATGGAAGGGCGAAACGAATCGGGAGTGGGGGCAGGCCATTGCCATGTCCGAGGAGATCAAGCAGCGGGTGGACAACTTGTGGGGCAGCCTCGGACTGGACTGACCCACAAGGACATTCTCGTTTTTAGTTGTCGTGTTTTTTGAAAATGAAATACAACCAGAACGAAACAACGACCATGGTCCCCGTCACGGTCAGGATGCTCATCAGACCTACGGGTGTTTTAAACAGGACGTCCAACATAGCAAATCTCCTTCGTTAAAAAGATAAGCAAGTCCCATTTTACGCCCCGAAGCCATTTTGTAAAGACCCTATTCCAGAAAAGACAAAGCCCGGAAGCTGATACTCTCTCCGGGCTTTTTTATAACGGTAGTAACTTATTGAACGTATAAGAGTTCCACGTCGAAAATCAACGTCGCATAGGGCGGGATCACACCGCCCGCGCCATGCGCACCATAGCCCATGTGGGACGGAATGATCAGCGTGCGCTTGCCGCCGACTTTCATGCCGACAACGCCTTCGTCCCATCCGCGGATGACCTGGCCACCACCGAGGAAGAACATGAAGGGCTCTCCGCGATCTACCGAGCTATCGAACTTGGTGCCGTGACCTTCCGGCTTGCTGGGATCGTACAACCAACCGGTATAGTGCACCTTGACGTTGGTACCAGGAAAAGCCTCTTTGCCATCGCCGACTTTCTGGTCGATGGTCTCGAGTTCGTTGATGGTTTGTTTCATTGCAGGTTTATCCTTGACATTGGTGTCGGCAACAGCGTTATAACCGGCCACAGCCGCCACCAGAGCGGAAATGCAGCCGATCACAACAAACACTTTTTTCTTCATGGGGTTTGCTCCAAAGCAGAAAGTGGCGATCATACCCGAAAGTTCAGGTAACTTCGCAATTGTGCCAATCGGCACAGTTGGTTATGATTTCATATTAGTCTACTTCCCCCGCAATTTTTTCCAATGCAGAAAAAAAACAGCTTTACCTTTGAGGAGCTGCTTGCTTGTGGCCGCGGCGAAATGTTCGGTCCGGGCAATGCGCAATTACCCCTCCCTCCGATGCTGATGTTCGATCGGATCGTTTCCATCACCGAAGACGGTGGTAAATACGATAAAGGCAACATCGTCGCGGAACTGGATGTTCGGCCGGACCTCTGGTTTTTTGGCTGCCATTTCGAAGGCGACCCTGTCATGCCGGGCTGCCTCGGGCTCGATGCCATGTGGCAATTGGTTGGATTCTTTCTGGGCTGGATGGGTGGCCCGGGACACGGCCGCGCGCTGGGCGCCGGTGAAGTAAAATTTACGGGCCAAGTGGTGCCTACAGCAAAAAAAATCACCTACCACATCGACATGAAACGCGTCATTATGCGTAAATTAGTCATGGGTATCGCCGATGCGCGTATGGAAGTAGACGGACGCGAGATTTATGCGGCTACAGACTTGCGCGTCGGACTCTTCACTCGCACGGATAATTTTTAAGTAGGAGGACGTGGAAATGCGTCGCGTCGTCGTCACCGGGATGGGCATTGTATCCAGCCTGGGCAATAACAAAGAGGAAGTACTGGGCAGCCTTCGCGAAGGCCGCTCCGGCATCACCTTTCAGCCGGAATATGCCGAGCGCGGCCTGCGCTCGCAGGTTGCCGGTTCGGTCAAGCTCAATGTCGAAGAGCTCATCGACAGGAAGCTCATGCGCTTCATGGCCAAGGGCCACGCTTACACCTGGGTTGCCATGCAGGAAGCCATCGCCGACGCCGGCTTGCCAGAAGAATTGGTATCCAATGTACGCACTGGCTTGATCGTCGGCCAGGGCGGGGCCTCGCACGAAAGCATTGTCGAAGGCGTAGATACGCTGCGCGAAAGGGGTGTGCGTCGAGTCGGCCCGTACATGGTGACCAAATCCATGACCAGTGGCATTTCGGCTTGCCTCGCCACTGGCGCCAAGATCAAAGGCATCAATTACGCCATCAGTTCCGCCTGCGCTACCAGTGCTCACTGCATCGGGGCAGGTGTAGAGCAGATTCAGCTCGGCAAGCAGGACATCGTATTCGCCGGCGGCGGCGAGGAAGAGCACTGGTCGCTATCCTTCATGTTCGATGCCATGGGCGCGCTGTCCAGCAAATACAACGACACCCCGGAAAAGGCTTCGCGCACTTATGACGCGGACCGCGATGGCTTTGTGATTTCCGGCGGCGGCGGCATCCTCGTGCTGGAAGAATATGAACACGCCAAGGCACGCGGTGCAAAGATTTATGCCGAAGTGGTTGGTTACGGCGCAACGTCCGACGGTTATGACATGGTAGCCCCATCCGGTGAAGGCGCGATGCGCTGCATGCAGCAGGCGCTGCAAGGCGTTGAAGGCCCAATCGATTACATCAATACCCACGGCACCAGCACGTCGGTTGGCGATGTGAAGGAACTGGAAGCAATCCGTGCTGTGTTTGGCGATCAGGTGCCGCCTACCGCATCCACCAAGTCACTGTCCGGCCACGCATTGGGCGCAGCTGGCGTGAACGAGGCCATCTACACGCTGCTGATGATGGAAAACAATTTCATCGCCGCATCCGCCAACATCGAAACCCTCGACCCGGCAGCGGAAGGGATGAACATCGTCCGCCAACGAATCGACAATGCCAATATTCAGACAGCGCTCTCCAACAGCTTCGGTTTCGGTGGTACGAACGCGAGCCTGGTTTTTTCGCGTTACAAGCAATAACGCCAAGCACGCTGTTAGCAATAAAGCAAAAAAGCCGGGAAACACCCCGGCTTTTTTGCTTTTTATCCTGCACTTCATCCACGAGGGTGATGTGTTGCATGCAATTGTTTAAGCCGCTCCCGCGCGACATGCGTATAAATCTGCGTCGTAGAAATATCCGCATGACCAAGCAGCATCTGCACCACGCGCAAATCAGCACCATGATTGAGCAAATGCGTCGCAAAGGCATGCCGCAACACATGCGGGGATAACGCCTTGTGAATACCGGCCCTGGTGGCATAGCGCTTAATGAGGTACCAGAATGCCTGTCGCGTCATTGCCCCGCCGCGCTGGGTCACGAACATGCTGTCGGAAATATGGCCATCCAGAATCGCAAGCCGCGCTTCCTTCATATAGCGCGTTAGCCAATCCAACGCCTCTTCGCCCAGCGGGACTAACCGTGTCTTGCTGCCTTTTCCGGTCACGCGCAGCACACCGTCCCCGATACTGACTTCCGCCACCTTCAGATTGACTAATTCGGATACGCGCAACCCGGTGGCATAGAGCGTCTCCAACATGGCACGATCGCGCAAGCCCAGCAATTCGGTATCACTGGGAGCATTGAGTAGCGCCACCACATCGTCTTCCGTCAGACTCTTGGGCAGGGAGCGCGGCAACTTGGGCGAATCCAGCAGCAAGCTGGGATCAGCATCGATCTTGCCTTCGCGCAAAAGATATCGATAGAAGCGCCGCAAACTGGCGATGAGACGGGCCACACTGCGCGATTTGGTAGCCGCGGAGCGCACCGCGAGATAATCCTGCAGGTCTTCCAAGACTACTTGCTGCAAAGGGCGCTTACGCTCCGCCATCCATTCACCAAATTGCGTCAGGTCGCGGCGATAGCTCTCCAGCGTGTTGCGCGCAAGGCCGTCTTCCAGCCACAAATGATCGATGAATTGATCAAGCAGCGCTTGCTGCGTTTCGTTCATGGGCAAGCAGCCAACGTTTGATATCCAGGGAATCCGACTTTCTGCCGCTCATAAATCCGCCCAATCCGTTGGTTGCAACGATGCGATGGCAAGGAATCACGATCGGGAAATGGTTGGCACCGCAGGCGTTTGCTACCGCTCTCGGACCAGAACCGACACGTTCTGCAAGTTCGCGATAGGTGATCGTCTCTCCTGCTGGAACCGCTGCTATAGCCGCCCATACGCGCTGCTGGAAAGGTGTTCCTCGAATTGCCAGCGGCAAATCGAATTGCGTCGTTGGGTCATTGAAATAGCGATCCAGCGCCTGGCATACCTTCTCAGCCAGGGCGTTAGTAGGTGCAGAGGCTGGTGTCGAATGCGGCAGGAATAGGATTTCCGTTACCGTATCCTCATTGCAACGAATGCCGAGCGTGGTATGGGGAACAGAAAAACAAGCCTGGTAGGTCATCCGGTTATCTTACCGCAGGACGGACAATAAAAAACCCGCGCCTTGCGAGCGCGGGTTTTGAGTCGTGCATGAAACGCGACGATTACTCTGCAGCGGTTTCGCTTGCAGCAGCTTCCTTGACGCGGTTCGGCAGCTTTTCCTTGATGCGTGCAGACTTGCCGGAACGCTCGCGGAGGTAGTACAGCTTGGCGCGACGCACATCACCGCGGCGCTTCAGCTCGATGCTGGCGATCAGCGGGGAGTAGGTCTGAAAGGTACGTTCGACGCCTTCGCCGGAAGAAATCTTGCGCACGATGAAGCTGGAGTTGAGGCCGCGGTTGCGCTTGGCAACGACCACGCCTTCATAAGCCTGCAGACGTTCGCGGTTACCTTCCTTCACCTTCACTTGCACGACAACGGTGTCACCGGGAGCGAAAGCGGGAATGGTCTTACCCAGGCGGGCGATTTCTTCCTGTTCCAGTTGTTGGATGATGTTGCTCATAGGACTTCCTTCCTAGCTTTACGAGTCTTGTTCCTGCTCGATCTCTGCGAGCAGCCGAGACTCCTCTTTAGTCAACTGCCGATGTTCCAGCAGGTCCGGGCGCCTTGCCCGTGTTCGCGCCAACGCTTGCTTCAAGCGCCAGCGACGAATCGCTTCGTGATGCCCCGAGAGTAACACCGGGGGCACCGCTTCGTTTTCGTAAATTTCCGGCCGCGTGTAGTGCGGGCAATCCAGCAGGCCGTCCACGAATGAATCCTCAATCGCGGAATCGGCGTCGTTCAACGCACCCGGAATATGCCGTACGATCGCATCGATCAGCACCATCGCCGGCAACTCACCACCTGAGAGCACATAATCGCCAATGGAGATTTCCTCATCCACCTGGCGTTGGATCAAGCGCTCGTCCACACCTTCATAACGACTCGCCAACAGAATCAGGCCCGGACGAGCCGTCAATTCCATGACCTTGGCATGCGTCAACGGTTGGCCCTGGGGCGAGAGGTGAATCACGTGCGTCTCGCCTATACCGGCTTGCTGCTGACGTTGTCGCGCTGCGTCAATTGCCTTGTCCAGCGGCTCCGCCATCATCACCATTCCCGGACCGCCGCCATAAGGCCGATGGTCTACGGTATGGTAGTTGTCGGTGGTGAAATCACGTGGGTTCCACAAGTGGAGGCCGTACAACCCCATGTCCAAGGCGCGCGCCGTAACACCGTGCTTGCCGACCGCGTCAAACATCGGCGGAAACAGCGTCACCACATCGAACTGCACGCTCAAAAGTCTGCGTCCCAATCCACCAGCATCGTGCCGGCTTCGAGATTGACCTCCAGCACCACTTGCCCGACAAACGGGATCAACCGCTCACGCTCGCCTTCGACGACCATGACGTCGTTCGCGCCGGTCTCAAACAGGCTGCCGATCACGCCAAGTTCGACGCCTTGCTGGTTACGCACCTTGAGTCCGACCAAATCGGACCAGTAGTACTCGTCTTCGTCCGCTTCTGGGAAGTCCTCGCGTGGAACGCCGACTTCCTTGCCCTTGAGCGCCAAGGCTTGGTCGCGGTCCTCAACCCCGGCAAACTTCGCAGCAATCACGCCACCGTGGATTTTGGCGTCTTCAACCTCACCTTCGCGCCAACCGCCCTTTTCGCTAAGCCACCAATGCTCGTAATCGAAAAGGCTGTCCAGCGTTTCGGTGTAGGGCTGGATTTTCACCCACCCTTTAATGCCGTATGGGGCGACAATGCGCCCCATCACCACCATCTTGTCAGATGGCTGCTCCAACTCTTTAATGACCGAGCCTTAGGCTGCGGTGTTCTTGACCAGGCGAGCCACGCAGTCGGAAAGCTGCGCGCCGTTGCCTTGCCAATAAGCGATACGCTCGCTGTTGAGGCGCAGACCTTCAACGCCTTCCTTAGCCAACGGATCGTAGAAACCAACGCGCTCGATAAAGCGGCCATCGCGACGATTGCGGGAATCAGCCACGACTACGTTGTAGAACGGACGGCGCTTGGAACCGCCGCGTGCAAGTCTGATAATAACCATGGTCGGTTTTCTCTTTGTTCTGAAAAAGGAAAAGCGCGGATTCTACTGGATTTTCGTCCGACTTGGCAAGAAGCACCGATGCTTATTTTATATAGTGTGTTCAAGCTCAGCATTAAATTAAAGTCGAAAACCGCTTGTAAAGCCCAGAGCAATAAGGTTAAAATGCCCGGCTCAAGATTTTAGAGAACAAAGAGAGAGTCAAGATGTCCGTTACGACCGCCGAAAAAGCCAAGATTGTTGGCGAATACCAGCTGGCCCAGAACGACACCGGTTCCCCGGAAGTTCAGGTTGCCCTGCTGACCAGCCGCATCTCTACGCTGACCGAGCACTTCAAGACGCACGCCAAGGACCATCACTCCCGTCGTGGTCTGCTGATGCTGGTGAGCCAACGCCGCAAGCTGCTGGACTACCTGAAGCGCAAGAACGCTGATCGCTATCGCTCGCTGATCGAGCGCCTTGGTCTGCGCAAGTAAGCTTCATTTTGCATTTATCAACAAGCCGATCAGGCGCAGCGGTAACGCAGCGTCTGATCGGCTTGTTTGCTATCAAAGGACAATAACGTGAACCCAATCAAAAAATCGATTCAGTTTGGCAAACACACGCTGACGCTGGAAACCGGCGAAATCGCCCGTCAAGCAGACGGCGCCGTCCTGGTCAGCCTCGATGACACCGTGGTCTTGGTGAGTGCGGTCGGCAAGCAGGAAGTCAAGGAAGGCCAGGACTTCTTCCCCCTGACCGTCGACTACCAGGAAAAGACCTACGCAGCCGGCAAAATCCCCGGTGGCTTTTTCAAGCGTGAAGGCCGCCCTTCCGAAAAGGAAACGCTGACCTCCCGCCTGATCGACCGCCCGCTGCGTCCGCTGTTCCCCGAAGCCTTCTATAACGAAGTGCAAATCGTCGCGACCGTGATGTCGTCCGACAGCGAGATCGATTCCGACATCCCCGCCATCATCGGCGCTTCCGCCGCATTGGCGATTTCGGGCATCCCGTTCTACGGCCCGATCGGTGCAGCACGCGTCGGTTACATCAACGGCGAATATGTACTCAACCCGACCGCCTCCGAACTCAAGGAAACCCAGCTCGATCTCGTGGTCGCCGGCACCAACACCGCCGTGCTGATGGTTGAATCCGAAGCCCAACAATTGTCCGAAGAAGTGATGCTCGGCGCCGTCGTTTACGGCCATACCGAAATGCAAGCCGTGATCAACATGATCAACGAATTGGCTGCCGAGGCCGGCAAGGAACCTTGGGACTGGACCCCGCCCGAAGCCGATACAGCGCTCATCGAGCAACTCACGGCACTGGCTGGCAACGACCTCAACGAAGCCTACAAGATCAAGTCCAAGCAAGCTCGCTCCACCAAGCTGGATGAGATCAAGAGCCGCGTGCTGGCAGAACTGGTGACGGAAGAAACCAGCACCGCCCGCAAGAATCAGATCAAGGATGCACTGTTCAGCCTGGAAGCCAAGGTCGTACGTAGCCAGATCCTGAATGGCGAACCCCGCATCGACGGCCGTGACACTCGCACCGTACGCCCCATCAGCATTCGTACCGGCGTTCTGCCACGTACCCACGGTTCCGCCCTGTTCACCCGCGGCGAAACACAGGCATTGGTCGTTGCCACGCTGGGCACCGGCCGCGACGAGCAGATCATCGATGCGCTGCAAGGCGAATATGCCGACCGCTTCATGCTGCACTACAACATGCCTCCGTATGCCACCGGCGAAACTGGTCGCGTGGGCACGCCGAAGCGCCGCGAAATCGGCCACGGACGTCTGGCCAAGCGCGCATTGATCGCAGCACTACCCTCCAAGGAAGAATTCGGCTACACCATCCGCGTGGTGTCCGAAATCACCGAATCCAACGGCTCCAGTTCCATGGCTTCCGTCTGCGGCGGCTGCCTGGCACTGATGGATGCCGGCGTTCCGATGAAGGAGCACGTTGCCGGTATCGCCATGGGCCTGATCAAGGAAGGCAACCGCTTTGCCGTGCTGACCGACATCCTGGGCGACGAGGATCACCTCGGCGACATGGACTTCAAGGTGGCTGGTACCGCTAACGGCATCACCGCCCTGCAGATGGACATCAAGATCACCGGCATCACCGCCGAGATCATGAAGGTTGCATTGGCTCAGGCTCAAGAAGGCCGCATGCACATCCTGGGCCTGATGAAGGGCGCCATGGGTGAATCCCGCCAGGAACTGTCGGCATTCGCACCGCGCATCATCACCATGAAGATCAACCCGGAGAAGATCCGCGACGTGATCGGCAAGGGTGGCGCAGTCATTCGTGCACTGACCGAAGAAACCGGCACGACTATTGATATTGAAGACGACGGCACCATCAAGATCGGCTGCATCAATGCCGAAGCTGGTGAAGAAGCCCAACGTCGTATCGCTGCGATTACCGCCGAAGTTGAAGTCGGCCAGGTTTATGAAGGTGCTGTTCAGCGTCTGCTGGACTTCGGCGCCGTCGTCTCCCTGCTGCCTGGCAAGGACGGCCTGGTGCACATCTCTCAGATTGCCCATCAACGCGTGAACGCTGTTTCCGACTTCCTCAAGGAAGGCCAGATCGTGAAGGTCAAGGTAATCGAAGTGGACGACAAGGGCAAGGTTCGCCTGTCCATGAAGGCACTGATCGATCCGCCGGCGCGCGAAGAGCAAGCTGCGCCTGCAGAGCAACAGTAATCAGGCAAGACAGGCCCGGCCAACGCCGGGCCAAAACAAAAAGGCCGGAAGCGCAAGCAACCGGCCTTTTTGTTTGTATCAAGCTAAATCGCTTTGTCGAATTAGCCCAGCAACGAGTTATTTAGCGACTTGGCGTTCGCGGATTTCGTCCAGCGTCTTGCAGTCGATGCACAAGGTTGCTGTGGGACGGGCTTCCAGGCGCTTCAAACCGATTTCAACACCGCAGCTTTCGCAGTAGCCGTATTCGTCTGCATCAATCTTGCCGAGCGTCTCGTCGATCTTCTTGATGAGTTTACGTTCGCGATCGCGGTTGCGCAGTTCCAGCGCCATATCGGATTCCTGGCTTGCGCGATCGTTGGGATCGGCAAACATGGTCACTTCGTCCTGCATGGTATGCACGGTACGGTCGATATCGTTGGAAAGCTCGGCTTTCCAGTTATTTAGGATTTTGCGAAAATGATCTTTTTGCTGACCATTCATATACTCCTCGCCAGCCTTGGGCTCGTAAGGAGTGAAATGGCGGGAAATATCTTCTGGCATATCGATTATCCGGCTCCCCTGTGAGAGGAAGCGCTCAGTATCAAAAAATCAATGAAGGCGCAAGTTTACTGATGAATGGGAAATAAATCCAGCATGGCTCTTGAAGCACTTTTGTTCGATGTGGACGGCACTCTGGCCGATACCGAACGCGACGGCCACAGGCCTGCTTTCAATCAAGCATTCGAGGATCTCGGTCTCGACTGGCATTGGGACGAAGCGCTTTACGGCAAGCTTCTGGCAGTCACCGGAGGCAAGGAGAGAATCCGCTATTATATCGACGAGTTCCGCCCGGATTACGTCAAGCCCCAGCACTTCGACGACCTCGTCGCCGAACTGCATAAAACCAAAACCCGACATTACACCGAACTGTTGGCAGCAGGCGGCATTCCTTTACGCCCAGGCATCAAGCGCCTTCTGACTGAAGCTCGTAGCACCGGCTTGCGGCTGGCCATCGCCACCACCACTTCTCCTGAAAACGTCAGCGGCCTATTGCGTCACAGCTTGTCCGAAGATGCGGAAAGCTGGTTCGAAGTAATTGCCGCGGGCGATATCGTGCCTTCCAAAAAGCCTGCACCTGACATCTATTCATGGGCACTAAAAGCATTGGACCTGCCACCGGAAGAGTGCGTAGCCTTCGAAGATTCGCGCAACGGCATTCGAGCCAGTCGCGGCGCAGGCATTCCAACCCTGGTGACGATCAACGACTATACGGCTAAAGATGATTTCGAAGGCGCCCTAGCCGTAATGAGTGACCTGGGCGAGCCCGATGCACCGTTCAAGGTGCTGTCGGGCCAGCGCACGGAGAAGTCTTACCTGGACATCGAGCTAATTCGCCGCTGGATGAACGCAACGGCAGGGTGATCTGAGGAAAAGTTAAGCCTTACCGGCAGCCTCGCGCTGCTCCAAGGCATCCAAGGTATTTTCCATCAGGGTGGCGACCGTCATCGGCCCTACGCCACCCGGCACCGGGGTAATCCAACCAGCGCGCTCGCGGGCGGTTTCGTATTCCACGTCGCCGCAAATCTTCCCGCTTTCGAGTCGATTGATGCCGACATCGACCACGATGGACCCTGGCCGAATCCACTCGCCTTTCACCAATCCCGGCTTGCCGGCCGCGGCAACGACGATATCCGCATTGGACAGCAGGCCTGGCAAGTCTTTGGTGAAGCGATGACATACGGTCACCGTACATCCAGCCAGCAGCAATTCCATAGCCATGGGCCGACCGACAATGTTGGAAGCGCCGACGATCACTGCATTCATACCCTTGAGGTCGACATTCAAACTCGCCAGCATCGTCATCACCCCTTTGGGCGTACAAGGCCGCAACGTAGGAATACGTTGCGCCAGGCGGCCGACGTTATAGGGATGGAAACCGTCCACGTCCTTGGCGGGATCGATGCGTTCGATGACGGCTGTCGCATCAAGATGCTGCGGCAGCGGGAGCTGAACGAGGATGCCGTCGACAGAAGCATCGGCATTCAATTGATCGATCAGAGCGAGCAGATCTTCCTGCGTTGTGGTTTCAGGCAGGTTGTGCGCCAGAGAACGCATGCCGAGCGCCTCGCAGTTCTCCCGCTTCTTGCGCACATAAATCGTCGAGGCCGGATCGCCGCCCACCAGCACGACCGCCAGGCAAGGCACACGCAAGCCCTTGGCCGCCCGCTGCGCGATGCGCTGCTTGACGCCCTCCAGCAATTGAGCGGAAATAGCCTTGCCGTCGATGATCTGTGCCGTCATGAGAAATGCTGCCGAATAAAAGAGGGTATTTTAGCAGATTCCATTTGACGCCCACCGGCGATTTAGCTATAGTTGCGGCCCTCGGGGTGTAGCGTAGCCTGGTAGCGCGCCTGCTTTGGGAGCAGGATGTCGGGAGTTCGAATCTCTCCACCCCGACCAGAATAAAGATTTCATAGATCGCCCGACGATCTGCCCGTAGCTCAACCGGATAGAGCACCAGCCTTCTAAGCTGGGGGTTACAGGTTCGATTCCTGTCGGGCAGGCCAGTTTTCAGTGGTGGCTGTAGCTCAGTTGGTAGAGTCCCGGATTGTGATTCCGGTTGTCGTGGGTTCGAGTCCCATCAGCCACCCCATCTATCTTCTTCAGAATCTCTCGCACATTGGTTATGCAGAGATAAGCGGAACCCTCTAGGTCCCGCATCTGATGGCAATTCCTACTTACTTGTCACCAAATCTCCAAGCATCAGCCTGGGCCACATGCATTGGTTCAGGAATGTGCACTGCCGCTAACACCTTCCAACATCGTTTCTACCGCCAGGTTCAAATCCTTGGCTTGCAATGCTTCCGGGAGTTTAATGAAGGCTGCCGAACGCAACCGTGGGGCGAGATGGAAAAAGTCGTCACCGGCTGCATCCACCGCCTCCATACCAAGCGGCACTGCAATATCGCCATGCGCCAAGCGCTCACCCAAGCGTGCACTGAGATAGCACAACGCAGCTGAATCCATCCGATGCGAGTCCAAGCTTTGATCCGCATCGGCGAACAGCATGCGATCGATCCCGGATACGGTCTGGACCAATTCGTCCGGCAGCGCCCAAGCCAGCATCAGCAAGCGCGATATCTCACCAGCCGCAATTCCCAAGCTGGCTTGCTCCACCCGAACGCGCTCAACCAAATCAGCCTTAGATACCTCGATCTCGTTCGCAGGCAGCAAGTAGGCTGCTGCGATATGGCCGATGTAAGACAGCACGGTCAATGTCGAAAGAACACCAGGGTTGGGCAAATTGAGTTTCTGCGCGAGGCGGAAACACAGGTCGCTCGCCAAGGCGCTGGACGTCCAGATATCGTCGAAAATGGCCTGACGCTGCGGGATATCAGCCTTGAACGACTCCTCCAGCAAATACTGCACGCAAATGGCACGCACGTTGTTCATGCCGAGGAAAGTAATTGCCTGCCCCACATTGACCACAGGCTTACTCAAGCCATACAGCGGTGCATTGACGCGGGCAATGACCTTAGCAGCGATCAACGGCTCGCTCATGACCAGATCGGCCAATTCGTCCGACGTCGCCGTAGCGAGCGCATTGCCGGAAACCATCTTGACGAAGGAGCGCGGCGGCCGTGGGATATTGCTGATGCGATCCATCAAGGATTGCAAAGTGGCCCCATCCAACACGTCGGCTGTTTGCAATTTCAGCGTTTGCAAAGCTTCTGGCACAGGCCGAGGGTCAGGCAAAACAGAGGCTAGGGGTTCAGCGGAGGAAACAGTTGGCGAAGACAGGGGTTGCTGCATGCTGGGCTGCACCGGCATTTCGGCTGTTTTATTCAAGCCTGGCTGCCCTTTCACTCCGACTTCAGCCTTGCTCCGGCGCGAGACAAGAACCAAAAGAACAATGGCAGCGCTGATGACAGCAAGAAAAGTAATCATGACAGTAATTGCCCGCAGAAGTGAATGGAATCCGGGGCAAATATTTCTGCCCTGCGCCAGCCTAATTTTTCGGATGGCCCGATGCTCATCCTATCACTTTTCTCATTTCAAGCCATGTGCCGTTACCTGCCATGTCACGGCAGGCACAATGGTAATATTGAGGCGCTGCTTTCACTAAAAAACAAATCAGACTGGCTTAACCTTTTGAATCCGACCAGCCCCTTCCCGATCCTTGCTTGCTTATTTCTAGCACTCACGACTTGTCATCTGCTATCCCTGCGCTTTGGCAAACCTCCAGCACTAGGCCGCTACTTAAGCATCGATGGGTTACGGGGGATTCTGGCGCTGTCTGTTTTTATTCACCATGCCTGCCTCTGGTACTTCTTTTCGCGATCGGGAGAATGGAAATTACCGCCCTCTCAGCTATACGTTCACTTAGGGCAAAGTAGCGTGCTGCTTTTCTTTATGATTACTGGATTCCTTTTCTTCGGAAAACTCCTCGATTCTCGAAATAAAGAAATGGATTGGTTAAAACTCTATATCTCAAGAATCCTCCGCCTGACGCCACTTTATTTCTTTTCAATGATGTTGCTGTTCATCCTGGTGGCTTTGGCCTCCGCAGGAATTCAGCATGAGCCCTGGCCCAAGATCATGGTTGAATGCATGCAATGGCTTACCTTTACCATTAAAGGCGGGCCCGATATCAATCAAGTCGAGAACACTAAAGTGATGATTGCAGGGGTAACCTGGACGCTAAAACATGAATGGCTTTTTTATCTCTCACTGCCATTTATTGCGATTTTCACTAGAAAGATTGCGCCGCTTCCCTATCTGGTGGTGGGAGTTGCGGCATATGCATACTGGCACCCTCATGGTTATATCCTTTTATCTTTTCTCGGGGGCATCCTGGCGTCGATCTTGGTCAGGAATACAGGTTTCTGTCGCCTAGCGGCAAGCTTCAGCGCCTCGCTGGTCATTCTTGCAGCGCTTACAGCTGCAGCTTCCTTGTATCCGTCTTCACACGGCACAGCACCAGTATTGTTTCTTGCTATCGCATTTAGTCTTATCGCTGGAGGGAATAGCTTATTCGGGTTGTTAACACATCATGCCACCCGGACCTTAGGTGAAATGGCCTACAGCATATATTTGTTACACGGCATCATTTTGTTCTTTTCTTTCAGATATATATTAGGTCAAGCAGGAGCAATTCCACTCGAACCTTTACATCATTGGTTCACAATCTTCATCCTTACGCCCGTTCTTATTTGCATTAGCTTTGCCAGTTTTTCCATGATTGAGAAACCGGCGCTAGAACGAACTTCTGCAGTGACCGAATGGTTACGTGCCAAGCGCTTTCAAAAGACGAACAAGCTCGTTTAGAAATCCATAAACACCCATCAGGCGATATTCACGATCTGAACATTCCCGTCCTTACCAACCACATTGATACCGATATTGTTTGGATAGCGTTGCAGCGACAAATCCACCGTCGAACTGCCGACTGGTAATCCACGAATATCGACGCTTTGCAGGAAATCCGGCAGTTGGGGATGCTTGAAGAGGATTTGTCGGTTATGAGGATCGAACGAAAGTCCAAGGCAAGCCTGCACGAGGTAGAACACACTGGCTGCAGCCCAGGCTTGGGGCGAGCAAGCAACCGGGTACAGCGTGGGGCCTTCGTCAGGGCGCTTTTCGAAGCCGCAGAACAATTCCGGCATCCGGTTTTGGTCCATGTAGAGGCTAACTTCGCGCATACCGGTGAATATCTTCAACGCCTTGTCGGTAAAGCCGTAGCGTGACATTCCGGCGGCGATGATTGCGTTGTCGTGGGGCCAGATCGAACCGTTGTGGTAGGACATGGGGTTGTAGCGCAACTCATTGCTGCTGATAGTACGAATTCCCCAGCCGCAGAAAAAATCCTCTTCTAACAGCCGTTTGGCAATGCGCTCTGCCCGGCGCGGCGTAGCAATGCCGCTCCACAAGGTGTGTCCGGCATTGGATGAAGCCACCTTGCATTGCTGCTTGCGGCCGTCCAGCGCAAGGGCATACATGCCGATTTCATCGCACCAGAAGGCCTCGTTGAATTTCTTCTTGAGTTGAACAGCTGCTGCGTCCAGCTCCAGCGAGAGCGCCGGCTCGTCCAATAAGCGGGCCAACCGCGCCGCATGCAACCGTGCCTCGTAGACATAGCCCTGGACTTCGCATAGGGCAATGGGCGGCTCCGCCATGCGGCCGTCCTGATGAAAAACGGAATCGTCCGAGTCTTTCCAGCCCTGCTGCACCAGTCCGCGGTCTCCGCGACGGGCGTATTCGATGAATCCGTCACCGTCGCAATCCCCGTATTCGTCTATCCACTTGAGCGCCGCTATGATGTTGGGCCAGATGGTGCGGATAAATGCCAGGTCGCCCGTACGCTCGTAATACGCCCCAGCCAGTGCCACGAACAATGGCGTGGCATCCACCGTGCCGTAATAAAGCCGGAAGGGAATTTCGTTTAGTGCCGCCAGCTCGCCGTTGCGAGCCTCGTGCAATATCTTGCCCGGTTCTGCATCTTGCAAGGGGTTGTGCTCGGTTGCCTGGTGCGCAGCGAGAAATGCCAGCACCCCCTTGGCAAAAGCCGGTTCGATCCACAAATACTCCCACGCTGTCAAAATCCCGTCGCGGCCGAAAGTCGTGGAAAACCACGGCACACCGGCATAGGGATAATCGCCGTCCTTAAGCGACGTCGTCAGCATCACCAGATCGGCATTGGAGCGCTCCACCCAGCGGTTGAACAAAGGGTCGGATGTGACCAGCCGACAGCGCCGGTTAAGCCGAGGCTGGGTGCAATCGTTCAGAGACTTGAACGCCGACAAATACTCGATCCTCTCGAAGTCGAAGTCCCCTTCTTGCTCGCAGCCAATGGTGACGTAAAGATGCGCTTCGCTCTTGGGCGCAAGATCGAGGCAAAACTCGGCACAGCTGGCGCTCAACTTCTCAGGCATGGGGTTGAGCAGGATGTGGGAACGCCGGATCACGTCGTCCAGCCCTCGATAGCTCAGCGTCAGCTCGGATTCGTCGACTTGCGGCTCCAGCATTTGCCCACGCCGGGTTCGACCGAAACCGCGCACCTCGAACATGTCCTTGAAATCCGCACCGAAATGCAGCTCTACCTTGGTCTTGACACGCTCCAGCCCGTAATTGACCACCCGGATATGCTCGTAACAAGCGTTGTTCCACAACAGCTTGGCGCGAAAGATATGCAGCGTGCCCTTGGCCACGGCATTCCGGCCATGCGGATGCAGGTCGGGGTTCATCAGCTCGACGATAAATAGACCGTTGTCGTCTTTGACCGTTGAATTCAGGAACAGTGGACGAATACCTTCAATTAACAGTTCTTGGTGGGAGAGGAAACAAGTATCTCCATGGTAAAGACCATCCTCCAGTCCAATGGACTGGATATCGCCGAAACGGTCGAACATGGCGAAGGTATCGTTGTGCTTGAGAACCCGCCGGCGCTCATCCGGCGGGGACGATGTGGCCAGGATGTACCATTTGTCCTCCAGCCGGATTTTTTCAACCATGGCGTTCTCCCGCCACTTGTCGCAGGTCGGCAACCTTGGCCTGACGGTTCATCAGGCGGTGGTACACCCGCAAGTAATGCTCGGTCATCCGCTCCACGGTAAAGCGTCGCTCGAAGGCGGCACGGCAAACCCGGCGATCCAGTTCATCGACGCGCATTGCCGCCGCCACCGCCTCGTCCTGATTCGTCACCACAAAACCTGTCACCCCGTGCTCCATGACCTCCGGCACTGCTCCGTTGCGGTAGGCGACGACCGGCGTACCGCAAGCCATCGCCTCGATCATCACCAGACCGAAAGGTTCGGGCCAATCGATGGGGAACAGCAGCGCCTTCGCGTGGGCCAGCAATCGCCACTTATCCGCCCCGCCGACCTCGCCGAGAAAATGCACCAGCGGATGTGATAACAAGGGCTTGATGCGCTCCATGAAATAGTCCTCGTACACGCCGTCCACCTTGGCCGCCACATATATCGGCGTTTCGCAGCGAATCGCGATTTCAATCGCGCGATCCACCCGCTTCTCGGGACTGATGCGGCCCAGAAAAGCTAAGTAGCCTTCGTGCTTGGGCGAAAAAGCGAACAAATCCTCCGGCAACCCGTGATACACCGTGTCCGTCCAGTAGGCGCTGGGTTGAGCGGCGCGCTGGCTGTTGGAAATGGAAATCAGCGGTTCCTGATCGTATTGGAGGTAAAGCGGGCGGTATTCCGCCAGATCCTGCCGGTCGTGCACGGTGGTAAGGTGGGGCGTCTTGAGATGGGCTGCAGACGGAAAGTGCGCAAAGCCGGTATGAAAATGAACGATGTCGAAGGCATGCGCCATTTCAAGCACCTGCCCCATCTGCACCGTCTGCATCGCCAGGTAGGCGTTCGTGCTTGCGCCCACGCTGCGCATGCTCTGCGGAACGGTGGCGATGAGCCGGGCACTAGTGATCGAATCACCGCTGGCAAATAAAGTAACGTCGTGGCCCTGCCGCACCAGTTCTTCGGTCAGGTAGGAAACGACGCGCTCAGTGCCGCCGTAGGTCTTGGGCGGGACGCTTTCGAAAAGTGGGGAAACCTGTGCAATTCTCATGGGGTACGTTCTCCTTGTTTCGCTTGTGAGCGGAAGGAGACTTAAGCCGATCCGCTCGCCAACCCTGAGCCCCAGTCTAGCAATCCACGGCTTAAGCAAACGTGCGGGAACGCACATCCTGGCGCGGAGCCCCAAGCAATAATGCCAGTGCTCGTGGCCGGGGTAGCGCATCGATTGCCGTCGTCGAGAAAATGCGCCATTGTCCGACCTCGACCCAACAACCAAATCGAACATCATGAGTAAAACCATCGCGTTCTTCGGCGAAATCCTGGCCGACGTGTTTCCCGACCGTTCCGTCCTCGGCGGCGCTCCTTTCAATGCGGCGCGCCACCTCCAGGTATTCGGGCATAAACCGCGTATGGTCACGCGCATCGGGAAGGACAAGCTGGGTCAAGAACTGCTCGACGCCATGAAAGACCTCGGCATGGATACCACGGATGTGCAGCGCGACGACGAGCACCCCACCGGCCAGGTGAGAGTGCACATCGAGTCTTCCGGTCACCGGTTCGAGATTCTGCCCGACCAGGCCTACGACCATATCCGCTCGGACGAGCTTATTGTCACGGCCGAACCGCCGGACATGATCTACTTCGGTACACTGGCGCAGCGCTGTCCACAATCGCGCTATGCGCTGGATATCTTCCTCGCCAACAACAAGAGCCCGCGTTTTCTGGATATCAACCTGCGCCAGCCCTGGTACGACCTCAATACCATCGAACGCTCGCTAGTCCTCGCCCATCAGGTCAAGATCAACGACGAAGAACTTGCCATCGTGGCCCGCATGCTCAACCTCAAGGCCGACCATCCCGAACTCCAAGCCGCCGCGCTGCTGGAAAACTTCGACCTCGACGTCGTCTTGGTGACCTGCGGTGCAGGCGGAGCCTGGGTGCTTGAGCGCGGCCATGACATCTTGTGTGCGCCGAGCAAAGCAACAATTCCGCTCGCCGATACGGTGGGCGCTGGCGATGCTTTCGCTGCGGTCTACATGCTTGGCCGCCTTTCCGGCTGGCCGATGGAAACCACGCTCGCGCGCGCTAACGACTTCGCCGGTGCCGTCTGCGCCATCCGCGGCGCGGCACCGGAAGAGGCGGAGCCGTTCTACGCGCCCTTTAAACTGGAATGGAAGTTGTGATCCGGCAGCACACGCAATCCGAACAACCGCTTTATATCCTCATGATCAGCGTCCATGGGCTGATCCGCAGTAGCGAACTCGAACTGGGCCGCGACGCCGACACCGGCGGCCAAACCAAATATGTGGTCGAAGTGGCACGGGCGCTGGCCCGCCACCGTCAAGTCGACAAAGTCGACCTGGTCACCCGTTTGGTGGACGACCCTGCCATTTCCCCTGACTACACCACAGCCGAGGAGCCTTTGGCCGAAGGCGCCCGCCTCGTCAGGCTGGCTTGCGGTCCTCGCCGCTACATCCGCAAGGAAATGCTCTGGCCGCACCTCGACCAGATGGTCGATAAATGCCTGCATTTCATCCGCCAGCAGGGCCGCCTACCCGACCTCATCCACTCGCACTACGCCGATGCTGCCTACGTAGGACAGCAACTCTCACTGCTGCTGGGCATCCCGCTCGTCCACACAGGGCACTCGCTGGGCCGCTCCAAACGCGAGCGCCTACTTGCGTCGGGGCGAAGGCCTAGCGCCATCGAGCGACAATTCAACCTGACCCGTCGCATCACTGTAGAAGAAGACGTCCTCAAGCATGCCTCGCTCATCATTACCAGCACGCGTCAGGAAATCGACGAGCAATACGGCATGTATCTCAACCATGATGCGCGCCGCTGCGTGGTGATCCCACCGGGTATCGACACTTCGCGCTTTTCACCACCTCATCGGCGCAGGCTCAATCACGACGTGCGTCAGAAAGTCGGCAAGTTCCTGGCCGAGCCGTTGAAGCCGATGGTCCTCGCCATCTCACGCCCTTCGGAGCGCAAAAACCTCGAAGGCTTGCTAGCAGCCTACGGCAACGATACAGCGCTCAAGGACAAAGCCAATTTGGTCGTCGTCGCCGGCGTGCGGGAAGACATCCGGCAGATGGAAGAAGCCCAGCGCAGCATCATGGTGGACTTGTTACTCGATATCGACCGGCACGACATCTGGGGCAAGGTGGCGATCCCCAAGCATATCGGGCAGGAGGATATTCCCGGTCTCTACCAGATTGCTGCCCGCAGCCGCGGAGTATTCGTCAATCCGGCACTTACGGAGCCTTTCGGCCTGACGCTGATCGAAGCGGCCGCAAGCGGCTTGCCTTTTATAGCGCCGGACGACGGCGGCCCCCGCGATATCGTTGCCAATTGTCGTAGCGGCTTGCTCGCCAACACACTCGACACCCAAGACATCGCCGACAAACTCAAGCAGGCGTTGGCGGATCGCCAGCAATGGCGCGTGTGGTCGAACAACGGCATCCAGGGCGTAAAGCGCCATTACAGTTGGGAAGCCCACGTCAACAGATACGTCAAAACCGTGCGCACCCTGCTGCACCGCGAAAAGAAGCGCGTACGGCGGCACCATGCGCTGGCCTTCGATGTTGGGGATTCCCCCATGCCACTGGTACAGCGCGTGCTCATCAGCGATATCGACAACACGCTCATCGGTGACAAGGCTAGCCTGGCCGAACTCATTGCCTGGCTGCGCGCCAATGCCGGACGGCTCGGTTTTGGGGTGGCGACCGGACGCAGTCTGGAAAAAACCCTCAAGGTGCTCAAGGCTTGGCGCATCCCCATCCCAGACGTGCTCATCACGGCTGTCGGCACGGAAATTTATTACGGTCGCAAGCTGATTCCGGATACGGCCTGGTTGAACCATATTCGCCATTTGTGGCGACGCGAGGCGCTGGCGGAAGCCCTGTCGCGCATTCCCGGGCTCGCTCTGCAACCGCCTGAGGACCAACGCGAGTTCAAGCTAAGCTATATCGTCGCGCCAGAGCAAATGCCGCCGCTACGCGATCTGGATCGCTACCTGCACCAGCACAAGCTTGATGCGCAGCTGATCTATTCGCATCAGAAATTCCTGGATGTGCTGCCGATTCGCGCTTCCAAAGGCCATGCCATCCGCTACCTGGCCTACAAATGGGGCTTGCCGCTCAAGAACTTCCTCATCGCCGGCGATTCCGGCAACGATACCGAAATGCTGGTCGGCGACACGCTCGCTGTCGTCGTCGGCAACCACAGCCCGGAACTGGAACCTCTGCGCGGGCTGGAACAAGTCTATTTCGCCCAAGGTCATTGTGCGGCGGGCATCCTGGAAGGGCTGGAGCATTACGGTTTCGTTGCCACAGGCGACGCTAAGGACCGACCATCAACCGAATAGGAGACTGTCATGTACGAACAGGTTTCTCATTCGCTGCTCAACGAGATGTTGCAATCGATCAAGCCCGGTGTGCGCAGCGTCGATCTGCAGCACTTCTACACCCGCTTGGGCGCCAATTTCTTCGCCATCTATTCGCTGTTCCACGTGCTCTACGGCGAGCGCGACGACTTCAAGGAACAGATGCGGCGTCTGGTCGAGACCATGGTGCGTCAGTACGTCCAGCGCCCGGCCGAACTCAAGACGCTGGACCTGGAGCGAGAAAAAGACCATACCTGGTTCCTGCATCAAAAATGGGTGGGCATGGCGCTGTATTGCCGTGAGTTCGGCGGCGACCTGGCAGGTTTGCAGTCGCATCTCAATTTCTTGCAGGACCTGGGCGTCAATATGCTGCACATCATGCCTATCCTCGACTGCCCCAAGGGCCGCAGCGACGGCGGCTATGCAGTACGCGACTTCCGCAACATCGATACGCGCATCGGTAGCTTGGACGACCTGGATGAGCTCATTGCCAACCTGCGCAAGCGCGGCATCCTGCTGACACTGGATGTGGTGGTGAACCATACCTCGGACGAGCACGAATGGGCGGTAAAGGCGCGTCAGGGCGAGCAGACCTATCAGGATTACTACTACGTGTTCGACACCCGCGAAACGCCCGATATGTTCGAGGAATCCATGCCCGAGGTGTTCCCGGAAACTGCGCCCGGCAACTTCACCTGGAACGAGGAAATGGGCAAATGGGTGATGACGGTGTTCCACAACTACCAGTGGGATCTCAACTACCGCAATCCGGCGGTATTCATCGAGATGCTGGACATCATCCTGTTCTGGGCCAACCGCGGCGCGGATATCCTGCGTCTCGACGCAGTAGCTTTCCTCTGGAAGGAAATCGGCACCACTTGCCAGAACGAACGCAAGGCGCACCTCATCCTGCAACTGATGAAAGACTGCTGCCAGGTCACGGCCCCGGGTGTGCTGTTCATCGCCGAAGCGATCGTAGCGCCGGTGGAGATCATCAAGTACTTCGGCGAGGACGCGATCAACGCCAAGGAATGCGAGATCGCCTACAACGCCACGTTCATGGCGTTGCTGTGGGAAGCCGTGGCGACCAAGAAGACCACGCTGCTCGCCCGCGGCCTGCGCAGCATCCCCAACAAGCTGGAGCGCGCCACCTGGCTCAACTACGTACGCTGCCACGACGACATCGGCTGGGGTTTCAGCGATATCGACATTCAGCAGGCCGGCTACGACCCCCGGCAGCACCGCCAATTTTTGGTGGACTATTTCACCGGAGCATTTGAAGGTTCTAACGCCATCGGCCTGGCCTTTGCCCGCAACGAGAAAACCGGCGACGCCCGCATTTCCGGCTCGACTGCCTCGCTCACAGGTCTGGAATACGCCCTCGCCAACAACCTGCCGGACGAGGTGGAATCCAGCATCAAGACCATCCTGCTGCTGCACAGCATGATCCTGGCCTTCGGCGGCATCCCGCTGCTGTACTACGGCGACGCCATCGGCACGCCGAACGACCGCTCCTACATGGAGGACGAGCACAAGTTCAACGACAACCGCTGGATACATCGTCCACGCATGGATTGGGACAAGGCCGAACGCCGCAACATGCCGGGAACGGTGGAATACCAAGTCTTCACGGCATTGAAGAAGATGATTGCCGTCAGGAAAGAGATCAAGGCCTTCGCCGACCTCGACAACCGCACCCTGATCGACGTGGATAACCCGCATCTCTTCGTATTCTCGCGCTTCGACTACCCCAGCAGCCAGTCAAAGGTATTAGTTGTCGGCAATTTCGCGCTCACACCGCAGCCGCTGGCGCTCGAGCCTTTACGCAAAATGGGATTCTTCACGCTCGAAAGCGTCAAAGACTTATATTCCGGCGAGCAATTCTCCACGCGGCAAGACAACTTGCTCATTCCCGCGCAGACCTTCTACTGGCTGGAAACCTGATTGGGGTACGCCATGGACTTGCACAAATATCTCAGTGGCCTACCTTTCCTCCACAACAAGGAGTGGCTGCAATTGCTAGAAACCAGCATCCGTATCGTGCTCATCCTGGTTGTTGCGCGCATCTTGCTGAGCATCAGCGCGCGTGCCATCGGGATCATGCAGCATCATCTTGAGCACCGTGCGGGGAACGACGCCGAGACTATCAAGCGTATCGAGACACTGGGCCAGGTATTCGGCTATATCGCCACCGTGACCATCGGCGTCATCGCCGGGATGGAGGTCATGCACCAGTTGGGGATTTCCATTGCGCCGGTGCTGGCCACTGCGGGGGTGGTCGGCGTCGCAGTGGGTTTCGGCGCGCAAAGCCTGATCAAGGATTACTTCAACGGCTTTTTCCTGCTGCTGGAAAACCAGGTGCGGCAGGGGGACGTCATCGAGGCGGCGGGCAAGGGAGGGTTGGTCGAGGAAGTCACGTTGCGCCATATCAAGATGCGCGACTACGACGGCAACGTGCACACCATCCCCAACAGCGTCATCACCACCGTGACCAATTTCAGCCGCGGCTTTGCCTATTCCGTGATCGACATCGGACTGGCCTATGCCGAGGACGTCGACCTCGCCATGGAGGTGATGCGTGAAGTAGGTACCGAACTGCGCAAGGACCCGCACCTCGGCCCCAAGATCATCGACGATATGGAAATGGCTGGCGTGGACAAACTGGACACCGCAAATGTCGTTCTACGCTGCCGCTTCAAGGTGTTACCGCTGGAGCAATGGGATATCCGCCGTGAGTACTTGCTACGCTTCAAGAAGGCTTACGACCTCAGAAAAGCAGAAGTTGCTGCAGAAAAATCGGCTGAAGAAAAAGCTGCCTGATCCAGACTTCAGTGAGCACCGCCAGCATCGACGGGTTGCGCGGAACGCACCGGCCGCGCCAACCAGACAATCCCCACCAGCAGCACGCAGATCATGGCCGAGACGTAAAAGATATCGTCAGCCGAACGCATGAACGCCTGCTGGTTGATCATCTGGTTGAGTTGTGCCGTCGCTTGGCCCGCCGTCAGGCCGGATTGCTGGAGCTGATCGAGCACCTGCGTGCTTTCCGGGGAAAACGGCGTGATATGTTCAATAAGCTGGGCATGATGCAGGCTGGCACGGTTATCCCATACCGTGGTGGAGATCGACGTGCCGAACGCCCCAGCCGTAATACGCATGAAGTTCGACAGCCCCGAGGCTGCGGGAATCTGGTGATGGTCCATGCCCGAGAGCGTCATGCTCACCAGCGGAATGAAGAAAAACGCCATCGACACCCCTTGCAGCAAGGTCGGAATCAGCAAGGTCTCGACGTCGCTCTGCGGGGTAAAGCGCGAGCGCATCCAGAACACCACGGCGAACACCAGGAATGCTACCGTCGTGAGCAAGCGCGGATCGTACTTGTTGACGTTCTTGCCCACCCACGGCGAGAACAACAAGGCCAGCAGGCCGACCGGCGCCGTCACCAGTCCCGCCCAAGTCGCCGTGTAGCCCATGTATTGCTGCAGCCACAACGGCAGCAGCACCACGTTGCCGAAGAATACGCCGTAGCCGAGCGCCAGGCCGATGACACCCACCGTGAAATTGCGTCGCGCAAACAGTTTCAGGTCGACCACCGGATGATCTTCCGTCAACTCCCAGATGAGGAACACGACGAAGCTCACCAGCGCGGTCGCCGTCAGCCCCAAGATCAACGGCGACTCGAACCAGTCCAGTTCCTTGCCTTTGTCGAGCGCGATCTGCAAGGTGCCGACCCAGACCACCAGCAAGGCCAACCCTACCTTGTCTACCGGCAATTTGCGTTTGGGCGTCTCGCGCCGATGATAAATTGCCCAGGTCACCCAGGCCGCCCCGATGCCTACCGGGATATTGATATAGAAGATCCACGGCCAGGAAAAATTGTCCGTGATGTAGCCACCCAGCAACGGCCCCATGATAGGCGCGACCAGCGTTGTCAACGACCACATGGCGAGCGCCGTCCCGCTCTTGTGTTGGGGATAGCTCGACAATAGCAGCGATTGCGACAGCGGGATCATCGGCCCTGCCACTGCGCCCTGGATCACGCGGAACAGAATGAGCATCTCGATGGAAGGCGCCAATCCGCACAGCAGCGAGGCGAACACGAACAGCAGGATGGAGGTCACGAAGAGTCTGACCGCACCGAATCGCAGGGTGAGCCAGCCGGTCAGCGGGATTGAAATCGCGTTCGCCACCGCGAACGAGGTAATCACCCAGGTGGCTTGATTCGGCGCCACACCCAGGTTGCCTGCAATCGCCGGGAGCGAGACGTTGGCAATGGAGGTGTCCAGCACGTTCATGAAGGTCGCCAACGACAAGGCAACCGTTCCCAGCGCCAGGCAACCGCCGGCCAATGGTGCAGGGGCCTTGCGTTGGGGAACAGCAGTGGATTCGCTATCGAGCAAGTCCTCGACGGCGAGACCTTCCTGCGCTGATTTAGATTCGGCTGAGGCCATGCTTTTTCTGCGGGACAGTCTTCACTTGAGCGCCGCGTTTGGCCGTATCGACCTTGCCGTTGTTATTGGCCGCGATGATGCGATTGACCAAGGCGTCGGCTGCTTCTGCCTGTACATCCAGCTGAGTCGTCGATTGCACTGGCGATGTACGCACGGCGTTGGCGAGCAAGGGGCCGCTGGCGTCGCGGATCTCGACTTCGGCTTCCATGGATAGACCGACGCGCAAGGGGTTCTGTTTCAGCTGTGCAGGATCGAGTGCGATACGCACCGGCACGCGCTGCACCACCTTGATCCAATTGCCAGTGGCGTTCTGGGCAGGCAGCAGCGAGAACGCCGCTCCGGTGCCGGCACCCAGCCCTACCACACGGCCACGGTATTCCACCTTACCGCCGTAAATATCCGCATGCAGTACGACCGGCTGGCCGATGCGCATGTTGCGCAGCTGGTTTTCCTTGAAGTTGGCATCGACCCACACGTCGCCGAGCGGAATCACCGTCATGAGCGGTACCCCCGGCTGGATACGCTGTCCTACCTGTACGCCGCGCTTGGCGACTTGGCCCGCGATAGGCGCGACGATGTCGCAGCGGACTCGGGCCAGATACGCCTCGCGCACCCGTGCTGCCGCTTGCTGCACGCCGGGATGGTTCTCGACTGTCGTACCCTCGGTCAACGCACGACTGGAGGAAAGTTGCTCCTGTGCACCTGCCAGATTCGACCGTGCCGCAGCTAATTCATTGACGGCATTGGTCACGGCTGTTTGAGCATGCTGGAGTTCCTCGCGCGATACTGCGCCGGTTGCCACCAGTTTTTCACGCCGCGCCAAGTCTTCGCGGGTCTTGTCCAAGTCAGCCTGTGCACTGGCGATCTGCGACTTACGTTCGGCCATGACAGCGCTCAAGGCTTCGTTATTGGCAAACAGGGTCCGCGCCTGCCGTACCGCCTGCCCAAGCTGCGCCTCGGCCTGGCCCAGGGCGACATCAGCATCCGTAGGATCTAGTCGTACCATGACCTTGCCGGCTGGGACGAAATCCGTGTCCTCGGCATTGATGGCGACCACCGTGCCGCTGATTTGCGACGTGATCTGCACAATGTTTCCCGCCACGTAGGCGTTGTCTGTTGATTCGTAGTTACGCGACTCTAGGTACCACCACGCGAACCACGCCAAGCCGACGACGGCGACGACGATGCCGACGATGGTCAGCAGGCGGCGTCGCAGGCCGTTACCGTTGGAGGGTGTCTGTTCTTGTGCTTCACTCATGGCGTTCGCTCGTACTGGCTTGGTTGAAGGGAGGATGGTCGTAACCGCCGCCCAGGCTCTTGACCAGGGCGATACTGAGGTCGGTGAGCCTGGCGTTCAAATCGGCATTTCTGGCACGTTCCCGCACCACGGCGTCCGATGCCGTGAGCACAGTGAGATAGTTGGATATTCCGGCTTCGTACCGCTGCATAGCGAGTTGGTATGCCGATTCGGCAGCTGTTAACGCTTGTCGCTGCGACTCGATTTGCTTGCGCACGGACTGCACCGAGGTTACTTGGTCTGCCACGTCGTGCACGGCTTCGATCAAGGTCTGGTTGTAACTGGCAACCGCCAGATCGTAATCGACGTTCTTGCCCTTGAGATTGGCACGCAGCCGTCCCGCATCGAATATCGGCAAGTGCACGGCGGGTCCGACGCCAGCTAGCGTACTGCCTAGTTCGACGAATTTAGACAGGCCGAACGACGATAATCCGACAAAGGCCGATAGGCTGATGTTGGGATAGAACTCTGCCTTGGCCGAGGCGATATCGGCTTCCGCAGCATCCACACGCAATCGCGCGGCTGCCAAATCAGGCCGCCTACCGATGAGGTCTGCCGGGATCGCGGTTGGCTCGGCCTGGATTTCGCGTTGTGTCAGCAAAGGCTTGAGCGATTTCAATGTGTCGGCGTCTTGTGCGGTCAAGGCTGCCAACGCGTTGCGGGCCAATCCGATTTTTTCATCCAGCGTTTCGACCTGCTCACGCGCCGCCGCCACCTGGCTTTCACCCTGGCGCAACTCCAAGTTGGTATCGAGGCCGTTTTCCACGCGCTGGCGAATCAAGGAGAACTCCTGCTCGCGCTGTTTCAGCGCCTGCTGGGCCAGAACCTGTTGGGCCAAACCGTTAGAGAGCTGGTTGTAGGCACGTGCAACAGCGGTTGTCAGCAGCAACTTGGCTGCGGCTTGTTCCGCCTTCGCAGCTTCGACTTGCGATAACGCCGATTGCAAGGCACTGCGATTGCGCCCCCAGAAATCCAGATCCCAGGCGGCGTTAATCGATCCGTCGGCAATTGTCTGCCATGAGCCGCCATAGGGGGGCGGATAGAAGGCATTCTCCGACAAACGCTGGCGGCTTACGTTGACGTTACCCGTGACTTGGGGCTTCAGCACTGACTCTGCGGCACTGGCATAGGCCGTTGCCTTATCCACGCGTTTGGCGGCCTGGATCAGGCTCGGGTTCTCTTGCAACGCCAACTGCATCAGGTGATCCAGTTGAGGATCGTTCCAGGCGCGCCACCAATCCTCACTGGGCCATTGCGCAAACTGTCCGGCTTTGGCACCTAACGGCGCAGGATCACGCAACACCTGATCGTGCTGGATCCCGGCCGGGCTGACACACCCCGCCAAGGAGGCGAGCATCAGCCAACCCAATAGCCTAGCGGGTTGGGCGCCGTCACTCACCCTTGGCGCCCTCCTCATTGGCCGTGAGCTTGCGCAATAAGCGTTTAAGCTCGGTGAATTCTGCCTGGCTGAAATCGCGCAAGTGGAGATTGAGCGACTCTGCCGTGACATAAGGGATACGCCCAGCCAGCGTCTTGCCGGTTTCGGTCAATACGAGATTGATGATGCGGCGATCGTCTGCGCTACGTTGACGCTCCAGCAAACCTTTGGCTTCCAGACGATCCAGCATGCGAGTTGTTGTGCTGGTGTCTACGCCAAGACATCGGGAAAGCTCGGCCGCCGTCTGGGCTTTGCACTGATCCAGAAGCAGCAGCGGAATCCATTGCTGTGCAGTGAGATCAAGCTCCACCATGCGGGCATCGATGGTGCGATGCATCGCTAGCTGGGCTTGGCGAATGAGGTAGCCGATAGATTCTTCCATGACGTAATGGGAACCGTCGTAGAAGGCAACCTGATCTGCTTTAGGTGTGTTGGATGTCGTCATAGATAAATATTACTGCACATGCAGCAATTGCGTCTACAACAAATTAACAAGGGAACAGGCCGGAAGTTTATCGGCCTGGGGATGAGGGGGGAGGATTATGAAGGAAAAGCTTAAACGCGGCCGCGCCAGGCGCCGGTTTCCGAGCCCCGCGACTCGAGCAACGCCTTGTATCGCCTTAGATCGCCCTCCACTCGCCGCGACACCATGCCGAGCGCATCACCTATGTTTTCGACAAAGCCCTGCGGATCGTAGTCAAGATGCAGCATGACCCGGGTTTTATCGGTTCCGGCACTTTCGAAGCTAACCATGCCGTCATTGGTCGCACCGGAAGTGCTATGCCAAGCGATGCGGCGATCGGGCACCTGCTCGGTGATTTCGGCGTCCCATTCCGTCTCCTTGCCGGCAATATCGGCACGCCAGTGCAAATGGGTATTATCGAGTTGACGGACCTCCGTAATGCCTTCCATGAAGGCCGGAAAATCCTCGAATTGGGTCCATTGGTTGTAAGCCACCTGAACCGGAACATTCACTTCGATGGTTTTATCGACGGTAGACATCATGCCCTCCTGTTCGTTAAACGGTGTAAGACCGAAATGAACAAAACGCGCCGGAGCGCGTGATACCAACATTACATACTTCGCAGCGAAACTCTGTTCGGTAACTGACCCTGGTACTAAAACAGTATGTGATGGCGAACAGTGGAAACCGATGTTTTGATGCATGGTCAGGCTGAACCTACCCGTGCTTAAAGACGTCATGAACCAGCCTGAGGAATTGCCCGTCATCCCCGAGGGATTAGTCTATGTGCATGACGACATGCCCGGTATCACGCGCAAGAAACGCGGCAAGGCCTTCGTTTATCTCCTCCCGGACGGAAGTCGCATCACTGACGAGGCCGAATTGGCCCGTATCCGCAAGCTCGCCATTCCCCCCGCCTATGGGGAGGTGTGGATTTGCCCAGTCGAGAACGGTCATCTCCAGGCGACGGCGCGGGATGCCCGGGGACGCAAGCAGTACGTCTACCATCCAGACTGGCGGCAACATCGCGACGAAACCAAGTTCGACCGTATGCTGGAATTCGGCCATGCGCTGCCGGAGATACGAACGCGGATCAAGCAGGACCTGGATGCCTCTACAGGCAGCCAGGTCACGCGGCAAATTGTCATTGCCACTGTTGTCTCGCTATTGGATAGAACCTTGATCCGAATTGGCAACGATGAATATGCGCGGTCGAACGGCACCTATGGATTGACGACCTTGAGAAAGCGGCATGTCAAGTTGGAAGGCAGCCGTCTGCGCCTCCATTTCAAAGGCAAGAGCGGCGTCGTGCATGAAGTATCGCTGCAAGATCGGCGAATTGCTCGCATCCTGAAAAAATGCCAAACATTGCCGGGGCAGGAATTGTTCAAATACCTGGACGACGATGGCACGCTGCACAGCATCGGCTCGCGCGAGGTCAACGAATACCTGCGGGAAGCCAGCGGCGGCGAGTTCACCGCGAAGGATTTCAGGACCTGGCACGCCAGTGTGCAAGCCCTGGAGTTATGGCAGCAATCCCGCACGGCCGGAGACATCTCGACCGAGACCGTTAAAAAACTCTTGAGCGAAGTGGCGAAAAGCCTGGGCAACACCGTTGCGGTCTGCCGCAAATCCTACATTCACCCTCGCGTCTTAGCGTTCATCACTGGAGAGCATATGAGTGCAGCGGATCTGTCATTGAATAGCATAGAACAGGTACCCGGACTGACCAGCGGAGAGCAAGCTTTTTTGGCAGTGCTGGGCGCGCTCGAGTGTTCTGATTCCGTTTAGGCCTTGCGGCCATCGTTATGCCATATCCCGCTTAAAAGCGGCTTGTCGGACATACATTTCTCGCTCCCCACAGTAAAACATCACTACGGGCAGCACATGGAGCAGGCTTTATCTCATGTGCTCATCCGCATTCATCCACCATTGCCATGAAAGGAACCAGTGATGACTAGCGAGAAAAAGCACAATGACCTGGAATCGATGACGAGAGAGGAGTTGTACGAAAAAGCCAAGGAAATGGATATTCCAGGCAAATCCTCAATGAGCAAGGACGAGCTACTCAATGCATTGAAAGGATCGGAATCGCGTTCGGGTAGTTCGCACGGCAAGGACGACAGAGCCTCTTCCGGCAGCCGCAGCAACCAGTCCACCAACCAAAGCAGCAGACCAGGCTCCGGCAATAAGACACAACAAAACAAGGGCTCATCTCATCACCGCTGATCAGCGATCTATTACCGAGTATCGCTTAGTAATAGAAACTCTTAGGGCGGAGCTTTTGCTTCGATGGCTATCGATCTCCGCCCGCTCATCCCCATCATCAGCAATAAAAAAGCGGCCCGAAGGCCGCTTGGAAAGAGGAGGAGATATGCATAAGAAATCGACGTTCATTAGACGCCTCGATTGTTACAAAAATATGACCCTGACGAGTGCAAACGAGACCTATGGCACCGTCTAACTCAATTGAAACACCTCGCTTTTGAATACATCCAGACATGCTTGAACAACATTCTGATCCAGTTGCACCGGGCTTAGCCTCTGCACTTCCGCAAACGCCGCATCCAGCCCTAAGGCTGGGCGATAGGGCCGGTGAGAAAACATCGATTCGACAATATCAGCAACCGCGATAATCCTCGCCTCGAGAATTATTTCATTCCCTAGTAGTCCACGGGGATAGCCCGAACCGTCCAACCGCTCGTGATGCTGCCACACGGCTTCTGCTACAGGCCACGGATAGTCAATTTGTTTGAGGATGTTATAGCCGACCGTCGGATGCTCCTTTACCAGACGTTTTTCGATATCGCTTAAGGGACCTGGTTTGACGAGGATTTCCGCAGGCACCTGGATTTTTCCTATATCGTGCACGGTCGCAGCAAGCCGCAATCCACGTATTCTTTCCTCATCAAGCCCCATGGCTTTGGCAATGGCGACAGATAACGCCGAGACTCTTTTCTCATGCCCCGCAGTATAGGGATCACGTATCTCGACGGTATAGGCAAGCAGCTCGACGGAGTTTTCCAACAGCGTTACGACTTCCTGTGCGCGCTGCTGGTTTTCGATCAAGGCTTGTTCGTATGCAGCCCGCGTCCGTAATGATTCCACGCCATACCCGAGGTCGGCGCTCAATTGGCCGAGAAGTTTGAGCTCAGCATCGCCGAAAGCATCGGGAAACTCCGAATACACCATGAGCGCCGCGACGATTTCTCCCGAGGAAAGGGTAATGGGCAACGCAAAAGAGGATTGAAGATTATGTTTTTTAGCGCGCTCGACCCACGGCAAAAACTGAGGGCTGAGCAGCATATTGTTGTTGAATTGAATCTCCCCGGTACGGATCGCACGTCCCGAGGGCCCATTGCCCTCCGACGAAGTGCCCCAGGAAACCACGATGCCATCCAGATATGCCGTAGCCGATCCAGCACTAGCGAATACCTCGATCGATTTCTGCTCATCCAGCCGCGGAATTCCCACCCAGGCTAACGGGAACCCCTCCGCAGAAGTAATCGACTCACAGACTCCTTTATACAGGCTCCATTCATCCTGCGCGTGAACTAAAACGCTGTTGCTTCGACTGATGACATTCAACGTCCAGTTTAACCGCTGGACCTGATGAAGAAGCGTATCGTTGGCACTACCGGGATTTTCCATAGTTACAAAGAATTCGTAATTTGGAAGCGATAATACCTTAATAGGGGAATGGCAATGCAGCAGGCCCTAGATGGGTAAAATTTGCTGCAGCAAAATGATTTACCCGCGCCTTTACCCGGATGTCAAAAAAACCGTTCTGGAATATATAGACAATAAAAAAGCCCGATAACCCTTGATATTGCTGGATTTTCGGACTTTTTTGGACTACTTAGGACTTAAAACTGGTGCGCTGACCGGCATAGAAAAATGCTCCAGAAGCGTTACCGATATTAGATAAATAATTATAAATATTATTTTGTATACGGATTTGTATACGCTTCTTAACCCATCACCCTCAAGACCTAAGACTCAATTTTGGCAGCAAAATACAACATTACCAAAATAATGGATGTGATCCACCATGGCAGCTTGCTCACTAGCATGAGTAAATTGACTGCAATTTGAAATATGCCTCGCGTAATGGGAAATACCGTGCTCATAATTGTCCCGTGAACTCCCTCATAAATGGTTGAATAAATTTTCCATTTGGCCAATCCCCAACTGCATAAAATCGGAATCGCCCCAAATGCACCGGTTGAAGTTGCCCAACTTTGGCTGGTTGTCCCCCACGAGTTTCTAGGCGCAATTGTTTTAATCGCCCAAATACTCTTGCCAGACGCCCAGCAAAATCGGCATCGGGGCAAATATAATCAATACGAGACCAGCGGTTCTCCTGCTTGATGACCGAAATGTAAGCTCCAATGACAGCCTCATAGCGTTTATCTGTCTTTATCTCGCGTTCCAACTCAATAGCTACGGCATTCCCCTCTGGATCAATGGCCTCGGCGTCTGGCAATTTCGGTAGCCCCTGTCCCATTAGGGCACGGGCTGGTTTCCACTCGCGCCATCCTGCTTCTTCAGCATCACCTCTAGCCAATTGGATAGCAATTTGATGTGGAACAAACAACGCGTTAGTTTTGCTCGGTTCCCATGGATTGCGCGGCAATGGGGTTTCATCCAGGCCCCAGGCATAAGCTAAACCTTGAGCGGTGATCCCGTGCAGAATGACTCGGCTAGTGCCACGTCGAGAGGGAATATGCAAAGGAGCTGAAGTAATAAGGCCATCCCGAACCATAGCTTTTAAGGCCGCATGCGCAGCGGGATAACCTACTCCCAGCAGTCTGGCAATGACCTCAGTGACCGTCCAAATTTCATCGCGCAGTAATCGCAAGATTTTTGCACGCTTCTCTTCAGCACGTGCTTTTCGCTGAACAGGGTTCTCAATCAGATGAGTAATTCGGGCGGCAACTGCTGCAGATTGCTGGTTTGGTATAGCGAATGCTTCTTGATTTTTCATCTGCATCATCTACTCGTCTAAGTCAAAAATGCATTCGTTACGCAATCGTTGCGATTTATTGACCATGCCTGATGTTACTGATGATGGCGTAGTGCTTGAGCCATTATCGGGGAGGTTGATATCAGATGAAATCGCAGACGTGGCAGTAATGGCTTCATTGCATTTCTTAACGCGATAGGGACTGACGTAGCAAAGCTCGGCCAGCCCTTGGCCATATAGCACGCCCCATCCAGAAGGAAGGCTTGTGATTTTGTTGGTATCAATGAGGAAATGTTCGGCCTGTCGAATTGTTCGACCGCCATCACCAGTTTCTGCAAGCGCGAAATTTCTTTCCAGTTGGCGGGCTTCATCATCGATCAGGATGATTCCGCTTTTCTCGGCCAGCCAGCGCGCCGTAACAGGGTCCTCAATACGGTAGATTAGCTTGCAGGGGGTATTTTCAATGATGGCGCCGACCACCATATCCGGATCCATATCGTCAGGGCAATCACGTAGATCCAGAAAACTTTGAAAGGCCAGCACCACGCGCATGCCCTTATCGCGAGATGCTCCCAGACCCTGTAGCACCGGCCGGCTGATGTGGTATTTCGCCTCATCAGCAATCACGCAGACAGTGCGCAATTCCCCTGCCATGCGGTCCCGTGCGCTGGCGATCTGCTGCACACGCACAAAGATCATTTGCTGTACGCGACGAACCGATTGCAATGTCATCGAGCCAACCACATAGAGCCCGCCGCCTTCTTCAATCAGTGTAGCCAAAGACAAGTCACCAGCTTTGGCATTGACAGCCTCGACGCCAGCAATTTCACGCAACTTTCCCAAAAAACCCGGCGAGTCCTCTACCCAGAACGCATCTGCTGCCATTTCATGATACAGCTCGCTAATCGTTAAGCTGCGTTCCGCTGCAAGCTTTGCCGCCACAGCGGCAGCATTCCGGTCCTTGGCCTTAAAAAAATCCGATGCTTTACCTTTGTCACTCAAATCAAACGTAGCGATAAACAATTCTTCAATCTCCCACGCTTTAGCACCGGCGAGGAGATTGAATTGCGGAGGTGATTCCGGCAGCAGTCTGAGATAGTGATAAGGTCTGCCTGTGTGGAAGCAGGCGGAAAATAATGCGTGTGCCCCCCACTCATCGTCCTTGGGATCAAGATAGACGACGGCTTCCCCTTTTGCGATAGTCTGTGCCGCTAGGTCTTGCAGTTTTCTTCCTTTACCGCTGCCAGAAGTGCCAGCGATTGCCAGATGTGGCAATCTGTCTCTCCAATAAATTGGAGCCCCTGTCACAGACAACCCCATAAAAAATCCATCATGAATGTGATACTGTCGGGGATCATATTCTTCCCTAGGTTGGGGCAAGAGAGATGCCACATAACGGACATCAGTGCGTCCCTCACGCGCAAGCTGAGAAGGTCGAGTGAGCCATAATTTAAGCTTGTCCAGCATTTGAATACCCCTGCGATACCAGCACCAAACCAAAGCAAATCCAGTAAGCAGCAAAACTAGCCAAAGCTGGCCGTCTAGGCGAGGGGCCTCAGGTAGCAGCATCCAGGTAAAAATCCCGACAATGCCACTCACGGAGAGATAGGTCATGATCTCGGAACGTATCTGCTTCTCAGCATGAAAAGCGGTTATTGCCCCAACGCTAAAAAAACCTGTCAGCGCACCACACCACGGCATGAGCAAATCTTCCATCCTGACAAGCAACTGATGACCCAGCATTACTCGCCTCGTTTTACCGGGAAAAGCAAGCGTTGCATTAACTCGATGCGTTGCTCCGCTTCATCTAACTGCCTGCGCGGTGTTACCAGATGGATGTACATCACGTAGTGAGCAAAAAAAATTTGTTTTGGAAGCCATAGGACAATATTGGACATGCTTGGACCTTGGTAGACAATAAATTATAAATAAAACAATCACTTAAATAACTATAATACGTGAAATAGATGAGCTTTCAAGAGTTTTACCAACCTCCCCGAAAAAACTAAGTAGTGCGGCAGGCAAGGGGCTCACTTGCGTAAAGCCTAGGGCGAGCAGCAAGTACTCCGCTTTGAAAAATTCTGCTCAAGCAGAATGGCAGTAAGCATGGGGGGTGCCGAAGCGATGAGCCGGCAGGCTGCGAAGCAGCCGTCGCCGAGTGAAAGCCTGCCCCAAGGCAGGCGCTCGCGCACGGGGGGCGGAGCCCACCCCCGCCGAAGCTGCGAAGCGGCGCTCGGCTCCCTGCTTTGAAGCCGTGACGATAGTAACGGTCGGGAAACAAGACGCGATTGCGTCAAAGTTTCCCGAGGTCGTCCGTTCAGGACGATGGTGGCGGCAGCCGACACAAGCCAAGTGACAACGTCCGCCGGCGCAGCCCTGCAAAGCAGGGAGCCGAGCGCCGAAGAGCGCGGCAAGGCGGGGGCAAAGATTAAGGCCAGCTGATCCCTAGATCAGCAATCAGCTCGCAGCAAAGCCTTAAGGCGTCTTGCGTCGCGAGGAGCGGAGCGTTGATGGTGGACTTGGCACGAAGAGAAATCATCGTGAGATGTTTTCGTTAAAGTGCCTCGTGAGACTGCAGTTTCGAGAACTATTAACGAAGGCAAATCGACGTAGGAAGCTAAGACTTATGTTGAGCCTAAGAAAACTAAGGCTGATACAACCATATTATGGAGCACAACCACATCAAAATTTAATCGCTTAGTTTGAGGGGGTCAACTTGCTAACCTTGTTTTCGTGGTTGAAATGCCTGACAAAAATCAGCTTTCAAATGTTTACGACAAAAGGAGCAAAAATGACCAACATAAAATTTACGCAGCTTGAATATATAGCCGGCAATGAAGAGTGGTTGAGGTTGATCCACGTCATGAAAATGACAGGGGAAAAAAAGTCCTCACTTTACGTCAAGATTAAGGACAATCTTTACCCTGCGCCCATCAAACCTGGTGGAAATTCATCTGCATGGCCACGCAGTGAAATTGAGATCGTCATGGCAGCGTGGGCTTCTGGCAAGTGCAAAGAGGAAATACGTGCTCTTGTTCTTCAGCTAGAGGAAAATCGCAAACTTGCTTTCGATAAGGTGAGCCGTAAATTTGGATTAGATCTTCCGGCAAAGGAGATCAATGAATGAGCGAGTTATCTGATTTTTGGCAAGCCCCTCTTCCATTGCCAGATGGTTTACCCATTGTTGATCCTTTCGATTTTTTACTCCTCCCAGAACCTCTGCAAAACTGGGCCGAGGACATATGTCATAGGATGCAATGCCCAGCAGATTTTGTTGGCGTTACCATAATGACTGCCTTAGGTGCTGTTATTGGCCGCAAATTAGCGGTTCGACCACAACAACTTACAAATTGGTCGGAATTCGGCAATCAATGGGCTTTATTAATTGGGCGCCCAGGGGTGATGAAAAGTCCAGCGATGGAGGCTGCTCTCGTTCCATTGAGGAAATTACAGGCTATTGCTTTTGAACAATTTCAAAGGGATGAGAAAGAGTATTTTAGGCAGCAAAAAATCCATAAATTCAAATCTGATGCTCACGAAAAAAATGCAAAAATAGCATTGAAAAATAACCCTGATGTCGATGTTTCAGAATATTTTCCCGATGAGCCTGCGGCACCAATTCTGAAGCGCTATATAGTCAATGACTCAACCTTAGCAGCACTTGGAGAAATTCTGGTTCAGAATCCACAAGGAGTTCTCGTTTATCGCGACGAGATGTATTCACTATTGAAACTCTTGGAGCGTCCAGAGAATGCTGATGATCGCAGTTTCTATTTAAGTGCTTGGGCTAGCAAAACACCCCATGCAATAGACCGAATCAGTCGCGGTCATTCTTGGATTCCTGCACTCTGCCTATCTTTATTAGGGAGCTGCCAGCCAGGAAGAGTTTCAGAGTTTGTCCAAACGTCCATCAATAAAGGTGGTGATGATGGTCTGATCCAGCGATTTGGATTATTAGTTTGGCCGGACAATCATAAGACATGGCACAACATTGATAAAGCGCCTAATTTTGAAGCTGCAGAAAATGCATGCCAAGTTTTCGAAATGCTCGCTTCTCTTGATGTGAAAGCGGTAGGAGCGGTTATTGATGAAAATAGCTCTGAAGAATTGCCATACTTGCGCTTCTGCCCTGATGCATCTGAACTTTTTATAGAGTGGCGCACTGATTTTGAACAAAGATTGAAAAAAGGCGATTTGCATGAAGCCGTGGAAGCCCACCTTTCCAAATATAGAAAACTTGTACCGAGTCTTGCACTGGTTATTCATCTAGCCGAGAAAGGACAAGGACCAATTTCAGAATCCGCTGTTAGGAAATCAATCAAATGGGCAGCTTATCTCGAATCTCATGCGAATCGATTTTATGCCAGTGCATTTAATCATGAGGCAGAAGCAGCAAAAGAAATTATTCGTCGAATACGTACTGGAGATCTTCAAGACCACTTCTCAAGTTGGCATGTCTGGCGACCCAAATGGGCAAAGCTCACCAACTCTGAAACAGTGAAGTCTGCATTAAACCTTCTCGTTGATTTAGGGTGGTTAAATTTTGTTCAGGAAAACACTGGGGGACGTCCGCGAGTTACTTATTTAGCTAATCCGGCCATTTTTTTGTGAAAGACAAAGACATTAACTGTAAGAACTGCAATAAGGCCTTTTTGCAGTTCTTACAGTTAGCTTTATGACATAGTTGAAGAGGACTGCTCAGTTTCAAAAGCACAGGCAGTTAGTGCACGTTTAAACCCGCACGGGTAACCAAATCTAATACCTTCCCGCCAGGAACAAGGCTGATAGAGGCATGCCGGTGTGCTAACGCGATTGGTACGACGGCATTCTCGTATAAGTCAAATTCAAAGTATCGAATCAAAGCGAACGCCCTTGCAAGGGCATCACCATAATTTGTTGTATCCACTTTCTTCTTAGAAAAATCAGCTGGATTAAGCTTATTAGGGAACGGATAAGGAACACCAACAGTAAAAATACGTCCAGACTCTGTTTTTAAAATGAAATCTTGTCCATAGTAAGTCTCATGCCCAAAATTTAAATTAAGCATTTCATTCCCTCGAATGAATTCGGCCCGATAATCATCATCAACGGGGCGATACATTCCCGGCTGCACAAAACGATTTATTGCCCTGGCGTGTTCCATAACTTGGCCATCCTTTTGCAAACCAACAATTACAGGTGGAGTCAATCCACGTCGGATGAGCTCAGTTGACACCCGATGATAAAACGCCATTAAGGGAGCATGAATTTTTGCCGGCTGTCCGAAAATTGCCAGTGGGCCATCAACAATGAATCCCATGTTTGACAATCCAACCGGATCCACATCCAGGAGGGTTCTTACACAACTTGCCACTAACAAGTGCTCCGTGACATTCATGAATCTGGTCATGGCAGAAGCATTGTCACCAAAATCGCTCAACTGCTCATGCAGGCGAAGCTTGTCGGTTAAATAAACCTCTTCGTTACAGGCCGGGCAAGAAAGCACTGAATTAACGGCATTGAATAAAAATGAGCTTGGGTGAGCTTCACCGCATGAGGGGCATTTATCTATATCGATTCGCCCACCACTTATATGCAACAACGTATCTGCAAGTGAATATGCTCCATCCGCTTTAAAGTTGGTACGGCCATCCTTATATTGCTCATATACCGCTTTACGGAAACCGTCCCTGACCGTTTTAGCCCCTTTGTATCGAATGTTGCTGCCCGGAAGCGTAAACGCAATCCCGTTAGCATTTCGATGCAGTTTCGCAGCCTTAAAGGGGTCCACATACCTTGTTCCGGGCTGCGTCAGAGCATCAAACTCCTTCAGGTCCACCAGCACGAGGCTAACTTTCACATACCCTAGCTGCGTACTCGGAAACTTGTCTGTCAGAGGTTCTGAATAGGGGCTTGCATCGGAAGCTACGACCTTTTGAGGCAGCTTGTCTGACTCAGGAGCAGGAATAAATGCCTTTGCGATTTCCTGACCATCGGCTTCGCTGGGTTCCCGCATATAGTCACAATTTTGCAAAAAGCTCTCGACGTCGGGATTTTTAACCAAATCCATATGGCCACTTTTGCTTCCCCGTTCTCGGTTATACGGCATCAGATGCCCCCAGATTTTGCAGCAGCAATATTTTGTAGTTCAACTTTCAGTTGATCTGGGGTAAACCGATTAATCTGAGTTGGCACAACAAATGGTGAAGACAGTGTTTTGATGCGAGCGAAGCCGACATCCTGGGCTGTTTTAAGGGAGTCCTGAAAGTCTGCAAAGTCGTAGAACTTGCCCAAAGCCCTCAACTCATCGTCATTGTTCAGATGAGTTACGAACCAGTTTTCAGTATTCGCCAGAATATTCGGGTGTATAGAAGATGGCTCTTGTGTAGCGTAAACAAATGCAATTTTTGCCTTTGCTCCTTCCTTGGCAATTCTCGGCCAAGTGGCAGTTAGTTCTTCCTTCTTGCCGATAAGGTTGTGTGCCTCTTCTACGTAAATCACCATGTTCTGAGGAACCTTGCCCTCATTCATCTCCTTAAATGAGCGCTCGAATATCTGGCGTGCAATCCTCTCGGAGAGCACCGACCTAACCTCAACGGGACCAGCGGAAAGGTCAAGGATTACAATTTTCCCGGCCAAAAGATGCTGGATCACTTCCGAAGTGACATCAGCGGCACGTCTGCTTGAATGGTATGGCCTGTATTTTACGATTGCTCGGTAGCCACCGAAGGCTTGGCTTTTACTGTTTTCCCTGGCCAAAATATTCAGGAAAGATTCAAGGTTTGGATCGACCCAAGGATTACCCGCAGTACTGGATTTCAACCCGAGAATTGGTTGTCCAGCAGCTTTTTGAGCATCTCTTAGTTTAAGGTTATATGCGCGAATTGTTTCAAACCATGCACTAGCCTCTGATAGCGCCACTTTATCAGAAGCAGGTATAACAACCTGTTCGGGAGGTGTTTGGCTTGAAGCGTAGTCCGATATTTGCTTAACAAGATTTTTTGACAGTGGAACCTTTACCGTAAAACCGCTAGGTGCTTGGTAGCCCGCGCGATAAAGAATGCACTGAAACACAGCCTGAAGCACTTCCCATCGTGTATGTTCACTGTGATCAGAAATATTGGGTTCTTCCAAGGTGGACGTCATAAAATTGTCCAGATCCTGACCGGAGAACGGAGATGTGTCTGCTCTGAACAAAGCCTGAATCAAGTTCAATCCTTGCTCAGTCTCAACATAGAAATTGGTACGTAAATCTTCAAAGCCAGGAGTCTCAATGGCTCGATAACGAATGCATTCGGTGCCAAAAACATCAGCGATGGAACTACCATCATCCTGATGGTTGGCATTGGCGTATTCACCATTGATATCAAAAATTATCTGGCCTACTTTAATACCATCTCGCTTGGCGGCCATGGTTACTGCCGCCACAGTGGTTTTTACCGTGTTTGACTTACCTGTCCGAGTCATCCCCAGCACGGCTGTTCTGCGAGCAAGAAAATCGGAGGGCTGAATGCGTACCGGAACTTTTGGCTCACTAGCGCCTCGATGCAAACGCGCGGTTGAGGTATACCGGACCGTTCCTATCTCGATGGGTGTCGGCAGCCCGCTAAATCCAGATTTCTTAGCCTCTTCGATGCTCTTGGCCAAAACTTCCTGGTTGATATGGTTGACGATGCTTGCAAGGGCATTGCCTCGTGGTTTGAATACTCGCAACCTGGTAGAGCTCATGTAGTTCTCAATATCGCTCCCCAGCTTCAAATGCCCATCATCAAGGTAGAAGGTGCCTAATACTCGGCATTTGAGGCCACCGTATTGAAGCTCCGCATGCGTTAATGGGTCGAGCCCATCATGGACGTCTTCGCCAAAGAGCTCATCAGCTGTGCGGCGTTGACTATGCTCTATGCGGGTTCTTAGCATATCCACGTCTTGAGGCAGGTTCGCCGGCCCAAGCACACGCAATAAGACAACCTCCTTATCAAACTCCAATGCATTTCCAAATTTGGCAGGGTCAAAGGAGGCAGCAATCAGAAAGCTATTATGAGGAATCCCTGCCACCCGCTCTTTCCATGCGTCGTTTGTCAGGACCATAGCTTCTTTGAAACCCATCGAATAAACATATCCGATATGGTTGACTGCAGGATCAGTCAGTAAAGCAGCCAGCTGATTTGTATCCACCAGGATTTGATTAAGAAGATCCATGATCGTCCTTTTATGGGTATTTTTTATCAGGCGATAGCTACGTCATCGCCATTAGTACTATTGACTGGAATGCGGGTTAATTTAACCTTATCTGGCTTTACAAACGTGGAGTCCCTGACTGTTAAGCCGCTATGAACTATTACCCCTTTATCCGGAGCAGGTAGCCTAGGAAGATTAGAATAAAGCACCTCTCTTCCGACATGCGAAGCACCGCCCATGGGATGGGTAGAGTAGGTACTATCAATGATTCGAGCCTTTAAAGAATACCTCTGATACAAAGAGCGGACTTCAGGTGCATCATCATAGGAAAGCATCCATTTTGCTTTTGAAGCGATCAAGTAGTCGCGTAAACGAGCATGTCCCTCCTTATCAAAATAGTATCCGTAGAGCTGTTCTGCTTTGTGATAGTAAGGCGGATCCAGGTAGAAAAAACATTTATTATTTGCTAGTAGTCGATCGCAAAAAGTCTCCCAATTATTATTGGAAACGCTTAAGACTCTATCGCCTAATTTGCTTAATTCGCGAATCCTGGTGGCTAGTCTTTCACGATTAAATCTGACACCAACGGTTCTTTTGGTTTGGCCCCATCCGCCTAATGGCCCAGATTGGTGGATGATGCCGTTAAATGATGTGCGATTGAGGTATAGACACTTCAGAGCGGACTCTCTCGGGCTTATGGGCTCAAGAGCTTTTTGTCTGCGCCATTCATCAATGGTAAGAGGTATCGTCATGACTTGCTCCGCAAGCCACTCAGCATGGGTTTCCGAGAAAACGGTATCCCAGAGATGAGCAACTAGCGGATCAGCATCATTAAGTGCAACGTAATCAGCGCAACCAGATTCCAAGAGAGCAATAGACGCACTAGCTCCACCACAAAATGGCTCTGCAAAAACATAGCCGCTCAAACCATTCAGGCGAATGGCACGACTAATGAAGTCGACAAAGCGCGCTTTACTTCCCGGATAGCGCAGAAGACTCCGTGTGTTTGTCGACAAGATAATTCCTGTTGTTATTTTTAAATTGTAAGTACAACTATGCACATGGACATCATTGTGGCCTAGTCACCGCGAATGTTTAATCCTCAATCAATACACCATACATCATATGGGAATGTGCACATATTAGGCCCTTAGCAAGATGAATCGTTTGTTTCAATACCCAAGTTATCCAGTTTTATTTTAAGGGATTGGTTTTGAAGGTTCTACCTATCAGATGGAATAGGTTGCTATGTATTAAATGAAAAGGGCGAGGACAAATCTAATTCTTTTTTTAGTATGTTGCTTACAACGCTGTATCTACTTTGTAAGTCCATATATTCTTTTTCTTTCAAGTAGGCAAAGAATTTATAAACTGGGGGAGCAATCATCGTATTCCCATAGCTCTGGATCTCTCTGTTCTTAATCGTCTCAAAACTGTATATGGCTGTGCTGTTAGCCAAATATACGAGAGCGTTCGCACTGATTTTTCTGGCGTCTTTCAAGCAAAAATGCCTAAACACTCTAACAACCATTCCTAGCGGATCTGGGTTTTTCTCCAGTACGACATCTAATACTCTGGATCTTAGCTCTTCAAGATATTTATCACGACAAATAAATGATCTTGTTCTCCAGTTCATTAGTATTGCGTCCCAATTGAGTACTGTAGTTTCAGTCAGAGAGGCTATACTTTTATACTCTACTAAGCCTTGTTTTATTGCCCATGTTTCTTCTGCATTCCATATATCTACCGGCCAACCATCTATCTCAAGGCGAAAACCACCAAACTTATTTCTTTTGGCTCCATTAGATTCCAAATAATTGACACAATTATCCCAAGCCCCCTCTACAACAACATCGATATCGGAGCCAAATCCTCTTTTCCCAAGAAGTGCCATATCCCGCAACACCCCTCCAAACAAATAGACCTCCCCATCAGGGACGGCATCGCAAATGAAATTTAAGAATTCCCATATGCTTTTGCTTGGGTAAATAATATTTTTCTTAGGCTTTAACTCAAAAGGAAAATCTAGTAATAACTGTGATGGCTTACTCGAGCTCTTCTTGGAAGGCCGTATAAGGCGATCTACTCTGTCTCGCAGATTCTCAAACGATCTTACTGGATGAGGTTTAGCGTATTGCATTTTTTGAGAGAGACAAATAGGTCATGCTTTTTTACTAAGTAACTTTCGGTCATCCCAGAAATCGTGTCACATAAAAGTTGGCATTTGTTGTAAAGGGTTTTGTCGGAGGCATCATAAATTCTTCGATAATTTTCGGAAATTTCTCCAAAGATGAATCTTTCAAAAGGCTTTTCAGAAGATCCGTCAGCAGAAATGGCATCCCAAACCATGTCCATCATGTTTTTAATGTAGTTATTTCCCTTTAGCTCAAGCAGTAATACATCCTTATGTTGAAAACCGTGGCGAAAATCAAAATCTTTCACCGCTTTACATAACTGAGCACAAGGTGAATTTTTAATTAATTCAAAACCAAGCTCTATCGTTCCATTCATCATACTTTCAACATGGGCTACAAACACATTTGTTGCCGACTCAACCATTGCGGATATTGCCTTAACCCTGAACATTTGCATCGAAATGTCGTTTAACTCTCGGGAGCTTAAGTCATTTTTTTTAAATTTACCGTTCTGATCCCTAGACACTTTGATAACGTCTCTTATTACGTCGTCGCTCCCATCATGAGATTCGAGAAAATCCATAAGGTCGTAAAATGATGCATAACCTTTCTTCACGGTGTCTTCGGCATCGATTATTGAATAAGCAATATCGTCACAAGCCTCCATCACGTAAGCCAAGGGATGCCTAATTCCTTCTGCAAGGCCAGTGTGCTGCCATACTTCTTGGACTATTTCTTCTTCACCATTGAAAATACCAAACTTTTTGAATCCGCCTTTATTTTTAGATCCATACACACTCGGATACTTAATAAGCGCGGCAAGCGTCCCAACAGTCAAATTAAGACCAAATTGATCATTTAATATTTGTAGGCGCGTTAAAAGCCTAAACGTCTGAGCGTTACCATCGAACTCACGAAAGTCAATGTCAGCATGAGGGCATGCTTTGTCACTACGAAACCATTGTTGCATTGCAACCTCACCCTGATGTCCAAATGGTGGGTTACCTAAATCATGTGCCAAACCTACCGCAGCCAATAACGCAGGGACATTTCTTTTTACTTGAAGCTCTTCATGCGCCGAACCAAAAACCTTTTCTGCATGTTCAAAAGCCAAACGCACACCAATACTTCTAGCTAGATTACTAACTTCATGGGAGTGTGTAAGTCTGTTCCTTACAGAATCGTGCTCTTCCATCGGAAAAACTTGCGTTTTGTCAGCCAATCTTCGCGTTGGGGTAGCAAATAGAATACGGTCAAAATCTCTCTCAAACTCTGTCCTGCTTGCACCTGTTCCTATGGACTCAGCTGATCCATGCAGATCCTTACGCCTTGATTGATTCAACAATTTTTTCCACTCAAGCATTTTTCCCCCTCGTTCGAATCGTACAAAATCATTAAAGAACTTCAGAACATCGTCAATAAATATTAATAACCAAATTTGAGAGCATTCTCGCTCAAGCCGAATACAGTTATTAACGATAGGTCCATTATGGAGATCTCGCTCGAAGAGGTAGCACTCTTCCCCCTTCCCGCATCGTTTCCAGTTCATCGGCCCACCATTGCGCCAGCTTGTGGCGTTCTTCGATGTACGTGGCCCGGTTGTAAGTAGCTCGGATCGCATCTCGGTCTTTATGAGCCAAAGCCGCCTCGATCACATCGTGCCGGAATTGCCCATGCTCGTTCGCCATCGTGCTGAAGAAATGACGGCAACCATGAGGAACAACTCGATACTCGGGCCAGAGCATTCTGAATGCTTTGGTCAGCGTCATTTCTGATATTGGCTTGGTTGGATCGCTACCAGGGAACAGCCATTTGCTATGGCCTGTTAATCGCTCCAAATCTTCCAGGGCCGCGATAGCCTGCCTTGATAGCGTGACTATGTGCGCCTGACGCGTTTTCATGCGCTCTTTTGGAATCGTCCATTCTGCTTTATCCAAATTGAACTCATCCCATTGGGCTGCGCGTAGCTCGCTTGGTCGCTTAGCAGTGAGCATGAGTAACCAGATCGCTAAGATGGTCTCGTGTCGCCCTTGATAGTCGGTCAAGCGCCGCAGGAACTCCCCGGCATCATTTCGATTGAGAAAAGTTGGATAGCCTTCGCTCTCTGGTTTCTTGAGCACACCCACCAGGCATGAGGCCGGATTATCGCCTTTGAGCTTTCCTGTGGCTTTGGCATAGTCGAATACCTGGCACAACCATGCTCGGCATTTACCCATCAACTCCAATGCGCCGCGTGATTCCATGACACGCAGCGTAGATAGCAGTAAAGGGGAAGTGATGTCAGAAACCGAAAGGGTTCCGATTCGGGGATAGACGTTAGCTGCGAAAGTTGCTGTGATCTTACTGCGATAGGACTCGGAGATTCCGCTGCCTTTGATCTCGATCCATTCCTGGGCGACCGCCTTGAAAGTTGTTTCCGCTTCTAGTGCCTTTGATTCGGCAACCTTGCGCTTATGCTGGATTGGATCTACGCCATCAGCGACGAGCTTACGCGCCGCTTTAGCCGCATCTCGTGCCTCTGCCAGGCTCATATCGGGATAGCTACCCAGGCGCACCAGCTTTTCTTTGCCGTGCAAGGTGGTTCGTACCTGGAAATATTTGCTTCCGTTTGGATGAATGAGCACAAAAAGCCCGCCGCCGTCCTTCAGAGTCCACGGCTTTTCGGTGCTCTTGGCGTTGCTAATTGACTTGTCTGTCAACAATTCCGTAGCCATATCGCCTCCAAAACGTATACAAATTTTGTATACAAACGAATGTATACGGTTTTATATACGGATTTTTCTTGGATGTCTACGGATCAGATTGGACTAACCCAGACAATAAAACCGCTTAAATTCACGGTTTTATTGGGTTTTCTGGATTATTTTGGACTGCTTTAGACTTAAAACTGGTGCCGCTGACCGGAATCGAACTGGTGACCTTCGCATTACGAATGCGCTGCTCTACCGACTGAGCTACAGCGGCGAAGGCGCGATTATAGATTGTCTCGGCTACATGTGCAATTTTGGTTTTTCTATCAAGCCTTATCGGGAAATCCAACCAGGCCCATCACGAAGCGGATGAAGTTGTAGGTCATCCATGTCGTGCCGCGCCTTATCCAGCCGATATGGTTCCAATCATCTAGACGCAACAAGCGTGCGCCGCTCTGGATGGAGAATTCGAGGTCAGCACGCAATTGCCGGGCGAAGCCTTCATCGTCCACCACGATGTTGGCTTCGCGGGCGAGCCACAGGCTCATCGGGTCGATATTGGACGAACCCACCGTCGCCCAACGGTTGTCGATGACGGCCACCTTGGAGTGCATAAAGCTCTTTTGGTACTCGTGGATTTCGATGCCCGCGGCGAGAAAACTGCGATAGAGGGCACGAGTTGCGTGGTGTAACAACCAGTATTCCACGCGGCCTTGCAGTAGCAGGACGACCCTGACGCCGCGTCTGGAAGCGCTGATCAAAGCGCGGCGAAAATCCATACCGGGAAGAAAATAGGCGTTTGCGATGACAATTTCGTGCTGGGCAGACTCGATCGCCGCGAGATAGGCTTGTTCGATGTCATGGCGGTGCAAGGCATTGTCGCGCATGACGTATGCCGCCCACATGTTACCAACCTGGTGAGGCGCTGCCAGGGTACGATGCGGTCGAACACTACGGAGCCTGGCCCAGGCTATACGACGCCATAAGCGTCTGACGCTAGCCTCGATACTCGGTAGCAGCGGACCTTCTACCTGAACTGCGTAATCCACTCGCGGTGGCGTATGGCCCGGCGTATTCATGTCGTCGATGATGTTGATGCCCCCCACGAAGGCAACCTTGCCGTCCATGACCGCCACTTTTCGATGCAAGCGACGCAGGCGGTTGCGCTTGAGGGTCCAGGGCGAAATCTTGGGGCGATAGATCAATACTTCGACGCCGGAGTCTTGCAGTTCTGCAATGAACTTGCGAGGCAGCCGATTGCACCCAAAACCATCTACCAGCAAGCACACATGGACACCGCGCTGGGCGGCATGCATCAAGGCGCCGCCGATACGGCGACCGATGATGTCGTCTTCGAAAATGTAGGTTTGTAGGTGAATTTCGAAGCTGGCTTGCTCGATGGCGCGCTCCAATGCCGGAAAATACTCGGTGCCATTGCGTAGCAGGGTGATCTGGTTATGCGGGAGAAAATCGGTCATAGCCTCGTCAGCACGGCAGACAAGGCAGCATGATCGGAGATTTTGGCGTAGGCGGTGCCACCATAGACTTGCGCCTGTTGAACATGAAACCCGCGAATGTAGATACGGTCGAGCCGCAGCATGGGGAATACCGATGGAAAGCTACGCGCAGGCTTTCCGCGCTGGTTTTCGAAGACTTCCTTGAGTTGGAGCTTTTCGCAAAGGATCCGACTGGCATGCATGCGCCAGTCGTTGAAATCGCCGGCAATGATGAGCGGCGCATGGGGCGGCACCAGGGTTTCGATGCGTTCGCGTAGCGCCAGGATCTGCTGCTCGCGCCAACGGCCAAACAGACCGAGATGTGTGCATACGCAATGCAGTGGCTGATCCCAGCCGGGCACGGCCATCTCGCAGTGCAACATGCCGCGTTTCTCTGTAGCGTGGGCGGAAATATCCTCGTTTTCCCATTTGGAAATTGGATATTTTGAAAGCAGCGCGTTGCCGTGGTGGCCGGCAGGATAAACGGCGTTCTTGCCGTAGGCATGACTAGACCAGATGCTGTCGGCCAGGAATTCGTGCTGAAGCCCGCGGAACAAGGGTTCGTGCCGCGCATGCTCACCCTGGACTTCCTGCAAAAACACGATATCGGCTTGCAGCTTGCGAATCATCTCGCGCTGCTCGTGCAAGACCATGCGGGCATTGAAACTGGTCATGCCCTTGTGGATGTTGAACGTTGCGATGCGCAGCGTGTTCGACATCTCGAATTATGAAACGGCTAGCATCCTATCCAGTGTCAGCTTCGCCAGTTCTGCCTCATCGGGAGCGACGTGGATACGGTTGACAACATTGCCGGAGGCGAGATTTTCCAGCGTCCAGGCCAGATGCTGTGGATCGATGCGAGCCATGGTCGAGCACTCGCACACTAGCGGCGACATGAACTGCACCACCTTGCCTTCCGGCTTCATCCGCTCGGCCAGGCGATTGACCAGGTTGAGTTCGGTGCCTACCAACCAGCGCGTACCGGGTGCAGACTCGGACACGGTCTTAAGGATGAATTCTGTCGAGCCGACGTAATCGGACTGGCGGCAAACCTCGAACGTACATTCGGGGTGCGCGATGACCTTGCCTTCCGGATATTGCTCGCGGAACTTGGCGATGTGCTGCGGCTGGAACATCTGGTGGACCGAGCAATGGCCCTTCCACAGCAGGATTTTGGCTTTGTCGATCTCTTCCTTGGTCAAGCCGCCCAGCGGCAGATCCGGATCCCACACCATCATCTCGTCGAGCGGAATACCCATCTTGTAGCCGGTCCAGCGGCCCAGGTGCTGGTCGGGGAAGAACAGGATTTTTTCGCGCTGGTTGAATGCCCATTCGGCAATCTTGGTCGCATTGCTGGAAGTGCACACGATGCCGCCATGCTCTCCGCAAAATGCCTTGAGATCAGCTGCGGAGTTAATGTAGGTAACCGGGGTAAAGGTCTGATCGAAATCGTAGTGTTCGGACAGTTCGCGGCGGCAGCGCTCGACCTTGGCGAGATTGGCCATGTCGGCCATGGAACAGCCGGCGGCCATGTCCGGGAGAATGGCGACCTGATCGGGACGGGACAGGATATCCGCCACTTCCGCCATGAAATGCACGCCGAGGAAGACGATATATTCAGCATCCGACCCAGCCGCGTAGCGCGAAAGCTTAAGCGAATCGCCCGTGAAATCGGCATGGCGGTAAACGCCCTCGTGCTGGTAATGATGGCCTAAGATCACCAGCCGGTCGCCGAGCTTGTCGATGGCCGACAGGATGCGTTCCTGGCAAGCATCGTCGTTCTCGGACTGGAAGCGTTCGAATTTGATGGGAGCTGATTGCATAGTCTGCCTTGGTACTCAACCGGATTACTTATAAGTGTTGGCCATGCCGTTCGCCCAGCAACCGCAAAGCCTCGACATTGGTCCATGAAAAAACACGGACGGCGGCTTCCCGCCAATCCACCCATTCATACCGCAAGTGCTCGTCCGGTGCTAATGTGACCGGCAGCGGGGCCGGCAGTTCCAGCCCGAACTGGTGCTCGGTATTGTGCGTCACGCTCGGCGCATACCGATAGCGCCAGTGCGGATAGATCTCGTATATGTGTTGCGTCTGCCAATCTTCAAGACCGTAGTGTTCGGCGTCGAGCCCGGTTTCTTCCGCGACCTCGCGCACCGCCGCATCTATCGGCAATTCGCCATCCTCGAGACTCCCCGTGACGGATTGCCAAAAACCGGGCTTATCGGCCCGCTCCAGCAGCAGTACTTGCAAATCCGGGGTATGAATCAGGACGAGAACGGAAACAGGCGTCTTGTAGGGCATCGGGGCGATACTTTACCAGAGCCTGATACAATTACCACCATACTCGGTTTATGTAATTGATTGATCTATTTTGAACTCCAACGATAAAAACATCCGCTGGCATGAAGCTCAGGTCAGCCGCAGCGACCGCAACCGTCAAAACGGACACGGGAGCGTGATACTGTGGTTTACCGGTCTGTCCGGCGCGGGTAAATCCACGGTTGCCCATGCCGTCGAAAAAAGGCTTTTCGATCTCGGTTGCAAGACTTTTGTTTTCGACGGCGACAATGTTCGTCATGGCTTGTGCGCAGACCTGGGATTCTCGGCTGAGGATCGCACGGAAAACATCCGGCGCATCGGCGAAATGGCCAAGTTGTTTATCGAGGCTGGTGTCATCGCCCTCACGGCGTTCATCTCGCCGTTTCGTTCCGATCGTGACCGTGTCCGCGTCTTAGCCGGAGAAGGAAATTTTCTCGAAATCTACTGCCAGTGCCCACTAGACGTATGCGAGGGGCGTGATGTGAAAGGCTTGTATGCTAAAGCCCGGCAGGGGCTAATCAAGGAGTTCACCGGAATTTCATCGCCTTATGAAGCACCGGAAGCGCCTGAGCTGACGATCAATACAAACCTTCAAACTCTCGACGCCTGCGTCGACCAAGTGCTGGCGCTATTGCGCCAGCGCAAGATCATTCCTTAATCCTCGATCCCCAACTCCTGCACTTTGCGGGTCAAGGTATTGCGCCCCATGCCAAGCATAGTGGCCGCTTCAATGCGGCGCCCGCCGGTATGGGAAAGCGCCTTGGTGATGATGACGCGCTCGAACTGGCGCGTCAGCGTATCGAGGATTTCCGGCTCGCCTCGATCCAGCATACTGCCTACCTGACCTTCCAAGGCGCTCAGCCAGTCCGTCGAAGCTGCGGGATGCGTTTCGCTGTCCTGGCGCAGCTCCGGCGGCAAATCCGCCACGTCCACGTTCTGCCCGGGTGCCATGACCGTGAGCCAATGGCAGACGTTTTCCAGTTGGCGGACATTGCCGCCCCAGTTGAGCGAGGACAGAAAGCGCAGAGCAGCCGGCGAGGGATGTTTGGGCTCCACACCCAATTGCTGGGCGCTTTGCTGCAGGAAGTGCCGCGTGAGCAAGGGGATATCTTCACGGCGCTCGCGCAACGGCGGGAGTCGCAGGCGGATCACGTTGAGGCGGTGGAACAAGTCCTCGCGGAACAAGCCTTGCCGCACGCGGTCTTCGAGGTCCTGGTGCGTGGCAGCGATAATCCGCACGTTGACCTTGACCGGCTGATGGCCGCCCACGCGGTAGAACTGGCCATCGCACAGCACCCGCAGCAGACGCGTCTGCAAATCCGAAGGCATATCGCCAATTTCGTCCAGGAACAACGTGCCGCTGTCGGCCTGCTCGAAGCGACCGCGTCGCGCACCCTGGGCACCGGTAAAGGCACCGCGCTCGTGGCCGAACAATTCGGACTCCAACAAATCCTTGGGAATCGCCGCCGTGTTGATGGCGATGAAAGGCTTGTCTGCACGCGGGCTATGGCGGTGCAAGGCGCGTGCAACCAGTTCCTTGCCGGTGCCCGACTCGCCGTTGATCAGGACCGTCGCATGCGAGCGCGACAAGCGGCCGATGGCGCGGAAAACCTCCTGCATGGCAGGCGCCTGTCCGATGATTTCCGGCGTTTCCTCCACGACCTGCACGCTGGCACTCTCGCGTTCGCTTTCTTCCACGGCACGGCGGATGATCTCAACGGCCTGATCCACATCGAAGGGCTTGGCCAGATATTCGAACGCCCCGCCCTGGAAAGCCGCAACGGCGCTTTCCAGGTCGGAATACGCCGTCATGATGATGACGGGCACTTCGGGCAAGCGCTTCTTGATTTCCTGCAGGAAATCGAGGCCGGAACCACCGGGCATACGGATATCGCTCACGACGACCTGCGGCTTCGAGCTTTCCAACTCGGTCATCGCCTCAGGCACGGATGAGAATGTCTTGAACGGCATATCGGTACGGCCCAAGGCCTTTTCGAACACCCAGCGTATGGAGCGGTCGTCGTCGATAATCCAGATGGGTTTCATAGTGTGTCCTGGTTCCTGGCTTGGTGATTGGCGCGTGTGGCCGTGTATTCGATGGGCAGCAGAATGGTAAAACAGGTGCGGCCGGGCTCGCTCTCGCACTCGATCATGCCGTGATGCTGGGTGATGAAATTCTGCGCGAGCGTCAGCCCCAGTCCGGTTCCGCCTTCGCGGCCCGACACCAGCGGATAGAAAATACGCTCGCGGATGTCTTCGGGGATACCCGGACCGTTGTCGACGATCTGTAGTTTGATCGCGACGCGATAACGCTTCTTTGCCAGGGTGACTTGCCGCTCGGCGCGCGTTCTCAACGTAATCATCCCCTGTCCGTGCATGGCCTGCACGGCGTTACGGGCAATGTTGAGCACCGCTTGGATCAACTTTTCGCGATCGCCGACGAGGTCGGGCAAGCTGGTGTCGTAGTCGCGGCGAATGGTAATACCCCCCGGCGATTCTGCCAGCAACAGGCTGCGCACGCGCTCTAAGACCTCGTGAATATTGGTGAGCTCGTACTTGGGCACACGATGCGGCGCCATCAATCGATCCATCAGCGATTGCAGACGGTCAGCTTCCTTGATGATGACCTGGGTGTATTCGCGCAAGGTCGGCTGCGCCAGCTCGTGCTCCAGCAACTGTGCGGCGCCACGAAGACCGCCCAAAGGATTGCGGATCTCATGAGCAAGATTGCGTAGTAGCTCGGCATTGGCCTGCTGCTGGATCAGCATGCGCTCCTCGCGGGCGATGCGCAGTTGCTGGTCCATTTGCTGGAATTCGACCACGACGCGCACCGGCGGCAGATCGACAGGAGTGACTGTGCAAGTCGCTGCCAAGGTCGCGCCACGATAGGTGTTTAGCGTCAGCTCGTGCTCGCGGAAGGGACTATTACTTACCAACGCGCTGCCGACCGCTCCGCACAGCATTTCCGCGCCGACGAACACCTGGTCGAGCGGCATCATGAACACGTGGTGGTGGCTGACGGCGAACATGACCTCGGCGGCGGGGTTGGCGTAGATCACGCGTCGCTCGCCATCGAGGAGGAATACGGCAGTGGCTAGATGTTCAAGACCGGCGAAAGATGTAGGTAATTGGCTCAGCATCCCAACCCTCTAGCAAGAGCCGGGCCATTTTTTCGCATTCGCATCGAAAGACCAGCTTTAGCGCAGACCGGACAATTCTTTCTGCAACATTTCTATATTTTTTTGGTGCAGATCGACGTCGTCCTGGAGTTTTTTCATTTTCTCATCGAACGCCGCTACATTGCGTCGCGTCACGGTCTGGGACTTACCATCCTTGCCGACGATGGTGGTCTTGAAAGTTTCCGGATCGGACTCACCCTCGGCGTAAGCCTTCTTGGCTTGCTCGAGCGCCACCTGCTCGCTCGCCAATTCGTCCTGCAATATCTTGCGGCGCGTGTCATCGCGCTGCTTTTGAGTGCCCGCATCCACCTTGGGGAAGTTGGAAGGTGTGGGCTGGCTGGCCCGCGGCGCGGCTCCGCCGGAACTGCTGCCATCAGAGCCGAAACAGCTCAGTTTTTTAACGCCCTTCATGGGAATATTGCTGTAGATGATGTGGCCGTCGGCATCCTGATACTTGCATGTGTCTGCCCATACCGGCATCGCAAAAGCCAAACTCAGGAAAAAAGGTAATATTTTCATGGTGCTAGTGTAGTAGAGAAAATCACCTCGAACAACGCATGTGCTCAGTATCCGATGACAGGCAATAAAAAAGGCGGGTTTCCCCGCCTTTTTTAATTCACAACGTCGATTAAACGCTGTAGTACATCTGGAACTCGATCGGGTGCGTGGTCATACGGATGTTGTTGACTTCTTGCATCTTCAGTTCGATGTAAGCATCGATCCATTCGTTGGAGAACACACCGCCACGGGTCAGGAACTCGCGATCCTTGTCCAGGGCAGCCAAAGCTTCGTCCAGGCTTGCGCACACGGTTGGGATCTTTGCATCTTCTTCCGGCGGCAGATCGTACAGGTTCTTGTCTGCGGCATCGCCAGGATGAATCTTGTTCTGAACGCCGTCCAGACCAGCCATCATCAAAGCGGAGAATGCCAAGTACGGGTTCGCGATCGGATCCGGGAAGCGGGTTTCGATACGGCGAGCCTTGTCGGACTGCACGTGCGGCACGCGGATGGAAGCGGAACGGTTCTTGGCGGAGTAAGCCACCTTGACCGGTGCTTCGTAGTGCGGAACCAGACGCTTGTAGGAGTTGGTACCCGGGTTGGTGATGGCGTTCAGCGCCTTCACGTGCTTGATGACACCGCCGATGTAGAACAGGGCAAATTCGGACAAACCAGCGTAGCCGTTACCAGCGAACAGGTTCTTGCCGTCCTTCCAGATGGACTGGTGAACGTGCATACCGGAACCGTTGTCGCCAACGATGGGCTTAGGCATGAAGGTCGCGGTCTTGCCGTACTGGTGTGCAACGTTGTGCACGATGTACTTAAGGGTTTGCGTCCAGTCTGCACGCTTGGTCAGCGTGTTGAACAGGGTACCGATTTCGCACTGACCGGCAGTTGCCACTTCATGGTGATGCACTTCAACGGGAATGCCTACTTCTTCCAGCGCCATGACCATCGCGGAACGGATGTCGTGCAGGCTATCGACCGGAGGAACCGGGAAGTAGCCGCCCTTGACCGTCGGACGGTGGCCGATGTTGCCGCCTTCGAACTTCTCGCCGGAAGCCCATGCAGCTTCTTCGGAGTTGATCTTGACGCTGCAGCCGGACATGTCGATGTTCCACTGCACGGAGTCGAAAATGAAGAATTCGGGCTCAGGACCGAAGTAAGCGGTGTCGCCCAGGCCGGAAGCCTTCAGGTAAGCTTCAGCGCGCTTGGCGATGGAACGGGGGTCGCGGTCGTAACCCAGGCCGTCGGTCGGATCGACGACGTCGCAGGTCAACACCAGCGTGGGCTCGTCGAAGAACGGGTCAATGTAAGCGGTATCCGGATCCGGCATCAGCAGCATGTCGGAAGCTTGGATACCCTTCCAGCCGGCGATGGAAGAACCATCGAAGGCGTGACCTTCAGTGAACTTCTCTTCATTGAAAGCGGAAACCGGCACGGAAACGTGCTGTTCTTTGCCGCGGGTGTCGGTAAAACGAAAATCGACGAAGCGGATTTCGTTATCCTTGACCAGCTTCATTACGTCGGCGACTGCCATTTATTTCTCCTCAAAACGCGAGTTAAAGATTAAAGCGACCCGGTTGAGCAGCACAATTCGTGCCACTCAATTTTTGTAAAGTTTCCATTCTCCCACAAACAGATAGGGAAGCGAAACAAAAAGCGCCGCACCAATTATGGGCAAATCGACGAGGCAGAGCACCAACAAGGTGCATTTAGGTTGGCATCGTATTCCCTTCATGAAAAAAGCCTTATACTCGCGCCATTTGGACCACCGGGAAGACCGATCATGGAATCCTTGAACGCAATTTTAGGCCGCGCCAAACAGCGCGCTACCGAAAACGGCTTGGGCTATACCGGCGCACTCACTCCGACCGAAGCCTGGGAAGTGCTGAAAAAAGCCCCGACCGCAAAACTCGTCGACGTGCGCAGCCAGGCTGAACTCGACCTGGTCGGCCGCGTTCCCGAGACCACCCATATTCAATGGGCGTTCTACCCGGAGTGGAAACCCAACCCCGACTTTATTGCCCAGCTCAAGCAGCAGGTGGACCCTGAAGGCGTAGTGATCTTCATGTGCCGCACGGGCGCACGTTCCGACAAGGCAGCCAAGGCAGCCGCGGCAGCCGGTTTCGCCGAGGTCTATAACATGCTGGAAGGCTTCGAAGGCGAGGCCAACGCGCAGACCCGTCATCGCGGCGAAATCAACGGTTGGCGGGCGGCTCACCTGCCCTGGTTCAATGCCTGATCGTTACGCAGTTTTCGGCAATCCCATCGGCCACAGCAAGTCCCCCCTCATCCATGCCGCCTTTGCCCGGCAGACGGGGCAGGACATCGTTTATGAAGCCAGGCTGGCAGCGCTGGACGGCTTCACTCAAGCCGCAATCACCTTTGCGGTAGAGGGCGGTCGCGGCGCAAACGTGACCGTGCCGTTCAAGGAAGAGGCGTTTCGCCTTGCCACCCAACTTTCAGAACGCGCGGCCAAGGCGGAGGCCGTCAACACGCTGACCTTCAAAGGCGACGAAATTCTCGGTGACAATACCGATGGTGCAGGCTTGGTGCGGGACATTCGCGACAATCTGCACTTCGAACCCGCCGGAAAACGTATCTTACTCATGGGTGCCGGAGGCGCGGCACGCGGCGTAATTCAGCCACTACTTGAGGCCAAGCCGGCCGCGCTGATGGTGGTCAATCGCACTGAGGAAAAAGCGCATCTCTTGCGCGATTTCTTTAACGGCATCAAAACCGGCGGCTATGCCGATTTGCAGGGCAGACAATTCGATCTCGTCATCAACGCGACGTCCAGCGGACTTTCCGACCAACTGCCGCCGCTGCCCGACACCGTTTTTTCCGACGGCGCGTTGGCCTACGACATGATGTACGGCCGCGAAACACCCTTCATGCGTTTTGCCCGCGAACATGGCACTACTGTGGCCGACGGGCTGGGCATGCTGGTAGAGCAGGCGGCAGAGGCCTTCTTCATCTGGCGCGGCGTCCGCCCCCAAACCGCGCCCGTCATCGCCCAATTCCGCGCCGCATGACCTTTAAGCGCTTTCTCTGGCGCGGCCTGCTCGCGCTGCTGATCTTGCTTGTGCTCTACCAGCTCTGGATTTTCCTGCACGTATGGTGGTGGGTGGATCACAACCCCGACTCCAGCGCTTTCATGGAAGAGCAGGAGCAAATCCTGCAGGCGAAAAACCCGGATGCGGAGATCAAGCACCGCTGGGTGCCGTACAACAAGATATCGAACAACCTCAAGCGCGCCGTGATTGCTGCCGAAGATGCCAAGTTCGTCGACCACGAAGGCTTCGACTGGGACGGCATCCAAAAAGCCTACGAAAAGAATCTCAAGAAGGGGAAGATTGTCGCGGGCGGCTCGACCATCAGCCAACAGCTTGCCAAGAACTTGTTTCTGTCGGGACGCCGAACACCCTGGCGCAAGCTGGAAGAGGCAATGATCACGCTGATGCTGGAAAAGCTCATGACCAAGCGCCGCATCCTCGAGATTTACCTCAACAGCATCGAATGGGGCAACGGCGTATTCGGTGCAGAAGCAGCGTCGCGCCACTACTTCCACACCTCAGCCGCCGGCCTTTCCGCAGCACAAGCTGCAAAGCTGGCGGCCATGGTGCCCAATCCACGGTATTACGACGCGCACCGCAACGCCGTGGGCCTGGGTCGCAAGACCGGCATCATCCTCGCTCGTATGCCGGCGGCAGAGCTGCCCTGACCGGCACGCGCCCGATCAAAGCATCGGCTTGAGGTATTTTCCGGTATAGCTCGCAGGTGTGGCTGCCACTGTTTCAGGTGTGCCCTGAGCAATGATTTGGCCTCCGCCGCTGCCGCCTTCGGGGCCGAGATCGATGATCCAGTCCGCCGTCTTGATCACGTCGAGGTTATGCTCGATCACCACGATGGTATTGCCGTGATCGCGCAGGCGATGCAGCACGTCCAGCAGCAATTGGATATCCGCAAAATGCAAGCCCGTGGTCGGTTCGTCCAGGATATACATGGTGCGGCCGGTATCGCGCTTGGAGAGTTCCAGCGCCAGCTTGACGCGTTGCGCCTCGCCGCCGGATAACGTCGTCGCCGACTGCCCCAGCGTGATATAACCCAAGCCCACGTCCAGCAAGGTTTGCAGCTTGCGCGCTACCACTGGAACCGCGTTGAAGAACTGATGCGCTTGCTCCACAGTCATTTGCAGCACATCGTGGATGTTCTTGCCCTTGTACTGGATTTCCAGCGTTTCGCGGTTGTAGCGATGTCCCTTGCAGATATCGCACGGCACGTAGATATCGGGCAAAAAGTGCATTTCCACGCGGATCACGCCATCGCCCTGACAGGCCTCGCAGCGGCCGCCCTTGACGTTGAAGGAGTAGCGTCCCGGACCGTAACCGCGGGCACGGGATTCCGGCACTTCGGCGAACAGCTCACGGATCGGCGTGAAGAGCCCCGTATAGGTGGCTGGATTCGAACGCGGGGTACGGCCGATCGGACTCTGATCCACGTCCACCACCTTGTCGAAAAACTCCAGGCCGCTGATTTCCTCATAAGCCGCGGGCTCGGTGCTGGAGCCGTACAAATGCCGCGCCACCACGCGATAAAGCGTGTCGTTGATGAGCGTGGACTTGCCTGAACCGGAGACACCCGTCACGCAGACAAACAAGCCTACGGGCAGATCGAGCGTGACATTCTTGAGGTTGTTGCCGGTGGCGTTCTCCAGCTTGAGCCAACGCTTGTCATCAGGTGCATGACGCTCACGCGGCACCTCGATTTTCTTTCGGCCGGAAAGATACTGGCCGGTCAGGGATTTCTCATCGGACATGACCTCCTTGGGCGTACCCTGCGAGATGATCTGCCCCCCGTGCTCGCCGGCGCCAGGACCAATATCCACCACATAATCCGCTGCCATGATGGCATCCTGGTCGTGCTCGACCACAATCACGCTGTTGCCGATGTCGCGCAGGCGATGCATGGTTTCGAGCAGTCGGTCATTGTCGCGTTGGTGCAGGCCGATGGAAGGTTCGTCCAGCACGTACATTACGCCCGTCAGACCCGAGCCGATCTGGCTCGCAAGCCGGATGCGCTGCGCCTCGCCGCCGGATAGCGTTTCCGCCGATCGCGACAGCGACAGGTAATCCAGCCCCACATTGGTGAGAAAGGACAAGCGGCTTACCGTCTCCTTGACGATCTTGTCTGCAATCGCAAGTTTCTGTCCGCTCAGTTGCAACTGGTCGAAAAACACCAGCGCCTGCTTCAACGGCCACTCGCACACCTCGTGCAGCGTCTTGCCGCCCACTTTCACGTGGCGAGCCTCCTTGCGCAGCCGCGTGCCATCGCACTCGGGGCAGGGCTTGGAATTGAGATATTTCGCCAGCTCCTCACGCACCAACACGGAATCCGTTTCGCGATAGCGGCGCTCGAGGTTGTGCAGGATGCCCTCGAACGCATGGCTGCGCGTGCTCGCGACACCCCGCTCGTTGAGGTATATGAAGGGAATGGTTTCCTTGCCGCTGCCGTTGAGCAGGATGTCCTGCACGTTTTCCGACAACTTTTCGAACGGCGCGTCGATATCGAAATCGTAGAACGACGCCAGGCTTTGCAGCATCTGGAAATAGAACTGGTTGCGCTTGTCCCAGCCCTTCACCGCCCCCGATGCCAGCGACATGTGCGGGAAGGCCACCACGCGCTTGGGATCGAAGAAACTGACTGCACCCAGGCCATCGCACTTGGGGCAGGCGCCCATGGGGTTGTTGAAGGAGAAGAGACGGGGCTCCAGCTCCTGCAAGGCGAAATTACACACCGGGCAGGCGAACTTGGCAGAGAACAATTGCTCGCGGCCAGTATCCATTTCCATCGCAATCGCCCGCCCGTCAGCCAGGCGCAACGCGGTTTCGAACGATTCCGCCAGACGCTGCTTGATGTCGGCGCGAATCTTGAGACGATCCACCACCACGTCGACGTCATGTTTTTGCGTCTTGGCGAGCTTGGGCACCTCGTCCAGTTCGTAAATCTTGCCGTCTACCCGCACTCGGACAAAACCCTGGGCACGCAAATCGTCGAACAACTCCAGTTGCTCGCCCTTGCGGTTGGCCACCACCGGCGCCAGCACCATGAGCTTGGTTTCTTCCGGCAGCGCCATCACGGCATCCACCATTTGCGAGACCGTCTGGGCTTCGAGTTTGATCCCGTGTTCCGGACACTCCGGATCGCCGGCACGGGCGAACAACAGTCGCAGGTAATCGTGGATTTCGGTCACGGTGCCGACGGTGGAGCGAGGGTTGTGCGAGGTGGACTTTTGCTCGATGGAAATCGCCGGGCTCAAGCCCTCGATCAGGTCGACATCGGGCTTCTCCATCCGGTCCAAAAATTGGCGCGCATAGGCTGACAGCGATTCCACATACCGGCGCTGCCCCTCTGCATACAAGGTATCGAACGCAAGTGAAGACTTACCCGAGCCCGACAGGCCGGTAATCACGATCATCTTGTTGCGAGGCAGGTCGAGGGAAATATTCTTGAGGTTGTGCGTACGCGCACCTCGAATGCGAATGCTGTCCATGGGTTCCTGACGAGTGTTAGGCTAACCTGATAATATACGCAACTTCGCACCAATTTCTCAATCTCAAATTTCCATGCAGCCCTCAGAAAAGATGACTCCGCTGGAGATGCGGACCACCGTTTCATTGGCTTTGGTGTTCGCGTTGCGCATGTTCGGCATGTTTTCCATCCTGCCTGTGCTCGCGATCCACGCCCAATCGCTGCCCGGCGGCAGCATGCCGCTGCTGGTAGGTATCGCGCTCGGCATCGATGGATTGGCCCAGGCCGTTTTGCAAATCCCGTTCGGCTTGCTGTCCGACCGTTACGGCCGCAAGCGCATGATCTACATCGGATTGGCACTGTTTGCGCTGGGAAGTTTCATCGCAGCAGGCGCCCACGATATCTACATGATCATCCTGGGCCGGTTGGTGCAGGGCACAGGCGCTGTTGCCGCTGCCATCATTGCGCTGCTGGCCGATTTGACGCGCGAGGAACATCGCTCCAAATCCATGGCCGTGATCGGCATGAGCATCGGCGTCACCTTCGGCGCATCGATGGCCTTAGGTCCGGCACTCAACCACTACATCGGCGTTTCCGGCATCTTTGCGCTGACTGGCGTGCTGGCATTGGGCGCCATCTTCGTCATCCGCTTCGTCGTGCCGACGCCGCAGATCAGCCGTCAACATGCCGACGCAGGTACAGTGCCGTCGCAAATTCTCGGCGTGCTCAAGAACACCGAGTTGCAACGCCTCGACTTCGGTATATTCAGCCTGCATGCAGCCATGCGCGGACTATTCGTCGTAGTGCCGTTGCTGCTGCTCAATGTCGGCCCCTTGCCGGTCAACGAGCACTGGAAGGTCTACCTGCCGGTCATGGCGATTTCGTTCTTCGCCGTGGTGCCCGCCATCATCATCGCCGAGACGCGAGGCAAGATGAAGCCGGTGTTTTGCAGTGCCGTCGGACTGCTGACTATTGCTACGTTGCTCATGGCAATGATGGTGAACAATTTCTACGGCATCGTCGCCGCGCTTTTCCTGTTCTTCCTCGCGTTCAACCTGCTGGAAGCCACCCTACCTTCGCTGATTTCCAAGATCGCTCCGGCCGGCAGCAAAGGTACAGCCATCGGCGTCTACAACAGCTTCCAATTCCTGGGCTTGTTCCTGGGAGGCACCATTGGCGGCTTCCTGGCCCAGCATGCCAGCCATGCAGCCGTGTTCGCCTTCTCGTCCGGACTATGCCTGGCATGGCTGCTGCTGGCGCTCTCCATGGAAAAGCCGCCAGCCGTCCGTACCCGCATGTATCATGTCGGCTACGCCTTGGATGAACAAAAAGCCCGCGCGCTGTCCGAACAGCTCTCCGCCTTGAACGGCGTCAACGAAGCCGTGGTGATCGCCGACGAAGGCGTGGCCTATTTAAAAGTGAGCATGGGCGACTGGGATGAAGCCCGTGCACGTGAATTGATCGAAAAAGGGGAATGATATGGCGTCAGTCAACAAATGCATCTTCATCGGCAACCTCGGGCGCGACCCGGAAGTCCGCTACATGCCGAGCGGCGACGCAATGGCCAACTTCTCCATTGCCTGTACTGACAGCTTCCGCGACAAGAGCGGTGCCAAGCAGGAGCGTACCGAATGGGTCCGCATCGTGATGTTCGGCAAGCAAGCCGAGATCGCCGGCGAATACCTCAAGAAAGGCTCCTCGGTCTACATCGAAGGCCGCATGCAAACCCGCAAGTGGACCAACAAGGAAGGCCAGGACCAGTACACCACCGAGATCGTCGCCGACCGCATGCAAATGCTGGGCGGCCGCAGTTCCGGCGGCGGCAACAGCTTCGAAGTAATGGATGACGACATGAGCATGGGCAGCTCCGCTCCCGCCCCGCAACGCCAGCAAGCCCCCGCCAGCCGTCCGGCAGCAGCCCCGGCACCGGCGTCATCGTTTGATGATATGGATGACGATATTCCATTTTGATCTGTCAGTGCTGAACCCAAAGGCCGCCCGTGCGGCCTTTTGTCTTTCAAAACGGTAACTCGGCTTGCTGAAAGGCCTCTCTTTGTTCCAGCCCCACGCCAAAGGGCGCTAGTCCACCTACCCTTATCCCCAGCAGCCTAAGCCTTTGCACCATCCGAACCCGCTTCAAGCATTCCCGGGACGCTTGAAGGATATCGTCAGGGCGTTGTGTTACGTAAGGCAGCGTGATGTCGCGCGTCACCGTACTGAAATCCTGAAACCGAAGCTTGATGCCGATAGTTTTGCCCTCGTACCCCTTGCGCTTGAGATCGTCGGCAACCCGATCGCACAGCCGGGTCAGCGCATCGGTCAGCAATTGACGATCTTGCCGCACGTGCAGGTCGCGCTCGAAAGTGGTTTCACGGCTGACCGACTTGGGCTCGGAGCGTGTCACTACCGGTCTGTTGTCCCGACCATTGGCCGCGTCGATCAGCCATTCGGCGTAGCTGCGGCCGAAGTGCTCCAGTAGTACTTTCGGATCGGCCTGGGCAAGTTGACCGATGGTTTCTATCCCAAGCGATGCAAGCCGTTGCGCCGCCTTGGGACCGATGCCGTTGACCTTGCTGGCCTTGAGCGGCCAGATACGTGCAGGAATATCCTCCGGCGCAAGAATGGTGAGGCCGTCCGGCTTGTCGAGGTCGGAGCCGATCTTGGCGAGCAGTTTGTTGGGCGCGACGGCGATGGAACATCGCAGCCCGGTAGCTTCAAAGACGGCCTGCTTGATACGCGCCGCCAAGGCATGAGTTTCCTCGGCATGCTGGGTCAGGTCGATATAAATCTCGTCGATGCCGCGATCTTCGATTTCCGGCGCGATGATCGAGACGGCCTGCTTGAACAGCAGCGAATAATGGCGGTAGGCATTGAAATCAGCTGGCAGCAGCACGGCGTCCAGCGCCAGCTTGGCCGCCTTCATCACGCCCATGGCGGAAAACACGCCGAGCGCTCTTGCTTCATAGGTGGAGGTAGTAACGACGCCTCGCCCAACATAATTGCGCAGCTTTGCAAAACTGCGGGTGCCGTCGGGCAGCACTCGTGGCGCATCGATGGAACGCCCGCCCACAACCATGGGCAGGCCCCTCAGCTCGGGATAGCGCAGCAGTTCCACCCCCGCGAAAAACATGTCCATATCCAGATGGGCGATGCGACGAGGGGAGTGATTGGCGGGTAGCGGCTCCATAGCTGAAATTATGACATCGGATGGCGCAAATGATGCTTGCGCTTTATCTGCAACGCCGCGAACCGTTCTGAAACGCGTCTTTGCGCTACATTTCCGCCCCTTGATACCGCAAGCCTATGCCCCAATATCGGTGCGGTAATAGAAAAACATGGCTTGTCAGGTATAATTTTGTTTTTTAAGGAGGTTCCTTATGCCGATTTACGAATACCGCTGCACCAGCTGCGGCGTCGAAAAAGAAGTCATGCAAAAGATGAGCGATGCGCCGCTCACCACCTGCCCGGATTGCGGCAAGGAAACGTTCGCCAAGCAATTGTCCGCAGCCGGCTTCCAGCTCAAGGGCAGCGGTTGGTACGCTACCGATTTCAAGGGCGCGAGTTCCAAGCCCAAGGAAGACAGCGCGCCAGCTAGCACGCCGTGCGGCGGCAGCTGCGCTTGCCACTAAGCGATTGAAGAGACCCAATAGCAAAGTTCGCGCATAGCGGACTTTGCTTTTTTCATCTCATGCTAAAACGTTATTTCCTGACCGGCCTGCTCGTCCTGGTGCCGCTCGCCATTACCGTATGGGTATTGGCGACCCTGATCGGCCTCATGGACCAAAGCCTGTTGCTGCTGCCGCCGAGCTGGCGCCCTGAGAGTCGTTTCGGCTTTAGCGTGCCCGGCATGGGTGCGGTGCTGACGGTACTGATCGTGCTGATTACCGGCATCCTCGCCACCAATTTCTTCGGCAAGCGACTGATCCTGTTTTGGGAAGGTTTGCTGGCACGCGTGCCGGTGGTCAAATCCATCTACTACAGCGTCAAGCAAGTCTCGGACACGTTGTTTTCCGGCACTGGCGAGCACTTCGGGAAAGTGCTGCTCGTTCCCTACCCACACCAGGGCGCCTTGTCGATTGCGTTTCAAACCGGCACGCCGACCCCACAAGTGGCCCAGCACAGCGACGAAGAACTGGTGAGCGTATTCATCCCCACCGCGCCTAGTCCGGTCAACGGCTTTTTCTTCTTCGTGAAAAAAAGCGACACCGTCGAACTCGATATCAGCGTGGACGAGGCATTGAAATACATCGTCTCGATGGGCGTCGTAGTGCCGACGCCAAAAGATATCCAAGCCGCCAATTACGTTGGCGATTAACTCAACTTCAAACAAGCAATTCGAAATTTCTATGCGTACTCATTACTGCGGCGAGCTCAATAGCCAACATATCGGACAAATCGTCACCCTATGCGGTTGGGCGCATCGCCGCCGCGACCACGGCGGCGTTATCTTCATCGACCTGCGCGACCGCACCGGTATGTCGCAAATCGTGATCGATCCGGACACCCCCGAAGCCTTTGCCTTGGCCGAAACCGTACGCAATGAATTCGTACTCAAGATTACATGCAAGGTGCGCCCTCGTCCCGAAGGCACGGTCAACCCTAATATTCCGACCGGCGAGGTCGAAATGCTGGCAAGCGAAATCGAAATCCTCAACCCATCGCTCACGCCCCCCTTCATGCTGGACGACGACAACCTGAGTGAAACCGTGCGTCTGGAGCACCGCTATCTCGACCTGCGCCGTCCCGCGATGCAGAAGAACATGATGCTGCGCTATCGTGTTGCCAAGACCTTGCGCGATTATCTCGATACTGCCGGTTTCATCGAAGTCGAGACGCCGATGCTGACCCGCAGCACCCCGGAAGGTGCACGCGACTACCTGGTGCCGTCACGCGTGCACCATGGCATGTTCTTCGCGCTGCCGCAGTCTCCGCAGTTGTTCAAGCAACTCCTCATGGTGGCAGGCTTCGACAAGTACTTCCAGATCACCAAGTGCTTCCGCGACGAAGACCTGCGCGCCGACCGTCAGCCGGAATTCACCCAGGTGGATATCGAGACCTCCTTCCTCAACGAAAACCAGATCATGGACATCGTCGAGGAAATGATCCGCCGCATGTTCAAGCAAGTGCAGGACATCGACCTGCCCAATCCCTTCCCGCGCATGCCTTTCAGCGAAGCGATGAACCGCTACGGCTCCGACAAGCCTGACATGCGCGTCACGCTGGAAATCACCGAACTCACCGATGTAATGAAGGATGTCGACTTCAAGGTGTTCTCGGGTGCAGCCAATATGGCAGGCGGCCGAGTGGCCGGCTTGCGTATCCCTGGCGGCTCTGCACTGACCCGCGGCGAAATCGACGCATACACCGAATTCGTCAAGATTTACGGTGCCAAGGGTCTGGCCTATGTCAAGATCAACGACATCACCAAGCTCAACGAAGAAGGCCTGCAATCGCCGATCGTGAAAAACATCCACGTCAACGCGCTGCAAGCCGTCATTAAGCGCACCGGCGCTCAGAACGGCGATCTCGTGTTCTTTGGCGCCGACAAGGCCAAGGTGGTCAACGAAGCGCTAGGCGCACTGCGCGCCAAGGTCGGCCACGAGAAGGGCCACGTCGACGGCCGCACCTGGGCTCCGCTTTGGGTGGTGGATTTCCCGATGTTTGAACACGACGAGGAAGCCGACCGCTGGGTCGCCTTGCATCACCCCTTCACTTCGCCCAAGGACGGCCACGAAGACCTGCTCACCACTAACCCTGGTGCAGCACTCTCCAAGGCCTACGACATGGTGTTGAACGGCTGGGAAGTCGGCGGAGGTTCCGTCCGTATCCACCGCCAGGAAGTGCAATCGAAGGTATTCGATGCGCTCAAAATCTCTGCAGAAGAAGCCCAGGAGAAATTCGGCTTCCTGCTCGATGCCCTGCAATACGGTGCGCCCCCGCACGGCGGCCTGGCTTTCGGCCTGGATCGTCTGGTCACACTCATGGCCGGCGCCGAGTCCATCCGCGACGTCATCGCCTTCCCCAAGACCCAGCGTGCTCAGTGCTTGATGACCAAGGCACCGAACGAGGTCGACGAGAAGCAGCTGCGCGAGTTGCATATCCGCGTGCGCCAGCAGAACGTCGCCGGCTAATAGCTCAGCATCTAGCTTTTTAGGCTATCAATGGCCTCGGTGCAGATGTACCGAGGCCATTTTTATATCCATCGCAATTGCATGGCAACTGCACTGCAATTATTCTTCGAAATCACCGACCAGCCCTCAGGAGCATGTAGTCCATGCCCATCAAATCCCGTATCCGCACCATTCCGCATTTCCCCAAATACGGAATCCAATACCGCGACATCACGACTTTGCTCAAGGATCCTCTCGGTCTGCGCCTCGTCGTCTACGAATTGTTCAAGCGCTATACGGGGCAGAAGATCGACAAGATAGCCGCGATCGAATCGCGCGGCTTCATCATCGCTGCGCCGCTCGCCGTGCAGCTTGGTGTGGGGTTAGTGCCTATCCGCAAGCCAGGCAAGCTTCCGGGAGAGAAGGTCGGGCACGACTATCAGCTGGAATACGGCAGCGACCGCCTGGAACTGCATAGCGATGCGATCGAGTCTGGGGAAAAGGTACTGCTTGTAGACGACCTGCTAGCGACAGGCGGCACGGCCCTCGCAGGGATTCACCTCATCGAGAAGCTTGGAGGAGCGCTCGTGGAATGCGCTTTCGTCGTCGACCTGCCGGATGTCGGCGGCCGTCGTCGGCTTGAAGGTGAAGGGTACTCGGTCTTTGCCTTGTGCGAATTCGAGGGGGATTGATGAAGCTCGCACTCACGAATCGGCAAGATCTTAAGGCTCGCGCGCTCTTGCTGGGCGATCGCCTTGATCTCAGGGCATTCAAGATTGCAGATTGTCTCGCGACGACGCCATTGACGCTGGAAGCGGATGCCGACGGCGGCATTGCGGTGCTGTTCCGCTATGGGGTGGTGGTGTTTTTCGGCGTGAAAAGCCTCGACGAAGTCCGGTTCATCGACACGCTCAAGCCCTTGATCACCAATCCCTATGCGACGCCGGAAATCGAAGAAATGGATATCCACTGCGGAAAGTCCGGCCTGGGCGTGCAGAGCGGGGCCGTTTCATTGGATGAAATTTCGCTCGAGAAAATGCAGGTGATCGCCGATGCATTGAGCAAGAGCTTGCTATTGTCGCTTTATGAAAAAACAGTGGGCAGCGAATTCGACAAGATCGAGCCCTTGGCACAGCAGCTCGCAACGCACGGCAAGGTCAGCGCGGATGCCAAGACGCTGCTATCCAAGATAGGCAACATGCTGCTCATCGAGCATCGCATGGTAGGACGGGCAGAGCTCGGCGATAAGCCGGAAACCCTCTGGGATTATCCGCAACTAGGCGGACTGTATGCGAGCCTGGAGGACGAATTCGAGTTGCCGGAGCGGCAAGCTGCGCTGGAGCGCAAGCTGGGACTGATCTCAGATACCGCCCAGACGCTTGCCGACGTATGGGACAACAAGCAGCTGCATAAGCTGGAATGGTATGTCATCGGACTCATCGTCTTTGAGATCATCATCAGCTTGTTCGAGCTAGGCGATAAGTTTTTTCATTGAGCTTCACCTCAACAAAAAAGCCGGGTATGCACCCGGCTTTTTTGTTGGTCAGCTTGCACTTAAGTCGTCATTTAGAGCTGCCCGTAGGAATGCAAGCCGGACAGGAACATATTCACACCCAGGAAGGCGAAGGTCGTCACCAGCAGGCCGATCAGCGCCCACCAGGCCAATACCGTTCCGCGCAGACCCTTGACGAGGCGCAAGTGCAGCCAGGCCGCATAGTTAAGCCAGACGATCAGCGCCCAGGTTTCCTTCGGGTCCCAGGACCAGTAGCCGCCCCATGCTTCCGCCGCCCACATGGCACCGAGGATGGTAGCGATGGTGAAGAAGGCGAAGCCGATGGCGATGACCTTGTACATCAGGTCGTCCAGAACTTCCAGGGCCGGCAGGCGAGATGTCAGGATGCCACGTTGCGACAGCAGGTAGGCACTCCCCACCATGGCAGCCAGCGAGAACGAGCCGTAGCCGATAAAGTTGGCCGGCACGTGGATCTTCATCCAATAGGACTGTAGTGCCGGCACCAGTGGCTGAATACCGCTCGCCTGACGATCGAAGGTGTACCACAGGATGAACCCCACACCTGCATTCACCACCAGCAGCACGAACCCACCCAGCTGGCGGGTGTTGAAGCGGCCTTCGTAATACAAGTACAGCAGCGACGTGATCAGGCAGAACAGGATGAATACTTCATACAAGTTGCTGATAGGGATATGGCCGACATCGGGCGAAATGAGATAAGACTCGTACCAGCGCACCATGAGGCCGGTAAAGCCCATTAGCACGGCGCTCCAGGTCAGTCCCGTCGCCACTTTGCCTACGAACATCGAGCGAGAGAACGTCGCGCCCCAGTAGGTCAGCATTGCCAGCACGAAGAGGACATTCATCCACATGATGGCGGTCTGGCTGCCGACGAAGAACTTCAGGAAGAAGGCGTGATCGACGCTAGCAAGATCGCCGTGATATTGGCTGATGCCGAATAGGCTCAACGCGGCGATACCGACCAGCAGCGGACGCACCGGTTTCCAGAACCAGCCCAGCCAGCTAAAACCCGCAACAGCCCCCAGCAGGAAGCTCTTTTCATAGGCATCCATGTAAGCGCCGTAACGACTGAAGGCGAAAACACCGCCGAAAAGCAGCAGCAAGGCATAAGCCCAATCCACCCACGACAGGGTCTTGAGCAGGGGTTGCGGCTCGATATAGTTTTGCGTCAATTCCATTGCTTGATCCTCGGTCAATATTCCGGTTTGCCAGCAGAAAACGGATGAACATCGCAACGCGATGACATCCGGCTCTGAATTACACCGGTTTTATTGTTGCATCAGTTGTTGCAGGCGGCCCTTGAAGCGTTCGAACTCCGCATCGAAATCTCGGCTCTTGCGGGCGCTCGACATCGCGAACAGTACACGCTGCGTGCCAGGTTTGACCAGCAACCACACACGGCGTTCACGCACGTAGAACATGGCGAAAATACCCAACACCAGCAGGATGGAGCCACCGTATACCAAGTTCTTGCCCGGCGAACGCGTCAGTTGGAAGCCGCTTGCTTGGCGGTGTTCAAAACTGGTCAGCTGCAAGAAGAACGGCGAACCGTAGAAGAACACATCGCTGGCCGAATTGAGGCTATCGCGAATGAAGGCAAGCGTGGCCTCGTCGGTCTTGGGTGCGGGCTTACCGTCAGCCTCGCGGCTCATGCCGTAGGCTTCGAAAGCCACGTTTTCCAGAATCCGGATATACGTCTGCGCGGCCTTTTCACGCTCGTTCGCCGGTACGGATTTCTCGATGAAATCCGCCACAGCGTTAAAACCGCCCTTGGCGAACAGTCCCAGCAGTTGCTGCACGCTGTTGATGAATTTCGGACGCATAGCCTCGGCGCCCGCCTCACCTTGCAACACCTTGTCGGCAAGACGCTTGGCCAATATGGGTGCTTTCGCCGGATCGGACATGAGCGCATGCCACTGCATGTAGCCCTGGATGGAAACGTCTTCATCCGCAGGAATACGGAGATAGCGGAAGCTTTCGCTCGGGCTGCCGCGCATGCCGGAGACGAAATAGGTACGGCCGTCCAATTGCATGGGCTGCATGTAATTGAGGTATTCGTGGGCCTGGCCCTGAGCATCACGCACCTTGAAAGTCACGCTGGGACCGACGTTGTGCGGCTTGCCCTTGCCGTCGGAACTCAGGTTGAGCACATTGAACAGGCGGAAATCGTCCAGTTCCACGGTAAGAGGCGCGCCAGAGGTAGTAAGCGTCACCGTGCCGTTGACCTTGCCGTCCACCTTGAACGGCCGCGCCTCGGCGCTTGCCAACTGCCAGCCATCGAAGGAGAGGCTGGAGCCGCCGTCCTGGAAATCGGATTGGTAGATAGCCACACCCTTATAGATCAGCGGATGGTTGACGCTGATGGTGGCATTGAAGGGTTCCTTGCGATCCGGGTCGAGAATGGCCACGTCGCTCTCGAACGACTTGGGCTGGCCGGTGGGGTAATGCTCGATGCGGAATTTCTTGAGCGCGATGGCGAAGGGCAGTTCTTGCACCAGATAGCCGTCGCGCATGCGCAGGAACACGACATCGCCTTGCGAACCTTCGGGGATCGTAATGTTGCCGCGGAAAGACAGGTTGTTGACCGGCAGGCGGCTAATGGCAGGAACTTTATCGGCCGCAAGATCGCGCGTCTCGATCTTTTTCCAGCCCATGATTTCCTGGAACTTGAACGGCAGATTGCCATCGATCAGTCCGCCGATGCAGATCACGATAATCGCCGCATGGGTCAGAATGTAGCCCAGGCGCTGGTAAGCGCCTGCTTTCGCAGCGATCAATACATCGCCCGCTTCGCGATCCACGGTCTTGAAACGGAAACCGTGCGCCGTCAGGAAACCTTGCAACTTGGGCAATGATTCTTCCTTGGTGAGCGTTGTCGCATATTCGGCCTGGTGGCTGAACAAGCGCAGCGACTTTTCCGTCGCGTGCTCGCGCCATGAACGAATCTCGCGCAGCATCAGGGGGGTGTTGCGATACACGCATAAGGCGGTGGAAATCACCAGGAAGGCCAAAATGACGATGAACCAGCCGCTGTGGTAAACGTCGTACAGCCCCAGTTTTTCGAAGGCGCTAAACCAGAACTGGCCGAACTGGATGATGTAGTTCGGGTACGGCTCGTTCTGCTTGAGCACCGTGCCGATGATGGAGGCGATGCCCAGTACCGTCAGCAAGGAGACGGCAAACCGCATGGAACTGAGCAGGTCGTAGATTTCGCGCAGGCGACTGTGAGTGTGGTTTTTCAAGATCTATAAATGGCGAAAGGGGCGGCAAGATGCCACCCCTGAATCGTTAGTCTATCTACCGGTGTGAGACGGCAAGACACTCGGAAAGTGCCCGCCGCTCCCTTTGGTGCATTAATGCAGCCCTTGCACGTAATCAGCAACAGCGGCGATTTCCTGATCGCTCAGCTTAGCTGCGATCATGCGCATGGCCTTGTTGGCGTCGTTGGCACGCTCGCCGGCACGGAAGGCTTTGAGCTGCACCATCACGTAATCAGCATGCTGACCGCCGATACGCGGGAACTGCACAGGAATGCCGCCGCCGGTCGGACCGTGACAGGCTGCGCAAGCTGCAACGCCGCGAGCGACGATACCGCCCTTGTAGATCTTCTCGCCCAGTGAGCCGGGGCCGTTTTCCTTAGCGTTGCCGCCCTTGGGCTTCTGGCTACTGAAGTACTGGCCGAGCTTAATCATGTCGTCGGCGCTGAGAGTAGCAGCGATGCCGCTCATCACGGGATTCTTGCGCTCGCCGGACTTGAATTGGGTGAGCTGCTTGGTGATGTATTGGGGATGTTGACCTGCCAGTCGCGGATTGGTCGTAATAATGCTGTTGCCGTCTGCGTTATGGCAGGCTGCGCAAACCGTGTTCACGGTGGTCGTGATGTCGGCCTTGGGGGCATCTGCCTTGGCTTCGGTCGGTACGGCAGCTTCGGCGGCAAAAGCCAGGTTTGCGCTCAACAGGCCGGCGGCAATCAGCGCAACTGCGGGGAACTTCATCTCATGCTCCTCAAATTCGAAAATCGGAAATGGGCGTGATTTTATCGCAATAGCGCCCGGCATGCATGGTACTATTTCGCTGATTTTGCACAGCACACGCCCATGCCACTCTTCCAGAACGCCGCATATTTCGCTTCCGCCCACCATCTGCACGAACTTCCGAAGGAAGACGGCTGCGCGGAGGTCGCGTTCGCCGGCCGCTCAAACGCCGGAAAATCGAGCGCAATCAATACGTTGGCAAACCACAACCGTTTAGCGTTCGTAAGTAAGCAGCCGGGGCGAACCCAGCTCATCAATTTTTTCACCATCAGCGAAAATGCTTACCTGGTGGACTTGCCGGGCTACGGCTACGCGAAGGTGCCGGAAGCCATGCGCAAGCATTGGCAGCATGTGCTCGCCACTTACCTGTCCACCCGCCCCAGCCTACGCGGCTTGGTACTCGTGATGGATTCGCGCCATCCGCTCACCTCGCTGGATCGCCAGATGCTGGATTGGTTCGGCCCCACCGGCAAGCCCATCCACGTGCTGCTGACCAAGTCGGACAAGCTTTCGCGTAGCGAGGCCATGAAAACGCTGGCCGCGGTGCGCAAGGAACTCAACGAAAACTGGGGCAGTTGCACTGCACAGCTTTTTTCCAGCCTGAAAAAGCAAGGCGTCGACGAGGCGGAAAAAATCATCGCTCCGTGGCTAGCCGCCCCTTCAGACGCGTCGGAAGACCAAATCCCAGACCCCGTGGCCTAGATTGATCCCGCGCCGCTCAAACTTGGTTTCCGGGCGGTAATCGGGCTTGGGCGCATAATCCTCCGCCGTATTCTTGAGCTGCGGCTCACCGCGCAATACTTCCAGCATCCATTCCGCGTATTCCTGCCAATCCGTCGCCAGATGCAGATAGCCGCCCGGCTTGAGGCGTGAAGCCAGCAAGGCCACGAGCGGCGGCTGGATGAGGCGGCGCTTGTGATGGCGTTTTTTCGGCCATGGATCGGGAAAATAAATGTGTATGCCGTCGAGGGAAGCCGGCGCAATCATGTGGTTGAGCACCTCGACCGCATCGTGCTGGATGATGCGGGTATTGTCGATATTGCCGGCGTCCAACAAGCGCATCAATGCGCCGACGCCCGGCGTGTGCACCTCAATCCCCAGGTAGTCGTTCTCGGGATGCTCGGCAGCGATATGCGCCGTCGCCCCGCCCATACCAAATCCAATCTCCAGGATTTTCGGCGCCTGCCGTCCGAATGCCACGTCCAAGTTCAATAGTTGCGGCGCATAGTCGATCACATAGCGCGCCTGATGCTGTTCGTAAGCCCGCTGCTGCGCCTCGGAAATGCGCCCCTGGCGCAAGACGAAGCTACGGATGGGACGGTGTTGTTCTGTCATGATGATATTAAAGCGTGTGTCGTTTATCGCCGCCGGCAAATCCCAGAAGCGGTTGTTTTAGCCCTTTGCCGAAGGCAATGGCCTTGAATAATTCGCCCATTTCGGCGGGCGAGAGCAATTTTTGCGCTTGGGCGGCGAGCGGCAGATAAGCAGCCGCATCGCTCGGCGAGACCTCGGAAAGAAAGTTTGTAATGCCGCAATTGATGAGGAATTGCGTCTGGCTGCAATAGCCCATGAGCGATGCCCCGCCGTCTATAGCCGCCTCGGCCACGGCCGTGAAATCCACGTGCGCCGTAATGTCCTGCAATCCAGGATAAATCAGCGGGTCGTCGTGCGACTGATGGCGATAGTGGCACATCAAGGTGCCCTGCGCCCGGTGCGGATGATAGAACTCGCGGCGCGGAAAACCGTAGTCCACCAGAATGACGGCTCCCTTTTCCAACATGCGCGCCAAGCTTGTCACCAGCCCGTTGGCCGCCAAGCTGATTTCACTTAGATGCTCGGGCAAGACATCGATCGGCGATGCCGCCTCTAGCAAAGGCCCTTCCGCCAAAGGCTGATCGCGCCAGGCAAAGCGGCCATCCTCGAATTCGACCCCTCGCTCGAACAGGCCCTCGTTCGTCCATGCCACTAGATGCACCGGCACGGCATCCAGCACCTCGTTGCCCAGCACCACTCCGGCAAAAGTTTCCGGCAAAGCATCAAACCAGCTAACTCGCCCAGCTAATGCTGGAGGCAAGTCAGCTTGTATCAAGCGCTGCTGTCGAGCACGCAAATCACCGCTGACTTCGAGAATGCAATACCGCTCCGGCAGTTGCTCCAACCGGTCCAGTTCGCTAAGCACATCGACCGTCAGCTTGCCGCTGCCGGCCCCCAGCTCGAGGACGCTGCCACCGCCTACCTCGGCCAGTACTTGTGCTGCTTGTCGTGCAACGCAACGGCCGAACAACGAGGAAATCTCGGGCGCAGTGACGAAATCGCCGTCTTCTCCGAGCTTTACCGACCCTGCGCTGTAATAGCCCAATCCGGGCGCATACAAGGCAAACTCCATATAGCGGGCAAAGTTCAACCAGCCTCCGGCCTGGGCGATTTCGTTACGGATCGCTTCGGCAAGGCATGCGCTATGGGCGAGGGCTTCGGGACTGGGTGGGGGTAAGGATGACATGGCTGTGCTACATTATAGCCTACCGTTTTTTCCCGCCATTCCCCTTGGATAATTCACTGCAAGACAAGGTCGTCCTCATCACGGGCGGCGCCAAGCGCGTCGGTGCGGCTATTTGCCGACTGCTGCACGCACATGGCGCCAAGCTGATGATTCACTATCGCAACTCCGACGGCGAGGCACGCGCCTTGCAATCGGAGCTCAACCTGAAACGTCCGGACTCCGCCGCCATCATCCAGGGCGACTTGCTGAATGTCGCCAAGCTGGAAAACCTGGTGCACGAAACGATCAGCCGTTTCGGCCAATTGGATGTACTGGTCAACAACGCCTCCAGCTATTACTCGACCGAACTCGGGGAAATCAGCGAGCGCGAGTGGGAAGACCTGATGGGTTCCAATCTCAAGGCGCCGCTGTGGCTTTCTCAGGCCGCCGCGCCGGAATTGCGCAAACAGCACGGCTGCATCGTCAACATCACCGACATGCACGTGGAACGCCCCAAGAAAGGCTATATCGTCTACAACATCGCCAAGGCGGGCCTGGTCACCCTGACCAAATCGTTGGCACTGGAACTTGCCCCCGATGTACGCGTCAATGCCGTAGCGCCCGGACCGGTCATGTGGCCGGAAGACAATCCGCAGTTCGATGAAGTCTATCGCCAGCGCGTGATTTCGCAGACCCTGCTAAAACGCCTTGGAGAGCCAGAGGACGTCGCGCGCGCCGTGCGCTTTTTGATTCAGGACGCGCCCTTTATCACCGGCCACATCATTGCCGTCGATGGCGGCCGTTCGCTCAGTTTGTAATGTTTTGATTATGTCGACATCCGCTCCTGTATCGCCCTCCAACAACTTCTTCCGCCTGCAAAAACGCTTGCAAAGCGCAGTTGGCAAGGCTATCGCCGATTTCAACATGATCGAGGAAGGCGACACCGTCATGGTGTGCCTGAGCGGAGGTAAGGACTCCTACACGCTATTGACCATTTTGCGAGCCTTGCAGGAGCGCGCGCCGATCGATTTCAAGATCATCGCCATTAACCTGGATCAGAAGCAGCCGGGGTTTCCGGAAGATGTACTGCCAGGTTACTTATCCTCTATTGGCGTGGATTTCCGCATCGTCGAAGCCGATACCTATTCCGTCGTCAAGGAAAAGATTCCCGAAGGCAAAACCACCTGCTCGCTTTGTTCGCGCTTGCGCCGCGGGGTGATTTACCGCACGGCCAAGGAACTCGGCGCGACCAAGATCGCGCTGGGTCATCACCGCGACGACATCATCGAAACGCTGTTCCTCAATATGTTTTTCGGCGGGACATTGAAAGCCATGCCGCCTAAGCTGGCAACCGACACCGGTGAACACATCGTCATCCGGCCGCTGGCTTACTGCGCCGAGAAAGACATTGCCACCTATGCCCGGCATATGGCGTTCCCCATCATTCCGTGCGACTTGTGCGGCTCGCAGGAAAACCTGCAGCGCAAGAAGATCAAGACCATGATCCAGGGGTGGGAGCGTGAATTCCCCGGCCGCGCGGACAAGATTTTCCGCTCGCTGCAAAACGTGGTGCCCTCGCATTTGGCGGATACTGATCTGTTCGATTTCAAATCGCTGTCGGGCGACGCAGGGGATGTGAGCGACCCGTTGTTCGGCGACGAGGGTAGCTCGGCCTTTGATCTTTCCGAGACCGACGGCACCCGCATCCAGTTCATCCGTAACCTGCGGGACGAAGCTGCCTAAAAACGTAAAAATCCCCTCCGTTTTGGCGTTAGGGCGACAAGTCGGAAGCGGCCGTTAAGACGACGGCCCTTGCCCTTCCTCAACTTTTCCTCTTATTATCTGCCGCTTCCCATTTATTTTGCCCAGGCCATGTCCAAGCTGCTGATCGTCGAGTCGCCCTCCAAGGCCAAGACACTGAACAAGTATCTTGGCAAGGATTTCCAGGTGCTGGCCTCCTATGGCCACGTACGCGACCTCATTCCCAAGAACGGTGCCGTCGATACCGAACACGGCTACGAGATGAAATACGAGGTGATCGACCGCAACGCCAAGCACGTCGACGCCATCGCCAAAGCTGTCAAGCAGTCCGACGAAATCCTGCTCGCAACCGACCCGGACCGCGAAGGCGAAGCCATTGCCTGGCATATTGCAGAAATCCTCAAATCCAAGCGGTTGATCAAGGACAAACCCTTGCGCCGCGTGGTGTTCCATGAAATCACCAAGTCCGCCGTCCAGCAGGCTGTAGATAATCCGCGCGACATCGCCATGCCGCTGGTCAACGCCCAGCAAGCCCGCCGTGCGCTGGATTATCTGGTCGGGTTCAACCTGTCGCCGCTGTTGTGGAAAAAAATCCGGCGCGGCCTTTCCGCCGGCCGCGTGCAAAGCCCGGCCTTGCGCCTGATCGTCGAGCGCGAACTGGAAATCGAGGCCTTCGTCAGCCGCGAGTACTGGTCCATCCATCTCAACGCTCGCAAGCAACGCCAGATGGTGGACGCCAAGCTGGTGCAATACCAGGGCAAGAAGCTGGAACAGTTCGACATCACCAGTGCCGAGCAAGAACAAGACGTGGTCGGCAAGCTACTGGCGTCGAGCGCCGGCAAGGCGCTGGTTACCCGCGTCGAGAAGAAGCAGCGCATGCGCAGCCCAGCAGCGCCATTTACGACCTCGACCCTGCAACAGGAAGCCGTGCGCAAGCTAGGCTTTACCACCAGCCGCGCCATGCGCATTGCACAGCAGCTTTACGAAGGCGTGGACATCGGCACCGGCACTGTGGGTTTGATCACCTACATGCGTACCGACTCGTTCAGCCTGGCCACCGAAGCGGTGATGCAGATCCGCCAGCACATCAAGAGCAATTTCGAGCCAGAATACCTGCCGAAATCGCCAATCATGTACAAGACCAAGTCCAAAAACGCCCAGGAAGCACACGAGGCGATTCGCCCGACCGATATCAGCCGCACTCCGGCCAGCCTACGCAATTACCTGTCGCCTGAGCAGTTCAAGCTCTACGATATGATCTGGAAGCGCGCTCTGGCCTGCCAGATGGCGCCGGCCAAGTTCGATTCGGTCAGCGTGGACATCACCGTCGGCGGCGAAGCCAACGTCTTCCGCGCTACCGGCCAGACGCTGGTATTCCCCGGTTTTATCGCGGTTTACACCGAAGGCGTGGACGACACCGAGGAAGAAGGCGAAAGCAAGCTACCGGCGCTGGAAGTGGGCGAGATGCTGGATATCGACAAGATATTCGGCGAGCAGCACTTTACCGAGCCGCCCCCGCGCTATACCGAAGCCAGCCTGGTGAAAGCGCTGGAAGAATACGGCATCGGCCGCCCTTCGACCTATGCCAGCATCATCTCCACTTTGCAGGACCGTGAATACACCACACTGGATAAAAAGCGCTTCATCCCGACGGATGTGGGCCGCGTAGTGAACAAGTTCCTGACCGAGCATTTCACCAAATACGTCGACTATGGCTTTACGGCCGACCTTGAAAACGAACTCGACGATATCGCTGAAGGCGAGCGCGATTGGATTCCGGTACTGGATAGCTTCTGGAAAGGCCTCAAGGACCAGATCGCGGTCAAGGAAGAAGTCGAGCGCCCAGGCACAGAAATCCTGGACGAAGCCTGCCCCAAGTGCGGCAAGCCGCTCAACAAGCGCCTAGGCAAGCGCGGCAGCTTTATCGGCTGCACGGGCTACCCAGAGTGCGACTACACCCGCAACATGGACGGCAACGGCGCGGAGGAAAGTACGCCGGCCGTATTGGGTGTCGATCCTGATACCGGTAAGGAAGTGCGCCTGTTGATTGGCCCCTACGGCCCCTATGTACAGTTAGGCGAAGCCGAGGGCAAGACCAAACCCAAGCGCATGAGCATTCCCGCCGAATTCAAGTCCACCGGCGTCGATCTCAATATTGCCCTGCAGTTATTGGCGTTGCCGCGCGAAGTGGGCATGCACCCCGAGACTGGCAAGAAGATCGTGGCCAACATTGGGCGCTTCGGCCCCTATCTCAACCACGACGGCACATTCAAATCCATTCCCAAGACCGATAGCGTCTTCACCATCGACCTGCCGCGCGCCGTGGAAGTACTCGCGATGGCCAAGGGCAAGAACGCATTGCGCGTGCTGGGCCAGCACCCGTCGGATGAAGGCGAGATCGCTATCTACGACGGCCGCTTCGGCCCCTATGTGCAACACGGCAAGCTGCGCGCCACCTTGAGCAAGAGCGAGAGTGTTGACGACATCACGCTGGAGCACGCCCTGGAGCTGCTGGCCGCCAAGGCCGAGAAGGAAAAGGGCGGCACCGCCAAGAAGCCGGCCGCACGCAAGACTGCGGCAAAAAAGAAGGCCAGCTGATTAGCTGGCCTTCGGGCACTTCTCAAATTAACTAGTAGCTCAACTGACGGAACCGGCAACACGCTGCTTGGTGTTGCTGCTTTCCATCCACTTGCGAATACGCTGTGCATCGCCGATCCGGGTGAATTTACCCCACGAATCCAGCAGCACAATGATGAGCGGCTGGTCGGCGATCTTGGCCTGCATGACCAGGCAGCGCCCTGCCTCATTGATATAGCCGGTCTTGGAAAGGCCGATATCCCAGGTACCGTTACGCACGAGAATATTGGTGTTTCGGAATTCCAGCGGCTGACGATAGCCGTTCACGGCCACACTGTACTCGGGCGTGGTAGTTACCGTGCGGATTTCCGGATACTGGTACGCTGCCTTGACCATCTTTACCAAATCTTCAGCTGTGGAAACATTTTCGCTGTTCAAGCCGGTAGGGTCGACAAAGTGACTATGCGTCATTCCTAAAGCAGTTGCCTTGGCATTCATGGCGGCCACAAAATTAGATACGCCGATCGGCGAAGTCCGGGCCAGCGCAAAGGCAGCACGATTTTCCGACGACATCAACGCGAGTTGCAGCAAATCGCGGCGCGACAATTGCGTACCGACACGCAGACGCGAACTGGTACCCTTGAGCATATCGACGTCGCCTTCGCCGATGGTCAGCACTTCATCCATGGGCAACTGCTGATCCAGCATGACCATGGCCGTCATGAGTTTGGTGACGGATGCGATGGGTGTGGGCGTATCGGTACTCTTGGCGTAGAGCGTTTCGCCGGTATTTTGATTGACGATCAGCGCCTTGGACGAAGCCAAGCGCAATTCTCCGCCGGGCGTGACGAACACGGAATCGTCCCCGCCATTGGGATGGAACGCGACTTTGCGCGCACTGTATTGCTTGTCTGAACGAAGCGTGCTGATGATGCGCTTGGGATTGGCAGCAGCGACTTTCTTCTTATGGATTGCCTTCTTGTGTTGGGCTTTTTTCACAGCGACCGGACGTTGTTTTTGCTGTTCCGCAAAAGCAGCCCCAGGCATCAAGGATACCGCTAGCAGTCCGCAGATGATGAAATTCAAACGCCGCATGACAACCTCCTTAATGAACCGGGCCAATCATAGCCAAAACGCCTCAGCTTGTCATTAAGAAAATCAGCAAGCTAGAAGCTCTTACTCATGTATATCGTGAAATTTCGTCACAGCTTTAACACACTTTTCCTTGACGCTTGAAATGGCATTTGCGCCTTGCAAGGCAATGCCGCAGGAGGCATACTTGAACCGACTGACCGCTTAATAAGAAGGAGGATCCACCGTGACGACCGTAACCCTCAAAGGCGAACCTTTGAATGTGGGGGGCACGTTCCCAAAAGTAGGCGACACCGCTCGCAGTTTCATGCTTGTAGACAAGGACTTAAGCGATGTCTCATTGAGCCAGTTCGCCGGCCTGCGCAAAATCCTGAACATCGTGCCCAGCCTCGATACACCGGTTTGCGCAACGTCTGCCCGCAAGTTCAACGAAATCGCCAGCTTGCTGCCAAATACCGTCCTGATCGTGATCTCGGCAGACCTGCCTTTTGCCCAAGGTCGCTTCTGCGCTGTTGAAAACCTGCAGAACGTAGTCACGCTTTCCACCATGCGCGGCCGCGACTTCAACAAGGATTACGGGGTAATGATCACGGATTATCCGTTGGCCGGCTTGTGCGCCCGGGCCGTGATTGTGCTCGATGAGAACGACAAGGTGCTGTATGCGGAACTGGTGCCTGAAATCACCAATGAACCCAATTACGAAGCCGCCCTGACGGCAGCCCGTTACATCTCGAACTAACCGCAATGATTCGCCAGTGCCTGCATCAGGCGCTGGCGGATTTTCTCTTCGATTTGAGGGCGCATTTCAGCAATGACCGCGTCCAACACCTGATTCACCGTAGGCTTGACCTGCGACTCAACGGCATCAGCCAGCATCTTTGCCATTTCCGGCACTGCATCCAGAACCACCGCCTCTACTTCGTGCAATAAGCTTTGTTCACCATGCGGACGCAGTTGTTCGCTTTCTTCCGGTTGATACACCTCAGTCAAAACCGGAATAGTCGCCTCCGAGACCGCGGGGGGAGGCGGGGGCGGCATCTCATCGCCCTGCCCTCGGCGCACCAGGGCATCCAGCCGTCCCAATACCTGCTGGAAGCGCTCATCGTCGCGCTGCGTCGGATAATCGCTCATACGCGCTTGCCGCTCATGTCGTGCTGGCGAATTTCATAGCCGCGATCGCGGTAGAACTTGTACCGCTGACGAGCAGCAGCCTTGTCTGCGTCATCCGGGCCAACGATCTCGATCAACCGCTGAAAGCGGCTGAAAAACGGAGGGTAGGAGTCACATAGGTTCAGAAGCAGTTCGTCGTGCACCAGCGTTTCCGCCTCATGATCAATGATGATGGGCGTTTCGCTCGCCAAGGCATGGTGGCTGCGACAATGCGGGAAAAAGCTTGTCTGCTGTAAAGTCCAGAACAGCATTTCCATCCGCTCGGTGGCATCGACATCCGGCGTCAGGACGAGAATGCGCGTCGATTGCTCCAGCGACTTGGCGCCCAGCCGTACAGCCAGACGGTACTTGTCGCTGGAGTTGAAATAGAAATCGATCTGCGTCATCGACTAAGCGTGGTGATGCCCGCCGCGCTTCAGCAGGAAATGCGCCAGCAGCGGCACAGGACGGCCGGTCGCGCCCTTGTCTTTGCCCGACTTCCAGGCCGTACCGGCGATATCCAGGTGTGCCCAGTTGTACTTCTTCGCAAAACGCGAGAGGAAGCAAGCCGCGGTAATACTGCCTGCTGCACGCCCGCCGATATTGGCCATGTCGGCGAAATTGCTCTTGAGCTGGTCCTGGTACTCGTCCAGGAGCGGCATGGCCCATACGCGGTCGAACGACTCGTCGCCGGCATTGGTGAGCTCCTTGACCAGTCCTTCTTCATTGCCAAAAAGACCGCTGACGTGATGGCCCAGAGCAATGACGCAAGCGCCGGTCAAGGTAGCCACATCGACCACCGCCTCAGGCTCGAAGCGCTCCGCATAGGTCATGGCATCGCACAGAATGAGACGGCCTTCCGCGTCGGTATTCAGCACTTCGATGGTTTGGCCGGACATGCTGGTGACAATGTCGCCCGGCTTATTGGCATCACCGTCGGGCAGGTTCTCGCAAGTCGGAACGATCACGACGAGATTCATGGCCAAGTCCATTTCAGCGACAGCCTTCATGGTACCGAGCACGCTCGCGGCGCCGCACATGTCGTACTTCATCTCGTCCATCTCGGCGGCCGGCTTCAGGGAAATACCGCCCGCGTCGAAGGTAATGCCCTTGCCGATCAAAACCAACGGCTTTTGGCTGGCCTTGCCCTTGCGGTATTGCAGCACGATGAGCTTGGGCGGTTGACGGCTGCCGCGGGCGACTGACAGAAGCGAACCCATGCCGAGCTTTTCCATGTCGTCGCGCTCGAGCACCTCGATTTCAAGGTTGTAGCTCTTAGCCAGTTCCTGCGCCTGCTGGGCAAGATAGGTGGGAGTGCAGATATTGCCGGGAAGATTACCTAGGTCCTTCGCCATGCGCGCACCGCCGGCAATGGCCAGGCCGCGCTTCAATGCCACGTCGACGCGCTTAAGGTCGTTACGCTGCGGGACGTTGATGATGAGGCGGGACAACCCGCGGCGCTCTTCTTCTTTCTTGCAGCTAGGGTGGGCGAAACGGTAAGCGGCGTCCGAGGTGATCTCGACCATTTGCTCGACCCGCCAGCCCAGATCGCGACGGCGCACCGTCAATTCAGCCAGGAAACTCGCGGCGTCGGATGCTCCGGTACCGTCCAAGGCCTTCACGGAAGCCAGTACGGCCTGGCGATAAGCACGATCGTTGAACTCGCGCTCCTTACCGCAACCGACCAGCAACACACGCTCACACAGCGTGCCCGGCACATTGTGGACCAGCAACGTGGAACCCAGCTTGCCGTCCATGTCACCACGGCGCAGCAGGCTCGACAGATAGCCGTCGGCGGCACGATCGATGGCACCAGCAGCATCGGATAATTTACGATGCTCGAATACGCCGACGATGACGCAGGCATTGCGCTGCTTTTCCGGATTCCCGTTTTTTATGCTAAATTCCATGAGTAAGCCTTTTCCTTAGATTCAAAGACATTTTTCAAGATTATCTACCTCTTTCACCAAGATCGTCAAAACCCCCATGATTTTTAAACGTTCATTGCTGCAAGAGCTGTTTTCCACAGCATTGAGCACCTTTCTGGTTTTGCTCGGCATCATGGTGGCACAACGTATTACCTACTATCTCGGATTCGCAGCCAGAGGCGGGGTGGCAAGCGATGCCATCGGCACGCTGCTGGGCTTCAGCGTGTTGCGTTTCTTGCCTTTGTTGCTCACGTTGACCTTGTTCGTCACTGTGTTGATGACGTTGTCCCGCTGGCATCGAGACAGCGAAATGGTCGTGTGGTTCACTTCGGGACAGGGCATTTATGCACTCATTCGCCCGCTGCTCACCTTTGCCATGCCTATCATCGCCGTAATTGCATTGCTCAGCTTGTTCGTGGCGCCCTGGGCGGTGGAAAAAGGTATCGAATACCGGGAACAGATGGATAGCAGCGATGAAATATCGGCCATCATCCCCGGCATGTTTAAGGAATCGAAAAATTCTGAACGGGTATATTTCGTCGAAAGTTACTCAACTCTGCAGAATAAAATCAATAATATTTTCGCCCAGTCCATGCAGCATCAAAAACTAGGGATCATCGTCGCAAAAGAAGGCCAACACGAAACAGCCAGCAACGGCGATTCTTTCCTCACCTTGATGAATGGTCGGCGCTACGAAAACAAGCCCAACACCCCGGAATTCGGCGTCATGGAGTTCGAACGCTATGTGCTGCGCATCGAACCTGCTGAAGCCAAGCAGGAGCCACCCACGCCACGCTCGAAACCAAGCACGCAACTGCTGACCGAACGCTCTCCCGACAATGCGGCCGAATTGGAATGGCGGCTTTCATTGCCGATCTCGGCCTTCCTGCTGGTGCTGCTCGCCATCCCGCTTTCTTTCGTGGATCCCCGTGCCGGACGTTCGGCCAACCTGATCCTGGCGTTGCTGGTCTACATCATCTACAACAACATCCTGTCCATTCTTCAATCCTGGGTCGTACGCGGCAAGCTCACACCGCTGATCGGCCTATGGCCTGCGCACGTGCTCGTGTTCATGCTATTCGTGTACCTGTTCTACCGGCGACTGTTCCTGCTGCCGCTGCTGCCTAAATGGTTATCCAGATGAGTATCGTCAACCGCTACCTCGCCCGGGAAATCATCGGCACGACGACCATGGTCGCCCTCGGCTTGTTGTCCATGTTCTCCTTCTTCGATTTGATCCAGGAACTGGATAGCCTCGGCCACGGCACTTACAACCTAGGGATGGTGCTGCTGTTCGTACTGCTTTCGGCACCGGGCCATGTGTACGAGGTAGCACCGGTTTCCGTACTGCTGGGCGCCATGTATGCCCTGGCGCAGTTCTCGCGACACTCCGAACTCGTCGTCATGCGAGCCAGCGGCTTATCCCGCGCTGACATTGGCATCGCCATGCTAAAAATCGGATTGGTGTTTGCCTTGATCACGTTCATTATCGGCGAACTGATCACCCCAGTCAGCGAAAAAGCCGCGCAAAAAATGCGATTGCAAGCCAAGGACGACGTAGTGGCCCAGGAATTCCGCTCAGGCTTGTGGATCAAGGACGGCCCCAGCTTCGTCAATATCGAGGAGGTGCTGCCGGATAGCAGCCTGCGCAACATCCATATTTACGAATTCGACCGAGACTTTCACCTGCGCGTGGTAGATAACGCCCAGAGCGGCTACTACGAAAACGACAAGTGGAGCCTCAACAACGTTACGCAAACAACCTTCAAGGAAAATAGCGCGGGCTCCGTGCATTTCAACCAGGCTTACTGGCAATCGGCGGTCAAGCCCGAGCTATTGAATATCCTGCTGGTCGTTCCCGAGAAAATGGCGGCCTGGAATCTCTACTCCTACATCCGGCACCTAAGCGAGAATCATCAGAAAACCTCGCGCCAGCAGATCGCTTTATGGACCAAGCTGGTGTTCCCGGTAGCCTGCATCGTGATGATGGTGCTGGCGCTGCCTTTCGGATTCCTGCACCAGCGCTCAGGCGGCATCGGCGGCAAGATTTTCGCGGGGATTATGCTGGGAATCGTCTACCAAGTCTTCAATCGCCTCTTCATCCATGTCGGACTGCTGAACGACTGGCCACCTATCCTCAGCGCCACGACACCTACGCTACTGTTTCTGATTTCAGGGGTGGGGATGCTGGTCTGGATGGAACGGCATTAGTCAGGGACGACCGCGATAACACGCGTGCCGGTAAGGCGGTCGTGCAGCGGAAGATGCTCGCGGTCGAACAGCATCCACCACCAACCGGCCCCAAAGAATCCTAATCCTGCCGCAGCAAGCAAATACCGGGCAATAGCCAAAGCGGGCGTCATCGTACCGTGCACGGCAACCACCTGGATTTTCCAGGTTTTCATGGCCAACGTTTGGCCACCATGCGTCCAGAACCAAACGAAATAAGCCCCCATCACCGCCAACAAATAGATCTGGAAGAAATAACGCTTGGGCGGCGCAACCGCGCTACCGAAGACTATCAGGAATAGAAAAGCCGAGAAAAACAGCACGGCAGCCAGCAGCAAGCCGTCATACAGCGCGGCAGCAACCCGGCGCATCAAGCTAGGAGTATGCATCTAACGGTTAATTGCCCAGGTCGTCTTCCGGCGCAGGCGCAGGCGGCCCGTTGCGCAATTTCTGGCGCTCGGACTCGGGAAGATTGTGATACTCACGCCACTTGCGGCGCAGCTCTTCTTGTTTTTCCGGGGGCAAGGAACGGAACTGCTGATACTGCTTGCGTGCACCCTCACGCTCGTAAGGCGTCATGCGGCTCCATTCGGAAAGCCGCTTCTGCACGCGCAACTGCTGGTCTTTGGACATGCGCGGGTAATCGCGGGCGATGTCGAGCATCTTCTCGCGCTGCCATGGGCGCAACGTATCCCATTCACCACCGAGAGGTGATAACACCTGACGCTGATCGTCGGTCAGCTGCGACCATTTGGGTTCGTTCTCCGCATGCGCCAGCGCGGCAAAACACAGGACGGCTACTGCGAGGACTGCTCTAACCATGCAACGAATTCCTTGTCGGCATAGGCCTCCGGCGGCAAGTCGGACGCCAGCAGCAGCGCATCGGTATCGATGGGCGCATTGCCGTATTGCGAAACATTTGAACTTAGCACCGCAAACAGGCCCGCCAGCAGCAACATGACCGGCAACCAGAAGCGATACCCCCCTTCATGCGAAAACTCGACGATCTGATGCCAGCCCGCTACCACCGGTCGCAATGCCGCCACATGCACAGGCTGCGCCATTGCAGCCACGGCCTTTTGACGCGCTTCCGCCAGCTTTCGCGCCGTATCGGCATCGATTTCGCGCTGGTCCAGCACACCGACTATTTTTTTAGCAAATTGGGCTTCGTCTTTCATAATTCGATTCCCTCCGTACGCAACATTGAGGAAAGCGCATGCACGGCCCGCGAACAATGGGTTTTGACGCTCCCCTCGGAGCAACCCATGGCTTCGGCCGTCTCGGCAACATTCATATCATGCCAGTAACGCAGCAGAAAGGCTTCGCGTTGACGTGCGGGCAGTTTTTCCAGCGCGCGCTCGATGGCAGCCAGCGTCTGGCTTTGAGAAAGTTCGGCTGCGGGATCGTTCTGGGCTGACTCGTCAGGATCGCCCTCGAGGATTTCGAGCGGGTCGCTCTCCTCGTCGTCGTCCCTGCCGCCGCCGAAAGCCGACAGCAGCGTGGTCCACATGTTGCGGACCTTCTGACGGCGAAAGTAATCGCGAATGGCATTCTGCAAAATGCGCTGGAACAACATGGGAAACTCCGCCGCCGGCTGGGCTCCGTACTTTTCCGCGAGGCGCATCATGGCGTCCTGCACGATATCCAGCGCAGCGTGGTCGTCCCGCACCGCATAAGCGGTCTGGCGGAAAGCACGTCGCTCCGCCTGCGCGAGAAAATCCGATAATTCCTTGGGAGTTGCCATAATCGGCCTCAATCATAGCAGTTGATCCCCGGTTTTTGGGTACAATCGGCGCATGTTCAAGGTCTTGCTACTGCTCTTGGCGATCTGGATTTTGATCGCCATTCTCAAGCGCCAATCCCGCCCCACTGGCCCGTCTTCGCCGCCCGTTAAACACGGCAATATGGTCCAATGTGAGGTGTGCAGCGTTCATCTGCCCGACACGGAAGCGATTTCCGCCGGCGGCAGGCATTACTGCTGCGAAGCGCATTTTCTGCAACGCAAAGCACGGTGATGACTTGATGGGCACCCGTCCCGAAGGTTACTGGCGCTCACTGCTGCTGCTTAACCTGTATCGCCTGGTTGTCGCCGGCGTTCTGCTGACCGTAGGCCAAGTCATGGCCCAGCATCAGTCCTGGGCAGACTACGATGCACGATTGTTCAGTACTGCGTCGGGGCTTTACCTCGTTTTCGGCGCTGCTTCTTTCATTGCTGCCAAGGTTCGCTGGCCACGTTTCAATCGTCAGCTTACCGTACAAGTGCTGGCCGACATCGCCTTCATTACTACCATCATGTATGCCAGCGGCGGCGTCAAGAGCGGCTTCGGCCTGCTGCTGGTGGTGTCGATCGCAGCCGCCAGCCTAGTCAGTCACGGACGGCTTGCCCTGTTTTATGCGGCCACCGCCTCGATCGCAGTTCTGCTCGAACAATCCTGGCAATTCATCGCCTGGAACGAGCAGTTCGAGGACTACACGCATGCAGTCATGCTCAGCCTCAGCTTCTTCGCCACGGCATTGCTGGCCTACAGTTTTGCACGACGCACCGAGGAAAGCGAAGCCCTGGCCTCGCAGCGCGGCGTGGACCTCGCCAATCTTGCCGAGGTTAACCAATTAATCATCCGCGACATGCCGGACGGCGTGCTGGTCGTCGACCGCCACCTCAAGCTCCGGCAGCTCAATGAGCAAGCACGCATTTTGATGGGGATGGAAAATGCTTCGGAAGACACCTTGCTGGAGGATTCTGCGCCCCAATTGGCCGCACTGCTGCATAGCTGGATGTCGGGAAAATCCGGCCTGGAAAACAATTACACATTTCCCGTCGCCGGTCGCGAGTTGCAACTGCGCCTGGCCCAGGTAGGTTCAGGCAGGGAGTTAGGTGCGGTCGTCTTCGTCAGCGATCAAAGCCAGCTCCAGTCGCAGGCTCAGCAGTTGAAGTTGGCAGCGCTCGGCCGTCTCACAGCGAATATTGCGCATGAAATACGCAACCCTTTAAGCGCCATCAGCCATGCATCGCAGCTGTTGCTGGAAGACGCGGCCAGCGATCCCACCCAGCAACGTTTGCTGAATATTATCGGTGCCAATGTGCAGCGTCTCGACGGCATGGTGCAGGACGTCCTGCAACTGAACCGGCGCGACCGCGCCAAGCCCGAACCTATCGTTCCGGGCTTATTTCTCCCTGAATTCCATACCCAGTTCTGCCAAACCGAGAATATTCTGGCGGGGGGATTTTCACTCGGACCGGTCACCGACCTGCCGCCCATCCTATTCGACCCGCGCCAGCTACAACAGATTCTTTGGAACTTGTGCCGCAACGGCTGGCGTCACTCGCAAAAAACCGAAGGCAGCCTTCAGCTATCGGTCACCGTCGCCAGCACTCGCATACAGATCGACATTCAGGACGATGGCCCAGGCGTGAGTAACGACGCGCTTTCCCACTTGTTCGAACCGTTCTTCACCACCGAATCCAGCGGCACCGGCCTTGGGCTTTACATTGCCCGAGAACTCTGCGAAGCCAACGGCGCCTGGATAGAATATATCGCCCCCCCGGAACGAGGTGCCATGTTCCGAATTCACGCCAGGAGAGGACTATGAATCAGCAGGCGTCATGCCTGATCGTGGACGATGAGGCCGACATCCGCGAACTGCTCGTGCTCACCCTGGAGCGCATGCAGATCAGCGCCGACAGCGCCAGCAACCTGGAAGAAGCGCGCTCGCTTTTGGAGCGACGCGAATACGGGTTGTGCCTCACCGACATGAAGCTTCCCGATGGCAGCGGCCTAGACCTGGTACGTCATATCACCCAGTTCAAGCCGGGCGTGCCAGTGGCGGTGATCACCGCCTACGGCAGCGCGGAAAATGCCGTTGCCGCGCTCAAGGCCGGAGCTTTCGATTACCTATCCAAACCGATCTCGCTTAAACAATTGCGGCCGCTCATCGAAAGCGCACTGCGTCTTACCACCGCCGGCAATGCAAAAACCGATCAACAACACACCTTGTTCGGCGAATCGGCACCTATCCGCCAAGTCCGCGCCATGATCGAGAAACTGGCGCGCAGCCAAGCGCCGGTCCATATTTCAGGGGAGTCGGGCACAGGCAAGGAACTCGCAGCCCGGCTCATCCACGCCAGCGGGCCCCGTCGGGAAGGCCCATTCGTCGCGGTCAATTGCGGCGCACTGCCGGAAAACCTCATCGAGAGCGAATTCTTCGGCTATCGCAAAGGTGCGTTCACAGGCGCCAATCAGGACCGCGAGGGATTTTTCCAGGCCGCCACTGGCGGCACATTATTTCTGGACGAAGTCGCCGACCTGCCCTTGCCCATGCAGGTCAAACTGTTGCGCGCCATCCAGGAAAAAAAGATTCGCAAGATCGGCAGTACGCAGGAAGAGCCGGTGGATGTCCGCATCATTAGCGCCACGCATCGCAACCTGGCTCAAATGCTTGAAAACGGCGAGTTCCGCCAAGACCTGTATTACCGGCTCAACGTCATCGAGCTCAAAATGCCGGCCTTGCGTGAAATGCCTGAGGATATCCCCCGTTTGTCGCAGCGCATCCTGGAGAAGCAAGCGGCCGCGCTCGGAATGGATGTTCCGGCATTAAACGCCGGGGCCGAGGCCGCGCTAGCCCAACATGCCTTCCCAGGCAACGTACGCGAGCTTGAAAACGTTTTGGAGCGAGCCTTGGCCTTGTGCGATGGCGAAAGCATCACGGAGGTCGACCTATACCTCGAAACCGGGACAGGCACGACCAGAACGGCGTCCCCGGCGATGCCTAGCGACATGCCGTTGCCGGAATATCTTGAGAGCCTCGAAAAGCAGGCTATTCTGGATGCGCTCGAGAAAACCAACAACAACCGCACGGCGGCGGCAAAACTACTGGGCGTAAGCTTTAGGGCGTTACGGTATCGCCTTGCCAAGCTGGGGCTCGGCAAGGACGAATAACGCAGGCGATCAGGAAAGTGCGATGGTGAGGTAGCTGAGATAAAGCCCCCCGTTGACCCACACGTGCCAGACCTTAAGATTTCCGCGCGAAGCCATCCACCGTAACCACAGCGCCGAGATCAAAGTAATCACCACGCCCGCCAGCACTTCACGGCGCGGCTCCCACGGAGTGAGCATGATGCCAATAGCCGGCAGCAGCGTTCCCTGGAACACCATAGCACCCGTGATGTTGCCGAAAGCCAGGGTATCTTTATCCTTGCGTACCCACAGGATGCTGTTGATCTTCTCCGGCAACTCGGTGGCAATCGGAATAATCAGCAACGACAGCAACAGCGCGGAAATCCCCAGCAGCGCAGCGGCTTGCTCGACGCCGTGGATAAACCCCTTAGCGCCGGCAACGAGCAAACCGAGCCCTAAAGCTAGCTGCAACAGAATGATCGGCATATTGTTAGGCAAACCGATGCGGCATAAGAACATGGGCGCATCCGCCTCAGTTGCATGGCCTTCTTCCACCAATGCGCTGGATGCACGCAGTGTCAGCATGATGTAGATAAAATACGTCAACACCAAGGTGAAACCCAAGGCACCACGGATAGCGAGCTGGGTATGCGGAATGAACAATGCCAGCGTGGAGAAGGCAAAGGCAGCGATGAAGAAATTCAGATCGCGCACAAAACCGGTTTTTTCGGGCTTGAATTCGCCTTTGGCGCCGCGCAACTTAAGTACGGCAAAGGCCAGCAGCGAGATCGACAACGTAGAGAGCATCAACGGGGCCCCGAGAATGGCCCCGACGCCGATTTCCTCGTTGGTAGTCACATTCGCGGTGCCACCCAGCAGCGCGAGCACCGGCACCAAGGTTTCTGGCAATGCGGTACCGACAGCCGCAAACAGCGAGCCGGTCACGCCTTCTGAAATCTTGAGCTTTTCGCCGAGATGCTCCAGCGCGTTGGTAAATACTTCCGCTGCCACCAGGATAACCAGCAGCATGAAAACCAGTTCGAGAAAAATCATAAAATCACCATATTGTTTAATAGCGCCGAGATTTTAATGGATAACGGAATTTGCCGCAGAGTTCCCATCGTTCTTGATGAAGACGGTATTGCGGGGGGCGTGGAATTCATCGCCTCTCCCAATTTCGACGAGCGTTCGACAGGGGCGGATATCGATCTCATCGTCATCCACAACATCAGCTTGCCGCCCAATCAATTCGGTGGCCCGGGTGTCCTGCAACTGTTCACCAACCAACTGGATCCAAACGAGCATCCTTATTACCGCGAGATCTACCAACGGCGCGTGTCTGCCCATTTCTTCATCCGCCGCTCGGGCGAACTCATTCAGTTCGTCCCTTGCAGCAAACGCGCCTGGCATGCCGGCGTATCGTCGTGGCAGGGGCGGGAACGCTGCAATGATTTCTCCATCGGCATCGAACTGGAAGGCACCGACGACTGCGATTTTGAAGCGGCACAATACGCCATTCTCAACGATTTGATCACCGCCATCAGGGCTCGTTATTCCATTACTGATATCACGGGGCATTCGAATATCGCGCCGGATCGAAAAACCGACCCCGGACCGCACTTCGATTGGGAAAAAGTCAAAAAATAAATGCACTTACATCGTTCGCATTTACATGTCAAAGGTTGACGCGCACCGGGAACCGTCTAAAATGTAACTAGGCTGCAACATCATTTAAGATGTCGAAAAATACGCACTATAAGCCTGCAACTAACCTTAATCATTCGGAGGACGCACCATGGCAAAACCTTTAATCCAAGTCGCACTCGATTGTCTGGATTTCGATCAAACTCTGGCACTTGCCCGTCAAGCCGCCCCTTATGTCGATATCATCGAAATCGGTACCCCCAATCTGAAACACAACGGCTTGGCACTGGTGAAGGCTGTACGCGCCCAACATCCTGACAAGCTGATCTTCGCCGATCTGAAGACCATGGATGCGGGTTATTACGAAGCCGAGCCTTTCTACAAGGCTGGCGCTGACATTTGTACCGTTCTGGGCACCGCCGACCTCGGCACCATCAAAGGTGTGATCGACGTTGCAAACGCCTACGGCAAGCAAGCCCAAGTCGACCTGATCAATGTCGAAGATAAGGCTGCCCGCGCAAACGAAGCTGCCAAGCTGGGCGCACACATCATCGGCATCCACACCGGTATCGACCAACAACTGGCTGGCCAGACCCCGTTTGCCGACCTGGCTGCCCTGGTTGCCCTCGGCCTCAACGTCAAGGTCTCCGTCGCTGGCGGCATCAAGCAATCCACCGTTCAGCAAGTTGTGAAGTCCGGCCCGAACATCATCGTCGTGGGCGGCGCAATCACCGGTGCCAAGGCTCCTGAAGTGGCGGCTCGCGAAATCCGCGAACTGGTCGACGCCGCTTCCGGCGAGTCCAAGAGCAGCGGTGGCCTGTTCGGTTGGCTGAAGAAGCTGCTGGGCTAAACCAGCCATATTAGCGCTCTCGTAGCGTTTAAAAATACAAACGGGCCTTCGGGCCCGTTTGTATTTTTACTGCGCGAACTTTTACTGATAGAACGTTATTCGCCGATAATCTTCACCAGCACACGCTTCTTGCGGCGGCCATCGAATTCGCCGTAGAAAATCTGTTCCCAAGGACCGAAATCCAGCTTGCCGTCGGTCACGGCCACCACCACTTCGCGGCCCATGATCTGGCGCTTCATGTGGGCGTCCGCATTGTCTTCGCCGGTATCATTGTGGCGATAGGAGCTCACCGGCTCATGCGGTGCCAGGCGTTCCAGCCATTGCGTGTAATCGTGATGCAAGCCAGATTCGTCATCGTTGATGAACACACTGGCGGTAATATGCATGGCATTCACCAACACCAAGCCTTCGCGCACGCCGCTCTCAGCGAGGCATTCGCGGATTTGCGGGGTAATATTGATAAATGCGACGCGGGTTGGCGCGTTGTACCAAAGTTCCTTACGATAGCTTTTCATAGCATCGACCTGTTGTTATGGATCAAGCGGGCCATTATAGCCCAGCCAAATTACACGGATTAAGCAAGACATTTTCGGGAGAACGGCATGACAGACGCGGCGTTTCGCGTCCATCGAGAGCAGGATAACCCACCGCGCGTGGTACTGAGCGGCGACTGGTCGTTACGGCAGACCAAGGGCCATTTCGCACGGCTGCGCGAGCAGTTGGCCCCGCTATTCGCAGATCCGCAGTTGCGCTGGGATTTGCGGGAAGTCGAGCGTTTGGATAGCGCCGCCGGCGCCATGCTGCTGCAAGGCTGGCAATATACCTTGGGCGACCGCGTTTTGTTGCGGCCGGAACAGGCCGAGCAGTTAGCCACCCTGGCCGCCTTGCCGCGTCGCGACAGTCTCGAACAGCCGCCCATTACCCTGCGCGACATGCTCAAGGGCGCTTGGTGCTACTACTTCGACTTTATCCGCCACCTCGTCGATTTCGTCATGCTGGTCGGCGCGCTGGTATTGGAAATCGGCTATCTTTTCCGCAAGCCCAGGCAGATTCCATGGAAGGAAATCTCCGCCAATATCTACAAAGGTGGTGTCATGGCATTGCCGGTGACGGCACTGGTTGGATTCATGATCGGCATCGCCATGAGTTATCTCATGGCCTTGCAGTTGCGCAAGTTCGGGGCGGACATCTTCATCATCAACATCCTCGGCATGTCCATCATCCGAGAATTCGGCCCGATTCTCATGGCTGTGTTGGTTGCAGGACGCTCCGGCTCGGCAATGACAGCACAAATCGGCGTCATGCGCGTCACCGAGGAAATCGACGCCTTGGCCGCCATGGGCATTTCGCGAGTGCTACGCTTGGTACTGCCCAAGGTAGTGGGCCTGGTAGCGGTAGCGCCCTTGCTGGTGTTCTGGACATCCTGCTGGGCGCTGCTGGGTGCCATGCTAGCGGCCAAGCTGCAGCTCGGTATCAGCTTCGACTTCTTCATTGAATACCTGCCGCGTGCGGTTAAACCCGTCAATCTCACGTTGGCCATGCTGAAAGCGCTGATGTTCGGCCTGCTGATCGCCCTCGTCGCTTGTCATTTCGGCTTGCGCATCAAGCCCAATACGGAAAGCCTGTCATCCAGCACTACGGCCTCGGTCGTGGTCGCCATTACCGTGGTCATCCTGGTTGACGCCGTTTTCGCCATCCTTACGCGGTCCATAGGATTATGAGCGAGGCCGCGAACGACACTATGAGCACTAGCGAACAGCCCATCGTTTGCGAAATCCATCATCTTTGGACCGAGTTCGACAAACTCGTCGTGCATCGCAACCTCGACCTCACCCTGCGCAAGGGCGAAGTCATGGCCCTCGTCGGCGGGTCCGGCAGCGGCAAAACGACGTTGCTGCGCCACATTATCGGGCTGACGCAGCCTAGCAGCGGTCAAATCAAATTGTTCGGATACGTCTTGGGCAAACTCAACCGCGACCAGCAACGGCAATTGCGAAATCGGTTCGGCATGTTGTTCCAGCACGGTGCGCTGTTTTCTGCGCTCAACGTATTCGACAACATTGCCTTTCCGCTCCGCGAATTGCACCAGTTCGACGAGGACACCATTCATCTATTGGTCATGCACAAGCTGGCACTAGTCGAACTGGAACCCGAACATGCCCAGCTACTGCCGGCACAGCTTTCGGGCGGGATGATCAAGCGGGTGGCACTGGCTCGCGCCTTGGTGCTCGAGCCGGAACTACTTTTCCTGGACGAGCCTACAGCAGGGCTGGACCCTGACCGCAGCGAAGCTTTTGTCGAGCTTATTCAGAACCTGCGGCGTCAGCTAGGGTTGACGGTGCTGTTCATCACCCACGATGTCGCCACGTTGAGTGCACTGGCAGATCGGGTCGCCGTGCTTGCCGACCAGCATATCGTGGCCAACTGTCCCATCGAGGCGCTTGGCAAGGTCGATCACCCTTTCGTCCGCAATTTCTTTCACAGCGTTAAACAACATTTGGCACGTTTGAACTAAACTCGACTTATGGAAAATCGTGCTTACGCCTTTGTCGCCGGCTTTTTTGCGTTGCTGATGGGCGCCGCGCTGGCCCTCGGGTTCTGGTGGCTCAGCGGCTCGCATCGACCCGAGTCGGAATACGACATCCTATCGCATTACCCGATCTCCGGTCTCAACCCCCAAGTCGCGGTGCGCTATCGCGGCGTCGATGTTGGTCGGGTGCGCGAGATTACGTTCGACCAGTCCGATTTGCGGGCCATCCTCATCCATATCCGCATCGACCGCAGCATTCCCATTACGCGCGGCAGTTATGCCAAGCTCGTCTCGCAAGGGCTGACCGGCCTTTCCTATATCGAGCTGGACGATACCGATACCGACAAAACACCCATCGGCAACGGCCGCATTCCCCTGCGCGAATCTGACATGCGGCAGCTCATGAATTCAGGCAAGGATATCCTGGACCGGTCGGCGCAGCTTCTGGAAAGAACCGACCAGCTGATGAAAACGCTCAACACCCTACTGGACGAGCAGAACACCCAGAAAATCAACCGGCTGATTGCCAATATCGAGCAATCCAGCGCCGAACTGGCCCCTTTGCTTAAGTCTTCGCGCAACACGACAGAAAAGGTCAATGCGCTGCTGGCGGGCATTCATCCGCAAGAGCTCTCCGATGCGCTCTCCGCTATCAAGCAAGCCTCGTCCAGCATCAAGGAGACTTCCGATTCCGCTCGCCCCGCATTGTCCAAAATTCAACATTCGCTCGATGAATTTGAACGCATTGGCCGGCATATCGAGCAGTCATCCACGGCATTGAGCGAGACGCTGGATCAGGAAACCCTGCCCCGCGTGCACGAACTGGCCGACCAGTTGCATCGAGATGCGCAAAGCCTCCATCGCCTGGTCGATACGCTGGAGCAACATCCCCAGAGCCTCATCTACGGCAAGCCGCAGCCCCAGCCCGGCCCCGGCGAAAAAGGATTTCGTCCATGATAAAAACCATTGCGCTGCTTGTTGCGCTGCTATCCCTGTCGGGATGTACCGGCCTTGCTAAACCCGCCTCCCCAATCGCCACCTACGATTTCGGCCTGGTCTCTGCCACATCGTCGATTGCCCTGCCGGTACGGTTCGCAGGGGTTGCCGCCGCTCCGGGCTTATTCTCGACCGACATGCGCTATCGCATAGCCTATCAGGATGGAAGCCAGATTCGTGTTTATGCCAATAGCCGCTGGATAGCTCCGCCGGCAGAACTGCTTTCTCAGCAATTGCGACAATCCTTCGCGTTCGACAATGCTAGCCCTTGCCGTCTTTCTCTCGAACTGACGCGCTTCGACCAAATCTTCGACAGCGCGACTGCAAGCCACGTCTCCATCCAACTCAATGCTGTAGTGAGAGATGGCGCCCACGGTGCGCAGCAGCAATTCAGCATCGATGTGCCTGCACCATCCCCCAATGCCCAAGGCGGCGTGAGCGCCTTGATTGCAGGTAGCGACCAACTGCTGGCTCCATTGGCGCAGTGGACTCAACAACTCGATTGCAAACCACCCCAAGCTTCGCCATGATTTGCTAGCATGTCGAAGCGGTCTCCCCGCTTCATAAAATCACAACAACTGCTTGAATAAGGAGAACAAAAATGAAAAAGCAGATTGGCTTCACTCTCATCGAACTTGCCATCGTCCTCGTCATCATCGGACTGTTGCTAGGCGGCGTGCTGAAAGGTCAGGAACTGATCAACAGCGCCAAGGTGAAAAACATGGTGAGCGACTTCAAGAACCTCCAGGTATTCATCTACGGCTATCAGGACAAATACAAAGCGTTGCCTGGCGACGATGCGGCTTCGACTACGCATACCGGTTGCACAGCCGGGGCCAACGGCAGTTGCGCGGATGGCAACGGCAACAGTTTGATCGAGGGAAACTGGGACTCGACGAATACCAGCGATGAATCGGTGCGCTTCTGGCAACACATTCGTTTGGCTGGATTAGCGCCAGGAGCGACAGACCCGAGCAACGCGACATTTCTGCCGCGCAATGCCGACGGCGGTCGCATCGGCATTCAAAGTACTAGCGTGGTAGGTGCTACGCCGACAGGATTGAGCGGGGCCTATATCGCCTGCTCGGCCGGCGTGTTGGGACGCTACGCCAAGCAGATCGATACGGTACTCGATGATGGCACAACCAGCACCGGCTCGGTGAGAGCTTATAGTACGGTAGCTGGCGGATGGCTCACCAACACCGGCCTCGACGATTCAACGCCATACAATATCTGTATGGCGTTTTAAATCATCGGCCGCGGTTATTTGATGATCGCGGCCAACTCGCCCTTCTTGTAGCGTTCAGCCATTTTTTCGCAGGACAGCGCCTTAATCTTGCTTGCTTGCCCCGCCGAACCGAAGGCTTCGAAACGAGCGCGGCAGATGTCCTGCATGGCCTTTGTCGAGGCGATCAAGAACTTGCGCGGGTCGAAATCCTTGGCATTGGCGGGATCGTAAAGGTGGCGCCGAACCGCACCCGTGGAGGCCAGGCGTAAATCGGTGTCGATGTTGACCTTGCGCACACCGTGCTTGATGCCTTCGACGATTTCTTCCACCGGCACGCCATAAGTCTCAGGAATCGCGCCGCCGTTGTCGTTGATGATCTTGAGCCATTCCTGCGGCACGCTGGAAGAACCGTGCATCACCAAGTGCGTATTCGGGATGCGGGCGTGGATTTCCTTGATACGGCCGATGGCCAGCGTTTCACCAGTGGGGGGGCGGCTGAACTTGTAGGCGCCATGCGAAGTCCCGATGGCGATAGCCAATGCATCCACCCCGGTCGCCTTGACGAAATCGGCCGCTTGCTCGGGGTCGGTCAGCAGCGAGGAATGATCCAGCACGCCTTCCGCACCATGACCGTCTTCTTCCCCCGCCATGCCGGTTTCCAGCGAACCCAGGCACCCCAGTTCGCCTTCCACCGATACGCCGACCGCATGCGCCATCTGAACCACGCCGCGGGTGACTTCGACGTTGTATTCGTAGGTCGCAGGCGTCTTCATATCTTCCCTGAGCGAGCCATCCATCATCACGCTGGAAAAACCGGAACGGATTGCCTGGATACAAACAGCAGGCGACGCGCCGTGGTCCTGGTGCATCACCACCGGGATATGCGGATAGGCCTCGACGGCAGCGGCGATCATGTGACGCAAAAACGCCTCGCCGGCATATTTGCGGGCACCGGCAGAGCCCTGCATGATGACCGGACTATCGACGGCCTCGGCTGCCTGCATGATGGCGTGGATCTGCTCCATGTTGTTGACGTTGAATGCGGGCAGACCATAGCTGTATTCCGCAGCGTGATCCAAGAGTTGTCTCAGTGATACTAGTGCCATAACTTGCTCTCCTAATTCATGTTCAGGCAGTGCCCGCTGTTTTGCCGTGCTGTCCTACGCGCACAATCTTCATGGTATTGGTGCCGCCCGCCTTGCCGATCGGCTCGCCGATCGTCAGCAGGATCAAGTCGCCGTCATTAGCCGCACCGCGGCGGCGCAACTCGTCTTCTGCCGCCTGAAGGATCACATCCCGGTCATCGCTGACTTGGTCGAACCTGAACGGATAGACTCCCCGGTAAAGCGTAAGTTTGCGCCGCGTTTCCTTTTCCGGCGTTAGCGCATAGATCGGCACCTGAGTGTTGATGCGCGACATCCATTTTACGGTATTGCCCGATTGTGTCAGCGAGGCAATGGCTTTTACGTGTAAATGATTGGCCGTATAGATGGTAGCGAGCGCGATGGATTCGTCCACCCGGTGGAAATTCTCGTCCGTGCGACGCCCGTTGTAGATGTTGACCTGGGTATCGTATTCCCGTTCAGCCTCCAGGCAAACGCGATGCATGGCGGCAACGGATTCCATCGGGTATTTACCCGCAGCAGATTCCGCCGACAGCATGACAGCGTCTGTTCCATCCAACACGGCGTTGGCAACATCGGAAACCTCGGCACGGGTGGGAATTGGATTCTCGATCATCGACTCCATCATCTGTGTCGCCGTGATCACCAATTTGTTGCGCGCCCTGGCTTCGCGGATCATGCGCTTTTGCAGGCCGGGCACGGCGGCATCTCCGACTTCCACCCCCAAATCGCCGCGCGCCACCATGATGGCATCGCTGGCTTCAATGATTTCGGATAATGCGGCAATCGCTTCGGCGCGCTCGATCTTGGCGACCACGCTAGCATAGCCGCCGGCTTCTTTGATCAAATCCCTCGCCAATTGCACATCGGCACCGCAGCGAGGAAACGAAATCGCCACATAATCTGCCTCTAGCGCCGCAGCCGTGCGAATGTCTTCTCGGTCCTTTTCCGTCAGGGCCGCTGCCGAAAGTCCACCGCCTTGACGGTTGATACCCTTGTTGTTAGAAAGCACGCCGGTCTGGTTGACCGTACATACGATTTCGGCACCGTGAACATCGTCGACAGTCATGACCATACGGCCATCATCCAGCAACAGCACCGCTCCTGGTTCAACGTCGCGCGGTAGCTCCTTGTAGTCGAGCCCCACACGCTGCTGGTTGCCGAGTTCGCAATTAGCGTCGAGGATGAATTTGTCGCCGGCCTGAAGCAGTACCTTGCCGTTTTCGAACTTGCCGATGCGGATTTTCGGGCCTTGCAGGTCGCACAACACGCCAACGGGGCGATGGCGGTCGTGTGCAATTTCGCGGACGAGATTGGCGCGGTCGATGTGATCCTGCGCGGTGCCGTGGGAGAAATTAAGCCTGACGACATCGACCCCGGCGTCGATCATGCTTTCCAGCACCTCTCGGCTACTGGAAGCAGGTCCCAGGGTGGCGACGATTTTGGTTTGGCGTCTGGTCACGGAATGGGCTTCTCTAAATTGAGGATATTTTCATTATCCGCAATTTAAGGTCCATGCCTAGACCGCTGTTGGCCCAGGCATGGAAAAGAGGGTTACTGCCCGCGCTGTTCCAGGATTTCGACAGCGGGCAGCTTCTTGCCTTCCAAGAACTCCAGGAAAGCACCGCCGCCGGTAGAGATGTAGGAAATGCGGTCGCCGATGTTGTACTTGGCAATCGCAGCCAGGGTGTCGCCGCCGCCGGCGATGGAGAACGCGGCGCTATCGGCAATCGCCAGGCCCAATGCCTTGGTACCTTCGCCGAACTGGTCGAACTCAAATACACCGACAGGGCCGTTCCAGACGATGGTGCCGGCCTTTTGCAGATAGGTAGCGTAGGTCTTGGCGGTTTCTGGGCCGATGTCGAAAATCATGTCGTCGTCGGCGATCTCGCTGACTTTCTTGACTACGGCTGGTTCGTTGGCGTCGAACTTCTTGCCGACAACCACATCGGTCGGGACGGGAATCTCGCTGCCCTTGGCCTTGGCGGCTTCCATCAGACGACGAGCCTCATCCACCAGGTCTGCTTCATACAAGGACTTGCCGACATTGAAGCCGGCAGCCTTGATGAAGGTATTGGCGATGCCGCCGCCGACAATCAGTTGGTCCACGATATGGGAGAGGGATTCCAGCACGGTCAGCTTGGTGGAAACCTTGCTGCCGCCGACAATCGCCACCAAGGGACGAGCGGGTTCCTTGAGTGCTTTGCCCAAAGCTTCGAGCTCGGCGGCCAACAGCGGGCCAGCACAGGCAACCTTGGCGAACTTGGCAACGCCATGCGTGGAAGCTTGGGCGCGGTGCGCGGTCCCGAACGCATCCATGACATAGATATCGCACAACTCGGACATTTCCCAGGAAAGCCGGTCCTCGTTGTTGTTTTCGCCGATATTGAAGCGGACGTTTTCCAGCACGGCCACTTCGCCGTCCTGCATGTTCTGCACGTAGCTCTTACCGTTACCTAGCCAGTCCTGATAGAGGCGAACATCGCGACCGAGCAGTTTGGCCAAATGGTCGGCAACCGGACGCAGACTGTCCTTGTCCGTATAGCGGCCTTCCGTCGGGCCTTCTTTGGGGCGCCCCAGGTGCGACATCAACATGACCTTGGCCCCGGCTTCCATCGCGTGCTTGATGGTCGGCAACGAAGCGCGGATGCGCGTATCGTCGGCGACGCTGCCGTCTTCGTTCTGCGGCACGTTGAGGTCTTCGCGGATCAGGACGCGCTTGCCCTTGAGATCCAGGTCGGTCATTTTGATGATGGACATAATCGTTCCCTTTGCGCGATGAACAACGGGGGCCGTGTGGCCCCCGCATCAAGGATTATTATTTGGCGACGTGACGCACCAGTCGCATGAGGTTGCAGGTGTAGCCATATTCGTTATCGTACCAGGCCACGACTTTCACAAACGTCGGATCGAGCATGATGCCTGCATCGGCGTCGAATACTGAGGGGCAGACTTCTCCACGGAAATCGGTGGAAACCACCTTGTCTTCGGTGTAGCCCAGCACATCCTTGAGCGCGCCTTCAGAAGCGGCCTTCATGGCCTTGCAGATGTCTTCGTAGCTGGCTTCTTTGGCGAGTTCGCAGGTCAGGTCGACTACGGAAACGTCGGAGGTCGGCACGCGGAACGCCATGCCGGTGAGCTTCTTGTTAAGCTCGGGGATGACCTTGCCGACCGCCTTGGCTGCGCCGGTGGAGGACGGGATGATGTTTTCCAGGATACCGCGGCCACCGCGCCAATCCTTGTTGGAAGGGCCGTCCACGGTCTTTTGCGTAGCGGTGGCTGCGTGCACGGTGGTCATCAAGCCGCGCTTGATGCCGAAGGCATCGTTCAGCACCTTGGTCACCGGTGCCAGGGCGTTGGTGGTACAGGAAGCAGCGGAAACGATGGCTTCGCCACCGTAGGTGTCGTGGTTGACGCCGTAGACATACATCGGGGTGTCGTCCTTGGACGGCGCGGATTGCACGACCTTCTTGGCACCTGCGTCAATGTGCTTCTGACAGGTTTCCTTGGTCAGGAACAGGCCCGTACATTCGATGACGATGTCGGCACCGACTTCGTTCCACTTCAATGCAGCGGGGTCTTTTTCGGCGGTCAGGCGGATCGGCTTGCCGTTCACCACCAGCGTATTGCCGTCGACAGAGACGTCGCCCTTGAAGCGGCCGTGCACGGAGTCGTGCTTCAGCATGTATGCAAGGTAGTCAGGCTCAAGCAGATCGTTGATCGCCACCACCTCGATTTCGGGGAAATCCTTGATCGCAGCGCGGAGCACCATGCGACCGATGCGGCCGAAGCCATTGATACCTACTTTGATAGCCATACTACACACCTCTCCATAAAAGCCGTTTAAAAAATTCGAGGAAACCTACTTCCATAGCCCTGAGACAGCCGGGCATCGTGGGATTTCCGGGAATTTTTTAAGCAGCTTCAAACAAAAAGGGGGCCAACTACTCAGCCCCCTTCTTGTTTTACTGCATTGTATTACAGCACGGACTTAACGGTCTTGACCACGTTTTCAACCGTGAAGCCGAAGTGCTTCATCAGTGCGCCGCCAGGAGCGGATTCACCGAAGGTGTCGATACCGACCACTGCGCCTTCCAAGCCAACATACTTGCGCCAGAAGTCAGGGTGAGCAGCTTCGATAGCCACGCGCTTCACGCCCGGGGTCAGCACGCTGTCGCGGTAAGCCTGGTCTTGTGCGTCGAACACGTTGGTGGACGGCATGGAAACCACGCGCACCTTGGTGCCGGCAGCGTTCAGCTCGGCAGCAGCCTTCACAGCCAGGTCCAGTTCGGAACCGTTGGCGATGATGATCACATCAGCCTTGCCTGCAACGTCGGAGAACACGTAACCACCCTTGCGGATCAGGTCGATCTGCGCTGCATCGTGCTTGATGCCGGGCAGGTTCTGACGGGACAGCACCAGGCTGGTCGGGCCGTCGGTCTTCTCGACAGCGGCAACCCATGCCACAGCGGTTTCGGTTGCATCAGCAGGACGCCACACGGTCATGCGCGGAATGTAGCGCAGGCCGGAGGTGTTTTCGACCGGCTGGTGGGTCGGGCCGTCTTCGCCTTGACCGATGGAGTCGTGGGTCAGCACGTAGACCACACGTTGCTTCATCAGCGCGGACATACGCATACCGTTCTTCATGTAATCGGAGAACATGTGGAAGGTACCGCCGAAAGGCAGCAAGCCGCCGTGCAGTGCCATACCGTTCATGATCGCAGCCATACCGAATTCGCGGACACCATAGGAGATGTAGTTGCCGGGTTCCTTGCCGCTCACGTGCTTGAAGCTGCCCGTGCTGGTCAGGTTGGAGCCGGTCAAGTCTGCGGAACCGCCGAGGAATTCAGGCAGCAGCGGAGCCAGAGCGCCGATCACGTTTTGCGATGCCTTGCGGCTTGCAACGCCTTCAGCCTTGTCGTTGAAAGCAGCGATCATCTTGTCGGTTGCTTCCTTCCAGTTGGCCGGCAACTCGCCAGCCATACGGCGCTTGAATTCAGCAGCTTCAGCCGGGAAAGCCTTGGCGTAAGCGTCGAACTTGGCGTTCCATGCAGATTCGCGCTCTGCACCCTTGGCCTTTTGATCCCAGCCGGCGTAGACGTCTGCGGGGATTTCGAACGGAGGATAGTTCCAGCCGATGTTGGCGCGGGTTGCTGCAACTTCGTCTTCGCCCAGCGCAGAGCCGTGGCAGTCGTGGGAACCGCACTTGTTCGGGGAACCCTTGCCGATGATGGTCTTGCAGCAGATCAGGGAAGGCTTGTCGGTAACCTTCTTGGCTGCGTCGATTGCGGCTTGGATAGCAGCGGAATCGTGACCATCGACGGACTGAACGTGCCAGCCGTAAGCTTCGAAACGCTTGGCGGTGTCATCGGTGTACCAGCCTTCGATGTGGCCGTCGATGGAGATACCGTTGTCGTCCCAGAATGCCATCAGCTTGCCCAGGCCCCAAGTGCCGGCCAGTGCGCAAGCTTCGTGGGAAACGCCTTCCATCATACAGCCGTCGCCCAGGAACACGTAGGTGTAGTGGTCGACGATGTCGTGGCCGGGCTTATTGAACTGATTGGCCAGCAGCTTTTCAGCCATGGCGAAACCAACGCCGTTGGCGATACCCTGGCCCAGCGGACCGGTGGTGGTTTCAACGCCAGGAGCGTAGCCGTATTCCGGGTGACCGGCGCAACGGGAGTGCAGCTGACGGAAGCTCTTGATGTCGTCCATCGTGACGTCGTAGCCGGTCAGGTGCAGCAGGGAGTAAATCAGCATGGAGCCGTGACCGTTGGACAGCACGAAGCGGTCGCGGTTAGCCCATTGCGGGTTGGTCGGGTTGTGGCTCAGGTTGTGGTTCCACAACACTTCGGCGATTTCCGCCATACCCATGGGGGCGCCTGGGTGACCGGAATTGGCCTTTTGAACAGCATCCATGGATAGTGCACGGATGGCATTTGCTAAATCAGTACGAGTTGCCATATTCAATCCCCTAGTCCTAAAAAGAGAAAATATTTCTATTAGAGATAAATAATCCCTGCCGCCACTCTAGGAAGTGGAGCAAGGACAATTTGATTACCCGGAAATTTACCTCCGCGGAAACAGGCACTTCTATTCGTTAACTGCACGCGCCTTGGAGGTTATCGGGCTATTATTGCCCAGTTGGGCGTATAGGGCAATAGTTCAGCCCATTGAGAAACCTCGATTTATTCGTCTTTCCACTTGATGGAACAGCCCATGCCGGGTATCTGTTCAGCCGGTCCGCGGCCGGTATCGGCGACCTCCCTCATGGCCTCGAACAAGTCCCGGCGCACGCCTTCCGGCGCGGTCTCCTTGCGCGACTCGTCAAAGCGTCCGCGATACTGCAATTCCAGCTGGCCGTTAAAACCGAAAAAGTCCGGCGTACACACCGCACCGTAGGCTTTAGCAATCGCCTGGCTCTCGTCAAACAGATATGGAAACGGAAAGCTGAATTCCGCCGCCACCGCCTTCATGTTGTCGAAAGAATCCTCCGGATAATCGCTGGGATCGTTCGACATGATTGCGACAGCATTGACGCCCATCGCTTTCAACTCGTTCAGGTCGCGCACCAGCCGCGTGCGAATCGCCTTGACGTAGGGACAGTGGTTGCAGATGAACATCACCAGCGTCCCATTGGGTCCGGCCACCTCGGAAAGGCTCCAGGTTTTGCCGTCCACACCCGGCAGGGAAAAATCCGGGGCCTTCCAACCGAAATCGCAGACTGGGGTTTGCAGGCTGACCATGATGCTGACTCCTTATTTACCGTTACAATTTGCTTAAATTTTAACATCTCCAGATAGCGCCCATCATGTCCGCCCCACGTTTCCACTGCCCCGCCAACCTCGCCCTGGGCGCCATCGTCGAATTGCCGGAAGTCGCCGCCCATCACGCGGCCCGCGTGCTACGCATGAAAGCCGGGGACGCAGTCACGCTCTTCAACGGCGACGGCCACAACTACGGCGGCGAGATCATCCGCCTCAGCAAGAGCGAAGTCGTGGTGAAGATCGACAGCCGCGTCTGGGTAGAACGCGAATCGCCGCTCACCATCACTCTGGCCCAAGCCATCTCCAGCGGCGACCGCATGGATTACACCCTACAAAAAGCCGTGGAACTCGGCATCAACGCCATCCAGCCCATCGCGGCCGAGCGCAGCGTGGTCAAACTCTCGGGTGACCGTGCCGACAAACGCCGCGAACACTGGCAGAACGTCGTCATTTCAGCCTGCGAGCAATGCGGCCGAGCCAGCGTTCCTGAAGTGGCGCCGATTCTTTCGCTGACCGACTGGCTCGGCAAAAACCAGAACTTCGGCCTCAAGCTCATGCTTTCGCCCGAGGCCGACCACACCTTGCACACCCTGACCAAGCCAGAAGATTCGATGTGCCTGCTGATCGGCTGCGAGGGCGGACTGTCCCCGCAAGAACAAGTAGCCGCAGCCTCGTGCGGCTTCGTATCCACCCGCTTAGGTCCTCGCGTCTTGAGGACGGAAACAGCTGCCGTCGCCGCGCTGTCGGCCATTCAAACCCTGTGGGGCGACTTTTTAAGATAGCCCCGATTTTCGCCCGACTGACCCTAAATTTTGCATATTGCGCAGTATGTGTTTATTATTTGCCTAATACACACAACAGGAGCCAGCCATGCCGCTAGGACAAGCCATACGCAAACGTCGCAAGGCGTTAGGCCTCACGTTACAGCAGCTGGCTGACCGAACCTCGGCCGATACCGGCAATCTATCCCGCATCGAACGCGGCGAACAAGGCTTGTCCGAGGCCATGCTGCGGCGTCTATGCACCGCACTCGACTGCTCACCCGCATTTTTGTATGCTCACGCAGAAGCCGCAGCCGGTGCCTCCGCACAAGCCGCACCGCGGCTCAATCTGCTGCAACCGCAGGAATTCGTGAGCTGGTTCCGCTCCGTGGCACCTTATATCCACGCCTTCGGCGGTCGCACCTTCGTCATCGCCTTCGGCGGCGAAGTCGTGGACGACGGCCAGTTCGTGGCGCTCTCGCACGACCTCAACCTGCTCGCCAGCCTGGAAGTCAGGCTGGTGCTGGTCCACGGCTCGCGTCCGCAAATCGAATCCCGGTTGAAACGCAACAAGATCGAAACGCGCTTCGTCTCCGGCCTGCGCGTCACCGACGACGAAGCCATGGAAGCCGTGAAAGAAGCCAACGGCGCCATCCGCGTGGAAATCGAATCGCTGCTGTCGATGGGGCTGGTCAATTCGCCCATGGCCGGCTCGGACATTCGGGTAGCGAGCGGCAATTTCGTCACCGCCCGTCCGCTGGGCGTGCGCGACGGCGTCGATCTCCAGCATACCGGCGAGGTGCGCAAGGTCGACGCGATCGGCATCCAGAAGCGGCTGGACGATGGCGAACTGGTGCTGCTCTCGCCGCTCGGCTATTCGCCGACGGGCGAGGCGTTCAACCTCACGTTGGAAGACGTGGCCGCGAGCACGGCGATTGCGCTGGACGCCGACAAGCTGATCTTCCTGATGGATGCCGAAGGCGTACACAACTTGCGCGGCGAGCTGCTACGCGAAATGACGGCCGAGAAGGCCCGCAACCTGCTGCGGCACACGCAAAACCAGGAAGCCAAGCACATCGGCGAGGACGAACTGTGCTATTTGCCTGCCGCCATTCGGGCTTGTGCGGGAGGGGTGTCGCGCACCCACCTCATCAGCCGCCATACCGACGGCGCCATCTTGCAGGAGCTGTTCACCCACGACGGCATCGGCACCATGATCACCGAAATGCCGCTGGAAACCATGCGCAATGCAGAGATCGGCGATGTGGGCGGCATTCTCCAACTCATTGAGCCGCTTGAAGCGGAAGGCATCCTGGTACGGCGCGGCCGCGAGCGGCTGGAGATGGAGATCAACCATTTCTACGTGATGGAGCACGATGGCCGCATCATAGGTTGCGCGGCGCTGTATCCGTTTGCCGAGGAAAACATGGCGGAGCTAGCGTGCATGGCCGTCAATTCGTCCTTCCGCGGCGGCGGACGGGGCGACCGACTGCTGCACCATTGCGAAGAAGAAGCGCGGCAGAAGGGCATCAAGCACCTGTTCGTGCTCACGACGAGAACTGCGCACTGGTTCATCGAACGCGGTTTCGTCGAGCAGGATATCTCGGCGTTGCCCAAGCAAAAGCAGCAGCTGTATAACTTTCAGCGCCGCTCCAAGGTATTCATCAAACGTCTGTAGTTCATCGTTACATCACATCGGCGCTCCAATGCGCCGGTGTATTCCTCTACGTATCTCCCCGTATTGAAATTCCGCACACCGACAACATATTGTTAATCAGCGGAAACTCCCGCCAATCCACTTGTTTTGAAAGGAGATACTATGGCTACCCCGACCCGTTTCGATCCGTTCCAACTCTCTCCCGGCTTCGATCCGCTGGAGGACGTGTTCCGCGGATTCTTCCGCCCTGTGCGCGCGGAATCTGCACCGGACATGCAAATCAAGATGGACGTGAAGGAAGACGAGAAGAGCTATACCGTCCACGCCGAGATTCCCGGCGTGAAGAAAGAAGACATCCACGTCACCATAGAAGGCAACCTGGTGTCGATCAGCGCGGAAACCAAGCAGGAAAAAGACGTCAAGGAAGGCACCAAGGTGGTCCATTCGGAACGCTACTACGGCAAGGTGGCGCGGCGCTTCTCGTTGGCCAGCGATATCGACGAATCCGGCGCCCAAGCTAAATATAACGACGGCGTACTCGAACTGACGTTGCCGAAGAAATCTGCGACCTCGGCAAAGCGTCTGGATATTCACTAAAACGATTTACTAAAGCACGGTTCTGAGACAGGCACCCTGCAGCGCAGGCGTGGCCTCTTGAGCTACAAATTGCAGCCATGCAATTCCTGTCTTCAGGACCGTTTTCTATTTAAAAATCTTCAGCATGTCGGCCGTAATGCGCTGCTTGAGCGTGAAGTAATCCTTCCACGGATCTTCGTGCAGCTTTTTCAGCCGCTCCACAGCGTTGCGGGTGTTAAAGGTATCGGCGCGCAATCCCTCCCCAAGTTCATCCCAAAAAATTGGCATGGAAACCGTGGCCTCAGGCTTGGCCCTGGTTGAGTAGGCCGCCACTGCCGTCGCACCTTGCCCGTTGCGCAGGTAGTCGATAAAAATGCGCCCGCCGCGCTTGGCCTTGGACATATTGGAGGTAAACCGCTCAGGCAACATGTTCGCCAGGTGCTCGGCTATCGCTTTCGAAAACGGCTTCACCTCGTCCCAGGTGCGTTCGGGCTTGAGCGGCACCACGATATGCAGGCCCTTGCCACCCGTCGTCTTGAGAAAACTGGCAAGGCCGATTTCATCCAGCAAGCCGTGCACCAGCTGCGCTCCCTCCACCACGTTTTCCCACGGCAAATCTTCCGCAGGATCGAGGTCGAAAATCATGCGGTCAGGCTTGTCTAGATGCCCTTTGCTCGATCCCCAGGTATGCAGTTCCAGCACGCCCATTTGCACCAGCCCGATCACGGCCGCCACATCATTCGCCATCATGTAGGTCGCGGGACCTTCTTCTTCCGGCACTTCGATAGGCTTTATGGCTTCGGGGATGGTCTCGTTGACGTGTTTTTGAAAAAAGCATTTGTGCTCGCCGCCTTGCGGGCAACGCACCAGCGTCAACGGGCGATTCTTGAGATGCGGCACGATCCATTCGCCCACGGCCTCGTAATATTCGGCCAAGCCCAGCTTGGTCAAGCCGATACGGGGAAACAGAACCTTGGACGGGTTTGAAATCTCGATGCCCTCGAGATTGGTTTTGCCGGGTTTCGCTAATCGGCTCTCCGCAGCCTTGGCAGCGGCTTTCGGCTTAACAGTGGGTGTATCCTTCGTGGCCCGCTCGACCTCTTTTTCCGAGATGGGCCGCTCTCGCATGATCTCCCGCGCAGGCTTGTCGCCCCGCAATCCGACGAACGAGGCATGGCGGATATGCCCGCCTTCCGTCCATTCGGCAAACTCCACCTCGGCCACCAGCTCCGGTCGCAACCAGTGCACGCCGCGCGCTTCGGCCCCTTTGGGCGGATTGCTGAACGGCGCCCGATCCTGCTCCAGTTTTGTGAAATTCCCCGCAACAGTCTTCAGGCGCTTGGCGTCGAACCCCGTACCCACCTTGCCGCAATAGCGCAGCCCATCGCCTTCGTTCACGCCCACCAGCAGCGCCCCGAAAGCTTCCCGCGAGCCGCCGGGATCGGTATATCCGCCGACGACGAACTCCTGCCGCCGCTTGCACTTCACCTTGAGCCAGCTGCGCCCTCGCGTTTGCTGATATCCAGCATCCGCTCGCTTGGCGACGATGCCCTCCAGGCCGTGCATGCAGGCATGCTCGAATACATCGTGGGCGTTGCCGACGATATGATCGCTGTAGAGAATCGGCCCATCCTGCGGCATGCCCTCCATCAGCTTTTTTAACAGCCGCTTGCGCTCGGCGAGCGGCACGGCTGCAAGCTCATAGCCGTCGAGATAGACCAGGTCGAACACGTAATAAGCCAGTTGCGCCGACTTGCCCAGGCGCATCTTGTTTTGCAATGCCTGAAAACTCACCTTACCCTCGGCATCCAGCGCGACCACTTCCCCATCGATCCAGGCCTGCTTGACCGGGAACGATTTGAGCACATCGGCTAGGCTTGGCCATTTGCCGGTCCAATCGTTGCCGGCGCGGGTGTAGATCTGGACCTCGCCCTGGTCAATCCTGGTCAAGGCGCGATACCCGTCGAACTTCACCTCAGACAGCCATTGCTCGCCTTCGGGGGCTTGTTCGGCCAAGGTGGCCAATTGGGGTTTGATGGGGTCCGGCATGGGTGTGGCCTCTGCACCGTTAACGGCGCTTGGGTCCACCTCCGATTCTGCAACAGGTTTGGCATCGGCAATCACTCGCCGCTTGGCTTTGGATTTAGGCTTTTCCACCATCGGCACCGGATGCTCCGACACGCTTTCGGGCCGCAGCTCGGTGATATGCGCCGCTTCGCCGTTCCGGGCCTCCTCGTCGTGCTCCTTGATCAGCAGCCAGTTTTCCTTGTCCTTCTCCTGGCCGTGTATCCGCACCAGCGTCCAGCCGCCATGCAGTTTGTGTCCGTCCAGATGAAATTTGAGCCGTCCCTGCTTGTATCCCTTGACCGGATCGCCCTCCGGCTCCCACACGCCGCGATCCCATAGCTTGACGTGTCCCGCGCCGTATTGATGTTCGGGGATCACGCCTTCAAAGGTTCCGTAATCCAGCGGATGATCTTCCACGTGTACGGCCAGCCGTTTGTCTGCCGGATCGAGGCTCGGGCCTTTGGGCACCGCCCAGCTTTTAAGCGTGCCTTCCAGTTCCAGCCGAAAGTCGTAGTGCAGCCGGGTGGCGTGGTGTTCCTGGATGAAATAATGTAACTCGCGCCCCGGCCTAACCACCTTGCCGTGCGGCTCCGGCGTGATCTTGAAATCGCGTTTCTGCCAATATTTTTCCAATCCCATCGGCATTCCTTTCCAGCGGTTTTAGCGGGCGGCGCTGCGTCCGGTTCGCGTCGAAGTCTTGGCCCCCGGCCGCGCGCTCGGTTTAGCTGCGGGCTTGCGAGCGGCGGTTTTCGTTACCTTGGCGGGAGTGCGTTCTTCGTCCGAAGATTCTTCTTTTATCGTGCGTGCCGGTTTCTTGCCTTTCTGCCCGATACTCTTCTTGAGCAGGTCCATCAGATCCACCACCTTGGCACTTTGGCGCGGCGCTTCGCCCGGCTCGGCTTCCATGACAGTCTTGGTCTGGTTGGCGCGGATTTTCTTATCCACCAACGCCATGACGTCGTCGTAATAAGTATCGCGATAGTGCTCGGGCTGCCAGAACTCGGTCATGTCCTCCAGCAGCGAAAGCGCCATCTTGATTTCCTTGTCGGAAACGGCCGCCGTCTTGGATTTGGCATCCGGCAGGTTGAGTTCGCTCATCGACCGAATCTCGTCCGGGTAGCGCAGCAGGTTGAGCACGATGGCGCGGTCCATGGGCAGTAGCGCGGCGATATGCTGCTTGGTGCGAATCACGACCTTGGCGATGCCCACCTTGTTGGCGCGTTTCAAGGTTTCGCGCAGCAGCACGTACACTTTGTCGCCGCCGCGGCTGGGAGAAAGGTAATACGGCTGCTCGTAATAGATGATGGGGATATCTTCCGCATCCACGAAGGCCTGGATATCGATGGTCTGCGTCGCCTCCACGTTGGCGCGCTTCAGCTCCTCTTCAGAAAGCACCACGTACTGGCCTTTTTCGTACTCGTAGCCTTTGACGATATCGTTCCACTCGATATCCTTGCCGGTCTCCTTGTTGTAGCGCTTGTAGCCCACGGGCGAAAAATCGCGCTTGTCCAACATGTCCAGGTCCAAGCCGTGACGGCTCTCCGCCGGATACAACTCCACCGGAATATGCACCAGCCCGAAGCTGATCGCGCCTTTCCACAATGCTCTCGGCATGATGTGAATCACCTCCCGGAATCGCTCGTAATTCTTCTGATAGACCCGGCGGCGCCGACAAAGGTTTCTACGCCTCAAGCACAAGCGGATGTATTTGCGGAATTCAAAAACCCCAAGATACTGTGTTATTGATGGCTAGCATTCCAATATAATGTGGTTTAAGATAACGACTGATTAATCGGCCAAGCTCAAGGAGAAGCACCATGACCATCAAGATTGAAAAGAAGATCACCGGCTACAATGTCATGACTGAGGAAGACAAAGCCAAGGCCGAAACCCCAGTCGTCGCAACGCCGGAACCTGCCAAAAGCGCGGAGATTTTCATGATGGGTGAACCGCTTTCCCGCCCCGAAAAGCTTGTGGGTAACACCTACAAGATCAAGACCCCGGTGACCGAGCACGCGCTCTACATCACCATCAACGACATCATCATGAACGAAGGCACGCCGCAGGAGCACCGCCGCCCCTTTGAAATCTTCATCAACTCCAAGAACATGGAACACTTCCAGTGGATCGTCGCGCTCACCCGCGTCATGTCCGCCGTGTTCCGCAAGGGCGGCGACATCACCTTCCTGGTTGAAGAGCTCCACAGCGTGTTCGACCCGCGCGGCGGCTACTTCAAGCGCGGCGGCAAATACATCCCCAGCCTGGTGGCCGAGATCGGCGAAGTCGTCGAACAGCACCTGCAAGAAATCGGCATGCTCAAAAAACCCGGCCCCGACGAGCATCAAAAGAAACTCATCGACGAAAAACGCGCCGAATACCTCGAACGCCAGAACCAGGAGTCTGCTGCCGAAGGCGAAGAAAGCAGCGCCTTCCCTGCTGGCGCGCAGCTATGCAACAAGTGCCAAACCAAGGCCGCGATTATTATGGATGGCTGTTTGACTTGCTTGAATTGCGGGGAGAGTAAGTGCGGTTAAGTTAGAAAAGGGGCTGCGGCCCCTTTTTTTTAGTTCCCCAACAAGGAAGCGGCCAAGGCATTCGCCAACGATCCGGAATACGCGCCTTTTGGTCAGGCGAGACAGGCGGGCAGCAAAAGCACATTGTTGTTGATCGACGATACGGACCTTGCCGGATCAATCCCCTATCTCCCTCGTTAATCAGGAGCATCCTCGCTAGACAAAATACAAGCCAGCGAAAGCTGGCTTTCTTGTTCCCAAGTGGCCGAAAAATACAAAGCTTCGAATTGTTTTGATTGATATGCCTCAGCCAAGCATGCAATTAGGCAGGCAGCCTATGAGTACTTTCGGCCAGAAGCAGACGTTGTCTGACGGGAGAATATATTTATGATCTTTCCTCTGACTCATCTCAGATGAATTATGTAGTCTATCGAACTGATGCAAGGCACAGTCGAGGCGAGGATCGTTAAATGAGACTGGACGATCAACGGGAAAGCGATCAGATTGACGACCGCCGCGGGTCGGGCGGAGGGGGCATTTTCTCGGGTGGGCGATTGGGTATCGTCGGCATGCTGGCCGTACTCGCCATCAGCTATTTCACAGGCATTAGTCCAAGCACCCTAATGGGCCTGGTGGGTGGCAACAACAACACAGTGGAACAACCTAACCGCCCGCCGCCAGCCAATGATCCAACCAGCAGTTTTGTCGCGCGAGTGCTGGGTTCCACCGAAGATATATGGACTGAGGAATTTCAGAAACTGGGTCGCACATACCAAAAACCGATCTTGACGTTGTTTTCCGGCGCAACGCAAACGGCCTGTGGCCAAGGTCAAGCTGCCATGGGGCCTTTTTACTGTTCCAATGATCACCACGTGTATATCGACCTGGATTTTTTCCATGAACTGGAAACCCGTTTTGGCGGTGGCGGCGAGTTTGCCGAAGCTTATGTGATCGCTCATGAAGTGGGCCATCATGTACAAAATCTGCTCGGTATTTCCGACAAAGTCCACGCCGCACAAGAACGCTCCAGTAAGGCCCAAGGCAACGCCTTATCCGTAAGGTTGGAGTTGCAGGCCGATTGTTTGGCCGGGGTCTGGGGAAGGCAGGCTGATGTTCTCAAACACCAATTAGAGCCCGGCGAAGCCGAACAAGCACTGCGCGCCGCCTCAGCCATTGGAGACGACACGCTTCAAAAACAGACGCAGGGCTATGTGGTGCCGGAAAGCTTCACCCACGGAACATCAGAGCAGCGGATGCAGTGGTTCAACAAGGGATTCCAAAGTGGTGACATGAGTCAATGCAATACCTTCCGCAAAGGGGCGTGAAAGGCACCGGTCACAGCACGTCAGAACTTGGGATGTGGTCCATCACACCCGTAGTTGCACTTAGGTAAGTGCACAGCTTGCCAGAAAATGTGCAAGAAGCGCCACCGGCCTCCCCGTCGCACCCTTGTCCTCGCCGCTCTTCGACGCCGTTCCTGCAATATCAAGATGCACCCACGGATAGCGCTTGGTGAACCGCGATAGGAAGCACGCTGCGGTAATCGCGCAGTCGCCGGTTGGGCCGACGTTGGCGAAATCTGCGATGTTCGATTTGAACGTGTCCTGATACTCGTGCCATAGCGGCATGTGCCAGGCGCGGTCCCAAGCCCGGTCGCCGGCCTTGAGCACTTCGCGTACAAGCTCATCATTGGTGGAGAACACGCCGCAGGCGATTTCGCCGAGGGCGCTGACGATGGCGCCTGTGAGTGTCGCGACGTCGACGACTACCGCGGGTTTGTACTTTTCGGCGTAGGTGAGGGCATCCGCCAGCAGGAGGCGGCCTTCGGAGTCGGTGTCGAGGATTTCCACGGTTTGGCCGGACATCGTGGTGACGACGTCGCCCGGTTTGATCGCGTTGCCGTCTGGCATGTTTTCTGCGGCCGGGACGATGCCGACCACATTGAGCGGCAGTTTCATGAGGGCCGCCGCGTGTAGGGCGCCGAACACGCTCGCGGCGCCGCACATGTCGAACTTCATCTCCTCCATGTATGAGGGCGACTTGAGGTCGAGGCCGCCTGCGTCGAACGTGACGCCCTTGCCGACGAGGACGACCGGCTGCGCCTCGGAGCCGCCTCCGTGGTACTCCATGACGATGAGCTTAGGCGGTTGGCGGCTGCCGCGCGCTACCGCGAGGAATGCGTTCATGCCGAGCTTCGCGATGTCTTCCTGGTCGAGGATCGTTACTTCGAAGCCGTGCTGAGTGCCAAGCTCTAGCGCTTGGCTTGCCAGATACGTTGGGGTGCAAATGTTGCCGGGGAGATTGCCGAGATCCTTGGCGAGCGTGATGCCCTCGGCGATGGCCATCGCCCGACCGATTGCAGTCTCTGTCGTAGACACCTCCGCACTATCTGTGAGGTGGAAAGCGACTTTCTTGAATGCGCGTTTCTGTTTCGGCGGTTCGCTCTTAAGGCTATCGAAGCGATACATGCCATCCATCACCGCTAGCACTGCCTGCTCGATCTTCCATGCGCTGTCGCGGTTATTCACGGCAAGTTCGTTGAGGCAAACGATAGCTTCGGCAGCGCCTGTCGTGCTCAGCATTTTCGTCGCCGCAGAGAGGGCCGTGAGATAGCTGCTCTCGACGACTTCATGCTCGAGGCCCAAGCCGACGAGCAGCACGCGCTCGGCGGCCGTGTTGGGAATCTTGGGGAGAAGTAGCGTTGCGCCGAGCTCGTCTTCGAGGTCGCCGCGGTTCAGCGCTTCAGTAAGTGCGCGACCCGATGCGACATCCAGCGCCATTGCCGAGGGCGAAAGTTTGCCGCCTTCGTACACGCCGACCACGATGCAGCCTGTGTGCTGCTGCTCGAGGCTCTCGCGGTTGACGACAAATTCCATGATCAAATCCCATGGGCGGTCATGTTTCCGGGCGTTGCGCAGCGCCTCCTGCCGTCTCCGCGATGCGCCGTGCGAATACCCCAAGGATTTCGCGGTACATCGCCTCGCCCAGCACCTGGTCTTCGTTGCCCGCGTCGATGTTCGGGTTGATGTTGACCTCGATGAGATAGACGCGGTCGCCAACCTGCTTGAGATCGGCGCCGTAGAGGCCGCGACCGATGAGATTGGCAGCGCGCACAGCGGTGTTGATCACCTGCTCGGGCGCCTCGCCTATGGTCATCGCTTCGGTCTTGCCCTCGACCATCTCTTGATCGCCCTCGGCCATCCTGATGATTTTCCAGTGGCCGGGTGCCATGTAGTACTTGGCGACGAACAGCGGACGCCGGTCGTAAACGCCGACGCGCCAGTCGAAATCGCTCGGCAGCCATTCCTGCGCGATGATAAGCTCCGATTTGGTAAAGAAGCGCTCCGCTTCCTTGCGTAGATTGTCTTCGGATTCGATCTTCACCACGTCGAGCCCGAAGCCGCTGTCCGGCAGCTTGAGCACGCACGGCAGCCCCAGTGTGGGAACGATTTCGTCCACGTTGCCGCGGTGCGCGATCAGCGTGCGCGGCGTAGCGATGCGATGCCGATTCAGCAGCTCCTGCATGAACACCTTGTTGCCGCACTTGAGGACGGACTCGGGATCGTCCACCACCGGCATGCCAAGCGATTCCGCCTGGCGGATGAACTCATAGATGACGCCCTCGGGGCTGGCGCGGTTGAACAGGGCGTCGAACTCGGGCAGGCGCTCCAGCGCTTCGGGGCCGATGAGCTCTGCCTCCAAGCCGACGAGCGGCGCAGCTTTTACCAAGCGCTGCAAGGCTTCGTCGTTAGAGGGCTTATTGGGTTCGTTGGGGTCGTGGAGGATCGCGATCCGGGGACGATCCCTTTTGCCGCTCTGCCGCTTGGGGGCCGGATTTTCGGCGATGAACGACTTAACAGCTTCGATCAGGAAGGCGCGGTCTTGCTGCGGAATATCCGACAAGCTGATGACGTGCAGGCCGTCGAGGCGCCAGCTTCCCTCTGTGCGAACAAACAGCACTCGCAGCAGCGGTGCACGCACCCTTGCGAAGATATGTTCGGCGAGGGCTTGATGACTGACATGCTTGCCGAGGTAGATATCAAGCTGGAAACGATCGCTCTCGTCGTGAACCAGCGTCTCTTGTATCAGCGATTGAAGCTCGTCCGCAAGCGCCTGTAGATGAGCTTCGGACCGCAGGTCTTCGATGGTTTTTACATCGGGGACGGGACGTTGCCCGCGCGCCTCGGCAAGCAGCGAGACGTAATATCCCCTTCCCTGATAGCGGCCCGTACGGCACAGGTTCAGCACCCGTGCGTTGCCTTCATTGCCATGTTCCGGGTCGGCCAGATAGTGACGCGCCGTGACGACGGTGGCATCCGGAATCTCTAACCATTTGTAGCTCTGTTCAGTAATGACGATTGTTTTCATCCAACCAGCTCCCGGCTTTAGGGGAAAGCAGTGAAACCTGATTTGGCATGGCGCGGGGCCGATGCCATTTCATTCTCTTCAATTAATGCCACGATCCAATGAATCGATCTGTTTGATGGGGCATATAAACGACCCTTGCCAGTTGTTCTGAAATCGCACGCTTTACTGATCGTTAAGTCTCCATGGCTCACTTGGCATCTTGGGCTAAGTAGCTTCCCTTATTTCAATTTCCTCATTTCGAACGGAATATCTCTTTGTCGACGGATATATCAGCGCATGGCTACTCACTTGGCGTAACTATTGGTTATCAAATGACTCCTTCTGCGGGCATCACGATCAATACCCCGGACTGGGTCGAGTCATTCGTGCCATGGAATCGCCGCTATGCGACGGACAGCGAGAAGATGCATCTGGCAATCGCGCTTTCGCAGGAAAACGTCTCGCACAACACCGGCGGCCCTTTCGGAGCGGCCATCTTTTCGCGAGATACCGGTGCGCTGTTTTCAGTAGGCACCAATAGCGTGGTTCGGCACAACAACAGTGTGCTGCATGCCGAGATTGTAGCGATCATGTCAGCGCAGGCTCGGATGGGCAGTTATACGCTGCGAAGTGCAACGGGATTGGGCTATGAGTTGTTCACCTCCTGCGAGCCTTGCGCGATGTGCCTGGGGGCCACTCTATGGAGCGGGGTAACCCGGCTGGTCAGCGCAGCCATGCGGGAGGATGCGTTGCACCTGGGTTTTGAGGAGGGGCCGGTGTTCGACGCATCGCTCGCCTATCTTGAAGCGCGGGGCGTGAAAATTGTGCGCGGGGTGCTGCGAGAAGAGGCCAAGGCCGTGCTCGATTGCTACAGCGCCGATCACGGTGTGATCTATAACGGCTGAAGTTCGGACCAAGTCCCCGCTGCCCTACGATTCATTTTTAACTGGGAGTAAAGAAAAACGATGGATCCATTCCTGCACGCAGCGTTTGAGGAGGCCGAGCAAGGCCTGTCGGAAGGGGGCATTCCCATCGGCTCGGTTCTCGTGCATGCCGGGGCCATCGTCGGGCGAGGCCACAATCGCCGCGTTCAGTTGAGCAGTGTCATCCTGCACGCCGAAATGGACGCACTCGAAAACGCAGGACGCCGCTCCGCCGCCTTTTATCGCGAATGCACCCTGTATACCACGCTCTCTCCTTGCGCCATGTGTAGCGGCGCCATCCTGCTTTATGGCATTCCACGGGTGATCATCGGAGAAAACCGCTCGTTCACAGGGGAGGAACAATGGCTCGCCTCCCACGGCGTCGATATCGAAATCGTGCAGGACCTGACCTGCATCGAACTCATGCGCCAATTCGTCAGTCGCAACCCAACGCTATGGGCCGAGGACATCGGCGAGACGGCTACCTGCTGAACAGGACGGTATGAGAAATTCGCTTTCGGCGTCTAGGCTTCAAACGTTTATCTGGCGCAGATGCGCTTGCTTGAATAATTCATTCCATCAATCCCAAGGAGAGGTCTATGGTCACTCGCGTCAAACGTACGATTGAAGATCGGATTGCAGATACGCAGGCGAAGCTCAAGTCGCTTCAAACCGAGAAAAAGAAATTGCAGTCCTCAAAGGCAAAGAAGCTGACTAAAGCCAGTATCGGCGTTGCAGAACTGCTGAAGCAGATCGACTCAGTGGCAAAAGAAAACGATGTCAAAGTCGCCGATGTCATCAAACTGGCGGCTAGGCTCAAGCGTACAGGTTTAGTCATCGAACACAAATCATCCCGATTCGATGATGTGATGTCTTTGTAATCCTCACAAGCCGAGCTTGAATCCGGTATCAAGCTCGGCTGCGGAGGGGGTAGGAACGAACGAGCAGGCTAATTTCTCAAGGAAAACAATTGCACGGCTTTACAGGGGTACTTTGTTTCCAGGCCATTAAGTCGGCAGGGATATGACGGCGTGGCTGCTGAAGGGTCATCGGACTCCGCATTGATATAGCCTTTCTTGTCCGCTAGCAAACAAACCCGCTGCGGGTTCAGCCCGCAAATCAACTCCCGCGTGTTGATTCTTATTGACCATAGAGCCGATAGCAGCCTTTACCCGCTTTTTTTGCCGCGTACATGGCACTATCCGCATTCTTCATCAAATCTATCTCGTCCGTGCCGTCAGATGGGTAAATGGCAATCCCGATACTTGATGAAATAAATATCGAGTGGGTATCGATGACAAATTCGTTCTCAAGCGCATGGTGGATCGCGGAGGCAACCATTAATGCATCTCCCTGTTTTTCTATTCTTGGAAGAAGAATCACAAATTCATCTCCTCCCAGTCGAGCCACAGTATCGGACTCTCTCTTGATGCATTCTGCTATTCGCCGCGCAACCAATTTGAGCAGCTGATCCCCAACCTCATGCCCCAGATTATCGTTAACGGGCTTGAATCGATCGAGATCAAGGAACATCAAGCACATCAAATAGTTTTCTCTTTTTGCCTGCGCCAATGCTAAATGGAGGCGATCGTTGAAGAGCGTTCTGTTAGGCAAATCCGTCAATGCGTCATGGTGGGCCAGGTATTGAACCTGATCCTCCATGGCCTTACGCATTGTGATGTCCAACATTGTCCCAACATAATGGGAGACCATTCCATCCTTTCCCTTGATCGCCGTTACGGTCAGCCATTCGGGATAAATTTCACCGCTCTTCTTACGATTCCAGATTTCTCCTTGCCAACTTCCATTATTAACAATGCTATTCCACATTTTTTCGTAGAAATTCTTGTCATGTACCCCTGAGCTCAACATACTCATCTTCTGACCGACTGCCTCTTCCGGGCTGTAGCCAGTGACACGGGTGAAAGTCTCGTTAATCTTCAGAATCACGCTGTCGCAATCCGTAACAACCATGCCTTCCTGAGCTTCAAAGACGCTTGCTGAAATCGCCAATTCGGCTTCAACCGCTTTCCTCTCGGTAATATCCCTCGCAAAACCCACGGTACCTAACAATTCACCGCTGCCATCGATCACCGGGGCCTTGAAGGTTTCAATCCAATGCCGTCCATGCTTGCCCTCATGCTGTTCCTCAATGATTTCCCGTTTACGAGAAGCCATGATCTTCAAGTCATCATCCCGGTAATGCTGCGCTAAATCGTATGGGCTTAAATCGAAATCTGTCTTGCCGACCAAGTCTTCGGGCAACTGATAGTCATAGGAGTTTGCATGGACTTTATTCACCGTGAGGAACCGGCTTTCCTTATCTTTCAGCCAGACCATGAAAGGAAAGTTATCGACCAATGCCCTTAGATAACTCTCTTTTTTACGCAGCGCTTCTTCAGCCGCCTTTCTTGCTGAAATGTCCTGTACAAAAACGAAGGAGAATTCTTCATCTTTATAGGAAATGTAGTTACCCGTGACTTCTACGTCAAAGATATTTCCATCCTTGCGGCGATGACGCGTTTCCAAATGCACAATTTCGTGCTTCTGCAAGCGATTCCACAATTCTGGCCACGCTTCGCTTTTGAAGTCCGGGTCGTAATCCCATGGGTGTTTCCCTATTAATTCCTGGCGCGTATATCCCAAACTATCGCAAGCGGCATCATTCACATATATCACTTCTCCTGCGCTGCTCAGCCTAAAGAAGGGCATACCGCATAATTCGAGCGATGCCTTGGTCAACCAAAGCTCATCGTCAATCCTTTTGGACTCGGTGATATCTTCATACAAACCCAACACGCCCAACATGCTGCCGTTTTCAGTCACCAAGGGAAGTTTGTAGGTCTTCAGCCATTTTTTGGTGCCATCCGCATTCGTTTGCAATTCCTCATAACCGAGCTTTGGTCGCTGCGACTGAATGACCTCGAGATCATCTTTTCTGTAGGATTCGGCCTCTTCCCTCCATAGCATCTCGAAATCATTACCCCCGACCATTTCTGAAGGGGCACTACGTCCTGCATCCTTGGCAAATACCGTGTTGCAACCCAGATAGGTCAGATCGGTGGCTTTCCAGAAGACGCGCATGGGGATGGTTTCGATGATCGCTTTGAGCACGGCGTGCGACTCATTCAGCGCCTCGACCATCCTTGCCTGGGTCGTCACATCATGAAATGCGATCAGATACGCTTCTTGTTCGCTTGCATCCAAATGAGTCGTTGCCAACAGCATCTTCTTGACCTCTCCGTTGGCACACATCATTTCTACTTCTAGCGGTTGAATGGGGGATGATGTGTTTAAAGCCTTCCACAGGCTTCGAGTCCATAAGCCTTTTACCTCTTCTCGATATTTTTCGTTATTGAATGTCTGGATAAAAAATTGCTCCAGATACACAAGATCCCGACGCTTAAATCCGAAATAAGATTCAAAGCTCGCATTAACCCCCCTGATCTTTTTCTTTTCGATAATCATGAGAGGCAATGGAAATGCCTTGAATACCTTGTTAACGGCCAGTAATGAGCTGCGGCGATTGCCTGTCTTGCCTAGATAGTAGAAACCCAAAGACACTGTAACGACAATGACAAGGTCGATGACATTCCGTTTGATCCCCGTTTGCCAATTGCTAGCGAACAAGATGAGGCAAGCGATGAGGATGGGGCCACAAAATCCAAACATCCTCATCGCTTCGGGAATACTGTTTTTATTGCGCACAGACTATCTCCTCATAGCCAATTTGAGATGCAAATCTAGCAGTTGGGAATTTGTTTACTGGACGCTGAATCACTTAGCCGTGTAATCGGCTAAAAATTATTGTTGGTCTCGCAGTACGTCGCAGAATAATGAGTAAACGTACCCGAAGTATAAAGATGTTTGGCAAATTCATGTTCACAAAGCATCTTTAACCTTCAGTTTTCTAATGGTATTCGGCTTTAATTGAAGAATACCCCAGGTTTATGAATTGGCACTTTTCATCTGAATGCCGATAGCTCTTGGCCAGCGATACACTGCATACGACACACCATTGGCCTTCATCAAAAACGAAAAGCCCGCATGCGCGGGCTTTTCGTTTATTCGTGAGCGCTCTCTTTGCTATTACCAGGGCAGCGGCTCACCTTCGTGGAAGAATCCTCCGGTCGGGCCGCTCTCGTCCAATGTCGCCAGGCGTACGCTGGTCTTCCAGCTGTCGGCGATTTCCATCGGAGCATTGGGTCCACCCAATTCGGTCTTAACCCAACCGGGATGCGCTGAATTAACTTTGATATGGGTGCCGCGTAGTTCATCCGCCAAATGAATAGTGAAGACATTCAACGCCGTTTTTGAGGCGTTGTAGGCAAGACCCTTGGCGGGCCCGATAGGGGAGTTTTCCATGCTGTGCAGCGTTTGCGATGCGAGGATGCTGGATAAATTGACGATGCGTCCGGCCGGGGATTTCTTGATCAACGGCAGTAGCTTTTGCGTCAGTTCAATCACTGCAAAGAAGTTGGTCTCGAAAGTTTCCCGCAATGCATCCTGGGAGACGGATGCGCTGGTATTGTTGCCCAGCAACTCTTCCTTCAATACACCGGCATTGTTCACCAGGATATCCAGCTTGCCGTATGTCTGAGCCAGGTAGTCAGCGACGCGATCCGCGGCTTGCGGCTTGGACGCATCGTATTCAATCGCTTCCGCCTTGATTCCTTTTTCCGCGAGTTCGTTGGCGGCTGCCTTGCCTTTGGTAACGTCGCGTACGCCGAGCACCACCGTAATACCGAGCTCCCCTAAATGGGCCGCCGTTTCCAATCCAATGCCACGGTTAGCGCCTGTGATGAATGCCACTTTGTCCTGTTGATGCGTCATTTCGTTCTCCTGTTGAATATTTAATAACCGATCGGTTAATAAATGCTATCGACTTGGAAAAATGTTGTCAACAAATTTATAACCGAATGGTAAAATAATCGAATGAATTGACGGAACGAACTACTCATGCAACTGGAAACCACCCCAAAAAGACGCGGACGTCCCCCAGCCTTCGACGCAGAAGCGGCTCTGCAAAAAGCCATGGTTACCTTTTGGACCCATGGGTATGAGGGCACCTCAATGAGTACGCTTGCCGAAGCGCTTGGGATGAACAAGGCCAGCATCTATGCGGCGTTCGGTAGCAAGGAGGAGCTATTTCATAAAGCCGTTGCGCGATATGTGGAAGGCCCGGCCAGTTTCGTGGCCGATTCGTTGAAGGAGCCGAATGCCGCCAAGGTGATTGAGAAGTTCTTGATTACTGCTGCACGCGCCTTGACCGATCCCGCCCAACCTCGCGGCTGCATGATTACCTTGAGTTCTATCGTCGGCAGTCACGAGTCAAAGCATATCAAGGATGCGCTGAGTAACATGCGCGCCGGTCTCGAACAGTCTTTTTACCAACGATTTAAAGCCGCCAGGAAAGAGGGCGACTTATCCAAGAAAACCGACGTTGCGGCATTGGCAAAGCTGGTCGTTACCGTGCATCAAGGCATGGCCATCCAGGCGGCCAGCGGCGCGACAGAAGAAGAGCTGCTCGGGGTGGCCCGTCTATTTATCGAGCAGATGCAACGAAAAAAGTGAGGGGTGAGCCGTAAGGCATCGACTGCAAGAGCCCCTCAACGATCAGCCCCCCCTAGACTGCATGCAATTACCCATATGCTGCCTGCCTGCGTCAAATCGACAGGCACATGGATAATTCCCTTAGGTTCCGTCTGACGATGGCACCTCTATTGGCACGACTTCCACCTTCGCCACCCCTTCCTCGCGGGTAAGCCCGATTTCCTCCGCCTTGGCAGGCGGCAAGTCTACGATACGACCTTTCACATAAGGCCCACGGTCTTCGATGGTGACCAAGGTGCTTTGGCCGGTTTCCAGATTGGTGACTTTGGCCTTGGTGCCGAGCGGCAGAGTTTTGCTGGCGGCGTTGTCGTCGTTAGGGTCCATCTTCTTGCCGTTGGCCATGGTTTTGTAGGCGAACTTGTGGGCGTAGATGGAAGCCTCCCCGACTTGTTTATGCACGCGGCGATGTGTTTTGTGCTTGGGTGCCGGCTTCGCGTGCTTATGGAGTGAAGCCCCTTGCTCGGCCGATAACGTCGGTGGACTGATGAGAGCAAGACTCGCCGCAGTGACGAGCGCTGCGAAAGGAACAGAAAACGGTTTGAATCCTTCGGTGTTCAACATGGCGTCAATCTCCCAAAAAATTGGCGTCGCAATGACTACGAGCCAGGCGGTTGACTAAAATCGATTGAAAAAACGAATCCTTTCCGTCTCGGATATGTTCTAAAAAATGAACGGAAAGGTGGGGCTATGCACTATGGACGCTGACCGTCCTCGTCATCCCCGTGATGTTGCGAAGCCTCGATATTCTCGAAATGATGATCTGTCATAGTCAGGCGTTGCTTTCGGTCATAAGCATTTTGCCGGATCAACGGCATGGCAGACGCAATCAGAAAAACAACGACAACCGTTAAGATGATCCAAATCATTGGTTGGGTCCCAACTGTTTGGAAAGCAAGCGAGAGCTTGTATTAATACTGACCGTCTTTTGACGCCCGGAGTTCCATCGAAAAATTATCCGCAGCCCTAGTCCCGAAAATTAGCGCGCAGTTCCTCTTCCGCCAGCAAGCGGTTCAGCGCCCCGCGGAACAGCCGCTGCCCATCCTCCAGTAGTGCAGCGTCGGGGACGAAGGATTGCACCTCGTAAGGCGCATGACGAGAGGCAACAAGGTAGACGTAGTGAAGCGTTTGTCCTGTTAACTGCCGAACGCCTTCCAGATACATAGCGGCGCTCAGGTGATAGCGCTGCATCTGCAAGGTGTGTTGGAACACCGGCAGGGACGCATCGAACGTCGTCTTGAGTTCCAGGATAAGGTGGGGCAAGACCAATAGATCAGGCCTGATCTTGCAGCGAATGCCGGTCTCGGCATCACGCCAAAACAGGCTACGCTCGGCCAGCCCATCACGCAGCAGTTGGACGATATTAGGAAGGCGCTCCACCTGGGCGCAAATCCCCTGTATCGCTTCCATCTGAAAATCGGTAATAAAGTGGACGGCATGCCCGCGTTCTTCCTCGATCAACAGGCGATCATGTTCGTGCAGCAGGTCGGCGTGGGCCACGGGCAGGGCAAAGTATTCACGCCGGAAACGCTCCGGCTCCAGCAACGAACAATGCACAGCCGTACCGAAATCCAGCTGGGGCGTGGAATCGTTCTGCCGCAGCAGGTAGCGCTGCAAGTGCAGCTTGGAATCCAGCACCCGCTTCAAGCCGTTGCTCGAAATATAGTCACGTCGCCCGAGGTATTCTTCGATAGAAATATCGCAAAGGTCGGAGATGATTGAGTTAGAGGCAGCGCTATTCATGGCCTATCGTTCCCGCACCCGTTGGCTTTTATGGGTACGCTCGTAAAAATCATTCGGCTTGGTTCTAACCCATTCCACAAAGCGCGCCATCTCAGGATGCGCCAGCAGTGCCTCGACAGTGTTGTAGCGCCGGGCCAACTCCGTCTCGGTAAACAACGCATGAATCTGCCGATGACAAATTCGATGAAGCATTTCCGTCGCCTTGCCGCCTTTGGACTTTGGCACAAAGTGATGCGCATCCTGTTGCGCTTTAGGAATCGAACGGCCGCAAATGGGGCAGACGGGCAGCGTAGCCAGTGTTGGCAGACCTTGCTGGGCAGCGAGCAATTTGCGGCGGATATGACCTGTCATAGAAAAGAGTGAAACCCCGATGCCGGAATTTAACGCAGTTCTAGGAAACTGCGCGGGCATTTATGTGACAAACTATCTGACCGTGAAATCGGCAAGCCATCCGTGTCGATCCACTTGTTCCCAATACACACGACCGTCTAGCCTCCGATGAAACCATCCCAAGATTTACGCTGGAATTTCGACAACACCTACGCCCAGCTTCCGCCCACATTCTATTTCAAACAGAACGCTTCACAGGTAGCCGCGCCGCACATGGCGGTGTTCAACCGCGAACTGGCGAATCAGTTGGGATTGGACGCGGAGCAACTTGCCGATGACGCAGGCACGCCAATATTTTCCGGTAACGCTAATCCTGAAGGCGCCGAGCCATTGGCCCAAGCTTATGCAGGGCATCAGTTCGGCAATTTCACCATGCTGGGCGATGGACGGGCATTGTTGCTGGGGGAGCAAGTCACGCCTGATGGAAGGCGTTTCGATATTCAGTTGAAAGGCTCCGGCCAAACGCCGTTTTCGCGACGGGGCGACGGCAAGGCCGCACTGGGGCCGATGCTGCGGGAATATCTTATCAGCGAGGCCATGCACGGCCTGGGCATTCCTACCACGCGGAGTTTGGCAGTGGTGCTGACGGGCGAGCCGGTGTATCGGGATGAAGTCTTACCGGGCGCAGTACTGACCCGCGTTGCAGCGAGCCACATCCGCGTCGGGACGTTTCAATATGCAGCCATGCGCGGTCAGGAGACCGTCAAAACGCTGGCCGACTACACCATCGCCCGCCACTATCCCGAACTTCAGAATACTGAGAACCCTTACCTCGCCCTGCTCGAAGCCGTCATCGACCGCCAGGCAGCATTGGTGACGAAGTGGATGCACGCGGGCTTTATCCATGGTGTGATGAACACGGACAACATGGCCATCAGCGGCGAGACGATTGATTACGGCCCCTGCGCCTTTATGGACGCTTTCGACCGCAACACCGTATTCAGCAGCATCGATAGCCAGGGACGCTACGCCTACGGCAACCAACCGCCCATCGCGCAATGGAATCTCACGCGGTTTGCTGAGACCCTGCTGCCCTTGATTCACGACGATATCGACCAAGCAGTCTCCCTGGCCGAAGCGGCGATTATTGCGTTTATCGACAAATACGACCGCCTCTGGCTCGCCGGTATGCGCGCCAAGTTGGGCCTGCTGGACGAAGCCGCCCACGACAAAGCGCTGGCCGACGACCTGCTCGCGCTTATGCAGCGTCACCAGTTCGATTACACCAATACTTTCCGTCAACTGGCCGAGACACAAACACTGCCCGGTGACGAAGCTGAAATTCGGGAATGGCTCAGCCGCTGGCAACAGCGCTTCAACGCACAACCGGCACCGCTGCCAAAGCGCATCGCCGCAATGCACAGCGCAAGTCCGGCGGTGATTCCTCGCAACCACTTGGTCGAGGCCGCGCTCGAAGCCGCCGTGCGCGACAACGATTTCGCCCCGTTCCACAATCTGCTTGCCGTCCTCGCCACGCCTTTTGACGCGCCAAATGACGAGAGCTACCGCCAGCCGGCCCCTCCCTCCATTTACTCGTATCAGACCTTCTGCGGCACATGACGTACTAAAACCTGGCCGCATTGGCGGCGTACACACAAAGTGGTCTAGAATCCGCGCCATAAGAATTCACAACAAAGGCTCGTCATGACCACTCTGCGGATTTTCCCGCTGCTCGCCGCCCTGCTGTTCTCCGGCTGCGCGTCCATCCAGCAAATGCAAAACGAACTGGCGACTTCCGCCACCGTGCCCACACCCTCATTCGATCGCATGCAGGCGACCGGGTTTGCGTCCGACGCCAAAGAAACCCGGGTGGTGTTAGACAAGACCTCGCCGGTCTTCTATTTCGACGGCGAGAAAAGCTATTACGCAGCGTTCGAACTTCCGCCCGCCGATACGCCGCGCAAGCTGAATTTCAAAAGCCTGTTCTCCGCGCCCTACATGGGGGCCGCGACTGTGATGTACCCCCAATTTGTGTTCTTGAACGCGTCAAAACAGGTGATCGGCGAAGCCAAGCGCTACCGCTTTCAACTTCACACCGGCACGTTGAACGACGACTTTTTCGAGGGCAACGTCATCGTTCCGGCAGCGGTGCGTTCTGTCGTCATCCATACCTCGCAGCGCAACATGCCGCGGCTGGAGGCGTATTCAGAAAACGGCCAGGCGTGGGAAATTCCTGCCGCACCTTCGGGAAAATTGGCCTTGACCCTTTCCCAGCCTTATCCGGCCAATTTCGACTTTTCCACGGCGGTCATCCGCGATTCGATTCAAATGCCATGGAACGACCGCGGCGACTTTTTCTATCTGACCCAAATCGACGGCCAACCGGTCGAGGACAGCCGCAGCGTGACGCATCGCCGCAATATTTTCCGCGGACAAACCATGCTGCCCTATGCCATCGACCGCGAAGTGCCGACTCAACGCGCCAAATACCTCATCGTCGGCAAGACCGAATACGCGCTGCCGTTCCAGATGGCGACCAATCCGGTGTATGAGGTCAAAGGCGAAATCGAAGCCGCGTTGGAGAAAAACAAGGTCTACGAAGTCCGCGGCACGCTGGGGGAAAATTATTCGGCGGTGTGGCTGGAAGACGTTTCAACGCATACGGTGGTAGGCCGCAAAATCGAGATTCGTGGTGCCACCAGAGTGGGTGTCTGGAAATGGTAGCGGTGGAATCGACCCGCGCTACTTGTCTACGCTGGGCCAGTTGAAGTTCTGCCACGTGCTGTAGCCGTAATAGACTTTCACCATTTCCCGCGCCGCCTGGGCAATGGTCTTGCGCAATTGCAGCGGCAAAATGACCTCGACCTCGCCGCCCAAGCTCATCAGCCAGCCGCGTAGTTGCTCGGTTTCCTTGACGATCGCCGTGAGTTTCAAACGGCCGTCTTCATTGGGTGACCATTTCTGCTCGTTGCTGAGCGGCGCCTCATAGACCTTTCTAAACGCCGCCGGAGTGAACAAGGCTTCGAGGCGGATGGTTTTCTCGTCACCGAACCCCAGCTTGCCGCTGGCAACAAAATCATCCAGGGAGAAATTTTCAGGACGCCGACTGGGTGCCTCCAGCACCCGCACGGATCGAATGCGATGCAGCGCCAAGGCCCGTGTTTCCTCGATCTCGCTCAGCAGGCACACTAGGTAGGTCAACTGCGCCCGGTGCACCAGCGCCAGCGGATGCACCCGGAATTGCTCGACCCGCGGCTCCCCCGGTTTCTGGTAGCCCACGGCCAGCATCTTGTCCTGCAGCAACCCCTCGGTGACCACCGCCTGCACTTCGCTATCGCTCCCCGAAGCAGTATGCGCCTGTGCGGCATGACTGACGTGCAGCTTGCTTTGCCAATTAGTGGAGGCCTCCTGTGGTGCATGGGCCAACTGCTCCTGCGCCGCCGCGAACAACCGCTGCAAATGCGGCAAGGCGGTCGCACCCAGCACAGGCTTGGCGTAATCCCCCAGCAGGTTGATTGCCATCGCTTCAGTCCCCGACATCACAGGCAGCATGTAGCTCCCGGTATCCTTGCCCCAGCTCCAGCCGTACGGCTTTTCGCTATCGTCGCAAACCAGCGGCAAATGCTGCGCCAAAGCCTTGAGATCGCGCTCTACAGTACGTTTGCTGGTGATGTGATTGTGCGCGGCGAGTTTCTGGAACAGCTCACGGGCAGTAATCTTGAACGGATGGCCCGGAATCAGGCGCATCATTTGCCACTGCCGCAGCAGCGTTTCGCGGTCGGAAGACATGGAGAAATCGGTTCTGTTGTTCTTGTTGTCGCATTGCAAGGCGCTCACGCATCGCCAAGCAGACTAATGCAAGCCGTTGCGCCGACGATTGTTTCACGCAAGGGCATGGAGTCGCAACCGGGAGAATCACCCGGTCGTATCCGCAGCACATCACCAACTTAATCCGAAGTGCTAAAACCCTTTTACTGCAACCCTTCTCGGGACTGTGCGGGAGAATGTTTGGGAGTATTAAGCGCCCGAACTTCGAACTGATGCATATCCAGTTCTTTTTCATGTCCATCAATAAGCATCAAGCTATGCTTGCCCGGGAGCGGCAAGGGAACCAGCGCTTTGGATATGCCGCATCGGGCTGCAGGCTTACCATCGAGCAACATGCAGGTATTGCCGATACCATTGGATTGCAGCAGCAGCGCTTGCCGTTGCTGCGGAATATCGGGATCCGGCGCAATAACGGCAGAGTCGGGCGGTGCAATAAGCGTAGGAAGCGCCCCAGCCACGCGAATAACAGCGGGTTCCGGTGGGTGATTCGTTCCGATCACCCATTCCTCCCGTGGGGCCTCAATAGCCGGGCGATAAGCTACCGATAGTCTTGTAACACCTTGAGGCGGTATTGGAGCCTGACTCGGATGCGATCGATGCAGATATTCGACGATATCGCGCCACACCGGCGCTGCGCCGGTCACGCCGGAAACATCCCACATAGGTGCTCCCGAGAAATTGCCGACCCAGACGCCCACCGTGTAGCGATCCGTAAACCCTACAGCCCAATTGTCCCGCATGGCTTTGCTGGTGCCGGTTTTGACTGCAGCCCAGGTGTGAGTAGACAAGGGGCTCGAAAGCCCGAAGGTCAAGGTTCTTGCTGCGGGATCAGCGAGGATATCGGCGATGATGAAACTGGCCTGCGGACTCAGGATCTGCCGCGCTCCGGCTGGCGACGTCGAGGGTACCGATTTATCCAGCAGAAACCGGGTTGGCCTCCATTGCCCGCCGTTAGCCAAAGTACGATAAGCGTTAGTCAGTTGCAGCAGCGTTGTCTCCGCCCCGCCCAAAGCCAGTCCGAAACCGTAGTGCTCCGCCTCCTGGTTCAGGCTCGACATGCCGAGATCGCGCAATGTATTGAGGAATCGATCCACGCCTACCAGCGTGAGCGTTCTGACGGCTGGAACATTCAGCGACGATCCCAGCGCCGTGCGCACGCTGACGGCACCGCGGAAGTTGCGGTCGTAATCCTGTGGAATGTAGAGCCCTGACGGGGTCGTGAGGGCGAGTGGGGAATCGTCCAGTACGGAACTGGCGTTCAGCCATCCCTGATCGATGGCCGCACCATACAAGAACGGTTTCAGCGTAGAGCCCGGCTGGCGCAGCGCCGCCACGCCATCGACCTCGGCAGCACCCGAAAGGTCGCCGCTGGAGCCGATATAGGCCAGAACTTCACCGCTTGTGTTGTCGAGCACTACCACAGCTCCGTCTTCGACATTCTGATTGGCGAGCTCGGCCAGATGCGTACGCAAGGTTTCACGGGCAAATCGCTGCAGACTGGCATCCACGGCGACCTGTAGGCGCTCGCCCGGTTTCTGCAGCAGCCGCCTTCCCAGATGGGGTGCATCGTCCACGCCCGGCATCAGATATGGGCGCTGCGGCAATGCGGTCGCCAGGAAAGCCGACTGCTCGCATAGGAGAGAGGAATCCCGATCCTCGGCCATGGCTTTGAGCGTTGCGCATGCCCGTTTGGCAATGGCAGTGCGCGATGCCCCCGGCGCCCGAACTAACGATGCAAGTACCGCGGCCTCTGCCGTATCCAGCCCGCCCGGGCCTTTGGCCAACAGTCCGCGCGAAGCGGCATCCACGCCAATCAACTCGCCGCGGAAGGGAACGCGATTGAGATACGCCTCCAGAATCTCGCGCTTGCTCCACCGCAGTTCCAGCGCCAAGGCATCGCGGACCTGTCGCAGTTTGGAGAGCCAGCCGCGATCGCCTCTGGGGTCGTCGGGATACGCCAGCAGGTTGGCCAATTGCATGGTGATGGTGCTGGCACCCCTGGCACGGGTGCGATGCAAGTTGTCCGCGATGGCAGAAATCGCTCCGAGCGGATCGATGCCGGGGTGCCAATAGAAGCGCTTGTCCTCGGCCGCGATAACAGCCTGTTGCAGCCTGGGCGATAAGGCATCCAGCGGTACCCATTCCAGCATCCGGCGCTTGCGGTCGAGCCGCAGGCACTCAATGACCACGCCGTTCCGGTCGAGCAGCGTCGCTTCCGAGCTGAATGACGCCGAACGTACGAATTCGAACGATGGCATGGGGCTGGTGAGCACAGAAAGGCCCAGGACGGTGACCGTCGAACCCAGGCCTATCAGGATCAACCGCCTAAATTTCACTGCGCCTTGACTTCCATCCTGGCGACCGGCAGCTCCCCGAAAATTTCCGGCGCATACATCGCTTCGACGCGCGTGGCAGGCATCTCGAAGCGCCCGGGATTATTCAGCCGAACCGTATATTCCAGGCTGAACTTGCCTTTGGGCACATAGGAATAATAGGCCCGGTAGCCGTCGAAGGCGCGCTCCTCGAAAGCAGGGCGCTGCCAGCCCTTTTGTTTCTCGCCCGAAACGAGCAAGGCGGAATCGCCTCCCAGGCCGGTGCCCAGAACCGTTGCGCCTGCGGGAACCGGATCGTTGACCACGACCCAGGTCATATCGGCTTGCGCATCGATTTCAAGGCTGACGCGGTAAGTATCGCCGCGCTGCCACACGCCGGATTTCTGCTGTTCTACAGGTGTTATCGTGCGCTTGATGCTGTAACCGGCGAACAGCGGTTTTTGCAATGGCAACGCCGCTTTTGAGGCTACAAACGCCCAGGGCTTGCCGCCGCCCTGGTGCTGCAAGGACAGCGGGGCGGATGCGGCAGGCCAGGCTAATTGCGTATCGAGGCCGGGGCCGATGGGCGTGCCTAGCGTGGGGTCGCCGTTGTCGTGCGATTTGGCGTGCGCCCACGGCAGCGTTTTCTCCTGTGTACCCAGTTTGACAGCAGTGGTACCCGTCACCGGATCGCGTTCGTACTTCTCCTGGAAGTGACGCAGTGCAATCACACCCCAGGCGTTTGCCAAGGTCGTGTTCCAGTGCCCACCGGCCTGGCGTGCCAAAGCACCGCGAGCGAGTCGCCCCGCATCGGAGGCCTGGAAACTCGGGTCATCGGCGAGCAAGCGCAAGGCACGCACCGAGTTCAGGTCGGGCGACACCATCAGCCACCACAGGTAATCCTGCTTCTCCGTGGAAAAACTCATCATGGTGCCGGAGAAGAACAGGCGCGAACGCAGGATCTGCAATGCCTTATCGAGCTGTTCTTCACGATTCGGGATGTCCTTCACATGGGTCAATACCGAGATCCAGTCGATGACGCCGGAACTCGGCCACAGATTAGGCGCAATTTCGAGCGATTCCAGCATTTCCGGTTTGGCACGGCCGTAGCGCGACAATGCATCGATAGCGGCGAGCTTGCGCATCACCACGTCGGCAGTTTGCAGAGAGCCGTAGCGGTGAATGCGCCCGGCGACAAAGTCCTCCAGCCCCTTGAGCATGCGGTCGCGCGAAGCCTCGGGAATCTCGTACCCGGCCTCATTGGCGATGGTCAGGAGATAAGCCGTGAGCGTGTCGTCGCCCTGCAACCAGTCCATGGGGAAGTATTTCACCAGCCCGTCGCCGTCGAGATGCAGCGGCAGCGTATTCATCACTTGGTCCCAGCGCTGCTCGTCCTCGAGGGCGATGGCCACCGAGGCGCGCTGTTCCATGCAGATGAAGGGATAGCGCTGCATCCATTCCCGCACCGAGGCGAAATCCCCGCCGAGCGAATTAGCCAGACGAATATCGATGCCGCCACGACCGGAAATGGCACCAGCTGGTCTCTGTACGGGAAAAGTCCACGGTTTATTGGGTTCCAGTTGTTCCATGGTTTGCTGATACACCCGCACCGGATATGCAGCCCCGACTTTCTGGGTGAATTTCAGCGAATCGTGCGCCAATTTCTGTTTGGCGGACGAGCCCACCTCCTGGGCGGTGATCAGCCACTCCAGCTTCTTGGCATCGAACGGCGCGGCACCCGGGAACGACACCGTCTTACCGTCACCGGGCTTGATGCTGACGCGCTGGGTGCCGACCGGTTTGGCGCCATTGCCTGCGTTGGCGCTGGCCGTGACATCCAAAGTTAACGGACGAGAACCGCCGTTGCGCAGGGTGACCATCGCCGAGAATTGGTCGCCTTCGCGCACGAAGGGCGGCAAGCCGGCGAACAGCATGACCTCTTGCGAGCTGCGGATGGTGGCGGCGCCTGTGCCGAAACGCTGCGCACCCGCATGGGCAATGGCGGCGATGCGGAACGAAGTGAGGGAATCGTTCAGCGGAACCACAACCCGTGCTTGACCATGCGCATCGAGCCGTACACTAGGCTTCCACAGCAGCAAGGTATCGAACAGCTCGCGTGCATTGGCCCCTTGTCCGCCGCCTCCGCCCGGCGCGGCGGCTTTCTTGCCGAAGTGCCGCTTGCCGATGACCTGCGATTGCGCGGTGGAGGTGCGCACTTCGATCGGGCGCCGCTGCATCATGGCTTCGAGCAGTTCCCATGAGGTGGGCGACGCCAGTTGCAGCAGACCTTCGTCTACGGCAGCCAACGCGATTTCGGCGTTGGAGGCCGGCTTGCCCGCCGAGTCGGTCACCGTGACTTTGACGGTCGCCTTGTCGCGAACCTTGTACGCGTCGCGGTCCGGCTCGACCTTGACCTTCAAGGCATAGTTTTGCCAGCCCACGCGGATCTGGGCCATGCCCAGCTTGAAGGCCGGCTTGGTGAGATCGACGAGCGCGGTCGGCCGGGTATCGACCTCGCGCGGCATTTCCTTGACCAGGCCGAAGAACATGCCGATGCGATAGACCATGCGTTTCAGCCAGGCGAACGCGCCCGGCGTTTCAGGATCGATGCGGCCCCGCACCACCATCACCGAAACATAAGCATTGGGTCCGTAGCTTGCGGCAATCGGCACATCGACGAAGGGAGATTTGGCGGAGATGGGCATCACGAACGAATCGAGGATGCCCTCGCGCTCCACGGTGACGAGAGCGGTCGCCTCGCGGAACGGCATGCGCACCTCGAAGCGCGCCTTGTCACCCGGTTCGTAAGCGCGTTTGTCGGCCAAGAGATCGATACGGTCGCTTTGGCCCGCGGTAAACCAATTGTCCGCATCCGCCACATAAAGCTGACGGCTGGCGAGTGCGGGGTTGCCCTGGTCGTCCTTGGCCGAAGCGACGAGGATCAACTCGCCGGATTCGGGCGCGGAGCCGTCGCAGATCAGGATGCCGCGCTCGTCCGTTTTTCCGCTGCACACCGAGCCGACACGTTCGACCTTGCCGGTCTGTTCGTAGCTGTAAAAGCCGCCGAGCATGCGTTTGCGATAGGCGTAGGTCTTGCGCGAATACGCATCGACCGAGATCTTGCGGTCGGCGAGCGGCTTTCCCATGGTGTCCAGCGCCAGTACCTTGAACGCCATGCGGTCCTTGGTGGAGAAATAACCATCGATCTTCATGCCGAGTACGACGGAGGAGGGTAAGACCATCGCCCGGGTGGCTGCCGTCAGGATCTGACCGTTGGGGTCGGAATATTCCATCTCGACTTCCAGCGCGCGCGATTCCTGCGCTTTCGGCAGCTTGTCAAAGGTGACGCGCGCACCACCGTTGGCATCCAGCGTCATGCTGAGGGTACGCACGGGATAGCCCGGCACCAGATCTGGATTGTTCGAGGCGGCGTTCTCCTCGGGCATGTCGCTGCCTTCTTCCTCGGGGTCGTAGGAATACGGCTCCACGGCTTCGATGCCTTCCTTGGGAATGCTGCCGCCGAACTCGAAATCGTCGTATTGAGGAAACAGCAGCGGATAGCGCACGAGTCGGCTGCGGAACTTGACCGGCGCGCCTGCGGCAGCACCGCCGGCCAGCAGGTTGAGCTGGGCGTCGACCGCCAGGCTGGTGCCGTTCACTAGCGGCTGTGCCGGCGGTTTCAGCACCGCCTTCATCAGCGGGACGCGATACTGCTCGACCCGGAAAGTCCCCGAAGCGAGGGTGTTGCGCCCGATCTGGTAGCTCACCGAATACATACCGAGCTTGGCTTCCTTTGGGATTTCCCATTCGGAAATGCCCGCACTGTCGGACCATTCGACAGGCACGTCGTAGGTTTGGCCGCTGCCTTCGTGCGTCACGGTTATCGTCGTCGGCAGATCCGTCGCCAGGTTGAAACCCTTGCCGGTCCGGACGCGCACGAAATGCTTCATGGAGACGGTTTCCCCGGCGCGGAACAAGGGACGGTCGAACACGGTATGCGCGATGACCGGGCCGGCCGTGTTGCCGCCGCCCAGGTTGAATTGCCAGGGGCTGATGCCGTCGTCCCAGGTCGAAAACACGAATGACAGGTCGCCGTCCTTGCGCGCCGTCGCCATCAAGCCGGAGCAATGCCCGAAGTAACCGTCCTCCAATTCTTCATCGATATGCGCCATGCCTTTGGCATCGGTCTTGCCTTCCCATAGCTGGCGGCCGTCGCAAGTCGAAACCCGGATGGCGGCGCCGCCGACCGGTTGGGCGTTGTCCAGCCGCGTCACCCACACCAGCGAAGACTCGCGACCTTTCTTGAGGTGCACCGCCATATTGGTGACGAGTGCGCTGGAAGAAACGTAATAAGGTTTTTTCTCGCCATGCAAGGCTGCTCCCAGGCGGTCGCTGGCGAATTCGACGACATAGAAGCCGGGCTTCTTCAGCGGAATGCCGATGAGCTCGAACGGTTTCTCGCCGTGAGGACGGGGAAGGCTGAGCTTGGAGGTGCTGAACAAATCGTCATTGGCATTATCCATGAGCAGCGGCATTTCGCCTTCGCGAGGGTAATGCCGGTTCTGCCGCTCGAAGGTTTGCACAGCACCGTTTTCGTCGTAAGGATGCCGGGTCACGCGGTTAAACCATTGCGCCAGTTGGGCGTCGTCGTCCGTATCCAGCCGGGCCAATACGCCTTGGGAGGCATTTCCCGCTTCCGCCGCCTTTCCGAACTGCGCTTGCGCCCCTTTCAGCGTGGCTTCCACATTGCGAACGCTCACCGGCAGCATGGGCTGGGCGTTGAGCTCGAGGATGCCGAAACGGGAAGGAAACTTGATGAGCGGAGGATCGGTGTCGATCCTGACTTTCAGCGGAAAAGCCGCGGCATTGGTCAGACTACGGCCAGCGTCATCCTTGAATTTTTTCGGCAGTTCGATCGTGACTTCGGTGCGGGACGGAAACGGTCCGGGAAACGAAACGCCCTCCACGGTAGGGCCGCGCTCGTCCTTGGATATGGCCGGATGCATTTCTTGTCCGTCGGCCGTGCGCAGCACGATTTTTTCGGCCAGGTCGCGCTCGACCGGCGCGTTGAAGTTCAACGCAATCGGCAGCACGGGCACGCAGCCGGCCTTGGGGTTGATGCGGGTGCAGTTCGAGCGCGCGGTAAAGGCCTCGCGGACATGAAAGGGCAAGGTCTGGTCCTGGCTTGTCGGAATGCCGTTCGTCGTCTGGATGCCCTTGCCCCACAACAAGCTGACCTTGCTTCCGGCCGGCAGCGTGCGCCCGCACTTGGCGACCACGACATTGGCGTTCTGCAGGCGTTTGTCCTTGACCGCCAGGTAGCCGTGGCCGCCGCGTTTGGTCAGGACTTCGAACAGGTTGCGCGCTTCGTTCGCTTGCTCGGCGAGGATTTTCTCGCGCTTGCCGCCTTCGATGATCTCTAGGGAGATACGCTCCCCGATGCCTTCGATAATGCAAGACGCATGTTGCTTGACCGAAGCGATATCGGCTGGGGCATCCAGGCCGAGCAGGAAAACCTGTTCTTCATCGATGTATTCGACGCCCTCGGCGGGATGGCTCACACGGATAGCGGGGCCGCCAGTGGTAAAGCTGAAAGCCGTTTTATCTACCGGGGTACCGGCCATGCTCTTGAGCCCGGCCTTGGGCGTGAAGGTGCACTTCTCCCCCGCGGGAAGATCGTTCTCGAAATCGTAAATCCAGTTGCGCCCATCGGCCCAACGGCCTTTACCTTTTTCTGTGCCCGTCCCGTCGCATTGCACGTCGAAAGGCGATTCCAGGCGCGGATCACCGAAAGCCACCATGGGTTCGGAGAAGCGGGCGACGACCTGCCGCACGTCCTTCACTTCGCCTTGCGGACTGAACGCTTCCACTTTGGCAGGCATCGCAGCCGCAGCCTGATCTTGAACCCAGCCTGCGTTCGCTCCGGCCAGCAGCAGCCCTCCCAACATTGCGACTTGCAGCAATCTCATGCCCACCCTCCTGTTATTGTTCGTTGGAGGCCTATGTGCTTAAAAAAGCCCCTTTTGCCGATCATAGATATGTCGGTGCAGGAGTACAACTAGCAACCTTATCAGGTCGTGCAATCAATCAAATCGCTTCGAATAGCGGATATTGATGCCCAGCACCTGGCCGCCGCGCGTGACCACCGACCAGTGCTGCGAAAGCAGGTAGGTGAGTTCGACGGCGCTTTCAGCCGTGGTCAGGCCTTGCTTGTAGCCCAGGGTCAGTTTATCGGTGATGGATTTTCCCAGCGTGACCAGTTGTTCGCCGGAGGCGCCTGTTTCCAGGGATATTTCATCCAGGCCGAGATTTTTGGCCAGTTTCTTGCCGCCCGCCATGCTGTTCACCAGCGCCAGCGCTGCATTTTGCGCGGCGGTTCGGGCGCCGCCCTCGCCCGCGCCGCTGCCGCCATGGCCGAACACCAGCCACGACAGCTTCTGCTCTTCCGGCACGTCCGGCTCGGAGACCAGCGTCACCCTGGGGGCTTTGGCCGTGCCGGTGATGTTCACGCCAGCAGCCACTTCCTGGTTGCGGCGCATGGCCAGGATGTTGATGTTGGGGTTATCCATCACGCCCTGGAAATTGAGGACGCCGCGCTCAATGGCCAGCTTGGTGCCGAATGCCTCGAACGTCCCTTCCGCCACGTTGACGGTACCCTGCGCCCTGGGCGGTTGCTGCGGTGATTGGGTGATCGTCACAAGGCCGGTCATGCGCAGGTCGGCACCCTGACCGCGAAACCGGAAATCGCGGCCCAGGTCGACCTCCAGCCGGATCGCCGGCGAGAAAGGGCTCGCGCGTTGCTTTGCCAGCGCTTGCCGGTCGGCCGGTGACTCGCCGCTGCGCACCACCACGACGTCGTCGCCCAACTCCGGCGCGGGCGTCTCGGGCAGGTTGAACAAGGCGTTATCGACGACGAATCTGCCGTCCACGCTCAGCCGGTCGACATTGGTAATGCGTGCATTGCCGGAGAGCATGAGCTGCGATCCCGGCTTGGCCAGCAGCTGCAGCTTCTCTGCGACGATGGATGCGGTGAGTTCCGGGCGCTGACGATCCAGGGGGATGCTGCCCGTCATGCGCAACTGGCCTTTGCCGCCGTGGAAGACGGCCTGCCGGATGTCCAGCACCTGGTCGTGCAGTACGAGGCGGGCCTTGCCGTCGCGCAGATTGATGCCTTGGTCGTACAGGGTGAGTGCCAGGTCGTCGCCGTTGATCGTGCCGCCTACTGCCACATTGCCCACCGTGCCTTGGAGATTCAAGTCGGCGTTCACGCGACCCTTGAGCGAGATGCGCGGCCCGGCGAGGATGCCGGCTTTCTGCAAGGCCATGTCCATCATGATGCGTCCGCTCACCGGCGATTGCGGGGTGATGGTGAGAAGGGCACCGGACGGTATCAACCCCAAGCGTCCGTTGCCTTGTAGATGACCCACGCGGCTAGCATCGGCCTCGGCATTGAACGTGACTTGGCTACCGCCGAAATCGGCCCTGAGCCTGAGCTTGCCGAGGCCGAGCGCGATGTCGCCGGTTTGTCCCTTGCCGCGGATATCGCCGCTGCGGCGTTCGATCTGGAGAAACCCTTGCGCTTGGCGGGCGAGCTTGAAATCCCAGCGCGCATCCAGCACCAGGTCGGTTTTCAATGGCAGCGGCTCGGCCCCGGTGAGGGCTTGCCTCAGTGCCAGCAGATGCGCGACCGCGACGGCATCGGCACGGCCAGCGGAGCTGATTGCGCCGTTGTCGAAGGCAAAACGCGCAAGGGCGAAATCGGTGTTTTCGACGGTGAGGGCGGTCTTGCCCAGGCTGAACCGCCCCGATGCCGCCTCCAGGCTGGCCGGTTCTGCCAAATGCACATGGGGAAAGACGCGATGATCGAACCGGCTCACGGTGCCGGACCATGCCATCCCGTCCTGCCCCTGCTGCAAACGTCCGTGGGCGGCCAGCAGCAGGTCGAGTTTTTGGCCGTGTAGCTGTCCAGCTGTCGCCAACTGGATTTCATGACGGGCATAGCTCCCGGCAACATTTGCATTAAGTCTCTCCAGACGGTCTTCTCCGCGGTAGTAACCGCTGGCTTTCACATCCAGATTAAGCGTGGCATCGGAACCTGTTTCCGGCAGGCCCAGCGCCTGCACATGGCCCTCCGCACTCGCCAGCCGGTGCTCGCCGACATGCAGGTTTTTAGCACTGAAGGTCGCCGTCACCTTGGGTTTCTGGAACGTGCCGGCAAAGCTGCCGTGCAGCTCGAGCAGGCCGGAGAGCCCGAAACCAAGCTCATCCAGAGACGGTGCATCGATGGCAACAGCCAATGTATCGTTTAGACGACCAAAGCTGCCTTTGACGTTGAGACGGTTGCCGGCGATCTCCAGCGTCGCGTCGCTGTCCCGCACGGTTTTTTGCGCAATATGCACCATGCCTCCGCCCTGCATGGGCAGGTTGTTGTAGGTGCTGTCGCGGATGTCGAAGCGAGCGATGGCAGTTAAGGATGGGTTCAGGCTGCCGCTCACCTCGAAGGTGCTGTTGATGTCGGCCTGGTAGACCTTGAAGGGAAGCGGCTTGCCCGGCGTTGGCGCCCGGATGTGCATGGTGCTGAAGAACAGGGCGGGGTCGAACCGCTTGAGCGCGCCCTTGACGGCATAGGTCGAGGCCTGATTTCTTGCCAGGCGGCCTTGCAATAGGAGTTCGGCCGGGCCGGACTTCACCTCGGCATGGTCTAGTACGATATTTTCGGGGTCCAGCGTGGCATCAGCCTGGACGCGATAAGCCCGGTCCGCCAGATCGGCATGCAGGCGCTGCCCGGTTTCTGCCAGCATCACCGTCAGCGGGCCGGACAATTGCGTTGGCCGCAGCGCGCCATGCAGCGCCGCCAGGTTCAAGCCCTCAGCCTGTAAATCCAGCCTGCCATGGTAAGGGCTGCGATTGCGGGCGCCGCCCACAAGCTTGGCGCCGCCGGCGAGCTTCACGGTGAGGTCGGAGAGCGTCTGGGCGTTTTTATCCAGCCGTGCGTTGCCGGATAAGGAGGCTAGTGGCAGCAGCCCTTGATCGATGCGGCCGGGAACGGCGTTGGTGATCGAGACCAGCCCGGTAACTTGCAGCGACGAAAGCTCCGCCGATGGGCCTCCAGCAGGCTTGATATCGGCCTGGATAGCGATGTCGGTCTTCGGCAAACCATCGCGGAAGGTCGCGAGATTCACACCGCGAATATCCACCATCGCACGGCTGAAAGGAATATCTGCAAACGGTGTGACGGCGACCTCCAGCCGCCCATGTGCGCGGCTGCCGGTCATGTCGGCGACGGTTGAAATATTGGCGAGCGTGCCGGACACCTGCACCTGCGCCGCATACGTTTCCTGGAACCGGACTGGTAGGGGCGTACTGCCGCTCAGGCTGGCCCGGCCGTTGAGCGCAAAGGGCCGGTCGCCGTCGATACCCAACTGCAAGGTCGCCTTGCCCGCAGGCGTCCCCGCTCGTTCCAGTACCAGCCTATGGTGCACCCCATCGCTGTCGGCGTGCAGCACGATGCCGGAAAAGACCAGGTTGGCATCAGTAGTGTTCAGTGTAAGTTTCTGCACCCTGGCCTGCTTGAGATCGAGCGCGAGCGGCAGGCGCAGGCTATCAGGCAAGACGCGCGACTCCGGCGGTGTGGGCAACAGCGTCAGGGCTAGCTGATTGAACGCGAGGTCGCTCACGGTCAACTTCAAGGGCGACCACCGGATTTGCCACTGCGAGTGCAGGCGGTCTATCTCGATCCTGCGTTTCGCATCGCGGTATTGCACATGCCGCAGCCGCAGCCCGGAGCTCAAGGTGCCGCCTTCATATTCGCCGCTGATAGACGGCATTCGGGTCAGGATACGCCAGACCGTGCGCGCCCCTAACTCGGTATTCATGGTCGCGAACCAAGCTACCGCCACCAGGACCGGCACCGCGAGCAGCAGGACGAGTATTCGCCATGCCTTGGAATGTTTGGGGTGCCTGGGGTCGCCGTCGGCCATGTCAAAACGCGACGCTCAAGGAAAAATGCGGACGAATCTCGCCGCGCTCGACCCCGTACGCCAGGTCGGCGTTGATCGGCCCCACCGGGCTGCGCCAGCGTGCGCCAACGCCGATACCCTGGAAAATTTCCTTGTCGGGCCAGTTGTCGGTAGCGGTGCCGACGTCGTAGAACACGGCCGCGCCCCACTTGGGCAAAAACCAGTGCTGGTATTCGACGCTGCCGACCGCCAGGTAGCGCGTGGGATACACCGTGCCGTTGACGGTGTTGCCAATGGAAAGGTAGTCGTAGCCGCGGATAGTCTCGGTGCCGCCGGCGCGGAACAGGAGCGAGGCCGGGATAGACACGTTGTCGCCTCTCCTGGCGATGACAGCGCCCAGGGTGCCGCCCAAAATCACCAGATCGCGATCGCCGACGGGAAAGAACTGCCGCAGCCGGGTTTGCGCACGGACGAAGGTCTCGTCGGTAAGCGCGTTCTTCAGCGCGACGCCCAGCATGTTGGAAACAATATATCCGCGCCGCGGAAACACCAGGTCGTCCACATGCCGCGAGGTCCATTCCATGCTCACCATCAAGGCTTGGTGCTCACCCGGCTGAACGATGATGCCCGAGGGAATCTCGGCGCCGTTCAATTGTTCCAGGCGATCCTGGAAGTATTGCAGCTTGAACGCCAGGTCCAGCTTGTCTGTCACCCGAGATCGCCACAGGCCGTACCGCACACTGCGCAAATCGACCCCTTCCAGCGTGGTGCGCAAATAGGTCAAGTCCGCGCTGTTGACAAAATTTGCGCTGTCGGGCGGCATGGCCAGGTTGAGGCTGGCAGTCTGCCGTTCCTGCTCCAGCTTGGCCTGCGTGTCCAGCACCCATGCCTTGCCGAAGACGTTGTTGTGTGAGTAATGGCCTTCGATGCTGGCGCCGGTATCCGTCGAATACCCCACGCCGCCGCTGATGCGCTGGGAAGGATATTCCGTCACCGAGACCGTCACCGGCGCATGGTCGGCATTGGCGGGATCGCGGTCGATATCGATCACGGCATTGCTGTAATACGGCGTACGGACTATTTGCCGCTGCAAGGCCAGGAGACGTTCGGCATCGTAAGGCTCACCCGCCTTCAGCGGATTGACGTGGTCGACGATCCACTCGGGATAACGCTGGGTGCCGCTAATCTTCAAGGGCCCGAGCGTGAACGGCGGGCCGCTATCGTAGTCCACGGAAAGCGCGGCCTCATGCCGGTCGGCATCGATGCGGGCGGCGGAATCGGTCATTTCGGCAGCTGCATAGAGGTGGTTGCGCAGCTGCTGCAAGCTCTGGCGCTTGGCCTGGTCCCAGTCTTCCTGGCGGAACGGCGCGCCTTCCACCAGCGGCCATTGCCGGATCAAGCGTTCGACCTGTGCGGGCGAATCCCGCACCGCGGGGCCCTGGACATGCACATCGACCTTGGCGATCCGGCTGCGCGGCCCCGCATCGACATGGACCGACACTCGCCGCTTGCCCTGGGCGGTAGTGACATCAACGCGGGTCTTGGGCGAAAAATAGCCTTCGGTTGCCACCAGCTTGGCGACTTGCGATTCCGTGGTCGCGAGCATGAAGTCGAACTGGTCTTGGCTCAGGTCCTTGCGGTTTTTATAGCGGGATACATCGAGAAACTTCAACAGCAGTTCGCGCAGCGGCTTGGGGGCATCCACGGCGACCTCGTAGGCAGCCTGGATCGGCAAGGAGAGCCCCAGCAGCAACGCCAGCAGCATTGCCTTGAGAAGGTCGGGAGATAATTGCAAATAAGGGTGCATGAGGGACTCGACTCCACCCCGACATTAAAAGTTTCGGCGGAAAGTCGTCGGTTCGGCTGCACCCACTGGCCTGAACGCGACTGCCTGGCGCAAGGTCGAATTGCTATACTGCCGTGAGTTTTCGCCTGGAAAGTCTTCATCATCAAGCTCGCCCCCAGCCTGGTCGTCTCGGAAAATCCCACCGACCCGTTTCGCTATGTCATATCGGTTCGCGCCCTGTGCGATCTGGTGGCGCGTGTCGGCGATCTCGACCAGCGCTTTACGCCATCGCCGACTGCGCTGGAAGGCATGATCGGCCACAACACCGTCACTTCACGGCGACCACCCAATTACCAGACCGAAATCCCGCTCACCGGCGAGTACAAAAACATCTTCGTGCGCGGCCGGGCCGATGGCTACGACCCGGATTCCAATCAACTGGAAGAGATCAAGACGTTTAAAGGGTTGTTGGAGCGCATGCCGGAGAACCACCGGCACCTGCACTGGGCGCAAGCGAGGATTTACGCCTGGCTGCTGGCCGACGAGCGCAATCTAGAGGAGATCAACGCTGCGCTGGTGTACTACAACGTTTCTAGCAAGGACGAGTTCCCGTTAAGCGAGCTGTTCTCCGCGCCGGAGCTGGAGGCGTATTTCGCCGAGCAGTGCGAGAAGCTGCAAACCTGGGCCGACCGCGAAGTGGCGCATCGGTTGGCGCGCGACAAGCAGCTCGCCACATTGAAATTCCCGCACCCCGAATTCCGCACCGGCCAGCGTTTTTTGTCGGAGGCGGTCTATAAAACCGCCAACCGCGGGAAGTGCCTCATGGCGCAAGCGCCGACGGGCATCGGCAAGACCTTGGGCACGATCTTCCCCTTGCTCAAGGCCATGCCCAGGAAGAAGCTCGACAAGATTTTCTTCCTCACCGCCAAGACTTCGGGTCGCAAATTGGCGTTGGATGCGCTGGAGGTACTTCAAGAGAGCAATCCCGACCTCAAGCTGCGCACGCTGGAATTGGTGGCGCGTGAAAAAGCCTGCGAACACCCGGATTTCGCCTGCCACGGCGAATCCTGCCCGCTCGCCAAGGGCTTTTACGACCGCTTGCCTGAGGCTCGCATCGAAGCGCTGGATCGCGGCATGATGGATAAGGACACGCTGCGCGAAGTAGCCCGAAAGCACGAGATCTGCCCGTATTACCTGGGGCAGGACCTGGTGAGCTGGAGCGACGTCATCATCGGCGACTACAACTATTACTTCGACCTTTATGCCGTGCTGTACGCCGGCACGGTGATCAACGAGTGGCGGGTGAGCGTGCTGGTGGACGAGGCGCACAACATGATCGAGCGCGGCCGCAAGATGTATAGCGCAGAGCTCGACCAGTTTGAGTTCGAGCACATGCGGCAAAGCGCGCCCAAGGCGGTGCAGGGCACGCTGAACAAGCTGAGCCAGGCTTGGATTCAACTGGTGCAAGACCAGGAAGCGCCTTACGAGGTGTACTCCGTCATCGAGGAAGAACTGCATTTTGCCTTGCAGCGCGTGGTGACGCGTATTACCGATTACCTGGCTGACCGCCCGACCAACAACGATGCGGGCTTGCTCAATTTCTACTTCGACGCCTTGCAGTTCGTGACGCTGGCCGATTCTTTCGGGCCGCATTCGATGTTCGACATTACGCGAACCGAGCGGCGTTCCAACCTGCTGCATGAGAATACGGTGCTATGCATCCGCAATGTGGTGCCGGCGCCTTTCCTCAAGGGGCGATTCGAAGCCGCCCAATCGGCCACGCTGTTTTCCGCCACGCTCAGCCCCTCGCACTTCTACAGCGACATGTTGGGCTTGCCGGATAAAACGCCTTTTATCGACGTGCCGTCACCGTTCAGTCCTGAGCAACTCAAGGTGCAGGCAGTGGACCACATTTCGACGCGCTTCCTGCGCCGCAAGCATTCGCTCATGCCTATCGTGCAGATCATGGCGAAACAATACCGCGAGCAGCCGGGGAATTATTTGTTGTTCGTGAGCAGCTTCGATTACCTGGACCAGGTCTACACGCTGTTCAGCGAGCGCTGCCCGGAAATCCCCACCCGCCAGCAATCTCGCCTCATGAATGAAGCCGAGCGCCAGGATTTCATCAATCGCTTTACGCCGACTTCGACCGGCATCGCCTTCGCCGTGCTTGGCGGTTCGTTCGGGGAGGGGATCGATTTGCCCGGGGACCGCTTGGTGGGCGCGTTCATTGCGACCATCGGCCTACCGCAGATCAACGAGATCAACGAGCAGATGCGGACGCGCATGGAAGCGATTTTCGGCCAGGGCTACCAGTACACCTATCTCTACCCCGGCATGCAGAAGGTGGTGCAGGCGGCGGGACGCGTGATTCGCACGACGGACGATCGCGGGGTGATTTACCTCATCGACGACCGCTACGGCCAGACGGAAGTGCGGGAGTTGCTACCCGCTTGGTGGGAGATCAGCTAGGGAAGCAAAGCGCCGCACTCGCTGCAATATTTGGCATCGAGCGTATGGATAGGATTCCCGCATTGCGTGCATGTGCGCGTACCGCCCTCGGTCAACACACGGTGCGTGGCAAATTCGGCGCTGACAATACCCGTCGGCACGGCCAGCGTGCCCCAGCCCATCAGCATCATGAGCGAAGCCAGGAAGCGTCCCAGGTCGGTCTTGGGGGTGATATCGCCGAAGCCGACGGTCGTCACTGTCGTAATCGCCCAATAAATCGAGATAGGAATACTGGTAAAACCGTTCTCCGGCCCTTCGATGAGGTACATCAACGTGCCCAGGATCACTACCACCATCACCACGAATGACAAGAACACGGCGATCTTGCGCCGCGTCGCCAGGATGGCGCGGCCCAGTTCACCGAATTCCGCCACGTAGGCGCCCATCTTGAGAATCCGGAAAATCCGCAGCATGCGCAACACGCGCACGTCGATCAGCGCTTGCAGGGCGGGGAAGAAGAACGCGAGGTAGGTCGGGGCGACCGACAACAAATCCACGACGCCCATGAAGCTGAAGGCGTAGCGGCGCGGACGTTCAACGCACACCAGCCGGGCGATGTATTCAACGGTGAAAATTGCCGTGAAGAACCATTCCAGCGCATCGAATACATGTCCCCAGCGAGCGCTCACGACGGTGATGCTGTCCAGCATGACCACGACAATGCTGAACAGGATCAGCGTTTCCAGTACGAGATCGAAATTGCGTCCTGCCCGCGTATCCGACTCGAACACGATGCGGTAGAGCCGCAGCTGCCATCCGCCGGAGGGACGGCCCAGAGGATGGTGTTCGTCACTCGTCGGATGCTTTACATCTGAACTGGCACGTGACATCGAATTTTCCTTAACGCTTGTCCCTGGAAACGCTCACAACCACCAATGACGAGGATCAGCCGCGGATTTGCAGCGTTAATCCCTTCAGAAAATTGCGCAGCAGCTGATCTCCGCAGGCCCGGTAGTTCTTGTGGCCGGGTTTACGGAACAGGGCGCTCAATTCCGGCTTGGAGACTTCGAACTCGGCCTTGGCCAGAATCGCATGCATGTCGTCTTCCTTGAGCTCGAACGCCACACGCAGTTTTTTCAGGATGAGGTTGTTGGTAAGCGGATTTTTTCGCGGATGATACGGCTCCTGCACATGGTCGCTGGGCCCGCGCTTGTAGATCACCAGGCCGTCCATAAAATGCATCATGGCTTCGTCGTCGCATTCGACGTAGCCCTCTTCGTCCTCTTTCTTCAACACGGCGGCAACCGCTTCGCGAGGGAGCTGGAAACCGCCCAGTTGAAAAATCTCGACCATGGCGGGCTCGCTCAGGTCCAGGGTATAACGCAGGCTTCGCAGTACATCGTTGTTCGTCAAAATCGGCTCCAGGGATTGAAAATGCGCAACTGGCGGCAGCAAGGCCATCAATGGTTTGCCTTGCTGCGCCGGGATCAATGTTAACATCCGTGCCGCCTAACCAAGGCGTGCTTCCTCATTATCGGACCTGTTATTCGTATGGCCATCAAATCGACGGTGTACAAAGCCAACCTGCAAATCGCAGACATGGATCGGCATTACTACCACGAGCATGCGCTTACCCTCTCGATGCATCCTTCGGAAACCGAGGAACGCCTCATGGTGCGCTTGCTGGCGTTTGCCCTGCATGCCGACGAGCGGCTGGAGTTCGGGCAAGGCATGACTGACGAGAACGAGGCGGATTTGTGGCGCAAGGATTTGACCGGTGCTATCGAGCAGTGGATCGATGTGGGCCTGCCCGACGAAAAGCTGATCCGCAAAGCCTGCGGCCGCGCTGAACAGGTCATCGTATATTGCTACGGCGGCCGCACGGCCGAACTGTGGTTCAGCCAGAACAGTAAAGAGCTGGCAAGATTGAAGAACCTGACGGTATATAGCTTGTCAGCAGAAAGCACGCGGGAACTGGCAGCGCTGATCGAGCGCACTATGTCCTTGCAATGCACCATTCAGGATGGCCAGATGTGGTTCGGCAACGGACAGCAAAGCGTAGAGATCGGACGTTCGCTACTGAAATCCGCCGACGAAAAAACCTACTAAGGGAAACGGCTCATGCAGATATGGGTCGATGCCGACGCCTGCCCGGTCGTCATCAAGGAAATCCTGTTCCGCGCTGCGCAACGCACGCAAATCATGACGACACTGGTCGCCAACAAGCTGCTGCGCGTACCGCCCTCGCCCTATATCCGCGCGCTGCAAGTGCCGGGCGGCTTCGACGTGGCAGATAACCGCATCGTGCAAGAAGTCGCGCCTGGCGATCTCGTCATCACGGCCGATATCCCTTTGGCCGCACAAGTCATCGATCGCGGCGGCCACGCGCTCAATCCTCGCGGCGAGTTTTATTCCGCCGACAACATCCGCCAGCGCCTCACCATGCGCAACTTCATGGAAGAACTTCGCAGCAGCGGAGTAGATATTTCAGGCCCGTCCAGCTTCAGCCAGAGCGACCGGCAGGCCTTTGCGGCCGAGCTGGATCGCTTTTTGGCTAGACAGCGGACCTAAGCGGCCAACTCCGCGGCGACGCTTTCGAATCGACGAATAGCTTCCAGCGCTTCGCCTAGGCTCATCTCGTCTGCAGCCAGCAATTCGCTTACCAGGTATTCAGTGAGCGGCATCAGGCGCGCCAGCACGGCCTTGGTCTCGCCGTAAAGCCGCTCGCTCTGGGCTTCCATGATGTTGCGCGTTTCTTCGTCCAGATCCTTATGGTTGCCTTCCTTGAGCGCGCCGAAATTGAGCCGCGTCTTGCGATACATGCCCATCTCGCCCACCGCATGATGCAGCAGCTTGGTGACGCGGGTGATGTCGTTATGCGCGCCGTTGGTGGTGCCATCCTCGCCGAAGAACAGTTCCTCGTTAGCCATGCCGCCCAGCAACACGCGTACTTCGTGCTCGATGTCACCCTTGGTCATGAGCAGATTGCTGCCTTGCTTGTGGAACACGAAACCCAACGCGTTGGTCCGCGGGTTGGCCTTGAGCGAAATCTTGATCGTCTTCATGTCAGCCAGGATCTTTTCCCAGTTGTCCCCGGTGCGCCTGCGCTCGTGGTCGAGGTCCATGAGGAAATGGCCCCACTCGTGCGTGGCGATGATGCGGCGGTCGCGCTCCCGTTCGGCCGTGGTATTGGTGTTGACGTTGCCCACCAGCACGCGCTCCGCCGCTTGCATCAGGGTATCCGCGCCGATCAACTCACCCGTTTGTACAGCGCTGATGCCAGCCTGATTGACGATGGTTTCGATATCCGCCGGGCTGCGGCCTTCGGTCACGTCCACCAGATGGCGCAGATCGAGATCGGCCAATACCTTGTCGGCACGCTGGTCGAGGTAATGATGGACGATGGCTAGCCGCTCTTCCTTGTTGGGCAGGCGGAAATCGACCTTCATCTGGAATCGGCGCAGCATGGCCTCGTCCATCTGCATGGTTTCGCTATTGAAGTTGCTGGCGACGATCCAGATGATTTCCGCATCGCCCCGGCTCCGCACGCCGTCCAGCAGGGAAAGCAGCGTGTTGGCGGTATCGTCGTCGTACTTGCGCCGTCCGCCGCGCTTGGCGAACAAATCCTGCGCCTCGTCCAGGAACACGATGCACTGGCGGCGGCGCTTCGCCATCGCCACGATGCGGGTCAAGGTGTTGGAGCCGCCGGCGACGAAACCAGTCTCCAAGTTGGCCGCGGAATGGAACAAGATGGGCAGCTTGAGCTCTTTCGCTAGATAGCTCGCGAGCTTGGTCTTGCCGGTCCCTGCCGGGCCGCTAAACATCACGTTGAACGGCTTGTTGATCCCGTATTCGGCATACTCGGCTCGCCGGAGGTATTGATCCACGATCTGCGCCACTTCGCCCTTGATGTCGTCCATGCCCACCAGGTCGTCGATGGAGCCCTTGATCTGGCCCGGCTCAATGAACTTGAGTGACTTGAATTGCCCGCGCATCTGGAAAAACAGGAAACCCATCAAGCCTAATGACAGGGCCACAGACACCACACCGCTCACCCCGGCTTTCCAACCGTCTTTCTCCGCTTGCGGACGCGCTTCTGCAAAGCGTTGATCAAGCCGCTGGAACAGTTCCAGGCTGCGCGGACTCAATTCGCTGCGCGGAATGAACACCAGCTTGCCGCCCCAAGGCGCCGTCACGGCTTTCTCCGTAAAAATGCGCGTTTCCATGTCGCTGGGGTAAAACGCATGCTGCTTGCCCTGCGATTCAATGAGAACAATACGCTCGGAAACATCCCACATCAGCGGTTCGTAGATCACCGAAATCCGCTCCACCGGCCTTGTCTCGACGAAATTCAGCACTGACCCTGGTCCGAACACCACGGGCAAGGCATCGTTGAGCTTCCACACATCCCCCGCCTTGGCCATCGCCTTCACCTGATCGGCAATTACCGCTTGCTTGTGCATCAACACGGCCGAATAGATGCCGCTGGCAGGAATCAGCACGGCGACGATCACCAGCGCCGCCTTGACGAAAGCCGACTGCACGACGAACCAATCCTGAATTCGTGAGGCAGTTTTCTTGACGCTTGACCATAAGTTGGGGCGGACATTCACGTTAGTAATTTGGGACATGCGAAGACCTCAAGGGGAGGAACCAATGATTTCCGATGAGCGGATACGGAACGACTACAAAGGATTAACGTCAGCAACCGCCTGGAATCAAGCTGAGCAATAAATTTTTTTATGAGGGGGACGCAGAAGATGAAATAAAAAAGGCAGTGCTTTCGCACTGCCTTCGAACCTGCCAAGCAGGGGATTACTTGGCGGATTCTGCGGGTGCAGCTTCAGCAGGCTTGGTTTCAGCCTTCTTGTGTGCGTGCTTGTGGGCTTTCTTCGGAGCAGGCGCAGCGGGCTTCTCTGCCTTTTCGCTCTTGGCTTCGGCAGCAGGCGTAGCCGGGGTAGCAGGCGTTGCCTTGGTGCCGGTTTCTGCTGCCGGAGTGGCGGGGGTGGCAGACTTGGCTGCGTCGGCAGCAAATGCGTTCACGGATACTGCAAACAGACCGGCAATCAGGGTGGCAATCAGCTTGTTCATGTTCAAATACCTTTCAAAGTAAACGTCGGGGTTGGTGGCGATTCGCTGTTTCCTTTTGCGTCTCACCGTGGAAGCCACTCTACGCCCCCTCCCTTTCGCCAACCTGTCGCCAAACTTGCTGCAACCTTACAGGCAAAAAATATGTTGATCGCCTTTTACACGCCTTTTGCCATGGCCGCTTTCGCATCCCGTTTGTTGGCAGCCATTGAACTCAGCAACCCCAGGCCGATCAGCAAGCCACCCAGCAATCCTGCCACGCCGTCCGGGATATCCCAATGCACGCCGCTGATGGTCAGCGCCGCCAATGCGCCGATAGCCCAGAACGCGGAATGTTCCAAAAATCGATATTCAGCCAGCTTGCCGGTCTCGACGAGATGCAGGGTAATGGAGCGCACGAACATGGCCCCGATGCCCAGGCCGAGCGTAATAATGAGGATGTTGTTGGTGACGGCGAAAGCACCGATGACGCCATCGAAACTGAACGATGCATCGAGCAGTTCCAGGTAGAGCAAGCCCATGACGCCTTCTTTCACCATCCTGCCGCCCTTGCCTGCCGCATCTCCATCCACCAGTGTACCGAGCGCATCGGCTAGCACGTAAGTAATGAGTCCGGCGAGTCCTGAGAGCATGAATGCATATCGATCGGCGGCCGGCAGATCGCCCGCAGCCGCGATCAGGATCAACAGTACCAGCACAACCTGGATGGCCTCCAACTTGCCCAGCAGCGACAGACGGCGTTCGATGAACTCGATCCAGTGCACGTTTTTTTCTTTATCCAGAAAATATTTGAAAAATGCCATGAACAGGAAAGCCCCGCCGTAAGCCGCGATTTGATGGTGGGAGGCGGTCAGGATACGCGCATAGGCATCCGGCTGATGGAGCGCCAGCGTAAAGGCTTCCACCGGGTCGATGTCGGCCAGGATGGCGACGATGATGAGGGGAAAGGCGAAGCGCATGCCGAACACGGCCACAGGCAAGCCGTAGCGGATGAAGCGCGCCTGCCAGAGCGGGCTCCAGTGCTGCAAAATGCTCGCGTTGACAACGGCGTTGTCGAACGAGAGCGAGATTTCCAGCACGCCCAGTACCAGCACCATCCAAGCTCCGGCCGGGCCGTCGATCCAAAAACCTGCCGCCACGGCCAGCACTGTCACCATGATCGAACTGAAATAATGTTTCAGCACGTTGCCCCCTAATGGCCTTTTGAATAACTGCAACTCCACGACATTGTCGTCGAAATTGCGGTGGCTTGCTTAAGGTGGGGAATGACGCTGGAAGGATGAGAAATAAAAAAGGCAGTGCGAATGCACTGCCTTCGAACCTGCCAAGAAGGGGATTACTTGGCGGATTCTGCGGGTGCAGCTTCAGCAGGCTTGGCTTCTGCCTTCTTGTGTGCGTGCTTGTGGGCTTTCTTCGGAGCAGGTGCAGCGGGCTTCTCTGCCTTTTCGCTCTTGGCTTCGGCAGCAGGCGTAGCCGGGGTTGCAGGCGTTGCCTTGGTGCCGGTTTCAGCTGCCGGGGTTGCGGGCGTAGCAGGAGTTGCAGACTTGGCTGCGTCGGCAGCGAATGCGTTCACGGATACTGCAAACAGACCGGCAATCAGGGTGGCAATCAGCTTGTTCATGTTCAAATACCTTTCAAAGTAAACGTCGGGGTTGGTGGCGATTCGCTGTTTCCTTTTGCGTCTCACCGTGGAAGCCACTCTACGCCCCCTCCCTTTCGCCAACCTGTCGCCAAACTGCTGCAACCTTACAACTGAAAATTCCTATACGCTTGTGGTTTACCGCCCATTCAGGAAGTCCGCCATGGAAATCAAACCGCCCGTGCCGCCGTTTACCTTCGAAACCGCCACGCAAAAAGTCCGGCTCGCCGAAGATGCCTGGAACTCTCGCGATCCCGACCGCGTGGTATTGGTCTACACCGAAGACACGCAGTGGCGTAATCGCTCCGAATTTCCGCGCGGCCGCGCCGAGGTCAAAGGCTTCTTGCAGCGCAAATGGGCCAGGGAACTGGATTACCGCCTCATCAAGGAACTCTGGGCCTACACCGAAAACCGCATCGCCGTGCGTTTCGCCTACGAATGGCACGACGATTCCGGCCACTGGTATCGCAGCTACGGCAACGAAAACTGGGAATTCAACGAGCAAGGCCTGATGATGCGCCGCTTCGCCAGTATCAACGACTTGCCGATCAAAGAAGCAGACCGCAAATTCTTCTGGCCGCTGGGCAGGCGTCCCGACGAGCATCCGAGCCTGAGCGACCTGGGCTTGTAATCCAATCAGAAGAAGCAACGCGAGGTTGCTTTCGGGCTTATATTTCGAATATTATTGAAATATGGAAATAAATATCGCCGTCAAAGCGCTTGCCGCACTCGCACAGGAATCGCGCCTGGCGGTGTATCGCCTGCTGGTTGAAGCCGGGCCTGAAGGTATCCCGGCGGGCAAGATCGGCGAGGCGCTGGGCATCGCGCCGTCCTCGCTGTCTTTTCATCTCAAGGAACTGGCCCATGCCGGACTGGTGACGTCACGCCAGGAAAGCCGCTTTGTCATCTACTCGGCCAATTTTGCGCAGATGAACGCCCTGTTGTCTTTTATGACCGAAAACTGTTGCGGTGGAGCGCCTTGCGGCCCGGATTGCTCGACCGCCTGCCCACATGTCGAAGGAGACCATTCATGAAACGCATGCACGTGCATATTTCTGTCGACGACCTGCAAGCCAGCATCCGCTTTTATTCCACCATGTTCGGTGCCGACCCCACGGTGGTCAAGCCCGATTACGCGAAATGGATGCTGGACGATCCGCGCGTCAACTTCGCCATTTCTCAGCGCGGTGCAGCGGTGGGACTGAATCATCTGGGCATCCAAGTGGAGTGCGGCGAGGAATTGGCCGAGATGAACACGCGCCTCCAACAGCTGGAAACCCAGGTCAAGGAAGAAATGGGCACGGCCTGCTGCTACGCTAAGTCCGACAAATATTGGGTGACCGACCCTTCCGGCATCGCCTGGGAGGCGTATCACACGCTGGACAACGTCCCCATGTTCGGCGGCGATGAACAGCACGATTCCAACTGCTGCGTGCCCGTTGTGATGATGCCGATGTCGAAGAAAAAGGCAGCTTCCGGGTGCTGCTGACAGTGGGCCAATGTTCGCATCCCTCTCGCAAAAAATAAGGAACTTCCGTGAGCAACAAGGTTTTCAACATTCTCATTTTATGTACCGGCAATTCCGCCCGCAGCATCATGGCGGAAGCCTTGTTCAACACCTTGGGCAACGGCTGCTTCAAGGCCTATAGCGCGGGCAGCCACCCCACCGGCAAGGTCAACCCGTTTGCCGTCGACCAGTTGAAGACCATCGGTTATGCAACCGAGAATTTGCGCAGCAAGAGCTGGGAAGAATTTGCCCAGCCGGACGCGCCGCAGATGGACTTTGTGATTACCGTATGCGACAACGCCGCGGGGGAGGTTTGCCCGATTTGGCCAGGGGCGCCGCTTTCTGCCCATTGGGGTTTCGAGGACCCGGCGGCGGTAAAAGGCAGCGATGAGGAAAAGCGTGCCGCTTTCCGCACCGTCTTCGATCAAATCCGCAAACGCGTCAGCCGCTTCGTCGACCTGCCGCTGGATAATCTCGACCAGGGCGCCGTCAAGCGCGAACTGGACAAGATCGGCGAGCCTCTTCCGGAGTAAGCCATGAGTGTATTCGAGCGCTATCTTTCGCTGTGGGTGGGGCTTTGCATCGTGGCCGGGATCGTGCTCGGCCAATGGCTGCCGGGGTTGTTCCAGGCTGTCGGCCGAATCGAGTTCGCCCAGGTCAACCTTCCGGTGGGGCTGCTGATCTGGGTGATGATCATCCCCATGCTGGTCAAGGTGGATTTCGGCGCACTGCATCAGGTCAAGACGCATTGGAAAGGCATTAGCGTGACACTCTTCGTCAATTGGGCGGTCAAGCCGTTTTCGATGGCGCTGCTGGGCTGGCTGTTCATTCGCGGGGTGTTCTCGCCCTACCTGCCTGCCGGGCAGCTGGATAGCTATGTGGCCGGCTTGATCCTGCTCGCCGCCGCGCCTTGCACGGCCATGGTTTTCGTATGGAGCCGGCTCACCAACGGGGAACCGTTGTTCACGCTGTCGCAGGTTGCGCTCAACGACACCATCATGATCTTCGCCTTCGCGCCCATCGTCGGGCTGCTGTTGGGGATTTCGTCGATCACGGTGCCATGGGCCACGCTTATGACCTCGGTGGGGCTGTATATCGTGATTCCGGTTGTGCTCGCGCAGTTGTGGCGCAAGCGGCTGTTGAAAGGCGGCCAGGCAGCCTTCGACGCCGCCATGACGCGGATCGGCCCCTGGTCCATCGGCGCGCTGCTGCTCACACTGGTCTTGCTGTTCGCCTTCCAGGGCGAGGCCATCCTGCGGCAGCCGTTGGTGATTGCCATGCTGGCCGTACCCATTTTGATCCAGGTGCTGTTCAATGCTTCGCTGGCCTATTGGCTTAACCGCAGGCTCGGCGAGCAGCACAACGTCGCCTGCCCCTCCGCCTTGATCGGCGCCAGCAATTTCTTCGAACTCGCGGTTGCAGCCGCCATTAGCCTGTTCGGCTTTCAGTCGGGTGCTGCCTTGGCAACGGTAGTGGGGGTATTGATCGAAGTGCCGGTGATGCTGCTGGTGGTTAGCGTGGTCAATCGCAGCAAAGGGTGGTACGAGCGCGCTCCGGTATGATGCGCGCATGAATCCAGAAGACCTCTTGCGCCTCGTTACTACCGTCATGCCCTACGGCAAATACAAGGGGCGCGTCATCGCAGATCTCCCCGGCCATTATCTCAACTGGTTCGCCCGCGAAGGTTTTCCGCAAGGGGAAATCGGACGTTTGCTGGCGCTGATGCAAGAGATGGATCACAACGGATTGAAGCCATTGCTGGAGCCCTTGAGAAAAGCATAGGCCGCCCGCCGTATTTTCCCTTCCCTTTTCGCGTATTGGCCGCTATGATGCGCGGCGCACGAGTTTCATTATTTTCATATTTTATTCATCCGGCTCTGTTATACAGATCACCGTCTTCATTCTCGAGTTTTGCAATGCTTGCCAGAATCATGAGCAAAGAAAGCATCGAAGCCAGGAACGCCTACTACAAAGGTCAGCTGGCGGCGAAAAAAGTCGCGACCGGCAAGGTGAAATCCCTCTCGCATTTCGTCACCGAAAACCTAAGGGATTCGGATCAGTTCGCCTATTGGGTGAACGGCGCGGCCGACGAACTCAAGGCGCTCGGCCATGATCTCGCCATTGGGGTACACCCCGACGGCGAGGATTGATCAACGCACCGGCGCCAAATGCCTGCGCAATGCGGCAGGGCAATAATTCAGCACATAGGCCCGGCACGGGTGCCAGAACGCCGAAAGCAATAGCAAGGCCGACCCGATGGCGAGCGCGGTGATGGCGAAGCCCAGGCTGACCACGCCGTAAAGTTTCAGCAACGAACTGAACGCGTACAAAACATAGCCCAGCGCCGAAACCATCAGTGCGCGGCGATCAATCGCCAGGGAAACCAAGCCGATCCCCACGTACAACGCAATTACAGCGCCGGCCTGCATCAGTGAAATTTGCCAGCCGAATATATTCAGCGCCGCAAAAACCGGATGTACCAGCAAAGGCGCCGCCAGCAAATGCAGCCAGAACGCGACATCTGACTTGCGCGTCTTACGTTCCGGATCGGCCGCATCCCACATCATCGCCAGCCCGAACACGATCACGCCGGATCCCAGTGCGATCAGGTTGACCCAATGCCGCACATCGGGGCTTTGCTGCCACATCAGCATGACCACGCCGCCCACTGCCACGGCCATGCCGGCCGCCACGGTAATGGGAACGCGAAAGCGCTTCCAATGCAGCCATGCCGCTCCCGCCGCCAGGGCTCCCGCCATCATCGGTCCAATCACTGTACCGTTCAGCACGGCGTGCACGGCCGCAATACTATTGCCCACGAATGCCAGCAGCAGCACGATGGCCGGCAAGGCCATGCGCCGCTGCCGTACGAAAAACTCCGCCAACAACCAGGCGGTGCCTGCAGCCAACGCACTGCCTATCCAAGGCGCTGCAGTCGCCCCGATCCAGCCGACCGAGACCAGCAGCAGCAAGCAGGCGATGACGACGAAAATATCGTTGAAGCCTGTTACCAGCCGAAAGTGTTCTTCATCGACTGCCGGCATGTGCTTCTTGCCAGCGACATGGGCCCGGAATGCGTCGGCCGTATCTGCCGTCATTACCCCGGCTTCGACCGCGGAAGCCAAGTCGTCATCGCTATACATCGTCGTCCTTTCCTTGTTGTAGATCACGACGCATCCCGCCGTGCTGTTGTCGAACGCCGCTAATGTACCGTGATTCGCCGCCCGCCCAAAGCAAAAAGCCCAGGGCAGAGGCTACCCTGGGCTTGTGATTCAATACTTACCGGTGATTCAAGCCGCCATGCGCATCAACTCCGTGCCCGGCGTCCAGCTATAGGTGCTCGACACCATTTCCGAGGGTGAACCTTCGGCGTTGACGACCTCGCGGTATTCGATGGAACTGGCGCCTTCATCCGTCTCGGCGACGAACTCCGTGCTGTTCTTGCGCATGGAAGACTCGCGCTCCACAGTTTCGCGCAGGAATTCGCGGTGGCTTTCGAACTGGATGAAATCGGGCAACTCGCCGCTGCCCAGGACTTCCGCCGGGTCGCGCCGCTCCATGTCCTTGAACAGCTGCAACACCATCTGGAAATGGCCCAGTTCGTAATCCAGGAAGCACTCCCAAAGGTTTTTCAGCCGCGGGTTGTCTTCCTGGTCGACGCAGGCGGCATAGGTCCACACCTCGTTGGCCTCGCACAGCAGCAGTTTTTCCAGCGGGCTTTCCTCAGGGTTGAGCATGGAGCCGTAATGCGTGATGTGCTGCGATTCCACCGAGGCGATCTCGGCATACAGCTGCCGCGCCATCGGGTCGGCGAACTGCGGGCCGATGTTCATGTAGTAATCGTGCGTCTGGTATTCGCCGCCGGTTAGCGTCAGCGCATGCAGCTTGGTCGCCAGCGCGGCGTCCCGTTCATAGGGCCGCAGCAGGTCGTGTTCAGGCGCACGGTGATGGAAGAAGGTAGGACGGCCCGGCACGATATCGGTATAACCTTGGGTGATGTTGTTGGCGTCCTTGCCTTCCAGCCGGTCGAGCAGGGCGCTGTAGCGGTAAAGGTGGTCGAAATCTTCCAGCAGCGCATAGCGGTAGCCCTGGGCCATGTAGGGGTCGGGCTCCAGCTTGGCAACCGAGGCGGTGAGCTCGATGGCGACCTGCTCGTAGGCGATGGTGGTTTCCAGTTGCGAATGGTCGGGCCCGATGAGCCAGTTGATGGTGGTAGCCTGATGCTGCTCCACGCGCATCAGCTGCGCCAGCGGCACGCGGGCTTCGCGGTTTCAGCGGATCGCCACTTGCTTGGTCCGCAGCGAATCCAGCTCGATGCCGTTCATGAGGATGATCCGCACGCGGCTGAAAGCGTCGTCGTCCAGCTTGCTGATCGGCTTGCCGACCATGTCCTTCCAGGTGAAGCGCTGGCGATCCAGCGGCGTGCCTTGCTTGTCGAAAAGATTGATTGCCATGGTAAATCCTCCTTTCAAACAGCCGGGGTGCCGGCACCGTTCGCCATGAGCGCCACGAGCCAACCCTTGACGATGGCGAGATGCTCTTCCTCTTCGGCGAGGGCCATGCGGAAGCGCCGCGACAGATCTTCTTCCTCGGCATCCTCCGCCATGCGGATTAGCATCTCCCAGCCGGCGTTGTCGGCCAGCTCGGCGGTGAGCATGGTGTTGAGGCATTGGGCGAACGTGGTGCGAGGATCGGTCAGCACCTGGACCATGCCCATGGAAGCGGTGGCTGTGACATCGGCACAGGGCGTTTGCGCGGTAGGATCGCCGCCCAGATTTTGCATCACCTCGCAAAGCATCTTGAAATGCGCCAGCTCTTCAGTATGGATCCGCACCAGCGTCTCGCCCGGCAGCTCGCTTTCCAAGGCGCTACGGGAGGATCGGCTGACTGAGGTTGCCGTATTTCCTGCCAGTACCTCATAAGCCGGCGGCAACATTTCGGCGATCTCCGACTCGATGGATTGGAATTTGACGATGAGCGCCTCGTAGAGCCGGGCGCCGGAACGTTCGAACGCGATACGCTCGCCGATCTTGTCGAAAAACAGCGTGGGGTGTGCCCCCTTGAGCTTGGCGAGGCCGCTCTTGACCACACCCTTGACCGAAAGCGGCGGCGGAATGGAGCCGACCGCATCTGACGCGTTGATATACACCAGACGTTCGTCCTCCAATGCGGCCGTATCGATGGAGGTCATGGGCGTGTATTCCTGCACCGCATCGGTCATGGCCTGCACGCCCATGGGCGACACCTTGGTTCCGGTGCGGTTGGTACCGGTAGAAGTTGCTTGCATCTTGCCCTCCTTGAAGCTGGTTGAACGGAAAGGAACAGGATTGCCTCGAAGGCACCGCCGATAGCTGACGGTTGAAGGTTGCCAACCTTAGTCCGTTTGTCGTGGGCTCAATGTCTGTTATGCCGCTTTAATATCGCGATTCCATCGAATTTCAACCGTCTGTAATAAAATGCGGACTCACTTCAAATCGGCTTTTCCGCTATGGCTTCCCGCCCTCCCGCTCCCAAGCAACCTTCGTCTCGCCGTCCTCATAACGCCACCAAACGTCCCGCCGACAAGCCTATCCCCACTGACGTGCCAGCCACCAAGGCCGACATGCATCCCCGCAATCCGCATCGGGGACGCTACGATTTTCCGACGCTGGTAGCTGCCTGCCCGGAGCTCGGCAGCTTTGTCTCCGTCAATGCCCACGGCGACGCTTCCATCGACTTCGCGGATGCCGCCGCCGTGAAGGCGCTCAACCGCGCGCTCCTGCAGCATTTTTACGGCGTGAAGAATTGGGATATTCCAGACGGGTATCTGTGCCCGCCGATTCCAGGCCGGGCCGATTATCTGCATCATGCAGCCGACCTGCTGGCACCGGCCAATGGCGGGGAGGTGCCTACCGGCGACAGTATTCGCGTGCTCGACATTGGAATAGGCGCCAATGCGGTGTATCCCTTGATCGGTCGCCACACCTACGGCTGGCAGTTCGTAGGTTCGGATATCGATGCCACCGCGCTCGACAATGTCCGCCGCATACTCGACCACAATCCTCAACTCGCCACCGGCCTTGAACTCCGGCTGCAAACCTCGCCGCGTCGCTTTTTGCGCAATGTCGTTGAACCGGGAGAATTGTTCGACCTCACCCTTTGCAACCCGCCTTTCCACACCTCACAGGACGAAGCCGCCGCTGCAAGCACGCGCAAATGGCAAAACCTCGGCAAGCAGCCGACGACGACCAAGCTCAACTTCGGCGGCCAATCCAACGAGCTTCTCTATTCCGGCGGGGAAGAAGCCTTTATCACTGGGCTTATCGAAGAGAGTAAGCGCTTCTCTACGCAATGCTTGTGGTTCACCTCGCTGGTGTCGAAGTCGACCACGCTACCTGCTGTTTATCGGGCATTGCGCAGCGTTGGCGCGGTGAAAGTGCGGACGGTGGAAATGGCGCAAGGGCAAAAAAAGAGCCGCTTCGTCGCCTGGACATTCTTCTCGGACACCCAGCACAAGGCCTGGCGGCAGCGCATGCGCAGAGACGAAACGGAATAAATCCAGGCGATGATGGCTGGTGACCATCAATCTTCTCAAACTTCGAAGATCAGGCCTTGAAGCTGCTCATGGCGGTGTTGAGCTGGTTAGCCAAATGCTGCAATTCACGGGTCGAGGCGTTGAGGGATTCGACGATGGTCGTATTGCGGCGGCTCATCTCGGCGATTTCCTCGATATCGCGCGCAACGCCTGCCGTCGCACTGCGCTGCTCATCCACCGACGCGGCGATTTTTTCCATCCCGGAACTGGCAGCCAGTACAGACTCCGCGGCGTGACGGATGAGACCGTCCACCTCGACGGCAATCCCTGAACTACGGTCGATGGACACCTGACCGGCGGCAATCGCATCGTGCACCTTGGCCGATTGGGCCATGATCGCGTTGGTCACGGTATCGATCTGCCCGGCGGACTGGCTGGATTTTTCCGCCAGTTTGCGCACTTCATCCGCGACCACAGCGAAGCCACGCCCCGCTTCGCCCGCTCGCGCCGCTTCGATCGCAGCATTAAGCGCCAGCAGGTTGGTTTGGTCGGCAATCGCCTTGACCTCGCCGGTCATGCTGATGATGGATTCGGTGCTGCTGACAAACTCTTCCACGCAATGCGCGATTTCCTGGATGCGCTCCTGGATTCGGTCGATTTCGGAAGTCAATACATCCACCTTACCAGCCGCCGCTTGTGAATCGTCCACACTCATGGCGGAGAGTCGAGAGGCTTCAGAGGCAGTCGCAGCCACTTCGGCCACGGCATTGTTGAGCTGATCAACGGCTACCGCCCCTTCGTTGACCGCAGCATCCTGCTGACGCGAAGCCTGCGCCACCTGGGCCGAAGAGGCACCGAGCTGGCTGGTAGCTCCATCCACGCGACTCACCGAAGTCTGTACCTCGTTGATAAGCGCCTGGAAGCGTTCCAGCATGTGATTAAAAGACAAGCTGATCTTGCCGATCTCATCCTTGGATTGAATCCGATTGCGCAAGGTCAGGTCGCCGCTCGCAGCGATGCGTTCCATGGTGCTAGCGATGTCGCTCAGCGGCCCCGTAACTGAACGCACGGTCTTGAACGCCAGCAGCCCTACGATGGCAAAAGCTGCAGCGAGTAGCGTGCCCAGCCAGATTTCGACGGTATGGAATAATTTGTTGCTGGCCGCGGTATCCGCCTCGGCCTGCTCCCTGGCGTAACGCCCCAATTTTTCCACCAAAGCATTGATCGCTTCGGTCGGCGCACGGTCGATGCCTTTGACGGCATGGTCGACAATGCTGGCTGGGTCCGCGGTTTGCGGGTCGTATTGCGCCAGGGCGTTTCGATATCGCGGGCCGAGCTTATCGAAAGTCGCCAAAACCTCATCGAGCTTCAATGTGTCGCCGAGTCCCAATTGGGCGGCGTCGACACGCACCTTGAGCAGGTGCGCCTTGACCTCCTGCTCCTGCTTATTGAAGCCGGCCAGGTATTTTTTGAAGGCTTCCGGATCCTTGCCACGCAGGAGGACGTTTTTCCATTCCTGCACCTGGATCTTGAACGCCACCTGCGCTGCCCGCGATTCGTCTACGGCGTGTAGCAACCGCTGGTTGCGGGCGTCTGCTCCCAGGGCGGCCTGGTTGATGGTCTGGATCTGGGCAATGGCATAAATGCCGATTACCAGGACGAAAAACAGCGCAGCTGAAAACATGAGCACCAGCTTGGCGCGCACCGTCATATTGTTCATGCATTCCCCTCTATTATGTGTGACATTCTGGGTATCACGTGATCGTGATTATTCATATTGTAGGAATTTCCTTACAAGCTGTCATTTCTGATAGGTTGACGTAGGATTTAGGCTTAAAATAAACACCTGCTTGCGTGTACCGGCGATCGACCATTGCTCGCCTTGAGGTATCCCGATTTCTAAAAGCCATGCCCATGAATCCAAAACTCAGAAAAATCCTGCTGGCACGACCACTCCAAATTGCGGCGGCATTGATCGCCTTCTACTTCCTGTTCGGCTATTTCGCGGTGAACCCGATTGCGCAGCGCCTCCTACCCTGGGTGGGCGAGAAGAAACTGGCGAGCCGCCTTGCTGTAGAGGAAGTGAAATTCGATCCCTTGAGGCTGACGTTGACCGTCAGCAACCTGCATCTGGATCAGTTAAACGGCAGCAACCTGGCTGGATTTAGACGGCTATTCGTAGACCTGGACGCCAATGGCTTGTGGCATTGGAACTGGCATCTCACCGATATTCGCCTTTCCGGTCCTTACGGCATAATCGACATCGACCCCCAGGGCAAGCTCAACTGGGCCGACCTCATCGCCAAGCTCAACGAGGACAAGACGCCAAGCGATACCATGCCGCGCGTGGTGATCGACCATATCCTCATCGAAGACGGCAAGGTGCAATACACTGAACGCAACCGCCCGACGCCGTTCAAGACCGAGCTCACCCCGCTGGCCCTGGAACTCGACGGTTTTTCCACACTCCCGAAGGACCGCGGCGACTACCTGCTCTCGGCCAAGATGCCTGAGCAAGGCGGAACGCTGCGCTGGAAGGGCGATGTGGGCGTCAACCCGGTAGCCTCTGCGGGCTCTGTGGAAGTCGAAGGAGTCAACCTCGCTAGCCTCATGCCCATCCTCAAGCGTCAGCAACTGCCGGTGACGATTACCGACGGTCGCGCCGATGTACGCTTCAGCTACGGCTTTGCCATGGTCGGCGACAAGGGCGAACCGCAGCCGCAAGCGCTGCTGGCGCATGTCGAGGCCAAAGTCGCCCTGCTCGCTGCCGAACTACCAGGCGGCAAGCTGAACCTCGGCGAAGCCGAGGCCAACCTGCCCGACATCGACCTCGCCCTGCAAAAAGGTGCCAGCCTTCATGTCACCGATCTGGACGCCCATGTGCGGCAACTGGCATTGACGCAGTCCGGCAAGCCGCTGTTCAAGCTGGGCGAACTTGCTATTAAGGGCATCGGCTACGACCTGGCGGAGAATCGTCTGGGAATCGAGGACATTGCGCTGAACGGCGGCGAAGTGCACGCCGTGCGCGACCAGAACGGCCAGCTCGATTGGTTGAAGTTGATGCCTACCAATGAAGCCGCACCAGCAAAACCCGAAGCAGAGAAAAAATCGCCAGAACCCAAGGCCAAGCCGTTCCGCTTCGATATCGCCAAGCTCCAGTTGCAGCATTGGAAAGCCGGTTTCGAAGACCAGACTTTTGTGCACCCCCTGAGTGCCGAAATCGGCAACCTCGATTTCAGCCTCAAGGCCAATAGCGATGAAAACGGCCTTGCAGTGAGCGGGATGGAAGCCGCCCTGCGCAACCTCACGCTGCGTTCCTCCCTCATGCCGCAACCGGCGGCGACGCTGGCCGACCTGCACCTGCAAAGCAGCGGCATCTCCCTCAAGGACAACACCGTCAACCTCGGCAAGCTCCAGCTCTCCGGGCTGGAATCGCAAGTCTCACTGGACGCCAAGCAAGGCGTGAACTGGCTGGCCCTGCTGGAGCAACGTGCAGCGACCGCGAAAGCCGCAGCTCCGACTGCATCAGGCCCAGCTTGGAAGGTGAACCTGGCCGGCGCTGCCCTGGAAAACGGCACCATTCATGTTGAAGACCGTTACTCAGGCGCGCCAATTGCCTGGGATATACAAAATGCCAAATTGGCGGCTGACGGGCTTTCGCTCGACTTGGGCAAAGCCGTGCCGATCAAGGCTGCTTTCAAGATCAAGCAGGGCGGCGATTTCGCGGCCGAAGGCAAGCTCGCTCTGGCGCCGCTCAAGGGTGATTTGCAAATCAAGCTGAATGGTTTGCCGCTCAAGCCGTTCGCGCCCTACCTCAACCGTGCCGCCATGCTGAAACTGGTGGACGGGCAAGCCAGCACCCAAGGCAAGCTGTCTATCAACCAGGGCAAAATCCTCAGCGCCCAATATACCGGCGGATTCAATGTGGAACGCCTGGCCATCATCGAGGAAGTCGATAATCGGCCCTTCCTGAGCTGGGGTTCGGTCGCCAGCAATAGCCTCAAACTGTCCATGGCGCCAAATCGGCTGCATATGGATGAAGTGCGAGTGGTGCGCCCTGCCGGCAAACTCATCATCTACGAAGATCGCACGCTCAACGTCCAGCACTTGATCAGGACGCAAGCGCCCACTACCGCGTCAGCCAAATCGGGAAACGGGGATAGTGCTGTCGACCAGTTTCCTGTTGCCGTGGATCGTATCAGCGTCGACAACGCCGATCTCGAATTCGCCGACCTGTCCCTCGTTCCGCAATTCGGCACGCACATCAATTCGCTTTCCGGGGTCATCAACGGACTGTCGAGCGACGCCGCCAGCACCGCTCAAGTGGAACTCGACGGCAAAGTGGACGAATACGGCTCGGCCCGTGTGCGCGGTTCTCTGCAACCCTTCCGGGCGACTGACTTTACGGACCTTAAGGTAAGTTTCCATAACCTTGAGATGAACCGCCTGACGCCGTATTCCGGCAAGTTCGCGGGCCGCAAGATCGATTCCGGCAAGATGTCGGCGGACCTCGAATACAAGATCAAGAACCGTCAGTTGCTCGGCGAGAACAAGTTCGTCATCAATACGCTGAAACTGGGCGGTCACGTCGATAGCCCCGATGCCGTCAACCTGCCCCTCGACCTCGCGATTGCCCTGCTGGAGGACAGCAACGGCGTCATCGATCTCGACTTGCCGATCTCCGGCCGCTTGGACGACCCGCAGTTCAGCTACGGCAAGGTGATCTGGAAAGCTGTCGTGAACGTGGTGAGCAAGGTAGTGACAGCCCCGTTCCGGGCGCTCGGCAAGCTGCTGGGGATCAGCTCGGACAAGCTGGAAGCCGTGGCGTTCGACCCCGGCCTGCCCACCCTGGCGCCGCCCGAGCAGGAAAAACTCAAGGCGGTCGCCGATGCCATGGGCAAGAAACCGCAACTGACCTTGCGCATCGCCCCGGCCTACGACACGGCTGCCGATACCGCAGCCTTGCAGGATATGGCCACCCGCCGTGACGTAGCGAGGGAAATGGGCCTGACGCTGGCGGAGAACGAGCAGCCTGGGCCGGTGGACCTTAATAACGTCAAGGTGCAAACCGCCGTGGAAAACCTGCTGAAGGATCGCAAGGGCGAAAAGCGCAATATCAAGGCGCTCGATAGCGTGAAGGATTATTTCCGCAAGCCCAAACCCGAAGACTTGCCCAAGTACCAAGCCATGGTGGACGAACTCAAAGCAACGGTGAAAGTCGGCGACGCCGATTTGACGGGGCTAGGCAAGGCCCGCGGCGACGCCATTCAGCACTACCTCGTCCAAACTGCTGGGCTGGAGGCGCAACGCGTAACGGTGCAGGCGCCGGCCAAGGAAGCCGGTGACGGTCACGCGGTGAAAGTGAAGCTCGAATTGGGCGTTGCTAAATAACGCGCGAGGTAGAAGGGGCCGGGCGAAAGCTGGTAACATCGCCGCCCTCTACCACCTCGCAAGGACAACCATGAGCAACATCCAAATCGAACACCAGCCTGCCCAGGATCGCCTGCAAGCCCTGGGCGTTGCCAATTGGCCCACCTGGTCCAAGGAAATCTCGGTGTTCCCCTGGTTTTTCCACGAACAGGAAATCGCCTACATCCTCGAAGGCGAATGCGTCATTACCCCCGAAGGCGGCCAACCGGTGACCTTCGGCAAGGGCGACCTCGTGACGTTTCCCGCCGGCCTGCGCTGTCAGTGGGAAGTGAAAAAGCCGCTGCACAAGCACTATCACCTGGACGGCAACAAGCTCACTCAGGCAGTCCGCCGCATCCGCGCCCTGCTGCCGTTCTAGGCAGCGTTTTGTTGTGCCGGGCGCTCGCCGCGTTCGGCCGCAAGCAAATCCTTCAAATCCTGCCGCCCCTGCTCGGCGATGTTAAGCATAGCGGCCATATCGTGCCGGACATGGCGCGTTTTCTCGAACTGCTCCAGGTCATGGCGCTCGAAATGGGCAATGATGGTGGCTGCCGATTCGGCGGTTTCTCCGAGCGCCAGCAACGATTGCCGGGCTGCCTCGAGCGACGAATAGAAAGTTTCTCGAACGGGTTCGAGGCCCAACTCGCGTAGATCGAAGGCATCGGTGCGGCTACGGGCTCGGGCAACGACAGGCACATGCGGCCAGCGTTGCTTCGCCAGCTTGGCGATGCTCATGGCGGACTCCGGGTCGTCGACCGCAATGACCAATAGCCGTGCCTGGGCGATGCCGGCCTCTTCCAGCAAGTCCAGCCTGGATGCGTCGCCGTAATAGCAGCGCCAGCCGAAACTGCGCATGAGATCGACCTGGTTCGGGTCCTTATCGATCAGCGTGGCGGCGATGCCGTTGCCGATGAGCACGCGCCCGACGATCTGGCCGAAACGCCCGAACCCCGCGATGATGACGGGATTGGCCTCCTCGATGCCGTCCTGCGGACGTTCCTTGCATTCAAGCTTGACCACCCGGTCATACAAAATCAGCAGCAGCGGCGTCATGAGCATGGAGACGGCCACCACGGCGTTCATGAGATCGTACTGGGCATGCGGCAACGTTCCTTGTGCCAGCGCCACGCCAAAGATCACGAAGGCGAATTCGCCGATTTGCGACAGCGCCACACCGAACAGCAAGGCATCGCGGAATGGCAGCTTGAAGCCGCGCCCCAGCGCCAGCAGCAGCAAGATCTTCGCCGACACCAGCAGCAGCGCGAGACCGACGATGGTTTCCGGCTGGCGCGTCAGCAGCGACAGATCCACCGACATGCCAACCGCGATGAAAAATAGCCCCAGTAGCAAGCCCTTGACCGGCTCGATATCCAGCCTGAGTTCGTAGTGGTATTCGGAATCGGCGAGCAGCACGCCGGCGAGAAAAGTCCCCAACGCCATCGACAAGCCGACCGCCTGCACCGCGAGCGACACGCCGATGACCAGCAGCAGTGAAAAGGCGACGAAAATCTCGCGCAACCCGGTCTGGGCCACGATACGCATGACCGGCCTCAACACAGTGCGGCTGGCGACGACGATGGCAGCGATGACGAGGACAGCCTTGGCCACGGCCCAGCCATCCACGCCCGATTTGGCGGCATCCGGCGCCATCAGCGCCAGCACCATGAACAAGGGGATGACGGAAAGATCCTGGAACAACAGCACGGCAAACGACGCCTGTCCGCCCGGTGTGGCGAGCTGCCGACGCTCTTCCAGGGAAGCAAGGCCGATAGCGGTCGAGGACATGGCCACGCCGATGCCGACCACCACGGCTATCGGCCACGAAAGCCCGATCAGCTTGGCACCGGCAGCCACGACCAAAATCGTCATTGCCACCTGCATCCCGCCCAGACCGAACAAGGCCCGTCGTAGCGCCCACGCTTTCTGCGGTTCCAACTCCAACCCGACCAGGAACAGCAGCATGACCACCCCGAACTCGGCGAAATGCAACACCTGCTCGGGGTCGGAGATCAGTTGCAGTGCGTGCGGGCCGATCAGGATACCGGCCAATAAATAGCCCAGCACCGAGCCCAACCCCAGGCGTTTGAACAGGGGCACGGCGACGACCGCTGCGGTGAGGTAGATCGCCGCCTGAGACAGAAAATCCGACGAGGCCATGCATTGCTCCTAATGGTTGGGGACGCTCATTCTGCCGCGATTTTGCCGTGATTTTTACCAAATGGGCAGGGCTCGTTGAGCAAGCCGTGGGAACTCAACCCCACCTGGCAGGTTCTATTGGAGTAAGGAAGAGGCGATTGCCTCCGTCGTCAACGCGTTGCGTTCCCGTACGTTATTTTGAAGCAGACGCAACAAGGAGATCATCATGACCAAGCTTAAAACCACCCTGCTGGCTTTGGCGCTCGGCCTTACCGGCACCGCCGCCCAGGCCCACGATTCCGTCGGCTTCAGCCTCAACATCGGCGTTCCCGGCTACTATGCCGCACCGCCGGTGTATTACGCCCCGCCGCCTCCGGTGTACTACTCACGCCCGCCGGTGGTCTACTACGAACCGGGGCCGCCGGTGATTTACACCCCCCGCGCCAGCTTCGGCTTCTACGATGCGCCACGTCGCTGGCATCGCGACCACGACGACGATCACGGCTGGCGTCACCATCACCGCTGGCACGATGATGACTGATGGCATTTACAGCTAACCCTTTTAAATTCTGGCGGACTAGAGCGCCTTGGCTAGTCCGCCGGCAATCAGGCGCAAGGTATAAAACAGATCGATGATCTGATAGCTCACAAAAAACAGCAGCGCGTGCGACAACGCAGGCAAGCGCCGCAATAGCACTTCCATCCAGTCCCCATATCGCAGTTTCTCATCGGCCCAGCGGCAGAAAGCCACCGAGGCGATACCGATTGCGGCCCCGGCAATGATGTCAGTCGGGTAATGCAACCGCAGGTAGACCCGTGGCATGGCGATCACCACCAGCGTGTAGAGCAGGGCGAGCCAGCCGATACGCCGCGACACGTAGAACAACCCGATCGAAATCGCGAAGAACAGCGCGGAGGTATCGCTGGGAAAGCTGCTGACGAAGAACAGCCCGGTATGGGATTTTTCCGGCAGGCCCAGCAACGGCGTCAGCCCGAGCTCGTCGTTGACGTAAGGCCGCACCTTGAACGGCATGGAGAGATTGACCGCCAGGGCCAAGGCCATCGCCAGGAAAGCCCCCACCAGCGTCACCATGAGGATGCGGCGCTTTTGGTATTCGCCCTGCGGATCACTGAACCACAAGTACCAGAACGCGAGCATGAGCGGGAAACCCTTGAAGGCATTGTTGAGCGAGATGTGCTTGACGATGTGGTTGAACGACGCCGACACCTGAACGTACTGATCCAGCCAATGCATGATCGCCATATCGAATGCATTCGGTTCCATCCAACACCCCCTTTCGTTCCCAGTCGATTGATTTGTCTGGTATTCATCATACGGATGAGCTTGAAACGTTCTGTTCGACAGCGAACATTCGACCGCATGCCTTTCATATTTAATCTCTACCGTACGGGCAATGTCGCGGCTGGAAAGGGCTGGTAGCCAGGGCCACGAGTCGGTCATTCGCTCAAGGGTTTTGCTGTCCTGACTTTGGAGTCAAGATGAACGACCACGCGCCGCTAGAAGTCTCTCGCTTCCGTCCCCTCTCGCGCTTCCAATGGCTGGGCTCGAAAACCACCATGGTGTTCTTGTGCTATCTGGTGGCTGCCATATCGTTCGGGGGATTCTTCGAAAAATGGGCGTTCCGCGACGGCATGAGCTATTCCGCTATCGAGATGATGGATGGCGTCGCCAAGCGGCCGTTCGTCTACCGCCAGCTCATGCCTGCCACCGCCAACCTGGTCGAGGAGATCGTCCCCGCGCGTCTGGAACAACGCTTTACCGATTGGCTCGCCGCCGATCCGCACAAGCACAATTTCATCTACCGTTATTTTTCCAACGCCACGGATAGCACCAACACGCGCTACGCCTTTCGCTACTACGTGTTGTTCGTGATGTGCTTTGCCTCTTATCTGTTCGGCATCGTCGCATTGCGCGCCGTCTGCTGCGAAATCTATCCAGACGCCACATCCGCAACCCTGGCAGCCTTCACCCTGGCCCTGGTGTTCCCCATGCTGACCACGGAAGGCGGCTATATGTACGACATGACCGAGGTGCTTTTCATGGCGCTGGCCGTGCTGTCCGCCCTGCGCGGGCGATTGCTGCTCCTAGGCGCCATCGCCTTGCTAGCCACCTACAACAAGGAGTCATTCGTTTTCTTCATCCTGACGCTGTATCCCCTTCTTCGCGAGAAATTTTCACGAAGGGCGGGCCTCGCCATCCAGGGCGTCCTGCTGACGCTGGCGCTTAGCGTCAACCTGTGGGTCAAGCTGCGCTATGCGGCCAATCCCGGAGGATTCGTCGTGAATCAACTAGGCGAACACGTACGATGGCTGTTGAGTCCTTCGTCCTACATGCTGTTCGAGGTGAATTATGGGGCAGTGACCACCAAAGGCCTGAACATCGTCCATCTCATCGTGGTGGCCTTCGTAATCAAGAATGCCTGGCCCTATGTGCCGCGCACGCTTAAACGCCACGGCTGGATGGCGCTCTCGATCAACGTCCCTTTATTCGTACTGTTTTGCTACCGCGGTGAGTTACGCAACTTGAGCATGCTGTTCGTGGCCTTTACCGTGCTGCTCAGCGTCAACATTTCACGTTACTTCCAGAAGGTTTATCGCGGCCATGCCTACAGCACGGACGACGACCTGGAACCACTCGCCGAACCCATCGCGGAACCGATGGGGCCGCCCTCGATACTGGAGCCCGACCGCGCCTTGCACCTGCAATAGCCGCTTCTAGCGCCGGACGAAAATTGATACCCTTGGCGCATGCCGCATTCTCGACTTTCGGCTGCGCTCCAGCTGCACGACTATCCTTCCAGCTTTCCGGTCGCCCGTAGCCTCGGCCGGCACATCCATTTCCACCTGGGCCCGACTAATTCCGGCAAAACATACGAAGCCTTGATGGTGCTGCAAAACGCTGCTTCGGGTGTCTATCTCGCCCCCTTGCGTCTGCTGGCGATGGAAATCCGGGATCGCTTGATGGATGCGGGCGTGCCGTGCAACCTCGTCACCGGCGAGGAGCGGGTGCTGATTCCCGGCGCCCGCCATACCGCCTGCACGGTTGAGATGATGAATCCGCAGCGCGAGGTCGACGTCGCCATCATCGATGAAATCCAGATGCTGCAGGACGAAGGCCGCGGCTATGCGTGGACGGCAGCACTGGTCGGCGCCCCGGCCAAGGAGGTTTACGTGTGCGGATCGGACGCGGTGACCGAGCCGTGCGTGCGGACCATCGAAGGATTGGGCGAGACTTACGAGATCACCCGGCTGGAGCGAAAGACGCCGTTAGTGCTGGAGACGGAATCGCTGAGCGGCCCCCGCTACAATCGCTGGAAACTCAAGAAACACATTCGCAAAGGTGACGCTGTTATTGCCTTTACGCGTAAGGATGTGCTCACTTTAAGCGCACGCATCCGCCAATGGGGATTCGGCGTTGCTAGCATCTACGGAGCCCTTTCGCCCGAAGTCCGGCGCACCGAGGCGCGTCGTTTTAACGACGGCGAGGCGGACGTGCTGGTGGCAACCGATGCCATCGGCATGGGGCTCAATTTGCCGATTCGGCGGGTGGTGTTCTCCACCACGCAAAAATTCGACGGCACGGCGACGCGCGACCTCAATGCGACGGAAGTACGGCAGATTGCAGGCCGGGCCGGGCGCTACGGCATTTATCCGGTGGGGTACGTGAACGCATTTGAGGACGACGAACTGCTGCACCTCGACCACATGCTGGCGACCTCGGATAAATCGGACCTGCAAAAACTGCCGGTGACGCCCAATTTGTTTCACATGCAATACCTCGCGGAAGCGCGGCATAGCGACAAAATTGGCGAATTGCTGGCGTTTTTTTCGGAACAGATCGGCATCGACAGCCCGTATTTCGAAACTGCCACATTGGGACTGCATGTGGCGCAGGGCGCCCTCATCGACGAGTTCGCGCCGGATTTGCCGCTCGTACATAAATTCGCTTTTTCCTGCGCACCGGTCTCGCTCGACAAGGACCACGAACGCGATTATTTCCTCGCCTGCTTGCGCAGTTTCGCAGCGCAAAAACCCCGCGGGTTGCCTCAAGCGCCGCCGTGGCTCGCTTCCACCAGCCCTCGTCATCTGGAAGAGGCTGAATACCTCAGCAAGGACTTGAGCCTCTATGCCTGGCTATCCTTCAAATACCCGGGCATCTTTCACCAAAGCGAGGAAGTGCCTGCCCTACGCGCTCGCATCAGCCGCTATATCGAACAGGCACTGCTCACCCAAGCGGGTTTCGGCGACACCTCCAAAGAACTCTTCTACGGCTATCGCTGATTGCCTTGCGCAGGGACGCTGTCCTGCGGCGCTCTGCGGAAAATCTGGTTGGCGGGCTTGCCCGGCAACTCCTGACGGCTGCGCTCGGGGCGTTCCGACCTTTCGCGGGAATGCTCGCCTGGCGCCTCGATACCGCGGGGCGCTTGATGTTCAAGCGGCTGCGGAGCAGGAACGGCCTCCCGACGCTCTACCGGCGGAACTGCCGTGCCAAAGGAGCGCAGTTCGCGCTGATCTTGACTTCGTTGATCTTGATCACCCCCCCGTCGATCGGGAATGCGCTGCTCTGGCACATTCTGGGGTTGCGGCTGACGTTGCAAAGTCATGGAAGACGAACGCTCGGTAGACTCCGGTACCACTGGCTGCATTTGCGGCGGCGCAGAGCGGATCGTCGGCATAGTCTGCTCCTGAGGGCGCAAGGTGGAGTTCCGAATCTCGTCGCGGTCGCTTTCTCGCCGATGCGGCGCTGGTACCACGCGCACATCCGTCGGCGGTGTTATTTGTTGGATCGGGGCTGGCTGCTGTATGGCCATGGGTGCAGCGTTGCGTTGACTGCGTTCATATTTGGGCGGCAACGGCGCACGCTCGCGCTCCGGTCCAGTTTGCGTACCGAACTGCGGCCGGCGCATATCTCCATTACTCGACGGCGACGGCGTCACGATACGCGCCCCCAGCCCCATTGCGGGCCGGTTCTGGTCAATCTGCCAGGGCACCCGCACTTCGGGCGGCTTGCGAACCGCGATGACTGGCCTTGCCATGATCTGCTCGGGCGGTTTTGCCGCCTTGGGCGCACCGGCCACCAAGGCGGTCGGCGAAGGTTGTACCGGGATGGCTCCTTGCAAGGGTTTCATATCGCGCGGAGCCGTTTTCTTCATCGCGAAACTCTTCACATCGGCCTTGCCGAAACGATCCGCTGGTGCCGTCACCACGGCATTGGCAAAGCGGCTGTTGGCGTAGTTGATCTGGTTGATGTTGACGATGTTGGTTTGGTTGATCACCGTATTGTTGGCCACGCGCGGGCCATTCCAACCGCCCCACCAGGGATGTCCCACGAATCCCGGCCGCCCCCACCACGGGCGCACCGGCTCGCCCCAGCTGAGCGCTACCCAACCCAAGGTGCCGCCTATCGTCATGCTGACGCCGGAACGCACCGGTGCCGGACCGTAGAACGCCACCAGGGCTGGTGCATAGACAGGCCGTGCACGAACTGTACCCGGCGCCCACATCCAGTAGTTGTTGCGGCATATCCAGCGACCATAGTGGAACGGTGCCCAACCCCATGGCGAATCGTCGATCCACGTCCATTGGTAGTACGGGTCCCATATCCAGCGGCCGGTGCTGTAGGGCACCCAGCCAGAAGGAACGTCGTCCGGCACCCAGACCGGGCCGTAATCCTCTACGACGCGCCAGCTGCCGTAGTGATCGAGCTCGCTAGCTCCGGCCACGCCAGGTGGCAGGTAACGCTCGCTCATGGCATCGACCAAGTCATTGGTACGGTCGTAGTTCCACCGGTCCCATCCGTCCAGCTCAGGTGCAACATAGGCTTCGGCCCGCGCCGTCTCGTTGCCCTGCACCACGATTTCTTCCGAGGGCTGAACGCTCATGGATTGTCCGCCGGCAGGAATCACCGTGGCATGGCCGCCGCGACGTGTGACGAAATGGACGTCGTCGTTCACGTCGATGCGGTAATAGCCGGGGCGATCGATGGTGAAGACCGAATTCGGCGTATCCACCTCGACTACGTAGCCATTGGATGGCAGCGAGCGTAGGTCGAAGGAAACGCGCCCACCCGTCACCTTCACTTGCAGGTAATCCGGCGTTTGTTCGACCAGGGAGAGTTGTGTGTCATCGTCGGCGCGGATAAACGCCCGGCTTTCGGCTTGAAGTTCCAGTTCGGAATCTCGGCCGACATAGAGGGCGTCGCCGCGTGCCAGGGGAGTATTGATATGGGCCTGGGCCCAGTCTTCGGCGCCGTAGCGCCAGAACGATACCTGACCATTGATATAGCTCAGCCTGAGCGGATTGACGTCGTTATCGTCTGCGGCAAAGGCCGACTGACCTAGGCCTAATACCAGGGCAGCGGCCGTCAGCAATTTCGGGATAAACGGGAGCATATAAGGGCTCCTAGAATTGGGAAAAAGCGCCGATTGTTCGGCACTTTCATTCAACGCCGTCCCGACCGCTGCGGTTGACCCTTTGCCCCGCATTCACCCGTTGATAATTTCGCCGCCGTTGGGATGCAGCACTTGTCCGGTCATGTAGCTTGCATCTCGCGACGCCAGGAACACATAGGCTGGGGCGATTTCGCTAGGCTGCCCAGGGCGGCCCAAGGGTACTTGGCTACCGAATGATTTGACCTGATCGGCTTCGAAGGTCGCCACGATGAGAGGCGTCCATACCGGTCCCGGCGCTACGGCATTGACCAGGATCCCTTTTTTGACCAATTGCTGCGACAACGAGCGGGTATAAGCAACGATGGCGCCCTTGGTCGCCGAGTAATCCAGCAAGTGTTCGCTGCCTCGATAGGCCGTGACCGATGCAGTGTTGATAATTCGAGCGCCTTCCTTGAGATGCGGCAGCGCGGCCTTGACCGTGTAGAACATCGAGAAAATATTGGTACGAAAGGTTTTCTCCAGCTGGGATTGCGCAATGTCTTCAACACTCTGCTGCGGGTATTGCTGGGCGGCATTGTTGACCAGCACGTCCAAACGACCGAACGAGGCCACGATCTTTTCCACCACCTGCCGGCAGAAGTTTTCATCCGCAACGTCACCCGCTATCGTCACGCACTTCCGGCCTTCTGCTTCCACCAGCTCGCGCGTCTTTTCGGCATCCTCGTGCTCGTTGAGGTAAGCGATGGCCACATCCGCTCCTTCACGCGCAAACGTCACGGCCACGGCGCGACCGATACCGCTGTCCCCGCCAGTAATCAAGGCGGCCTTGTCGCGCAGCTTCTGGCTGCCCCGATATTCGGGATCGATGTATACCGGCTGCGGATGCATCTCCGCTTCGATGCCGGGTTGGCGGTTTTGATGCTGGGGCGGATTAAGGGGCGGTTTGGTTTCGGCTTGCATGGCGGGCTCCGATCAATCCAAAAAAGGATTGTAGGGAGCTCGAGCCGGGTTTGACTGTGGCTTGCGCCACAAAGGCAAGGTTAGAACTTTTTCTGAAGCGCCATCATGGTCTGGAAGACCGGGAGTTCGCTCACGAGGATGGCGTCGATCATGGTGTCCAGCAGCTCGCCGTCGATGGTGAAGTCGTCAACGCCGCCGTCGCCATAGACTACATACGGCGCTTTTTCGCCCATCATCTTGCGAGCTTCGTTACGCAGCCAGCGATACCTTGCTGCGTCGAGCAAATCGGCAAGATCAGGAGGGCTCAACTGGGCTGTTTCCTGAATATCCGTCTCTTGCTGATCCGCCGAAGCCATTGCTCCTCCTAAGTGTGCAGCACTTCTATGAATTATTTTTGATGAGGTGCCACATTACACCAGAAAGGTGGAGTAAGGCTAGGGTACCTGCCATGCAAGTACCCTCACCCTGGCTTCGCCTTTTGGGGCATACCCGTCATGCTGCCCATTCTATCCTCTACAGCCCTAATCTCAACAAGGGAAAACCTATCAGAACGGATAGTTGCCTCCCCAAGAAAAAGTGAGTTAGCAGAACCATTTTGATTCCGTCAGGCTGCCTCCGCCATGGCACACAAGGCGTCGTAGCTCTTCTCGATATCGACGTAGAGCGCAATTGCATTTTCGACACCAATCCTCACCGGCGGACCGAAGCGCGAGGTCACCACACCGGCGCGCTTGAGCAATCGTTCGATGGCCGTCGTGGTGACAGTCACATACTGCTCGATGCCCATGCGGTGCCCGTAGGCGATGATGTTGGAAATGGACTCCATCGCCAGCTCGGAAAACCCAAAACTATGGCGCCCCTCAGTCTCGATGGCGAAACGGCTCAGCTCCCAGATTTGGGGATGTTCCGGTGCCGGCTGGCCGTGCAGCAGCACGGGAAACGAATCCTTGAGCATATACGGCCCTTCGGTCGGCAAGATGCGCCAGCAGCCTCGCAGCAGGCCGCCCGGTTCCTTCATCAGCATGTAATGCGGTTCGATGGCGTCGTAGCCGTCGATCTCCATGCCGCTCATGACGGGCACGTCCCACCCCATCCGATCCTTGAACACCTTGGCCCGCAGCTTGTGCATGTCCCACAGGTCCTTGCTCTGAAACTCACGACGACTGGCGATCTGAATTTGCAATGACATTCTGGTGCCTCCATTCCGATTGGTTATGCAGGAGGCATGAATGATTATGCGTTTTGGCTGTTCGCATAACTATCAAGGTTGATAGGTATGCACATGGAAAAAACACTTTCAAAATCGCTTATTGATATCCGGCTTCCACTGGAGATCAAGTGACCGGAATCATAGTCAAGCAATTGATAATAAAAGGCTTAGGAGTCAAACAGCATGAAAGACAACGTTCGTGTTCCGCCCAAGCATGCGGCGCTCAGTCCGGAAATATTGCGCGAAGTGCGCATTGCCCGGCGCGAGAGCCAGACCAAGTTCTGGCGGCGCTTTGGCGTGACGCAATCGCGCGGCAGCCGATTCGAACTCGGTACGGAAATCCCGCCCTCAGTGGCCATCCTGGTCAAGTTGTATTTCGAGGGAATCGTGAGCGACGGCGATTTGTGGCGTGCACGTCGTAGCCACAACGGCGGCAGGAGCCGCAACGGGACCGGTGACGTCGCCGCAGCCTAAAGCGGTCTGCGCCTCAGTCGGGGTTGATCAGACCCAATCGGATCGCTTTGACGATGGCTTGCTGACGGGTCGATACCTTGAATTTGCGGCGTGCGTTGGCGAAATGGAAATTCACCGTGGCTTCTGCGCAATTCATGATGCGGGAGATTTCCCAGGAAGATTTACCCTTCATCGCCCACTGCAAGCTTTCCAGCTCGCGTCGGGTGAGCCTTACGGCCAAATCGGCATGAGCCGCATTGGCGAACTTGAGCGAGGATTCGAAAACGTAGTCGCGGATCAAGGCCAATTCAGGCATGAAACGACCTAGCTCGCGCCGGAATTTCTTATCGGCCAGCGTATCGGAAACAAAGCTGATGACCCCGAATTCACCGTTGGCGCCATGTACCGGGTAGGTAATGCCCGAGCGGATACCGTAGCCGCTGGCCTCTTCATACAACTCGCGCTGCCTGGGGGCTGAGAAAGTCGTCGGTTCCCACACCAGTGGCAAAGTGCTGTGAAGGCAGTGGCCGACGGTAGGGTCGACGTAATGGAGTTTTTCGGAATCGTATTTGCTGCGCCAGTTAGCGGAATAGTTGCTGCGCAAAAAGGCCTGTTCCAGCGGTGTTTGACGATTCGGTACCACGCCGTACAAGGTTTGTTCAAAACCGTGTTCGCGCGCGATCTCGAAAAGCGCGGCGCTCCAGGCTTCTTCCGTCTCGCAATCCAACAAACCGAGCAATGCATCGATCTTGACCACGTAAGCTCCCCTTTCTGGCTTGCATGGCGGGTTTCACAATTCTTTTTATTGTTTGTGCCGTGACCTGCATTGGCACGAGATTTCAGGATTATGTAAAGAGTGAGCGCTTAATGCAACCCTGTGCCAAACAGGGCTCATGCTGAAGCGTGACGCCCTGTCAGTTTTTGCACGATAAGGCTGCCCACCATATCGCCTTCGACGTTCACCGAAGTTCGCAATGTATCCAGTAGACGATCTATCGGCAACAAGATGGCGATCGCTTCGGCCGGCAATCCCACCGATTGCAGCACCATCACCATCGTCACCATACCGGCACTTGGAATGCCTGGGGCGCCCATGGCAGCAACCATTGCGACCATAAAAACGATCAGTTGCTGCGAGAAACCAAGATCGATGCCGGCCAGATTGGCGATAAAGAGCGCGGCGGCAGCCTCATACAATGCCGTACCGTCCATGTTGATGGTGGCGCCCAGCGGTAGCACGAAGCCGGCAATGCCCGGGCTCACATGCAAATGCTGCTGCATGCAGCGCAAGGTGACTGGCAGTGTGGCAGAACTTGAGCTTGTGGCGAACGCCGTAATCAGCGCCTCGCGTCCGCCTCGCCAAAACTTGAGCGGCGTGACCCCGGTCACCGCAAACAATATCAAGGGCAAGACGACCGCAGCATGCAACAAGGTCGTGCCCATGATCACCGCGACGAATTTGACGAGCGTCGTCAGCAAGGCAGCGTCTTGCGTCGCGACCAATTTGGCCAGCAACGCCATGATGCCGAACGGCGCCAACTGCATGATCCAACCCACCATGAGCAGCGTGAGATCCAGCCCTTCGTGCAGCACGCCCAGAATATTACGGTAGCGCTCGCCGCCCACGACCAGCGCAATACCCACAAAAAGCGCAAACATGACGATGGCCAGCACATTGCCTTGCGCCAGCGCGGCAAAGGGATTCATGAACAACCCATGGAAGAAGCTCGCGACAAATTCGGGAAAGCCCATGTGCTTGCTCTCGTAGTTGCTCATGGCATCGTGGAACAACGCAAGATTCAGCCCCTTGCCTGGCGCGAACAGGTTTGCGGCACCCAACCCCAGGATCATCGCGATTGCCATGGAGAATACGAAAAAACCCAGCGTCAGCATCCATACACGATGGATCTGATGATGCTGACGCAGGTTAGCGACGCCCACCGCAATCGAGGTAAACACCAGCGGCACCAGAATCATCTTGAGCAGGTCGACGAATAGCGTTCCGACCAATGACGCCGCGTACAAGCCGCGCTGGGTAACCGGCGCATCCGAACCAAGGTGAACCATGCCCAGACCGAGCAGGATGCCTGCCACTGCCCCAAAAACGATTCGGGTATTGAGTGAAAGCTTCATACCGACTCCATTCATAATCGCAGGATCAGAAAGAGATAAATCCCACCCAGTGCCCTCAGCACTCCACCGCGGCTATGCCCAGCTCCCCGCGCCCTCTAGGATGGCAGCCAGGGCGTGGCACCAGCAATCGCTCATCGGCGCGTAAGCACCGCCGCGAAAAAGCCGTCCGTACCGTGCTTGTGCGGCAGCAGCTTGAGAAAGTCGCCGGTATCGAGCTCGATTTTCTGCTGGGCCAGGATTTCAGCCGCGTTCGCTTGCTCGAATTCCGGGTGCTGTGCCAAAAAGGCGGCGACTACGCCTTCGTTCTCCGCCTCCAGCAAGCTGCAAGTCGCGTAGACCAGGCGACCGCCCGGCTTGACCAGCTTGGCGGCAGCTTCGAGGATATTGCCCTGCTTGACGGTCAGCTCGGCAATGTCCATCTCGCTCTGGCGCCATTTGAGATCAGGATTACGGCGCAAGGTGCCAAGCCCGCTGCACGGCGCATCCACTAACACACGGTCGAATTTCTGGGCGAGGCGCTTGAGTTTCTGGTCGCGCTCGTTGGCGATGAGTTGGGGATGCAGGTTGGACAAGCCGCTACGGGCCAAGCGCGGACGCAGATTGGAGAGGCGACGTTCGGACACATCGAAGGCATACAAGCGACCGGTGTTGGCCATGATGGCGCCCAGCGCCAGCGTCTTCCCGCCCGCGCCAGCGCAGAAATCGGCCACCATTTCGCCGCGGCGAGGCGCGACCAGGGCAGCCAACAACTGGCTGCCTTCATCCTGCACTTCGACCACGCCCTTGTTGAACAGCACATGCTGGTTGAGCGCAATCTTTTCCTTGAGCCGCACGCCATCGGGCGAGTAGGGCGTAGGAGTGGCCGTCAGGCCTTCCTTGGTGAACAAGGCCAGCACCGCCTCGCGCTGTCCCTTGAGCCGATTGACACGTAAATCGAGCGGCGCGGTTTGTTGCAGGCTGCGCGCTATGGCCAATGCTTCTTCCTCGCCGTATTGCGCTACCAATCGCTCCCACAGCCAATCAGGCAGCTCCGCCTGGACGGCGAGCGGGAGATTGTCGGCCGGTTTGGCCTTGATTTCGCGTAGCCATTCGACCTCGGTCTTGCGCAGGAACGGTTCCAGCTCGCGCGGGCTAAGGCCGTTGACGCGCACCAAACATGCCAATACTAGCCGACGCGGGCTAGCTTCCGGCGCAAGGTAATCGAGAAAGCGACGCCGACGCAGCAAGGCATAGGCTGTTTCGGCGATAAAGGCGCGGTCGTGCGAGCCCAATTTACGGTGATTGCGGAAATAGGCGGAAAGCCTTGCGTCGGCGGGGCCGCTGCCTTCCTGCAACTCGGTGATGGCTTCGACGGTAGTATCGAAAAGTGCGGGCGAAATTGCCATGTTGATAGGTTTCCTGATTAAGCCCCGCGCGGCGGGACGTTTTGTTTATTCTGTTAGGACAAGCCGCGTCACCATGAGATCGACGAACGCGCCATCTTTCTCGGTGCGGCGGATGCGGATCGGCAAGTAGCGATATTCCGAAGCCAGCCAAAGTTCCGTCCGCTCGTCGCCGTCGTTGTTGCTGCGGCCGATGTGCAGCGCTTTGAGCTTGCCCATGGGAGTATCCAGCGTGTCCTCGCCTTCGAAGTTGTAGACGTAGGTCCTCAGTTTCTTGCCGGTCACCATGGTGATCTGCATTTGCTCTAGCGGCGGCATGAACATGAACTGGTACATGAAGCTCAGCATGTCCTGCGTACCCGGCGAGAGGGGTTTAGTTTCGGTACGCTTGCCGGTGTCCATGACAAGGCTCTGCGCATCCCAGTCGAAACTCGCCGTCTGCGGCCTGCTGCCGGTGATTTTCTGCGTGAATTTCAACGGCTGCAGCCCCTTGTCGGTGATCAGCCCCTCGCTATGCTGCTCGATGCTGCCCGAAATGAACAACACCACCGGCATGCTCATTTCGCCTACCAGGCGATAGTGATTGTTCTCATCGCGGTCGAAGGTTTGCTTGCCAGCACCTTTGCTGCCGTTCGCGCCACGGAATTCGATTTCCACATGCCGCGGCGGAGGGGGTACCGAAACCGGCTCATCCGGAATTTTCGGCAGCGTATCGGCGGGTGACTCTACCGGTGGAGAAGTCGTCGGCTCCGGTTCAGGGGTTGCCTGGGCCACGGGCTGGGCAGCCGGCGTAGCATCGGCCTGCGGCGGAGGCATCTTGGGTGGCTCGTGTACTTCAGGCCTGGCCACCGGTTTCGGCTTGGGCATCGGCCTTGGTTTCGGCGGTCGGGCCGGTTTTTCAGGCTCGGGCGGTTTCGGCGCTGCAACGGGCCGGGGGGCAGGTGCCAAAGAAACGCTGATGACTTCATGGCTGCCGTCCCAGTCCGGCAAGGGGATTTCCGCCTGGAATACGAGCAGCAGGTGCAGCGCCAGCGAAACCACAAGCGCCCAAAGCAGCCGCTGGCGAAGCAGCCTGGGCATGGGTTATTCGATGCTCAAGCTGGTCAGCACCTGCTCGATGCGAGCGCCGTTGTCGTCGCGCAGCACGATTCTGGCCGGAACGAAATGCTTGTCGACGGCGAGCCAGAACTCCTTGTCATCGTCGCCCTCGTCCTTGCCGGCATTGGCAAGCTTGATTACCTTGAGGCCACCCAACACGTCCAGCTTATCCTCCGGACGTGTCACCTGATAACGATAAGTGCGAACACGCTTGCCGGTCGTCACTGGCATCACGATTTCATCCGCCGCTGGCGGCTGAAACATGAACTGGTAGGGAAAGCTCGCGAGATCCTGCGTTTCTGGTTCAAGATCGACGGTATTGGCCTTGCTCTTCACCGTCATGGTGAGCTTGCCGCCTTCCCAATCGAAATCTGCCGTCACCTTTTTCTTGCTATTGTCACCCTGCTGCAACTCGAAATGATGCGGCTTGAGCCCATGCGCCGTGACTTCGCCGTCGCTGGTCAGATGGCGTTTTCCCAGCAAGGCGTAGACGCCGATACCCGAAGTCACGCTTTCGATGCGGTAATGGCTGCCATCACGGCTGAAGGTTTCGTTAACCTTCGCGAAGGGCTTGCCGTCGCGTGTTGCCTCATAGACCACCGTCACTTTTTGCGGCGCGGTTAGTTGCGGCGCGCTCAGGGCCACTATGGGCGCGGACGTCGCAGCGACCAACCCCAACAGTAACAGGAACAGTGTTTTCATGGTGTGATAACGCAAGGCCTCGGGTAGCAGACGACCGTTATTTGACGATGGTCTGCTCTTCGCCGTTGTTGCGTTGGCGCACATGACCGATGCGATAGACGGTCTCGCCTTCGGCTTCCAACAGGCGCTGAGCTTGCTCGGCGTCGGCCGCAGAGACGATCACCACCATGCCGATACCGCAGTTGAACGTGCGGTGCATTTCGTCGTGCGTGACGTTACCCTGCTGTTGCAGCCATTGGAACAGCGGCGGCAACATCCACGCAGTGCTGTCGATTTCGGCCGTTACGTTTTCGGGCAGCACACGCGGCACGTTGCCGGTGAGGCCGCCGCCGGTGATATGCGCCATGCCCTTGACCTGCAGCGTAGCCAACAGCTTGAGCAGCGGCTTCACGTAGATGCGGGTCGGCGCCATGACGACATCGCGGAACGGCTTGCCGTGGAAGTCGCTGTCGAGATCGATGCCCGACATGTCGATCAACTTGCGCACCAGCGAATAGCCGTTGGAATGCGCACCGCTGGAAGCCAGGCCCAGCACCACATCCCCCGCGGCAATCGTCGAGCCGTCGATGATGGCGTCTTTTTCGACGCATCCCACGGCAAAGCCCGCCAGGTCGTACTCGCCCGCGGGGTACATGCCCGGCATTTCTGCCGTTTCGCCGCCCACCAGCGCACAGCCGGCTTGTTCGCAACCGGCGGCGATGCCCTTGATGACTTGGCCGGCCGTGCCGACTTCAAGCTTGCCGCAGGCGAAGTAATCGAGGAAGAACAGCGGCTCGGCGCCCTGCACCAGAATATCGTTGACGCTCATGGCGACGAGGTCGATACCTACCGTGTCGTGCTTGTTGAGCTGGAATGCCAGTTTCAGCTTGGTGCCGACGCCGTCCGTGCCGGACACCAACACCGGATTTTTATATTTTTTCGGCACTTCGAACAAGGAACCGAAGCCGCCGATGCCGGCCAGCACTTCGGGGCGCATGGTGCGCTTGGCGAAAGGTTTGATGTCTTCGACCAGCGCGTCGCCCGCATCGATATCGACGCCGGCATCGCGGTAGCTGATGGATGGTTTTTGATGATCGGGAGCGCTCAAGTTGTGTTCTCGCTGTCAGCAGGATAAATTACGGTTTTTTCGAATTTTACCGCGAAACGGCCAAATGCGAGACAACAGTACTGGCTTATCTCAATTCTTTTGGCTGATTCCCCTCGCGGCCGGCCTCTGGTTGCTGTATCGCCTCGGCCCGATTCTCGCACCGTTCATGTTCGGCATCATCCTCGCCTACATTTTCAACCCCATCGTCGACTGGCTGGAAAAAAAACGCGTGCCGCGTAGCGTGGGCGCCGTATTGGCGCTACTCATGCTCATCAGCACCTTTGCCGGGCTGGCGCTCATCATTGCGCCACTGATTAGGAGCGAGCTCCAGCAGTTCATCGCCCACCTTCCCGGTTATCTGGATTCGATCAAGAAAAATGCTGCGCCCTGGCTGCATACGCGTTTCGGCATCGACGTCGCGCTGGATGCGGACGAATTCAAGACCTACCTGACCGGCCATCTTTCCAATGCGAAGGATTTGGCTGTCGGCCTGTTGCCCTCGATCAAATCGGGCAGTCTTGTAGTCGTGGGTCTGGCAACCAATTTGTTGTTGGTTCCGGTGGTGTTTTTCTACGTGCTGCGAGACTGGAACAGTCTCATGATCCGGGTAGAAAGCCTGTTGCCGCGCCGCTGGCATGCGCTTACTACGCAAATCGGGCGCGAAATCGATACCGTGCTTTCCGAGTTCTTGCGCGGCCAACTCTCCGTCATGCTGGTCATGAGCATCTATTACGTAACTGCGCTGCACTTCGCGGGGCTGGAATTCGCGCTGCCGATCGGCCTGGTCGCCGGGATGCTGGTGTTCATCCCCTACCTCGGTTTTGCGGTGGGCCTGACGCTGGGAATGCTGGCCACACTCATGCAGTTTCAAGGATTCAGCGGAGTACTGCCCGTCGCTATCGCCTTCGGCATCGGGCAATCGCTGGAAGCCATGGTGGTCACGCCCTTCCTTGTCGGCGAGCGCATCGGCTTGCATCCCGTGGTCGTGATTTTCGCCTTGCTGGCTTTCGGCGAACTGTTCGGCTTTTTCGGCATCCTGCTCGCCCTGCCGGTCAGCGCCACCCTGCTCGTGGGCTTGCGCCACGTACGCAGCCACTACCTCGATAGCGAGTTCTACCAGAATTGAAACAAATGCTTCTCGATTTCCAGCCGGCTCCGGTGCCGTCGCTGGTGAATTTCGTCGTCGGCCGCAACCAGGAATTGATCGATGCACTGCGTACCCTGCCCCTTGCCGAGCAAGGCGCTGCTTCGCTCTACGTATGGGGAGAAAGCGGCAGTGGCAAGACGCATCTGTTGAAAGCCGCCACCGCGTTGTATCTTTCCCGCGGCCTGAATGCAGCCTATGTCGAAGAAGCTACGGACTGGTCGCGACTTTCGGCTTACGATGCAGTGGCGGTGGATAACGTCCAAAACCTCGACGAAGACAGCCAGGTCGGTCTTTTCAACCTGTTCAACGAGTTTCGCGATGCCGGCCGCCCGCTCATCGTTGCCGGCCGAGATGCTCCGCAAGCACTGGAAGTGCGTCCCGATTTACGGACGCGGCTGGGATGGGGCTTGGTGTACCAGGTGCAAGCGCTCTCGGATGACGAAAAATCCCAGGCGCTGCAACGTCACGCCAACGAACGCGGGTTTCGCCTGCCGCAGGAAGTTATCGATTACCTGCTGGCCCACGTACGCCGCGACTTGCCCACGTTGATGGGCGTGTTGGATTCCCTCGACAAATGGTCGCTCACCGCCAAAAAGCCGGTGACGGTTTCGCTATTGAAGCAATTGCTGCAACCGGCTTCTTCGCCCACGCAATAAAAGGGGACTGTCATGGCTAGCATTAACGTCAAGCAAATCGACGATACGACCTTTGATGTCGCCGTTGAGGATAGGACTTCCACCCATCACACCGTTACGGTTCCTCTCGAATATGCGGCATCCGTCGCGCCAGGAGTGCCACTAGGGCGTTTGGTCAGGACATCGTTCGAGTTTTTGCTGGAGCGCGAGTCGAACAGCAGCATCCTGCGGAAATTCGATTTACCGGTCATCGCCCGTTACTTCCCGGAATACCGAACCGAAATCCGCAAGATGCTGGACCGGGATGAGGCGCGCTAACTCACCGCAGTAAAGTTTTTGAGGGTATCGGCCACACCTTTGGTATGCCCCGCAATGTGGGCCGTTTGACTACTAGCTTCCTCGATCGACTGCAACATGCCGGACAAATCAGCCACGTTGTCCGATTGCACTTCAATGGATTGGGCCACCTGCTCGATCTCCCTCGCCAACTGGGAAATATCTGCACCGATTTCCGTTGCACTCGATCGAGACTTCTCTGCCAATCCACGCACCTCGTCCGCCACCACCGCAAACCCGCGCCCGGCATCACCTGCTCGCGCTGCCTCAATGGCAGCATTCAACGCCAGCAAATTCGTCTGGTCGGAAATTTGCTGAATCACTTCCACAACCCCTTGGATGCGCTGGCTGGCAATAGCCAATGAGCGCGCGTTTCCGGCGACATCCTTGGCTTGCTGCGTCAGGAACGATACGGTTGAACTGGCTTGGTGAATAACGTGCGTCTGTTCGTCCAGTTGATGGGTGAGGCCGTCGACAGAGCTGTACAAGTCTTCGGCGCAAACCTCCAATTGGTGGGCCGTGCTTTCGCGCTGCTCGTTCGCATTGCGTAACGCATCGCCCAAGCTGTTAAGGCCATCCACGACGGAACGAATGTTGTTATCGAAATTGAGCGCATCCAGTTTGTTGTCGAATTTTTGCTCTTTGTAATCTGCGATTTGTTGCACGATGACACGCGACAACCCACCCAGCTTGCCAATCTGGCGCCGCAGAAAGAACGCCTTGAATTCGCCGTGATGCGCCACGAAGTTATCGACATAATCATCGTTGAACGCCTCGCCCTGGCTCACCTTGAAAAAGAAAATCGCCGTCAGTGTCTGGTTGAGGTTGAGCCCCAAGATTTCGCCAAAGGTCGAGTACCCGGCGATCGGAATGCCCTCGAAAATCCTGCCCATCGCCGATAATTCCGGGCCGTTGTAGAGCCGGCGCAGGATACAGTCGTTGAAAATACCGGCAAAAGCAGGCTTCGGCTTGCCCTGCATGAATTTCCTGAAACTATTCTCCGTGGTGCTGACAAGGCCGGTACGCTTGACCAGCAGCAACTCGTCGCCAGGCGCCACATCGCAATAGAAATGAATGATGTTTTCGTCCAGGTCGATCTTTTGCACCGAGCGTACGTACAGCTCGTCGCGCACGCGAATGGCAAAGGAATAATCCGCCAGCTTGCGCTCTAGCTCTTGCTGGCTGCAATTCAAAACGACGCATAGGGCATCGATCAGCGGCACGATGCGACCTTCGCCGTTGATGACCTGACTGATGTTGCGACGTTCCAGGGATGCGGTCAGCACCTGGAAACTTGTTCCGGTCGGCTCAAAATTCTGCGTCTTGAACACGCCGAAGCGGACGCCGGGCGCGGTTTTGACAAAAGCGATCAGCGCATGGTTTTCCAGCCGCTGTTTCCCGTCATGCATCCAGGTATTACGGAAATCGAACTTGCCGCCCGCTGAGCCGCCGACGAACAGGCATGGAAAACGCCCTGACTCATAAAGCGCTTCCATGAAAAACGATTCGGAAACCGAAAGACCATCGAATGCAATCAGCGCCAAGGTGTCGCGATGGTCGATATCCATCCGAACCTGCATCTGGCGTATGTTGCTTGCCAATCGGTCTAGACGGTCGCGCATCGGCGCAAATGCCCCGCCTCGCCGCAAATCCTCGCTATTAAGCGGCAGGGCTATCAATTCCACCTGCGAGATCACACTGCTATCGAACAGCTGCAAGACAACATGATCCCAGGCGCCTTCTGCCGAACGGTACATATTGCCGGGGTCGACATTGCAGAGCTCGCCCGCAGTACTGCAAATCTGCATGGGAACTCCCGGAAACCGGGTGGCGACCTGACGGGCTACCGCATCGATATCCAGATGAGGCGAAACGTAGCCGCTAATGAAAACGGGAGTTATGCCAAGAGAAGCAAGCTTATCGGCGAGGCCGCCGAAATTGGATTGCAACGTCACGATGCCCGGCTTTGCCGGAGCAAAATAATTTCTTATTAGACTCACATTGGTTCTCCAAAATTACAGCACCACGGAGTCTGTCACATTCCCCCAGCTAATAATACTTACAAGTCCTGTTATTAAAAAATACAATGAAATCATTAATATTCTTGATGCCGGATCTTTACGGCTCAGGCTGAGATGACTTCCGTCTCAATCGCGTCGCCCTGGCCCTTGTTGTCCGTCCAGCGCACACCGATCCTGTCTCCCGCCTTGGCGTTGCGCAGGCGGAAGGTCAGGTAGGGGTTCTTGGAAATCCCTGTGCCCCACTGGGCCTCCATGACCGTTTTTCCATTCAGCGTTGCCGTAACCAGCTGGATAAAATGCGCCGGTTCCAACTCGCCGAAATCGTTCTTGCGACGACCGGTTTCCATGGGATGGCTCATCAGCACCTTGACTTCAGTCACGCCGTTTTTGAGCTGCGCCCTTATTTTCATTCCGTTTGCCATATCAGCCGCACCCCCCAACGGCGACTTCGACCTTGCGCGAAGCCATAAAGTAGCGCCCACCAGCTTTCACTACCGCCCGCAGCTCTGAGGTTTCCGCCATCTTGATGCGCGTGACGACATAAGGGTCAACACCTTCGCTGAAGACGAAATTGGCAATGAGCGGCGTGGGATTCTTGTCGGAAATGATGGCAATCGCTTCGGTATTGGGAATGCGGCTTTCCACCTCGATCTGCACGATGGCGCCGTTTTCGGCGAGGTCGGGCGCGCTTAGCACGATGTCTTTGCTGGGCTGAGGCGACTTAGCATCCAATCCGGCAAGCGCGCCGTCCACACTGGTTGATTCGAAGGCGGGCTTGTTCCAAATGGCAGCCAACGCTTTGAGCGGCGCCAGCGCCATCAAACCGAGCAAGGCTACGCCTGCCTGTATGAAGCTTCGACGAGAATCGTTCATTTTTTCTTGGGGTCTCCTTGTAACTGGCGCAGCTCCTTGAGGCGCGCCTCGACAATGGATTGCTGGTAGAAGTCGCCGTCGCCGCTCTTCACCGCGAGTTCCATCTGCTCGACTGCGGAACCGATATCGAAATTGCGGAAATACGCCTCGCCCTGCGCTTGATGTCCCAGCAGGTTCTTGCCTTGACGCACGTAAGCTTGAGATTGCAATTCGTACAAATAACCATCCTCGGGCAGGAGCGACTCTTTTTCCGACAAAAAGTTGGCCGCCTGGTCGAGTTGGCCGGTTGAAAGCAAGGCTTCGGCATAACCGTACACCAGCCCACGATACTTGGGGAACCAGCCCAGCCCGTTACGATAACGAGCCAAGGCTTCCTTGGCCTTCCCCTCCGCCATGAGCAGGTTGGCGCCTAGCGTTTCCACCATGGGATGTCGCGGTAGCAGTGCTTGCAACGCCGCGAATTCGTGCTCTGCCCGCAAGGTATCCTGCTTGCGCAGCAAAGCCACCACTAGGCCATAGCGCTGGCTCGCCTCGTTGCTGAATTTCTTCTCGCGCAAATTCGAATCGAAATAACGTACAGCATCGCTCGGCGTGCCGACCCCGGCGCTCAGTTTGGCACGAACCATCTGGAACTCCAGGCTGTCCGGCACTTGGCGATAGGGCAGCTGCTCCACGCGGTTGCGAATTTCTGCGATACGTTCGGTCGTCAGTGGGTGGGTGCGCAGGAAGGACGGCGCGCTGCCTTCGGAAATGCGCGTGTTCTTCATCAACGTTTCGAAGAACGTCGGCATGGCGCTGGTATCGAATCCTGAATCGTTAAGGATTTGCAGCCCGACGCGATCCGCTTCCCGTTCATGCTCGCGGGTGTAATCCAGTTGCCGCTGGATGCCCCCTGCCTGGGAAGCGACGATACCGGCCTGCGCCAGTTGCGGATTGGCCCGAGCCACCAGGATAGAGGCCGCCAAAGCGGCCATGGAAGGAATGGTCGCGCGCTTTTGCGCCTCCAGCATGCGAGACATGTGGTGCTGCACCACGTGGCCGATTTCGTGGGCCAGTACGCTGGCGAGTTCGGATTCGCTGCGCGTTTGGGCAATAAGACCGGTATGCACGCCGATAAACCCACCGGGAAGCGCGAAGGCGTTGATGGTCGGATCCTGGATGACGAAGAACGAGAACGAGCGGGTATTTTCCGAGCTGTTGGAAGCCAGCCGATAACCCAGGGCACCGATGTAGTCGGCAACCTCCACGTCGCTGACCATTTCGCCGCTGGCGCGAATCTCGCGCATGATTTCTTCGCCGATGCGGCGTTCCTCCTGCGGCGGCAATACGGTTTGAGAATAATCGCCCAGGTCGGGCAGACCGTCGGCCAATGCCAATGGCGCCAGCGCCAGTGCGGCGAGCAAAAGGTACGAAAATTTCATGCTGCTATGATAATGGCTGACGAATATTAGTTCACATGAATTACAGTAAGGAATTGTAAATGGCCGAGTTCACCCATTTCGATGCCGCCGGGCAGGCCCACATGGTGGATGTCGGCGACAAAAACGAGACCCGCCGCGTGGCGCGGGCTGAAGGCACGATCCACATGCTGGCGGAAACTTACGCCATGATCCTCGGCGGCAACGCCAAGAAAGGCGACGTGCTCGGCATCGCACGCATCGCGGCGATCCAGGGCAGCAAGCGCACCTCGGAACTCATTCCCCTGTGTCACCCCATTCCGCTCACCAAGGTCAGCGTGGAGTTCGATACCGGCACCGCCTGCGAAATTCGCTGCCTGGTGACGGCCGAAACCGTTGGCCGTACTGGCGTGGAGATGGAAGCCCTGACCGCTGTCAGCGTGGCTTTGTTGACGATCTACGACATGTGCAAGGCTGTAGACCGGGGCATGTCCATGCATGGGATTCGTTTGCTGGAGAAAGCCGGCGGAAAATCCGGCCATTGGGTGGCTGGCGCTGCAGCCGAAGAAGCCTAAACGGCGTAAGGTTCCGGGTCCAGCTCCGTCGACAGGCCCTGCATCAAATCGACCAACAGCTTGGCGCTCGTCGGCCCCATGGTGACGCCATAGCGGAAATGCCCGGTATTGATCCACAGGTTTTCGACCTCTGGATGGCGGCCGATGACAGGAATATTGTCAGGCGAGCCTGGCCGCAAGCCCGACCAATGCTGGATTGGCTGCAAATCGCGTAGCGCCGGAAGCAAATCACCCGCCTTGCGATGCAGGTCCTGCAAGGCGTTTTCCGTCGTGCCCTTGTCGAATCCCACGTCTTCCACCGTACTGCCTGCCAGGACATGGCCGTCTTGCCGCGGCACCAGGTAAAAGTCGTTCTTGTATTGAATGCGCGTCAACACGCCGGGATCAGTTTTATAGAGCAGCATTTGCCCACGCATCGGCTTGAGATCGCGATTGATGGCATGGGTGCCGAGGATATCCCGGCTCCAGGCGCCGGCGGTCAGTACATAGTGGTCCGCCTGCAAACTTTCGCCGCCGGCATTGATCGATGAAATCCGGCCTTGCGGCGCTTGGATCGGAGCCACTTCCGCATGTTCCAGCAGCCTGCCGCCGTGATCCTTGAGCCATTGTTTGATTGCCCCGAGAATACGCGGATTGCGTACCTGGGCCACGCTGGGCAGCCAGACCTTGTCGGCCGTAATTTCTACCGGAAAAGCGTGAGTCTCGCACCACGACCGGATGACGTCAGTATCGAATTCAGGATGGACCTCCATCCCGCTCACAATGTATTCCGGCTCATGCCCGGCCGCCCGCAGTTCATCGATCACAGCCGGGTAGGCCGTCATTCCGGCCAGCGCCAAGCGGTTGACCTCTTCACGATAGCGCCAGGGCAATAGCGGAAACAGGATGCCGCCGCCCGCCCAAGAGGCTTCGCGCCCGGCTTCATGTCGGTCGATCAGCGTAACGTGTGCCCCGCGCTTGGCCAGCTCCATCGCGGTTAAGCCGCCGACTGCGCCTGCTCCAATGATAATGACGTCGTTCATTTGCCCTTCAACAAGATATTTTCAGCGCTGGCCAGGCCTTCCCACATGCCCAGCAGCACGACCACGTCTCCGTCTTGCAGGACCAGATCGGGATCAGCCGGAAGCGTACCCTCGCTACCACGCCGTACCGACTGCACCTGCACGTCGAACTGTTCGAGGGCGAGATCGTACAGCTTTTTGTCCACGCCGGCTGAACTCGGGCCTAGTTGCACTGAGCGCAAGCGCATCTGGAATTTGTCGGCGACGTCGAGATCGCTATCCGACAAACCATGGAAAAAACCGCGCAGCATGCTGTAGTGCTCCTCCCGGAAACGACGGATACGCTTCACCACCCGGTTGAGCGGCACTCCCAACACGACCAGCGCGTGGGAAGCCAACATGAGGCTGCCCTCGAGGATTTCCGGCACTACTTCCGTCGCACCAGCGTCGCGCAGCTTGTCCATGTCGCGGTCGTCCAGCGTTCGCACGATCACCGGGACATTGGGATAGTGCTCGCGCAATACGTGCAAGACCTTCAAGGTAGCCCGCAGTTCCGGAAAGCTGATCACGACCACGCGCGCTTTTTCCAAGCCTGCGGCTTCCAGGATTTCCAAGCGCGAGGAATCGCCATAGGCGACCGGCAAACCGGCAGCGGCAGTCTCTTTCACCAGCACCGGGTCGGTATCCAGCGCGATGTAAGGAATCTGTTCTTGCGCCAGGAAGCGCGCCAGGTTCTGCCCGCTGCGGCCGTAACCGCAAAGGATGGCGTGTCCGGCGAGCCCCATGCTGGCGTCGGCGACCCCTTGCACCTGTCTTGCACGGTTACGCTTGTAGCTGGGCGCCATCAACCGCGCCAGGCGTCCGTTGTTCTGGATGAGGAAAGGCGCCAGCAACATCGAGAACAACATTGTCGCCAGCAGGATTTGCGTGTGCTGGGGATTGAGCAGATCCGAATCACTCCCCATCGCCAGCAACACGAAACTGAATTCGCCTGCCTGGGCTAGTGTCAGTCCTGCGCGCAAGGCGACGCCGGTCTCGTGCCGGGATAACCGGCAAATGCCGGTGATCAAGCCAGCTTTGACCGCGATGACAGCTCCCGTGAGCAGCAGGATCCAGCCGAGGTTGGCCCACAAGGCGTGGATGTCCAGTTGCATGCCCAGGGTAATGAAGAACAGGCCCAGCAGGATGTCACGGAACGGACCGATATCCGCTTCCACCTGAAATCGATAGCGCGTTTCCGAAATCAACATGCCGGCGACGAATGCGCCAAGCGCATACGACAGCCCAGCAAACTTGGTAGCGAAGGCCAGGCCCAGGGTAATCATGAGCACGTTGAGCACGAACAGCTCTTGCGAGCGTTGCCGCGCCACGAGATCGAACCATGGGTTGATCAGCGCCTTGCCGAAATACAGCAGCACGGCCAGCACCACGCCAGCCTTGAGTGCCGATGTACCGAGCAGGGCCGCCAAATTGCCATCGGCACTCGCCAAGGCAGGAATCAGGATCAGCAGCGGCACTACGGCAATATCCTGGAACAGCAAAATGCCGATGGAGAGCCGGCCGTGGCGCGAGTTGAGCTCAACCTGCTCCACCAGCATCTTGGACACGATGGCCGTGGAAGACATCGCCAATGCGCCGCCGATGACGAAAGATTCGCGCCACTCGATGCCCAACATCATGGCCGCCGCAACCACGACGCCCAACGTCAACAGCACTTGCGCGCCGCCAAGACCCAGCACGGTACGCCGCATGGCATAAAGCTGCGGCAGACTGAACTCCAGCCCGATGCTGAACATCAGGAATACCACGCCGAACTCGGCCAGGCCGCGTACTGCTTCGGTATCGGCCACCAATCCGAAGGTATGCGGTCCCAGTGCGAAACCCACCATGAAGTAGGCCAGCAGCGAGGGCAACCGCCAGGCGCGCATCACTCCGACGGCGAGGACGGCGCTGGTGAGCAGCAATAAAATAATCTTGAGGGTGGGCATGCGTTCGAAACTTTTCAAATTCGGCGGGAAGTCCCGCCGTTACTCGTTTTTATTGTAATGGTCTTATGTTACCGGATATCGGGACAGCCCCGGCTGGAGCCGCGTTACAGCGCGAAATCGACCACGTCGTCGCGGCGTGTAAACCCATGTTTGAGCCAAAATGCCTGGGCATCGGCGTTATCGTGCTTCACCAGGCAGTGAATCCGTGGAATGCCGCGGCTCTGGATGGCTGCCACCGCCTTTTCCACCAGCTGCGTGCCGATGCCTTGCCGACGCCAATCCGGGTGTACGGCAACGTGATACAGATAGCCGCGCCACCCGTCCTGCCCCGCCATGATGGAACCCACCATGGCATTGTCATGGAGTGCCACCCAGCTGGTGTCGAGGTTACGGGCGAGAAACCGTGCCATGGCGTCGGGCGTATCGCTTTCACGCAAGATGACACCTTCGGAGGCCCGCCACAGTTCCATCAAGGACGCATGGTCCTCGGCCTGCATGGGCCGCAATACCGTGGCTGTCACAAACGACTCTTTCCGCCGATCGGCATGCGTGCCACCTGTTCCGGCGTTCCGTGCTCCCGGATGTAATCGCGGATTAAGCTGCGTACAACCTGCGACGGTGTGAGGTCCTGCAAGGCACACACCTCCTCGAACAATTCTTTCTTGATCGGGTCGACCAGGATCGTCAAACGCGCAGTGCGATTTTCCATGGATGATTACCCTTAATGATAATAATATGTTAATCAGAATAACATATAATACTCAAAACCCTCGAAGCAGGAACCCTCGCATGATCGCCATCCTCGAAGCCAAGCGTGCCGGTTTGCTCACCAAAGCCCACTGGCTTAACAACCTCCTGTCCGGCGTGATTGTCGGCGTAGTAGCCCTGCCGCTGGCCATGGCGTTTGCGATCGCTTCCGGCGCCAAACCCGAGCAAGGCTTGTACACCGCTATCGTGGCCGGCGCCCTGACTTCGCTCTTCGGCGGCAGCCGCTTGCAAATCGCCGGACCCACCGGTGCCTTCATCGTCATCCTTTCCGGCATCACCGCCAAATACGGCATCGAGGGCTTACAGGTCGCCACGCTGATGGCGGGTTTTATTCTGTTGGCGATGGGCTTCACCCGCATGGGCGGCGTCATCAAATACATTCCCGATCCCGTCATCGTCGGTTTCACCAGCGGCATCGGCGTGATTATCTGGGTAGGCCAGTGGAAAGACTTTTTCGGACTCAGTCCGGTGCCAGCGGAGCATTTCCATCAAAAACTCTGGCATCTGCTGGAAGCCTTTCCTCACTTCAATCTGGCAGCGACCCTGCTGGGCCTCTTTACCCTAGCGGTACTCATCGTTTCGCCCAAGGTGTTCAAACGCATACCCGCACCGCTCGTCGCCATGGTTGCCGCGACAACACTGCAAGCGATATTCAATTGGGACATCGCCACCATCGGCAGCGCCTTTGGCGGTATTCCCCAAGCATTGCCGAGCTTTGCACCGCCGAACATGGATTTTGCGGAAATGCTGCAGCTCATCGGCCCGGCCTTCACCATCGCCTTGCTGGGCGCGATCGAATCACTGCTATCGGCCGTAGTGGCTGATAGCATGGCGGGCACGCGCCACGATTCCAACCAGGAACTCATCGGCCAGGGTATCGCCAATATTTTCGCCCCGTTGTTCGGCGGCTTTGCGGCCACCGGCGCTATCGCTCGCACCGCCACCAATATCCGCAATGGCGCAAGCAGTCCCATTTCCGGCGTCATCCATGCTTTGACGCTGGTGGTGATCGTGCTGGCACTGGCGCCACTGGCTTCCAAGATTCCGCTATGCGCACTGGCCGCCATCCTGTTCGTTGTGGCCTACAACATGAGCGAGCTGCACCGCTTCATGCATATGGTGCGCACGGCCCCTAGACCCGACGTTGCCGTACTGCTCATCACCTTCTTGCTCACCGTCTTCGGCGACCTCGTCATCGCCGTCAACATCGGCGTCCTGCTGGCCGCGCTGCTGTTCATGAAGCGCATGGCCGATGCAGTCAGCATTGAACAGCAATCGCATGACACCCTCCAGGAAGAAATCGAGGATGTCGATTTCAAGCTGCCGCAAGGTGCGGTCGTGTATGCCCTGGAGGGCCCGTTCTTCTTCGGAGCGGCGGAGCGCCTGGAAAGCACCCTGGAAAACATCCATAGTCATACCGACATTCTGGTGCTGCGCATGAGCCGCGTGCCCATCATCGACGCGACTGGCTTGCAGACACTGTGGGACTTGCTCGATACCTGCAAACGCCACAAAACTCGTTTGATTCTGTGCGAAGTACGCCCCAACGTACTGGAAAAAATTCGCCGCGCTGGCCTCGTGGGGAAAATGGGCCAGAGCAACATCCTGTCGCATATCGGTGATCTCACAGCTGCCTGACACCATCTGCCTTGCCCGTCGAAAGGGACATCGGAGAACAACCTAGGGAGTTTTACAGCAAATAGTGTGCCGAAGCTTTATCCCTAAGGGTTTACCTTTTATACTTGGCACATGACAGCCCCGTTAAAAGTCCCCGAGAAGGCCGCCCACGGCCTCGACCTGGCACGAGAAGTCCTGCGCATCGAAGCCCGCGAAGTGGAAGCCCTGGCAAGCCGCCTGGACGCTAGCTTCGAGCAGGCTGTCGAGCTCATCCTGCAGTGCCAGGGGCGCGTCGTGGTGAGCGGTATGGGCAAATCCGGCCACATCGGCCGCAAGATTGCCGCTACGCTGGCCAGCACGGGCACTCCCGCTTTCTTCATGCACCCGGCCGAGGCCAGCCATGGCGACCTCGGCATGGTGACGCGCGGCGATGTGGTGCTGGCGCTATCGTATTCCGGTGAGAGCAGCGAGCTGCTGGAGATCGTTCCCCTGTTCAAGCGCCTTGGCGTCAAAGTCATCAGCATGACCGGCAATGCCGGTTCTTCCCTGGCACGCGAATCCAATGTGCATCTCGATGCTCATATCACGGAAGAAGCTTGTTCATTAGGCCTGGCGCCCACATCGAGCACGACCGCGGCATTGGCTCTAGGCGATGCTTTGGCCGTGGCTTTGTTGGACGCGCGCGGCTTCAGCGCCGAAGATTTCGCACGATCCCATCCGGGCGGTGCATTGGGACGCCGCTTGTTGGTGCATGTGCGCGACATCATGCGCTCCGGCAGCGCCGTTCCTTGCGTGAGCAAAGCTGCAAGCCTGTCCGAAACCTTGCTGGAGATGACGCGCGGCGGCATCGGCATGACGGCGATCGTGGATGAGCAAAACCATCCTATCGGAATTTTCACCGATGGCGACTTGCGGCGCATCCTGGAACAAGGGGTACACGTACAGAGCACCGGCGTCGCTACTGTCATGCACACCCACCCGCAAAGCATCCATCCCAACCGTTTGGCCGTCGAGGCCGTCGAGTTGATGGAAGCACGCAAGATCAACCAATTGCTGGTCGTCGACGACTCCAGAAGCCTGGTCGGCGCCCTTAACATGCACGATTTACTGAGAGCCAAAGTCATATGAGCGACGCAGCCGCACGCGCACGCAACATCAAGCTGGTCATTTTCGATGTGGACGGTGTCCTGACCGACGGCCGTCTTATCATGGGCGATGACGGACTGGAATACAAAGCCTTCAACACCCAGGACGGCTTAGGCATGAAACTGCTCAAGGCAAGCGGCGTAGACATGGCGATCATCACCGGCCGCACTTCCAACGTCGTCACCAAACGAGCAGAAAGCACCGGCATCGGGCATTTCTATCAAGGCGTCGAGGATAAGCTGGAAGCGTTCCACGACCTCCTCGCGCAAACCGGCCTGCAACCCGAGCAATGCGCTTTCATGGGCGACGACGTGGTGGATTTGCCGCCCATGCGCCGCTGCGGCTTGGCCTTGACAGTGCCCGAGGCACATCACTTGGTGAAGGAGCATGCCCACTTCGTCGCCACCCGTCCTGCAGGTCGCGGCGCGGTGCGCGAAGCCTGCGAATTCATCATGCAGGCGCAAGGTACCTACGATGCACAAATGGCGCAGTACCTCAGGTAACCAGGCCGATCAAAATTCATGAGAGGTCTTCCCGCCATCTGGTTCTCGCTTATCGTGCTAGCCCTGCTGGCCGCGCTCACGCTTTGGATCGATCGCATCGTTGTGCCGCCCGGCCCAAAGCGCGACGGTAGCGCACGCCACGATCCCGACTATATCGTCACCAATTTCTCCATCCATCGCACGGCACCTGACGGTAGCCTGCGTTACACGCTGTCAGGCATCGACATGCGGCATTACCCCGACAACGACACCACGGACGTGCTCAAGCCCGTGTTTTATGAATTCCCCACGGGCAAGCCTGCGATCAAGGCAACCGGCGAGCGGGGGCAGATTTCGCCCAATGGCGAAAATGTGTATTTCATGGATAATGTGAAGGTAGTGCGTGCAGCAACGCCGCAAAAAGGCGAGCTCACGCTGCAGACCGAATTTCTGCATGCCATCCCGGACCAGGGCATTCTAAAAACAGATAAACCTGTGACTATCCTCCAGGCCCCCAAGACGGTGATCCATGCAACGGGAATGGAACTGGACAACAAGGCCCATATTTTGACGCTCAAAGGCCGGGTAAAATCGCATTTCGACCGTACAAAAATGCCGCCGACAACACTGCCGGCTAAGAAACCCGCCTCAAACGTCACCAACAATTCGAAACAAACCACACAGACCAAGACTGGGCAGACCAGATCCCGGAGACACTATGCGAATCCCGCACGTTAAATTCCTTTTCCTGCTGTGCATGCTGTTGGCAAGCCCCTTCGCACTGGCCGAGAAAGCCGACCGCGACAAGCCCATCGACATCGAATCCGACAACCTGACGTCCAACGACGCCAAGAAAATCAGCACCTACACCGGCAACGTGATCCTGACCCAAGGCACGCTGGAAATCCATGCCGACAAGCTGATCGTTCGCGAAGACCAGGACGGTTTCCAGCACGGTACCGCCACGGGCAATCCCGCCACTTTCCGCCAGAAAATGGAAGGCAAGGAAGAATACATCCAGGGCAGCGGCCAGCGTATCGAATATGACGGCCACATGGACAAGGTCCAGTTGTACGTGAAAGCTTGGGTGAAGCGCGGCGAGGACATCGTCCACGGCGATTACATCATGTACGACGCCGGCGCCGAGTACGCCGAAGTCATCGGCGGTCCCAAGACGGCCACCGCCGAAAATCCCAAGGGTCGCGTGCATGCGGTGATCCAGCCTAAGTCGGCCAAGGGTGCGGCGCAAAAACCGGCCGACGCCAAGCCTTAAGAACACACCAGGATGCGCTGTGAAGCGCCTCCGCAGCAAAGGTTTCGATTGTGAGTGAACTGAAGGTTCAGGGGTTGCAGAAGCGCTACAAGGCGCGCACCGTGGTCCATGACATTTCCATGCAGCTGTCCAGCGGCGAAATCGTTGGACTGCTGGGCCCCAACGGCGCGGGCAAGACCACCAGCTTCTACATGATGGTTGGCCTGGTGCCGCTCGACGCCGGGCATATTTCGCTGGACGGCCATGATCTCAGCAAGCTGCCCATTCATCGCCGTTCACGGCTCGGCCTCTCCTATTTGCCGCAGGAACCGTCGATTTTCCGCAAGCTCAGCGTGGCGGAAAACATCATGGCGATTCTGGAACTGCAAAAAGACATTCCGGAAGACAAGCGCGAACTGCGTCTTGACGAGCTGTTGCAGGAACTGCACATCACTCATCTCCGCAACAACTCTGCCGTAAGTCTTTCCGGGGGAGAACGCCGCCGTGTTGAAATCGCACGCTGCCTCGCCAGCAATCCGAGATTCATCCTGCTGGACGAACCGTTCGCCGGTATCGACCCCATCGCGGTCATCGATATCCAGAAAATCATTCGCTATTTGAAAGAACAAGGCATCGGCATCCTCATTACCGACCACAACGTGCGAGAAACCCTGGGCATCTGCGACCGGGCTTATATCGTGAACGAAGGCCGCGTGATGGCGTCGGGGTCGCCGCAGGAAATCATTGCCAACGAAAGCGTCCGGGAAGTGTATCTGGGCAAGAATTTCCACCTGTAAGGGTTTATGAAGCAGTCATTACAACTTCGCCTGTCCCAGCATCTCGCGCTCACGCCGCAGTTGCAGCAATCCATCCGTTTGCTGCAACTGTCCTCGATTGAGCTGAGCCAGGAAATGGAGCAGATGCTGCAGGAAAACCCGTTGCTGGAGCGTGGGGCGGAAGAAGACTTCGTTCCGACAGTGCCAGATAGTGCCGGCAGTTCAAGCAGCGAGGTGGAAGCAGCGCCCGAACCAGCACCGGAGTCACCCGATACGGCAGAAACCGATTTCTCGTCGCTGGAGAGCGAACGCTGGGAAAAAACCTCCGGCACCGCGAGCGACGACGACGACACCGAATACACCTTCCAAGAGCCCGACACGCCGACCTTGCGCGAGCATCTGCTGGAGCAGCTACGCCTGATGCCGCTCTCAGAGCGCGACCTGATGCTGGCCGCGCTGCTGGTCGACACCATCAACGATGACGGCTACCTGGATCAACCGCTGGAGGAGGTCGCAGCCATGCTGCCTCCCGAACAGGAAATCGAGCTTCTGGAGCTGCAAACCGCGCTCAAACTAGTCCAGCACTTGGATCCGATCGGCATCGGCGCGCATGACTTGGCCGAGTGCCTGGAATTGCAGCTGCTCAACCAACCGGAAGACACGCCTTACCGCGATGCGGCGTTAGGTATCGTCCGAGGCAACCTGCCGCTGCTCGCCTCTCGCGATTACGCCAAACTCAAGAAACTGCTGCGTTGCGACGACGAAACCCTGCGCGGCGCACAAGCCCTGATTACACGCATGGACCCCCGCCCCGGTGCCGGTTTTACTCGTATCGAGGCCGAGCATTACGTGCAGCCGGAAGTCGTCGTCAAGAAGATCAAGGGCCAATGGATCGCCAGCCTGAATAACGACGCGGTACCCAAGCTGCGCATCAACCGCATGTACGCCGATATTCTGACGCGCAACCGCGACAGCTCCAGCCAGTACCTGACAAGCCAGATGCAGGAAGCCAAGTGGTTCATCAAGAACATCCAGCAGCGCTTCGCTACTATCCTGCGCGTCTCCCAGGCCATCGTCGATCGTCAACGCAACTTCTTCGAGCACGGCGACGTGGCCATGCGCCCCATGGTGCTGCGCGAAATCGCCGACGAACTTGGATTGCATGAATCGACCATTTCGCGGGTAACAACGCGAAAGTACATGCTCACCCCCAGCGGGGTCTACGAGCTTAAGTATTTCTTCGGTAGCCACGTGGCAACCGAATCGGGCGGCGCATGTTCGGCCACTGCGATTCGCGCCTTGATCAAACAACTTGTCGCCGCCGAAGAACCGCGCAAACCGTTGTCGGATAACCAGATCGCGGATATTCTGGGACAACAGGGCATCGTTGTGGCGCGGCGCACCATCGCAAAGTATCGAGAATCGCTGCAGATACCTGCAGCCAGCCAGCGTAAGTCCATTTAACCGGTTTAACCCAAGCAAAGGAGCGCAGTATCATGAACCTGAATCTGACCGGACATCACCTCGACATCACCCCGGCTTTGCGCGATTACGTTCAGTCCAAGCTCGAACGCATCACCAACCACTTCGATAACGTGATTGTTGTCAAAGTGACGCTAAGCGTGGAAAAGTTGGTCCAAAAAGCAGAAGCCACGATTCATGTTCCCGGCAACGACATCCATGCCGAATGCAGCAGCGAGGACATGTACACGGCGATCGACCTCCTGGCCGACAAGTTGGACCGCCAAGTATTGAAATTCAAGGAAAAAGTCTCGGACCATCACCGTTCCGAGGGTAGCGTGAAGCACATCGTCCAGTAACCACCTGAACCGCCGCCGATGCCGCAGCATCAAGCGCGGCACTGGCGGCGGGTGAATAGATATGGCCCAGATTACCGTTGCCCAACTCTTCAGCGATACGCGCCGCAAAATGCGACTCACCTGGGTCGCAGGCAAGGAAGGCGGCGGCAATCTTCTTACCAGCGAGGCCGTCACCAAGCCTTCCCTGGCCTTGATCGGCCACCTGAATTTCGTGCATCCCAACCGTGTACAAGTGCTGGGGTGCGCCGAGATGGATTACCTGCGCAGCCTTGATCATGACGGGCTGAAGCAGGGCATCAAGAATCTCTTTTCCACCGATCTTGCCGCAGTCGTAGTCGCCAACGGCGAAAAGCCGCCGAAGGATTTACTGACGGCAGCCGACGACAGCCATACCCCCTTGTTCTGCTCGCCCGAGCGCAGCCCCCGCCTGATGGACGTGCTGAGCCATTACCTGGCACTGGCCGTAGCAGAAACCACCAGCGCGCACGGCGTGTTCATGGAAGTGCAGGGTTTCGGCGTGCTGATCAAGGGCAATGCCGCCATCGGTAAAAGTGAATTGGCACTCGAACTGATCAGTCGCGGCCATCGCCTCGTTGCCGACGATATCGCCGATTTCTACCGCGTTTCGCCGGAGCGCATCGAGGGGCGCTGCCCCGCCATGTTGCAGGATTTCCTCGAAGTACGCGGGTTGGGCATCCTGAACGTGCGGGCCTTATTCGGCGACAATGCCATCAAGCCGACCAAGCCACTCGACCTCATCGTGCAGCTCGAGATGGCGGAAAACCTGGCCCAGAGCGAAGTCGACCGCATCAAGATCAAATCCCAGAGCGAAAAAGTGCTGGGCGTGAAGATTCCCAAGGTGACCTTGCCCGTGGCGGCAGGTCGCAACCTTGCCGTGCTGGTCGAAGTCGCCGTGCGCAACCATATCCTGCTGCTGCGCGGTATCAATAGCTCGCGCCAGTTCATGCAGCGCCAGCATCGCGAGATCAAACGCAGCATGGCCCAAGGCCACAAGGATTAGCCCATGCAGCTGGTAATAGTGACGGGATTGTCCGGTTCGGGAAAAAGTATCGCCCTCAGGGCGTTGGAGGACAGCGGTTATTACTGCGTGGACAACCTCCCTGCCCGCATGCTGTCGCAAGTGGTCGAACATCTGCAAGCTGCCGGGCACCAAACTGTCGCCGTCAGCGTGGACACCCGCAGCACCCGCCTAGAAGAGCTGCCGAGCCAGGTGCATGAACTCAAGGCGCGCGGCACCGACCTTCACTTGCTGTTTCTAGAATCCAGCGCCGAAACCCTGGTCAAACGCTTTAGCGAAACTCGTCGTCGCCATCCTTTGTCGGACGAAGGCCGCACCCTGGCCGAAAGCATCCAGGCCGAGCGCGAGCTCATGTGCGAGCTGGCGAATCTCGGTCATCGCATCGACACCAGCGAGCTTTCAGCCAATACCCTGCGTTCCTGGGTCAAGGACTTCATCGCACTCGATCACAGCGGCTTGGGGCTGCTGTTCCAGTCTTTCGGCTTCAAGCACGGCATTCCGCTCGACGCCGATTTCGTCTTCGACGTGCGGTGCCTGCCCAATCCGCACTACGACCCGGTGTTGCGCCCGTTTACCGGCAGCGACGAGCCGGTCATCCGCTTTCTGGAAAGCCAGGAAGCCGCCCTGGAAATGCTGTCGGATATCCGCGGCTACGTCGAAAAATGGCTGCCATGCTTTGTCAGGGACAACCGTAGCTACCTCACTGTGGCCATCGGTTGCACCGGCGGGCAACACCGCTCCGTGTATTTTGTGGAACGGCTTGCAGAACACTTTAGAGCACAACAACAACGCGTATTGGTCAGGCATCGGGAATTGGCATGAAGCCTGCACATTTCACTCGGGGGGACTCCGCTTGACTGGGCAACTAAAGCCCACCGAGCGGTAAAAAAGGATTTTGAAACTATGATTGGAATTTTGATCATCGCGCATGGATCGCTAGGCGACAGCTTGATTCATTGTGCGACCCACGTCATGGGCGAGCGGCCACCGTTGCTCAAGCAACTCGGTGTCTCGGTCCATGACGATCCCGTGGACCTGCTCCCACTCGCGCGTTCCATGGTGAGCGAACTGAACGAAGACGAGGGCGGCGGCGTGCTGATCCTCTCAGACATCTACGGCGCCACCCCCTGCAATATCGCCAGTCGCCTGCTGGAACCAGGCCGCGTCGAGGGCATTTCCGGCGTCAATCTGCCGATGCTAGTACGCGCTTTGTCCTACCGTAACGAACCCTTGCATGTCCTCTTGGAAAAAGCCATGTCGGGCGGCACTGGAGGCATCATTCACATGACCGAGGACATTTGCAAATCATGATGCGGCAGGAAGTCGAAATCATCAACAAGCTGGGTCTGCACGCCCGCGCTTCCACCAAGCTGACCCAGGTGGCCGGGCAATTCGATAGCCAGATCTGGATCGAACGCGCCGGTCGCCGCGTCAACGCCAAAAGCATCATGGGCGTCATGATGCTGGCCGCGAGTAAAGGCACCAAGGTAACGCTTGAAACCAACGGCGGCGACGAAGCCACAGCCATGGAAAAACTTCTCGCCTTGATCAACGACAAGTTCGGCGAAGGGGAGTGAAGCCCGATGCAGACGGCAACCCAAGGAAGGGAGGCGCGATGAGCTTTACCATGCATGGGGTAGGCGTTTCGGCCGGCATCGCCATCGGCCACGCCCATCTGGTTTCGCACGCACTGCTCGAAGTCGCTCACTACAACATTCCTGACCAGTTGGTGGAATCCGAAGTCGCGCGCTTCAATCACGCCGTCAACACTGTCGCCAAGGATCTGGAAAACATCCGCGACAACCTGCCGTCCAACGCCCCAGCGGAAATGGGCGCGTTCATCAGCACGCATTTGATGATCCTCTCCGACCGCGCATTGTCGGAAGCGCCGAAGGACATCATCGTCAACGAGAACTGTAACGCCGAATGGGCGCTCAAGCTGCAAATGGACGATCTCGTCGCGCAGTTCGACGAAATCGACGATGCCTACCTGCGCGAGCGCAAGTTCGACGTGGTACAAGTGGTTGAGCGCGTTATCAAGGTGCTGCTGGGACATCCAGGCCAGGCTTCGCTCTCGCGCCAGGAGCAAAGCATCATCCTGGTGGCGCACGATCTGTCTCCCGCCGATGCGATCCAGTTCAAGCAGCACCAGTTCGCGGCCTTCATCACCGACGTGGGCGGCGCAACCTCGCATACGGCGATTCTGGCGCGCAGCCTCAATATTCCGTCCATCGTCGCGCTGCACCATGCCCGCGGTCTCATTCAAAACGGCGAGCTGATCATTGTCGACGGCCAGCAAGGTGTGGTCATCATTGCCCCGGACAAGGACACGCTGGCCGAATATCGCCTCAAGCAGGAACAATGGGAGCTCGAGCAACAAAAACTCAAGCGCCTCAAGCAGACCAAAGCCGTCACCCTCGACGGCACAGCCATCGAGCTGCACGCAAATATCGAAATTCCGGAAGACGTCGCTCAGTCCAAGGCCGCGGGAGCGACTGGTGTGGGCTTGTACCGTACCGAGTTCCTGTTCATGAACCGACGAGATTGGCCGACGGAAGAAGAGCAATTCCTGGCTTATCGGCAGGTGGCCGAAGCCATGAAGGGCATGCCGGTCACCATCCGCACATTGGATATTGGCGCCGATAAGCAGATCGATCCGGAAAGCGCCCGCACTTGCGCCAATCCGGCGCTAAGCCTGCGTGCCATCCGTTTATGCCTAGCAGAACCGCAGCTGTTCCATGCCCAGTTGCGCGCCATCCTGCGGGCCTCGCACTACGGCAAGGTGAAGATCCTGATCCCCATGCTGTGCAACCAGGGCGAACTGCGCCAGACCATGCATTTGATCGACCGCGCCAAGCAAAGCCTGCGCGACGAGAAAATTCCGTTCGACGAGCTGGTACCCGTAGGAGGCATGATAGAAATTCCAGCCGCGGCTATTGCGGCCGATGTGTTCGCCCGCAAACTGGATTTCCTCTCCATCGGCACCAATGACCTGATCCAGTACACGCTTGCCATCGACCGTACCGACGACACTGTGGCGCACCTCTACCAGCCGCTGCACCCAGCGGTGCTGCAACTGATCGAACGCACCATCAAGGCGGCGCACAAGGCGGGCAAGCCGGTTTCGGTATGCGGCGAAATGGCAGGGGATGCGCGATTGACACGTATGCTGCTGGGCTTCGGACTGCGGCAGTTCTCCATGCATCCGGCCAATATCCTGGCGGTGAAACGTCAGGTGTTGCAGACCAGCCTGCCTAAGCTCAGCCTTATGGTGCGCAAGATTCTGAGCAGCCCGGATTCGGAAAAAATCGAACCGCTCTTGAACAAGCTCAACGCCTGATCAGTCGGTCTGGCGGTCGGCTTCCTGTTTTTGCTGCTCGGCCTGCTGGTTCACGGTTTGCTCGACCCCCTTGGCTTTATCGAGCGCCTGGCGCTGGGATTCGAACAGTTTGGGTGGCGGAGGCTGCTTGCTTTCGCCGCAGGCGCTCAGCAGCACAACAATCAGGCAACATAAGGCAAGTTTCATCTCGGCTTCCTTTGGCGAAAATTCAACGGCCAGCCATTTTAACCACGTCTCATGCAAAATTTCTCGCAAAAACTGATCGACTGGCAACGCCAACACGGACGCCATACCCTGCCTTGGCAGAACACCCGCGATCCCTACGCCATCTGGATTTCGGAAATCATGCTGCAGCAAACCCAGGTAAGCGCGGTGATTCCCTACTACCAGCGTTTCATGACGCGCTTTCCCACTATCGCCGCGCTTGCAGGAGCCCATGAAGACGAGGTGCTGCAACATTGGAGCGGTCTCGGTTATTATTCACGCGCCCGAAACCTGCATGAAGCAGCACGGCGCATGGTGACGCTGCACCAGGGCACTTTTCCGCAGAATTTCGAGGATATCCAAGCACTCCCAGGTATCGGCCGCTCAACCGCGGCCGCCATTGCCTCCTTTGCCTTCGGCCAACGCCAAGCCATCCTGGACGGTAACGTCAAGCGCGTGTTTGCCCGTGTATTCGGCATCTCCGGCTGGCCAGGACAACCAGCTATCGAGAAACAAATGTGGGTGCTGGCAGAGAGCCTGCTACCGACTGAAGATATCGAACGCTATACCCAAGGCCTGATGGACTTGGGAGCGACGTTATGCACGCGAACCAAGCCCGATTGCCTACGCTGCCCAATGCAGGACGATTGTGTGGCCCTGCGCGAATCGTTGACGACGGAATTACCTTCGCCCAAGCCGCGCAAAGCCTTGTCGGAAAAAGAGACAGTGATGCTGGTGATCATGGACGGCGAAGATATCCTGCTGGAAAAACGGCCCTCCAGCGGCATTTGGGGAGGGCTGTGGAGTTTGCCGGAGGCCGCCATTGGCGAGGACTATGCGGCAATCATCAAAAGTCGTTTCGGCCTCGAAGCCGAGTTGGGTCAAACTTGGGCACCCTTGACCCATACTTTCACCCATTTCCGCCTCGAAATTACACCGCAGCCACTATGTGTAATTGGACGTCCCGCCAGCCAACCTTCTGGAACGCTTTGGCTGAGTCTCGACGACGCTATCGAGGCCGCAATTCCCACGCCCGTAAGAACGCTGCTTACGCGAAAGCTCTAATTGGATTTTTATATCCCATTAATTTGTTTGATTTTTTTAAGCATCGGCATAAGATAGGGACGTATCAGTATTTATCCACATTCGAGCGGAGTTTTCCCATGGATAATAAATACGGTTTAGGCAGCGCCCGTGTCGCTCACGCACATCATGAGGCCAAGCACGGTCCCGCACACTTCGCCCCGCCTTGCAAATACTGCGGCGGCGCGCATCTCACGCTTTGCCCCACCATGAACGACCATTTCTGCAAGGATTGCGGGCGTTACCAGGAAGACGTGCCTGCCGGTTATTCCACCGGCCGCCATCCCGACTACTGACCTACATTTGCGTTCATAGCCCAACAAAAAAGGCAGCCGAGGCTGCCTTTTTTGCTTTTGCCGGATTCGCACCGGCGGAACACGCGGGATTACTTCTGATCCCAGCTGTCTTCCCACATGCAGTGCTTGATTGTGTTGCGGTTCTTGATGAGTTCTTCCACGGAAGGCTCGTCGTTGAGCGCGCGCTTGATCGCCAGCTTGGTGGCATCGTAGTTGTTCTTGTACATGTCGGCCTTATCCAGCTTGCCTTCCTTGGCCAGCGGACCACAGCCCGGATCGATCCACACTAGGGCAACGATGCACAGATCGTTCACTTGATCGCGCGGGATGATGCCTTCGATGACGCAATCGAGGATCGCGTCGGCAGTTGCAGCTTGAACCACGCCGCCGAACAGTTCGATGTTGATGGAATCCTTCAGCGTGACCTTGGGCACCATCATGGTGGCAGGGCGCACCAGTTGGTTGATGTCGCGCACTGCAAACATGGCGGTGTGGCCCTTGCTTTGCGCCATCATGTTGGCAAACGCCTGGCCGACGGGGCCGTCCACGGCGCCGATGAGGATTTCCGGCATGGCGGCCGTGACGTCCTTGCCTTCGCTAAAAACGGTGGCTTCGCCGGCCTTGAAAATGATCTTGCTGGACATGTGATTTCCTTAAAGATTGATGTATTAAATTAAAGCGGGAAAACCGTGGATTTTATAGAACGGGGCGGGATCGGGCAAATTACCTGAGCTCAATCACAGGCGATTTCTGCAATGACCGGTGCGTGGTCCGATGGGCGCTCCAGCTTGCGCGGCGCCGTATCGATCCAGCAGGACGTGCAATGTTGTGCCAGAGCATCTGATAGCAAAATGTGGTCGATGCGAAGTCCCATGTTGCGGCGGAAAGCCGCCATGCGGTAATCCCACCAGCTGAACAGCTTTTCTTCCTGCGGGAACAGGCGGAACGCGTCGCGCATCCCCAAGCCGATCAACCCGGCATAGGCTGCCCGCTCCGCATCACTGCACAGCACCTGGCCCTCCCAGGCCTTAGGGTCATGCACGTCGCCATCTTCCGGTGCGATGTTGTAATCGCCAAGTAAAGCCAGACGGGGGTATTTCACCAGTTCGCCGCGTAGCCATTCGGTCAGGGCTTGCAGCCATTGCAGCTTGTATTGGTACTTATCCGAATCGACACTCTGACCGTTAGGCACGTAGACGCACACTACGCGTACATCGCCGATGGTAGCGGCCAGCACCCGTTTTTGCTCGTCGGCAAAGCCGGGAATGCCCATCTGCACGTCAGCTCCGGCTACCTTGCTCAAGATAGCCACGCCGTTATAGGTTTTTTGCCCGGAAAACAGGGTTTCGTAACCCGCTTCCTTCAGTGCCTGGGCGGGGAAATCCTTGTCCTCCTGCTTGGTTTCCTGCAAGCACAACGCATCCGGCTGATTCGCGGCCAACCAATCGAGCACGTGCGGCAACCTCACCTTAAGTGAGTTGACGTTCCAGGCGGCAATTTTCATCAAGGCGTTCCTGCTGCAGCTTCAGCGACGGGCGCGGCTGTTTTGGGTTGGGGCTTGGTCACCAGGCTAGTGCCGGGCTTGAGATAAGGATTAGTCTTGGCATAGCCAGCGGTATCCAATTCGCGGTTCCACCGGGCCTCGTTAAAACCGACAATGGGTGTGGTATTGCCTAGCACCAGCGCAGGCGCCTCCAGCTTTCCGGTAAGTTTTTGCAGTTGGACTTTGTCGTCATCGGTACTCTTAAGGGTATACGGGACGCCACGCTTGTCGAGGAAAGCCTCTGCCTTTTTGCACACATCACCGCAGTCGGCGAAGGAGTACAGGGTGATCGGATGCTTGCGCGCCGCTTGCTGGGAATCTTCCGGCATGAGGTTGGCGGCACGTTCGGCAGCCAGCAAACTACCCGTGCTCTTGAGCTTTTGCACGTCCTTGGCACCAGCCGGAGGCATTTGGTCGCTGTAACGCGTGATTCCGTTCTCATCCCGCCATTTATACAAATCGCCGGACCAGGCAAGCGTGGAAGCAAGCATTCCGATCGCCAACACGAGAACTGTCTGCATCGTTTTCAAGCTGTCATCTCCACCATGCCGTTATGGCGCAACAGAGCATCCAACGTCGGTTCGCGGCCGCGGAAAGCAACAAAGGACTCCAACGCCGGGCGCGACCCGCCTTGAGCCAGGATTTCGCTCCAGAAACGATGCCCGGTTTCTTCGCTCAGCACACCGTTTTCCTCGAACAGGCTGAAGGCGTCGGCCGAAAGCACTTCCGCCCACTTGTAGCTGTAATAGCCTGCGGCATAACCGCCGGCGAAGATGTGGGTGAAGTTGTTGGGGAAACGGTTGTAGGCGGGCGGGAACACCACCGCCACTTCGTCGCGGACTTCCAGCAAGAGATCAAGCGCCGATTTGGCACCGTTGGGGTCGAATTCGCAATGCAGGCGCATATCGAACAGCGCGAATTCGATTTGGCGCAGGGTCTGCATCCCGGCCTGGAAATTCTTGGCGGAGACCATCTTTTCGTAAAGGGATCGAGGCAGCGGCGCTCCGGTATCGACATGCGCCGTCATGTGCTGGAGTACATCCCATTCCCAGCAGAAGTTCTCCATGAACTGGCTGGGCAGTTCCACGGCATCCCACTCCACACCCTTGATGCCGGAAACGCCGTATTCCTCGACCTTGGTAAGCAGGTGATGCAAGCCGTGACCAAATTCATGGAACAGCGTGATCACTTCGTCGTGCGTGAATAGCGCAGGCTTACCGCCCACCGGGGCCGAGAAGTTGCAGGTGAGGTAGGCCACCGGCGTTTCGATACCATGAGCTTTCCGACGCCGGGTAATGGCCTCATCCATCCAGGCTCCGCCGCGTTTCTTGTCGCGGGCATAGAGATCGATGTAGAACTGACCGATGAGCTGGCCTGCGCGGTCGACGATTTCATAAAAGCCGACATCCGAATGCCATACCGGCGCTTGCGACTTGCGCACCTCTACGCCGTATAGCGTGCTAATGACGCGGAACAAGCCTTGCAGCGCCATGTGCTCGGGGAAATACTGCTTCACTTCCTGATCCGAAAAAGCATAGCGCTCCTCGCGCAGTTTTTCGGAGACGTAGGCCACGTCCCAGGCGTCCATCTCGTCCAGGCCGAGTCTTTGGGCATATTCGCGCAGCTCCGCCATGTCGCGCTCGGCGAAGGGGCGCGCCCGCTGGGCCAGGCTGAGGAGAAAATCCATGACCTGAGCCGGCGATTGCGCCATCTTCGTCACCAGCGATTCTTCGGCGTAGTTGGCATAGCCCAGCAGCTGGGCGGCTTCCTGGCGCAGCTTGAGGATTTGCGCGATAAGGCCTGTGTTGTCCAGTTCCGGCTTGCCGAATTCGGAAGCCCGTGTGGCATAGGCGAAATATAATTGCTCGCGCAGCTTGCGGTCGTCGGCGTATTGCAGCACCGGCATGTAGGAGGGAAAGTGCAGGGTGAACTTCCAGCCCTGCTTGCCGTCCTTTTCAGCAGCATCGCGTGCTGCATGCTTGGCGTCCTCAGGAATGCCGGAAAGACGGGATGCATCCTCGACATACAAGGCGAACGCATCGGTGGAGTCCATGACGTTTTCTTCGAACTTGGAAGACAGCGCGGAAAGCTCTTCCTGGATTTCCTTGAATCGCGCCTTCTTATCTGTCGGCAATTCGGCGCCGCCCAGGCGGAAATCGCGCAGTTCGTTTTCGATGATCTTCTTGCGGGTCGCGCTATAGCCCTCGAAAGCTGCGCTGGCGCGGATTTGCTTGAACTTGGCGTAAAGCGCTTCGTTTTGCGACAAATCGGCGTAGAAGGCTGTGAGCTTGGTCAGGTTGGTGTTGTAGGCTTCCCGCAGTTCCGGGGTGTTAACCACGGCATTGGTGTGCGAAACCTGTGACCAGGCGCGAGACAACTTTTCCTCGGCGTCATCCAGCGGATGCACGAAATTCTCCCAGGTAGGCTCGGCGCTGTCGGCCAGCAGGCGATCCAGCAACGCCTGGCTTTCGGTCAGGAGCTGTTCGATAGCCGGCGTGACATGCTCGGGCCTGATTTGGTCGAATTGCGGCAGGCCGCTGAAGTGAAGCAGAGGGTTGTTCATCAATAAAATCCTAATTACAAATCTTAATTAATCAGTCTCAACGCGAAGGGATAGCGGTAATCCTCGCCCTTGCTGACAGCAACCGCCGCCATGATGCAAAGGATGATGTTCGTAATCCACAACAGCGCGAACACGAGCAGACCGATCAGAATGAAAGTCAGCACCCAAGCCACCATGTAGCCGATCAGCAGGGTAATCTGGAAATTCAGCGCTTCGCGCGCCTGTTCGCCCAAATACGGGCTGTCGTCCTTCTTCAACAGCCACACAATCAGAGACGGGATGAACCCGAAAAAAATTCCCCCGATATGAGTCAGTACGGCAATATTCTTATCATTTGCGTTTGCTTCAGACATTTTGATTCTCCCCTTAATGTTTGAATTAATCCTGCGCATCGAATCGATACTTGCCCAGCCAGGGAAGATTAACGAGAACCCCCGGATAGCGCAACGCTTGCTTTGTCAAAATCTACAGTCCGAGCTTGGCAGGAGGTAAGATGCGCCATTCTCAAGAATCCGATTTACATGACTCCCACGGTTGTTCAACTACTGAGCCAGGCCCGGCAATGTCTCGCCGAACGTCTGCAACTGCCCGAAACCGAAGCACGCATCGAAGCGCAGTTGCTGCTAAGTCGGGCCCTGGGCGGTGTGTCTCGTGCCTGGCTGATTACGCACGAACAGGACACGCCGGCTCTCGATCAGCATCAGACATTTGAATCGTTGCTGGAACGCCGCCTGAACGGCGAGCCGGTCGCTTACTTGCTGGGGCAGCGGGAATTCTTCGGTTTACCGTTCAATGTGACGCCTGCGGTACTGATTCCGCGCCCGGATACGGAAATCCTGGTGGAAACCGCGCTCGCGCTGATTCCTGATCAGCAGGCTATGCGTGTATTGGACATGGGAGTCGGAAGCGGCGCGATTGCTATTGCCATTGCCAAAAACCGTCCGCAAACCCAGGTTGTAGGCATCGATCGTTCCGAGGCTGCACTGGAAGTGGCAAAAGCCAATGCAGAAGCGCTCGACGCCCCCAATGCCGATTTTCTGTTGAGTCATTGGTTTTCGTCCCTGGGTGGCGAGGAGTTCGACGTCATCGTGAGCAATCCGCCTTACATTGCCGCAGGCGACCCGCATCTCGCCCAAGGCGATTTGCGCTTCGAGCCTTCTTCAGCATTGGCTTCCGGTACAGACGGACTGAACGACATTCGGGAAATCGTTGCGCAAGCGCCTGGGCATTTGAAATCGCAAGGCTGGCTGCTGCTGGAGCACGGTTACGACCAAGCCAAGAAAGTGGCAGATTTGATGCGCGCAAATAGTTTCATAGAGGTCCGATCTGTCGCCGATCTTTCCGGGATTTTGCGCGTCACCCTGGGGCAAAGGCCTTAAAGGCTGTCCCTTAAATGCAAAAAGCCGAGGATATCCTCGGCTTTTTATTGATTCAAACCAGTTTAATGCAGCCTGTGACGCTCGTTGGCGGGCGGCTGCATGTTGGCGAATTCGTCGTTTTCTTCTTGCGCGGCGGCAGGGCGGTTGCGTTCGCGACGGAATAACTCATTCACCAGGGCAATCACTTCATTGGTGGACGCATCGTTGAACTGGCGGCGCAGCAAGGCGCTAACATCTTCCACCATGCGGCGACGCTGGGCGTCGTAGATGGCATCGGGCGTGGGGCCGATGAAGATCAGCTGGGTTTCATCGCGACCATCCTCGTGGTAGAGGATGACTTCGATCGCAGTGCCCTGCTCAGCCAGCTGGCCCAGGGTCGTCATTGAGCGCTCCAACGCCCCGAAGAAGCTGTTGCCGACATCCAGCGTGCAGCAGATTTCAACGCTGAAATCGCGCTGATGGTAGGCAATGCCGGGCTGGTGTTCTTCCAGGCTGCGCACCTCGCTCATGTTCTCGACATCGAGGTAATCGAACAGCGGCCGCAGCGCATTCTCGACCTGACGCCGCGATACGCCTTCGCACAATTCGACGTAGCCGTGGAGGTGAACTTCGAGACGCATGATGTTCCTTAGAGCAAAGCTTGGGTGAGGGGCTGAATGATAGCAGATTCAGCCAGCCGCAGCATTCATGTAATTGTTTTTAAGGCGAATGTAATGCTGAGCGGAGTATTGGAAATGGGCCAGTTCGGCCTCGGTCAGCGCCCTGACTTTGCGTGCCGGGCTGCCCAGGTACAAATACCCGGACTCCAGCACCTTGCCCTCCGGCACCAGCGCCCCGGCGCCGATCAGTACACGTGGTTGTACCACGACCTTGTCCATGACAATGGCGCCCATGCCGATCAGGCATTCGTCGCCGATCTCGCAGCCGTGCAGGATGACACGATGCCCTACAGTGACGTTGTTGCCGATGATGAGCGGTGAACCGCCTGGATCCCAACTCGATTTATGGCTCACGTGCAGCACGGACAAATCCTGGATATTGGAACTGTGTCCGATGCGGACGCTGTTGACGTCCCCTCTAATCACTGTGCCGGGCCAAACAGAAGCATCATGACCGAGGTACACATCGCCGATGACCTGGGCGCTGGGATGGACGTAGACCCCTGTACCGAGCTGAGGCGCAGCATCGAGATAAGGAACGACATTGGTCGGATAAGCTTGTGTCATAAGCCATAGTATAATCGCGCTATGTCCGATACTCATTCCGTTGGCATCGTTGCCCCGCAAACCGCGCATTTCAGCGAACCGCTCGCCCTCAAATGCGGGGCTGTTTTGCCAGAATACGATCTCGTTTACGAAACTTACGGCACGCTCAATGCCGAAAAATCCAATGCGGTGCTGATCTGCCACGCGCTGTCGGGTACGCATCACGTCGCCGGCAAATACCGCGAGGACGACAAGTATCCGGGCTGGTGGGACAACATGATCGGGCCGGGCAAGCCCCTCGATACCAACCGTTTCTTTGTCATCGGCGTCAACAACCTGGGCGGCTGTGCAGGCTCGACCGGGCCCAAGACCATCAACCCGGCTACCGGCAAACCCTGGGGCTCCGGCTTCCCGATTGTCACCGTCGAGGATTGGGTCACGTCGCAAGCCCGTCTTGCAGATTCCCTGGGGATCAAGCAATTTGCAGCCATCGTGGGGGGTAGCCTGGGTGGCATGCAGGCACTGCAATGGACCTTGTCCTATCCGGATCGCGTGAAAAATGCGCTCGTCATTGCCGCTGCGCCCAACCTCACAGCGCAGAACATGGCGTTTAACGAGGTTGCGCGCCAAGCCATTATCACCGACCCAGAATTCCACGACGGGGATTATTACGAGCACGGCGTGGTGCCGCGCCGCGGCTTGCGTATCGCCCGCATGCTGGGCCATATCACCTATCTCTCGGACGATGCCATGGGCGCCAAGTTCGGCCGCAAGCTCAAGCACGGCGAGGTGAAATACAGCTTCGACGTCGAATTCGAGATGGAATCGTATTTGCGATATCAAGGCGACAAGTTCGCCGGCGAGTTCGATGCCAACACCTATTTGCGCATGACCCGCGCCTTGGATTACTTCGATCCGGCAGCCGATTTCGGCGGTGATTTATCGGCTGCATTGAAACGCGCCAAGGCTGATTTCCTCGTAGTTTCGTTCACCAGCGACTGGCGTTTTTCGCCGGCCCGTTCACGCGAAATCGTCAAGGCACTGCTGGACAATGAGCTAGCCGTCACTTACGCTGAGCTCGAGGCTGCACACGGACATGATGCTTTCTTGATGCCCGACAAGCACTATCACGATGTCGTTCGCGCCTACCTGGAGAATCTCTAAATGACGCACGTTCCAGCCCAGGCTCACCAACACTTCGCCGAGGCCGCGACTGAACGCCGCGACTTCGCTGCCATCGCACGCTGGATTGCTCCGGGGTCCAAGGTCCTTGACCTAGGCTGCGGCGACGGCTCGCTGCTCGGCTATCTGCGCGACACCCTCAACGTCCGCGGTTACGGCGTGGAGAAAGAAGACGCCAATGTGCTCGCTTGCGTGAAGAACGGCATCAACGTCATCCAGATGAACCTGGAGGAAGGTTTGTCGGGTTTCGAGGCCAACTCCTTCGACGTGGTCATCCTGTCGCAAACGCTACAAGCGGTTTACCAGACCGAGGGCATCGTGCTGGAAATGCTGCGCGTAGGCAAAGAAGTCATCGTGACCTTCCCCAATTTCGGCTACTGGAAGCATCGCTTGAACATCGCCGCAGGCCGCATGCCCGTATCCAAGAGCCTGCCCTACCAGTGGTACGACACGCCCAACGTCCACATGTGCACCATCCGTGATTTCGATGTATTTTGCGAGGGGCACGGTATTCAGGTGAAGGAACGTCTGGTGATGGCGGATGGCAAGGAAGTGGACTTCATGCCCAATCTACTGGGCAATCTGGCGATGTATCGCTTCCAGACCGCTTGATGCAAGGCAGGCCCGGCTGTCTTACAAAAGATGCAGCAAGCCGAATAGCCCGAACCCCAGCACCAGCAACCCGCTAGCTCTTCTCACCCAAACATTCTGCAACCAAGCCTTGAGCTTGACCGCAGCCATGCCCATCGCCAGCAAAGTGGGCAACGTTCCCAGCCCGAACGCCAGCATCAGCAAGCCGCCCTGAGCGGCGCTGCCCGTGGCAAGTGCTGCCACTAGCACGGAATACACTAGCCCGCAGGGCAGCCAGCCCCAGACCATGCCGAGCATGACAGCTTGAGGTGCAGTTTTTAGGGGTAGCAACCTTTTCGACAGCGGCTGCAACTTTCGCCATAGCACGGAACCCACGCGCTCCAGCACCAACACACCCTGCCAAATCCCCCCGAGATAGAGCCCCAGCACGACCAGCATCAAGCTCGCGAGACCGTACAGCACTTTCTCGATCGGCAACACGTGCTGCAAAAAGAAACTGGAAGCGCCGATCAATCCCGCCAATACACCCGCCAAGGTATAGCTGGCGATTCGTCCCAGGTTGTATGCCAGCAAGAACGGTGTTTTCGGCTGCTGCCCCGGCAAGGACATGGTGACCGCGCCGACGATGCCGCCGCACATCCCAACGCAGTGACCGCCACCAAGCAATCCAACGAGAAAAGCAGAAAAGTATGTAAGTTCGAGCATGCCCTGTAGCGCAGGCAACCTCGCCCGCATTTCATTCTAGATAAGGTGTTTGATGCAGGCGGGGCCGCCTGCGCTACTGCATTGTGGCACAGCGTTTGCGAAATCGGGTATGGTGTCGCGATGACTGAAACCGACTGGAAAACCGCGCTGTTCAACCGGCGCATGCTGATTTGCGTCTTCACCGGCTTTTCGTCCGGACTTCCGCTCTACATCCTCATTAGCCTGTTGCCGGCATGGCTGCGGTCCGAACACGTCGATCTCAAATCCATCGGCCTGTTCGCGCTTATCCAGCTGCCGTTTACCTGGAAGTTCATGTGGGCACCTTTTTTCGACCGCTACACGCTGCCGCTGGGGCGCCGCCGCGGTTGGCTATTACTGACCCAAATAGCCTTGCTGCTCAGTATTCCGGCCTTCGGCAATTTGCACCCCACGCTTGATCTCTGGTCGATTGCATACCTGGCAGCCTTGGTGGCCTTTTTTTCAGCCTCGCAGGACGTGGTGATCGATGCCTACCGACGTGAACTATTGCCTGACATCGAACTGGGCCTCGGCAATGCTGTACATGTTAACGCGTATAAAGTGGCGAGTCTGGTGCCCGGCGCCTTGTCGCTCGTACTGGCGGATCATCTCCCGTGGAATACGGTCTTCCTGCTAACCGCGCTATTCATGCTGCCCGGTCTGCTCATGACTTTGCTGGTCAAGGAGCCGGCCGTTATTCAAGGCTCGCCCCGTACCCTCCGGCAAGCCGTGGTCGAGCCCTTTCACGAATTCATGACGCGCCACGGCTGGCGCTCGGCCTTGCTGGTACTGGCGTTCATTTTTCTCTACAAACTGGGCGACAGCATGGCCACCGCGCTCGCAACGCCGTTCTACCTGGACATGGGCTTCAGCAAGACCGAAATCGGCCTCATCGCGAAGAATGCAGGTCTCTGGCCCAGCGTTATCGGGGGATTGTTGGGCGGGGCCTGGATGGTCAAGCTCGGCATCAACCGTGCCTTGTGGGTTTTCGGGGCAATCCAGATGGTGGCGATCCTCGGGTTTGCCTGGCTCGCCAGCGTCGGCCACAGCCTGACATGGCTAGCCGTCGTCATCGGTGTAGAGGCCTTCGGCGTCGGGCTCGGCACGGCGGCGTTCGTGGCGTTCATCGCGCACACCACCAACCCGCTTTATACCGCAACGCAATTCGCGCTCTTTACCAGCCTCGCAGCCGTGCCACGCACCTTTGCCAATGCGGCAACCGGCTGGCTGGTGGATTGGCTGGGATGGACGCAGTTTTTCCTGCTGTGTTTCGTCTTGGCCATTCCAGGGATGGCGTTGCTGCTGAAAGTAGCCCCATGGCAGGAAAAATAACGCTGCCGGGATAAATCACTAACCCTGTTCAGAGTCGTTGAAGTTGATGCATAATGGTCCAAAACAAAAACAACATTGGCGGTCACCATGGCAGAACTCAGAAGAAAAACAAAGCTGGGCGAATTGCTCCTCACGCAAGGCCTCGTCACCCAGGATCAGCTGCGCATCGCGCTCCTTGAGCAAAGTCGTACCAAAACCCCGCTCGACAAACTGCTCGTTCAACTGAGTTTTATTCAAGATGCCGCTCTGCGCGATGCCGTTGCAGCGTCGCATGGGGCAGAAAGCATCGACCTGAATTCGATCTCGCCCGACCCGACCGCCCTGAAATGGATTCCCGAGGCCACGGCCCGCCGCCATCGCGCCATTCCCGTCGCTTTCGACGAAAACATGGCGACCCTATCGATTGCCATGACCGATGTTTCCGACCTACTGGCACTTGACCGATTAAGCGCGCAAGTCGGATCCGAGATTCAGATCAAACCATTGCTCGCGAGCGAAGCCCAGCTGGAAGCCTGTCTGGATCGCTTTTACGGCTACGAATTGTCGGTGGATAGCATCCTCGAAGAAATCGAGACAGGCGAGAGGGATTACGGCCATTTAGCTGCAAGCTCACAAGATTATGCGCAGCCCATGATTCGCCTGGTCGATGCGTTGCTCAAGGACGCCATTAATCGCCGGGCTTCTGATATCCACTTGGAACCGGAGCACACTTTCCTGCGCATCCGCTATCGAATCGACGGCGTGCTGCACACAGTACGCAGCCTTCATTCCACGCATCGCCAGGCCATTACCGGCCGCATTAAAATACTTGCCGGCATGGACATCGCCGAAAGTCGCTTGCCTCAAGACGGGCATTTCACCCAGCAGATCAGCGGACGCAACATCGATTTTCGTGTTGCTAGCCATCCCACTATTCATGGCGAAAACCTAGTGCTCCGGGTGCTGGATCGGGACAAGGCCATCATCCCGCTCGATCAACTCGGCGCGAGTCCTACATTAGTCCAGCAAGTCCGCCGCGTAATGACGCGGCCGGAAGGGCTGATCATTGCTACCGGCCCGACAGGAAGCGGCAAAACCACGACGCTGTACTCCATGCTTTCGTCCTTGAACGACGAGAGCGTCAACATCATGACGCTGGAAGACCCGGTCGAATATCCATTAGGCCTCCTGCGTCAGACATCGATGCCGGAAGCGCATCAGCTGGATTTCGCTGCAGGCATTCGCTCCATTCTGCGCCAGGACCCGGACATCATCCTGATAGGCGAAATGCGCGACCAGGAAACAGCCGACATGGCCTTTCGCGCAGCGATGACCGGACACCGCGTGTTGTCGACATTGCACGCAAACTCGGCGGTTGGCGCCGTGGTGCGATTGCTGGACCTGGGAATTTCTGCCGAAATCATCGCGCAAAATATCACCGGCATCATGGCCCAACGCCTGGTAAGAACGTTATGCCCACACTGCAAAGTGGCTGACACGCAGGATGATCAAATTTATACGCAGATGAATCTTGAACCCGGCACTGTTTATCGCGCTGTCGGCTGCGGCCATTGCCATGCAAGCGGATATCTCGGACGCCGGCCGATCATGGAGTTATTGACAGTCGATGCGGAATTGGAATCCCTGATCGTCCAGGGAGCCAACAAGCAAGAGTTGCTGCAAAACGCGATGACGCGAGGTTATACGCCACTGGCGCGTGACGGACTCCGACTCGTGGCTGACGGACAGACCAGCTTGCAAGAGCTGGCCCGCGTCGTGGATATCTTCCAGCTCGCCTGACCCAGCGCCTGCCATGCATCACTACGCTTATAAAGCGATGGATGCAACGGGAAAACTTGCCAGAGGCCAGCTCGCGGCAAACAGCGCGCTCGAGCTGGAGCATAGCCTTCATCGCCTCGGTCTCGACCTTATTTCCTTCAAGACTGCAAGCACTAGGAATTTCCTTTCGCGCGGCGTCACACGGCACCATCAAGCCTTGTTCTGTCTTGAAATGGAGCAGTTGCTCCATGCCGGCGTGCCGCTGCTGCAAGCCCTAGCCGAACTTCATATCTCAACCGAACAGCCAGCCCTCCGCCTGGCGCTTGCCCATTCAAAGGTCGCCATCGAAAGCGGGGAGTCCTTATCACAAGCACTATCCCACCACAGTCATGCCTTCCCCCAGCTGTTGATCACCCTGATTCATATCGGTGAGGTCACAGGCCGCTTGCCTGAAGTGTTCGGACATCTCGCAGCAACGCTACGCTGGCACGACGAAACCGCCAAGAAACTGCATCGCGCCTTGATCTACCCCGCTCTCGTGCTCACGACCGTGTTGGCCTCCACGGCATTCCTGCTTGCCTATCTCGTGCCGCAAATGGCGGCCTTTTTCAAAAGCTCCGGGCAATCGCTGCCCTGGCATACCGAGCTCATGCTGCAAACGTCCGCGCATTTTGCACGTCACGGCTGGCATTGGCTTTTGGGTATGGTGGTATGCCTAGCATTGGCGATTGGGATCATTGCCAGTTCACCCATTGCCCGCAACTACTGGGATGGCCGCAAATTGCGCATTCCGGTGATCGGTCCCCTGCTGCAGAAATCCATCATGGCTCGCTTTGCACGTTACCTGGCCCTGATGTACCGAACTGGCATTCCCCTGCTTGATGCACTGGAGCATTGCCGCGATGTAGTCGGTAATTTGCACGTCGCGTCGCACCTCAATACAGCCATAGACGATATCCGATCCGGCATCGCCATAAGCGATAGCTTGCAAAAAACCGGGACATTTCCGCCACTGGTAATACGCATGCTTCACATCGGCGAGACGACGGGGCATCTGGATGCTGCGCTCGACCGGGTCAGCGAGTATTACGATCGCGATGTTCAGCACACCATCGAAACCCTGTTCAGCCTGCTCGAACCTGCGCTCACTATTCTGTTGGGCGGTCTGATGGCTTTGGCCATGCTTTCGATCCTGGGGCCGATCTACGATGCCATTTCGGAGATTCGGCTGTGATGGGCAGCAAAATCATCGTTTGCCTTCGCCGCCAAAACGTCACTGCGGGCGTGTGGCGTAGAAATCGACTCATCACGCTTGAGCATTTCGAGCACTCCGAAATCGGTCATGAGAATTTCGCACGCTGGCTTGGGCGATTCAGCGGTGCCACCTGCCACCTCCTGATCGATAGCCCGGATGAGTCATTGAAGCTGGAAACCCTGCCGCACGTGCTTGGGATAGGGCGATCCGCAATGGTTCGGCGCAAGCTCGACCAATTCCAGCCAAGCCACGTCTACAAGGCAGCGCTTTGCATGGGACGCGAATCCGAAGGGCGCCGGGATGACCGCTACCTTTTTACCGCTCTCACACAGGAAGCGCTACTGCATCCTTGGCTCGACATCGTCGAACGTTCTGCGCATCCGCTTTCCGGCATCGCCCAGATGCCCGTGGCATGCCACCGTCTGGCGCGCATACTCAGCCTAAGTACCGAAAATCTTCTGCTCATCACTCGCCACCAGCACAGCCTGCGCCAGAACCATTTCGTCAAAGGCGCTCTATCAATGAGCCGGACTGTCAACGCGACGTCTGACGCTCCGCATCACTTGGTCGGCGAAACCGAGAAAGCCCTGTTATATCTGCTCAATGCTCAGACTGCGGGCACCAGTGCACCTCTCCAGGTCGTGTTTGCGGGCGTAGAAGAAGCAGGTTTGGCTGATGCTTTTGAAACAACCTGTCAGGTCATTCCGTCGCAAATTCTCGAAAAGCAATTGCGACTCGCTGATGACACTTTCAGCCAGCACCCTGACCTACTATTCATGGCCGTGATCGCGCTACATGGCTGTCCTGGCAATCTCGCCCAGCCTAGCCAAATGGCCCGCTCACGCTCCCAGCAACTGCGGCTCGGCCTGAATCTCGCCGGTGCAGCACTTCTCACCTCCACTGCCGTGGCTGCGGGCATTCATATTTCCACCGCCATTCAACTTCAACAGGAGGCTGAAGATTTGTCTAAGCTGACCCGTCAATTGCCGCCTTATGCCTCAGCGAAACCTCACTCACAGACGCCATCAGGAAAACAGCTATACGCCACTGTCGAATTGGCGTCGCGAATAGAACACAGCTACCGCACTCCGCTGGAATTCATGCAAGTACTATCGGCCGCCCTCGACAAGCTACCCGAGATCCAACTCGACAAGCTGGAATGGCAACTGGGGGAGCACGCAACAGTACTGCCAGTGCCCAATGCACCGCAATTCGCCGTTGTCGAGGGAAAAATCCACAGCCGAGACGCTACGTTACTGAATACTCTGGTCACGCATCTAAAAGCGCATCCATCGATTGCGACCATCGAGAATGAACAGCCTGACGTCGCCAAGCCGCTCCATGGAAATACACAATCACCTAACACGCTAACGCCACAAACATTTCGCCTTCGCATCAAATTCAAGGAGAGCACTTAGTGCTTTTCCGATCGCTTAAATACAGAGTTGCCGTATTTCTATGCATTGTGCTCGCCTGTATCGCTACGCTCACCGTAACCTTGAGATGGGCATCCCAGGCACACCTGAATCGGGATATGGCCAATCAAGCTTATTTAAATGCCAAGCAACAACTGCGCGCCCAAGTGGCGGAAGAAGCCGAAATGGCCCGTGACTTGCCGCGTTATCGGCAGCTGCAACAACGAGGCTTGATCGGAGAAGAAAACCGTAAAGCCTGGATCGACCATTTAAGCTATATTGCCGCAAGGCATCATTGGCAACCGATTGAATATGAATTCGATCAGCCGCAGATTGTTAAAGACGCCTCTTCCGGGCTGCAACTAAGCAGTTCTGTCATGCGGCTGCATCTTTTGCTGATGCATGAGGAAGCGTTGTTGCAATTGTTTGCCGCACTCCCGTCTCAGCAGCTAGCTCCGGTCATCCCCCGCAAGTGCACCATTGTCACCACTCAAGAGCTTCATCATGAACTTGATGCGCACTGCGAATTCCAGTGGATTACGTTTTCCGAATCCAAGGCGGCGATATGAAAAAGTGGGCCATTTTCTTAATTAATATTTACTCGGCCGTCGCGCTGGCCGATCCCTCGCCACTGGGACGCCTGTTCTTCACCCCGGCCGAAAGACGGCAACTCGAACAATCGTCCCCACCGCAACCACCATCCACTCCCGCCCCGCTACCAAAGCTGGAGATAAACGGCATTGTCCAGCGCAGTGACGGCAAAGGGACGGTCTGGCTAAACCGTCAGCCGATTCAGGAAGACACCCATCAAGAGAACGTTCAGATCGGTAAGTTGCGCCAGAACTCGGATCGCGTTCGCCTCGACCTTCCGCAGCACCGGCTCTCACTGCGTCCGGGACAGCACCTCGATACCGTCACAGGGAAAGCAGTAGACAACATTGTGGTGCAACAAACGGGGACCACCCATTAAATGGCGCCAAAACGCGGGCAAAAAGGTATCTTCGCGATGGCTTTGGTACTGGCGCTCGGCCTTGCGATGACCTCCTGGCTGGCCCGCAACACCTTGTCTCAAAGCTCGCAAACCCTGCGCGAGCAGAAAACAGCCGCCGCGCTCACCACTGCCAAAGCAGCATTGATAGGCTGGAGTGTTTCCAACGCCAGCAAACCCGGCACCCTGCCATGCACGGATACGACCAACAGCGGCAGCGCCTCCACGAGCGGGACCAATTGCACCGCCTATATCGGACGCCTGCCATGGAAGCAACTCGGGACCGGCGATTTGCGGGACGGCGACGACGAATGTCTGTGGTACGCGTTATCTCCCATCTTTCGCAACACCATGAACGTCTCCGGTAGCAACAGCCGCGTCAATTTTCCGCTTAACGGCAACACCCAGGGAACGATCACCCTGAAGGACAAGAACGGCAACGTGCTCGCCAGTAAGCTCGCTGCCGTAATCTTGGCCCCGGGAGCACCGAGGTCAGGCCAAGCAAGGACTAGTACCGCGACAACCTGCGGTGGAAACGTGACAGCGTCGAATTACCTGGAAAGTTTGAACGGCATCAACAACGCCACCGGCAATTACGACGCGGTAACTGGCGCGTTGACCTTCGTCGTCTCCGTCCCGACAACTTCATTCAACGACAATCTCATTGCCATCAGTGCCGAAGACATTTATGGCCCGTTGCGTAAGCGCATCGCGCTGGAACTCATGGGCACCAGCAATCCCACCTACGGCTTACTTTGGTATTACAACAAAAACCATGTCTACCCCTGGGCTGCAAATGCGAGCTATGTCCAGCAGTCAGGATCGACCTCGCAATACATCCCCTATGGCGACCTCAATTTCGCCGTTTCTGCACTCAACGTTTGGCTGGTCAACAACCAATGGCTGCCGCTCGTCACTTATTCCGTCGGCAGCGATTTCCAGCCGGGGACGACATTTCCCCAACAATGCGGAACCGGCTGCCTCTCGGTGCGAGGTGCACAGACCCAGGCCAGTATTCGTGTAGGCGGAGGCAGCGTTGTCTGGACGACGCGCGTTTGCGCCACCAATACTCTAGTCAAACAATGCCCGTTGCCATGAAGCAAGCGGCCGCCGGATTTACCTTGATCGAGATGGCAGTGGTACTGGTCGTCGTCGGCCTCATGCTGGGCGGCTTGTTGATGCCGATTTCAGCGCAGCTCGACCAGCGCAATTACACCGAGACTCGCCGCGCCATGAGCGATATCCGAGAAGCCTTGCTGGGTTTTGCCATGGCGAACGGGCATTTGCCTTGCCCTGCCATATCGGTTTCCGACGGCCGCGAGGACCGGGCGGTCTCCGGAATTTGCAACAAGCGCGTGGGCTTTCTGCCGTGGTCAGAGCTCGCCGTGCCCAAACTCGACGGCTGGGGGCATCTCTATCGGTACAGTGCCACGCAAGTCTTTATCGATGCAACGCCCAAAGTCAGCCTGACGAGCACGCCTGATATCCTAATTAAAACCCGCGATACAACCGGCACCGCTATCAATCTCACCAACACCAGTACCGTGATCGCCGTTGTTCTAAGTTTCGGCAAAAACGGGCGCTGGAGCTATTCCGATCAAGCCATTCAAGCAGCAGACGGATCGACCACCAATAGCGATGAAGACGCCAATGCTAGCGGTACGGCCTCATTTTTCAGCCGCGAACTCACCGCCAACACTGCAGCACCAGGTGGCGAATTTGACGACTTCGTCCTGTGGATTCCAGCCACCCTATACTTCAACCGCATGGTCTCGGCCGGCCAACTGCCTTAAACTATGATGCATGAATGACAACCAGCTCCTGCGCTACAGCCGCCACATCCTGCTTCCCCAGATCGCGTTTGAAGGCCAGCAAAAACTGGCCGAATCGCACGCTCTCATCGTTGGTGCGGGTGGCTTGGGCTCGCCAGCCGCGTTGTATCTTGGCGCTGGCGGCGTGGGCAAGCTCACAATTTGTGATTTCGATAATGTCGATCTCACCAACCTGCAGCGCCAGGTGATCCACAACACCGCTGCTGTCGGCATTAACAAAGCTGTTTCCGCACAGCAGACGCTGCATGGCATCAACCCGGAAATCACCGTCGTTCCAGTACCCAAGAAATCCACCCCGGAAGAAATGACGGAGCTGGCACGGCAAGCCGATGTGGTCATCGATTGCAGCGACAACTTCCGTACTCGCTATGTGCTCAACCGCATCTGTCATTCACTGAAGAAACCCCTCGTCTCCGGCGCCGCCATCGGCTTCGAAGGCCAGATCACCGTCTTCGACTTCCGCAATGACACCAGCCCCTGCTACAACTGCCTGTTCCCCGACATGGGTGCCGACGAGGAAATGCGCTGCGCCGAGAATGGCGTATTCGCGCCCCTAGTCGGCATGATAGGCACCGCGCAGGCGGCGGAGGCAATGAAGTTACTACTAGGCATCGGTGAGAGCCTGGAAGGCCGATTGCTGCTACTCGATGTGCTCTCAATGGAGTGGCGCAACATTAAGCTGAAGAAAGATCCGAGCTGTGCGGTATGCGGCTAGGCCGCGAGCGGAAGAACCCGATCCAATTGATCCTGGATATTGCTGCGAGCCTCGCGTAGCTCGTACTCGTCCTGCAACCCCATCCAGAATTGCACCGAAGTACCCAAGGCCTTGGCCAGCCGCAACGCGGTATCAGCGGTAATCGCGCGCTTGCCCAGCACGATTTCATTGATGCGGCGGGGTGGCACGCCGATAGCATTCGCCAGCCGGTTCTGGCTGATCCCCATCGGCTTCAGAAATTCCTCAAGCAGAATTTCGCCGGGGTGAATGTTGTTCAAAGTTTCCATAGGTATCTCAATGATAATCAACGATCTCGACCTGGTCCGGTCCTGCTTCTGTCCAGATAAAACAAATCCGCCACTGGTCGTTGATTCGAATACTGTAAAAACCGGCTCGGTCGCCTTTCAGCATCTCCAGCCGATTGGCCGGCGGAACGCGTAAATCCTCCAATGTTTGCGACTTATCGAGCATGAAAAGTTTTCGCAAGGCGACCTGCTGAATTTCACGCGGCAGCTTCAGCGAAACTGTGCCGTGCCAGATTTTTTCTGTTTCTTTTGAGGCAAAGCCGATAATCATACAAAAATTGTAACGCCATACGTTATATAACGCAATGCGTTACAAATCTAGCGCTCCTCAGCAAACCCAACCGCTCAGAAAACGTTTGTTCTCGGGTAAAATCCGCCCCCTTTTCTCTCTCTAAGGCAAACGCAGATGTGGTTCAAGAATCTTCTCATCTACCGGCTCACCAACTGGACCGATACCGCCGATACCCTGCAAGAAAACCTCGGCAAGCTGGCGTTGCAATCTTGCAATGGCCTGGACGTGCAAAACCGCGGCTGGGTGTCGCCCAAGGACAATAGCGAATCGCTGGTCGAAACGATGAGCGGCGCTTTCATGATCGCGCTGGGCGTAGAAAAAAAACTGCTGCCTTCCAGCGTTATCAACCAGGTTGCCAAGGCAAGAGCGGCTGAGATCGAAGAACAGCAAGGCTACAAGCCGGGCCGCAAGCAGATGAAGGAGATCAAGGAAGCCGTCACCGACGAGCTGATCCCCCGCGCTTTCGCCATCCGCCGCAAAACTCACGTGTGGATCGACCCCGAACACAAGTGGATGGTGGTCGACGCCGCCAATGTCACCAAGGCGGATGAGGTGACGGAAATGCTCATCAAGAGCCTGGACAACTATTCTTCCACCTTCCTGCGTACTCAAATCTCGCCCTGCACCGCCATGACCGACTGGCTCGCCGGCGGCGAAGTACCCAGCGGTTTCACCGTGGACCAGGATTGCGAACTTCGCGGTCGCGGCGAAAGCGGAGCGACCATTCGCTACGTTCGCCATGCACTGGACGACACAGAGGTCGCCAAGCACATTCAATCGGGCAAGGAAGTCACCCGCCTGGCGATGACGTGGGACGACAAGCTTTCGTTCGTGCTGCACGACAACCTGCAGATCAAGCGCTTGGCACCGCTGGATATCATCAAGGAACAGGCGCGGCAGGATGAGCAGGAGGATGCGTTTGCTACCGACTTCGCGCTGATGACGGGGGAGTTGAGGAAGATGTTGGGGGATGTGGTGGGGGCGTTGGGGGGAGAGGTTACGGCTGAGTAGTTTCTTGCTACCCGATAACTAGCCTTAATCAGCTATTCCAGACTTGGTTCAAATTCAGGTGTTTTAACTCCCTCGCCCCTTGCGGGAGAGGGATGGGGTGAGGGGTGTCATTCCCGATTTGATCCGGATTCCAGTGCTTTTGAATTTAGAACCAAAACCCTCGGTCTCGGCCGACAACCGAGTTACCTTCTCTTGCTTGCCCAAGAGAAGGATAACCGAAGAGAAGGGCACCCCGCGCCCCGCCTTCTACGAGGGTTCCCTGCGCTGCTCGCCAAGCCGGGCGGCTGCGGAACTCGGGCTTTCAGCCCTAGGACAGTCCTCGCCGACTACTCCGTCTTGGCTGTGCTGCTCGGCGGGTGCACAGGGGATACACTGCGATATTCATGTTGTTAGTTCCCTGCACTTTCTGGTCTCGCAAATTCTTTAGGATATCCACTCAACACCCAGATTTCTGGGTAATAAGGACTAGTCCAGAGTTGCTTTAAAAAAGACCTAAAAAAAACGTCTTTTCCTCCAACATCAGCAGGCCATGCTTCATTAAAGAAAATATAAGCATTCTTTGGTTGTCCAGCATAAAGAAAATTTAGCATTTCCTGCCATAGCACTGGGGGCACTCCCCACTCATTTTCACGATGTACGTGGAATTGTTCTCTTATTGCGTAAGGGGATTTTGATAGCTCGTATTTTACTAATTCGAATAGTTGCCCATCCCACCCACTATGTCTGGATATAGATTCAGGACTAACTGTGAGCTTAGTGCCTTGGAATAAAAGTTCTACTGCCGGAGCTGGCGACTCACCAAAAGAAGTATTCCAATATGCAAAGGTATCATCGGTAGTTGAAAGCGCCTCATCCCCCACCTCAAGACTAGCGTTGCCTGTAGATAACTTGGCAATTAATTTGGGCGGAAAAATAGAATAGAACTCATATTTATAGCAGCAGTGTGCGCTTCCAGAATTATGCGAGACTAGTATTTTTGGATATGTAGTTACTGGACTGATACTGCTTATCAAGGTGCAGCTAAGATGTGCACCATATTCATCATTATTTTGCAGTTCTTTATCAAACTCGATCTTGCCGTCACGAATGACCTGAATTCGTGAACATGCTCCGCCCAAAGATCCATCAAGTGCGAAGCGAACAATAGTTTGATCTGCAAGAATGTTATCTATGAGACGACCGTTGAACGGAGTCCACTCCCGCTTGAACTCAGGACCGTCCCAGCTAAACCCTGAAACCTCGTTAAGCAAAGCTTTTGTCGCCGCATCCAATTCGTAAGAAACCGCTTTCATAGGAAATGTTAGCGAGAACAAAAATGTAAATAATAAAAATGGTATTGGCATCATTTATTAGAAAGTTTTTATTAAGAAACAATGCGTCTTAACACTACAACCTATACCTAAATAGGTAATTGGCGGCCCTTTTCCTGATGCACCGCCGAGCAGCACAGCCAAGTCGGGGGTAGTCGGCGAGGACTGCCTGAGGGCTGCAAGCCCGAGTTCCGCAACCGCCCGACTTGGTGAGCAGCGGAGGGGAGCCTTCTTCTTTGGTTCTTTTCTTGTGGGCGAGCACAAGAAAAGAACTCGCCTGTCGGGCGAGACCGACGGTTTTAACCCAACAAAAAACCGAGTTTCCCCCGCCTTCTCAAACCTCTGGATTTCGGGTTCTGCTACGCAGCCCCCGGAATGACAAAAACGTCCATTTCCACTGCTATTTCGACCCCACCAAATTCTTCACCGCCGCAATCAAATCCCCCGGCATCAGCACCAGCTTGCTGTTATCCGATTCCGACAGCTTTTGAAGCGCATGAATATAGCGGTCGCCCAACAGGAAAGTCGCTGAGGAATTACTGTCCTTCACCGCATCCCCAATGATGCGCATGGATTCCGCGCTGGCCTTAGCCGCAACTTCCTGAGCCTCAGCATCCTTGCGTGCAGCCTCTAACCGAGCCTCGGCATTCAAGATAATCGCCTGCTTCTCGCCTTCCGACCGCGTTACCAGTGCCACCCGCTCACGTTCAGCGGAAGCCTGCATTTCCATCGCCTGCTGCATGTTGGCAGAGGGTTTGATGTCCTGGATTTCCACCGATTTCACCGTCAAGCCCCAATCGACGGCTTCGTCGGCGATAGCTGCCTTGAGTTCGGCTTTGATGCGGTCGCGCGACGATAAGGCTTCGTTGAGGTCCATGCCGCCGATGATGGAGCGGAGGCTGGTTTGCACCATGTTGCGCATGGCTTCGCGGAAGTTTTCGATGCCGTAGACGGCGCGCTCGATGTTGGTGACCTTGAGGAAGGCAATCGCGTTAGCAAGGATGACGGCGTTGTCGCGCGTGATCACTTCCTGCTCCGGTACGTCGAGGATGATGTCCTTGGTAGTGACCTTGTAGCGCACCTGGTCGATGATGGGGAAGATAATGTTGAGGCCCGGCTCCAGCACGCGGTGGAAGCGTCCCAGGCGCTCGACCACCCATTCTTCGCCTTGCGGCACGATGCGCACCCCCAGCCAGATGCCGACGGCAACGGGGAACAAGAGAACGATGAGGAATGACAGCATGGTGAGCTCCTTAGTGTTGTTTACGCTCGACGCGCAGATAGTTGCCTTCGACACGGACCACTTGGGCTTCGTCGCCGGGTTGCAGGGTTTGTTCTGAAATGGCGATCCAATCGCGGCTGCCAAGCACGGGCACCGTGAATTCGATGCGACCTTGGCTTGAGGGCGAGACGGGCTGGGTGATGCGGCCTACACGTCCAAGCTCTTCGCCGCGTGATTGCCCGACTCGAAGTTGCGGCTGGGTCTTGGCGTATTTAAGGCGCCAAACGGCGAGCGAGGCCAGCGACAATACGGAAAATGCCAATAATTGGATAGCGGTGGAGAGATGGGGGAAGAGCGCGATCAGCAGCGCAACGCAGAGGGCCGCAATACCGAACCAGAGGATATAAAAGGTGCCGGTCAGCATTTCCATGCCCAACAGCAGCAAACCCAGAATCGCCCAGCTCCACAATGGTTGCAGCATGAAAGCCCCCTCGTCCTTGCTTGTTATAGTGGCTTGAAATCCTAGCAGAATTCATTAGAGTTGCGGGGCGGGGAAATCACCCGCGTGAATAGGGAGAAAAACAATGGGAGGCATGATTTTCTGGGCGGTGCTGGCCATCGCGCTGGTGTACTTCATCACGGCCTACAACAACCTGGTCGGCATCAAGAACAACGTCGCCAAGGCCTGGGCCAATATCGACGTGCTGCTCAAGCAGCGCCACGACGAATTGCCCAAGCTCATCGATACCTGCAAGCAGTACATGCAGTACGAACAGGCGACGCTGGAGAAAGTCATCCAGGCGCGCGCCCGCGTCGCTACGGCTCGCGAGAGCCAGGATATTGCCGCCCTTGGCGCTGCGGAGTCCGCGCTTAGATCAGGGCTCGGCAGCCTGTTCGCACTGGTGGAGTCCTACCCTGAGCTCAAGGCCAACGAGCAGTTTTTGCACCTGCAAGGCCGCATCACGGGCATCGAGAATGCCATCGCCGATCGGCGGGAGTTCTACAACGAAAGCGTCAACATCAACAACGTGCGCATTGAGCAGTTCCCCGATCTCGTCGTGGCACGGATGTTCAATTTCAAATCTTTCGACTTGCTGAAGTTCGAAGCCGCCGATTTGCAGGATGTCGACATCGCGCAGCGTTTCGGCTAAAACCAAGCCCGGTTAGCGCTACATGTTGAAAACGCTGAGGGTAGGCTACGCCAACCTCATCACCTCCGGCAGCCATCTGGTCTTGCTGCTGGTGGCATTCAAGATCGGCACATCGCTGGCCTGGACCGGTTCGCTGGTGGCGATTTCTGCCATCAGCTTCTTGGCCTGGTCGGCCAACCTGCGCCGCAACCGCGCCATTGCCGATATCCCGACCTCCAAGATCGGCTCGGCAGCCCAAGGTTATGCGGAAATCTATGGGCGCGCCTGCCGTGACAAGGAATATCTCGCCGAAGGCAAGCTCGGCAGCTTGCCTTGCGTGTGGTACCGCTACGTCACTTACCAGAAAGACTCGGAAAAAAAATGGCAAGTGGTCGATCGCGGCACCAGCGATAGCATGTTCGGCATCGAGGACGGCACGGGACGCGTGCTGGTCGACCCGGACGATGCGGAAGTCATCACTACCCACGTCCATACCTGGTACGAAGGCAATTACAAGCACATCGAGGAACTGTTAATGCCGAGCGACAACCTCTACGTGCTGGGTGAGTTTTCCACGTTGGGCGGCGCCAACAGCGATTTGAACCTCAACGAAGACGTCTCGGCCCTGCTGGCGGAATGGAAGCGCAACCGCCCCATGCTGCTCGAACGTTTCGACCTCAACAAGGACGGCCAGATCGACCTGCAGGAGTGGGAACTTGCGCGACGCGCGGCCCAGCGAGAAGTGGAAAAGCAGCACCGCGAAATCCGCCAGCAGCCTGGAGTTCATGTCATACGGGTGCCTGCCGACGGTCGTCACTACCTCATCGCCAACCTTTCACCGCAGCAACTGGTGCGCAAATACGTGCGCTGGGGCTGGTTTCATCTGGGGCTGTTCCTGATGGCGGGTGGGGCAGCCGGGTGGTTGGCCGTGGTAAAATCCACGGCATGAGCGAACTAGACAAATCTTTTGAACCCAAGAACATAGAAGGCCGTTGGTACGAATTATGGGAATCCAGCGGCTATTTTTCTGCCGGGCTCGACACCACCAAATCCGATAACTTCTGCATCCTGCTGCCGCCGCCCAATGTGACGGGTACGTTGCATATGGGCCATGGTTTCAACCAGACCATCATGGATGCCTTGACGCGCTACCACCGCATGCGCGGCGACAATACGCTGTGGCAGCCGGGCACTGACCATGCCGGTATCGCCACGCAGATCGTGGTAGAACGCCAGCTGGATGCGCAAGGCGTTTCGCGCCACGACCTGGGCCGCGAAAAATTCCTGGAAAAAGTCTGGGAGTGGAAGGAATACTCCGGCGGCACGATCACGCGCCAGATGCGCCGCCTGGGCACCTCGCCCGACTGGAGTCGCGAGCGCTTCACCATGGATTCCGGTCTGTCCAAGATCGTTACCGAAACCTTCGTGCGTTTGTTCCGCGAAGGTCTGATTTATCGCGGCAAGCGCTTGGTCAATTGGGATCCTAAGCTGCACACGGCCGTTTCCGACCTCGAAGTAGTGAGCGAAGAAGAGGACGGCTTCCTCTGGCATATTCGTTACCCGCTGGCTGACGGCTCCGACACGCTAACCGTCGCCACCACCCGCCCCGAAACCATGCTGGGCGATACCGCCGTCATGGTGCACCCCGAGGATGAACGCTACGCACACCTTATCGGCAAGATGGTGAAGCTGCCGCTGACCGACCGCGAAATCCCCGTAATCGCCGACGAATACGTGGATCGCGAATTCGGCACCGGTGTAGTGAAGGTCACCCCGGCGCACGACTTCAACGACTACGCCGTAGGCCAGCGCCACAACCTGCCGATGATCTCCATCCTCACGCTGGATGCCAAGATCAATCACCATGCCCCAGAAAAATATCAGGGCATGGACCGCTTCGATGCACGCAAGGCGATTGTCGCCGACCTCGAAGCGCTTGGGTTGTTGGAGAAAATCGACAAGCACAAACTCAAGGTGCCGCGCGGCGACCGTACCAATGTCGTGATCGAGCCCATGCTCACCGACCAGTGGTTCGTCGCCATGAGCAAGCCGGGCAAAGACGGCAAGAGCATCACTCAACAAGCTTTGGATGTGGTGGCTGACGGTGAAATCCGTTTCGTACCCGAGAACTGGGTCAACACCTACAACCAGTGGCTCAACAACATCCAGGACTGGTGTATCTCGCGTCAATTGTGGTGGGGTCACCAGATTCCGGCCTGGTACGGCGTCAACGGCGAAGTGTTCGTCGCGCACAACGAGGAAGAAGCACGCCACCTGGCCGATGAGGAAGGCTACGCCGGCGTGCTGACGCGCGATCCGGATGTGCTGGATACCTGGTATTCCTCCGCGCTGTGGCCGTTCTCCACGCTGGACTGGACACCTGAGTGGCCCGAGAAATCCAACCCCGCGCTCGACCTCTACCTGCCGTCTTCGGTGCTGGTGACAGGTTTCGACATCATTTTCTTCTGGGTGGCGCGCATGGTCATGATGACCAAGCACATCACCGGCAAGATTCCGTTCAAGGACGTCTATGTACACGGCCTGATCCGCGATGCGGAAGGACAGAAGATGTCGAAGTCCAAGGGCAACGTGCTCGATCCGATCGACCTGATCGACGGCATCAGCCTGGACGAGCTGATCAAGAAGCGCACCACTGGTCTGATGAACCCCAAACAGGCCGAAAGCATCGAGAAGAAGACGCGCAAGGAATTCCCCGAGGGCATTCCAGCGTTCGGTGTAGACGCGCTGCGCTTCACCTTCGCCTCGCTAGCCAGCCCCGGCCGCGACATCAAGTTCGACATGCACCGCTGCGAGGGCTACCGCAACTTCTGCAACAAGTTGTGGAACGCGACACGCTTCGTACTGATGAACGTCGAGGGCAAGGATTGCGGTATGCAACCTTGCAACCACGACTGCGGACCGGAGGGCTACCTGCACTTCTCGCCGGCCGACCGCTGGATCGTGAGTCTTTTGCAGCGCACCGAGGCCGAGGTCGAGAAAGGCTTTGCCGATTACCGCTTCGACTACGTGGCGCAGGCGATCTACAAGTTCGTCTGGGACGAGTACTGCGACTGGTACGTCGAGTTGGCTAAAGTCCAACTGCAAAACGGTACCGAAGCCCAGCAGCGCGCCACGCGCCGTACCCTGCTGCGCGTGCTGGAAACCGTGCTGCGCCTGGCACATCCGGTCATCCCGTTCATCACCGAGGAACTTTGGCAGAAGGTTGCACCGCTGGCAGATCGCCACGGCGAGAGCATCATGCTGCAACCGTATCCCAAGAGTGATACCGCCAAGATCGACGAGGCTGCGGAAACCTGGGTGGCCAACCTCAAGCAAGCCGTGGACGCCTGCCGCAGCCTGCGCGGCGAGATGAATCTGTCCCCGGCCCAGAAAGTGCCGCTGGTGGCTGCCGGTCCCAAGGCCGATTTGGAGGCTGTCGCGCCTTACCTCAAGCCGCTTGCCAAGTTAGCCGAGGTTGAGATCGTGGCTGAACTTCCGGATGCCGATGCGCCCGTGGCCCTGGCCGGCGAGTTCCGCTTGATGCTCAAGGTGGAAATCGACGTTGCCGCCGAGAAGGAGCGTCTATCCAAAGAAGTGACACGTCTGCAAGGTGAAATCGCAAAAGCGGATGCCAAGCTATCGAACGCCAGCTTCGTAGAACGCGCCCCGGCTGCAGTGGTGGCCCAGGAGAAGGAACGACTGGAGAATTTCCGCTCCACGCTGGAAAAATTGCAAGCACAGCTCGCAAAACTGAAGTAAGGCCTAATAGGGGGAGCTCTTTCAAGGTGCTCCCCTTTTCATTTCAACCGGCGGTAAAGTTCTCTGCCACCTCTTCTTCAAACTCTTCCATCCCGTTGAGGCTGATGCCCAGCTCTTCGACGGCCAATTCCGCACAAGCAGCCCATTCGCGCTCTACCGGCAATTTCTGCATGACATTGTAGATATGGGTTGCTGTTTGCAGCAGGGCGATGATCGTCTTGAATGGATGAATAACCGTCGGGACTTCATGGTGATGGCGAATTGCGCCCAGAATGAGGTCGGGGAGGCGCCAATGCTTACCCACCATATACCCCACGACACAATGATCGGTGTCGTGGCGTTTGTCTTCTTCGACCAGGTCGGGCCACGCTCCGCTCGCCAGACTCTGGCAATAATCGGAGAAACGCTGCATCAACACCGGCACGCCGCAATCGTGGAAAAGCCCGGCCATATAAGCCTGGTCGGGCGGAATGCTGCAGATGGAATATTGCTTCTTGGCGATAATGGCGGCGATCTGGGCAATATCCCCGGAACGCTCCCAGAATTTCTCGAATGCTGCGGAATTGCCCCCCAAAGCCTGACGGACGGCGATGCTTTTGACAATATTGACGACCTGCGTCAGGCCTAGCACATTAATGGCGATTTCCGCGGAATCCACACGCTTGGAAAGGCCGACTGCGGGCGAATTGACGACCTTGAACAAGCCCGCCATCAAGGCAGGGTCTGTCGCAATGCTAGCTACAATGGCCTTGGCGCTGACCCGGGGCTCATTGGCTAATCGATCGATCTCGATGAGCACCTTGGGCTGGGGTGGCAAGGTGACGCCTTGGCCGAGTATGGCCTGAACTTCTGCTGGCTCGATTTCTTTGGGTTGGGACGCTACTAGCATGGGGTGGATTGTTACCTGTTATTGCATGCTGAAAGCACTATTTAACTAATCCAGGCCGGTTTTGTCCACCTTCATTATCCGCCCAGGGTAAATGTCTCCAACGCATCCTCTTCAAACTCGAGCAAGCCGTCTTCGGGAATCCCGAGTTCTTCGATCACGTTGCGCCAATTGTCTTCCCAGACTATTTCTTGCGGCAGCTTCATCATCAGGTTGTACAAGTGCGTTGCCATTTGCAGCATGGCCACCATAGTGATGGCCGGGTGCGCCACCGACCAGATTTCGTGATGGAAACGTACCGATCGAAGAATAAAATCCGGCAGGCGCCAGTGCTTACCGACCAGATAGCCCACCACGCAATGATCGGTGTTGAACAGCCTGTCCTCGGCGTCGAGCTCCGGCCAGTGTTCGAGATTCTGGCTATCGAGCGCCTTGCAATAATTCGGGAAGCGCTGCATCAGGACAGGGACACCGCAATCATGAAACAGCCCGGCCATATAGGCCTGATCGGGGAAGATATTGCACACCGAGACCTGTTTCTTGGCGATGATGGCCGCAAGTTTCGCGATATCGCCTGAGCGCTCCCAAAACTTCTCGTAGGCAAGGGATTTACCGCCCAGCGCCTGGCGGATGGCGATGCTCTTGAGCAAATTGGTAATTTGCTTGAGTCCCAACAACGTCACCGCCGTCTCGGCAGAATCGATGCGCTTTGAGAGCCCCATAGCGGGCGAATTCACCACCTTGAAGACACTCGCCAGCAACGCCGGGTCCTTGGCGATCACCTTGGCCACCGCCTTTACGCTCACATTAGGCTGGCTGGCAAGTTCATCGAGCTCCATCAGCACCTTGGGCTGAGACGGAATAGCAATGCCCTGCTCGAGAATCGCCTTGATCTCCGGCCCTTCCAGCTCTTTTTGCGCCGATTTCGTTACCATGAGCTTGTCCTTATCCGTGAGCCATTAAGACAGATTGGGCGCCAGCCAGCGCTCCAGGTATTCCCGATCCACGCCGCGTCGCTGCGCCATATCCAGAAGCTGATCTTCACCGATCTTGTCCACGCTGAAATACTTGGCATCCGGATGCGCGAGATAAAAACCGGAGACCGATGCAGCGGGCGACATGGCAAAGGAATCAGTCAACGTCATGCTGATCTCGTCGCATTGCAATAGCTTGAACATGTCGGGTTTCACCGTGTGATCTGGACAGGCCGGATAGCCGGGCGCCGGACGAATGCCGCGGTACTGCTCCTTGATAAGCGCCTCGTTGGAAAGCTTTTCATCCGCGGCATAACCCCACAGGTCGGTGCGAACGCGTTCGTGCATGTATTCGGCGAAGGCTTCGGCCAAGCGGTCGGCCAGCGCCTTGACCATGATCGCGCTGTAATCGTCGTGGGCATCGAGGAAGCGCTGCACGTGCTTCTCGATATCCAGCCCGCCGGTGACGGCGAATAGTCCAATGTAATCGGCAATTCCTGAGCCTTTAGGTGCGATGAAATCCGCCAGGCACTGGTTAGGGCGAGGCACGCCATCGATCACCGGCTTTACCGTCTGCTGACGCATGCCGTACCAGGTGAAGGCGACTTCCTGTCGCGATTCGTCGGTATATATCTCGATATCGTCATCGTGGACGCTGTTAGCCGGCATTAGTGCGATCACACCGTTTGCGGTGAGCCAGCGGCCCTCGATGATCTTCTTCAGCATGGCCTGGCCTTCGGCGAACACCTTGGTTGCGGCATCGCCAACCACCTTGTCTTGCAGAATGGCGGGATAAGCCCCGGCCAAATCCCAGGTCTGGAAGAACGGACCCCAATCGATGTAGTCGGCCAGCAGGTTGAGGTCGAGGTTCTTGAACACGCGACGGCCGATGAACTTGGGCTTGGTCGGTGCGTTGTTGCCTGCGAACTCCACCTTGGCCTTGTTGGCGCGTGCTTCGGCCAGCGTCAGCAGTGGCGTGCCTTTCTTGTTGGCATGCTGAGTCCGAACGCGTTCATAGTCCGCTTGTAATTCGGCGATGTAAGTATCGCGCTGTTCCGGCGTGAGCAGCGACTGCATCACGGAAACAGAACGGGAGGCATCCGGCACGTAGACCACCGGCCCTTCATAGTTGGGCGCGATTTTCACTGCGGTATGGGCGCGAGAAGTCGTGGCGCCTCCAATCAGCAGTGGCGTCTTGAGTCCGCGGAAATGCGGATCGCGCTGCATTTCCTTGGCGACGTGGGCCATTTCTTCCAGCGAAGGTGTGATGAGTCCGGAGAGGCCGATGATGTCCGCGCCTTCTTCCTTGGCCTTGGCCAGGATTTCCGAGGCCGGCACCATGACGCCCATGTTCACCACCTCGAAGTTGTTGCACTGCAGCACCACCGAGACGATGTTCTTGCCGATGTCGTGCACGTCGCCCTTCACCGTCGCGATCACTACCTTGCCCTTGGGCTTGGCGACGATGCCCGTGCGTTCTTCCTCCAGGCGCTTTTCTTCCTCGATGAACGGAATCAGGTGCGCCACGGCCTGCTTCATCACGCGAGCGGACTTCACTACCTGCGGCAAAAACATCTTGCCCTGGCCGAACAAGTCGCCCACCACGTTCATGCCGTCCATGAGCGGACCTTCGATGACGTGGATCGGGCGTCCGCCGTTGGCCATGACCTGCTGTCGTGCCTCTTCCGTGTCCTCAACGATGAATTCGGTAATGCCGTGCACCATCGCATGTTCGATGCGCTTGTTAACGGGTACCGGATTCTCCGCCGTCCCGCGCCATTCCAGCGTGGCGGCTTCTTTCTTGCCTCCCGCCACCAGCGTACCGGCGAATTCGATCATGCGCTCGGTGGCGTCAGGACGGCGGTTGAGCACCACGTCTTCGACACGCTCGCGCAGCTCGGGGTCGAGATCGTCGTATACGCCGATCATGCCGGCGTTGACGATGCCCATGGTCATGCCTGCCTTGATGGCGTGGTAGAGGAAGACCGTATGGATGGCCTCGCGCGCCGCGTCGTTGCCGCGGAAGCTGAAGCTTACGTTGGAAACACCGCCGGAGATTTTTGCAAAGGGCAAGTTCTGCTTGATCCAACGCGTCGCTTCGATGAAGTCCACGGCATAGTTGTTGTGCTCTTCGATCCCCGTCGCGATGGCGAAAATATTGGGGTCGAAAATGATGTCCTCAGGCGGGAAATCGGCCTTTTCCACCAGCAAATCGTAGGCACGCTTGCAGATTTCGGTCTTGCGCTCAAAGGTGTCGGCCTGACCCTTCTCGTCGAAGGCCATCACGATCACGGCCGCGCCATAGCGACGGCACAGCTTGGCCTGGCGCAGGAATTCCTCTTCGCCTTCCTTCATGGAAATCGAATTGACGATGGCCTTGCCCTGCACGCACTTCAGGCCCGCTTCAATGACCGACCACTTGGACGAGTCGATCATGATGGGCACACGAGCGATATCCGGCTCGGAAGCGATCAGGTTGAGGAAATGCGTCATCGCGGCAACCGCGTCCAGCATGCCCTCGTCCATGTTGATGTCGATCACCTGCGCGCCGTTTTCCACCTGTTGGCGCGCCACGCTCAAGGCCTCTTCGTACTGCCCGTTAAGGATCATGCGGGCGAAGGCTTTGGAACCGGTGACGTTGGTACGTTCGCCGACGTTCACGAACAGCGAGCTGTCGTCGATGGTGAAAGGCTCCAGGCCAGAAAGGCGCGTCGCCTGCGGAATCTCAGGAATGTTGCGCGGCGGCACGTCCTTGAGGGCATCTGCGATAGCCTTGATATGCGACGGCGTCGTACCGCAGCAGCCGCCGGCGATGTTGACGAAGCCGCTTTCAGCGAACTCCTTGACCAGCGACGAGGTGATGTCCGGTGTTTCGTCGAAGCCGGTATCGCTCATCGGGTTCGGCAAGCCGGCGTTGGGGTAGACGCTGACGAACGCATCGGCGATTTGCGACAGTTCCTCGGCGTAAGGTCGCATCAACGTCGCGCCCAGTGCGCAGTTAAGGCCGATGGACAACGGCCGCGCATGACGCACCGAGTTCCAGAAGGCCGCCACGGTCTGTCCGGACAAGATACGACCGGAAGCGTCCGTCACCGTACCCGAAATCATGATCGGCATGCGGTAGCCGACCTCGTCGAAGAAGGTTTCGATGGCGAACAACGCCGCCTTGCAATTGAGCGTATCGAAAATGGTCTCGACCAGCAGGATATCCGCACCACCAGCCACCAGCCCACGCACTTGTTCAAGATACGATTCGGCCAATTGGTCGAAGGTCACATTACGCGCAGCCGGGTCGTTCACGTCAGGCGAAATCGACGCGGTCTTGGGTGTCGGGCCGAGTGCACCGGCGACGAAGCGCGGCTTGTCCGGTGTCGAATATTTATCGCAAGCGGCACGGGCCAACTTGGCGGCCTCGACATTCATCTCATAGGCGAGATGCGCCATGTGGTAATCGCTCTGCGCAACGCCGGTCGCGCCGAAGGTATTGGTCTCGATCATATCCGCACCGGCAGCGAGATATTTTTCGTGAATTTCGCTGATGACATGCGGCTGCGTCAGCGTCAGCAGCTCGTTGTTGCCCTTAAGGAACAACTCGCGACCATTGGCTTGCGGCGCCTCGTGCCCGCCACAACCGCAGCCCGGCCCGTGGACATGATTGGGCTCGCCCGTTTTTTCACCCAGCGGGCCCTGGAAATCGGCAAAGCGCGTGCCGCGATAATCCTGCTCGGTCAGCTTGTACTGCTGGATCATGGTGCCCATGGCACCGTCCAGGATCATGATGCGGCGCGACAGGATGTCCCGAAGTTGAATTTCAGTCGGGGAGAGTGTGTAAGTCATTGACCTGCTTTCAAGCAATCGTCGGTTTTGAACAAACCGGAAAAATTGTTAATCGACCATTTCGCCCAGCTGGCCGACCCATTGCATGGCCTCCAACTCGGCATGGCTGAGATCGGCCGCGGTGAGGTGCAGGCTTTCCAGGCCTTCGGCAACCGACGAAAAATCGCCGATTTCCACACTTTCCATCAGCGCGAGAAGCCGCCCCAGGTAACCCTGACGCAACAGAATGGCATCGCGTACATCCTCGGACAGGCTTAGCTGGTTGAGGATGTCTTCCATGTTCATGCCCAACAGCACGTCCACCAGCGACAAGATGCCAGTCATGAACGCAGCATCGGCATCCACCTGCTTGCTGCGCGACTGGCACAGCAATTCCATTGTTCTTGCCCGTGTGGCCGCCATTTGCATCAGAGGATTGGTGGCGATGGTACCGTCCTGCACATACAACAACAGCTGGACCCAGCGCTGCAAATGCTTATGTCCCAGCACTACCAGCGCTTGTTGCAGCGAACTGATCTTGAGCCGCAGCCCCATGCCGACCGAATTCACCAAGCGCAACAGGCCCAACACCAAGTTGGGGCTTTCCTTGAACGTATTCTCGATCTCGCGGATCTCGACGTCGTTCATGATCTGGTTCATTACCCGCAACAGCACCAGCTGGCGAGGATTGGCTTTCTTGCCTGACAAAATCGCCGGCCGCGCGAAAAAGTAGCCCTGGAACAGCGAAAATCCCCAGGCATGACAGCGATGGAACTGCTCGAGGTCTTCCACCTTTTCCGCCAGCAGCTGAATCTGCGGCCATCGCCGTATGCGCTCCAAAGACGCCTCGACCTGCTCGGGTGAGGAAAGCAGCATATCGAATTTGATGATATCGACGACCTCGAACAACTCATCGTACGAATCGTCGTATTCGAAATCGTCCAAAGCCAGGCGAAAGCCCTTGGCCTTCAACTCGCGGCAGCGCTCGACTGCCTTGGGGTCGATCTTCACCGTCTCTAGGATCTCGAGCACGATGCGTTCCTTAGGCAACAGCTCGAGCACGTCGCTCATCAGCAACTCGTAGGACACGTTGATGAACCCGAGTTGCTTGTCCAGCACGTTGTCGATACCGAAATGACTGACTGTGTTCGTAATCACAGTTGCAGTCGCCAGCACGTCGTTGGTGACGTTCGCACTCAGGTTCCAGCCCGAGCGGAACAATAGCTCATAGGCCACCACGTTCTGGCTGGCGTCCAGGATCGGCTGGCGCCCCAGGAATATCTCGGTGTGTTCTGGCAGGTTCAAGGCTAAATGCGCTCCCGGTTCAGCGGGATAAACGCCAGCACCTGAGCTAGGCCCTCACGAAATACGCGGCAAGGTGTCGAATCCATTTTTGTTGTTTCTGGGCAAACCCATCTGGTGTCATGGCAATCGACCGGCGCTTCAGCCCCGGCGGCCGGCACCCCGCCGGCAATTCCTACTGATGCGATAAATGCCTTATTATACGCCGTTTATTGCCAGCCCTGAATCGGCAGGGCATGGGCTGGCGTCGCAGGCAAAATAACGGGTTCGGGGTGCGAGTGGTTTTAAACGGCATGAGATTGAGTAGTTGGCTGGGGTTGGCGTATTTAGCGCTTGCCAGTCTGCCTTCATTGGCCCAGGAAGATGCCGCCGGCGACGAATTCGCACAGCTGCGCGGCGTAGTGCGCAACCTCATGGACGACAACGCCGCCTTCGTCAAATCCCACAAGCCCGATTACTTCAAGCCATTCCAGGAAAAACAGCAGCCTCGCGCCACTGTCGTCACCTGTGCCGATTCGCGCGTACACATGCAAGCCTTCGACAAAACGCCGGACGGCGATTTATTCGTGGTGCGCAACATCGGCAACCAGATCGCCACGTCCGAGGGATCGGTGGAATACGGCGTGCGCCAGCTGCATACGCCGCTGCTTATTGTGATCGGCCATTCGGCCTGCGGTGCCATCAAGGCCGCGTATAGCAAGGACGCGGACAACTCACCTGCCATCAAGCGCGAGCTCGCCACCATCAAGCTCCCGCCCAAGAACCCAAAGCAAGATGCCGAGGAACAATGGCTGACCGGCGTGCAGACCAACGTCAACCTGCAAGTCACGTTCGCGCTCAACAAATTCGACGCCGAAGTGAGCGCAGGCAAACTGACAATCATCGGCGCTATCTACGATTTTCAAAATGCGTTGAAACAGGGCCAGGGCCGGCTGGTCATTACCAACATCAACGGCAAAACGGACGCCGGCAGCATCATGGCGGCCCTCATGAACTTTTCAGGCGCGAGCCTCAAGCTGGACAAGCAGCCGGCCAAAGCGTCCTTCACCAAGAAATCCGACTAATGCACATCCATATCCTCGGCATTTGCGGCACGTTCATGGGCGGTATCGCCGCCCTCGCCAAGCAATCCGGTCACCGCGTCACCGGTTGCGATGCCAATGTTTATCCGCCCATGAGTACTCAGCTGGAAGCGCAGGGCATCGATCTCATCGAGGGCTACTCCGAAGATCAGCTTGAGCTCAACCCGGATATCTACGTCATCGGCAACGTCGTCTCGCGCGGCAATCCACTCATGGAGGCCATTCTCAATCGTGGCCTCCCATACGTCTCTGGCCCCCAATGGCTCGCCGAGAACATCCTGCACGACAAATGGGTGCTGGCTGTCGCCGGCACACACGGCAAGACGACGACCACCTCCATGCTGGCCTGGATCCTCGAAGACGCGGGCTTGAGCCCAGGCTTCCTCATCGGCGGGGTGCCCCAGAACTTCGGCCTTTCCGCTCGCCTGCCCGGTGCTCCCCGGCAGGAACCCAAGGGCAAATCGCCGTTCTTCGTGATCGAAGCCGACGAATACGACACGGCCTTCTTCGACAAACGCTCCAAGTTCGTCCACTACCGCCCACGCACGGCGGTGCTGAACAACCTGGAGTTCGACCACGCTGATATCTTCGCCGACCTCAACGCCATCGAAACCCAGTTCCACCACTTGGTACGCACGGTGCCAGGGCAAGGACTCATTATCGCCAACGGCGAGGAAGACAGCCTGGAGCGCGTAATGGCGCGAGGCTGCTGGACGCCCACTGAACATTTCAATCACGCCACCGGCTGGCGCGCTACCAATGTACAACCAGACGGCAGCTTTACCGTGGAATTGTCCGGACAGCCGCAAGGCCGTGTGGAATGGAGCCTGATGGGCGCCCACAACCGAAGCAACGCACTGGCCGCAATCGCCGCAGCACGACACATCGGCGTAACGCCAAAGACTGCCTGCGATGCACTGGGCCGTTTCGAGAACGTGAAGCGCCGCATGGAAATCCGCGGCGTGGTCAACGACATCACCGTCTACGACGATTTCGCCCACCATCCCACTGCGATAGCGACCACCGTGGCAGGGCTGCGCGCCAAGACCGGCAAGGCCCGCATCCTCGCCGTGCTGGAACCGCGCTCCAACACCATGAAACTGGGCGTGATGAAAACTGCGCTGCCGGGCAGCCTGAAGGATGCCGACCAGGTCTTCTGCTATGCCGGCAACCTGGGCTGGGATGCGGCAGAGGCCCTGGCGCCGTTGGGAAATAAAGCCGTCACTAAGAACGATTTGCACGATTTGGTCGAGGCCATTGCCCGTGAGGCCCGACCCGGCGACCATATCCTGGTCATGAGCAACGGCGGGTTCGGCGGCATTCACAGTAAATTGCTGGAGAGGTTGGCGGCTTGAAATCCTGGTTGGCCTACGCCCGGACCCATCTGTTCGAAGTCGCGCTAGGGGTTTCCCTGGCGCTGCATGCCATTGTCATTGGCGGCATCAATTTCAGCCTGCCCGATCTCAAAAAACTTCAGGACAACCTGGCAACGCTGGATGTGATCCTGGTCAACGCCAAGACCAATTCGCGCCCCATCAAGGCCGATGCGCTGGCGCAGACCAACCTGGATCGCGGCGGCAATACGGAAGAAAAACGGCGCATGAAGTCGCCGTTGCCTTCGGCGAAAAAAATGGCGGTCGATACCAGCGCCACGCCGGATGCCTCCGAGAAGCGCATGGCGGCGCAAGTCGCGCAGATCGAGGCCGATCGCGTCGAACGCCAGCAAAAGGTGCAGCAACTGGAACAGCGCGTGCAGCAGACCATGACGCAGCTCAAATCCACACGCCAAGTCGAGCAGACGCCCACCCCGACTGCCGCGGCCAAACCTCAGGTCGAAGCCAGCGATCTCTTGAGCAAGAGCCTGTTGCAAGCCGCACAACTCGAGGCCGAGATCGCCAAGGAACAAGACGATTACCAGCGCCGCCCCAAGCGCAAGTTCATCGGTGCCCGCGCTGCAGAATACAAGTTTGCCGCCTACGTCGAGGATTGGCGCCAGAAGGTGGAAAAAGTGGGGAACCTCAATTATCCCGAAGCGGCCAAAACCCAGAAGATCTACGGCAAACTCAAAATGACGGTGTCCATTCGCGCCGACGGCACTATCGAAAGCCTGGAAATCAACCAAAGCTCAGGCTACAAGGTGCTCGATGACGCCGCTAAGCGCATCGTCGAGCTAGCCGCACCCTATGCCGCCTTTACCCCGGACATACGCAAGGACACCGACATCCTCAGCATCACCCGTACCTGGACCTTCACCCGCGAAGAATCTCTCGCCTCATCCGCCAACTAGCTTTTAAAAACTCGCCATAACATTATGAGCCACTTCCAACATCACGTATTTTTTTGCCTCAACCAGCGTGAGGACGGCGCCCTATGCTGCGGCACCGGCAATACCGAGGCGCTGTTCGACTACATGAAGTCGCGCATCAAGGCCGAAAAGCTCAACGGCGAGAGCAAGACGCGCGTGAATCGCGCCGGTTGCTTCGACCGCTGCGGCGAAGGCCCCTTGATGGTGGTGTACCCCGAGGCTGTCTGGTACACATTCATTGACCGGGAAGACATCGACGAAATCATCGAATCCCACATCAAGCAGGGCAAGGTCGTAGAACGCTTGAAGGTGGAATAAACCCAAAGCCCAAATAAAAAACGGCGGCGGTCTTCGCAGACCTGCCGCCGTTTTTATTTCTACTGCTGTCGATCAGGCGCCAAAAGCCCTGCGCGCCGCGTCCAGCGTCTTCTCGATTTCCGCATCACCGTGCATAGCGGAGACGAAGCCGGCTTCGAACGCCGAAGGCGCCAGGTAAACGCCGTTTTCCAGCATGGCATGGAAGAAGCGGTTGAAGGCATCCTTATCCGACTGCATGACTTCGGCGTAACTCGATGGCGCTTGTTCGCTGAAATACACGCCAAACATGCCGCCTACGCTTTGCGCACTGAAGGTCACGCCTTTCTCCTTGGCCACCTGCTTCAACCCATCTACAAACTGCGCGGTGCGGGCGGTCAGGCGATCGTAGAAACCGGCTTGCTGCACCAGCTTCAACGTCGTCAACCCAGCTGCCACGGCGACCGGATTGCCGGACAGCGTACCGGCCTGATACACCGGACCCACCGGCGCCAGGCATTGCATGATGTCGCGGCGTCCGCCGAAAGCACCTACAGGTAGACCGCCGCCGATGACCTTGCCCAGCGTAGTGAGGTCGGGCGTAATGCCGTAGAGCCCTTGCGCACCGCCCAGGGCCACGCGGAAACCCGTCATCACTTCGTCGAAAATCAGGACCGCGCCGCGCTGGGAGCACTGCGCACGCAGGGCTTGCAGGAAGCCGGGGGCGGGCGCGATCAGGTTCATGTTGCCTGCGACGGGCTCGACGATGACGCAAGCGATTTCGCTGCCGATGGTGGCGAACAGCTCTTCCACGCCTGCGATGTCGTTATAGGACAACGTGATGGTGTGCGCTGCGACTTCAGGCGGCACGCCGGCCGAACTCGGCTGGCCGAAAGTGAGAGCGCCGGAACCGGCCTTCACCAGCAAGGCATCGGCGTGGCCGTGGTAGCAGCCTTCGAACTTGACGATCTTGCTGCGTCCGGTAAAACCGCGTGCCAGGCGGATTGCGCTCATGGTCGCTTCAGTGCCGGAGCTGACCAGGCGCACCTGCTCCATGCTGGGCACCAGCTTGATCAGGAGCTCCGCCATTTCCAGCTCGCGAGCCGTGGGCGCGCCGAACGACAAACTATTACCCGCCGCTTCGCGAACAGCCTCGATCACTTCAGGATGCGCGTGACCCAGGATCATCGGCCCCCAGGAGCCGACGTAATCCACGTACTGGTTGTCGTCCTCGTCCCAGACATACGCTCCTAGGCCGCGCTTGAAGAACACCGGCGTGCCGCCCACCGAGCGGAAGGCGCGTACCGGCGAGTTGACGCCGCCTGGAATGAGTTTCTGGGATCGTTCGAACAACTGCTGGTTTTTGCTCATGATGTCTGGGTTTCTAAAAAAGATTGGAAAATGCCTGCGCGGCCTGCGCAATGTCGGGGGTATCGAATACGGCGCTGATCACGGCCACGGCGTCGGCACCGGCATCCACGACTTGAGGCGCATTGTGCAATGTGATGCCCCCGATCGCAACGATGGGAACTTGCAGCACCTGCCGTGCCTCGGTCAGCAGCGAGAGCGGGGCGTGCGGCGCCTGCGGCTTGGTAGAAGAGGGGAACATACTGCCGAAGGCCACGTAATCGGCACCTGCGGCTTGCGCTTCCAACGCCCGCGCCAAGCTGCCGTAGCAACTCACGCCGATGATGCGGCCGGCACCCAAGCTTGACCGTGCTGGGGCGATATCGCCATCGTCGCGGCCCAGATGCACGCCGTCGGCATCGGTTTGCAGTGCCAGTTCCACGTCATCGTTGACGATGAATACGGCATTGAACTGTCGGCAAAGCGCGGCGATGCCCTTCGCCATCTCTAGGTGCGGCGCACCTTCGGTCTTGTTGCGATACTGGATCACCCGCGCACCACCGGTCAACCCAGCTTCGACTTTGCGCAACAGCGCATCACGGTCGTCCGAGTCCGGCGTAATGGCGTATAAGCCGTTAATGCTGATGGTCTTCATCCTCGCGCTTTTGATCCTCGTCGCGCGCCCAGAACAGGCGATCCGGAATGTATTGGCCCATGCCGGGGCGGAAGGCGCCCTTGAGCGTGGCCCAGGTATATTCCTGCGCTTCGGCAACGGCTTCTTCCATGGTCAGGCCGTGCGCGAGACAGGCTGCAATTGCCGATGCCAAGGTACAGCCGGAGCCGTGATAGCTGCCGGGGAGCCGCTCCCACTGCCAGGAACGCTTGTGGCCTTTGTGGCCGTACAACGTATTCGTCACGTCCAGGCTGCGTTCGTGCGTGCCGGTGATCATCACGTGCTCGCAACCCATTTCCAGAAGTCGCTTGGCACATTCGTCCAACGAGGCGTTTTCCTCGTCTTCCTCGCTGTCGTCGAAGAATGCCAGGCGCCGCGCCTCGATACTGTTGGGCGTGATGATGGAAGCTTGCGGCAGCAGCAGGTCACGCATGGCTTCCTGCATTTCCTCGGTCGCCAGCTCATCGCCGCGGCCGGAGGCGAGCACGGTATCCATCACCAGCAACACATCCGGGTAATCGGCGAGGATTTCCGCAATGATGGCAACGTTCTCCACGCTGCCCAGCATGCCAAGCTTGAACACGCCGACTTCCATGTCTTCCAGCACAGCGCGCGCTTGCTCTTCCACCCATTCGGGGTCGAACACCATGACGTTGTCCACGCCCAACGTATCCTGCACGGTGACCGCCGTAACCACTGACGCCGGGTGGCAGCCGATGCTGGACAAGGTAAGGATGTCAGCCTGCAAGCCTGCGCCGCTGGTGGGGTCGGTGCCGGCAAAGGTGAGTACGACGGGAGGCGTTGGATTCATGTGGGGTACTGGAGGCGCAGCGAACAGCTGCAACCGTGGGATAAAAACCGCATTTTAACGGAAAAGCCGCAAAGGCCGACAGTGCGGCATCCTTCATGCGGTCAGAATCGGTCAGCAAAGTTGAGATAGAATAAGCCCATGATTCGCCGTTTGTTCCTCGTCTTCACGCTCGCCTTCCTGTTCGCCTTCGGGCAACAGGGTGCGGCTGTGCACGCGCTCTCGCACCTGGCGGACGAGCAAGGGCAAACCCAAGGCGGCTCCTCTCCAGACAACAAGGCCACGCATGCCGCGTTTTGCGACAAGTGCGTCACCTATGCTTCACTCGGCAGCGCCGTCGGCATCAGCCACGTTGTTTTCGCCGTCACCTCCGACCAGCAAGCAGTGTCGGCCGAGGACCATATCGGTCACGCGACCGATACCACTCGCCACTACGCCGCCCGCGCACCACCTATCCTCGTTTAACGATAGCTCTAATCCGCACCGCAGGCTGTTTGCCAGCGGTGCGTCTGCTCATTTTTAACCGAGGTCATCATGATTACAAAAAAACTCGTGGCGAGCGCTGTAGCGCTGGCCTTCGGCACGCCCCTGCTGGCGTCCGCCAACGATAGCGACGAAATGGAAAAACTGCGGGCAGAAGTCCAGCAGATGCGCAACAGCTACGAATCGCGCATTCAAGCCTTGGAAACCAAGCTGGAACAGGTACAAGCCAGTGCCGGCAAAGCGGAGGAAAGCGCAGCCAAGGCCGAATCTGCTGCCATCGAAGCCTCTGCCAGCAAGGCACCCGCCAGCAGCAATGCGTTCAACCCGGACATCTCCCTGATCCTTTCCGGCATCTACGCCAACCGTTCGCAGAATTCCGATTACCACATCACCGGATTCCAGGCCGGCGGCGAAATTGGGCCGGGCGTGCGCGGCTTGAGCCTGGCGGAATCGGAGCTGGGGGTGTACGCGAATATCGACCACTATTTCTACGGCGGGCTCAACCTGGCACTGGCCCCGGACAACACCGTCAGCGTAGAAGAAGCCTTCGTGCAGACTACGGCGCTGCCGGCAGGTTTGACCGTCAAAGGCGGGCGTTTTTTCTCCGGAGTGGGCTACCTCAACGAACAGCACGCACATACCTGGGATTTCGTCGACAATCCGCTCGTCTACCAAGCCTTCCTCGGCGGCCAATACGGGGACGACGGCGTCCAGGTGAAATGGGTAGCACCGACCGATTTGTTCCTCGAACTGGGGGCCGAAGCTGGCCGCGGACGTATCGCCGGGACCGAAGGCAAGGACAAGAACGGCGCCGCCATGGGCAGCCTGTTTGCCCATGTGGGCGGCGACATCGGCGTGAGCAGCAGCTGGCGCGCCGGGCTTTCCTACCTCCGCACCTCGCCCGACAAGCGTCAATCTCCCGACCTCGACACCGCCGGCAGTTTCATCACCAACCAGTTCAGCGGTACCAGCAGGCTGTGGATTGCCGATTTCGTCTGGAAATGGGCGCCCAACGGCAATACCAACGTGACCAATTTCAAGCTGCAAGGCGAATACCTGCATCGCAGCGAAACCGGCGATCTCACCTACGACATCGACCACGTGGCCTCCGCCGACCGCTATTCGTCCAGTCAGTCCGGTTGGTATTTGCAGGGTGTGTACCAGTTCCGGCCGTATTGGCGCGTTGGCTTGCGCTACGACCAGCTCGACAGCGGCAGTGCCAGCTACGACAGCAACACGGCCAGTATCGTCAACGACGGCTACGACCCGAGCCGCATCACCGCCATGCTTGATTACAGCCCGAGCGAGTTCAGCCGCATCCGCCTGCAATTGGCGCAGGACAAATCGCGCGAGAACCAGACCGACAATCAGTTCTTCGTTCAATACATCATGAGCCTGGGCGCCCACGGTGCCCACAAGTTCTAAGGAGTTCGACCATGCACAAATTGATTAAAACCCTGGCCTTCGCGCTGCTCACCCTGGCCGTCCTCCCTGCGCAGGCCGCGCTGAATATCTTTGCTTGCGAACCAGAGTGGGGCGCATTGACCCAGGAACTAGGTGGCGACAAAGTCTCAGTCTATAACGCCACCCAGGCCTTGCAGGACGTGCACCACGTTCAAGCCAAGCCCAGCCTGATCGCCAAGGCACGCTCGGCCAACCTGGCTGTATGCACCGGCATGGAACTGGAGATCGGCTGGCTGCCCATGGTGCTGCGCCAGAGCGGTAACAGCGAGATTCAGCCGGGCAAGCCCGGATATTTCGAGGCAGGCAATTACGTGCGCCGTTTGGAGATTCCTTCGCGATTGGATCGCGCCGACGGTGACGTGCATGCCCAGGGCAACCCGCATATCCAGACCGATGCACGCAATATCGCCAAGGTCGCCGATGCGCTGGCCCAACGGCTGGCCGAGGTCGACCCTGCCAATGCCGCGTTCTACAAACAGCGCCATCAGGATTTCTCGCAACGCTGGCAAGACGCCATCAAGCGCTGGGAGACACAAGCCGCACCGCTCAAGGGCATGTCCATCGTCGTGCAGCACAAGGGATTCCCGTATCTGGAAGACTGGCTGGGCCTCAAGGAAGTGGCGGCTTTGGAACCCAAGCCCGGCGTGGAACCCACCAGCAGCCATCTTGCCGAAGTGCTGGACCAGCTGAAGCGCCAACCCGCCAAAATGGTGATCCGCGCTGCCTACAACGACGACCGCGCGTCGCAGTGGCTGGCCGAACGCGCCAAGATTCCCGCCGTAGCCTTGCCCTTCTCCGTAGGTGGCGACGACAAGGCCAAGGACTTGTTCAGCCTGTTCGACGACACCATTCAACGCCTGCTGGATGCCGCCAAATGAACCTCGACACCCTTAATTTGAGCATCCTCGGCCCCGCCTTGCTGGCGGGGTTGCTGGTACTTGCCACGCATGTGCCGCTAGGCCAACAGGTGTTGAAACGCGGCATCGTGTTCATCGACCTGGCCGTGGCACAGATCGCCGGGCTCGGGGTGATCGCCGCCGACTTGCTCGGCTTCGAGCCGCAAGGCTGGGCAGTGCAGATAGCGGCGCTATCGGCAGCCATCCCTGGTGCCTGGCTGCTGACCTGGACGGAAAAGCGCTGGCCCGAGGTCCAGGAAGCCCTCATCGGCGCCGTCTTCGTGCTGGCGGCCACCGCCGGCATCCTGCTGCTTGCCAACAATCCGCATGGCGGCGAGCATCTGAAAGACCTGCTCTCTGGGCAGATCCTTTGGGTGACGCCGACGCAGTTGATTCCGGCAGCAGCCGTGGCCGTGCTGACGCTGGCGATCTGGTTCGGTAGCAGGAAGCGGCTGGAGCACTTCGGCTTTTACGCGCTGTTTGCCGTCGCAGTCACGGCCTCGGTGCAACTGGTGGGCGTGTACCTGGTGTTTTCCAGCCTCATCCTGCCTGCGCTGGCGGTGCGCAATTGGCCGGAAAAACGAAAATTGACCGGCGGTTATGTGATTGGCGGACTGGCCTATGCCATCGGCCTGGCCTTGTCCGCCGTGTTCGACCTGCCTTCCGGCGCGGTGATCGTGTGGTGCTTGGCGGGCATGGGCATTCTCGCCAATCTGCGCGGCTTTAAGCTATGATGGAAGCCATCCCCCGGCTATAAAACAACAAAGCGCCAACCGTCACGCTGGCCTTTGCAGATGGCCTCGTTTTCACACAGTTTCAAGGAGCAGTCATGGCAAGAATGGTTAAATGCATCAAACTCGGTCGCGAAGCCGAAGGCCTGGATTTTCCGCCGTATCCTGGCGCACTCGGCAGCCGCATTTATGAAAACGTTTCCAAGGAAGCCTGGGAAGGCTGGAAAAAACACCAGACCATGCTGATCAACGAGCATCGCCTGAGCCTTTCCGACCCCCAGGCACGCAAATACCTGGCCGAGCAGACCGAGGCTTATTTCTTCGGCGAAGGCGCTGAAAAGCCGTCCGGTTTCGTCCCGCAATAAGTTGTCATAAAAACGTCATCTTTCTTAAATATTCTGCCAAGTCCGAACAATGGCCCCACCGACCAAGTTGACTTCACCAGAGTATTACCTCAATCGCGAACTCGGCCTGCTGGCCTTTAACCAACGGGTATTGGCCCAAGCCGAGGATCAGCGAAACCCGCTGCTGGAGCGGCTCAAGTTCCTATGTATCGTCAGCAGCAATCTCGATGAGTTTTTCGAAGTCCGCGTCGCCGGATTGAAAGAGCAGATCGAGTTCAAGACGGCACTGGCCGGCGTGGACGGCATGACACCGACCCAGACCTACACGCAGGTCTGCCACATCGCGCACGAACTGGTGGAACGCCAATACCGGATTTTCAACGAAGTCCTCACGCCAGAACTGGCGGCAGAAGGCATCCACTTCATCCGGCGTACGCATTGGAACGAGGAACAGGCGGCCTGGATCCGCGAATATTTCTTCCGCGAATTGATGCCTGTATTGACGCCTATCGGGCTGGACCCGGCTCATCCGTTCCCCCGTGTGCTCAACAAGAGCTTGAATTTCGCCGTGGAACTGGAAGGCAAGGACGCCTTCGGCCGCAACTCCGGCATGGCCATCGTGCAAGCGCCGCGTGCCTTGCCGCGCGTCATTCGCCTGCCGTCGGAAATCGCCGGGTGCGAATACGGCTTCGTGTTCCTGTCTTCGATCCTGCATGCCCATGTCGATGAACTGTTCTCAGGCATGACGGCACGCGGCTGCTACCAGTTCCGCGTGACCCGCAACAGCGACCTGATCGTGGACGAGGAAGAAATCAAGGATTTGCGCCTGGCCTTGCAGGGCGAACTGACCCAGCGCCAGTTCGGCGACGAGGTACGGCTGGAAGTCGCGGATAATTGTTCACAGGAAATGGCGGCCTTTTTGCTCGGGCAATTCGGCCTCAATCCGGAAGACCTTTATCGCGTCAACGGCCCGGTGAACCTGGTGCGCCTGATGCAGATTCCCGACTGGGTAGACCGCCCGGACCTCAAGTACACCCGATACATGCCCAGCATTCCCCGCGAGGTCACCAAGGAACCGGACATCTTCAAGGCGATCCGCAAGGGCGATATCCTGCTGCACCTGCCTTTCCAGTCCTTCAACCCGGTGGTGGAGTTCATCAAGCAGGCAGCGGCCGACCCGGACGTGCTGGCGATCAAACAAACCGTCTACCGCACCAGTTCGGATTCGACCCTGATGACAGCGTTGATCGATGCAGCAAGATCAGGCAAGGAAGTGACCGTGGTCGTGGAGTTGATGGCACGCTTCGATGAAGAGGCCAACATTAATTGGGCGGCCAAACTGGAGAAAGTAGGCGCTCACGTTGTGTACGGCGTGGTGGGCCATAAGACACACGCCAAGATGGCGATGGTGGTACGACGCGAGGACGGCAAGCTGCATCGCTATGTGCACCTTTCCACAGGTAACTACCACCAGCGCACAGCACGGTTTTATACCGATTTCGGCCTGCTCACATGCCATGCTGAAATTTGCGAGGACGTGAACGACATCTTCGCCCAGCTTACTGGACTCGGCAAAGCCACCAAGCTACGTCATTTGTGGCAGTCGCCGTTCACACTGCACCAGAAGCTGATCAAGGCGATCCACAACGAAGCCGAGCAGGCCAAGGCTGGCCACAAGGCGCGCATCATCGCCAAGATGAATGCCTTGCTTGACCCGGACATCATCAAGGCACTTTACGAGGCTTCCGTCGCCGGCGTGCAGATCGACCTCATTGTCCGCGGCGTGTGCGCGCTGAAGCCCGGCATTCCAGGCGTATCGGAGAACATCCGCGTGCGCTCCATCGTCGGGCGATTCCTTGAGCATTCGCGCATTTATTACTTCCTCAATGGCGGCGCGCAGGATGTTTACCTGGCAAGCGCCGACTGGATGTACCGCAACTTCTTCCGCCGTATCGAGACCTGCTTTCCGGTGCTTGATCAAAAACTCAAGAAACGCGTGCTGAAAGAAGGCCTCGAGCCTTACCTCAAGGATAACCTGCAAGCCTGGGAAATGCAGGCAGACGGGTGCTACCGACACAAGAAACCGGGCCGGGCGCAGCCTTACAGCGCCCAGGAACACCTATTGGCGAATTTCGGCCAGGAACTGGCCCGGGAAGAGTAATCGGGGCGAAGCTGCCCCGTTTATTCCTTGACGAACAAGGTGACCAACGGCTCGTCGCCCACCTGGCGGCTCCAATGGCCGTGTACCTTGGAGTCGAATGCCGCCCCTTCCGGCAGCACATCGGCAGAATAGAAATGCTCGCCCGCCCTGAAAATCCGCGAACTACCGTCCTGCAACCCGATCTCCATCGCGCCTGACAATACGAACAGCCACTGCGGCTTTTCAGTGCAATGAAACTGGCTGCGGAAGCCTACGGGACTCTGGCGCAACTGGCAGCCGGTGGCTGGGAGAATCTGGGAAAGGCGCGCTTCCGGCTTGCCCTCGGTCAGTTCGACCGTTTCCTCGCGAAATTTTGCATAGCCGTCGGTATCGGTATAGAGCACGACTTTGGTAAACGCAGCCATTTGATTTGTTTCCTAAAGAATTGAGCCGTTGCAGACTCACTCAGGCATTGACCTGCAGCGTCATGCCGATGTCTTGCCAATACGCAATTTCGGCAGCGAGTGCGGCATCGGTCAAAGGGTTGTCGGCCAGCCAGGCCTCGTCCACGCTCAGCTTGTAGCCATTGTCACCCCACTGCAGCCTGACTTTCGGCAAATCGACATCCATATGGTTGCGATGGAACAGTACGGCAAGGCGCAGCGCCAGGATCATGGCGAGATGATCGGGGTCATGGGATAACGTGGGCAGCTTGTTCAGCGAGCGGCGCTGCGCACGTACCAGCATGCCGATCATTTGTTGGTCCATGCGAGAAAAGCCGGGCATATCGGCGTTCTCGATGATGTAGGCCGAATGCTTGTGATAGCCGGAATGTGCAATGGAAATACCGATTTCGTGCAATCGGGCGGTCCATCCCAGATATTGACGCGCAACTTCCCGCTCCATTTCCAGCTTGTGTTCGATCTGCTTCAGCAAGCCCTGAGCCAGCGCATTGACGCGGGTCGCCTGCGGCCCATCAACATGATAGCGCCGCTTGAACTGCCGCACCGTTGCTTCGCGCGTGTCCTGATGTTGAATACGGCCCAGCAGCTCGTATAGCACGCCTTCACGCAACGCACCGTTGGCGACGGTCATGCGCTCGATGCCGAGCTCGGCAAAGGCCGCGGACATGATGGAAAAACCGCCGGGCAGTACGGGCGCGCGTTCAGAAGATAGGCCGGGCAAATCCAGCTTGCGCAGATCCTTGGCTCGCAGCAGGGCGTTCTTCAGCTCGGCCAGACCGGTGCGCGTAATGGCGCCGTCCGACCAGCCGTTGAGCCGGAGGATTTCACCCAACGCCCGGGCTGAGCCGGACGAGCCGATGGCTTCGCCCCAATGTCCTGCAGAAAATTCCCGGCGGATGCCCTGGATTTCCGAACGTGCGGCAATTTCTGCACGGCGCAGGTTGCCTTCGGACAATTTGCCGTCGGCGAAATACCTCATGCTGTAGCTCACGCAGCCCATGTACAGGCTTTCCATCTTCTGCGGCTCGAAATTCTGGCCGACGATGAATTCCGTCGAACCGCCGCCGATGTCGATGACAAGACGAGGATCGGCAGACGGCGGCAAACCGTGCGAAACACCGATGAAGATCATCCGCGCCTCTTCGCGCCCAGCGATGATTTCGATGGGAAAACCCAGCGCATCCTGCGCTCGCTCCAGCAGTTCGCGGGCGTTCTTGGCAACACGAAAAGTATTGGTCGCCACGGCTCGCACCGCATGCGGGTCGACACCGCGCAAACGCTCGCCAAATCGACTGAGGCAGTCAATGGCGCGCTGCATGACTTCTGGGGAGAGGGTTTTATCGGGATTGAGCCCTGCGCCAAGGCGAACCATTTCGCGCAGGGAGTCGTGCATGAACAACTGGCCGTCTACCACGCGCGCCATTTGCAGGCGGAAACTGTTGGAGCCGAGATCGACGGCGGCAATTTCTGAGAATGTCGGCTGTGCGGAGGGCTTCAAAATATCCTTCTTTGTCTACAGCATGCAGATGCCGGGAGGCATCATGACAGGACGGGAAACTGCCCTGTCCGGATTCAAGGTCAGCGCAGGGCTTCCTTTTCCATTTCCTGCACGGTGGTGTGGCGCACGTCCTTGCCTTTGACCATGTACACCACGTATTCGGCGATGTTCTTGGCGTGGTCGCCCATGCGCTCGATGGCCTTGGCGATGAACATGATTTCCAACGACATCGAGATGGTACGCGGGTCTTCCAGCATGAAGGTAATCAGCTGGCGCGTGACAGCGCGGAAATCGTCGTCCACCTGCATGTCCTGGCGCGCCACTTCGACGGTGCGGCTGACGTCGAGGCGGGCAAAAGCATCCAAAGCAATGCGCAGCATCTCGCACACTTGCAGGCACATTGCCTTGATTTCGTTGAAGCGAGGCGTGTACAGGCGATCCGATTCGTAGATCTTGTTGGCGACACGGGCGATCTTGGTGGCTTCGTCGCCGATACGTTCCAGGTCGGTGATGGTTTTCACCATCATCATGATCATGCGCAAGTCGCCTGCAGTCGGCTGGCGACGCGCGATGATGGTGGTGCAAGCCTCGTCAACCGCGACTTCGAGCGCATTGATCGCGTGATCGCGTTCGACGACCTGGTTGGCGAGGGGAACGTTGGCTTCCAGCAAGGCGTCGATCGCGTTGACAATCTGCTCCTCCACCATGCCACCCATTTGCAGCACTTTGGCACGTACCGCTTCCAGCTCAGCATCGTATTGTTTGAAGGTATGTTCGGATTGCATCAGGAAACTCCTTGCCTGGTATCGGAAATCACCAGTTTATTGCACCTGTATGAAAGTATTATGACTTGGTGATGGTCTTCACGCCGTCATCGGTTGCCAGCAACAACACATTAGCCGGACGAGCGGCGAACAGACCGTTGGTCACCACGCCTACGATCTGGTTGATCTGCGCTTCCATCTCGACCGGGTTAAGAATGGTTAGACCGTGCACGTCCAAAATGAGGTTGCCGTTATCGGTGGTGAAATCGCGCAGCTTGGGCTGACCGCCGAGCTTGACCAGTTCGCGTGCCACATGGCTGCGTGCCATCGGCAGCACTTCAACCGGCAGTGGGAACTTGCCCAAAACCGGCACCAGCTTGGTCTGGTCGCAAATGCAGATGAACTTCTGTGCCACGGCTGCCACGATCTTCTCGCGGGTCAATGCACCGCCACCACCCTTCAGCATGTGCATGTGTTCGGTGATTTCGTCCGCGCCGTCGACGTAGATTTCGAGGTCGCCGGGGCTGACGTCGTTCAGGTCGAGCACTTCGATGCCATGGTTACGCAGGCGCTGAGCCGTTGCTTCCGAGCTTGCCACGGCGCCGTCGATCTTACTCTTGACCTTGGCCAGCTCTTCAATGAAAAAGTTGGCAGTGGAACCGGTACCCACGCCGATGATGCCGCCCTTGACATATTCGGCAGCCTTTTTGGCCACGGCCTGCTTGAGTTCGTCTTGTGATGCCATGTAGTGCTCCTAAATTCTTTATAATTGCCCGAATCCTCAATAATACACGCGCCATTCGCTGATGAAAAACGATTACCTGGAAAAAATCCTGACCGCCCGCGTCTACGACGTTGCGGTGGAAACCCCGCTGGAAGAGGCTTCCAATCTGTCGCGCCGCATCAACAACCGCATCCTGTTGAAGCGCGAAGACATGCAGCCGGTGTTTTCGTTCAAGATTCGCGGCGCGTACAACAAAATGGCCAAGCTCACCGAAGCGCAGCGTAAGCGCGGCGTGATCTGCGCCTCGGCCGGCAACCATGCGCAAGGCGTGGCGCTTTCTGCCAAAAAACTGGGTTGTCGCGCCGTCATCGTGATGCCGACCACCACGCCGCAAATCAAGGTCGATGCCGTAGCGCGACGCGGCGGAGAAGTCGTGCTCGCAGGCGACTCCTACGACGAAGCCAGCGCGCATGCCCACATGCTGGAAAAGCGCGAAAAGCTGACCTATGTGCATCCGTTCGACGACCCGGAAGTGATTGCCGGGCAGGGCACCATCGGCATGGAAATCCTGCGCCAGCATCCCGATCCCATCCATGCGGTGTTTTGCTGCGTGGGGGGCGGCGGCCTGATCTCGGGGGTGGCGGCTTACATCAAGCGCCTGCGCCCAGAGATCAAGATCATCGGCGTGGAAGCGACTGACGCCGATGCGATGAACCGCTCTCTCAATGCCGGTAAGCGCGTTCAGCTCGACCAGGTCGGCCTGTTTGCCGACGGTGCCGCGGTCAAGCTGGTAGGCGAGGAGACTTTCCGGCTCTGCCAGGAATACGTGGACGAGATGATCCTGGTCGATACCGATGAAATCTGCGCCGCGATCAAGGATGTGTTCGAGGACACCCGCTCCATCCTGGAACCGGCCGGCGCACTCGCCATTGCCGGCGCCAAGGAATACGCCAAGCGCCACAAGCTCAAGGACAAGACGCTGATCGCCGTCGCCTCGGGCGCTAACATGAATTTCGACCGCCTGCGCCATGTAGCCGAACGCGCCGAACTGGGCGAACAGCGCGAGGCGGTGCTGGCGGTGACGATCCCCGAAACGCCGGGCAGCTTCAAGAAGTTCTGCGCTTTGCTGGGCTCGCGCAACATCACAGAATTCAACTACCGCTATTCCGATGCCACCGCCGCGCACGTCTTTGCCGGTGTACAGGTTTCCAATCGTGCCGAAGCCGCCAAGATCGTGGAAAGCCTGAAAAAGCATGATCTCGCCGCCATCGATCTCACCGACGACGAAATGGCCAAGCTACACATCCGGCATTTGGTCGGCGGTCACGCGCCGGGGGTCACGGATGAGCTGATCTACCGCTTCGAATTCCCCGAACGCCCGGGCGCCTTGATGCGCTTCCTGGATAGCATGAGTGCGGGCTGGAACATCAGCCTGTTCCACTACCGCAATCATGGCGCGGATTACGGTCGCGTACTGGTCGGCATGCAGGTGCCGAAAGGGGAGAAAAAAGCCTTCCAGGAATTCCTGGACAAGCTGGGCTATATCTACTGGGACGAAAGCAAGAACCCGGCGTACAAACTCTTCCTGGGTTAAGGGACTGTAGCGCAGGCGGCCTCGCCTGCAGCAACGGTCGTATTGAGGACGATTGGCTAGAATGAATCGGCTTACTTTGAATGCAGGCAAGGCCTTCTGCGCTAGAGTTCGCCGCCCTCGAAAATGCCTGTGGGTTTGCCGTCCAGGCTGACCTGGTTCTTCTTTTCCCAATACTCCGCAATCCCGTCTGGGCCTTTCTTGTCGGCCCAGCCGATCAACTCCTGGCGCTGGCCCTTGAAGTCGAACAATGGCACCGCCATGCCGCACGAAGTCTGCACCAGCTCGATATCCAAAATGAAAATCTGCCGAGCGCCAGGCAGGTCGCCGAAATGCGAAAGCCATGCCGACCAGTCTTCTTCCCGTGGATGAATAACCCGCGCCTTGCCGTACAACCGCAGGATCATGGGGCGCCCGGTAAAGGCGCAGAACATCAAGGTCATGCGGCCGTTTTCGAGTACATGCGCCGCCGTTTCGTTGCCGCTGCCCGTGACATTCAGCCAGACCACAGTCTTGGGACCTAACACCCGCAGAGTATCCAGCCCCTTGGGCGACACATTCACATGCCCTTCCGCAGGCGCCGAGGCCACAAAGAACATGTTTTGCTCCCAGATGAAACGGGTCAGATCGGGCGTTAACTCACTATACCGCTGACCCATGTCTACCCCTTACTTGAGCTTGTCGAGAATGATTTCCCAGTCGCGCGGATCGACCGGCGTGATGGAAAGGCGATTGCCTTTTTGGAGGATGCGGAGGTTGGCAAGTTCCGGCGTGTCGCGCAGCTCCTTGAGACTGAGCAGCCTCGTCTTGCGCACCAGTTTCACGTCCACGTTGAACCACCGCGGGCTTTCCTGCGTGGCCTTGGGATCGAAATACTTGTGGCCTTCGATGAACTGCGTGCGATCCGGATAGGCCAGCCTGCTTACTTCGGCAATCCCGGCAATTCCCGGTTCATCGCAATTGGAGTGGTAGAACAGCACGCCGTCGCCCACCTGCATCTGGTCCCGCATGAAATTGCGCGCCTGGTAATTGCGCACGCCGTACCAGTCCACAGTCTGGTTGGGAAATGACGCCAGATCGTCAATCGAGACGTCCGACGGTTCCGATTTCATGAGCCAGTAGCGCATGGCAATCCTTACTCGATACCGGCCGGGGCCTTGGTGTGCCAATCCGTCGCCTGCTGGAAGGCGTGACCGATCCCCAGCATGCGCGATTCGCTGAAGTAGTTGCCGATGATCTGCAAGCCGACGGGCAGGCCATTCGAGAACCCAGCCGGGATGCTCATGCCGGGCAGGCCCGCCAGGTTGACGGCGATGGTGTAAAGGTCTTCCAGGTACATCTGTACCGGGTCGCTGGTCTTTTCGCCCACCTTGAATGCAGTGCCAGGTGCAGCCGGACCCATGATGACGTCGCAATGCTTGAAGGCTTCCTCGAAATCCTGCGCGATGAGGCGGCGGATTTTCTGGGCCTTGAGGTAATAAGCGTCGTAGTAGCCGGCGGAGAGCACATAGGTGCCGATCATGATGCGGCGCTTGACCTCGGCGCCGAAGCCCTGGGCACGGGTCTTGGAGTACATGTCCAGCAGATCGGTATATTCCGGTGCGCGATAGCCGTAGCGCACGCCGTCGAAGCGCGACAGGTTGCTCGAAGCTTCCGCGGGCGCCAGCACGTAGTAAACAGGAATAGAGAGGCGCGTGTTGGGCAGGCTGATCTCGACGGTTTCCGCGCCCAGCTTGCGGTATTGGTCGATGGCTTCCTGCACGGCTTGCGCCACACCGGCATCGAGGCCTTCGGCAAAGTATTCCTTGGGCAGGCCGATCTTGAGGCCGGCCAGCGGTTTGTCGAGATCGCGTGTGTAATCTTCATTTTCGCGCTGCAAACTGGTGGAATCGCGCTGATCGAAGCCGGCCATGACGTTCATCATGAGCGCTAGGTCTTCGGCCGATTTCGCCATCGGGCCTGCTTGATCGAGGCTGGAAGCGAACGCGATCATGCCGTAGCGCGAGCACACGCCGTAGGTAGGCTTCAGGCCGGAAAGACCGCACAACGAGGCTGGTTGACGGATGGAGCCGCCGGTGTCAGTGCCGGTAGCAGCCGGTGCCAGGCGCGCCGCTACGGCTGCGGCCGAACCGCCCGAGCTGCCGCCGGGGACGCGTTCGCGATCCCAGGGGTTTTTTACCTTGCCGAAGTAAGACGTTTCGTTAGAAGACCCCATGGCGAACTCGTCCATGTTGGTCTTGCCGAGATTGACGGCGCCCGCACGATTGAACTGTTCGACGATATGAGCGTCATACGGCGCGACGAAGTTGCCCAGCATCTTGGAGCCGCAAGTCGTGATCCAATCCTTGGCGCAGAAAATATCCTTTTGCGCGATGGGAACGCCGGTCAATGGGCCGGTTTCGCCCTTGGCGATGCGCTCATCGGCAGCACGGGCCTGAGCCAGGCTTTTCTCAGCATCGACGGTGATGTAGGCGTTGATGTCGGGGTTGAGCCGTTCGATGCGGTCGAGGTAGAGCTGCGTTAGCTCAACGCTGGAAATTTTCTTGGCGGCAAGCGCGGCCGCGAGGTCTTTCAGACTTGCGTGGATCATGATAGGCGGTATTATTCGATGACTTTGGGAACGAGGTAGAGACCGTTTTCCACGGCCGGCGCGATGGACTGGAACAGTTCGCGCTGGTTGGTTGACGTGACCACATCGTCTCGCAAACGCTGCGTCAGGTCCTGCGAGTGCGACATGGGTTCTATGCCGGCGGTATCGACCGCTTGCATTTCCTCGATCAGCCCCAAGATGCCGGAAAGCTGCTTTAGCGTGGATTGCGCCTCATCGTCGCCGATTTCAATACGAGCAAGATGGGCAATGCGTTTTACGTCGTCGGTTGTCAGTGACATAGCTTAATTTTCAAGGCAATATCCGGTATTATATCCCGATTTGCTAACGCCCCCTAAACGGTGCCCCACCTGCGCCGCAACGACCCAGGATTTATCAGATGTTAGGTTTCCTAAGCAGTTATTTTTCCAATGATCTCGCCATCGACCTCGGCACCGCCAACACGCTGATTTACGTGCGCGGCAAAGGCATCGTGCTCGACGAGCCCTCGGTTGTCGCCATCCGCACCGAAGGTGGTCCGGCCGGCAAGAAAACCATTCTCGCCGTCGGCGCGGAAGCCAAGCGCATGCTGGGCAAGGCCCCGGCCTCGATCCAGGCGATTCGCCCGATGAAGGACGGCGTGATCGCCGACTTCACCATCACCGAGCAGATGCTCAAGTACTTCATCCGCAAGGTGCACGAATCGCGCATGTTCTCGCCAAACCCGCGCATCATCATTTGCGTGCCTTACGGTTCTACCCAGGTGGAACGCCGCGCGATTCGCGAATCCGCCATCGGCGCAGGTGCCCGCCAAGTGTTCCTGATCGAGGAGCCGATGGCGGCCGCCATCGGCGCAGACCTGCCCGTGGCCGATGCGACCGGCTCCATGGTCGTGGACATCGGTGGCGGCACGACGGAAGTCGGCGTGATCTCGCTGGGCGGCGTCGTCTACGCCAAGTCCGAACGCGTCGGCGGCGATCGCTTCGACGAAGCGATCATCGACTACATCCGCCGCAACTACGGCATGCAGATTTCTGAGCCGACTGCCGAACTGATCAAGAAGAACATCGGCTCCGCCTTCCCGGGCAGCGAAGTCAAGGAAATGGAAGTCACCGGCCGCAACCTGGCTGAAGGCCTGCCGCGCAAGTTCACCATTTCCAGCAATGAAATCCTGGAAGCACTCACCGCACCGCTCAACAGCATCGTCGGCGCCGTGAAATCAGCACTGGAACAAACCCCGCCTGAACTGGGCGCCGATATCGCCGAGCGAGGCATGGTGCTTACCGGGGGCGGCGCACTGCTACGCGATCTCGACATCCTGCTCAAGGAAGAAACCGGCTTGCCGGTCATCGTCGCCGAAGACCCGCTCACCTGCGTGGCACGCGGCAGCGGCCGTGCGCTGGAAGAAATGGACAAGCTGGGCAACGTATTTGCCTATGAGTAAGACGTCGATCGGTTTTCAGCCGCCAGCAGCCTTGTTGCTGATGACTGAAAGCTGACCACGCCCGATGGAACACCAGCAGACCAACTTTTTCGTCCGCGGCCCCAGCCCTCTCGCACGCCTCACCTTTTTCGCGGCGGTTTCGCTGGTTTTGATGGTGGTCGATGCTCGCTTGCATTACCTGGGTGAAGTCCGTCAGGGCTTCGCCACGCTGCTGCACCCGCTGGAAATCATCGCCACCAGCCCGGTTCGGCTTTATCGCAGCATCCAGGACCATTTCACCACCGTCGAGTCGCTCAACCAGGAAACACAAGTCCTGCGCGACAAGACCGCGCGCCTGGCCGTCGACCTCCAGCGACTGCCCTCCCTGCAAGCCGAAAACGACCATTTACGGCAACTGCTCGAGGCGCGCCAAGCCATGCAGCAGCCAGCGCGCATGGCTGAAATCCTCCACGTCAGCCGCGACCCGTTCGCCCAGCGCATCATCGTCAACCTCGGTAGCCAGCAGGGCGTGCTTGCCGGCCAGGCCGCGGTGGATGGCGCAGGCGTCATCGGGCAAGTCACCCGCGCCTACCCTTTCTCGAGCGAGATCACCCTGATTACCGACCGCGAACTGGCCGTGCCGGTGCAAGTGGAACGCAACGGCCTACGCGCCATTGCATTCGGCCATGGGCGCGACAACATGCTGGACTTGCCTTATCTGCCGGTAAATGTGGACATTCACGAAGGCGATAAGCTGGTCACATCAGGCATAGACGGGACTTATCCCGTGGGTCTGGCGGTCGCCATCGTGAAAAAGGTCGAGCGCAATGTCGATTCGCCCTTTGCCCATATCATTTGCGTACCCACTGCTGGCACAGACCGTCATCGCCAGGTGTTGATCCTCACCACCATGCCGTCCGCCGCGATTCCGCTGGACGAACCCCATCCCCTCCCGAAGAAGAAGGAATCCCGACACCATGCGCCCCGTTAGTGTCGGCCAGGTCTATGGCTCGCTGTTCGCCGGGCTCATGCTCTACATGTTGCCCTGGGCTGGGTTCGGGCTGATGCTGCGGCCGGACTTCGTGCTGCTGGTACTGTTGTACTGGCTGATTCGCACGCCGCATTTGTGCAACATCGGTACGGCGTGGTTCATGGGCATGCTGGTGGATTTGGCTGGCGGCGACCTGTTCGGCCAACACGCACTGGCTTATGTCGTGCCCGCGTTCGTCGCGGTGTACTACCAACGTCGTGTCACGCTGTTCACGCGTTGGCAGCAACTGGGCTTCGTCTTCGGCCTGCTGGTGATCGCCCAAGTCGTGCTGCTGATCCTCAAGTTGTTCAGTGGCAGCGAAGTGCCGGAATGGAGTTATCTGTTGTCCAGCGTTTCCGGCATCCTGCTGTGGCAACTGGTGATCTACTCCAAAATCAAGGTGACCGGCGAGCGCGAAGCGTGAAGTCGTCCGAACTCAGGAATCCGCAGCGCGAGCAACACCAGTTCCGTCTCCGTTTGGGGGTGGCAGCGGCCATGGTACTCGTATGCTTCTCCATTTTGCTGGCACGCCTGTTCCACTTGCAGGTGCTGCGCTACGACCACTACCAGACGCTGGCTGAAAACAACCGCATTTCGCTAGTCCCAATCGTCCCCAATCGCGGCCTGATCCTCGACCGTAAGGGCGTCGTGCTCGCCCACAATTTCTTCGCCTATACGCTGGAAATCACGCCTTCCAAGGTCGACGACGTTGAAAAAACCGTCAACGACATCAGCAAGATCATCGAAATCACGCCGAACGATCGCAAGCAGTTCAAGAAATTCCGCGACCAGAGCCACAATTTCGAGAGTATTCCGCTGCGCACCCATCTGACCGAAACTGAAGCGGCGCTGTTCGCGGTCAACCGCTATCGTTTTCCCGGTGTCGAGATCAAGTCCCGCCTGTTCCGCCATTACCCGCAAGGGGCCATGGGCGCGCATATCCTCGGCTACATCAGCCGCATCAACGACGCCGACCTCAAGATGCTGGACAAGAGCGGCGACATCTCGAACTACAAGGGCTCGGACCACATCGGTAAATCAGGCCTGGAACAAAGCTACGAGCGCCAGCTGCACGGCACCACCGGCTTTCAGCAAGTGGAGATCGATGCAGACGGCCATGCGGTGCGTGTGCTGTCCAGCACAGCGCCCATTCCCGGCGACAACCTGGTGCTTTCCATCGACAGCAAGATGCAAGACATTGCGGAAAAAGCCTTCGGTGAACACCGTGGCGCCTTGGTCGCGATCAATCCTACCAACGGCGAAATCCTGGCCTATGCCAGCATGCCGACCTTCGATCCCAACCTGTTCGTGGACGGTATCGATTCGGAAAACTGGAAGGCGCTCAACGAATCGCTCGACAAGCCCTTGATCAATCGCCCACTCAAGGGGATTTACCCGCCGGGTTCGACCTTCAAGCCCTTCGTCGCGATGGCGGGGCTGGAGAACGGCAAGCGCGAACCGCCTTATTCCGTGCCCGATCCCGGCTACTTCATGCTGCCGGGCAGTACCCACAAATACCGCGACTGGAAACCCGGAGGTCATGGGCAGGTCGATGTACGCCGTGCCATTACGGTCTCTTGCGACACGTTTTTCTACGGCCTTGCGCTCGACCTCGGCATCGACCGGCTCGCTGGATTTTTGACGCATTTCGGCTTCGGCCAGAAAACCGGCATCGATATCGAAGGCGAACGCAGCGGCCTCTTGCCGACACCGGCCTGGAAAGCCAAGCGCTGGAAACAGAAGTGGTTCCCCGGCGAAACCGTCATTACCGGCATCGGCCAGGGTTACACGCTAGTGACTCCGCTCCAGCTCGCGTACGCCACGGCCATTCTCGCCAACAACGGTGCCGCCGTGAAGCCGCACTTCGTCACCAGCATCCAGGAAAGCCGCTCCGGCGTGACGCGCCCGGTTCCCATTCAAACTGTCGACAAACTTAACCTGAACCCGGAGCATCTCGATCTGGTCAGAGCGGGCATGGTCGACGTGACCAAGCCCGGCGGTACAGCCGCAAGCGTAGGTGCCGGCGCCACCTACGATATTGCCGCCAAGACCGGGACGGCGCAGGTGGTAGGCATCAAGCAGGGCGAAAAGTACAACGCCAGCGCGCTCGACGAGCGCCATCGAGACCACGCTTTGTTCATTGCTTACGCACCGGCGGAAGACCCCAAGATCGCGGTCGCCGTCATTGTGGAAAACGGCGGTCACGGCGGTTCGGCCGCAGGCCCGATTGCGCGCCAAGTGATGGATTATTACCTGCTGGGCAAGGAACCCAACCAACCTGCTCCATTGGAATCGGAATCGGGAGACGCGCCGCATGATTGATATTTGGCTGAAAAAAGCGTTCGTCCACATCGACCGCTTTCTGCTGGGCATGCTGCTATTGGTGATTATGGTGGCCCTGTTCGTCCTGTATAGCGCCTCCGGTCAAAGTACCGATCAAGTGTTGCGCCAGATCATCAATCTGGGCGCGGCGCTTACCTTGATGTGGGTGGTGTCCCACATCCCGCCGCAGCGCCTCGAGAGCATTGCCGTGCCTGCCTACGTGCTGGGCTTGCTGCTGCTGGTTGGGGTCGCGTTGTTCGGTGATGTTAGCCATGGGGCACGTCGCTGGCTCAACCTGGGCGTGGCTCGTATCCAGCCATCTGAAGGCATGAAACTCGCCGTCCCGCTCATGCTGGCCTGGTACTTTGCGCGTCGTGAAGCCACGCTTCGCCTCGCTGATTACGGTATGGCAGCCATCCTGCTGGCCTTACCGTTAGGACTCATCGTCAAGCAGCCCGATCTCGGTACTGCGCTGCTCATCGGCGCGTCCGGGTTTTATGTGTTGTTCCTAGCGGGTTTGAGCTGGCGCATCATGGGCGGCCTGGCGGTCATCATCGGCGCGCTCATCCCCATCGTGTGGCCGTTGCTGCACGATTACCAGCGCAAGCGCGTGCTGATTCTGCTCGACCCCAGCCAAGACCCACTGGGCGCCGGCTACCACACCATCCAGGCCATGATCGCGCTGGGTTCCGGCGGTTTTGCGGGCAAGGGTTGGCTGCACGGCACGCAGGCCCAGCTCGACTTTTTACCGGAACGTCATACCGACTTCATCTTTGCGGTGTTCGGCGAAGAGTTCGGATTATTGGGGATTTCATTATTGATGCTCTTGTTCCTCGCCATCATCGCCCGCGGTCTCGTCATTGCGGCCAATGCGCAGAACATGTTCAGCCGGTTGCTGGCGGGCAGCATCACCTTGACCTTCTTCACCTACGCCTTCGTCAACATGGGCATGGTGAGCGGCATCCTGCCCGTGGTCGGCGTACCGCTACCCCTGATCAGCTACGGCGGCACCTCCTTGGTGACGCTGCTGCTTGGATTTGGTATTTTGATGAGTATTCAAACACATAAGAAGTTGGTGGCATCATGATCAAGCACCTCATCTGGGTCGTGAGCATATTGGTTCTCGCCGGTTGCGGCAGCATGGGCGGCATGTCCAATACCAAGCCGGAACCGGCATCGGTAGAGAAAAGCGGTAGCAAGGATGCCGCCACGGACAAGTCTGCCTCCGGCAAGCCTCGCAAGGGCGGCTATTATCTCGACGACGGCCCCATGGACGGCCCGCAACCGGATTTCGATGCCATTCCCGATGCCGTCCCGCGTGACGAACCCCTCATGGCGCGAGCCAACAAGCCTTATGCCGCCCTAGGCGTCAACTACACCCCCATGACTTCGTTCCAGCCTTACAAGGCACGGGGTGTGGCGACCTGGTACGGTAAGCGCTATCACGGCCAGAAAACCTCCACCGGCGAGGTCTATGACATGTTCGGCATGACCGCCGCGCATACCATCCTGCCGATCCCGAGTTATGTACGCGTCACCAACCCGGACAATGGCCGTTCAGTCATCGTCAGGGTCAACGATCGCGGTCCATTCAAGGACAATCGGCTGATCGACCTTTCCTATGCGGCAGCCCACAAACTGGGGCTGATTGGCAAGGGCAGCGGTATCGTCGAGGTCGAGCTGATCGACCCGCGACAACCGACTATCGCGACCGCCACACCCTTGAAATCCGACAAATCAGCCGCATCTGGAACATTCGTGCAGGTAGGTGCCTTTAAGCAGAAGGACAACGCCGATCAACTGCGCGACCGAATTTTGAACAGCGGCCTGCTTCAGGGAGGCAATGTGGAGAGCTGGTATAATGACGGCATCCACCGCGTCCGGCTCGGGCCATTCACCAATCGCGACGAAGCCGAACGCACCGCCTCGCAGCTCAAGCAGTCCCTGGGGCTCAACGCCGTCGTCACTAATCAATAACTTTTCGAGACCATGAAACGCACTCTTTCCATTCTGCTGATGGCGGCAACGCCTTTGCTGATGCCGCTGCCGTCGCTGGCCGACACCATTCCTCCGCCGCCGTCACTCGCTGCCAAGTCCTTCGTCCTGCGAGATTTCAGCAGCGACAACATCATCGCCCAGCAAGGTGCGCATGAACGCATCGAGCCGGCCTCGCTAACCAAATTGATGACGGCGTACCTGGTGTTCAAGGCCGTCAAGAACGGCCATCTCACGCTGACCCAACAGTTGCCGGTGAGCGTCAAGGCCTGGAAGGGCGGCGGCGCGGGCTGCGGCGGTGGCGCGGGTTCCTGCATGTTCATCGAGCCGAACAAGCCGGTCACGGTCGACGAACTGCTGCAAGGCATGATCATCATCTCGGGCAACGACGCCAGCGTGGCGCTTGCGGAAGGCATCGCCGTGACTGAAGAAGCCTTTGCCGACCTGATGAACAAGGAAGCAGCACGCCTCGGCATGAAGGACACTCACTTCGTCAACGCCACCGGCCTGCCCGACCCCAACCACTACACCTCGGCCTACGACCTGTCGCTGCTTTCCGAAGCGTTGATTCGCGACTATCCGAGCGAATACAAGCGTCTGTATGGCGTGAAGGAATACCGCTACCACAACATCACGCAGATGAACCGCAACCGCCTGTTGTGGATCGATCCGACCGTCGACGGCATGAAGACCGGTCATACGTCTTCCGCCGGCTATTGCCTGATCGCTTCGTCCAAGAAGGGCGACATGCGTCTGATTTCCGTGGTACTGGGCGCCCCGACCGACACAGCGCGCACGACCGAGAGCCAGAAGCTGCTGAATTACGGCTTCCAGTTCTATGAAAGTCGCATGATGTACAAGCAGGGCCAGACCATCAGCAATCTCAAGGTGTGGAAGGGCAGCGACAACACGCTGGCCGCCACGGTCGACAGCGATTTGGCGTTGACCTATCCCAAGAGCACCTACAGCCAGATCAAGGCCAGCGTCACCAGCATGCAACCGTTGATCGCGCCGGTCGCCAAGGGCCAGGTGGTGGGCAAGATTCAATTCACCCTGGACGGCAAGGTGATCGAGGAACGCAACCTGGTAGCAGCCAAGGAAGTGCCGGTTGCCGGCATCTTCGGTCGCTTGTGGGACACCCTAAAGCTCAAGTTCCACTAAGTTAAGCGCATGCAGCCTATCGTCTACCTCAACGGCCAGTTCCTACCGCTCGACCAAGCGTTCGTGCCGGTGCTGGACCGCGGGTTTGTGTTCGGCGATGGGATCTACGAAGTGGTGCCGGTGTATTCGCGACTGGCGTTTCGGATCGAGGAGCACTTGCACCGCTTGCAACATAGCCTCGACGGTATCCGGCTGGACAACCCGTTCAGCCGCGAACAATGGATCGAGCTGATCGAGGAACTGATCGCCCGCAACGATGGCGAAGACCAGTACCTGTACTTGCAGTTGACCCGTGGCGTCGCCAAGCGCGATCACGCTTTTCCCAAGGAAGTCACGCCCACGGTGTTCATGATGAGCAGCCTGCTTGTGCATCCGCCTCAGGCACTGGTAGAGACAGGCGTTGCAGCAGTTTCGGTTGTAGATAATCGTTGGGACCGTTGCGACATCAAGGCGATTTCGCTGCTTCCCAACGTACTGCTGCGCCAGACGGCCGTGGACCATCAAGCTGCAGAAGCGGTCATGTTCCGCGATGGCATCCTGACCGAAGGCTCAGCCAGCAATATCTTTTTCGTGGAAAACGGCGTCATCATGGCGCCACCCAAGGACAACCATATGCTGCCGGGCATCACCTACGACCTGGTGCTCGAACTCGCCGATGCCCACGGCATGCCGTATGAAATCGGCAAGTATGATCAGGAGCGGGTGCGCCGGGCTGACGAATTGTGGATGACGTCCTCCACGCGGGAAGTGCTTCCGATCACCCAACTGGACGGGCAGCCCATCAATAATGGAAAACCCGGACCACTGTTCAAGAAAATGTACGCGCTTTATCAGGACTACAAGGCGCATGTGATGAGGAGGCCCGACTAATGGCCGACGAAGAAACCCTATTGGAATTTCCCTGCGATTTTCCCATCAAGATCATGGGCGAGACGCGTGAAGGCTTTGCCGAGGAAATCGTAACCGTGGTGCGCAAGCACGCGCCGGACTTCGACATGACAGGCTTTGCCATGCGTGCCAGTTCGGGCGGCAAATACCTCAGCGTAACCTGCACCGTCACCGCGACCTCCAAGCCGCAGCTGGACGATTTGTACCGTGAACTCACCTCGCATCCATGGGTGAAGGTCGTCCTGTAATTCCCTTGCAGACACGCGAACTCGGCAGGACCGACTACTCCGATACCTGGCGGGCGATGCAGGCGTTCAACGCTGCAAGGTCTGCCGACACACCGGACGAGCTGTGGATCACCGAGCACCCGCCGGTCTATACGCTGGGCCTGAATAAACGCGATGTGCAGCCGCCGCTTCGACAGGATATTCCGCTAGTCGAGACGGACCGCGGTGGCAAGATTACTTATCATGGACCAGGGCAGCTCATCGTCTATTTCCTGATCGACCTCAAGCGACGCGACCTTTCCATCCGACCTTTGGTGAGCCTCATGGAAAACGCGGTGATTGCACTGCTCGGACAATACGGGATCGCTGCCGCAGCCCGTGCCGATGCGCCGGGCGTGTATGTGGAAAACCGAAAAATCGCCTCCTTGGGATTGAGAGTGCGAAACGGCTGCTGCTATCACGGGCTCAGCCTGAATATCGATATGGATTTGTCGCCGTTCGATGCCATCGATCCTTGCGGCTATCGCGGGCTGGAAGTAACCCAGACCCGTGATCTAGGCATACCGGCCGATATGGCAACCTTGTCGGCCCAACTGAAAACATTGCTGCTGAACCAGCTCAACCGCTTATGACCGTCAAACAGAAAGGCGCGGAAAAAACCGCGCGCATCCCCATCAAGATCGTTCCGCAACCGGCACCGCGCAAGCCGGAATGGATACGCATGAAAGTGCCGGACAGCCCACGCTTCCGCGAGATCAAGGAGATTTTGCGCGAGAACAAGCTGCACACGGTCTGCGAAGAGGCCACTTGTCCCAATATCGGCGAATGCTTCAGCGGCGGCACGGCGACCTTCATGATCCTGGGCGATCTCTGCACTCGTCGCTGCCCGTTCTGCGACGTGGCCCACGGCAAGCCGCTGCCGCCCGATGCCGAAGAGCCGCATAACCTGGCGCGCACCATTGCTGCCATGCGGCTCAAGTACGTGGTCATCACCAGCGTCGACCGCGACGATTTGCGCGACGGCGGTGCCAAGCATTTTACCGATTGCATCAGCGCTGTCCGCGCGGCCTCTCCAGCCATACGCATCGAAACCCTGGTGCCGGATTTTCGCGGCCGCCTGGAACCTGCGCTGGCCGCCATGAGCACAGCGCTTCCCGACGTGCTTAACCACAACCTCGAAACCGTGCCGCGTCTTTATAAACAAGCCCGCCCCGGTGCCGACTACGCACACTCGCTCAAATTGCTGAGCGACTTCAAGGCCGCACATCCGCACGTAACGACCAAATCCGGCCTGATGCTGGGACTAGGGGAGAGCGACGAGGAAATCCTGGAGGTCATGCGCGATCTGCGAGCCCATGACGTAGATATGCTGACCTTGGGCCAATACCTGCAACCCAGCGCCCACCATCTGCCCGTGCTGCGTTTCGTGGAGCCCGATCGCTTCACGTGGTTCGAGGAACAAGCGCTGGCCATGGGATTCACCCATGCCGCCTGCGGCCCCATGGTACGCAGCAGCTATCACGCCGACCAGCAGGCACATGAAGCATTGGCCGCTGCGGCAACGGCAGAATCAAACATCTAATCAGTAGGTCACTTGGGGCGACGGTTCACAACCATCGCTTCTCAGCTTCCGAAAACGCGGTTGTACGCCGCCAAAGCCTGCGCGATAGCGCCAGTAGGATGAACTGCATCGCCGGTGCCGAACTCCGCTTGCAAGGCACTGCTATGATCGTCGATGTAGTGAATGGCGCGGTTGAGGTTATCGAGTTGGCGCGGCATGAAATTGCCGTCCGAGTTGAGCAATTTTGCCGCCTCGGCAAAATTTGCGGCGAATGCCTGGACCGTATCGACCACCCCCTGCTTGTTGCTCGCCAACATGCTGTCTAACTTAGCGGTATCGAGAACGGCATTACCCGTCCTGGCGTCGATGGAAATCCCCAGATCGGCCAAGCCATGTACTCCGTCCTGCACTCCGAAGAACATATTTTTAATGCTCTGATCCAACTCGCGCCGCGCTACCTGAGCGGCTTGAGTACCGGCCAGCAAACCGCCTTGCTGCATGTCCGCGCCGAACTGCTTGATCCAGCTGTTGAAGCGATCCACAAAGCTCTGGAGTTGGGAACGGATGCTGTCGTTATCCATCGCCGATGTGATATCGAGTGACTGTGCTGCCTGCTGCATCGAGGCCAAACCGTCCTTCATGCTGTTCAGTTCGAAATACTGCGCCTTATACAGCACGTCTTTGTTGTTGATCACCGTCATCATCTGATAAGCAGATTCAGGATCGAACAAGGCCAGGTTGCGGCCGGTAGCGGAAAGCCCTGTGCCAGAGGAAGACGGCGACAAGGTGCTCCAGAGATCGCCCGAGGCGCCCTGCGAAGGCCATTGTCCGCTGATTGCTGCCATGAACAAACTACTCCCGTCCTGATCCGGGCCAATGAGAGAAGACAGCGCTTGCGACCGGAGTTGGCTGAAGGCTGCGATGTAGGGAGTAGCTGACATTGTCATGACGTGTTCCTCGAATACTTTACCTATCCCATGCACAAGTCGTGCCTGATTTAACTCATATCCTCATAGAGGAAAAACAAGCCGGCATTTCTTCTGTCAAAAACGAAAGAAATCAAACAACCGCAGCAACGGCACGGTTGAATTGGAGGGCCGAACGCGGGTATGATAGTAAAGTTTCACTCCAGATTTCATAAACGCTTATCTACGGATAGGCGCAAGCGCCGCGAACACCCTCGGTTTGCGAGCGTTGACGGTTTTGTCGAATGGTTAGACGAGGGATTGGACAGGGGCAGGAAATGCCAGAGCAGCAAGGTTTATACGACCCGTCGAATGAACACGACGCATGCGGCGTCGGCTTCATCGCGCACATCAAGGGTCAAAAGAGTCATCAGATCGTTCAGCAGGGCCTGCAAATCCTGCGCAACCTGACGCACCGCGGCGCCACCGGGTACGACCCCAAGCTGGGCGACGGCGCAGGCATTCTGCTTCAACTGCCGGACGCATTCCTGCGCAAGGAAGCCGCTAAGATGAGCATCACGCTGCCTGCGGTCGGTGAATACGCTTGCGGCATGGTGTTCCTGCCGCAATCCGAAAACGGCCGTCTGGCTTGCGAATCCGCCATTGCCCGCATCATCCATGAAGAAGGGCAGAGCTTCCTGGGCTGGCGCGACGTGCCTCGCGACAACAGCGATATCGCCGCCGCCGCCCGCGCCATCGAGCCGGTCATGCGCCAGGTGTTTATCGCCCGCGGCAGCAACGCCGCCGACCAGAACGCCTTCGAACGCAAGCTGTTCGTGATCCGCAAGCGCGTCGAACACGCCGTTCGTGCGCTCAAGCTGGACGACCGCGACCAGTTCTACGTCCCGTCGCTGTCTTCCCGCACCATCGTATACAAGGGCATGCTGCTGGCGAACGAAGTCGGCACCTATTACCAGGACTTGCAGGACGAAAGTGTCGTTTCCGCGCTTGCCCTGGTGCACCAGCGCTTCTCCACCAATACATTCCCGGCCTGGGATTTGGCACACCCGTTCCGCATGATCGCCCATAACGGCGAAATCAATACCATGCGCGGTAACGTCAACTGGATGGCTGCGCGTCATGAAGCCATGCGCTCGGCGCTGCTGGGCGAAGACCTCGACAAGCTGTGGCCGTTGATCGACGACGGCCAGTCCGACTCCGCCTGCTTCGACAACGCGCTCGAACTGCTGGTCGCCGGCGGCTATTCCCTGCCGCACGCCATGATGATGCTGATCCCCGAAGCCTGGGGCAGCAACCCCCTCATGGACGAAGATCGTCGCGCCTTCTACGAATACCACGCAGCCCTGATGGAACCGTGGGACGGTCCGGCTGCTGTGGCCTTCACCGACGGCCGCATGATCGGCGCTACGCTCGACCGTAACGGCCTGCGTCCCGCACGCTACCTGGTCACCGACGACGACCACGTCATGATGGCCTCCGAAATGGGCGTGCTGACCTTCCCGGAAGAAAAGATCGTCAAGAAGTGGCGCCTGCAGCCCGGCAAGATGTTCCTGATCGACATGGAACAAGGCCGCATCATCGACGACACCGAAGTCAAGGATCAACTGGCCAAGGCCAAGCCTTACCGCCAGTGGATCGAGCAATCCCGCACCTTCCTGGGCGATCTGCCCAAGTCCGACGCCAAACCGGAACTGAAGGCCGAACTGCTCGACGTACAGCAATCCTTCGGCTACACACAGGAAGATCTCAAGTTCATCCTGCAACCGATGGCCACCAACGGCGAAGAAGCCACGGGCTCCATGGGGAACGACAGCGCCTTGCCGGTACTCTCCAACCGCCCGAAGGTGCTCTACACCTATTTCAAGCAGCTGTTCGCGCAAGTGACCAATCCGCCGATCGACCCGATCCGCGAAGAACTGGTCATGTCGCTGGTCACCTTCATCGGCCCCAAGCCCAACCTGCTCGGCATCGACGAAATCAACCCGCCGCCGCGCCTGGAAGCCAGCCAACCCGTGCTGCTGCCGGAAGACCTGGAAGCACTGAAGAACATCGAAGCGTCCACCCACGGCCGTTATCGCTCGCTCGTGGTCGACATGACCTATCCGGCCGTCAACGGCAAGGAAGGCATGAGCGCTGCGATTGAAGCCCTGTGTGCCGCTGCCGAGCAATCCGTGCACGACGGCTACAACATCCTGATCCTGTCCGACCGCAACGTCAGCAAGGATCGCGTTGCGATTCCGGCGCTGCTGGCGACCGCTGCCGTGCACCATCACCTGGTGAAGGGCGGCCTGCGAACCAACACCGGCTTGGTGATCGACACCGGCTCTGCCCGCGAAGTCCACCACTTCGCGCTGCTGGGCGGCTACGGCGCCGAAGCCGTATGTCCGTGGCTCGCGTTCGAGACCATTGCCTCGCTCAACGTGCCGGATGCCAAGGAAGCCGGCAAGAAGTTCGTCAAGGCGATCGGCAAGGGCTTGTACAAGGTCATGTCCAAGATGGGCATTTCAACCTACCAGTCCTACTGCGGCGCGCAGATTTTCGAAGCCATCGGCCTCAACAGCGCGTTCATCAACAAGTACTTCCTGGGTACCGCCAGCAAGATCGAAGGCATCGGCCTTGACGAAGTGGCGGAAGAAGCCCTGCGCCAGCACCAAGCCGCGTTTGGCAACGACCCGGTATTGGCGAATGCGCTGGACGCCGGCGGTGAATACGCCTTCCGCGTGCGCGGCGAAGACCACCTCTGGACGCCGGAATCGATCTCCAAGCTGCAACATGCTACCCGTAGCGGCAAGTACGACACGTACAAGGAATACGCCAAGCTGATCAACAACCAGAGTCGCCGTCACATGACGCTGCGCGGCCTGTTCGAGATCAAGCCTGCCGGCGCACCCGTGCCGCTGGAAGAAGTGGAATCCGCCAAGGATATCGTCAAGCGCTTCGCCACCGGCGCCATGTCGCTGGGCTCGATCTCGACCGAAGCACATACCACGCTCGCGATCGCCATGAACCGCATCGGCGGCAAGTCCAACACCGGCGAAGGCGGCGAAGATCCGGTCCGCTTCCAACCTGTGGGCAAGGATACGACGCTGGCCGAAATGATCGGCAAGAGCCGCGTCGAATCCAATATCCCGCTCAAGGCCGGCGATTCCATGCGTTCCAAGATCAAGCAGGTCGCCTCGGGCCGTTTTGGCGTTACTGCCGAATACCTGTCGTCCGCCGACCAGATCCAGATCAAGATGGCGCAAGGCGCAAAGCCCGGCGAAGGCGGCCAGCTGCCCGGCGGGAAGGTGTCCGAGTACATCGCCAAGCTACGCTTCTCCGTGCCCGGCGTCGGCCTGATTTCGCCCCCGCCGCACCACGACATCTACTCTATTGAAGACCTGGCACAGCTGATTCACGATCTGAAGAATGCGAACCCGTCCGCCTCGATCTCCACCAAGCTGGTGTCCGAGACAGGCGTGGGTACGGTGGCAGCAGGCGTGGCCAAGGCCAAGTCCGACCACATCGTGATCTCCGGCTATGACGGCGGCACCGGCGCTTCGCCCTTGTCCTCTATCAAGCATGCCGGTACGCCGTGGGAGCTCGGCCTTGCCGAAACCCAGCAGACCCTGGTGCTGAACCACCTGCGTGGCCGTGTTGCCGTGCAAGTCGACGGCCAGATGAAGACCGGTCGTGACGTCGTGGTCGGTGCGCTGCTCGGTGCCGACGAATTCGGCTTCGCGACGGCGCCTCTGGTTGTCGAAGGCTGCATCATGATGCGCAAGTGCCACCTCAACACCTGCCCGGTGGGCGTGGCCACGCAAGATCCGGTGCTGCGCAAGAAGTTCACCGGTCAGCCCGAGCACGTGGTCAACTACTTCTTCTTTGTTGCTGAAGAAGTACGCGAACTGATGGCGCAAATGGGTATCCGCAAGTTCGACGACCTCATCGGTCGCGCCGACCTGCTGGACATGCAAGCCGGCATCGACCACTGGAAGATCCAGGGACTCGATTTCAGCAACATCTTCTATCAACCGAAGATGGACGCCAGCGTGGCCCGCTTCCACAGTGAAGAACAGGACCACGGCCTGCAACACGCCTTGGACAACAAGCTCATCGCTGCAGCAAAACCGGCCCTGGAAAAGAGCGAGAAGGTGGTTATCGAAACACCGATCACCAACATCAACCGCACCGCGGGCACCATGCTGTCGCATGAAGTCGCCAAGCGCCACGGTCACGACGGCTTGCCTGACGACACCATCACGGTGAAGCTGACCGGCACCGCTGGCCAGAGCTTTGCAGCCTTCCTGGCGCATGGCATTACCTTCGACCTCGTCGGCGAAGGCAACGACTACGTGGGCAAGGGCCTGTGCGGCGGCAAGATCATCATTCGCAAGCCGCAAGCCTTCCGTGGTCAACCTGCCGACAACATCATCGTGGGCAACACCGTGATGTACGGCGCCACCACCGGCGAAAGCTATTTCAGCGGTGTCGCAGGCGAACGTTTCTGCGTGCGTAACTCCGGTGCTTCCGCCGTCGTCGAAGGGGTAGGCAACCACGGTTGCGAATACATGACCGGCGGTACCGTGGTCGTGCTGGGCCAAACCGGTCTCAACTTCGCCGCCGGTATGTCGGGCGGCGTCGCCTACGTGTTGGACGAAGACGGCTTGTTCGCCAAGCGCTGCAACATGAGCATGGTGTCGTTGGAACAAGTCCATCACGTCGACAACGTACCGTCCGACGCCGTGCACCACATGGGCCAACCCGACGAAATCACCTTGAAGTCCTTGATCGAGAAGCACGCCGCTTATACCGGCAGCCCGCGCGCCAAGGCCATCCTGGAAAACTGGGACGAGTACCGCGCCAAGTTCGTCAAGGTCATGCCTAACGAGTACAAGCGAGCCCTCATTGAGCTCGCCGAACAGAAACTGCTGGAGGCCGCGTAACAATGGGCAAGCCCACTGGATTTTTAGAGTATCAGCGTTTGTCCGAGGCCAACCGCCCGGTTGAAGAGCGCGTCAAGAACTACAAGGAATTCGTCGTCCACCTGTCCGACGATGAAGCCAAGGTTCAGGGCGCACGCTGCATGGACTGCGGCATTCCTTTCTGCATGAACGGCTGCCCGGTCAACAACATCATTCCCGACTGGAATGACCTGGTCTACCGTCAGGATTGGCAACGCGCGTGGGAAGTGCTGGATTCCACCAACAACTTCCCCGAGTTCACCGGCCGCATCTGTCCGGCACCTTGCGAAGCCGCATGCACGCTCAACATCAACACCGATGCCGTCGGCATCAAGTCGATCGAACATGCCATCATCGACAAGGCATGGGAAAACGGTTGGGTCGTACCTAAGGTTCCCGCAGTCAAGACCGGCAAGAAGGTTGCCGTTGCAGGCTCCGGCCCGGCCGGCCTCGCTGCTGCGCAGCAATTGGCGCGCGCAGGCCATTCCGTTGTGCTGTTCGAGAAGAACGATCGCATCGGTGGGTTGATGCGTTACGGCATTCCCGACTTCAAGTTTGAGAAAAGCCATATCGACCGCCGCATGGAGCAAATGCGCGCCGAAGGCGTGGAGTTCCGCACCAACGTCTGGGTCGGCAAGACAATGCCGAGCAAGGGGATCGTTAACGACGCCAAGCAAAGCGTTTCGCCGGAAGAACTGCTGAAGGAATTCGACGCGGTGATCCTCACCGGCGGCGCCGAACAACCACGTGATTTGACGGTTCCCGGCCGCGAGCTGAACGGCATTCACTATGCGCTGGAATTCCTGATCCCGCAGAACAAGGAAGTGGCGGGCGACCAGCCCAATCCGACCCGAGCAACAGGCAAGCACGTCGTCGTCATCGGCGGCGGCGATACCGGTTCCGACTGCGTGGGGACGTCCAACCGTCATGGTGCTGCGTCCATCACCCAGTTCGAAATCATGCCGCAACCGCCCGAGCAGGAAAACGGTCCGCTGACCTGGCCCAATTGGCCGATCAAGTTACGTACCTCCAGCTCCCACGAGGAAGGCTGCGAGCGCGACTGGTCCGTCGTGACCAAGCGCTTCGAAGGCGAAAACGGCCAGGTGAAAAAGCTGATCGCCGCTCGCGTCGAGTGGAAGGACGGCCAAATGGTCGAAATTCCCGGTTCGGAATTCGAAATGAAGGCTGATCTAGTGCTGCTGGCGATGGGCTTTACCAATCCGGTCGGCTCCATGCTGGAAGCTTTCGGCGTGGACAAGGACGCTCGCGGCAACGCCAAGGCCTCGACCGAGGGCGATAACGCTTATGCGACTTCCGTCCCCAAGGTGTTTGCAGCTGGCGACGTTCGCCGCGGCCAATCCCTGGTGGTCTGGGCAATTCGCGAAGGCCGCCAGTGCGCTCGCGCCGTGGACGAATTCCTGATGGGCAGCAGCACGCTACCTCGCTAACCAATTTTAAAAACCTGAATGAGCGCAGAAAACCGCTGGCAGTATTCGGTTTCATCTGCGCTCATCGTCATTTATAAGCGGCCGATTTCATGACGCATCTCAAGAACGATACCTTTCTGCGCGCCCTCCTGCGCGAACCCACCGAATACACGCCGGTCTGGATGATGCGCCAGGCAGGCCGCTACCTTCCCGAATACAACGAAACCCGCAAGCGGGCCGGCAATTTCCTCAACCTGTGCAAGAGCCCGGATCTCGCCACGGAAGTCACCCTGCAGCCATTGGCGCGCTTCCCGCTTGACGCCGCCATCCTGTTCTCGGACATTCTCACCATTCCGGATGCGATGGGCTTGGGTCTGTACTTTGCCCAGGGCGAAGGTCCAAAATTCGAACGTCCGCTGCGCGAGGAATGGGAAATCCGCGACTTGACGATCCCTGACCCGTACGATCACTTGCGCTACGTGATCGACGCGGTGAAGCAGATTCGCCACGCGCTGGACGGCTCAGTACCGTTGATCGGTTTTTCCGGCAGCCCTTGGACACTCGCGACCTACATGGTGGAAGGGCAGGGCGGGACCGACTTCCTGGTCATCAAGAAGATGGCCTATGAGCGTCCCGATTTGCTGCATCACATCCTGGATGTGACGGCACAATCGGTAACGACTTATTTGAATGCCCAGATCGAAGCCGGTGCACAGGCTGTGATGATTTTCGACTCATGGGGTGGTGCGCTTTCGCATGCAGCCTATCGCGAGTTCTCGCTGGCCTACATTCAGAAGATCGTCGCCAACTTGAAGAAGGAGAACGAGGGGCGCCGCGTTCCCTGCATCGTCTTCACCAAGGGTGGCGGGCTCTGGCTTGAAGCCATGGCCGACATCGGCGCCGATGCGCTGGGCCTTGATTGGACCATCGATATCGGCGAGGCGCGTGCTCGCGTGGGTCACAAGGTTGCATTGCAAGGCAACCTGGATCCGGCCGTGCTGTTGTCCAACCCTGCGGCAATCCAGCGCGAGACAGCAGCTATTCTCGCCAGCTACGGCAAGGGCAGCGGGCACGTGTTCAACCTCGGCCACGGCATTACGCAATTCACGCCACCCGAAAATGCCGCGGCATTGATCGAAGCCGTTCATGAACTAAGCCGCCCGTACCACGGCGTATAAGGCGGACTATCACAGGAGACAGGATGCATTGCGCGACATGCGGAACCGACAGCGAGGACAGTGCAAGATTTTGCTCGCAATGCGGGACTCCGCTTGTCGCCGAGACGGCCTCGCAACATAAGGCGTCCTCAAGCTCCACCCCACACCCATCATCCGACAGTCCACCCCGTAGCAATCCTTTCAGCGACTTCTACGCGGCCCAGCCGGAGCCTGAAACATTGCGTCGTAGCCTCGTCATCGGCTTATCGCTGCTGCTTGCCGGCGCGTTCGCACTCACCGTGGCACTTTATCGCCACCATAAAACGGGCGAAATCGCCGAATTGGCAAAGGTAACGATTCCTCCAGCAAATAAAACCGCTTCAACGACACCCCAGGATGAAATCGCCGCATGCCCGGAGGGAATACGCTATTGCGTCGGAGGTAACGGCTCGGTGAAGGATCCTAGCTGCTCTCCAGCCCAGCCGTTTTGGGCGCATTACAGCACTGACGGTGGAAAAACCTGGCAACGTGCAGGATGTTTCAGCGATGAGGCACAGGCCAAAGCAGGTTTACAACAGGCACTGGGCATCAGCGTTCCGGAAATTTCAGGTCCTATGGTAAATACTGCGCCCGGCAAAACTGCTGAACAGGAGTCCTCTGCCAAAGTCACCTCTCTGCCAGCCAAATCCAGGAAGACTCAGCCTGGGACAACAGCCACCGCTTATCACGCCAAATTCAAAGGGCCGTTCGGCATCGTGCTTGAGGAACGTAATTATTCAAGCGCCGAGATGCGCGATCGAGCGGAACAGTTATGGCAGCATGAGCACAAGCTGCTTGAGCCGGATGGTTCGATCAACACGCGTTACGTCACGCCCAAACCCAAGACCGGCTTGATTCCCGGTCACTAGATTTCCAGCGGATCGACGTCCAGGCTCCAACGCACCTTGGCAGCCAGCGGCAAGCTCCGCAGCATCCCCATCCACTGCTTCAGGAATGCCTGCAATGCTTGACGATGCTCGGCTTGTACCAGGAGCTGCGCGCGTTCCATACCGTTGAGCCGCGCCATAGTCGGACGCACTGGATCGTAAACCATCACGGCGCCGTCCAAACCATAGGCAATATTGGCAGCTTCAGCGATGAAATCCCGTACCGGTTCAAACTTCTGCGCCTCGGCCCGCAACAGCGCTTGAAAGCAATAGGGCGGGAACATGGCCGTCTTGCGCTCTTGCAACAGCGTTGTGGCAAAGGCCGCATAATCGTGGCGTTTGAGTGCTTCAAACAACACATGGTCCGGAAACGCCGTCTGGATCAGGACTTCCCCTGGTTTTTCTGCACGCCCTGCGCGCCCTGCCACCTGCATGAGTTGGGCGAACAAGCGCTCAGCCGCACGAAAATCCGGGCTGAACAAGGCGCTGTCGGTATCGATGATGCCAACAAGGGTGAGATTGGGAAAATCGTGCCCCTTCGCCAGCATCTGCGTTCCGACCAGGATATCGACCCGCCGGCCATGCACCTCGGCCATCATGTCTTCCAGCGCGCCTTTGCGGCGCGTGCTGTCCCGATCCACACGCAGCACCCTGGCTTCGGGAAAAAGCTCCGCAAGGGTGGCCTCGAGCCGCTGTGTTCCATGACCTGTGGGATGAAGATCGGGATTGCCGCAGTTGGGGCATTGAACATGGATACGCTCTTCATGCCCGCAGTGATGGCACTTGAGACGTCGTTGGCGCAAGTGCACTACCAAGCGGCTGCTACACCGTTCGCATGGCGCGACCCAAGCACAGGCTGAACAAAGCAGCACCGGCGAATATCCTCGCCGATTAATGAACAGCAAGCTTTGCTCTCCCTTCGCCAGGCGATCATGCAGGGCATTGATCAACGCCGGCGTCAGCCCGTCCTTAAGCTGGGGAGTGCGGGCATCCAGGGTGATGATGTCCGGGAGTTGCGACTGCGCTACGGCGCGCTGGCCAAGCGTCAGCAAGGCATAACGACCGGCTTGGGAGTTGTGCCAGGTTTCCAGCGAAGGCGTGGCTGATCCAAGGACGATAGGAATGCCGGCCTGTTTGGCCCGCACCACGGCCACATCCCGCGCCGAGTAGCGCATACCGTCCTGTTGCTTGTAGGAACCGTCGTGCTCTTCGTCCACAACCACAAGCTTGAGGTTGGGGATGGGCGTGAAAACGGAAAGCCGCGTTCCGATGACGATGCGAGCCAAACCGGATTCAGCTTGCCGCCAATTGCGCAGCCGCTCGCCGTCGCTCATCTGGCTGTGAAGGGCGACCATGGGTTCGTGCGGAAACCGAGCCTTGAAGCGCGCTTGCAACTGGGGGGTGAGATTGATCTCGGGCACCAAGACCAGCACCTGGGCTTCAGGCGCGGCCAATGCGCTTTCCAACAAGCGCATGTAGACCTCGGTTTTGCCGCTGCCAGTGATGCCGTGCAGCAACCAAGCCTTGAATCCCGTTAATTGCCGGGTAACCGCTTCTACTGCTGCGGCCTGATCCTCGTTTAGTGCCGGCCTCGCAATCGCTGACGGCGCTGATGGGATGACGTGTTTTAGTTCAACGCATTCCACCCATCCTGCGGCTTGCATGGCTTTGATTGCAGTGTGCCAGTTGTCGCTGGTTTCCCCGAGGTTTTCAGCCGTCAACGATCCTTGTTTCTCTAACGCCAGCCATAGTCGGCGTTGAATCAAGGCCCGCTTGGGCAATACTTCCAAACTGGCCTGCCGAGCAAGCTCGCTCAGGCGATATCCCAGAATTTTTTCCAGCAGGGCAAGGCGGGCCTCCCGCAATCTTCCCGGCAGCACGGACATAACGATCTGCCCCAGCGGATAATGGTAGTAGTCCGCACAAAAATTAAGTAGCCGTAGTATTTCTGATGAAAGCGTGGGCTCACCGCCATAAACTTCGAGCACTGGTTTGAGTGCGTCGTTATCAAGCTGCGATTGCTCCACGATCTCAAGCACGACGCCGACCATTTGCCGCCTGCCAAAAGGGACGAGAACGCGCATACCGACCTCTGCCTGATGGCCGGCATCGAGATAGTCGAACAGCGTGTCCAGCGGCACGTCCAGGGCGACGCGCAAAATGCTCATCGGGATGTCATCAGAAGGTGTGGCCGACGCGTTATTGCAATGCAGCCGTTAATGGAAAACGTTAAAATACTGCTTTTTATATAAAAGAATACTTTGAAAGCGCATCTTACCGAATTGCTGGCGCAAGCGGCAAAGGCCGTTGCCCCCGACCTGCAAGATTTCTCCATCCTGATTGAGCGCCCCAAGACTGCTCAGCACGGGGATTTCGCCACCAACCTGGCGATGTCGCTGGCCAAGCCGTTGCGCCAGAATCCACGCGCCATCGCCGAAGCATTGCTCAAGGCACTGCCTGGTTCACCGTATCTCGAAAAAGCAGAAATCGCCGGCGCCGGCTTCATCAATTTCTTCATGTCGCCTGCCGCCAAGACGGCCGTGGTCGGCCAGATTCATGCGCAAGGTGCTGCGTTCGGTAGAAATACCACGGGCGAAGGCCGCAAGGTCATGGTCGAATTCGTTTCCGCCAACCCGACTGGCCCGCTGCATGTCGGCCATGGGCGGGGTGCAGCAGTCGGCGACTGCTTGTGCCGGCTTCTGGATGCCACGGGCTGGGACGTAACCCGCGAGTTCTATTACAACGACGCCGGCCAACAGATCGATAACCTGACATTGTCCGTTCAACTGCGCTGCAAAGGCATTGGCCCGGATAATCCTGCCTGGCCAGAAGACGGTTACCGCGGCGATTACATCATCGATGTCGCCAATGCCTATATGGCACGTCTGACCATCGATGCTGAAGACCAACACATCGTCGGCAAGGGCGATCCAAACGATATGGAGGCGATTCGCCATTTTGCGGTGGCTTATCTACGCCGGGAGCAGGATCTGGATCTCAAGGCTTTCCAGGTCAGCTTCGACGTGTTCTCGCTGGAATCCGCGCTTTATACCGAAGGCAAGGTCGAGGAAACCGTCAGGAACTTAATCGCCAGCGGCCATACCTATGAGCAGGACGACGCGTTGTGGCTGCGCACTACCAGCTTCGGCGATGACAAAGACCGTGTGATGCGAAAGCGCGAAGGCGGCTATACCTACTTCGTACCGGATGTTGCCTATCACAAGGACAAATGGCAACGCGGCTTCGAGCGCGTCATCAACGAACAGGGCGCTGACCACCACAGCACGATTACCCGCGTGCGGGCCGGGCTTCAAGCCTTGGACGTTGGTATTCCGCAAGGCTGGCCGGACTATGTGCTGCACCAGATGGTGACCGTGATGCGCGGCGGTGAAGAGGTTAAGATCTCCAAGCGGGCCGGCAGCTACGTCACCTTGCGCGACCTCATCGACGAAGTCGGCTGCGATGCCACCCGCTACTTCCTCGCTGCGCGTCGTGCCGATTCGCAGTTGGTGTTCGATATCGACCTCGCCCGCGCCCAGACCAATGACAATCCGGTGTACTACATCCAGTACGCGCATGCCCGGATTTGCAGTGTTCTGGAGCAGTGGGGCGGCAATGAAGCCAGCCTGATCGATGTCGATTTGTCGGTACTGAAGGAGCCCCATGAAACGGCGCTGTTGCAACGCTTGGCAGAGTATCCCGACGTCGTCGATAACGCGGCCCGCGAACTCTCGCCCCATATCGCCGCTTATTACCTAAAAGACCTCGCTGGCGATCTACACAGCTATTACAACGCCCACCAATTCCTGGTAAATGACGAGGCTGTGAAACTGGCGCGCCTTTCCCTAGTCTTAGCCACGCGCCAGGTGCTGCAGTCGGGCCTAGACCTGCTTGGCGTTACCGCCCCGGAGAAAATGTAAATGAGTAAAGACTACAAACCGGCTCCCAAGTCCAAATCAAGCGGCAGTAAGGGTAGCCCGTTTCTCTCCGGATTGCTGGTCGGACTCTTACTCGGAATCGGGGCTTCCGTCGGCGTAGCTGTTTTCGTGAAGCAAGGTGGAAGCGCATTCCATGAGCGCGTTCAACCAGCAGCTGAGCAGCCTTCGATTGCAGAAAAACCAGCCGAAAAAGCAGATAAGAATGCTCCAGCTGATAAGGCTGAAGCCCAGCCGGATGCCAAGAAGGAAGACCGTTTCACCTTCTACGGCATCCTGACTGGCAATGAGTCTCCCGTTTCAGAGCAGGAAATCAAGCAAAGCGAGCAAAAGTCTCAGCCGAGCGAGAAGCCCGCCACTGAAAGCTACTTCCTGCAAGTCGGCGCGTTTCAGACCGAGCAGGAAGCGGACAATGCCAAAGCCAAGCTGGCGTTGATCGGCTTGGAAGCTGTGGTACAGACTGCCAATATTCCCGATAAAGGTATTTTGCATCGCGTACGCGTCGGCCCGTTATCAAACCTTGACGAGATCAACAAGGCGCGCGCCGAGTTGGCCCGTAATGGCTTCAATGCAGATCTGATCAAGATTCGCAACAACGTTCCAGACCAATAGAGATAGAAGGAATCCACATGAAATCGTTTGTCGCTGCTGTTCTCATGCTGTTCGCCTCGCTTGCTGCCGCCGAGCCGCAGCCTGGTTTCGACTATATGCAAACCCAGGCCGTAATTCCTACGGATAATCCGAGCAAGATCGAAGTCACGGAATTGTTCTGGTACGGCTGCCCGCACTGCTTCCAGCTTGAGCCCACGCTCAATGCCTGGGTCAAGAAGCTGCCCAAGGATGTCGCTTTCAAGCGCATTCCCGGTTTGCCGCGTCCTGATTGGGCCCCCATGGCCAAAGCCTTCTATACACTCGAAGCCTTGGGGCTGACTGAGAAGCTGCATCAGCCGCTGTTCGATGCACTTCATAAGCAGCATCTCTTCCTGCCCAACGATGAAGCGGCAACGGTTGACTGGATCACCAAGCAGAGCGGCCTCGACCGCAAGAAAGTCGAAGAAACCTTCAATTCCTTCTCGGTCAACACCAAGCTTATGAAGGCTGCACAAGTGTTCCGCGCCTCCGGCGCGACCGGCGTTCCGACATTAATTATCGATGGACGCTACTACACCTCCAGCACTTTGGCCGGCGGTAACGAGCAAGCCTTGAAGGTTGCAGACTACCTGATTGAAAAGGTACGCCAGGAAAAGGCCCAGAAGCGTTGATTCCAACAGCTTCATCCCGCACAGAACCCGCCGCTCGGCGGGTTTTTATTACTGGTGCCTCCAGCGGGATCGGGGCTGCGCTGGCTAGACAATACGCTGCTGAAGGTGCGCACTTGGGATTAGTTGGCCGCAATGCCGAGCGTCTGCAGATGCTTGCCGAGTCGCTGGATGTTCCCTGTGCCGTTTACCTGGTAGATGTGCGCGATCCCATCGCAATGCAGCAAGCTGCGTCCAATTTTATCGATCAATTTGGTCTGCCGGATATCGTTATCGCCAATGCCGGCGTATCCCGCGGCACGCTAACCGAACGTCCCGAAGATGCTTCGGCTTTTCGCGCGATAATGGATATCAACGTCCTGGGAATGGTGCACACCTTTTTACCGTTTGTATCCCTCATGCGGCAGAAGGGTGAAGGGAGGCTGGTTGGGATTGCCAGTGTTGCAGGCATCCGAGGCCTTCCTGGGGCTAGCGCTTACTCTGCATCTAAGGCAGCAGCCATCACCTATCTGGAAAGTTTGCGTTCGGAGCTCTCAGGCAGCGGTGTGAGCGTTACTACCATCTCCCCCGGCTATATTCGAACTCCGATGACCGATGTGAACCACTACCGCATGCCTTTCATGATGGAAGTGGATGCAGCCGCGGGGAAGATGATGGCAATCATTGAAAAGAAGCGCCGCTATGCGATCCTACCTTGGCAGATGGCTGCCCTTGGCCGACTCATGCGGGTTTTACCGGCACCGCTGTGGGATTGGCTTACACGACGTGCGCCTCGCAAACCACGGCTGGAGGATAAACCGCTTTAACTAGTTCGGGTTAAAGAACCCACTATCCAGCAGCTCCTCTGCAAGCGCGTTGTAATCCTTGGCACCCTGGCTGTGAGGGGCAAAGGTAAAGACGTCTCTCCCGTGTGCCGGGCTTTCGGCAAGTCCAACCGTCTCAGCAATGCGGGTTTCGCACAAATCCTTACCGTAGTGCTCCCGCAGCTTGTCGTAGATATCGTATGAGAGCTTGCGGCGAGAGTCGAAACGCGTCACCACGATACGCCGATCGATGCGCTTGCCCAGGGGCTTTTCGAGTACACGCAAGGCAGCATCCAACCGGTTAACGCCCTGCATGGAAAGATAATCTGCTGATACCGGAATCAGCAACCGTTGGGATGCAAATACTGCATTGAGGGAAAGCACTCCAAGCATCGGCGAGCAGTCGATGAGCACCGGGATCATCTCGTCCGGCAGTAATTCCTGCGTTAGGCCGCGTTTTAGCTGGCTCGTGATATTGGGATTACGACCATAGAGCGAATCAATCTTGAACAACTCCATGTGTGCCGGGATGATATGCGCCCCGCTTGGCAGTTCTCGCATGATCTGCGAAAGCGGCTTGTTTTCGGCATAGAAGGCGTATACGGTTTCCGAACTGGGGATGGATTTGATGCCGCATGCCAGCGTCAGGTGAGATTGTGGGTCTAGATCGATACCAAGCGGATATCGGCCTCGCTGTGCCAGCGCTGCCATCAAGTTCAAACTCGTGGTGGTTTTCCCCACGCCGCCCTTTTGATTGAACACCGCCACAACCGACATTTTTTATCCTTATTCCACGGTAACTGACTTGGCAAGATTGCGTGGCTTATCCACATCCGTACCTCGCATTAAGGCTGTGTGGTAGGCCAGCAACTGTACCGGTATCGCATGCACAACCGGTGATAGTACACCCGCATGACGCGGCGTCCGGATTACATGCACGCCTTCTTGCTCACCGAAATGGCTATCAAGGTCGGCAAATACGAACAACTCACCGCCTCGCGCCCGAACTTCCTGCATGTTGGATTTCACCTTTTCCAGCAAGCTGTCGTTAGGCGCAATGACCACGACCGGCATTTCTGCATCGACCAACGCTAAAGGTCCGTGCTTTAATTCTCCGGCTGGGTAGGCTTCGGCATGAATGTACGAAATCTCCTTGAGCTTGAGCGCACCCTCAAGGGCGATGGGATAGTGCAGACCGCGTCCCAGGAACAAGGCATGCGATTTATCAGCGAACCGTTCGGCCCATGCCTTAATTTGGGGTTCAAGATTGAGCGCGTGCTGAACGCTGCCCGGTAAGTGGCGCAGTGCATCGAGGTACTCGCTTTCCTGCTTCGCATCAAGCCTGCCACGTAATTTCGCTAACGTCAGACAGAGGGTGAACAGCGCAACCAACTGAGTAGTAAACGCCTTGGTCGACGCCACGCCAATTTCTGCGCCAGCACGAGTGTAGAACACCATGCGGCTAGCACGAGGGAGGGCGCTCTCCCGAACATTACAGATCGATAATGTCGCTTCGTGGCCCAAGGAGATCGCATATTTCAGCGCTTCCATCGTATCCAGCGTTTCCCCGGACTGCGAAAGCGTGAGAATGAGATAATTGGTATTGGCCGCAACGTCGCGGTAGCGGTATTCGCTGGCGATTTCGACATTGGTTGGAATCCCGGCGATTGATTCCAGCCAGTACTTGCCCACCATCCCGGCATAGTAACTAGTGCCGCAAGCGAGGATCTGCACTCCTTCAATGTCTTGCAGCAACTGCAAGGCATTTTCCCCGAACAGGCTGGGGTCCAATCCACCTTCGATTACCTGGTCGATAGTGTCCGATAGTGCCTTAGGCTGTTCATGAATTTCCTTCTGCATGAAATGGCTGAAATGCCCAAGTTCCAACGATGTGAGGCTGACGTCGGAGACATGTACGGCGCGGTCGGCCGCATTGCCATTCTTATCGATGACCTTCACCGCTTCGCGACTTAACTCGACAACATCGCCTTCGTCGAGGAATATCACCCGACGGGTTGCAGCAAGCAGTGCAGAGACATCCGAAGCCACGTAATTGGCATGTTCGCCGAGGCCAACCAGCAGTGGACACCCCATGCGCGCACAAATCATTTGATCGGGCTTATCTGCAGCGATTACGGCGATGGCATAAGCCCCCTTCAAGCGCTTGATCGCTTGCCGTACCGCATCGAATAAATCGCCTGTTTGCTTGTAATAATGGTGCACCAGATGTGCGATGACCTCTGTATCGGTCTGGGATTCAAAAACATAGCCCAAGGACTTCAACCAATCTCGCTCTTCATCGTGATTCTCGATGATTCCGTTGTGCACCACCGCAACAAGTTCGCCTGATATATGCGGATGAGCATTCGGCTCTGTTACACCACCGTGGGTTGCCCAGCGAGTATGGCCAATGCCAACAGCCCCTTCCAGCCCGGTCTCTTTAACAGCACGCTCCATCTCAGCTACACGGCCGATGCGGCGCACACGTTTGATCTCACCTTGATCCAGAACCGCTACCCCAGCCGAATCGTACCCACGGTATTCGAGCCTTTTAAGGCCATCTACCAGGGTGTGAACGATATCGCCGCTTGCGATCGCCCCGACAATTCCACACATACTATTTCTTCTTTTCTGGCCGTCTCCAGCCGCTAATCGTAACTTGCTTGCCCCGAGACAAGGTCAATTCACCAGCCGGAGCGTTTTTCGTAATGGTCGATCCGGCCGCGATGGTTGCGCCTTCCCCAATCTCAACTGGTGCCACCAACTGTGAATCAGAACCAATAAAGGCACGGTCGCGGATGACCGTTCTGTGCTTGTTAACGCCATCGTAATTGCAGGTAATTGTTCCAGCGCCCACATTCACATCGCAGCCAACATCGCTGTCGCCAATATAACTCAAATGATTGACCTTGCTACCCTCACCAATGCGGCTGTTTTTCACTTCAACGAAATTCCCGACATGGGCCTGGTTTTCGATGACAGTGCCAGGGCGAATTCGTGCGAATGGACCTATTCTGGTATTTTCGCCAATACGTGCCTCTTCCATGACTGAGTTGGCCTGAATAGTGGTTCCTGATGCTATACACGAGTTCTTGATGATGCAGTTGGGTCCGATCGTAACGCCGTCGCTTAGTTCTACATCACCTTCGAATAGGCAATTAATGTCTATGAAGACATCACGTCCGCAATTTATTGATCCCCTGATGTCTATTCTGCTCGGATCTGCTAGCGTGACTCCCTTCGCCAGCAGTGCATCTGCCTGTCGTCGCTGGAAAATACGCTCGGCCAAGGCAAGCTCAGCCTTGCTGTTAATGCCCATGGCTTCGTGTTCATGCTTGACTTGTACGCTTGTCACGGGCAAGCCTTCCATGACGGCCATACCGATGATATCCGTCAAGTAGTACTCGCCTTGCTGGTTATCGTTGCGCAGTTGTTGTAACCATTTCTTCAACCGTTCTACAGGTGCAGCCATGATTCCGGTATTTACTTCGCGGATTGTTCGTTGGTGCTCCGTTGCATCCTTGTGTTCAACGATGGATGTGATATTCCCATCGGCATTCCTAACAATCCGCCCATAACCCTTAGGATCAGTTTTATTCATGGTCAATACGACCAGATTACCGTTCTCGGCTTGCTGAATAACCTCGCGACAGGTGCTTTCCTCAATTAACGGTACGTCCCCTAATAGCATCAATGCAGTCGCATCGACGTCAAGATGTGGCAGTGCTTGCTGCATTGCATGACCTGTTCCATTCTGCTCAGCCTGAAGAGCCCATGCGATGCTCTGGTCTGCAATAGTGTCTGGAACCATATTCCCGCCAAAACCATATACAACGCACACTTTGTTCGCATCGACATTTCTAGCAGTATCTAGGACGTGATTGAGTAAAGGGCGGCCAGCTAACGGATGAAGAACTTTTGGAAGATCGGAGTACATGCGCGTCCCCTTGCCTGCAGCAAGGATAACGACGTTAAGGGGGGGTTTTTGCATTGCGTAAGTATAAAACAAAAAAGGCAGCCACTGGCTGCCTTGATATAGTTATAACCTACTGAATTAGTGCGTTTTCTTTTTGATCTTCTCAAGCGTTGCAATCTGAGCGACAGCTTCTGCCAACTCAGCTTGAGCACGCGCATAATCGATTTCAGAGCCTTTATTACGCATTGCATCTTCTGCGGCTGCCTTGGCTTCAAGCGCCTTGGCTTCATCGATGTCATGACCACGCATAGCAACGTCGGCAAGGACAGTTACCACACCTGGCTGGACTTCGAGGATTCCGCCGGAAACGAAGAAAACTTCTTCTTCGGCCTGATCCGGCACCTTGAGGCGGACCGGACCCGGCTTGATGCGAGTAATGAGCGGAGAGTGATGTGGCAGAATGCCGAGCTCACCCATTACGCCAGGGGCGACCACAATTTCTGCCAGCCCGGAGTAAATGGATTTTTCAGCGCTTACCACATCGACGTGGATGGTCATTGCCATAATCTCTCTTTGCCTCTGTAATTACAGGGACTTCGCTTTTTCAACAGCTTCTTCGATGCCGCCGACCATGTAAAAAGCCTGCTCAGGCAGATGGTCGTATTCGCCGTTGACGATGCCCTTGAAACCCTTGATGGTTTCCTTAAGCGGAACGTACTTGCCGGGAGAACCGGTAAACACTTCAGCAACGTGGAACGGCTGGGACAAGAAACGTTGGATCTTACGTGCGCGAGCAACGCTGAGCTTGTCTTCAGGAGACAGTTCGTCCATACCCAGAATCGCGATAATGTCGCGCAGTTCCTTGTAGCGCTGCAACGTGGACTGAACGGCACGAGCCACGCTGTAGTGCTCTTCGCCTACGATTTGCGGGTCGAGCTGACGCGAGGTCGAGTCGAGCGGGTCAACAGCGGGGTAGATGCCCAAGGCTGCAATATCGCGGCTCAACACCACGGTGGAATCCAAGTGCAAGAAGGTGGTTGCCGGAGAAGGGTCGGTCAAGTCGTCAGCAGGGACGTAAACGGCCTGGATGGAGGTAATGGAACCCACCTTGGTCGAAGTAATACGCTCTTGCAGACGGCCCATTTCTTCAGCCAGCGTCGGTTGGTAACCCACGGCGGAAGGCATACGGCCCAGGAGTGCAGACACTTCGGTACCGGCCAGCGTGTAACGGTAGATGTTATCCACGAAGAACAGAATGTCACGACCTTCATCGCGGAACTTCTCGGCCATGGTTAGGCCGGACAGAGCCACGCGCAGACGGTTGCCCGGAGGTTCGTTCATCTGACCGAACACCATGGACACCTTGTCCAGAACGTTGGAGTCCTTCATTTCGTGGTAGAAGTCGTTACCTTCACGGGTACGCTCACCCACCCCTGCGAACACCGATAGACCTGAGTGCTGCTTGGCGATGTTGTTGATGAGTTCCATCATGTTCACGGTCTTGCCCACACCGGCGCCGCCGAACAGACCGACCTTACCGCCCTTGGCGAACGGGCAAACCAGGTCGATCACCTTGATGCCGGTTTCCAGCAGGTCAACGGAAGGGGAGAGTTCGTCGAACTTCGGAGCTTCTTGGTGAATAGAACGCTTTTCGTCACTTGCAATCGGACCTGCGTCATCGATCGGACGACCCAGCACGTCCATGATGCGACCCAAAGTGCCGTGACCGACCGGAACGCTAATTTGCGAACCAGTATTCTTCACAGCCATACCGCGGCGTAGGCCATCGGAGGAACCCATGGCAATGGTACGCACCACGCCGTCGCCCAGTTGCTGCTGGACTTCCAGCGTCAAGCCGGCTTCGGCGAAAGTACTGCTGGTGTCATCCAACACCAGGGCATCGTATACCTTAGGCATCGATTCGCGAGGAAACTCTACGTCAACCACCGCGCCGATACACTGAACAATTTTTCCAGAACTCATGTTGATTTCCCGTCTATCTTTAATTCGTTAACCCGTAACGGCGCTTAAACCGCAGCTGCGCCACCGACAATTTCGGAAATTTCCTTGGTAATCGCGGCTTGGCGTGCCTTGTTGTACACCAGCTTCAATTCGCCGATCACATTCTTGGCATTGTCAGATGCAGCCTTCATTGCGACCATACGAGCGCTCTGTTCGGAAGCCATGTTTTCAGCAACAGCGTGGTAGATCAGCGATTCCACGTAACGCACCATCAACTCGTCAATAATGACTTGCGCATCAGGCTCGTAGATGTAGTCCCAACGGCCTTCAGCAGCTCCCAGCCGTTCACCGGAAAGCGGAAGAATCTGCTCAACGACAGCTTCCTGCTTCATGGTATTAATGAAGCGGGTGTAGCTAACGTACAGCGCATCGATCTCGCCAGCGACATAAGCATCCAGCATGACCTTTAGCGGTCCGATGAGCTTATCCATATGCGGCGCATCACCGAGCCCGGTCACTTGGGAGCGCACATTACCGCCGATACGGCTCATGAATCCCAGGCCCTTGTTGCCAATAGCGCTCACAGATACCTTCTTGCCAGAACTTTCCCACTCTTTCATCTTGTTGAGCGAGAGACGCAGCACGTTGGTGTTCAAGCCACCGCACAAACCCTTGTCCGAGGTCACCACGACAATCCCGACATTTTTCACGTTCTCACGTGCGACCAGGAAAGGGTGCTTGTACTCAGGGTGAGCATGCGATAAGTGCGCTGCCACGTTACGGATTTTTTCGGCATAGGGGCGGGCAGCACGCATCCGTTCCTGCGCCTTGCGCATTTTGGATGCGGCCACCATCTCCATGGCCTTGGTGATCTTGCGCGTGTTTTCAACGCTCTTGATCTTGGTTCGTATTTCCTTGCTGCCAGCCATTCGGGCCTCCGGCTTAGTAAGCGTTGGTCGCCTTGAAGTCCTTGATGGCGGCGGCCAAAGCCTTGTCGTCGTCGCCGCTCAGATCCTTGGTGGACTCAATATTGTCCATCAGGCTCTTGTACTTGGACTTCAGGAAGGAGAGCAGTGCGGATTCAAAGGATAGAACCTTGTTTACCGCCACATCGTCCAGGTAACCGCCGTTAGCAGCGTACAGAGACACAGCCATTTCAGAGACGCTCATCGGCGAGTACTGAACCTGCTTCATCAGTTCCGTCACCAGACGACCGCGCTCGAGCTGCTTGCGGGTTGCTTCGTCAAGGTCAGATGCAAACTGCGCGAATGCAGCCAGTTCGCGGTACTGAGCCAATGCCAGACGAACACCGCCACCCAGCTTCTTGATGACCTTGGTTTGCGCAGCACCGCCGACGCGAGACACAGAGATACCGGCGTTGATAGCGGGGCGGATACCAGCGTTGAACAGGTCCGTTTCCAGGAAGATCTGACCGTCGGTAATAGAAATCACGTTGGTCGGCACGAATGCAGATACGTCGCCAGCAGCGGTTTCAATAATCGGCAGCGCGGTCAAAGAACCGGTCTTGCCCTTGACTTCACCGTTCGTGAACTTCTCAACATACTCCTCGTTCACGCGAGCAGCACGTTCGAGCAGACGGGAGTGCAAGTAGAAAACGTCGCCAGGATAAGCTTCGCGGCCGGGAGGACGGCGCAGCAATAGGGACACTTGACGATAAGCCCAAGCTTGCTTGGTCAAGTCGTCATACACGATCAGCGCGTCTTCGCCGCGATCACGGAAGTATTCACCCATGGTGCAACCTGCGTACGGTGCAATGAATTGCAGCGCTGCGGATTCGGAAGCTGAAGCAGCCACGACGATGGTGTATTCCAGCGCGCCGTGCTCTTCCAGCTTACGCACCACGTTAGCAATGGTCGAAGCCTTTTGACCGATAGCGACGTAGATACACTTAACGCCTTGGCCCTTTTGATTGATGATGGTGTCGACCGCAACAGCCGTCTTACCGGTCTGACGGTCGCCAATGATCAGTTCGCGCTGACCGCGGCCAACCGGCACCATGGAGTCAATTGCCTTGAGGCCGGTTTGCACAGGCTGCGAAACCGACTGACGGGCGATAACGCCAGGAGCCACCTTTTCGATCTTGTCGGAGAGCTTGGCGTTGATCGGTCCCTTGCCGTCGATCGGCTGACCTAGGGAGTTGACCACGCGACCGAGCAACTCCGGGCCGACCGGTACTTCCAGAATGCGGCCGGTACACTTGACCGTAGCGCCTTCGGAGATGTGTTCATATTCACCCAGAACCACGGCACCGACGGAGTCGCGTTCCAGGTTAAGGGCCATACCGAAGGTATTGCCCGGGAATTCAAGCATTTCGCCCTGCATCACGTCGGAAAGACCGTGGACGCGTACGATACCGTCGGTCACGGAGACCACGGTGCCTTGAGTACGAGCCTCAGCGCTGGCATTGAAATTTTCCAGCCGGCTCTTAATCAGTTCACTGATTTCAGAAGTGGTTAACTGCATTTATGTCTCCTAACCTTTCAGCGTATACGCCATCTCTTGGAGGCGGCCACGCACCGAAGCGTCTATAACGGTGTCGCCGATCTCGATCATCACGCCACCAATAATTTCCGGATCAACCTTGACGTGTGCCAGAACCTTCTTTTTGAAACGTGCTTCCAGCTGGCTTACCAGCATGTTCACTTGCGTTTCGTCAGGTTGGGTAGCTGCCGTAATTTCGGCATCCAGCACACCTTCGTCGTTAGCCTTCAACTCTTCAAACAACCGAGCGATTTCAGGCAACAGGTTAAGGCGGTCGTATTCGACGAGCAGCTTGATCAAATTGATTGCGCTCTCGTCCAGCTTGTCGCCACAGACTGCCAGAAACACCTTCTCTACTTGCGAGGAGGGGGTGTTGGGATCATCGTTGAGCGCCAGCATTTGCGGGTCGGAAGAAACCGCCGTCGCAAATGCCAGCATTTCGGACCAGCGCGCTAGCGCGTTCTTTTCCTTAGCCAGCCGATATACGGCTACGGCATAAGGTCTTGCAATGGTGACCGCTTCAGCCATGATAGTCTTACAGCTCCTTGGCGATGGCGCTCAGCATGTCGGCATGCGCCTTGGTATCGATTTCACGGCGCAGAATTTTCTCGGCGCCAGTAATCGCCAATTCGGAAACCTGCTGACGCAGACCTTCCTTGGCACGATTCACTTCCTGCTCGATTTCAGCCTTGGCACCGGTGATGATGCGATCACCCTCGATCTTAGCGTTGCCTTTGGCTTCTTCGATGATCTCAGTTGCACGCTTTTCAGCTTGAGCAATGATTTCAGATGCCTTTTCCTTGGCAGCGTGCAGCTCTTGTGCTGCGCGCTTGGATGCCAGTTCCAGATCATGCTTGCCGCGTTCAGCAGCGGCCAGACCGTCGGCAATGGTTTTTTGGCGAGTTTCAACCGCCGTCAGCAACGGCGGCCATACGAACTTCACCGTGAACCAGATCAGGATCGCGAACGATACGGCCTGTGCCAGCAGTGTCAGGTTAATGTTCATTTCAGCTCCTAGCTGTTAAAACCCAGCCTATAACTTAGTGAGCAGCAACAACGCCCAACAGCGGATTTGCAAACGCGAACATCATGGCGAGACCAACACCGATAATGAAGGAAGCGTCGATCAGACCCAGCAGCAGGAAAACCTTTGCTTGCAGTGCAGGAATCATTTCGGGTTGGCGAGCAGCGCCTTCCAGGAAGCTGGCACACATGATACCGATACCCACGCAAGCACCAGCAGCGCCCAGACCGATGATCAAACCGATACCGATACCGGTGTACGCCTGAATCATCGCCAACAGTTGCAAGTTTTCCATCTTTAGATTTCCTTTCGAGATTTTAAGAGGGTGAAGAAAAGGGTTAGTGACTTTCGTGAGCCATCGCAATGTAGACGACGGTCAACATCATGAAAATGAATGCCTGGAGCACAACGATCAAGATATGGAAGATTGCCCAACCTGCACCAAGAATCGAACCGAAGATGGAACCGGAAAGCCCGGTTGCCGCCCACATGCCGATCAGCAGGAAAATAATTTCGCCCGCATACATATTGCCGAACAAACGCAGCGAATGAGAAAGGGGCTTAGACACATACTCAATCAGATTGAACAGGAAGTTGGCTGGCCACACTAAAGGATTAGAACCGAAAGGGGAGCAGAATAACTCGTGAACCCACCCTCCAATACCTTTGACTTTGATGCTGAAGAAAATCATCAGCAGCCATACTGAGAGCGCCAATGCGAAGGTCGTGTTCACATCCGAAGTCGGGACGCTACGCCATGCATGCAAACCCAGCACATTGTGATAAAGCTGCCCCATCACATCCACAGGCAGGAAGTCCATTGCGTTCATCAGCAGAACCCAGACAAACACTGTCAAGGCTGCTGGAGCAACGAAAGCATGACGATTGCCGTGAAAAATACCTTTAACTTGGGTATCAACAAAATCCACCAGCAACTCCACAAAGGCCTGACGCTTGGTAGGCACTCCAGCGGTTGCGCCACGAACGATCCACCACAGCAAACCAAAGGCAACCGCACCCAACAACCAGGACATTACCAAGGTGTCCATATGGAGCGTCCAAAAACCACCATCCCCCACAGCCTTCGCATTGAAGCTGAGGTGATGCTCAATGTAGCTCGCTGGCGTCAGCGCTTGTTCAGTCGACATTCCTAAACCCTACGAATTTTTATCAGCATCCAAGGTCCGCAACGCTGCGCCCGAGATGAGCGCCGCACAAGCAAGACCACCAATCAGGGCCAGTGGAACCAACCCCTTATAAAACTTAAATACCGCAAACAGCAGCACGGCAATCACACCGAGCTTTACAGCCTCAGCCTTAAGCAGCACCATGAGTGCGCCGCCCGGCGTGCTTGCTTTACCGCCCTCTGCCACTTTCATGCCTGCATATCCGCCTAAAATTGCTGCAGCAGCACCGCCTAATACTGATGTGGCCGCGTTCATGCCAGCAGCGAAATATGCCAAGATGCTTAGCACCAGCGTCACGATCAGCTGCCGGCGAAGGGCCTTATCGAAAGCCGTAGCAATACTTGTTACATTATCCATTGCTTGCCCTCGTCCCACATCGGCTTAGCTAAACCAAAAGATTTTCAACGATTTCGGACCTTCTAGTCAAGTCAAAAGTGATTTTTTCATTTCACTTTGCTTGGCTTGAGAATCATCGTCTTTTCATAATGGCGATCAAATCATCCAATTGGTCCAAATTGTGATAGCGAATACTTACCGTCCCAGAACCGCTCTTAGATGCTTGAATCCTAACTTTCGCACCCAAGCTTTCAGCCAACTCTTCCTGAAGTCGCAATACGTCCTTGTCTTCTTTCTTGTCCGGCTTGGAATTGCTTTCACCGTTATCCATCAACCGCTTTACCAAGGCTTCAGCTTCGCGCACCGAAAGTTGTTTCTGGGAAATATATTCCGCCGTCGTGATTTGCTTAGCTCCATTGAGGGAGAGCAGAGCGCGCGCATGCCCCATGTCGATCTTTCCCTGCATCAACAAATCCTGGACTGGTTGCGCTAGATTAAGCAAACGCAAGAGATTGGTTACTGCAGCTCGCGACCGGCCCACCGCATCCGCCGCAAGTTGATGTGTCATGCTGAACTCATCCACCAGCCGCTTGATCCCAACTGCTTCTTCCAAGGGGTTCAGGTTTTCGCGCTGGATGTTCTCGATCAAAGACATCGCCAAAGCGGCTTCGTCCGGGATTTCACGGACCAGGACTGGCACTTCGGCAAGCCCAGCCAGCTGAGCGGCGCGCCACCTGCGCTCACCGGCGATGATTTCGTATTTTTCTGAAGTCACAGCCCGCACTAGAATTGGCTGCATGATGCCCTGCGTCTTGATTGAACTGGCCAGTTGCTGCAAGGAATCCTGATCCATTTGTGTCCGGGGCTGATACTTGCCCGGCTGCAAGGCGCCAACCTTCATCGTACGAAGCGCATCATTGCTGGCAACCGTTTCCAAATCGCCGCCCAACAAAGCGTCCAACCCACGCCCCAACCCCCTCATATTAGCCATTCTTAACACCTCTATTGATAATCTCGCCTGCTAACGCAAGATAAGCTTGGGCACCTTTCGATGCGCGATCATGGAATAACACAGGGACGCCATAACTCGGCGCCTCAGCCAAACGGATGTTTCTTGGGATCACCGTCCGGTATACCTTGTCGCCGAAATGACGTTCCAGCTGAGCCGAGACCTGCTGCGCCAGCATATTTCGGTTATCGAACATCGTCCTGAGCAAGCCTTCTACTTCCAGTACAGGATTAAGATGTGCGCGGACTTTTTTGATGGTTTTAACTAAATCGGACAAACCTTCAAGCGCGTAGTACTCACATTGCATGGGAATCAGGACCGATTGTGCAGCTGTCAGTGCATTAACGGTAATTAGGTTCAATGCAGGTGGGCAGTCGATCAAGATGTAATCATATTCATCTTGTAGTTTTGCCAATGCGCTTTTAAGTCGCGTTTCTCTCGCAAACTCATTGACTAGCTCAACCTCCGCCCCAGCCAACTCGCGATTCGCCGGCACCACATCGTATTTACCCTTTTCGGTTCGTACCATAACTTCCGTAAGCGCCTTGTCATCAATGAGTACGTCATACACCGAGGAAGCAAGGGCATCCTTGTTGATCCCGCTCCCCATCGTTGCATTACCCTGTGGGTCAAGGTCGATCAGTAGAACTCTTCTTTTGGTTGCGGCTAAGGATGCAGCGAGATTGACACAAGTGGTCGTCTTGCCAACCCCACCTTTCTGGTTCGTTACTGCAAGGATTTTCATTTTTTTGCCTCAATACGAACAAGATGCCTATGTGCTTCCACACCCGGCACACTCAGGGGGACTACTTCCACATTCTCTAATCCAGCCTGAGCAAGCTCCTCATAGGGGTAAACCCCCTTCATCGCGAGCCAATGCCCATCAGGTTCCACTAGATGCGCAGTCAGTTTCAAAAATTCTGCAATATCTGAAAACGCGCGGGAGATGACACAATCGAACTGTTGAGCAGGCTTGAATTGCTCTACGCGTGAGCACACAACTTCAAGGTTAGAAATTCCAAGTTCTGCTTTTGCCTGTCGCTGAAATGTTGTCTTTTTATGGCTTGAATCAAGGATCGTCACCTTAAGATCTGGTCGCGCCAGAGCTAGCGGAATTCCTGGGAGGCCTGCGCCGCTGCCAACATCCAACAGCGTCGAGCATTTCAAATGAGGGAGCACCGCGAGGCTATCTAGTAGATGCAAACCCACCATTTCCTCCGGATCTCGCACTGCGGTTAGGTTGTGCACCTTGTTCCACTTACTGATCAACGCCAGATATTCGAGCAGTTTTTCTTGTGTTTCCCGCGACAAGGCCAGCCCTAATGCAGACAAGCCATCCCCCAGCAATTGTTCTTGGCTCAAGCAGCGTCTCCCAAATCCTTGGTATTTTTGGCTTTGTACTTTTTCTTAAGATATACAAGCAATAATGAGACTGCCGCCGGGGTAATGCCAGACACTCGTCCGGCTTGGCCCAGCGTCTGGGGCTTGTAGACATTGAGTTTCTGCTGCGCCTCAATCGACAACCCCTTCACATCTCGGTAATCGAGATCCTCTGGTATTTCTAACGATTCATAATAACGAGAGCGCTGAATCTCATCTTGCTGGCGATCGATGTACCCCTGATATTTAGCACTAATCTCCAGCTGCTGCCGTACCTGGGGATCACTTTCACCTTCATCTCCAGTTAGCGAGAGGAGGGCTTCGTAACTCACTTCGGGCCTACGTAGCAATTCGAAGAGCGGGTATTCACGTTCGATCTGCTTACCAAGGACAGCGGTAGCTATCGTCTCATCCAACATTGCCGGGTAAACAAAAGTTCTTTTCAAACGCTCAGTTTCCCGCGCAATAGCTTCTTGTTTCCTGCTAAATGCCTCCCAACGAACATCATCGACAACCCCTATTTTGCGGCCAACCTCTGTCAATCGTATATCGGCATTATCTTCACGCAGCATCAACCGATACTCGGCTCGGCTGGTAAACATACGGTAGGGTTCGCTGACGCCACGAGTAATCAAATCATCTACCAGCACGCCAATGTAAGCTTGATCCCGAGACGGACACCAGGCCGGCTCATCCCAGGCATACAAGGCAGCGTTAATACCCGCTAACAGACCTTGCGCCGCGGCTTCTTCATAGCCAGTCGTACCATTGATTTGCCCGCCGAAAAACAGACCTTGAATAGCTTTCGTTTCAAACGAATTCTTTAACCCTCTCGGGTCGTAATAATCGTATTCAATGGCATAGCCAGGCCGAAGAATGTGTGCGTTCTCCAAACCCCTGATGCTGCGTACGAGGTTGATTTGCACGTCGAAAGGGAGACTAGTAGAAATCCCGTTCGGATAAATTTCGTTTGTCGCCAATCCCTCAGGCTCGAGGAAAACCTGATGCGACTCCTTTCCGGCAAATCGCATGATCTTATCTTCAACCGAAGGGCAGTAGCGCGGACCGACCCCCTCAATCACACCTGTATACATGGGCGAGCGATCCAACCCACTGCGGATGATTTCGTGCGTACGTTCGTTGGTGTGCGCAATCCAGCAAGGCAGCTGTTGTGGATGTTGTTCGGGACTTCCTAGAAAAGAAAACACGGGTACAGGATCATCCCCTGGTTGTTCCTCCAGTACGGAATAATCGATCGTGCGACCGTCAATCCTAGGAGGTGTACCTGTTTTCAAACGCCCCGCAGGCAGGCTCAACTCCCGCAACCGCGCAGCCAATGAAATTGCCGGGGGATCTCCGGCTCGCCCTGCACGGTAGTTTTCTAGCCCAACATGCACGAGCCCATTCAGGAAGGTTCCCGCCGTCAGCACAACCGCCTTGGCTTTGAACCGTAGACCGATTTGGGTAATGACTCCAGCAATACGGTCACCCTCAATAATGACGTCATCGACCGCCTGCTGAAACAGCCATAGGTTGGGCTGGTTTTCCAAGCGCCACCGGATAGCTGCTTTGTAAAGAATGCGATCAGCCTGAGCGCGAGTAGCCCTGACTGCAGGGCCTTTGGATGAATTGAGTATCCTGAACTGGATACCACCCTCATCGGTCGCAGTGGCCATTGCGCCACCAAGCGCATCCACTTCCTTGACCAAATGTCCCTTACCAATCCCGCCAATGGACGGATTGCATGACATTTGCCCTAAAGTTTCGATATTGTGAGTCAATAAAAGGGTTTTTCGCCCCATGCGCGCACTGGCTAATGCGGCTTCTGTGCCGGCATGGCCACCACCCACCACAATTACATCAAATATTTCAGGGAATTGCATTAGAAAACGGCTTTTCTGCCCATTGAGAAAAGTCGTTAATGATACTGCATGAAACACGCGTTGTCAGGCCAAAACCTTGTGTTTCACGTGGAACGTTTACTTGCCGATACAGAATCGACCGAAAATTTCTCCTAGCAAATCATCTGAAGTGAACTCGCCGGTGATTTCGTTCAAAGACTCTTGCGCCAGCCTTAAATCTTCCGCTAAGAGCTCGGCCTGATTGAGGTTTTTCTTCGCATTTTCAATAGATTGTGAAACACCATCCAGCGCTTTTAAGTGACGCTGGCGAGCCATGAAAACGCCTTCTGTCCCAGCTCGCCATCCGGCAAGTTCGAGTAGATGCTGCTTCAGGAGGGAAATACCATGTCCCGTTTTGGCGGACAGGAAAATATGCGTTTTTCCATCCACCTCCCGAATTTCAGGACTCGAATTAACCAAATCGATTTTATTGTGAATCCATATTTGTTGAGGAACGCCACTTAATCGCGCCAAAATCGATTTTTCGTTTTCGGTAATGCCATGAGTTGCGTCAACCAGAATTAATGCGATATGCGCAGTTTCTGCGGCTCGCCAAGTTCGCTGAATGCCAAAAATTTCCACTTCATCGACTGTTTCGCGCAGCCCGGCGGTATCGATCACATGAATAGGGACCCCCTCCAACTGAATTTCACTGCGTATAGTATCCCGTGTTGTTCCGGCGATAGCGGTCACTATGGCAATATCCTGTCCTGCCAACTGATTCATGAGACTCGATTTGCCAACATTCGGCTGACCGATCAAGACGACCTGAATGCCTTCGCGAAGAATGCTCCCTTGTTTTGCCGTAGTCGAAAGGAGCGACAATTCGTTTCTGATGGACTCCAATTTATCGATTACGCCACCCTCTGTGATGAAATCGATATCTTCTTCTGGGAAATCCAGACACGCTTCGACATACATTCGAAGATTGATGAGCCGCTCGCGCAAGGCGTGGACATGTGAAGAGAACTCTCCGGACAGAGAGCGCATGGCGCTACGCGCAGCCAAATCGGTAGAGGCGTCGATTAAATCCGCTACAGCCTCTGCTTGAGCAAGATCCAACTTGTCGTTGAGATAGGCCCGCTTGGTAAACTCACCGGGCTCGGCAAGCTTGGCACCTAAAGCAAGGCATCGTTGCAGCAAGCGTTGGAGAACAGCGGTTCCGCCATGCCCCTGCAACTCGAGGATATTTTCTCCGGTATAAGAGTGAGGCGCTGGAAAATAGATAGCGATACCACGGTCAATAGTGGAACCATCGGTATCGAGGAAGTCGATATATGTAGCGTGTCTGGGGGAGGGGCAGCGTCCAAGAATGGTGACTGCGATATCGGGCGCGGCCCGCCCTGAAACTCGTATCACACCGATGCCGCCTCGCCCCGGTGCGGTGGCGATGGCGGCTATAGTGCCTTCATCAGGCCTTGGCACCTTTGCTGGCGCCTTCAATCGAACGGTTGATCGCCCACTGCTGTGCAATGGACAGAATATTGTTCACTAACCAGTACAACACCAACCCAGCAGGGAAGAAGAAGAAGAATACGCTGAAAGCGACCGGCATGATCTTCATCACTTTAGCCTGCACAGGATCCGGCGGCGGGGGATTCAAGCTGCTCTGGATAATCATGGTCAAGCCCATCAGGATAGGTAGGACATAATAGGGGTCGGTCGCAGACAAATCCTTGATCCACAAGATAAAGGGTGCGTGACGCATTTCAACGCTGCCTAGCAGCACCCAATACAACGCGATGAATACCGGAATTTGAACCAGAATTGGCAAACAGCCGCCCATAGGATTGATTTTTTCTGTCTTGTACAGCTCCATCATGGCTTTGTGCAGCTTTTCACGATCATCGCCATAACGTTCCTTGATCTGCTGGAGCCGTGGCGCCACTTTGCGCATATGGGCCATGGACTTGTAGCTGGCAGCAGATAAGGGAAAAAAGATCAATTTGAGCAAAACAGTAAGCAGAATGATGGCCACGCCCCAGTTGTGCACGAGCGATTGAATTGTCGTCAGCACCCAGAACAATGGGGTAGCAATCACTGTGAGCCAGCCATAGTCAACCGTATACTCCAACCCAGGGGCAACTTCTTTGAGGTGTTTTTGCTCTTGCGGGCCAGCGAATAGACGAGCATCAATCTGTGATGTTGCGCCAGGAGCAACACTACCAAGCGAAGTGACCTCGCCAGCAGAGTACAAGTTATTTCCCAAATCTTTTGTGTAGAACTCCCGTGAAGTGCCGGATTTCAAAATCCAGGCGCTCGCGAAGTAATGCTGCACCATGCCAATCCAGCCGTCGGTAGCATTTTTCGACAAGTTGGATTTCTTCATCTCATCGAATTTGAGTTTCTTGTATTTGTCGCCCTCAGTAAAATAAGCCGCGCCACTGAACGTCGGCATCATCGCAGATCCCTTGCTCGATAGGCTGTCGTGCACGATCTGGAAATAGGCTGACGCGTCGACAGCTTGGCCGCTCGCATTATGTAGCTCATAGCGCAAATCGGTGACATAAGAGCCGCGATGGAAGGTATAGATCTTGGCTACCTGAAGTCCAGCCTCATTTTTCCAGGTCAGACGGACCTCTAACTTATCCTGCCCCTGTTCAAGCGAATAGTCCGATTTCTCGGTTACAAATGCCGCTTTATGATTAGGAAGACCATTACCGATCAATCCAGACTGGGCAATGTAAAGATGCGATAGCGATTGATCGTCAAACAGAACAAAATTTTTATCTTTGTTGTCGGTTGCCTTGTGATGAAGCAGTTCCAAATGGCGGAGGTCGCCGCCTTGGGTATCTATAATGGCTTCAACCATGTCTGTTTTAACATGGATTTTTTGACCTGCAGGGAGCGTAAAAGCGTCGGAATGCGGAAGCGCGGCAACTGGCTGAGCAGTTTTTCCGGTTGGATTAACTGTTTGCACATTCTGAGTGCCCATCGTAGGGGGAGCACTTTCGCGCTGCCATCCATCCCAGAGCATCAATATGGAAAAGGAAAAAATCAGAAACAGGATAAGACGTTTGGTATCCATATATTCTCAATTGTTAAGGCACAGGGTCATGCCCGCCGCAATGCCAGGGATGGCACCGGGCTAATCTTCGCAGCGTCAGCCAACTTCCGCGCAATGCTCCATGCTTTGAAATTGCTTCTATCGAATAACGGGAACAGCTGGGCGTAAACCGGCAATTATTTCCAAGTAACGGGCTGATCAACCAGCGGTATCCATTAATGATGAATATCAGGAGCCGTGCCATTCCCGTTAGTTCCAGAAACATCTAACAATTTTAGACGTAATCGCTTGGAAATGCGCGTCAATTCCGCTTGTACCGTGGAAAAATCACTTTTCAAAAACGGCTTATTCAAACGTATGACGATATCTACGGCGATCAGAGTTGCCTGGTTATGTCTAAACCATTCCCGCAATACTCGCCGCATATAGTTTCGGGCGACTGCCCTACGAGCAACCTTCTTGCTGACAACGATACCGATTCTAGGGTGCTCCAACCCGTTTGGTTTGTAGTGAGCAGCCAGCCAATTTCCATAAATCCGTTGTTTGAAACTAAAAACGGATGAAAATTCATCCGTTTTTTTCAACTTCAATCGGCTTGGAAAGCCGTAGCGAACCACGCTCCGCGTAATTAAACAGCGAGACGGGCGCGACCCTTGGCACGACGTGCGTTGATCACGGCACGGCCGCCCTTGGTCTTCATTCGAACCAGGAAGCCATGAGTGCGTGCGCGGCGAACCTTGGAAGGTTGATATGTACGTTTCATCGCGAACCTCTTTCTGAATACTTAAAAACTTAAAAGGGCATAATTAAACTCTGCCAACACACAAGTTGTCAACTTATTTATCTTTTCGCTTAATCAGTACCGTCTGTGGATAAGGTTGGGGAAAAGTACTAAAATCAGCGGTCCGCGATTTCTGGTCCAAAGATAATTCCACCCCTTCCTATGGAAAACTTCTGGTTTGCCTGCCTAGGACGATTCGAGCGCGAACTGTCATCCATGCAGTTTAATACGCTAATCAAACCCCTCAAGCTCGACGATTCTGACGAATGCTTGCGCATAGTCGCGCCCAATCGTTTCGTTATGCAATCCATCAAGGATAAATTCCTAGATCGAATTCATCAATTGGGACAGGATTTTTTTTCTCGTCCGATATCTGTGGAATTGGTGCTGAGTGATGATGCAGCTGATCAAGAACTGCCGCCTGTAATCGCGGCTCCTCCAGCACCAGAGCCTGTCGCGAGCCAATCAAAAAAAGTAAAGCCTGGTAGTAAAACCGATACTAGTGGATTGAATCCCTCGCTCACATTTAGCAACTTCGTTACCGGGAAGGCTAATCAACTCGCCCGTGCTGCTGCCTTGCAAGTGGCAGAGAACCCAGGTGGGGCTTACAATCCTTTGTTTGTCTATGGCGGGGTCGGGTTAGGTAAAACCCATATGATTCAAGCCATTGGAAACCACTTGCGTTCTCAACGTCCGGATGCTCGTATCAGCTATCTCCATGCAGAAAAATATGTTTCGGACGTAGTAAAAGCCTATCAACATAAGGCTTTTGATGAATTTAAAAAGCGTTACCACTCCCTAGATCTCTTATTAATCGACGATATCCAGTTCTTTGCTGGAAAGGGGCGTACTCAAGAGGAGTTCTTTTACGCATTCGAATCGCTCATCGGCGCCAATAAGCAAATCGTCATTACCTGCGATACCCTACCTAAGGAGATCAGCGGTATTGAAGATCGATTGAAAACTCGTTTCAGCTGGGGTTTGACGGTTGTCGTTGAGCCGCCTGAACTGGAGATGCGGGTTGCCATTCTGATCGAGAAAGCCAATGCAGCAAAGATTCGACTCGAAGAGGATGTAGCATTTCTAATCGCCAAACATATCCGTTCTAGTGTGCGAGATCTGGAAGGTGCACTCAATCGAGTGATCGCAATGGCCAACTTTACCGGCAAATCGATCGATACCAATCTGGTAAAAGATGCTTTGAAGGACATTATTGGCCGTGTGCAATCGATTACTATCGAGAGCATTCAGAAAACCGTAGCAGATTATTACAAGATCAAGGTTGCGGAAATGTATTCTCAGAAACGCTCTCGGAATATTGCACGCCCACGCCAGATAGCCATGGCGCTAGCTCGTGATTTAACCAACAGCAGCTTTCCGGAAATTGGCGAAGCTTTTGGCGGGCGTGACCATACGACAGTCATGCATGCTTGTAAAAAAATTGACAGTCTGAAAAGCGCTGAACCCACCCTGGTGAAGGAATACAACCTGTTACTCCAAGTGTTAAGAGGTGACTAATAACCCTTGCATAGTTTTGTGTACACATTGTGGATAACTTACATTTTCTGTTATTAGAAATTTTTGTCCATAATCTATCCACAGATTATCTAGAGTTTTCTCACCGAGTTTAAGTTTAGTTAATTTATTGTTTTTATTATAAAAATAGACTTATCTACAGATTTCCTGTCGCTTTATTAGCTTTTATCAGGTGTATATATGAAGATAAATATTAATCGAGATACTCTTTTAAAACCGTTATCCGCTGTCAACGGGATTGTCGAAAGACGTCATACCTTGCCTATCCTCTCTAATCTTCTCCTGGAAGGAAGCAATGGACAGGTTTCACTTACTGCAACAGATCTTGAGATGCAAATCTCGATGTCTGTGCCTAATGAGACAGGGGATTCATTTGCCACAACTGTCTCTGCTAAAAAGCTTCTAGATATCTGTCGCTCGTTACCAGACAGCAGTGAAATTAAGCTGGCTGATCAGGATTCACGTCTTCAAATCAGTGCTGGTAGAAGTAAGTTCAACTTACAAACTTTGCCATCTGCGGACTATCCCACGATGACAAGAACTCCAAATACCCAATTGACCTTACGAATGCCTCAGAACGCTTTCCGCCAATTATTGCGGCAAGTGGAATTTGCTATGGCCCAACAAGATATTCGTTATTATCTCAATGGGTTATTACTTGAAATCAATGCAGAAAAACTGCACATCGTAGGAACAGATGGACATCGCTTAAGCTATATCTCATGCGATCTTGGACAGTCTTTTGAAAAACAAGAAGTTATCCTGCCCCGCAAGACCGTGACAGAATTAATCAAACTGATGGACGATAGTGAGGAAGAAGTCCTGATTGAAATATCTTCCAATCAAGCTAACTTCACTTTCAATAACATTCGATTGATTTCAAAGGTTATTGATGGAAAGTTTCCTGACTACAACCGTGTAATTCCCACTGGGCATCAAAACAAGTTTGAAATCAACCGAGTGATGGTTTTACAAGCCATGCAACGCGCTTCGATTTTGTCCAATGAAAAGTATCGTGGCATCCGTATGGTCTTGGGAGCTAACAGTCTTCGTCTCATTAGTAGCAATAGTGAGCAGGAAGAGGCCGAGGAAGAATTGGAAATCAACTACACCGGTGACCCGTTAGATGTTGGATTTAATGTGACATATCTCATTGATGTCCTCAATAACATCCAAAACGAAAAGGTAGAGTTTGCATTTGCTGATGCAAACAGCAGTTGCTTAGTTACTGTGCCGGACAATCAAAATTATCGGTATGTTGTCATGCCGATGAGAATTTAATTTAATCAGCCACTTAAATATTGTTTCACGTGAAACCACTATGACAGATTACGATTCCTCAAGCATTAAAATTCTGGAAGGTTTGGACGCAGTACGCAAACGTCCAGGGATGTACATTGGCGATACATCAGATGGAAGCGGTCTGCACCATATGGTTTTCGAAGTGTTGGACAATGCCATCGACGAAGCTCTTGCCGGGCATTGCGACGATATCAAGGTCATCATCCATCCGGATAATTCCATTAGCGTCTCTGATAACGGTCGTGGTATTCCCACAGACGTCAAAGAAGACGACAAGCACGAGCCCAAGCGTTCTGCAGCAGAAATTGTGATGACTGAACTTCACGCCGGGGGCAAGTTCGATCAAAATTCGTACAAAGTATCAGGTGGTTTGCATGGGGTCGGGGTGTCGGTAGTCAATGCGCTATCAGATTGGCTCAAACTCAAAATCTGCCGCAATGGACAAGTTCACCAAATGGAATTCAACCGTGGAGTCCCGGTTTCTCCATTAGCGGTGACCGGAACAACGGACCGTCGAGGTACCGAAGTTCATTTCATGGCTTCCGTCGAAACATTTACGCATGTCGAGTTTCATTTCGAGATACTGGCCAAGCGTATTCGTGAACTTTCCTTCCTGAATAATGGCGTAAAGATTGAGCTGATCGATCAGCGCAATGGCAAGACAGAAAACTTTGCCCACTCAGGCGGGGTGCGCGGTTTTGTGGAATATATGAACCGTTCTAAAACCGTCCTTCATCCCAAAGTCTTTTATGCGATTGGCGAAAAAGACGGAATGACTGTCGAAGTTTCAATGCAATGGAATGATTCCTACGCCGAAACGGTTCAATGCTTTACAAACAATATCCCCCAACGAGACGGTGGAACCCATTTAACGGGATTGCGCACAGCAATGACCCGTACCCTCAATACGTATATTGAACAAAACGAATTGGCCAAAAAGGCCAAAGTCGATACCAGCGGCGACGACATGCGGGAAGGGTTGACCTGCGTCCTCTCAGTTAAAGTACCTGAACCCAAGTTTTCATCTCAGACCAAAGATAAGCTGGTTTCAAGCGAGGTTCAGCCCGTTGTACAGGAAGTTGTGGCACAAAAGCTCTCGGATTTTCTCCTTGAAAATCCAGTAGATGCAAAAATTATCTGCTCCAAGATCATTGATGCTGCAAGAGCGAGAGAAGCTGCCCGCAAAGCCCGAGAAATGACGCGTCGTAAAGGTGTCATGGATGGTCTTGGACTGCCGGGAAAACTTGCTGACTGTCAGGAAAGAGATCCATCTAAGTGTGAACTCTACCTGGTGGAGGGTGATTCCGCAGGTGGGTCAGCAAAGCAAGGTCGCGATCGAAAATTCCAAGCCATCCTGCCTTTGAAGGGCAAGATTCTCAATGTGGAAAAGGCGCGTTTCGACAAGCTCATATCGTCTGCAGAAATTGCTACGTTGATCACTGCCATGGGCACGGGAATCGGCAAGGATGATTTCAATGTGGAGAAGTTACGTTACCACCGCATCATCATCATGACAGACGCCGACGTGGACGGAGCACACATTCGTACCTTGCTGCTCACATTCTTCTACCGGCAAATGCCAGAACTTGTCGAGCGAGGCCACATTTATATTGCCCAACCGCCTCTCTACAAGGTCAAGCAGGGTAGAGAAGAAAAATATCTTAAGGACGATCACGAACTTAACGAGCATCTGCTTCAATCCGCGCTTAATGGTGCAGAGTTGAAGGTACGCAGTGACGGGGAAACGATTACTGGAGAGGCCTTAGGCCTAATCGCAAAAGAGATGTTCCTCACGGAAGCTGTGATCAAGCGCTTGTCACCTCTCTACGATGAGGGCGTCCTTCGCGCCATTCTCGATATGTCTAATTTCTCCTTAGGCACAGAGTCCGAAGCTAACTCTGCGGCGGAACAGTTGCGTGCACAACTGCACGGCAGCCATACCGAAGTCAATGTCGTTGCGGATCAGGAAAATGCAGCCTATCGCATTGAAATTAATAAATATGTTCATGGTAATTTGCAGTGCATGAGCATCAATAATGAATTGCTGAGCAATGGCGATTTCCGTCAAATCCGCAAGACTGCTGATCTCCTACAAGGATTGCTGGGCATAGGCGCCGTCGTTAAACGCGGAGAGAAGACGCGAGCTGTTGGCAACTTCAAGGAGGCCCTCGACTGGTTACTCGATGAAGTCCGAGCCAACCTCAATATCCAGCGCTACAAAGGCCTTGGCGAAATGAACCCGCAACAGCTTTGGGAAACGACGATGGACCCTCAAGTTCGTCGCCTGCTCAAGGTGCAGATAGAGGATGCGATTACTGCGGATGAAATATTCACTACGCTAATGGGTGATCAAGTTGAGCCGCGTAGGGCATTCATTGAAGGGAATGCGCTGGGTGTGAACAACTTGGACGTATAGTCTTGTAGGATCTCATCAGATTCTAGATTTTTCCAAAATTTTAGATTTCTGGAATTGACCAGAAGATGAACAAAAAGGCCCAGACAGGGCCTTTTTGTTTTTTAACTTTAGTGAAAAACGGATTGTCAGAGTGTCGGCCGTAGCAGCCGTTTAAGTGCTGCTCCTACGATGTCAGCTTTGTGAAAGACACTTGACGATGGGGACTAAGGTCTGATGAGTGTCCGCTTCTTCGACGGCGAACTCTCACTTTCGACCCAAGCAGTCAACTTAAATTACCACGTCGAAAGTCTGCTCTTTAATCAATAGCAGTAGATCAGCTAATTTCTATCTCCAGCTTTACTCATCACTATCATAAAAAACATAAGCTGGATTTTCCCAGCAGTAATTGGCCAACAACAGTAAGTTCTAAGTGTAAAAAAGTGCTGGCTCGAATGATGAAACCAGCACTTTTATTACCCAATTTTACTCGTCTAAATTTGATCCAAATCTTATTTGGGGCGAACTGGCCGTGCGCTACGCAGCATATTTAGCGTATCCGACAACAGATCAACTTCCCCGCAAGTGTTGTAGAACGCCAGCGATGGCCGCACTGTCGCTTCAAGGCCGAAACGGCGCAAGATAGGCTGTGCGCAGTGATGGCCAGAGCGGACGGCGATGCCTTCATGGTTGAGTGCTTTGCCGACTTCTTCGGTCGAATATCCGTCTAGCACGAACGACAACACACTGGCCTTATGCGCGGCAGTGCCGACCAACCGCAGTCCAGGAATTTCACGGATTTGCCTGGTGGCGTATTCCAGCAGGTAGTGCTCGTAAGCAGCGATATTGTCGAGCCCCAGTCGAGTCACGTAGTCCAGCGCAGCCCCAAGCCCGACGGCATCGGCAATATTGCCCGTGCCGGCCTCGAACTTGTTGGGTGCAGCCTGGTAGCGGATACGCTCGAACTTCACGTCCTCGATCATATTGCCGCCGCCCTGCCAGGGCTGCGTGGCGTTGAGCAATGCCTCCTTGCCATACACCACGCCGATGCCGGTGGGTCCGAACACCTTGTGGCCCGAAAACACGAACCAGTCTGCATCCAGCTCCTGTAAATCCACCTTCATGTGCGACACCGATTGCGCTCCGTCCACCAGCACCTTGGCGCCTACGGCATGGGCCATGGCGCTAATCTGCTGGGCCGGGGTCACCGTGCCCACTGCGTTGGAAACCTGCGTGAAAGCCACCAGCCGGGTTTTCGGCCCGAGCAGCTTCGCGTATTCGTCCAGCAGGATCTGGCCGTCGTCGTCCACCGGGATCACCTTGAGCACGGCGCCTTTTTCATCAGCCAGATGCTTCCACGGCACGATGTTGGCGTGATGTTCCAGATGGCTCACGATGATTTCGTCACCCGCGCCGATGTTTTGCAGCCCCCAGCTCTGCGCCACCAGATTGATCGCCTCGGTGGCACCGCGTACGAAGACGATCTCGTTGCTGGAAGCCGCATTGAGGAACGCCCGCACCTTCTCGCGGGCTTCTTCGTAGGCATCGGTCGCCCGGGCAGCCAGTTCGTGCGCGGCGCGGTGGATGTTGGAGTTTTCGTGCTGGTAGAAATACGAAATCCGGTCGATCACCGCTTGCGGTTTTTGCGTGGTGGCGGCGTTATCGAACCAGACCAGCGGACGGCCGTTCACGCGTTCCTGCAAAATCGGAAAATCGCGCCGCACCAGGTCTACGTCGAACGGCACTTTCGGCAACACCCCCGGCAATTGCGGCGACGCGCCATTGGCGCTTGGAACATTCAAGCCGGAGGAGCCGGAAGGCACATAGTCCAGGAAATAATAGCCCGGCGTCGCCGGCACTGAACTTGTCCCCGCTCCCGCCGCCGAGGCGCGAAACAAACGGTTGGCATGTGCCTGCAACGCGGCCTCTTCCGGCAGGCCGAGCGCGGCCAGGTCGGGATAGGCTGGGTTACTTGTACTCATGGTACTTGTCCACCACCACGTCATCCAGCACTGCAATCGCGTCGTCGGTAAGCACGGCAAGCGAGCAATACAGCGAGACGAGATAAGAAGCGATGGCCTTGTGGTTGATGCCCATGAAGCGTACCGAGAGCCCGGGGCTTTGTTCGCCCTGCAAGCCTGGCTGGAACAGGCCAACTACGCCCTGGCGCGATTCGCCGGTGCGCAACAGGATGATATTGGACTTGTTGCCCTTGACCGGTATCTTGTCCGAAGGAATCAACGGCACGCCGCGCCAGGTGATGAACTGCGAACCGAAGAGCGAAACCGTCGGGGGCGGCACGCCGCGGCGAGTGCATTCGCGGCCGAAAGCGGCGATGGTGCGCGGATGGGCAAGGAAGAAGCCGGGTTCTTTCCATACCTTGGTCAACAACTCGTCCAGGTCGTCCGGGGTCGGCGCGCCGGTGCGGGTGCTAATGCGCTGTTCCTTGGCGACGTTGTTGAGCAGCCCGTATTCCTTGTTGTTGATGAGTTCGCTTTCCTGGCGCTCTTTCACCGTTTCGATGATGAGGCGCAGCTGCTCACCGGTCTGGTCGAACGGGCTGCTGTAAAGGTCGGCCACGCGGCTATGCACATCGAGCACGGTATTGACCGCAGACAGCATGTACTCACGGCCCCATTCCTCGTAATCGACATAAGTAGCCGGCAACTCGCGCTCGTCGCGTTGCGAGCAATCGACGGTGACCTGGGACGCATCCTTCACCTTGTTGACGCGGTAGATACCAGCTTCCACCGGTACCCACTGCAACAACTGAGGCAGCCAGCGCGGCGTGATGGTGCCCATCATTGGGCGGGTTTTGGTGGCGTTTGCCAGGGTACGTGCGGCGACGTCGCCTAACGCGGTTTGAGCTTCGTGAATATCTGCCATGACACTTCCTTTGGGTTCTGCTCCCCTCCAGTGGCCTGGTCAGATTGCGGACTTCTTATTAAGTACGCCTCCGGATGTGCCGGTCGGCGGTATTGCCTAGGCTAGCGAATCACTTGCGAGCCTTGCTAATCGCTAGTTTAGCTGTGCGGGTTCTGCACGATATGGCTATCCGGAGGAATGCTGTGCGTCAGCCACACATTGCCGCCGATAGTCGAACCGCGGCCGATGGTAATACGGCCCAGAATCGTCGCCCCGGCATAAACCACGACATCGTCTTCGACAATGGGATGGCGCAAGTTGCCTTTGACCAGTGTGCCACTTTCCTCCTTTGGAAACCGTTTAGCGCCTAGCGTCACCGCCTGATAAAGCCGCACATGCTTGCCGATGACGGCAGTTTCACCGATGACGACGCCCGTGCCGTGGTCGATGAAAAAACTTTCGCCGATTTCGGCGCCTGGATGAATGTCGATCCCGGTCTCGGAATGGGCAATCTCGGCGATGATGCGCGCCGTCAGCGGCACGCCGAGGCAATGCAGGACATGGGCGATGCGGTGGTGAATGACGGCGGTAATGCCTGGATAGCACACCAGTACTTCATCGATACTGCGTGCCGCAGGATCGCCTTCGTAGGCAGCCAGCACGTCGGAATCCAGCAAGCTGCGAATCTGGGGTAGCTCTGCAGCAAATGCCCTCACCAATGTCCGAGCCTGAATATCTGCATCCGCTTGTTCGCCGGCAAACTTAAGTTCGCGCCGCACCTGATCTGTGAGGTCGCGCAACGCCGTATCCAGGGTGTGACCGACGAAATAGTCGATGCCTTCCTCTGTCAGGCCGGCCGGACCCAGCCGATTGGGGAACAACGCAGCGGCGAGAGCGTCCACGACGGTAGCCAGCACCTTGCGAGAGGGCAGCTTGGGTGGACGTCCGAGGCGATTGCGATGCTCAAGAGAGGCATCGCGAATGTCGCGCAGTTGACTCACGATATGGCCGATCTCCTGCGCAACGTCGATCGACATTGCGCCAATTGTCGGATTCTTCAAAACTTTGTTCTTGCCGCTCATGGCTATTCGCTCGTATTCAATACCGTCGTTATTGTTGGAAACGGAATTTTTCCTTGCGTTCGATCTGTGTCACCTTGCCTTCGTGCACGGTGAGTTCGATCGAGCCGAAGCGCAGCCCCAGCAAAGCTTTCTTGATCTCAGGTAATAGTTGCTCGGCGTAGGCGGGGCCGATTTCGTTGGTATGCGCCAGATGTTGGCGTACGGTATTCGTCATGGTTTCCCTAACCTCATTAATGGCAACGAGGGTACTATAAGTCGGGATAAAAATAATTGAAAAGAATGTTTTTAAATAATTTTATTCCAATAAGTTATAAAATGGAAAAAATAAGGCCAGTCGTGCGACTGGCCTCGAAAACACAACTATCAGAATATGGGTCTTATTCTTTACCGCTAGCGAAGGTTTGGGCTATTGAAGCGGCCAGTAGCCAATGGAAGGCGATCAGCGCGACAATCCAAGACTTCGACCTCTTGCGTCATTGCCTAGAACTTGCCTTGTATCTTGCGCAAGCCGGCCAGAGCGCATTCTTCGTCCGTTTTGCCGCCACCCACGCCAATCGCGCCGATGATCTCGTCGCCCGACTTGATCAACACACCGCCAGGGCGCACGTTGAGCTTGGCGTCGGCGGCAATTTGATCGGCAAATGCCTTGTCGTTCTTGGCCCGTTCGCCCAATTGGCTAGTTTCAGTCTTGAAACTCAACGCCGTCACAGCTTTGTTGGTACTCGATTGCACGCCCCGCTGCGAGGTACCGTCATAAGCCAGTAGTGCTTTAAGGATGCCTGCGGAATCGACCACGCTGGCAGCGGTTTTCTGCTCGCCGTTGGCAGCGCAGGTATCGATAGCAACTCGAGCAGCTTCTGCTGCGAGTTCAAGCGAGGGGCCACGAGCTGCTGGAATTGGAGCAGGCCGAGCATCTGGTAAGGGCGGCGCATCTGCAGCAAAGGCAGGCACAGCCGTCAACATGGCGACCAAGGCGAAAGATATTTTCAGCATCATCGTCTCCTTCGCTTAGTTCGTGGCAAAGCAATAGAACAGTCCCGCGCCGCCGGTGCTCACCAGACTTTCCTGGGCGCAACCCTTGCTGTGGTGAGCCGAATTCCACGACGTGTTTCCGCCGCCGGTGCGGTCGAAATGGCCGACCTGCGCAGAGCCGGTAGCCGCACTGCTAGTGAAGTTGCCGCAGGTATGGTCGGCGGCATCGGCAAAGGCCCGGCCATCCAGTTGCGACCCGGTCAGGATGTCGTGCTGGTTGGGCTTGTCGCCGGCGCCCTTGATGGGCTCGCCCTTTTCGGTGGTCGCCGTGGTGCGGCTCAGGTTGTTGCCGAGACGAGCGGCGTCGAGCGCATCCCCGTGCAGGTCGGCCACATCCTTGGCGACGGTGGCGCCCTTGGCGTTATACCAGGGGCCGTTGCCGATGCGGTCGCGGGCATTAACGGCGGGCTTGCCGTCGGCGGCTTGCGTGCTCAGGTAGGCATGCCAGGTCTTGTTGCCGGCGCCCACGGTTTCGGCCAGCTTTTGGCAATGGGCGTCGGCACCCTGCAATCCGCCCAGGTCGGCGCCTTTGCCGAGGCCTTCGCTGGTCACGAAAAAGCTCAAGGGCTTGGGCGCGTCCTTCTTGGCTTCCTGGGCGGCTGCCGGCGCATCGGCCGCCATCGCGGCGGATGCGCCCAGCAACAGGGAAACGGCAATTGCGTACTGCTTCATTCTTCTCTCCATGGATGATTGATGGTGTGGATCAAGCTGCTTTGCGCAGCTTGAGGTAAAGACTGCTGCCGGATTGCACGCCGAGATCGTTCGCGGCCGTGGGCAGCTTGTCGTTGGGATACCAGAACTGCTTGTGGCACTGCTCGCAAACCTGGTCGATATTGCCGCCGACCTTGACCAGCTCTTCAGCATTCTTGGCATCGATAGCGACAATGGCCTGCTGCACTGTGTCATGCAGGGCATGGACGTGCTGTACGAAATCGGCGTGTTTGGCTGCGATGCCTTTCTGGATCTCTTCGGGATTCAATTCCGCCGCGACCGACGAGGTGCTGGCACCTTTGGGGGCCACGCTACGGCCTTCGATCAGCAGCAGGTTGGTCGCTTCCAGCAAGGTCACCGCATGGCGGCGCACTTTGGCCCATTCCTCGTCACTATGCGGCTGCTTGTCCTCGGTTCCAGCAGCAGTGCTCACGCTGGCGACGGCGTTCCATACCTCGTCGGCGTTGGGGTCGACGATGGACACCATGATTTCCTGGATGGAAGCTGTGGGCTTGAATACGGATTCAGGTTTGGCCGAGGCTTGCTGGCCGCAACCCGCTAAAGCCAGCAATGCTGCTGCCAACGTTGAAATGGCAAGAAATTTCATAAAACTCCTTAATTGAGAAAACCGATGACGCGCGCCGCAGCGCCGACACCGAACCACAACGCGAGCGAAACCACGGCGGTGCCCTTGGCGAGCAGGGGACGCGGTTCATCGGTCCGGGTGGCCCAGCGGAACAGCGTGAGCTGGACGATCAAGGCAAAGACAATCAGCTCGGCCTTGTACCAGAAGAACGGATTGACGTAGTAAATCAGCGCCGCCGGGATGAAAATGAACAATCCGGAAACCGCCAGCAGAGCCAACCCTGACCAAATCAGTTTGTTCGTCGAAGTTGCCAGCCGCGTGATCGGCTGACTGGTCAGCCCCCAGCCCAGCAGGCGCAGGTTGACCAGTACGATGGACGACAGCAGCAGCACCAATCCGGTGATGTGTCCTAATTGCGCGACCGCGCCGAACAGATGATCCAGCTTGCTGATGGCGTCGCTGAGCGCGCTATGCTGGATGGCGTCGAATAAGCCTTGTGCAGACATGTGAGTCTCCCCTTACTTGTAGCTGAGATAAGGAATCAAGCGGCCCGAGATGACCACGAAGGACCAGAATGCCAGCGAGGCCCAACCGGCGAAGCGCACGCCGCCGGGCGGAACGAGTTGATCCGTCCAATCGCCGACGCGGCGTACCCACTTGAGCTCGAACCACAGCACGTTGACGCCTGCCAGAAAAATCACCAGCAGCTTCAGCCAGAACACCGGCAGCGTCACCACCGTGGCGGCGGAGGCAAAGAACAGTAGAACGCCGGTGAACAACTGGACTGCGAATCCGCCCAGCACCCAGGGGCGCAGTTGCTTCAAGAGGTCGGAGGCTGGCACCTCTTTCAAGAACAGGCCGACCAGGCGCAAATCGGTGAACACGATGAGGCCGACCGAAAAGGCCAGGCTGAGCAGATGCAGCCCCTCGATAGCCGGATAAGCGAACAGCGATTCGCGGATGTATGTTCCCAGCTCCGAATCATTGGCCCATTGGGCGAATTGAAGGATAGCCATAACGTTCTCCTTGGTCCGTGCTTATTTCTTCGCCGAAGCGCCAGAGGCGCCCAGCCCGAAACCGCCGTTGTTCTCATAGCAAATGCGCTCGTCGTGCTCGAGGATGCGTTCCTTGCTCGAGGTCTTGGCCCAGCGCGCTTCCAGGTTCCAGCCGTCCGACTCGTCGGCGTCCGTCCACTTGCGGGCTGGTATGGTCACGGTGAAGGGACGGGTGTAGACCGTGGGGTCGGTGAGCACGGCGACGTAGTTGTAGCGCTTGCCGTCCTGCGAAAAGATGTAGCGCTCCTGGATGTGGCCGTTTTCGCTGATGAACTCGCCGGAACGCCCGAACAGCGCCTTGCCGTTGTGATTGGCGACGTCCACCACCAGCGTATTGCCTTCCCAGTGGCCGCGAGAATCGCCGTTCCACAGCTTGATGTTGTCAGGCAGGTGCGGTTTTTTCTCGTCGAGATGGATGATGCGGGTGCCGTTGTCGAACACGAACAACACATAGCCTGGATATTGCTGGATGTCGTAACCGTGCCAGTACAGCGACTTCGGCACACCTCCGGGAGCGCAACGGGCGTTGGGCTCCACGTGGCCGGGATAGGTGGGGTTCTGGAAGCCGACGCGGAATTCCTTCACCTTCTCCGCCGCCCAGGGCTGGAACGGCACATGGCCGTCAACAGGATCGCTGACCCGGCTGGGCGCGCGTTCTTCTCGCTTGCCCAGGGTCTGCCCGGCTCCGATGCCGCCGCGGCCTTGCGGATCCTCGAAATTGCCGTGGTTGGAAATGGTGTTCGACCATACCCCCCCGATATCGGGCTGGCCGTCGGCGAGTTTGGGACCATTCCATGGGCCGGATGCAATTTGCGGGAACGAGGTCTCGCGGGAGCGGCGAAGCTTGGAATCCTGCCCTTGCGCCGGTTGCTGTGCTTGAGCTGCTGGCTGCGCCTGGGACGTATCTGCGGCGTTGGCAACATTCGCAAGAGATAACGAGCCCAACACCAGCGCGGCAATCCGCGAGAGCTTGTACTTGCCTTGATGATTCATTTCATTACCTTTCAACATGCCGCCAGGATTAGTTCTTGTCCTGATTTTGATCGCGCCTTGGCGGGTAGTACTGATCGAAATCCAGCGTGTAGCGATAGTCCTCGATCAACTGGAAGTTTTTCTCGCGGTGGCGGTACAAAATCACGCTGATATTCCAGGGACGGCTGTAGACCTTGGGGTCGTCAAGCGTCGCCGTGTATTCCAGCGTGTTGGCGTCGAGGAATTTCCAGCGCTCGACGACATGCAGCGCATCGCTGTGAAAATTGCCGGCGTGATCCAGCCAGGTCTTGTCGTTGAAATGGCGCACGTCCACGACCAGCGTGTCGCCTTCCCAATGGCCTCGTGAATCGCCTAGCCACCAGTCGTTGGGGTCGTCCGGATGCTGGGTGTTGTTGGTGTAGATGCTGCGCACCGAATGGCCGAACTGCGGGACGATGGTGACGTCCTGCGCCCGTTCAAAAATCTGGAACGGTTCGGGGTAGTACACGGTACGCGGCACGCCCAGCGTCCAGCCCTTGAGGGCAGGATCGTCGGTGGCACGGTTCTCGAAGTTTTTCTTCTTCTGCTCCAGCGCCTGCGGCAGGTAAGGGATCGTATTGCCCTCGACGACACCCGGTCCCGGCGGTGCGTCCTTGCGGTTGGAATGCGGTTCGAGATCGTAGTCAGCGGCGCTCGTGGTCTGCCAGATGCCGGAAAAATCCGGCTTGCCGTTCGGAAGCCGCGGAATTTTTTCTTCAGCCGAAGCAGGAAACGATACGGACAAAGCGGCAGCCAGTAAGGCCGCGATACCTAATCCGTGCGATATCCGATTGAATAAATGATGGTTCAAGAACGTCTCCAATTCTGAAGTTATTGAGGAGCGTCTTGCGCGCCGCCGGTCTGCACGCTACGGCCATCCGCCAGGATGGTAGTCACGGCATAGCCAAATTCCTTGCCGTTCTTGGCGCGATAGCCTTTGATCGTGACCTGGGTACCAGCCGCCAGCGTAGATTTGGTGATTCCTTTCTCTTTAAGGCTATAAGGCGCACCGAATTCGAAGCCCCAATTGGTCACCTTGCCGTCCGGTCCTTTGACGTCGAGATAAAGCCAGCTATGCGGGTTGACCAGTTCGAACTTGGTCACGACGCCCTTCACCTCTACCGGTTGTGCCGCATCGAATTCGGCCGAAAAAGCATGGTGAGCGTTTGCAGGTGCGGCGATGGCAACAAGTGCAGCCACAACGGAAAAGCCGCCCAGAATTTTTTTGATCTTCATTGCATGAATCCTTTTTAAATCTTGGTCAGGGCCGCGAAGCGCGGCCCAAGTCGGCATCGTTTAATGCTGGCCCGCATCAGCGACCTTAGGAGCGGGCGGGGCGATCTTCACCAGCGTACCGCCCTCGGCCTCGTAGTCCTGCACGCCCACTGCACCAACCACCTTGAAGCCCTTGCTTGCCAACAGGTCGGCGCCTGCACCGGCACGACCGGCGTGGTTGGAGACGGTGATGATGCTGCGGTCCTTGGGAATAAAGGCCAGGTTCTTTTCAAGTTCCTTGGATTGAATGCTGAGGTAGGTGCCGAAGCCGCCGATGCTGGTCAATTCGTCCGGGCGGCGCAGGTCGATGATGACCAGCTGATCAGGTTTTGCGAGCAGTTGGTCCACCTGAGCGCGGCTCAGCTTGGGCGTCTTGGCGCTATAGGCATGGGCTGCCGGTTGGGCCGATTTTTGATCCGGAGCATCGGCAGCGAAGGCCAAGGGGGCAGCGAGTGCGAGCACAAAGGCGGAGACTTTGACGAATGTATGCATGATGATTTGCCTTTCTAAGTAATGAATGAATTCGCCAGGTGATACTGGGTCGTTTCTGTATCAGCACCATGCGTGCCAGAGGCTGTGAAAGGCATCTGGTAAATGTTTTAATTTAGTATCTACTTGTTTCTATTAATTTTTTATACTCATCATCTGATGAGTAATAGCACCGAAGATGTGGAAGAGCCCGATGGGAACTGCTGATCACGCAACAGCTCAGCGGTACCACTGTTGAAAGCTCAACAGCGCCAAACTGAAAGCGGCAGGTGTGAAAGCTACCTGTCTGTGATTAGCTACTTAACAAGAATCGAATGATTCTGTTGTGGAGGACGAAGTAGTGATTGCCCAAGAAAAAAGGCACATCAACAATCGATGTGCCTTTTTCTTAGCTGCTGTTTGCGATTAGAAGTTGGTCTTGAATACGACCCCCACGTAACGCCTCGGACCGATGCCGTCATAGCCTACAGGCGCCTGGTTACTGAAGGCGTTTACGCTGGTGGTGTACTTCTTGTCGAACAGGTTCTTGGCGACCAGGTCGACCTCGTACTTGAGCTTGGCGGTATTAATCAGGCCAATCCCCGCATCCGTGACAGAGTATCCGCCCTGCTTGCCGTAGGCCGACAGCTGCGCTTCCAGGTTCTGTGAGGATCTCACCACGCTGCTTGAGAACGCATGCAGCTTCAGGGTACCGTCCAACGGTTTCTGGTAATCGAAGCCGACGATGCCAGTCCATTTCGGCGCACCCACCACCTGCTTGCCGGTGTTATCGCAAGTTGGGTTGGCCGGCGTAGCGACGACTTCTGCCGGGCAAGTGGCGTTCTTCCAATCGGTGTAGATGGCGTGGTTATAGGCGCCGCCGAAGTTGAACGACAAGTTTGAGTTGACGTTGTAAGCACCGTCTACTTCAACCCCGCGCGCCTCGATTTCAGGAATGTTCCCCAGTACCGACGAGTAGCCTGTCGATGACGTGGAATCCACGATGCTGGTGGTCGCCTGGTAATCCTTGACCGTGGTCTGGTAGAGGTTGACGTTGAGCATCAGTGCCCGTGATAGCAATAGGCTCTTGAAGCCCAACTCGAAGTCCAGCGCTTTTTCCGGATTGACGTTGAGTGGATTGCCCTTGGAATCGAACTGAACCGATCCCGATTTAACGCCGCGCGCTGCCGAGGCATAGACGGTGAAATCGTCGTTGACCTTGTAGCTGGGGTTTATCAGCCAAGACAGCGAATTGGCCTTAATCTCCTCGCCATCCAGTGTGCCGGTGAGGTTCTTGACTTTGTTGGCCAATACACCAGTTGACTCTGCCTTCAATGCCGCATTGGTCAGCTCTGTGCCGTTGAGGAATGCGCGATTGTCATAGGTCGATGTCTTGTCCTCATAAGTGTCGCGCAAGCCTACCGTCAATGTCGCCTTGTCCGTGAGGTGCCAGTTGATCTGGCCGAACAAGGCAGCGCTGTCGGTTTGCGGCGTGGTCAACGAGGTCGTGCTGACGCCATCGAGTGAAGCGCGCAAAGCGGCCCGCTTGGCTGCATTGCCGTTGGTATACCACGACTTGTAAACGCTGTTCGACGCATAGAATGCGCCTGCATCCTGGCCATACCAGTTGCGGCTGGTTGATTCCGTCTCGTCGTGCAGCAAGTACAAGCCGGCCTGGTAATCCAGCACACCCGGCTGGGTGGATGTGAGCCGGAATTCCTGCGAATACTGCTCGTGATCCACCAATGTGCCGCCCGTGCTGATATCGAACTTGGTCTGGTCGCTGTCGTTCTTGGCATCGAAATGCAAGTTGCGATACGCGGAGATCGATGTCAGCGCCACCGGCCCCAGATCCCAGTTGAGGTTTGCAGAAATGCCGTGGTTGTTGGTATAGAGCGGAGAGGCCTGGCCGATGTCGATCTTGCTCCACGAGCCGATGATGGGCTGGTAGTTGCCGAAATAGGCGCGCGAGATGCGAGAAGTAAAGGTCGCATCGCCGTTTTTCTTCCAAGTATTGGTCAATGGATCGTACTTGTCCGTGCGCAAATGTCCGTTGGCATAGTTCGTGGGATCGATGATCCACGGTTTAGTATTGCTGTCCTCGCGTGATTCCGCGAGGTCCGTAATCACCTTGGCGGTGAAGGTGTCCGTCGGTTTGTAGAGCAGTTGCAGCTTGCCGCCGAACCGCTTCTTGGCCTGATAGGTGTCGCCGCCATCCGGGTTGATATTCACGAAATCACCGTCCTGCGTATCCACGAAGAAAGAAGCGCGGTAAGCCAATTTATCGTCGATCAACGCATTGGAATAAGAACCCTTGGCCTTGAGCGCACCCGGTGTCGAGTCGTGGCTGCGGGCTTCGCCGGTTTCCACTTCCAGATAGGATTGCGGCGTGAAGCTGGGCGCCTTGCTCACGTAGTTGATGGCACCCATGGTGGTGTTCTTGCCCAGCAGGGTGCCCTGTGGACCGCGCAGCACTTCGACGCGGTCGAGGTCGGTGAAATCCTGATAAGCCATGCCAACGTGGGTGAGGAATACATCATCCACGATCACGCCGACAGCGGCTTCCATGGAGTCGTTTCCGCTGGCTTTGCCGATGCCGCGGATCGACACGCCGGTACGGCGGGCATTGGGCGTTGTGGCAGTAAGCCCTGGTGCTTTACGTGTCAAATCCTGGATTTCCACTACGCGATCTCGGTCCAGCTGCTTGCCGCCGATAACCGAGATCGGTACTGGCACGTCCTGGGCGATTTCCTCGCGGTTACGTGCCGTCACCACTACGCGGTCCAGTTCGTTGGTCGCGGCTGTGGTCTCTGCAGGCTTTTCATTCGCAGCTTGTGCTTTCCAGGTGGCAATGTCGGATGCCTCCAGTTGGTATTCCTGGGCCAATTGCTCTACTGATTTATCCCCGCGCAAGGCTTCCTGCGTGACCTTGACCTTGAGCTCCGGAGGCACGTCGGCCGCATGCGCCTGGACGCTCGCCAAGACTAGTCCGCCCCCCAGTAATGCCGTGCTACCCAGCCGCGCTAGTGCCGCCGCAATTTGTCGGCGTCGAAACCGCTGCGAGCCGGCTTTTTTATATGAATCGTTCATTCATGCTCCCTTAAAAGATTTTTACGAAAACTGACACTTCCGAACATCAGTACCGAATCTCTAGGGCAAGCGCTGTGCCAGCGAAGGGGCAAGCGTGAAGATAGGTTGGGGAAATGGTTTCAATCTATTGAATTAACAAGGTTATTTGATAGGCCGAAGAGGGCGGCGACAGCTGGGGGTTGGCTAGAATGATGCGATCAATCTGTTGCGCCAGCAGCAATCGGCAGCGTAGGGAGTTGAAATTGCAACACCGGGAAATCTGACCGCAATTTGTCGTGATTCAGGGCGGCAACGCGGGCGTGTTGTTGGATTTTCAGCAGCGCCATAAACAAGGTGTTGGGCTGCCAGCAGTTTATATATGGAGATCTGTCAGTCGAACAACAGTGTCAGGTGAGAAAATTTCCATACTTATCAATTAAATAGATAAATTTTCTTCACCACGCACACAGGTCTGGCATAGCACCTGCTATTTAAATCTCATCCAGATATAAGCAGGACTCAGACTCGTGTGGATCAGTTATAAAAAAAGCTTGACTAGACGGCTGCTAGCCAACGGAAAGGGGTGCGCATGAGCTATGCTCAGCAACAGCGCGACCCTGGCAAGCATTTGGCCGGTATTGCTTTCGTGGTGGTGTTTCACATCGTCCTGGTCTATGCCTTGGTGAACGGACTTGGGCGTAAGGTTGTCGACCTCATCAAGCAGCCTTTGCAGGTCAGTCTCATTGCAGAGGCCAAGCCTTTGCCGCCCCCTCCGCCGCCGCCTCCCAAGATCATTCCCAAGGTGGCCCCGCATGTGACGACTCCTCCGCCTCCTGTCTACACGCCTCCGCCTGAGGTAAAGGTGGAGGCTCCACCCCCCGCGCCCAATACCGTGATCGCGACCACACCCGTGCCTCCGCCGCCAGTGGAGGTTGCAACTCAGGCACCTCCTGCGCCACCGGCGCCCGTACCTACCCCTGCGCCGGTCGCTAAGGCAGAGCCTGCGGTGGTGGACGTTGGAGTTGCCTGCCCCAATCACAAGGAAGTGCTCGGTGCGACGCCGTTTCCCAAGCAGGCACTCAAGTTGGGGCTGAGCGGTGACGTGACGGTGGAATTCGAGGTCAACCCGGACGGCAGCATTGCCAATGCTGTTGCCGTGAAATCCAGCAACCGCGTCTTCAATGCTGTGGCCATCGAGGCCGTGAGTAAAAACCTGCATTGCGTGGGGCAGGGACAGCGGGTTCGAGCACGCTTGCCGTTTACCTTCCGCCTGGATAGTTGATTACAACCCTTTTGAAATGCATAGGAGATCTATCATGAAACATCAAACTCGCGATTTTGCGCTCACCGCCGTGCTGTATGCCGCTACCGCGGTGCTGGCGTTTTCTTCCCCCTGGGCCTTGGCGGACATCTCGACAACCGCAAATGCTGCCAAGGAAACTGTCGCCAATCCTTATGGGCTCGATGCCTTGTGGAAAGGCGGCGACTTCGTTGCACGCGGCACCTTGCTGATCCTGGTTGCCATGTCTGCGGGCAGTTGGTACGTCATCGTCACCAAGTTGTTTGAGCAGTACAAGCTTGGCCGCCACGCACGCGAAGCAAACGCCACTTTCTGGACTGCCGGAGGCTTGCAGCAAGCCGTGGACGGGCTTAACCCGGAAAGCGCTTATCACTACTTGGCGAAATCTGGAGTGGAAGCGACTGCGCATCACAATGGCTTGCTGGGGCAAATTGATTTCAATACCTGGGTATCGCAATCCATCCAGCGGGCCATCGATAACATCCAAAGTCGTCTGCAGGATGGATTGGCTTTCCTCGGAACGGTGGGCTCGACTGCGCCATTCGTTGGATTGTTCGGTACGGTGTGGGGCATTTATCACGCCCTGACGGCTATAGGCATTGCTGGACAGGCTTCCATCGATAAGGTCGCAGGTCCTGTGGGTGAAGCACTTATCATGACCGCAATAGGTTTGGCCGTCGCCGTGCCCGCGGTGCTGGGCTACAACTGGCTAGTTCGCCGCAACAAGGCTTCGCTGGATAACATCCGAGCCTTCGGTGCCGACTTGCATGCCGTGTTGCTGGGTGCCGGTGTCGAAACCGCCAAGAGTGCTGCGCAAACTACAGCAACGGTTAAAGCCAGCGTCGCACCTGTGCGCGTATTGGCTGCCGCCAACGCCAATTAACGGAGCCCCGCATGGCCATCAATGTCAGCCAAACTGAGAGTGAAGACGAAGTCGTATCCGCAATCAACACCACGCCGTTGGTGGATGTGATGCTGGTGCTGCTGATCATCTTCCTCATCACCATCCCGGTGGTCACGCATACGGTGCCGGTCGATCTGCCCAAGGTGAGTAACCAGCCGCGTCAGACCAAACCTGAGAACATTAACCTCGCCGTCAGTAAAGGCGGCGAGGTGTATTGGAACGAGCAGAAGCTCGCCGGAACCGATGATCTTGTGACGCGGCTCAAGAAAGTTTCCGTGGCGCAGCCCCAGCCGGAAATCCAAGTGCGTGGTGATAGCGATGCGCGCTACGAATCTATTGGCAAGGTGGTGTTTGCCTGCCAGCGCGCTGGAATACTCAAGATCGGTTTTATCACGGAGCCGCCGCCGCGCGGCTAAGGTTAAAAGGGAATCCATCATGTCAATGAATACCGCACCTGCTCGCCCTAGCGGCGAGCCCGACTTGTTAGTGGATATCAATACCACCCCGCTGATCGACGTGATGCTGGTGCTGCTGATCATGCTCATCATCACCATCCCGATCCAACTGCACGCCGTCAACCTCAATCTGCCGACGGACAGCCAAACCAATCCTCCGGAACCGCCCGAGGTTGTGCAGATCGAGATCGACGATTCCGGCGCCGTGCGTTGGAATGGGGTCCCCGTTTCTTCGACTTCCGTGCTGGACAGTAGATTTGCTGCAGCTGCAGCACTGCCAGTACAGCCCGAACTGCACGTCAAACCGAATCCACATGCGCCTTATCGCGCCGTCGCGGCAGTGATGGCCTCTGCACAACGTAACAATGCCAATAAGATCGGTCTGGTGGGGAACGAGCAGTACCAGTAGAAACTGCAAAGGAGTCGCACCATCGCTTTCCCAATAAGACGTGCAGGAGAAAGCGATGGTGCAATCAGAGTGTGTGATGCTTTCGGTATGCTGCCGAAATTGGGTAGATTAATCGATCAAGCCGAAGTGCTTCAGATGCGTCCTTAACACATTGCGGCTGATGCCGAGAAGGCGGGCTGTCTGTACCTGGTTCTCTCGGCAGTGGACGTAAGCGCCGACGATTAGGGCTTTATTGACGAGGTCGTACAGGCCTTCCGGTTCTTTTTCATAGAGCGATTCGAGCGTTCTCTCCAAGGTGCAAAATTCCGTTACTGGGCTATCCCGACGCTCTGTAGTTGCGTTAGAGGCTGCGATGGCAGGCAGATGGAGATGGCTGGGACGCAGAGCACTGCCGTCGCAGACCAGCAGGGCCCTGTGGATGACGTTTTCAAGCTCCCGAATGTTTCCTGGCCAAGGATAGGCGTGTAGCGCTGCAATGGTTTCCGGCAGGAGTTCCGGCTCGTCCGTTTGCAAGCGATTGCGATAGGTGGAGATAAAGTGCCGTGCCAGCGGCAAGATATCTCCCGGACGGTCACGCAACGGCACTAGTTGGATAGGGACGACGTTGATGCGGTAATACAAGTCTTCCCTGAATCGTCCGGCGCGCACGGCTTCTTCAAGGTCGACGTTGGTTGCGGCGACCAGGCGCACGTCTATCGGCGTTGGCTTGCGTGAACCCACTCGCACGATTTCGCGCTCTTGCAGCACCCGCAGCAATTTGACCTGAGTTGATAGCGGCAAGTCGCCAATCTCATCCAGAAACAAGGTGCCGCCGTTGGCACTCTCGAACCAGCCCACTTTTGAACCCACCGCGCCGGTGAAGGCACCCCGCTCGTAGCCGAACAATTCACTTTCGACCAGGGTTTCGGAAAAAGCACCGCAGTTGATGGCGGCAAAAGGCCCATTGCGACGCGGGCTAAGATCATGCAAATGACGCGCGACCAGTTCTTTGCCAGTGCCGGTTTCCCCTTGTATGAAAGCAGTGGCGTCGCTGGGTGCGATGCGTTCGATGAGTGAGAGCAACGCTTGGGAGGCCGGATCGGCAAAGACGAGGGCACTGGCGCGGATGGACAGGCTGACCTTCTGCGGATCCGGAAAGGTGATGATTGGCATCTTGCCGAATGCTGTTCCTGCCTGATCGATGTTTCCTGAAAAGATAGCGCCCACCGTAGATACTCCAGATAGTTCAAAACAATGATTTACTGGAATATATAGTTGTGGTGATTTGCAATCCAATACTTAGAACTAATATCTATATAACAGGAGTGAAGCCAGGCTGAAGCTAATCGCGTTTAACCAACAACTCCCGGCTTAGATAAACAGGCTGATGTCTGCTTCGCCTGCAAATTGAAAGAAGGTGGCGGCACCGCCGAAGGTGATGCCATCTATAAATTCTTCGGCCTTGAAGTCGAACAGGTCTACTGTCATCTGGCAAGCAACCATTTTTACACCCGCGTCGAGGCTCAAACTGCGCAGGCTGTCGAGCGAAGCAACGCCTTTGTCCTTCAGCTTTTTCTGCATCATGGCAGTCGCCAGTGTTTCAACTCCAGGGAGGACCTGCATCAGGTTAGGCATCGGTATTGGCATCGGCATAGCAGGGTTGCCCAGCGGGGATATCTTGACATCAGACAGGTCTTTTTTCAGCAAGGCCAGGCCGTAGAAGGTGAAAAAGATATATACCTCATAGCCGAGCGCTGCCGCGGTCGAGGCCAGGATGAATGGCGGGTAGGCCCAGTCCAACGTGCCTTTGGAAGCGATGATTGCGAGTTTTTTAGCCATTATTCGGGCCTTAGGGACTGAGAAAAGACAAAGCCACCCTAAGATTAGGATGGCTTTGATTGGTTAGGGCTTGCGAATGTAGAAGTGATATTCGCCGTCTACTTCTGCGAACGCGTCCAGAGCCAGGGCCGTTTGTTGCACGAACGCGGGAAAATCGGTCGTGGAGCCCTTATCGGTCGTTCGTACCTTGAGGACTTGTCCGACGGTCAACGCATCCAATGCCTTGCGTGCGCTAATAATGGGCAGCGGGCAGCTTTGGCCACGCACATCCAATTCACGATCGAAATTAATTAATGCCGCAGTACTTGTCATAGATTCCACCCATAGGCGATGCCGGCCGAATTCTGCTGCATGCTGAGATCAGCCTCGCCGCCGCCGAAGCCGGCCAGCGGAATGGAGCCTGAGCCATGCACAGTCTTGCGGAAGGCATGCGAGTAAAAGAAAGATAGTTCACCTTTTGTCGGCAACGTCCAGGTGGCGCCCAAGCTCAAGTGATCTTGCACGACGCCGGGGGCTAGGATGTTGAACAGCGTTTCGCTTTTGCGAATCGGTTGAGACGTATGATCGTAGCCGGCACGTAATATCAGATTATCATTATATGCATAACTCGCCCCAATTTTGGTAGCCGTTACATCGCGCCAACCAAAACCCGGCCCATTACTGCTGCCCAACTGTTTGCCGCTAAATAGTGTAGCGAGCGACAGGTTGCCGATAGTATCGCTGTCGGAATAAAGAATACGCTGCACGTCTGCCGCCAGCGTCAATTGCGGAGTCGCCTTGAATGCAATCCCCAGTCCGTAATTGGCAGGCGCGCCCATTTCTCCGCCATTGGCGAACAAACCTTTGTATTTATCGAACTTGCTGAAATAAGTCTTGGTTTGATAGGTCGCGCCCAACGTTACCGTATCGTTGAGCTGGCCAATCCAACCGATCCGGATGCCGCCGCCGAATGCATTGTCATGTCCACGGTTTGTCACATGGCCGGTGGCCGACGTGAACGATGGATTATCGAAATTTTGCAAACCCTTGGCCTCGAAGCGTTCATAGGCCAGGTTGACTGCCAAGCCGATGACTTGTCCGGGAGCGAATTTCCAGGTAGCGGTTGGCGCCACGAACAGCTGGGAAAAATCGATGCCTGTACGGCTGCCGGTTGTGTTGAAGTACGGAATGCCTTTGCTGTAGTCCGTATTCATGCCGCCGTTGCCGTAGACGCTCACGCCTAAGGTCACGTCCGGATTGATCTGACGGTTGTAGCCGAATTCAGGGATGAAAAAGTTATCGGTGTCGTTGCCGTCATAAGTACCGTCCAAGGCTCCTGATCCGCCGGCCGTATTGCGCAGCCTGGACTCACGGTTAGGCTTGAACCAGGTCAGGCCGAAATCCACTCGGTCTCCGATCAAGCCCATGCCGGCCGGATTAGTGGCGGCTGCCAGCGCGTCCTGAGGCAATGCGATGCCTACGCCACCCATCCCAAGGGATTTAACGCCATAGCCATTGGAAAAATAGCCGTTGGTCGCCACGGCGTCGGTAGCGATAGTCGCTATAACCACAGAAGAGAGAAGTGATAAGCCGAATTTTAGTCGTGACCGTTCAAGATACGGCTGCTGATGCGTATGCGCGCAAGAATTCATAATGCCTCTTCGTTTTTTATGATGAGGCGATCATACTCAAACTATAAATTAGAAAAAATAATACTTTGATATTTGCTTAGAAGCTGCTGTTATTTAGCCTCTCATCGAAAAATCTGCCCCAACCCCATGTTGGAACTGCTGAAGCAGCATACGGAAATCCGGCATATTTGGTTGAGGATGGAAAAGGCCAGCGGCTGGGGGCGAATCTATCGAGTTAAGCTGTGGCCGACATTGATATTGCTGCGGGATGGGGTAGAAGTTTCCCGAGCTGTAGGCACAGCCGTACTGAGGAGGTAGCTGCGCTGTTGTCGCGATAAGGCTGTAAAGGGAAGTAGATATAAACATTAAGCCAAGAAAAAACCTCAAGCGTTTGGCGCTTGAGGTTTTTAACGTAGCTCGATTCCGGGGCAAACCCGGAATGACAATTAAGCAGCGAAATTAGCTGCGACGAAATCCCAGTTTACGATTTCCCAGAACTTCTCGACGTAACCAGCGCGGGCATTGCGGTAGTCGATGTAGTAAGCGTGTTCCCACACGTCGCAGGTCAGCAGCGGCTTGTTTTCGGTGGTAAGCGGGGTGGCAGCGTTGCTGGTGGAAGCCAAGTCCAAGGAGCCATCCGGCTTCTTAACCAACCAGGCCCAGCCGGAACCGAAGGTGGTGATGGCGCATTGTGCGAAAGCCTTCTTGAACTCGTCGAAAGAGCCCCACTTGGCGTTGATGGCATCAGCCAGAGCACCGGTCGGAGCGCCGCCGCCGTTGGGCTTGAAACCGTTCCAGTAGAAGGTGTGATTCCAGACTTGAGCCGCGTTGTTGAAAATGCCGCCGGAAGACTTCTTGATGATGTCTTCCAGGCTGAGGTTTTCGAACTCAGTACCCTTGATCAGGTTGTTCAGGTTGGTCACATAGGTTTGGTGATGCTTGCCGTAGTGGAACTCGAGCGTTTCAGCAGAAATGTAGGGCTCCAGCGCGTTCTTGGCATAGGGCAGGTCGGGTAGTTTGTGTTCCATCTTGTTCTCCAATCGACGGGGTTTAAGGGGTAAAAGCGGGAAACGCATATTTTGCCATAAAGTTTGAGTGTTTTTGTCGGTTATCAGACGTAATAACCAATGAAGAAAACGAAGCTACTGGCACAAATAGCAAACGCTAAGTGTTATTTAGGTATTTTTTTAGCTCTGGGATGGGCTGTGTCGTAGACCTTGGCTAGATGCTGAAAATCGAGATGGGTATAGACCTGGGTGGTCGAAATACTTGCGTGACCGAGCATTTCTTGTACTGCACGTAGGTCGCCACTCGATTGGAGCACATGACTTGCGAAGCTATGGCGCAAAACATGAGGATGCACATTGCCATTAATGCCAAGCGTTAGTGCCCAGTGCTTAACACGATATTGCACAGCCCGGGCAGAAAGTCGTTGTCCGTTTTTATTCAGAAACAGTGCGGGTTCATCAGGGGAAGCGAGACTGGCACGCTGCTGTATCCAGGTCGAAAGGGCTTCAAGTGCACGAGTCCCGACCGGCACGATGCGTGTCTTGGATCCTTTACCAGTGACTTTTACGGTCGCATCGGCCACATCAAGACCGTCTACATCTAAACCGACCAGTTCAGCCAGACGTAATCCGGAGGAATAAAACAACTCGAGGATGGCTTTATCCCGAGTGCTGAAAATATCCTCAGAACTTTCAATCTCCATCAACCTTGCAGCCTCATCGGTTGAAAGGGCTTGTGGCAGTTTTTTAGGAGATTTAGGGGGACGGATACCAATACAAGGATTTGCGCTAAAACCATGACGACGTACTAGGTAGTCGAAAAAACCGCGCCACGCCGACAAGCGGCGTGCTATTGAGGTGCCGGATAGGCCTTTCCCATGCATCGTTCCAACGAAACGACGGATATGTTGCGGGGTTAACTCAGCTAAAGGAGTCTGATCTGCTAATTGCAGCAGGACACGAATATCGCGAGCGTAGTTATCACTGCTGAGGGGACTTAGCCCGCGTTCGTGTGCAAGATATGCGAGGTAAGAGGGGAGATAATCCAATTAGAGGATATAGCGAAGCAGGGCTACGCTGACTAGTTCACCGATTCGTTTCAGGTATAGCGTGCCCATTTCGGGATAGAAACGGTGTTCATCCTCGCTCGCCATTACCAAAAGACCGAAAGCGCTTTCTCCGCGCAAAGCAACCATAGCAAAGGATTTCAGAGGAGCATTTACTTCATCGAACCAATTGCTGATATCGAGCCCGGGACGGTGGCCACAGTAAGGTGTGCTCAAAGTATTCGCCCAATCGCGAATTTCAGCGCTGACATCATTGAATTCGGCATTGTCGGCATCGGTTTGATCTTGAGGAGCAGCCCACAAGCGCATGGCAACGTGAGGCACTTTGAAATCTTCACTCAGGTTATGCGTGACCATCGAAGCCAGTGCCTCGAAGTTTCTTGCCGAAAGCAGGCCTAGGCTGAGGCGGTGAACGCGCTCACCAATGGCATCGTTTTCCTCACCGAATTGAATGAGTTCATGGAGCTTGGACTCCAACACGCGAATCTTGTCGCGCAATGCCACTTGCTGGCGCTCAACCAGGGATACCGCAACTCCACCGTGTTGGCTTGGCAAGACGATTTCTGACAGCAGGAAACCGTTACGTGAGAAAAATTGCGGGTCCGCGCGCAAAAACTGGACGATGTCCTGATCGTTAAGTTCCATTCAAGCTCCTAATTCAATTTCACCGCTAAATACTACCACTGCAGGCCCCGTCATCAGCACCGGATGGCCTTCGCCTTGCCAGCGAATGCGCAAATCACCGCCGCGAGTCGATACGGTAACATCGGCATCTAATAACCCGCGCGCCATGCCTGATACAGCGGCTGCGCAAGCGCCTGTGCCGCAAGCCAAGGTTTCGCCAGCGCCTCTTTCGTATACCCGGAGACGGATATGGCTTCGATCGACAATTTGCATGAACCCAGCATTTACACGGTTGGGGAAGCGCGGATGATGCTCGATCAGAGGGCCTTGTTGGGCAACTGGAGCGGTGTCGAGATCGTCGATAATTTGAACGGCATGCGGGTTTCCCATCGAGACAGCGCTGATTTCGATTGACGACCCATTTAGCTCGAGGGGATAGGTCAGGGATTGGGTGGGTGCCTGGAAAGGAATGGCGGCAGGTTCAAAAACAGGAGCCCCCATGTCCACAGTGACTAACCCGTTGGATTCAAGCCGAGGAACAATAATGCCTCTAGCCGTTTCCACGCGAATCTGATGCTTGTCGGTAAGGCCTTGGTCATGCACAAACCGAACAAAACAACGAGCTCCATTGCCGCATTGCTCAACCTCGCTCCCGTCAGCGTTGAAGATGCGATAACGGAAATCGACCTCAGGCGAAGTAGGGCGCTCAACGAGCAACAATTGGTCGCAGCCGATGCCAAAATGACGGTCCGCTAATTGACGGATGACTTCTACCGAAAGGCTGAAGGACTGGCGAATGCCGTCAAGGACGATGAAATCGTTCCCTAGTCCCTGCATTTTTGTAAATTTGAGTTTCATGATACCGCCGCTGGTGGTTTGGGTGCTCCACGTGGAACCTTCCAACGTGGGTAACTCCATAAATACTGATCGGGTTTCCTGCGAATCAAGTCTTCGATAGCCCCATTCATACGCTCGCTGGTTGACGCTGTGCCTTCAGGTTGAACCTCGAAATGCACGATATAGCCGCGTCCCCATGGTAAACGTTCGCCGAAGGCCGTAACAACGACAGCATCGGTGGAGGCTGCAAGACGGTTGACCAGGGTCATTGTATAAGCTGGACGGCCCAAAAAGGGAGCCCATTCGCCCTCGCCGGTACTAGGTACCTGATCAGGAAGGATACCGACCGCATGGCCCTTTTTCAAAAACTGCAGCAGAGTACGCACACCTTTGAGGTTGGTAGGTGCCAAAGTCACCTGACCACGCTGCCGACCAGCAATGATCAATGGTTCCAGTGTGACCTTGCGAGGAGGGCGGTAGAGTATGCCGATGGGGTGGCGGGAGGCATAAAGCAGCGAAGTAATTTCGAAGCAGCCTAAATGCGGTGTTAGAAAAATAATGCCGCGGCCTTGCGCGAGAGCAGTTTCCACATCATCCCAGCCATTGCATTGACGAACCCAATCGAGGACGGAGAGGTAGGGACGAAACCAGATGGCAAATGTTTCAACCATGGCTTTTCCGGATTCCCCGATGTTTTTCCGAAGGATGCGACGAAGTTCGGCTTTATCTTGAGATATACCGCTAGCTTTAAGATGATTTCGAAGGCGACTGGCATATTGGGGAGAGATTAGATAGATGCTCCAACCGAGGACGATTCCCAGAAAGTGAATCAAGGGAAGCGGAAGACGCGCGAATAAGCGCAACAACCAGGTAAGCACTGTTTTCTTTTGTCTGGCAAGGAATTTTGCTATTCTAGCAAGCTTTTACGCAGTCCTGCAGACCAATAAAACCATGAGCGATTACCTCTTCACCTCGGAATCCGTTTCCGAAGGACATCCCGACAAGGTCGCCGACCAGATTTCCGATGCCATCGTCGATGCGATCCTGGCGCAAGACAAGCACGCACGTATCGCGGCAGAAACCTTGTGCAACACTGGACTGGTGGTTCTGGCCGGGGAAATCACGACGAGTGCAAACGTCGATTACATCAATGTTGCACGTGAAACCATCAAGCGCATCGGTTACGACAATACCGAATACGGTATCGATTACAAAGGCTGTGCTGTGCTGGTGGCGTACGACAAGCAGAGTCCTGACATTGCCCAGGGTGTGAATGCTGCTTACGACGACAACCTCGACCAGGGTGCCGGCGACCAGGGCTTGATGTTCGGCTATGCCTGCGACGAAACGGCTCAATTGATGCCGTTGCCGATCTGGCTTTCGCACCGTATCGTCGAGCGTCAATCGCAACTGCGTAAAGACGGCCGCCTTGCTTGGCTGCGTCCCGATGCCAAGTCGCAAGTGACGGTGCGTTACGTCGACGGGAAGCCGGAATCCATTGATACCGTGGTTCTGTCGACACAACATGCGCCGGAAATGACGCTGGAGCAGATCCGTGAAGCGGCTATCGAAGAAATCATCAAGCCGGTGCTGCCTAAAGAGCTCATCAAGGGCGAGATCAAGTATCTGGTGAATCCGACAGGCCGTTTCGTTATCGGCGGCCCGCAAGGTGATTGCGGTCTGACTGGCCGCAAGATCATCGTCGATACTTACGGCGGTGCTGCTCCGCACGGCGGCGGTGCATTCTCGGGCAAGGATCCTTCCAAGGTGGACCGTTCCGCTGCTTATGCAGGTCGCTATGTGGCCAAGAACATTGTCGCTGCCGGTTTGGCATCGCGTTGCCTGGTGCAGGTGAGCTACGCCATCGGCGTTTCCAAGCCGACCAGCGTGATGGTGGAAACTTATGGTACCGGCAAGATCAGCAACGAAAAGCTGACTCAGCTGGTCCAAGAGCATTTCGATCTGCGTCCGAAGGGCATCGTACAGATGCTCGATCTGCTGCGCCCGATCTATCAGAAGACGGCAGCTTATGGTCACTTCGGCCGCGACGAGCCTGAATTCAGCTGGGAGAATGCCGACAAGGCTGCTGCATTGCGTGCCGCTGCCGGTCTGTAAATTCGAGTCCTTTTGAATTTAATTCTGGAGAAATCCTGAAGACTTAACACTTCAAATATTTACCATTCTGCCGAGGGGCGCTGCGACCAATAATGGCCAGGCTCGGCGGAGTGGAACATCGTAACAACGGCGCCCGTTCATTTATAAGGAACTGACAAATGAACGCGGGTGCCAACTTCACCGACTTCAAAATCGCAGATATGTCCCTGGCCGACTGGGGGCGCAAGGAAATTCGCATCGCCGAGACCGAAATGCCGGGCCTCATGGCGATTCGCGAAGAATTTGCCGCAAGCCAGCCGCTCAAGGGCGCACGCATCACCGGCTCGCTGCACATGACCATCCAAACCGCAGTGCTGATCGAGACGCTGATTGCACTCGGTGCACAAGTGCGTTGGGCTTCGTGCAATATTTTCTCTACGCAAGACCATGCAGCTGCTGCCATCGCTGCGGAAGGCATCCCTGTTTTCGCCGTCAAGGGCGAATCGCTCGAAGAATACTGGGAATACACCCACAAGATTTTCGAATGGGCTGACGGCGGCTATTCCAACATGATCCTGGACGACGGCGGCGATGCCACGCTGTTGCTGCACTTGGGCGCACGTGCCGAAAAGGATATTTCCGTACTGGGCAAGCCAGGCAGCGAAGAAGAGCGCGTACTGTTCGCCGCAATCAAGGCGAAATTGGCTTTGGATGGCAGCTGGTACTCGACCCGTCTCGCTCAAATCCAGGGCGTGACCGAAGAAACCACGACCGGCGTGCATCGCCTGTACCAAATGCATGAACGCGGTGAACTCAAGTTCCCGGCAATCAACGTCAATGACTCGGTCACCAAGTCCAAGTTCGACAACTTGTACGGCTGCCGCGAATCGCTGGTCGACGGTATCAAGCGCGCGACCGACGTCATGGTTGCCGGCAAGATCGCCGTGGTGGCTGGTTACGGCGATGTGGGCAAGGGCTCAGCCCAAGCGCTGCGTGCTTTGTCCGCACAAGTGTGGGTTACCGAAATCGACCCGATTTGCGCATTGCAAGCGGCAATGGAAGGCTATCGCGTCGTGACCATGGATTATGCTGCTGATAAGGCTGACATTTTCGTGACCGCGACCGGCAACTACCATGTCATCACCCATGACCACATGGCCAAGATGAAGGATCAGGCCATCGTCTGCAATATTGGCCACTTCGACAACGAAATCGATGTTGCCTCCATCGAAGGCTATCAGTGGGAAGAGATCAAGCCGCAAGTCGATCACGTCATTTTCCCCGACGGCAAGCGCATCATCCTGCTGGCCAAGGGTCGTCTCGTGAATCTGGGTTGCGCAACTGGCCATCCTTCCTATGTGATGAGCTCGTCTTTCGCCAACCAGACCATTGCGCAGATCGAGCTGTTTACGCAATCCGCCAAGTATCCGGTGGGTGTTTACACCTTGCCTAAGCACCTGGACGAGAAGGTTGCTCGTCTGCAACTTAAGAAGCTCAATGCGCAACTGACCGAGCTGACCGATCAGCAAGCTTCGTATATCGGTGTAGCCAAGAACGGCCCCTACAAGGCCGATCACTACCGGTATTAAGCAAATGACTCGGCTGCAACGTGTTTACAGCTTCGAGTTCTTTCCGCCCAAGACACCTGAAGGCATGGCTAAACTGCGCGAGGCGCGTAAGCAGCTCGCGCAGTTGAACCCGAAGTTCTTCTCCGTGACCTTCGGTGCGGGCGGCTCGACGCGTGATCGAACCTTGGAAACGGTGGTGGAAATCCAGTCTGAAGGGTTGGAGGCAGCGCCGCACTTGTCTTGTATTTCTTCTACACGAGAAGAAATCCTGGCGATACTCGAACAATATAAATCCCACGGGATTCGACATATCGTCGCTTTGCGCGGCGATTTGCCCTCTGGTGAAATGAGTGCGAGCGATTTTCGCTATGCCAATGAGTTGGTTGAGTTCATTCGAAGCGAAACCGGCGATTATTTCGAGATCGAGGTCGCGGCGTACCCGGAGTTTCATCCGGAGGCACCTTCTGCCAAGGTCGATTTCACGAACTTCAAGCGTAAGGTGGATGCTGGTGCCAACGCTGCGATTACGCAGTACTTCTACAACGCGGATGCGTATTTCCGCTTTATGGAAGAGTGCGATGCGGCGGGTATTCAGATACCGGTTTATCCGGGGATCATGCCAATCTACAACTTCGCTCAGCTCTCGCGTTTTTCCGCCGGATGCGGCGCTGAAATTCCTCGCTGGCTGCGTTTACGGATGCAGGATTACGGGGATGACCTGGCTTCGGTCAGAGCGCTGGGCCTGGATGTCGTGACGGAACTGTGTGATCGCTTGCTAGCGGGAGGCGCTCCCGGCCTGCATTTCTATACCATGAATCAGGCTGGAGCGATTTCGACGCTGTGGCAGCGCTTGGGGCTCTGATCGACCCCCCTGGCAGCTGTTATCTAGCTACCTTTGATCGAAACTTGAAGCTCGATTTCTTGTAGCGTTTTCTGTAATCCCAAGCGTTTATTGATGTTAAGAATGATGGGGGCGCGGCTATTAGCTTGCACCCCCATCTCATTCTTGTAGAGAATAACCGCGAGTAGTAACTCTTCCCCAGGCTCGGCTTCCAACAGCGCCTGCTCTTCTTCTGACAAGGTGACGTCGTAATTCAGATTCAGCAAGGACGGATCGGTCACCGAGAAAAGAATGTCCGCTTCGTCCAGAGACTGCAGCCAAAAAACGCTGGGCTTGCCTTCCTCGTGAAAAAGCTTGTACTGCGTGCATTTATCAAAAGGCGCAATGCCACGGGGAAAGCTGACGACGGTTTGTGGATCGATGTCCACAACCTCCGAGCCAAAGCGGGTCAGGGTAAATTTCATATTCTTCTAGTGCAGTGTGTGAGGTGTCTGGTTAAAAAGAGCATCTTCGACGAACAGGTAGTCGCGGGCCTTGCCATGGCGCCAAAGCACCATGAGCGAAATCCATTTTGCTTGATCCAGCGAAATATCGCTTTCAGTGAGCGCCATTAACCGATCAATCACGATTTCGCGTTCTAGCGGATTCATCACTCCAGCCTGTTCCAGAAACATCACAAAGCTGCGGCTTTCGGCCCCGATCTTCTTGAGTTCATCTTGGGTGTAGATGCGATTGGCTGCTTGTGTGGTTGTCGCGCTAGTGCTGTAGGACTGGTCGGCCAAAGCGGCTAGGTCGCTAAACCAGGTAAACGCAAGCGAAATATCTTCGCTGTCGAAACCGGCTGCCGCTAATTCTTTGGTTAGTGTTTGCTCATCGGTGGGAACATCGGATTCGATGTAGTTTTCGAACAGATAGACGAGAAGTTCGAACATGATATTTTCCTAAAAGATTTGCAAAACTTGGTGCTTCTTGTCTGTTACCGCTACATGCAAATCTGGGTCCGGTAACTGACATTGCTGCTTATCCTGTTATTCCGGTTTGTCTTTCTTTATCAAGTGATGCGTTGGAACCGGCCACCAGGCAGGCTGGCAATGCTTCCTTCTAGCTCCAGTGTCAGCAGCTTCGCCGAAAGCTGGTCGCTCGTCAAGCCGCTGAGGCGGATGAGTGTTTCGCTATCCATCACTTCGAATCCCATGACCGAAAGCAAAGTATCTTCTGCCTTAGCTGTTTCAAACGCTTGTTCATGACGCGCCATAACATGACTAAATTCATCCAAGATGTCATGAATGTTATCGACCAATTTCGCACCTTGTTTAATCAGCTGGTGGCATCCCTTGGATAAGGGCGAATGTATAGAACCTGGAATGGCAAAAACCTCACGGCCTTGTTCCGCTGCCAGACGCGCAGTAATGAGTGAACCGCTCTCGGGGTTGGCCTCGACCACCAATACTCCTCGAGAAAGGCCGCTGATCAGCCGATTACGGCGAGGAAAGTTATGGGCTTTTGACGGTGTGGATAGTGGGTATTCCGATACCAATACGCCTTTTTCGACGATTTGATGTGCCAGTTCACGGTGGCGTGAAGGATAGACGATATCGAGACCTGTGCCGACCACTGCAATGGTCGAACCTGAGCCTTTTAATGCACCCACATGCGCTGCGCCATCGATTCCGAGGGCCATCCCGCTCGCTACACACCACCCGGTCTCGCTTAAGGCTTGGGCGAAAAACTCCGCATTTTTTAAGCCTTGAGGGGTGGCGTGGCGACTACCGACAATGCCGATTGTTGGTGCATTAAGAAGTTTGGTATTCCCCTTGGCATAGAACAGCACTGGCGGATCAGGAATCTCCAAAAACGCCTGAGGATAGTTTTTGTCACCCAGTGTAATGAGATGATTGCCCTTGATTTCCAGCCAAGCAAGAGTTTGATCGATAAGTGGGCCATGAGGGCCGGTACCGATAGCAGAAGCGATTTCTGCGTTGACCACTTGCCTCAGGTGGGAAGCAGAAGCTGCATAAATTTGTTGAGGAGAGCCGAAAGCGGCGAGAAGGCGACGATAGGTCTCGCCGCCAAGTCCCGGAATAAGTGATAAACCGATCCAGTCGCGCGCTTCTTCTTGCGGAAGCGTCATAAAGCGAATCTCAGGGGTTTTGCACCCAATCGTTTACATGCATGGGCCGTTCGGATTGCATAACCAAGGCATAAGAGACGTGCTCGAAAGTGCGGAACACCATTACCAGCCCGGCTCGCTCATCAGGAAGCTTGATTGTGTCAGGCTCGTCCGCATCGTCCTTGCGCCGATTGACGATCAGCTTACCGTCTTCGCCGCGTTTGATATCCAGATTCACCTGAGGAATATGGTCCCGCGGGTCTTGCTCCTGTTTGGTTTTCTCGCGGGCAATGACTTCACCGTCGCTGAATACCGCAAGAACGTGACCTTCTTCAAGACCATCGCTGCTACCGCGATTGATGGTGACTATATTGTCACGACCGATCTCGGAAGCGCCGCTGTAGGATGTCAAGATACGACCTTTGACTTCGCTGTCTGGCGCATGCGGAACATAGCTGCTGATTTGCGTGTCGGACGCAGGTACGAGTTTATCTCCCGCATTGATATCTTGCTTGGAGCGCGTGATAGTAACTGTGGCGGGTTCGCCGAATCGAACTACTTTTGCATCGCCCAGATAGATCGCTTCATAACCAAGCGACTCCTTGGTATCGGGGTCGACCAACTTTTCACCAGGGCGGTAGATTTGCCAGGTTTGCTGGTCGCCGTCCTTGATGTTGCTGACGTAAGCGCGGTAGCCAGAGCTCAAGACTAAGCGGCCTTCTGGAGCGCCGATGATTTCAGGAGCATCATGCAGTTGCTGTTCCTCGACGATGAGAGGTTGACTCAAGAACGGCGCGATGACACTTGGCGAAATCGGTGGAACGGCAGCCTGATCAAGCGGCTCGACAATGACATTGGGTTCCAGCTGAACGGTCTGGCGCAACAGTCGCAGTTCGGGGTGTCCGCTACTGGTATCGAGTACAACAACGTCGCCCGGATAAATCCAGTGGGGGTTTTTGATCTGGGCGCGGTTCATCTTCCATATTTGGGGCCAACGCCAAGGATCTTTCAGAAACTTGCCGGAAATGCCCCAAAGGGTATCGCCTTTTACGACGACATAACGGTCAGGATGATTGGGTTGTAACTTAAGCTCATCAGCAAGCGAAGGGGTCGCGATGCCGCAAAGCATCAGCAGCGTTATAATTCGCTTTTTCATTAGGGCACCTCGGCCTGGGTATTTGCGAAATCGGTTTAGATTTTGCATCTAATTAATTCAATAGGCAAGCTTTTATGGCTATTCTTCAGATTCTGCATTATCCCGACGAAAGACTGCACAAAGTCGCTGCCCCGGTTGTCAGCGTCGACGACAATATCCGCCGTTTAGTCAGGGACATGGCGGACACCATGTATGCTGCTCCCGGGATTGGGCTTGCCGCTACTCAGGTGGATTTTCACCAGCAAGTGATTGTGATCGATATTTCCGAAGCTAAAAATGACTTGATGGTGTTCATCAACCCCAAGCTCGTCAATGCTGAGGGCATGCAGGAATACGAGGAAGGGTGCCTTTCAGTGCCCGGTGTCTATGAACGAGTAAAACGACCGGAGAAGGCTACTGTCGAGGCCCTCGACATTAACGGTCAGCCATTCACGCTAGAAACCGATGGATTGCTCGCCGTATGCATCCAGCATGAAATGGATCATCTCAAAGGCAAAGTCTTCGTCGAATACCTGTCGCAACTCAAGCAATCGCGCATCAAACACAAAATGAAGAAACGTTTGCGCGAAACCATGTAAAAAGACGTTCTTAGCCGGGATATATAAATCTCGGCTCGACGCATGAAACCACTCTATGAAACTAATCTACGCCGGAACCCCGGAATTCGCCGTGCCTGCGCTGGCCAAACTCATCGCAGCAGGCCATGAAGTTGCTTTGGTCCTAACCCAACCCGATCGCCCGGCCGGGCGAGGCATGAAGCTCAAGGCCAGCCCAGTCAAAGAGCTTGCATTGCAACACGGCATCCAAGTCTTCCAGCCGGAAACACTGAAGCCCGAGGATGTGCAGGCAAGAATCTCCAGTCTTAATGCAGATGCAATGATCGTCGCTGCATATGGGCTGATTATTCCGAAAACGGTTTTGGATATGCCTAAACTGGGTTGTTTCAACATCCATGCCTCTTTGCTACCACGGTGGCGCGGCGCGGCGCCAATTCAACGTTCTATCCTGGCCAACGATGCCGAAACCGGAGTGACCATCATGCGCGTGGTACCGGCGCTGGATGCAGGCGCCATGCTGAAAAAGGTTGCCGTACCTATTACCGAGAACGACACGGCACAAACCCTGCACAATACATTGTCCGAAGTCGGGGGCGCACTTATGGTCGAGGTGTTGGCGGAGCTTGATCATCTTGAGGCGGAGGAACAGGACGAAAGCCAGGTTACCTATGCGGCAAAGCTGCTCAAAACGGAAGCTCCCATAAACTGGCATCAATCTGCCGACGAGCTTGCGCGCCAAGTCCGCGCATTTAACCCCTTCCCTGTGGCACAGGCCGTTATGAAAGACGAAGCCTGGCGGATTTGGTTTGCAAGGGTGACCCAAGGCAGCGGTTTACCGGGCGAAGTTATTGCGGTGAACGACGGTATTGTGGTTGCTTGCGGAACTGGAGCATTGCGCATTGAAGAGCTGCAAAAACCCGGCGGTAAACGAATGAGCTGGAAAGACTTCATCGGCGGGGCTCAGCTTAAGCCGGGGGACCGCTTTGAGACTTGAATTTTTAGCGCATAGCGCCATCTAAATGCGGGATAAGCCCATTTTGATGAGGTAAAAAAGAGGAATCATGCTAGGAAATTGGTTAAAAACGACCGTGCTCATGGCGGTCATCGTCGTATTGTTTGCCACGGTAGGGGCTGCATTCGGCGGTGCTAGCGGCATGCTGATCGCGCTCGCGTTTGCGGCAGCGATGAATGTCTACGCCTACTGGTTTTCCGATGCGGTGGTATTGCGTATGTACAACGCTCAGGAAGTGGATGAGCAGAGTGCCCCTCGCTTTTACAACATGATTCGCGAGCTATCCCAGAATGCAGGCTTGCCGATGCCCAAGGTATACATCATCGACGAAGCGCAACCCAATGCCTTTGCCACCGGACGTAGTCCCGAGCACGCGGCTGTAGCTGCGACCACAGGCATCATGAACATGCTTTCCGAACGGGAGCTGCGAGGCGTGATGGCACATGAGCTGGCACATGTACTGCACCGCGATACCCTGATTTCTACTATCTCCGCCACGGTGGCCGGTGCCATCTCCTCTATCGCTCAGTTCGGCATGCTGTTCTCCGGCGGCGATCGCGATCGTAACGTTTCTCCGGTGGTGGCTATCCTGATCATGATCCTGGCTCCCATTGCCGCTATGCTGATCCAGATGGCAATTTCTCGCTCTCGTGAATTCGAGGCGGATCGCGGCGGTGCGGAAATCAGCGGCGACCCACGTTCGCTGGCTTCGGCTTTGCAGAAAATTCACAACTACGCCCACCAGATTCCGATGGAGGCTGCCCAGCAGCATCCGGAAACTGCTCAAATGATGATTATCAACCCGCTCTCCGCAGAAGGTATTCAGGGACTGTTCAGTACCCATCCTTCGACGGAAGAGCGTGTCTCCCGGTTGATGGAAATGGCGCAAGGCGTTGTATAAGGTCCAGCTTCTGGCCGCGAAAGCGGTCGCCCAGGTTATCGACGGCCACAATCTCAACCAGATCCTCGACAATCTCAAGCGCAGTCACAGTGAGTTGACTCCCGCAGAACGTAGCGCGTTTCAGGATATCAGCTACACCACACTGCGCTGGCTGAGCCGGCTGGAAGGCGTTCTGGCCTTATTGGTGCAACGGCCTTTGCGCGATCAGCGCGTGCGTTCTCTTTTGCTGGTTGCGCTAGCACAACTCACCTACGGGAAATCGGCCGAGCATGCGGTTGTGGACCATGCCGTGCGTGCCGCCAACAGTCTCAAGCTGCCTTGGGCTAAAGGCCTGGTGAACGGTGTGCTACGCAATTTCCTTCGGCAGCGCGAGCAACTACTTCGCAAGGTGGATGCTGATATCCAATCGCGCTTGTCTTATCCCGAGTGGTGGCTTGCCAAGGCAAAGCAGCAATACCCAGAAGCGTGGGAAGCCATGCTGGCTGTGGGGAACCTGCATCCACCCATGACCCTGCGAGTCAATCGGCGCAAGGTAGGTCGGGATGAATACCTGATTTTGTTGGCGCAGGCGGATATCCAGGCTAAGCCCTTAGGCTGCCTGGGTGTCCTGCTGGAAAAGCCGGTCCCTGTCGAGAAGCTGCCAAAGTTCGGCGAAGGCTGGGTTTCGGTGCAGGATTACGGCGCACAGCAAGCCGGTTTCCTGCTTGAGGTTCAAGATGGAATGCGTGTGTTGGACGCTTGCAGTGCCCCAGGCGGTAAAACTGCACATCTATTGGAAATTGCCGATCTTGACCTTACAGCTTTGGATCATGACGTGACGCGATTGCAGAAAGTCCAGGATAACTTGAGGCGATTGGAACTCAAGGCTGAAGTCCGTGAGGGAAACGCCGCGAAACCTCAAGAATGGTGGAATGGTCGTCTTTTCGACCGGATTCTGGCCGATGTACCATGCAGCGCGTCGGGTATCGTCAGGCGACATCCCGACATCAAATGGCTGCGAAGAGATGCCGATATTGCCGGGTTTGCCGCCCAGCAATCCTTGATCCTGAAGGGATTATGGTCAACCCTGGCAAAGGGTGGTAAATTGCTTTACGCGACCTGTTCCGTATTTCATGAAGAAAACGTACGTCAGGTCGACTCCTTTCTTGCCGAGACACCGGATGCGCGCCGCCTGCCTTTGGCATGGGAGCAGTTTTCCGGGTTAGAAAAAGAAGGCCAATTACTGCCCTGTGAGCTCCATGACGGCTTCTATTACGCGCTTTTGCAAAAAATTTAGCTGGATTCTGCTGTGCCTGACCATGGTGGCTTTTCAGCCTGCCCTGGCGGCTGATATCACTATCGAACATGCCGAACTGGTGTCCGGTGACGAAGCCTATCTTCTCAACGCTAGATTCGGCTTCGATTTCAATGCCGAAATCGAAGAAGCCATCAACAAGGGCGTCGCCCTCAATTTTCTCGTCGAATTTGCGTTGATGGAGCCACATCACTATTGGTTCGACGAAGAGGTTACCAGCGCTAGCCAAACCATCAAGTTAAGCTACCACGCCTTATCCCGCCAATATCTGGTCAATATCGGCACGCATCAAGCCAGTTATCCATCTTTCCAGGAAGCCGTTCAGGCCCTGTCGCGTATCAAGGATTGGGCGGTGGTGGATAAGTCGTTGGTCAAGAAGGGCATTCCTTACTATGCAATGCTGAGGATGCGGCTGGACGTGAATAGCTTGCCCAAGCCATTGCAGGTCAGTTCCATCGGTTCGGACAAATGGGATCTGGTTTCCGAGCGTCATCGATGGACTCCTAATTTTGACAAACCGGCTTTAGAGAAGCCAACCCCCGACAAGTGAAATATGTCGTCTTCATAGCCGTCGCGCTAGGCGCGGTGCTGCTATACCTGCTGTCGCATGCCAGCGCCAATACTGCTGTTTCCGGCCAGAGCTATACCGTCTTACTGGCGCTCAATATCATCTTGTCCGTCGCGCTTGCGGTGCTGGTGGGTTGGCAATTGTGGCGCTTATATAGGCAGATCAAGGCCCAGGTCATGGGCAGCAGGCTGGCGCTGAGGTTGATGGGGATGTTTGCCATGATGTCGATCATTCCCGGCCTTGTGGTGTATGGGGTTTCGGTTAACTTTCTGACGCGCTCCATCGAGTCCTGGTTCAATGTGAAGGTCGAAGCGGCACTGGATGGCGGCTTACGTCTGGGCCAAAGCACCCTGGATATCATGCTGAAAGACTTGCAAGAGAAGGGCGACAATATGGCGTCGTCGCTGGCCCTGCAAGGTCCTTCCGCTCACGTTTCTGCATTGAACGACCTACGCGAGAAAGCTGGCGTACAGGATGCCGTGCTGCTCACTCCGCAAGGTCGTATCGTGGCCTTTTCCAGCAGCGATTCAACCAGTTTTTTGCCGGATCTTCCTAGCATTCAACAATTGCGCCAAGCGCGCCAACACTCGCGCGGAATTATAGAGCCGATTCCAGGGAAAGGGCTTTACTTGAGGGTTCTGGCGCCAGTAAACACTTACGACTTGCGCGGCGAGTCACGCATCCTGCAACTGCTGCGCCCGGTACCCAAGACGCTTTCCGATACTGCCGAATCGGTACAGGCGGTGTATCAGGATTATCAGGAGCTTTCTTACGCGCGGCAGGCCCTTAAGCAGGTGTTTGCCTTGACGCTGACGCTGGTGTTGATGCTGGCAATGCTCTCCGCAGTCGCGTTCGCGTTCGTGCTGAGTCGGCGCCTATCGGCTCCCTTGGGGATTCTTGCCGAAGGCACTCGGGCGATTGCCAGCGGGGATTACGGCAAAGTGCTACCTGCGCACGGCAAGGATGAGTTGGGCATATTGGTGAGGTCGTTCAACAGCATGACGCGCCAACTTCGTGAAGCTACGGAAGCTACCGAGCGTCACCGCGCACAGGTCGAATCTGCGCGAGGCTATCTTGCCGCCATCCTCTCGCACCTATCGTCAGGAGTGTTGGCACTGGACGAAAACTTCTGCCTGCGAGCCTGCAACCCAGCCGCCGCACAAATCCTTGGCGTCGATCTTAACGATGCCTTGAGCAAGCCGCTTAAAAGCCTCGTAGAAGACTATCAGGCTCTATCGCCACTGGTGGGGGCCGTGCTTGAGCGATTTGCCGAAGATGCGCCGGGAGAATGGCAGCAACAATTGGAGCTGAGCGGCCGGCAAGGGACTCAGGTACTGCTGGTGCGCGGAACCCGTTTGCCGGCGGGGAGCGATAGTGGTTACGTAGCCGTGTTCGACGACATCACGCAATTGATCCAGGCGCAGCGCGATGCCGCTTGGGGCGAGGTAGCCCGACGTCTTGCCCACGAAATCAAAAATCCGCTCACGCCCATTCAGCTTTCCGCCGAGCGCTTGGAGCACAAGCTGGCCGACAAACTGGATGAAGGTGATGCTGAAATGTTACGTCGGGCGACCACCACTATCGTCAACCAGGTCACGGCCATGAAAAGCATGGTGAACGAATTTAGCGAGTACGCTCGGGCGCCGGCAGTGAATCTTGCTGAACTCGACCTCAACGCCATCATGCGAGAGGTGCTAGCCTTGTATGACCCGCCTGATATCCGGCTGAGCATTGATCTGCCGGAGTCGCCGATATGGGTCCGCGGTGACGCTACCATGTTGCGCCAGGTGCTTCACAATCTGCTGCAAAATGCTCAGGATGCTTTAGATGGATGCCCTGATCCAGCCATCGAGGTGAGTGCCCAACGCGAACGCGGTATGATATCGCTGGCTGTCAGCGACAATGGTAGCGGATTTCCCGAAGAACTCATTTCGCGGGCCTTCGAGCCCTACGTCACAACCAAACGTCACGGTACAGGATTGGGATTGGCCATCGTTAAGAAAATCGTGGAAGAGCACAAAGGCAGTATCAGCATCGAAAACCGCACGGCGGGAGGCGCGAGCGTCCGCATTAGCCTTCCCATTCAGGAAGCTTCAGCATGACGGCAAGACATATCCTCGTCGTCGACGACGAAATCGGCATTCGCGAACTACTGCGGGATATCCTTGAGGACGAGGGCTACCACGTTCATCTCGCGGAAAATGCAGCCGAGGCGCGTCATTCGCGCCAACAAATGCGTCCAGATTTGGTCCTGCTCGATATCTGGATGCCCGATTGCGACGGTGTCACCTTGCTCAAGGAATGGGGCAATGGTGGGCTGTTAACCATGCCGGTGGTGATGATGTCCGGCCATGCCACCATTGATACCGCGGTGGAAGCTACCCGCATCGGCGCTTTTGATTTCCTGGAAAAACCTATCGCGCTGCAAAAGCTGCTTAAAACGGTCGGCGCTGCTTTGCGTCATGGAGAACAGCAGCCCCGGCAGACATTGCATCTCATGAGCCTCGGCAAGAGCGCACCTATTGTCGACTTGCGCCAGCGACTCGAACAAGCTGCTCGCCTCAATACCCCATTGCTGTTGGTCGGCCCTCGCGGTTGCGGAATGGAGTTGTGCGCCAAATCGCTGCATAAGGATGGTACGCCCTGGCTGGTATTGGATCATTTCGAGAAACTGGTGAGCGCCCCCCTGGAGTTGCTGGAGCAAGTGCAGGAGGGCGTCCTATTCATTCCGGAAGTGGCTGAGCTCAACCGTCTTGAACAAAAAGGCCTATTGTTGTTGGCACAAAAGACCGACCGCTATGATGTTCGACTGGTTTGCGCGACGGCGCGGGCTTTACCGCAACTTGTAGCCGACGGCCAGTTCGACGACAACTTGTTGCAGGTCATCGGCAGTGCCACGGTGCGAGTACCTGCCCTTAACGAGCACAAGGAAGACATTCCAGAACTCGCTCAAACGCTGGTAGCGCATGCGAGCGAAACAGGCACAGTACCTTACAGGGATTTCGACACGGCAGCCCTCAATGCGCTGAGGAACGCACCGTGGCCGGGCGGCTTGGCTGAGTTGGAGGGCGCAGTAAAACGGTTGGCATTGACTACGCTAGCAGACACTATCGGCCTGGGTGACGTCGAGCGGTTGTTACAGGAATATACTGGCCTGGAGCCCGAGTCATCAGCAGTTGCGGCACCTAGCGCCGGCCTACCCATTTCGCTTGATCAACCGATGCGCGAAGCGCGGGACGATTTCGAGCGGCTTTACTTCGAGCATCATATTGCAAAGGCAGGCGGCAATATGAGTAAGGTGGCGGAGGCGGTGGGGCTGGAACGCACCCACCTGTACCGCAAGCTCAAACAGCTGGGCATCCAGAAAGCCGGTAATTAAACAGCATTGCCGGCCTTGAGCACTGGAATGCTCACGACCATCCGTGTCCCTAAGCCATCCTCACCTTCAGTCACCATTATTTCTGCCTGATGCGCTTGGGCGATTTCCTTGACGATGGCCAATCCCAATCCGCAGCCATCGCTGGTACTTTCAGACAGTCGATGGAAGCGTTCGAAAATGCGCTCGCGTTCCTCTGGCGGAATCCCTGGACCGTCATCCTCGACCGCCAACAGCACGTGCATATCAGAATCGCGCGTACTAACGGTGATCTTGCCGCCCTTGGGGCTATAGCGAATAGCGTTGTCGAGCAGGTTTGCTAGCAATTCATGCAGCATCAGTGGATTGCCCATGATTTGTTGCGCAGGAATATCGGTCTCGAAGCCCAGGTCAATATGCTTGTCCAGCGCCGCTGAAACCCATTCCGCAGTGGTATCGCGTGCGAGCTGAACGATGTCTAGCGGTTGCTGCTGGATCTCGCGTCCCGAGCCCGGTTCCACCCGCGCCAGTGCCAGCAATTGGCTCACCAGGTGAGACACCCGGCCAGCGCTTGCCAGGATGCGTTCCAAGGCTTGCCGTATATGGGCAGGATCGGTCTCGCGCAAGGCCATTTCGGCTTGGGTTTGCAACCCAGCGAGTGGGGTACGCAGTTGATGCGAGGCATCTGCTGTAAATCGCTGCTGGCGGCCCATGCTTTCACGCAGGCGCTTCATTAAATCGTTCATGGCGCGAAGCAGGGGTTGAACTTCACGTGGTGCATCTTCATAAGGTACCGCGCTCAGATCGCGGTAGGACCTTTGTTCCACCGCACGTTGCAGACGTTCTAACGGAGCTAAACCGCGACGTACGCCGTAATGCACCAAAGCGCCCGCCAGTAGCACGATCAGCAATTGCGGTAGCATCATGGTGGTAATGATTTCCTGAGCCAACCTGTCGCGTTTGGATTTTGTTTCAGCCACCTGAACCAATGCCGAACCCTTGGCGCTGGTGCCGGTAAGAGGAAGCGAAAAGGCGACCACACGCACATGGTTGTCGCCCAGCATAGTGTCGTAATAAAGGTGTTCGCCCGGCGGAGGAAGGGTGGGGGGCGGTAGCAGCCTTGGCTCTCCGGTAACGATGTTCCCCTTAGGGTCAGTTACGCGGTAATAAATCCAATCATCCTTATCGTATTCCAGCAGATCGAGTGCCTTTTGGGGCAGGTCGACCAATACTTTGCCGTGTACCACGAATACTTGATCGGCCAATGCGAGTGCCGCACGGAACAAGGATCGGTCGTAAGCCAGATTGGAAAAGTGATAGGCACGGAAATAAGAGTTGTAGCCGCCTAGGATCAGCAGGGGAATCAACAGGGCTAGCAGCCAGATGAGCAACTGGCGTCTAAGCGTGCGCGCTTTAGCTCGCACGGTCTTCTTCCAGCAAGTAACCCAGGCCGCGTATGGTGCGGATGCGCGCGCCGGAGGATTCCAGTTTTTTGCGCAGGCGATGGATATAGACTTCGATCGCGTTATCGCCCAGGTCTTCGTCCCAGTTGCACAGCGCTTCCATGATCTGTTCCTTGTTCACCACCTTGTTCTGGCGCAGCATCAGGACTTCCAGCACGCCCAGCTCGCGTGAAGATAGCTCAAGTGGTGTATTGCCGTTGGTCGCACGCCTACCGGACGGGTCGAATTCCAGGTTGCCGCAGTGCAATGCAGCATTGCTGCCCAACTGGCCGCGTCGGATCAAGGCGCGGACGCGAGCTTCCAGTTCCACTAGATTGAAGGGCTTGGTCAGATAATCGTCAGCCCCCAAATCCAGTCCTTGAACGCGATCCTCAATGGCGTCGCGTGCAGTGAGAATGAGCACTGGGGTGCGTCCGCCGCGTTGTCTGAGGCGCTTCAATACTTCGGTGCCGTCCATTTTTGGCAGTCCAAGATCCAGAATCGCTAAGTCGTAGGCAGCGTTCTGCAACATGGTATTGGCCTGCTCGCCGTTTGAGGCGCGATCAATGGCATAGCCTGATTGGCCTAACGATCTCGTTAAACCATCTGCCAGGGTTGGGTCGTCTTCAACAATTAAAATCCGCATAAGAATTATCAGTAAGGTTCGGGTAAGGTTGGCGGCGTATCGTGCATTTCACGGCAAGCGAGCCGAATTAGAAGTACAGATCGTAGAACATTTTATTTTATTCAAGGGATAAAACATGAACAAACTGTTGGCTGCTCTGATCGCTGGTTTCTTTGCTGTTTCCGTGAACGCTTTTGCTGCCGATGAAGCTGCCCCGGCTGCTGATGCTGCTCCCGCTGCCAAGGAAAAGCCCGCTGCTCCTGCCAAGAAGGCACACAAGGCAAAGAAGGCACACAAGGCTGCTGCCAAGAAGGCTGAAGAAAAGCCTGCTGAAGCTGCTCCGGCTGCTGATGCTCCTGCCAAGTAATTCGACGGCAGAAGTAAAAAAGCGGGGCTTGCCCCGCTTTTTTATTGTCGATTGTTTTAGAGATTGTCATCGTAAATAACGGTGAGCGGCGCATGGTCCGAAAAGCGCTCATCCTTGTAAACTGACGTAGCATTAGCCTTGGTGGCTATTCCCGGAGTCGCCACCTGGTAATCGATACGCCATCCCACGTTTTTGGCCCATGCCTGGCCGCGATTAGACCACCAGGTGTAACACTCGTCCGTAGTCTCCGGATGGAGTTTGCGGTACACGTCCACCCAGCCTAGCTCATCGAAAATCCGCGTCATCCAGGCGCGTTCTTCAGGCAAAAAGCCCGAGTTCTTGCGATTGCCGCGCCAGTTCTTGAGATCGATTTCCTTGTGCGCGATGTTCCAGTCGCCGCAGATGACGACCTCGCGACCGCTTTCCTTCAACGCCATAAGGTGTGGCAGAAAACGTTCCATTACGCTGAATTTGACTGTCTGGCGTTCTTCACCGCTGGAACCGGAAGGAAGGTACAAGGACACGACGCTCAGGTTGCCGTACTGCGCTTCGATGTAGCGCCCCTCGGCATCGATATCGGGCATCCCCAACCCTTCGATGATGGCGTCCGGTTGTTTCTTGCTGTAGATGCCAACGCCGCTATAGCCCTTCTTTTCAGCGTAATGGAAATAGCCGTAAAAGCCTTCGGGCTGCAGCATTTCGCGGGTCATATCGGCAGCCTGGGCTTTGAGTTCCTGCATGCAGACGATGTCAGCGTCTTGCTTGGCAAGCCAAGGAAAAAGCCCTTTAGTGGTCGCAGAGCGAATACCGTTGAGATTGAGGCTGATGATTTTGAGCATGGTTGGCTTGGTCTTAATGGCGATGACGGGCGCAAAATGGATACAATTACGGCGTATTGCCCTTGGAGAAGTCGCCACGAGCGAGTGCGGCAATATACCAAATAGGTGGTCGAGATGGTAACGCCTTGCCGTCTCATCTCAAAGTTGCACGTATGCGTGCCGATCAAAAGACAGGAATCCCATGACCGATTTCAGCAAAGAATTCATCCAGTTCGCCGTCGATAAGCAAGTGTTGCGCTTTGGCGAATTCAAGACCAAGGCAGGCCGCCTGAGTCCTTATTTTTTCAATGCAGGGCTCTTCAATGACGGCGACAGCCTGCTCAAGCTGGGTGAATTTTATGCATCGGCCATCATTGAATCCGGCATGGAGTTCGACATGCTGTTCGGCCCGGCTTATAAGGGCATCACGCTTGCCGCGAGCATCGCCATTGCGCTGGCGCGTCGCGGCCGCAATGTTCCCTATGCCTATAACCGCAAGGAAGCCAAGGACCACGGCGAGGGCGGCACGATCGTGGGCGCACCCTTGCAAGGCAAGGTACTGATCGTAGACGACGTCATTTCAGCCGGCACTTCCGTGCGTGAATCCGTCGAGCTGATCCGTAACAGCGGTGCTGTACCTTGTGCGGTGGCGATTGCCCTGGACCGCCAGGAGCGCGGGCAGGGCACGTTGTCGGCGGTGCAGGAAGTGCAGCAGCAATATGAAATTCCCGTGATCCATATCGCCGGTCTGGCCGACCTGATTCAATATTTGGAAGACGCACCGCAATTGGCGGAATTTCGTCCGGCGATTCAGGCGTATCGCCAAACCTACGGTGTTTAACGATTAGACATGATCGTCTGCAGTTTTCCGCCCGTGGCCCGGGCGGATGCAGAAATCCTGATCCTGGGATCAATGCCGGGTCCGCTCTCGCTGGCCCGGCAGCAGTATTACGCCCATCCTCAAAATCTGTTCTGGCCTTTCATGGGTGAGATATTCGGCGCGGGTCCTGATAAACCTTATGAGTCGCGACTGGAGTTGCTGCAAGCGCGCGGCATCGCGCTATGGGATGTGCTGAAAGAATGCTTCAGGGAAAGCGCGCTCGATGCGGATATCGTGGAAAACTCCATTATTCCTAACGACTTTCCCGCATTTTTTGCCGAGCATCCAGGGATCAAGCGCGTATTTTTTAATGGCAGCAAGGCTGAGCAGGCCTTCAGGCGATACGTGCTGCCAACGTTGGAGGTAGAGAGCTTAGAGCTGGTACGATTGCCATCGACCAGCCCCGCCAATGCCTCGGTTACAAGAGAGAATAAACTGGCGGAGTGGCGCCGGATCAGGCCAGTTTCTGCTTGAGGATTTCGTTGACCTGTGCCGGGTTGGCCTTGCCCTTGCTGGCTTTCATCACCTGGCCGACCAAGCCGTTAAAGGCTTTTTCCTTGCCCGATTTGTACTCGGCCACCATGGCGGCATTGGCGGCCAGCACTTCGTCCACGATTTTCTCGATCGCGCCAGCATCCGAAACCTGTTTCAGGCCCTTGCTTTCGATAATCGCGTCCGCATCGCCTTCGCCAGTCCACATCGCGTCGAAAACTTCCTTGGCGATTTTGTTGGAAATGGTGCCGTCCTGGATGCGCTTGAGCAGTCCTGCCAAGTGATCAGGCGAGACTGGAGAGGCTGAAATATCCAGGCCTTCCTCGTTCAGCTTGGCAGCAAGGGTGCCCATCAACCAATTGGCGACCAGCTTGGCTTCGCCGCCGAAAGCCGCCGTGGCGGAAACGAAATAATCAGCGAAGCCGCGAGATGACGTAATGGTGCTGGCATCATAGGCCGGCAAGCCGTATTCCTGTTCGAAGCGTGCTTTCATTGCTTCTGGCAGTTCCGGCATGGATTGCTTCACATCTGAAATGTAGTCGCTCGTGATTTCCAGCGGCAGGAGGTCGGGGTCAGGGAAGTAGCGGTAGTCATTGGCTTCTTCCTTGCTGCGCATGGCACGGGTTTCGCCTGTTTCCGGGTCAAACAGTACGGTTGCCTGCTGAATAGTGCCGCCGTCTTCCAATGTTTCGATCTGCCAGCGGGTTTCGTACTCGATAGCCTGCTGCATGAAGCGGAAGGAGTTGAGGTTCTTGATTTCGCGGCGGGTACCCAGCTTGTCCGAGCCCTTGGGGCGCACGGAAACATTGACGTCGCAACGGAAAGAGCCTTCCTGCATGTTGCCGTCGCAAATGCCGATCCATTGCACCAGCTCGTGCAGTTTCTTGGCGTAAGCCACGGCTTCGGCGGCAGAACGCATGTCGGGCTCGCTGACGATCTCCAACAGCGGTGTGCCCGCACGGTTGAGGTCGATGCCGGTCATCCCGTGGAAGTCTTCATGTACCGACTTGCCCGCGTCCTCTTCCAAATGGGCGCGAGTAATCCGGATGGTTTTCTCGCTGTCGCCGACTTGGATGGTGAGCGAACCCTTACCTACGACGGGAAGCTCGTATTGGCTGATCTGATAACCTTTGGGCAGATCGGGATAAAAGTAATTCTTGCGGGCGAAAACAGAGCGAGGGGCAATCTCGGCATTAATCGCCAGGCCGAATTTGACGGCACAGTGGACAGCCTCTTTATTGAGTACGGGCAACACACCCGGGAGCGCGATGCTGACCTCGCAAGCCTGGGTATTAGGCGCCGCGCCGAATGCGGTAGAAGCGCCCGAGAAGATTTTGGTGTTGGTTTGAAGTTGGGCGTGCGTTTCCAGCCCGATGACGACTTCCCACTGCATCTTGTTTTTGCCTGAATGGAGAATGGCCGATTTGAAGACAGCCGAAAAATAAATTCCCCGCAAGTGCCGTCAGGGCCCGCATCCTGAACGCTAGGCGTCAGGGGGTCGCAGCCGGAGCACATCAGGCACGCCCACTAAGGGCACGCACAACAGTGCTCGGATTGGTCGCAACCAATTGCTCAGATATTGGTTCAAGGAATCTAGAGCCTTGACGAACACCGCAGGGAAACCGGTTTAAGCGTTTATATTGGATTCGAACGAAGCAACATTCGAATTCGATATAAACGTCAAAATAGCTTTTCTTGATCCATCAATGCGCGATCAAGCTGTTCCTGCATGCTTCCGATTCTACGCTTGAAGTCGCCAATGTCAAACCCGCCGGACCGCGTAGTAAGGAGTTCATGCGCGATATTGAGCGCCGCCATGATAGCGATGCGCTCCACCCCGATGACTTTGCCGGAGTCGCGAATTTCACGCATTTTGCGGTCGAGATAAGAGACTGCCAAGAGCAGTTCTTCCTGCTCGTCTTCCGGGCAGGCGACGCGGAACTCGCGTCCCATAATGGAAACATCCAACCCTTTGACTTCGCTCACAGCGTTGTTCCTTCAGGCAGATGTTCGATGATGGCTTGCAGTCGATTGCCGGCTTGCGTCATGTTGTCTTTCAATTGCCGGGCATCGCTCTGGGCTTGCGCCAGTTCCTGCCGCAACTGGTGGTTCTCGTTGCGCAGGCGCTGAGCCAACGCAATAAATTGCGCGAGCTTCTCTTCCAAAGCTTTCAAATCGGCTTCCATGGCGCAACTATAAGTGGAAAAAGCCAGTCTGGTCAACCGTTAAGGCTAATTTGTGAAAGTATTACAGTATGTTAACAAGTGGCTTTAGATTGCCGCTCCAGCCCATATCCCCTACAATGCCGCCACGTTGTCAGGTGTCCTGACGCTCGTCCGAGCGAAAGGATGAAACGGGAAACAGGTGTGAAACCTGTGCTGCCCCCGCAACGGTAAGTAAGTGAGGGTTCATCAACACGCCACTGTGGCAGAAGCCATGGGAAGGCGATGAATCAAGACTTGCGAGCCCGGAGACCGGCCTGATCACGCAGTTGGAAATACCACGGGGTGATGGTGTTAAGGCCGGGAGACCTTTGGTCTGCCCTTTCTGCGCATTCCCTTTGTTATTTCCGTTATGCAATTTGGTGTGCGGGGTCGCATGCCCAAAGGGAGCAATTAAGTGAAAAAAATTACAGTCGCTGGCTTAGCCGGTTTGCTATCAGCCGTTCCAGCGTATGCACACGATTCTATTTATTCCGACGATGTCGTTGTCACGGCAAACCGTATTCCGCAACCGCGTGAGGCAGTGCTGGCCGATGTTTCAGTGATTACTGGGGAGGAAATCGCGCGCTCAGGGCAGTCCTCGCTGGTAGAAGTGCTGAGAACATTGCCTGGAGTCGAGATCGAAAGCAATGGCGGTTTGGGTATGGCCTCTGCTGTGCACTTGCGCGGAACAAGTTCTCAATCCGTTGTCGTCTTGGTCGACGGGCTGCGTGTAGGTTCGGCTACGCTCGGTACGACAGCGTTCGAGCAAATTTCTCCTGATCAAGTCGAGCGAATCGAAGTAGTCCGCGGCCCAGCTTCCAGCCTTTACGGTGCAGATGCTGTCGGCGGAGTGATTCAAATATTTACCAAGCACGGGGAAAGCAAACCGGTAGCGAGCGTCTCTTTCGGCTATGGTAGCTACAACACGAGAAAGGCGACCGCCAGCCTGAGTGGTGCAATAGGCGATACTCGGGCTTCCTTGAATATCAGCACGCTAAATACCGACGGGATTTCCTCTCTGAGAAATCAAACGGAGCGAGCAGCTGATCATGATGCCTACAGAAACGAATCCATATCTGCCTCCATCGATCATAAGATTGTCGATGGACATGAAATAGGGCTACAGATATACGACAGCTTTAATCATGCCCAATTCGATGACGATTCTCTCTTTTCGTCCCATCAATATATGACCCAGCGAGGGATAAGTCTCACCAGCCGTAATCAAATTACGACGATTTGGCATAGTACCCTGCGCGTTGGCGAGGGGGAAGACGCCCTCAAGAGCTTCGGCAGTAGTTTCGGTGAAAACATCATCAGAACATACCAACGTCAGTACCTCTGGCAAAACGATGTGCAACTGCCTCTTGGAACGTTGACGCTCGCCTATGACCGGCTCGAGCAACACGTTGTATCTCTTACCGAGTTTGCTAAAACACATCGCAACGATAACGGCTGGCTTGCAAGTTATTTACTCGACGAAGGCCCGCACTCCTTCCAGTTCAGCATGAGACGCGACGACAATTCCCAGTTTGGCCAGCATACGACGGGCAATATTGCCTATGGCTATCGCTTCAACCAGTTTTGGAAGGTATCCGGGAGCTATGGCACGGCATTTCGCGCACCTACGTTCGCAGACCTTTATTGGCCGTTCCAGGATTTCGGGCCGTCATATGGTACCTATCAAGGAAATCCCAATCTAAAGCCCGAGACTTCACGTAATAGGGAGGTGTCATTGACTTACGATCAGGGACACCATCGCGTCACTGCCACCGCCTATCACAATGAAGTCAATAATCTTTTGGTGTGCTGCCAAGGCTTATTCCACGACTTTCCGACCAATGTGGGTTCAGCCACAATCAATGGCGTGACTCTCGCCTATGAAGGCTGGTTTGATCGATATCACCTGCGCGCTAACAGCGATTTTCAATCCCCAAAAGATGACGAAACGGGTCATTTGCTGTCTCGTCGGTCGCGTGCCCATGGGGCAATCTATCTAGGTCAAACCTGGGATAAGCTGGAACTGGGAACGGAAGTTGTATCCAGCGGCGCACGCTATGACGATGCCGCCAATACGCGCCGTCTTGGCGGATACACGCTCGTGAATTTCACAGGCAAATATGAGTTGAGTCCTGAATGGTCGCTTGAAGGGCGCATCAACAACGTTTTCGATAAATACTATACGTTGGCTACCTTCTACGGCACGCCCTACAGCACCCCCGGCGCTAATCTCTTTGTCGGACTGCGCTGGCAATCGAAATAGCACCGGGCCATGGGTTACAATCGCAAGCATTCGATAAAAGGAGAATCAAACATGAATCTGGACACTCGCAAACAATACGGTATTGCTGCCGTCCTGGGCTTGCTGATTGCTGCGACCCATGGCCACCATTTCGGCAGCCTGCTGCATTTACCGCCCGCCACGTGGGCCGTATTTTTCGCAGCAGGTTTTTATGTGCGTCGCGCCTGGTTGTTTGCCGCATTGCTGGTGGAAGTGGTCGCGCTTGATTATTTCGCAACGACGGTGGGCGGCGTCAGCAGCTATTGCGTGAGCCCGGCTTACGGATTCCTGCTGCCGGCGTATGCTTCGCTGTGGACGGCAGGACGTTGGCTGTCTGCCCGCTATCGCTTTTCCACGGCCGTCTTGCCTGCTTTGGGGGCGAGCCTGGCGGCAAGTGTCACGCTGGCAGAACTGTTCTCGAGCGGCGGCTTTTACTTCTTCTCCGGCCGATATGCCGATACCAGCATTGCAGAATTCGGCGCTCGCATGGTCGCGTATTTCCCGCAATCGCTGTCTTCGTTCGCGTTCTGGGTTGGCATCGCCTTGGTCGTTCATGTTGCACTGACCTTGACCCAAACCGACCGCAAACAATCCATCTAATCTTTCCCAGCTTTTCTCTTTCGTGACTGAATCCGACGACAAGAACGCGCGCCATGCCAAGCGCATGGCGCGCAAGAAAGCCGTGATCGACGAGGCCATTGCTCGCGCCGATCAGGAGAAAGGCCTGCTGCTGGTGCTGACTGGCAACGGCAAGGGCAAATCGTCGTCCGCGTTCGGCATGGCGGCGCGTGCGCTCGGCCATGGCATGAAGGTCGGTGTCGCCCAGTTCATCAAGGGGCGCTCGGATACCGGGGAAGAGGCTTTTTTTCGCCAGCATCCCAACATCGAATGGCATGTGCTGGGCGAAGGGTTCACCTGGGATACCCAGGATCGCGAACGCGACGTGCAGAAAGCCCGTGAAGGCTGGGAAATCGCCAAGCGTATGCTGACCGACCCCAGCTTCAATCTCGTCATTCTCGACGAACTCACCTATACGATGAATTACGGCTACCTGGACGCCGATACAGTGCTGGCGGATATTGCCGCGCGGCCGGTCATGCAGCATGTCGTCGTCACCGGGCGAGCGGCTTCCCAAGGGCTTATCGACGCTGCCGATACCGTGACAGAACTCATGGACGTGAAGCATGCCTGGCGCGCCGGTATCAAGGCCCAGCCTGGTATCGACTTGTAATCCTGATTATCCTTCCACGGCTGTCATGACTTCCCGTTGCCCAGCCCTATTTATCAGCGCTCCCGCTTCCCATCAAGGCAAGACCACCATCACGGCCGGGTTGGCGCGCCTGTATCGTCGCAACGGTAAAAAAGTCCGCGTCTTCAAGACCGGCCCTGACTTTCTCGATCCCATGATCTTGCAGCAGGCGAGCGGAGCGCCGGTATATCAGCTCGATTTGTGGATGGGCGGTGAAGCGCATTGCCGGGAGCTGTTGGCATTAGCCGCGCAAGAGTCCGACGTTATCCTCGTCGAAGGCGTAATGGGGCTTTTCGACGGCCAGCCAAGCAGCGCCGATCTCGCAAGCTTGTTCGGTATCCCGGTGCTGGCGGTGGTGGACGGCTCCGCCATGGCACAAACCTTCGGGGCAATCGCTTACGGGCTGGCAAACTATCGGGCCGGATTGCCATTTGCCGGTGTGTTGGCAAATCGCGTCGGCGGCGAATACCACGCCAAATTGCTGGCGGACAGCTTGCCTCAAGGCATGATGTTCTACGGCGCTGTGCCACCGGAAAACGACTTCGAACTGCCGCATCGACATTTGGGGCTGTGGCAGGCCGAAGAAATCCAGGATCTGGATCAACGGCTGGAAAAGTGTGCAGATGCCTTGGCACGGACTCAACTTAACACGATTCCAGAGGCAGTTGATTTCGATGCGCTCACCCCAAGCGCGCTGCCGCAAGCACTGAAAGGCGTGCGCATTGCCGTTGCTCGCGATGCGGCCTTTGCTTTCATCTATCAAGCCAACCTGGATATCCTGCAAGCCATGGGTGCAGAGCTGCGGTTTTTTTCGCCGCTTGCGGATAGGCAATTGCCTGAAGCCGATAGCCTTTATCTGCCGGGCGGTTATCCGGAGCTTCATCTCGCCCATCTGCAGCAGAATACCGGTATGAAGGAGGCGATTCGTGCCCATCATGCCGCCGGTAAGCCTACGCTCGCCGAATGCGGCGGCATGCTGTACTTGCTGCAATCCTTGACGACTCACGACGGCGAGCAGGGGCAACTGGTCGGCTTGCTTCCAGGCCAAGCCGTCATGCAAAAACATCTCACCGCACTGGCCTTGCAGAAAGTGGTCCTGCCCGAAGGCGAATTGCGTGGCCACACCTACCATCACTCCCGCCTGGAAAGCCCGCTGCCAGCTATTGCGCGCGGAGAATGTCCCAACAGCGGCAAGACTGCAGAAGGTATTTTCCGCGATCGCTGTTTGACGGCCTCGTACGTGCATTTCTACTTCCCGTCCAATCCCCAGGCAGTGGCGCGATTGTTCCAGCCATGAGCGACTCCGGACACTGTTTTTCGGAAGACGAACGCCAGGCGGTGTATCGCGCAATCGTCGAGCGCCGTGATATGCGGCATTTCCTTCCGGAGCCGGTCGATCCTGTCGTATTGCAGCGGTTATTGGCTGCGGCGCATCACGGGCCCAGCGTCGGCCTCATGCAACCCTGGCGGTTTCTGCGCATTACCGAACCCTCGCTGCGTCAACGGATTCATGCCATGGTTGACGAGGAGCGTTGCCGAACCGCCGAAGCCATGGAGGCGCGGCAGCAGGAGTTTCTGCGGCTCAAGGTCGAAGGCATACTGGATTGCGGTGAGCTCTTGGTCGCAGCCCTCATGGACGGCCGCGAAAAGCATGTATTCGGCCGCCGTACCTTGCCGGAAATGGATCTGGCCTCCGTCGCGTGCGCCATTCAAAACCTGTGGCTTGCCGCACGCGCCGAAGGTTTGGGGCTGGGGTGGGTGTCACTGTTCGATCCTGCGGCCCTGGCGCAGCTGCTTGAAATGCCGGAAGGCGCGAAACCTGTTGCGGTGCTATGCCTTGGCCACGTCAATGCTTTTTACCCCGCACCCATGCTGGCACTGGAAGGCTGGGCTGCGGTACGACCCCTGGAAGAGCTCGTCTATACCAACCGCTGGAACAACCCATGACGCCGCAACGTATCGTCTGCCTGACCGCTGAAACCACCGAGGTGCTGTACCTATTAGGCGAAGAGGACCGCATTGCCGGGATTTCCGGCTATACCACCCGACCAGCCCGAGCACGTCGTGAAAAGCCTAAGGTGGCGGCCTTTACCAGCGCCAAGATCGACAAGATTCTGGAACTTAAGCCCGACCTCGTGCTCGGTTTCTCCAATCTCCAAGCGGATATCGCTGCTGAATTGATCCGTGCCGGGGTGGAGGTGCATGTTTTCAACCAGCGCTCGGTGGATGAAATATTACGTATGGTGACGACGCTCGGCGCTCTGGTAGGGGCATCGAAAAAGGCTGCCGAGTTAGTTGCTGCGCTTGACCAAGACATTCAATCGACGCGCGATGCCGCTTCTCGGCTAAAGCACCACCCCAAGGTCTATTTCGAAGAATGGAACGATCCGTTGATTACAGGCATCCGCTGGGCCTCGGAGTTGATCGAAATCGCAGGCGGACAGGATTGCTTTGCCGAACTGGCACAGTTTCCGTCTGCCAAGGACCGGATATTGGCCGATTCGAACGTCGTGATCGAACGATCGCCGGACATCATCATCGGCTCGTGGTGCGGCAAGAAATTCCAGCCCGAGCAAGTGATGACGCGCCCCGGCTGGGACACGCTGCCGGCAGTGAGCAAAACGCAGGTATTCGAAATAAAATCGGCGGATATTCTCCAGCCCGGACCATCTGCCATCCAGTACGGACTCACGCAATTGCAACAGATCATTCAGGATTGGGAGCGGCAGTATGGCTGATTTGACCTTGGTGTTGGGCGGTGCACGCTCGGGCAAGAGCGCCCATGCGGAGAAACTTGCCGTGGAATCAGGGCTGGATGTGCGCTATATCGCGACGGCCCAGGTCTACGACGACGAATTCCGTCAGCGCATTGCGCATCACCAAGACCGCCGTCCCAAGAAATGGGGCTTGATCGAAGAGCCGTTTTTTCTTGCCGGAACGCTGCAAAAACACGCGTCCGAAGGGCGCTGCCTGCTGGTGGATTGTTTGACGCTTTGGCTGGCACAGTGGATTTGCCCCGATTGCAATCCGCCCAAGGACTCGACTTGGGAAATGCAGCGCCAGGCTATGCTCGAAACGCTGCCACAGTTGCCCGGCAAGCTGATCATGGTGAGCAACGAGGTGGGCATGGGCATCGTGCCTTTGGGAGAGATCAACCGGCGCTTTCAGGACGAACAGGGCCGGCTCAACCAAGCCGTTGCTGGCCTAAGCCAACATGCCGTGTTCATGGCGGCTGGGCTGACGCTAACGCTTAAATAACCTCGGGAAATACCATGGGGCCCAGCTTGGCCCAGTCGAGATGTGCTTCCAGCACGTCGGCGAGACGATTCAAACTGGCTTCCCGCAAGGCGCGGTAATCGTAAGCCTCGGGTTGCGCCAATCCTGCCCATGCCAATATTGCCGCGCATGCTTCGGGATGGTCGAACAAGCCGTGCAGATAAGTGCCGGCGATTTTCCCATCTTCCGAAATCGCGCCTTCCGGGCCAGATGGCAGCATTGCTAACGAGCGAAGCAACGCCGGGCCTGTGCTCATGCCCATGTGGATTTCGTATCCCGTGACGGTTGCCTTGCCCAGGCTCAATGTTCCGCTGCTTTGAACGAGCTGCTTTTCGGCTTGCAGCTCAGTTTGCATATCCAGCAGGCTAAGCCCGGCATCGCACCCCGGATGGCCTTCCAACCCAAGCGGATCGGCAACCGTTTTGCCGAGCATTTGGAACCCGCCGCAAATCCCCAGCAGTTTTCCGCCATAGCGCAAATGGCGCAGGATGGCCGGTTCCCAGCCTTGTTCGCGCAGGAATGCGAGATCGGCACGAACGTTTTTGCTACCGGGAAGAATGATGAGGTCGGCCGGGGGAATAGGTTCGCTGGGGCCGATAAAGCGAAAATCCACTTGCGGGTGCAGCCGCAGCGCATCGAAATCCGTATGGTTGCTGATGCGCGGTAAAACCGGAGCAATTACGCGTAGTTTGGCGGTCGTGGCGATAGTGGATGCTCCACGTGGAACAGCGTCCTCGGCTTCGATGTGCAAATCGTGCAAATAGGGGAGGACGCCCAGCACCGGCTTGCCTGTTTCTTGTTCCAGCCAATCCAAACCTGATTGCAATAAGGCAATGTCGCCCCGAAAGCGGTTGATGACGAAGCCTTTGACGCGATCCCGCTCGCTTGTGCTCAACAGGGCCAGCGTGCCCACCAAGTGGGCGAAGACGCCGCCGCGGTCGATATCGGCGATCAAAATCACCGGCACGTCGGCCGCCTCGGCAAAGCCCATATTGGCGATATCGCCCTGGCGCAGATTGATTTCCGCCGGGCTGCCCGCGCCTTCGATGATCAGGCATTGGTATTCGGCGGAGAGTCGCGACCAGGATTCCAGCACAGCCCGCATGGCCGTGGGTTTGTAGTCGTGATAGGCCCCCGCCTCGAGGTTGAAGCGCGCCTTGCCGTGGATGATGACCTGCGCGCCTTGATCGCTGGTGGGCTTGAGCAGCACAGGATTCATGTCCGAATGCGGTTCCAGACCGCTGGCTTGCGCCTGCACGGCCTGGGCGCGACCTATCTCCCCGCCGTCCAAAGTCACCGCCGAATTGAGCGCCATATTCTGCGGCTTGAACGGGGCGACCCGAATGCCCCTGCGGTACAATACGCGGCATAACCCGGCGGCCAATGTGCTTTTGCCTGCGTCGGACGTCGTGCCCTGGATCATCAATGCTTTCATTTCTCCATTATCCCATAGCCCCCTTGCTGGCTGCGGCTGCGGTTGCCTTGGATGGCCTGCTCGGCGAGCCTCGACGTTGGCATCCCCTGGTCGGTTTCGGCCGGATGGCGAGCTGGATTGAGGCACGGCTCAACCCAGTCGTTCGGCGCGAGTTGCCTTCGCAAAAAATTTTCGGCGTGATCGGCGTGGCTTTGCTGATAGTGCCCCCTATCTTGCTTGCCGCCTGGTTGTGCCGTATCTCGTCCCTGTTCGACGTGTTCTTGCTGTACTTCGCGATTGGGCACAAAAGCCTGCACGAGCATGCCTGGGCCGTGAGCCGCGCGCTGGAAAACGGCGATGAGGCGGCAGCGCGGCAGGCGGCTTCCTATATGGTGAGCCGCGATTCCTCGGCGTTAGAACCGGTTTCGGCCACTGTGGAATCGGTGTTGGAGAACGGCAACGACGGCGTGTTCGGCGCCTTGTTCTGGTTCCTGCTGCTGGGCGGGGCTGGGGCGCTATTGTTTCGGTTCGCCAATACGCTGGATGCAATGTGGGGCTACAAGAATGCCCGGTTTTTGCATTACGGTTGGGCGGCAGCACGGTTGGACGACGTGCTGGATTACGTTCCTGCACGTTTGACGGCGGCGACCTATGCCGTGCTTGGCAACACTCGAACGGCATTACGCAGCTGGCGGTTGCAAGCGCCTCAGTGGGATAGCCCCAATGCCGGCCCTGTAATGGCAGCCGGGGCTGGTGCCCTAGGCGTGCAACTCGGCGGTCCAGCATGCTATCAGGGCGAATGGCACCAACGGCCGCGCTTGGGCGAGGGGATGGCTGCTACAGCAGTCGATATTGGTCGTGCGCTCGGCCTGGTACGGCATGGCGTCTATCTTTGGCTGGTCGTTGCGTTGGCGCTCGGCACTTTTGTCCATGCTTGAACACGGCGGAAAACTGCTCGCTGCCTCGCAGCGCTACGGCATCCCGCTGGATCGATGGATCGATTTATCGACGGGGATTCACCCCATCGGCTGGCCGGTGCCGCCAATTCCCGCCGAGTGTTGGCAGCGCTTGCCAGAAGACGATGACGGCTTGTTATCCGCTGCTGCCGAGTATTACGGCACGTCCCATCTAATCGCCTGCGCAGGCTCGCAGGCGGCGATCCAAATCCTGCCGATGCTGCGTCCGCCATCCCGCGTCGGCATTTTGAGCCCGACCTACGCTGAGCACGCGCATGCCTGGCAACGGGCAGGACACCAGGTTGAGGCGGTGTCGGAAATGCGCCCCGATGTAGATGTGTTGGTGCTCGCTAACCCCAACAACCCCACAGGACGGCTGATTTCGCCCAATATCTTGCGCGAATGGCATGCCGAACTCGCAGGGCGGGGCGGCTGGCTGGTGGTGGATGAAGCCTTTATGGACGCGATGCCGGAGAATAGTTTGGCAGCGGATGCCGGAAAGCCTGGCTTGGTGATCTTGCGTTCGATCGGAAAGTTTTTCGGTCTGGCGGGAATTCGCGCGGGCTTTTTGCTGGCATGGCCGGAACTGCTGTCAGAGGTGCAAGAGCGCCTGGGGCCGTGGAGCGTGCCTGCACCCAGCCGATGGGTGGCTCAACAAGCCCTGCGCGATACTGCTTGGCAAGCGGACCAGCGCCCCTGGCTGACGGAGCACAGCAAACAGCTGGCGGTATTGCTTGCTCGGCACGGTTTGGCGCCGAACGGAGGCACCGCCTTGTTTCAGTGGGTTTGTAGCCCGGAGGCAAGCGCGATTCACGAGCGCCTCGCCCGATTGGGCATTCTTACGCGCTTGTTCAGCGAACCGGCAAGCTTGCGTTTCGGTTTACCGGGCAACGAACGCGCCTGGATGAAGCTCGATTACCTGCTTTCGGTCTAAATCGTCGTCACCGGTCAGCGGTTGACGTAATTGACGTGGATATAAGGCCCGGCAATGGCCAGCTTGGTGATGCCGCCAAAATCGAGCTGGAAGTTGGGCACATGCTGCAAGGGCAGGTTGAGTGCGTGCGCTAGCAAGGCGCGGATGACACCGGCATGGGTGACGGCGACAACAGGGCCGTGGTGCCGGGTAGCGCAATCGGCGAAAAATGCCTTGGCCCGATGGAAAAGATCGGTAAAAGATTCGCCGCCGGGCGGGGCGACCTCAACAAAGCGGCTACCCCAATGATCCAGCGCTTCACGTGGGATCGCATCCCAAGCCAACAGCTCCCATTCGCCGAAATGCAATTCCTTCAATCGAACGTCTTCCTGCGGTTGGCCGAATGGAAGCGCGGCGGCGAGCTTGCGGCAGCGCTGCTGCGGGCTGGTGTAAAACGCTGTGGGCGCAATGCCGGCAAGTTTGCTCCGAACCGTCTCGGCCTCGCTGTGAAAAGTCTCGCCCACATCGATATCGGCATGCCCGTAGCAAATCCCCGGCTGGACCTCGGGGCGCGTGTGCCTGACGAGATAGAGTTCCATTAGCTGAGTCCCAGCAAGCCGAGATAAAACGCCAGTTCGCAGAGTTGCTGCATGGCACCGAGGCAATCGCCCGTATAGCCGCCCAATTTGCGCTTGAGCAACCGGCTGAACCAGAGCCATACCGGCAGCAAGGCCAGGGCAGCGAGCGCCTCCCGACCGGGAAGCAAGGCGAGGGGAGCGAGGCCGAAAACCGTGGCGAGCAGCCATTCGCTGGCGTTAGGTTTCGCGGAAAACGCTCGGCCTTTGCCGGTGGCGCGGACGTAGTCCTGCGCCCTCATTAGCAGCACGGGGGCCAAGCGACTCAAGGCATGACCGGCGATCAGGGCGAGCGGTACCTGTCGAGGATCGAGATAGGATAGGGTCTGAAATTTGGCCACCAGCATCAAGAACAGGGCGATGGCGCCATAGCTGCCCAGGCGGGAGTCCTGCATGATGGCGAGCGTTTGTTCCTTGGTCCAGCCGCCGCCCAATCCGTCGGCCGCATCCGCGAGGCCATCCTCGTGAAAAGCGCCTGTGATCCAGAGGCTGGCCGCCATCGCCGCCAATACGGCGATTTCCTGGGGAAATGCCAAATGGGCGGCTGCATAAACCAGGGCGGTCAACATTCCCACCACCAGGCCGACCAGCGGGAAAAACTTGGCTGCCCTGGCGAAATCCTCAGACTCGCCACTGGCCAGCGCACCGCAGGGGATACGCGTCAAAAAGGCGAGGGCAGTGAAGAACAGGCGGAGCTGTTGGCGCATCAGTCCTCGCGCTCGCTCACGCCGGCCGATTCGAACGAGGCCATCTCGTTCAGGAAATTAACCGACGACTGCACCAGCGGATAGGCGATTGCCGTCCCCGTGCCTTCTCCCAGCCGCATGCCGAGATCGAGCAGAGGCTCGGCACCCAGCGCGTTCAATAGCCGCGTATGTCCGGCCTCTCCCGAGCAATGCGTGAAAATGCAGTAATCGAGAATCTCCGGCGCAAGGCGCGAGGCCGTGAGCAGGGCAGCGCTGGCGATGAAGCCGTCGATCAGCAGCAAGGCTTTGGATTCTGCGGCGCCCAGCATTGCGCCGGCCATCATGGCAATTTCGAAACCGCCCACCGCAGCCAGCACACCGACAGGGTCGCTCGGGTCCAACCCGTGAAGCGCCAGCGCTTGCTGCACGATGGCAGCCTTTTTCTGTACGCCGGCATCGTCCAGCCCAGTCCCGCGGCCGACGCACTGTTCCGGGGGCAACCCGCAAAAAATGCTCATCAAGGCCGCCGCGCTGGTGGTATTGCCGATGCCCATCTCCCCAAAGCCCAGAACATTGCTACCGGCTGCAATTTCCGCCTTGGCAAGCGCGGCGCCTTTTTCCAGGGCCTGTTGGCATTGTTCGCGGCTCATTGCCGGGGCGGATAGAAAACTACGCGTTCCCTTGCCGATCTTGGCACCGACCAGGGACGGATGCGGATCGAAATCGCCATTCACGCCCGCGTCCACCACCCGCAGCGCCATGCCGTGCTGCCGTGCGAATACATTGATCGCTGCGCCTCCAGCCAAGAAATTCAGCACCATCTGGTAAGTGACGGCCTGCGGATAGGGGCTTACGCCCTCGGCCACAATGCCATGATCACCCGCAAATACCAGCACCGCAGGGCGGTTCAGTGCAGGCGACAAGGTTTGCTGCACGAGGCCGATGCGTAATGCTGCCCGCTCCAATTGGCCTAGCGCACCCAACGGCTTGGTTTTCGAATCGATTTTGGCTTGGAGTGCCGTACGGATATCGTTGGATACCGAGGCGATATTGAAGGCCGGGTGTGGATGCATGGAGGGTTAATACAAATAGATCAATAAAGTAGGCGCTATTCTAGACGATGTGGGGAATATGGGCCCAGCAGGTAATTTGCAACCCAAGCAAAAAAAGCTAGACCAAAAACGCTTTTTTGCTATAATGCCGGGCTTTCGACGACCTTATGTGGTCGCCGCAAAATGGCTAGGTAGCTCAGTTGGTAGAGCAGCGGATTGAAAATCCGCGTGTCGGCAGTTCGATTCTGCCCCTGGCCACCAAGAATTTGATAGTAAAGGGGCTTTCCTAGTCGGAAAGCCCCTTTTTTATGCCATTTTGAGTACTTCAAAGAGGCGATTTCTGACGATTTCGCCAGCCCAGGGTTTGCGGTTGACTGCGTTTCTTTGAGCGTCATCACTGCTTTCCGCCCAATCGAATTCCGACTGGTAGTTATACGTGATCCCTCAACTTGGGAGTCACATGATGCAACAACTATTTTGCTGTACCACTCGTCTCGAACTGTCTGCTGAGGTGCGCCATGGGAGCTAAACTTTATCGGAAGGCCAGGGGGCGTAAGACTTCGCATTCGCGGACCAGACATCTACCTGTCCGGTTTTCCAACAGAATCCGCAGCACGCAAAGCCGCTGAGGCAAGACCGTTTGTATTTTTATGCAGGTCCAGCGCCTCATTTACCTGAGTGACGCGGGAGCACATCCGGCGCAGAATCTACGTTATTGCGAAGAGGCGCGCTGTGATTTGTTCGATTACATCGAAATGTTTTACAACCCGACCAGAGGACATGGGTACAACAATAGCATGTCTCCGGTAGAGTTCGAGAAGCAGTATTTTAGAAGACTCGAGAGTGTCTAGAGCAGACGGGGCGATTCAAATATACTTGGCAGGAAGTTGGTTCGTCCTTCTTGCCTAGTGAATTAATAGCAGCTTTTTTATGGGCTCAACTAGAGGAAGCTGATCGGATCACCCAAGAATGCCTAGCAATCTGGCATATTTATCACGAATTGCTCGAACCTCTGGTATTAGACGGAATCCTTCAGCATCCGATAACACCAAAGACTGTCAACACAATGCCCATGTGCTACTCGCACCAGAGTTTGATCGCCAATATGTACTGAATGGATTTAAGCGAAACGACATAAATTCCGTATTTCACTAAGTTCCACTTCACTCTTTTCCGTTTGGACTGCGTTGCAGCAGAACCCATGGAAAGCTTGACCTTACGACAACTCAGTCAGAGCGCTTGATTCCTTTGCTGCTCTGGGTGAGCCTTCGGCCAGAGTAGCGCTAGTTGTTGATGTTTTGAAAAACGTGAAAATGATTTGAATTTAATTCGAACTTGGCAGATGAAAACACAACATTATGATTATATTGACGCCTTACGTGGCTATGCAATCTTGCTGGTGATGGCTGTTCATGCATCTCGAGTTGCGTTGGAGTGGCAAGGGGTAGGACGAACGCTTGTTGATCAAGGGGCAAGAGGCGTTCAACTGTTCTTTGTTGCCAGCGCGCTTACTTTGGCGATGTCGTGGACTTCGCGAAATGATGGCGTGTTCAGATTTTATGTTCGCCGTTTGTTTCGTATCGCACCAATGTTCTGGCTCGGGATCGCTTTCTTTGTCTGGCTGGACGGGTTTGGCCCTCGATATTTTGCTCCAAACGGAATTGACGAAAAACATGTCATATTGACAAGCATGTTCCTAAATGGATGGCACCCGGAATATATCACTAGTGTGGTCCGTGGTGGATGGTCGATTGCCGTCGAGATGACTTTTTACCTTGTTTTTCCTCTGATGTTTCTTTTCATTCGCGGATGGGTTTCTGCATTAACTGCATTTGTACTTGCAAATATCCTTGCGGATAAGGTACTTCAATTTTTTTGGCTCAAGCGTTTGGCGATATGGCCTAGTATTTCAGATGACTTAGTATCAACTTTTTTAAATCTCTGGTTTCCAACTCAATTGCCAGTATTTATTGTTGGGTTCTTGGTTTTTTTTGCCGTTCGTGATGCCAGGGGCATCTTGCCTGTTTGGAGTGTAAGGCTACTACTCACTGTGTCACTTCTTGCAATGATGGGCCTTGCATTTTATCAAAACCCAGTGCGCATATTTGGCCAGATAATAAGTATTTACGCTTCTTACGGGCTGTGCTTTGGTGTGTTCGCGTTTTGTCTTGCAGACGGCGCGGCTAAATTCTTAGTGAATTCTCCGATTCGGTACTTGGGAAAGGTAAGTTTTAGCGCCTATCTCTGGCATTTTGCTGTTCTTGGTGGATTGACTGTGTTAGCGAAAAATGGGATCGATCCATTGAGTCTGAAAACTGCCACTCATGGATTTGCCTTTTTCTGTGCGTTTTTTCCATTTTTGATCCTAGTGACTGTTTTTCTTTCAACTATCACTTATCGCCTGGTCGAGCGGCCTATGATTTCACTCGGCAACGGGTTGCTGAATAAATTAGAGAATCGAGGTCGCGCCATTTCCGTAGTTGGATAGAAAACTTGTAGGAGTTGCTATCCAGCGATGAGGCCCCATTTGGTTGTACGCATAAGACCACTCACTAGCCTTCCTATTTCCGCTAGAATGGCTTAACTAGTGTGGGCGAAGTTTGAATAACCGCATAACCACACTACCAGAATTCCTTGAAACAGAACGCCAACCCATGCAGGTTGGCGTTTTTGTTTTTATCGGATCAAATCCCGCCTGTGGTCCAATTGTTCTTTTTAGGCTAAATTGCTCTTGATCAAGAGCATGGCCGCTTCCCGTGCGAACCCCAGTGATTTTCCTGCTCGGTTTAATTGCTCCGACAGGATCGCCCCTTCGATCAGCATTGATAGCTGCTGTCCCAAAGTCTCTGGCGATTTTGCGCCAGCCTCGTTTGCCAGGTCAGTCAGATAAGCCTGAAACCCGTTTGCCAGCTCTGCCGAAAGCTTATTGATGGGGCTGTCGGGCTGAGGGAACTCGGCGCTGGCGCCCATGAAGGGCAGGCCATGAGATTCGGGCGACCGTATCCACTCCTCAATACAGTCGAAAAGTCTGTTCAACTTGTCGGATGGGTCTTTGCTTTCCTTGTTGAGGCGCTCCGTCAGCCAGTCGCAAAATTCCCTAGTACGTAATGCAATGATTTCCATCACCAAGTCTTCCTTGGTGCGGAAATATTTATACAGCGTCACTTTGGAGATATCCGCAGTGGCGGCAATTGTGTCTACCCCTGTGGCGTTGATCCCGCGCGTCTTAAAGAGATCGGACGCCGTCGCGATGATGTGCTCCCGCATGCTTGGTTTCATCGAAATCGCACCTCAAAAAAATGCTTGCATCGTTGTGAACAGGTCTGTACAGTATGAACAGGTCTGTTCACAACAGATCATCTCACAACGGTTAAGGAAAGTCCATGAAGCTTGTTGTTTGCACGATGCGGCGATATGCACCCAACCCACATTCATGCGGAAACAGCGGCGGCTTGGACATTGCCGAGGCGTTGGAGAAGAACGTCGCGGAGCAAGGGTTGTCGGTGGGGATAGAACGCATTCCCTGCCTGAGCTTGTGCCAGAAAGGCCCCAATGTGCAGTTGCAGCCGGAAGGCAAGAACTGGCATGGGGCCAGTTGTCGGGATGTAGAAGAAATCGTGGCGTACACAAGCGCCGTCATCAATAAGACAAATGGGGAGTGAATGATCATGGAAATTTTGCTGAAAGCCGGTGTTTTTCTGGTGATGTGTTCGTTGACTTGTGCCTGGTTGGGCACGTTTGCGCGGTGGTTCCCGATCAAGGGGCTGGATGGGGGCTTGATCAAGGATTATGGCCTGCTGGTCAAGGCGCACATTGATTACATCTTGATGGCGATTCTTAACCTCGGGTTCTTTTCGGTTGCAAAAGCATCGGGGATCGCCTTGCCGGTGGAGGCTTGCTGGCTCATTGCAATCGGCGGGTTCACCAACCCCACTGTATTCACCATCGCCATGCTGAAGCCGGATTTCTGGCAGTACCTATGGGCCAAGGTTTATACCGCGGCAACTTTTGTGGTTTCGACGGTTGGATTCGTCTGGGCCGGGCACGCGCTTTGGACGGGGGCCTAAGTCCGATTAAAGCTGCATGGCGGCCGGCGCGTAGGAGCAATCCACTTTCTTGTAGAGCTGACGCACTTCGTCGAGGTTGCTGGCTGTCGCATTAAGCCTGTCGATGTTCACGACGCCATCAAGAAATAACGCGCGCTGGTCCGCCGACAACATGAGCGCTTGAGGATACGAGCATTGCCCGGTCTGGAGTTTGTCGTGAAGTTGATAAATCGCAGCCAGCTGGTCAGGGCGCGAAGAAGCGAGAACGACATCCTGAAGGGAAGCAGCGATATGAGATTGTGTCACAGCTGGTTCCTGCGGCATCGAGACTGGCAAGAGCGTTAGCGCGCCGACCATCACGGCAAGCAGGCCAAAGGATGCGGCAGCAAGAGCGTGCGATTTGCCGAATCGAGCCGGTGCTTGAGCGGCCGAGACCATGACGGCCGCCGCTTCGCCAGCTCGTTCCAAGGCTTTATTGCCGGGATTGCGCAGTTCGTCGTTAAGCGCGCCAAGGAGGAGAAAATGCAATTGGAAAGCCAACTTCTCGGGATCGGAGAGCCCGGCATCGCTTACCAGGGAATGGATAAAAGCCTGGAGTTCGTTGCGAGCGGCAGCATCGAGATCGCTCAACTGCGGGCGGATACCCGGAGCATCCATCCAATCCTGAAGAATGGCGAACAGGTTGACGATACGGGTAGCGGGTGTAGCGCTGGATTTGCCGACCATCCGCTTCAACCAATCTGATGTGAATACGTGCATGACTCCATCCGACTCAATCAAAAACAACGCCTCATTATAGGCACAGGAAACCCAGATGATCACTATAGGCATGAATTATCACGTCATACCCGGCAAGGAAGTGCAGTTCGAAAATGCTTTCGACGGCGTTGCGGCCGCACTTTCGAACGCAGAAGGGCATGAAGAGTCCAAGCTCTACCGCGAAAGCAAGGAACCCAACAAGTACCTGATTATTTCGAAATGGAAAGACCAATCGGCATTCAACGCCTTTGTCGCATCGACCGCATTCCGTAACGTGACCCACTGGGCTTCCAGCGAAATCCTGATGGGTCGTCCCAGCCATCAAATGTATTAGCCGTCATTACGACCAATTTCGACGACAAAATTCGGAGAGAAAACTTATGAGTACCGCTATCGCAGAAAACCAGCTTGCAGACTGGAGACAGCGCTCCCTCAAGCTGGAAAGCGAAGTCAAGAAGGTCATTGTCGGTCAGGACAAGGCTATACGCCTCATGAACATCGCCATCTTTGCACGCGGCCATGTTCTGCTCGAAGGCGGCGTCGGCGTGGGCAAAACCACGTTGTTGCAATCGATCACACGGGGCATCGGCGGGGCGTACGAGCGGATCGAAGGTACGGTGGATCTCATGCCTAACGACTTGGTCTATCACACTTACCTGGGCGATGACGGCAAGCCCAAGATCGACGAAGGCCCGCTGCTGCGCGCTGGCGAAAATCTCTCCGTCTTTTTCTTCAACGAAATCAACCGGGCAAGGCCGCAAGTCCACGCGTTGATGTTGCGCGTCATGGCAGAGCGCCACCTCTATGCATTCAAACGCGAATATCGGCTGCCGCACATGGTGGTGTTCGCGGACCGTAACCAGGTGGAAAAGAACGAGACGTTCGAAATCCCGTCGGCAGCACGCGACCGCTTCATGATGGAAATTCCCATCGATATTCCTGAAGATCGCGAGCTTAAAAAAGCGCTGATGTTCAACACCAAGTTCCAGCACGCAGAAAAGCTGACGCAGCAGGTCGAGAGCGGCGTGTTGCAGTTCGACCAGTTGAACGATTTCTCGGACGTCATCCAGGAACACATCAGCGCCAGCGACGTGATCGAGGAGTACGCGCTCGACTTGTGGGAGGCCACGCAAAACCCAGCGCAGTTCGGTATTCGCATGGAGAGCGTGGATGTAGCGCGGTTGATTCAGGCGGGTGCAAGTCCTCGCGGCATGGGAATGCTGCTCAAGGCCGCACGCGTTCACGCCTGGCTGATGAATCGTAATTCACTGTATCCGGAAGACATCCATGCCGTGTTCCACGAGGTGATCGCCCATCGCCTTGCATTCAATGCGATGTACGAGAACCGCCGGACAGCGCTCTCGCGTGAACTGACGGCACATATCCTGGATACGGTCGCAGTACCTTCACGAGCGATGGCGGCATGATTCCGGAGTACTCAAAACCGTTCACCTACGCGGTCTCCTGGAAATCCAGTAGCCAGCATCTGGGCGACCACCGTGGAACGGAGCGCGGCCTGGGCTTCGAATATCGCAGCAATGTACCGCTGGTAGATTACCCCGATCCGCGCCGCCTGGATTTGCGTCAGACATTGCGCGACCCCTACGAACAGATCCAGGTCAGGTTGTACAACCAGGACAACACCACACCGGTCTATGCCGTATGCGACCTGTCCGGCTCCATGCAGTACAAGGGTCAACAGCGCAAACTCGATAAAGCCAGGGAAATTGCCGCGTCGGTGGCATTGTCGGCCTTCAATATGGGTGACGTATTCAGCTTTATCGCCTATGACAGTGAAGTACTCGAGGATTACACGCTGCCCTTGAGCCATCACCTGCATCAAGCGATGGAGGTGATCGACGCATTGAAAGAGCATTCCCATCGACGCGTAGGCGGGGAAGGGGTCCTAGAGGTCCCCCAATTTCTCAGCCAGAGCCGTAGCCTGGTGATCTGGATATCGGATTTCCATATGCCGCTGCCGCTGCTGGAACAAGCCCTCAATGCGATGTCGCGCCACCAGATCGTGCCGGTCGTGTTGTGGGATGCCAAGGAATACCGCCAGCTTCCCAAGTTCGGGTTCGGCACCATGATCGATCCCGAATCGGGCGAGAACCGGACGGTATTTTTCCGGCAGGCACTGCGCGAGAAGTTCCTCGCGGCATTCGAAGCGCGCCGCGAGGCGTTGAAAGAAGTATTCCTCAGATTCGACTGCCCACCGCTTTTCATGGAAGCCGGTTATTCAGCGGACATCATGTCGGCCTATTTCGAACAATACGCAAGCTTATGAAAACACATCCTTCAATATTGCTCCTGACGGGAGCCTTGCTGCTAGGCAGCCTGCATGCGCAGGCCCAAGAGAGCGTAGCCCAGGATGCCGATGCCAAAATATCGGCCATTGCGAACCCGAAGCAGAGCAACGGGATTCATATCGGCGATGTGCTCAAGCGCAGCATCGTCATCGACGTCAAATCGCCCTATCAGCTCAGTAAAAACACGTATCCAGTGAAAGGCACGGTGCGGAATGGCATTGAGCTGGTGGATGTGAATGTGGCCGCTAAGGCGAAAAATGGGATGACGGAATACCGCATGGACTTGAGTTATCAGGTATTCACGCATGCCAATGCGCCGGTGGTGATGCAATTGCCGAGCGAGCCCTTGTTGCTGAGCGGCGGACCGAAGGCCTTGCATATCGATGTGCCAACGTGGCGGTTCTGGTTCTCGCCACTCGTCAGCGCAAATATCGAGACGGCCAAGGCAAATCTGCAGCCTCAAATCAAGGCCGAGCGCATCGATGTGAACCATCATCGATGGGCATTGCTGGGCTTTGGCGGACTGTTGGCAGGGGCGCTCGTAGCGCTGCTCTATATCAATGCCGATAAGCGCTGGCTGCCATTCATGGGAGGGGCGTTTGCCTTGGCACATAGACGCATCAAGCGGTTGCCGCATGCCGCAGGGGAAGAAAGAAAGGCCTTGCTCTATGTGCATCAGGCCTTTAACCAGACGCACGGCAGCAATCTGTTCGCCCACGACTTGGACGCATTCCTCACCGCACATGGCAGCTTCGCCAGGATGAAGCAAGAAATCGCCGATTTTTTCGAGCGATCCAATCGCGCCTTATTTGCAGCGCCACCAGAGGATGTGGGCGCCTTCATTCGTGAGCTGGCGGTGTTGAGCAAACAATTGCGCAATTGCGAGCGGGGGGTGAGATGACATTGGCACACCCCTGGGCTTTGGTGCTGTTGCCCGCAGCCTTCGTGCCGTTCTGGCTAAAGACGCATCAAGGCCAGATGTATTCATGGCTCGCAGTCATGCCCAAGGATCCCTTTTCTGACTGGGTTAACCTCGCGGTCAAGGCTGCGACCGCGCTGTTGCTGGGATGCATCGTGCTGGCACTGGCGGCGCCGCAAGGGCCGGACCAAAGCGTGCACAAGGTGGGCAAGGGCGCGCAGACGGTATTCGTGGTCGATCGTAGCGTCAGCATGGATCAACCTTTTGCAGGAACGGCGGGGCATGCGGCGGAAATAAAGTCGGCTGCGGCACGGCGGCTTATCACTAAGTTCATCGACTCACGGCCGGACGACATGATGGGCGTAGTGGCCTTCACCAATTCGGCCTTGTACGGCGTGAAGATCACTTCCAACCGCAACGCCATACACTCCGCCATCAATGCGGCGACTAGCGCGGGGATCAATCAGACCAATATCGGTGCGGGTCTGACGGAAGCGGCAGGATTGTTCGATGCGATTGAAAGCACCGGTTCGCGCGCCATCATCTTGCTGTCCGATGGTGCCGGAAAGCTTAGCCCCAGGGTCAAGAAAAAGGTCCGGGAAGCACTGGTGACCAAAGGCTTAAGCCTCTACTGGATCGTGCTGCGCGAGCCCAATGACATCAGCATCTTCAACAAGGACAACCATTTCGATGAAGGCTCCGAGCCGCCCGCTATCGAACTCGACAATTTCTTCAAGTCGATCAAGGTCAAGTATCACGCCTACGAGGCCGACAATCCGCTCGCGCTGCAAACCGCGATCCAGGACATCGATTCGCGCGAGAAAAACCTCATCCAGTACACCGTTACGATGCCGGGGCGCGATTATTCCAAAGGTTTGATCATGCTCGCCCTCGCGCTGGGCATCGTCATCCTCATCGTCAAGAATCTAAGGGTGCATTCATGGGAAACCGCATAACACGCATCAATTTTGCGCTGGCCTTGTTGGCAGCGATTGGAGCAATAGGCACGGGTTACGAAGGCTATCAATGCTGGAAGATCGTTGGCATCAATGCCCGTTTGGAGGCAGGCCGGACGATCGAGGACGAGGCTTATCCTTACCAGAGGAAATTCGCTTCCGCCTACCTACAGGGTAAGGCCAACGATTACAAGCATGCGGTGCAGAGCTACAGCCAGTTATTGGAAATGTCGCCCAGCCCGGCCCAGCAGGCAAGTATCCAATACAACATCGGCAATAATCTGTTTCTTTCGGGTTTGCAGCGGCGACCAAACGATGACGGCTCACTCAAGGACGAAGCCAAGTACGACTTCTCGCAAGCCAGGATCGCCTATGAGCAAGCCTTGCGCATGAATCCCGATCTGCAGGCGGCCAAGTTCAACCTGAGTTTGCTGCTCTCCGCCATGCCCGCCAACATGAAACCAGCTCCCAAGGATCAATCCGGCGTGGAGCTCAGCAACCTGCCCATCGGCCTGCCATGAAAAAGACGATTGCACTCTTGAAGGAGCATCACGAAACGGTGTTGCTCGCGTCCGCCTTGCTGTTCCTGCTGCTGGCGCTGCTGAAACCCCAGGTTCAGTTGAAACAGGAGGTCCATAACTATTTGATGCTTGCCGACGTCTCGCAAAGCATGAATGCGGAAGACGTGAAGCTCAACGGCCAAACGGTGAGCCGGATGGCCTACACCCGGCACTTGATGAAAAAAGTGGTGGAGACCTCGCCTTGCGGTACCTATTTCAGCGTAGGCGTTTTTGCAGCCGAGAATGTGGCCTTGTTGTTTACGCCGATGGAGGTCTGCGCCAATTACGACGTCATCATGGACTCCATCGATCACTTGGAATGGCGTATGGCATGGCGCGGCAATAGCCGGCTCAGTTTCGGCGTGAAGGCGGCAGCCAGCGTATTCGATTACCTCAACGCGCCGGCGCAGATGTTGTTTTTTACGGACGGCGAAGAAGCGCCCAAGGTCAATGCCATCAACAAGCTCGACCTGAGCGACGTGCAAATCGGCAAGAACATCGTGTTTGTCGGCGTCGGCGGCCATCAGCCCGTGCCAGTGCCGCGCTACAACTCGAGCAACAAATGGGTGGGATTCTGGTCTGCCGATACCAAGGAAAATTCAGCCGGCGCCGTCGGCGTGGAATACAACGACACGAGCAAGGACGAGCCCGATCCTATCGTTGCCTCTGCCGAATTCGACCGCTATCTCTCGCAGCAGGATTCGGATTACCTGAAATCCTTGGCCCAGGAAATTCACGGCAGCTATATCGAAGGCGAGGACAAAGTGGATTTTTATCGCTATGTGCAGGCACAGAAACCGGCCGCAAGCTTTACGGCGCCTTACAACATGCGGTGGTTCTACCTCTCGATCGCAGGCTTGCTGGTACTCCTGACATTCTTGCCGAATGCCATGATGAGATGGAGACCAATGAATTGACTAAGCCATAATTCATTCGCGTCCAGATGTTAGGTGCATGAAAAAGGCCTAAAGCAAAAAGCGTTAGGCCTTTTTTCATCTATTGCGGATGGACATGTTTTGACCGTCCACCCAAGCGATTCCGACTAGATCAAATGCTCCAGCAGGGACGGGCCGAACACTTCGCGGTGCAAGTGCTCAGTGGGAACACCAGCTCGTTGCAGTTCTTCCCACATCAAATTCATGAACGGTTGCGGGCCGCAAAGATATACATCGGCTTGCTGCTTGTCCCATTCTGGAAGAGCCGCCAACTGCATGTATCCTCGCACGGTCTCGGACTCGGCTGCCTCGTCATCCATCGTTTCATAAAACGTCGCCACTCTTAGGTTGGGCATGCGCGTCAGCGCTTCCTTGATATCGGCCTGCAAGGCATGGTGGGAGCGATCACGGGCTGCATGGGCGAAGAGTACGGCTTGCGACGGTTTCGTCAGGGCCAAGTGGTTGAGTACGGAAATCATGGGGGTGATGCCTGCCCCGGCAGACAGCAGGACGAGAGGTTCGTGCGTCCTGGGCGTGGGGTTGAACTCGCCAAAGGGCGCACTGACCGCGATGACATCGCCTATCGTCACATGTTGATGCAACCAGCTGGAAACTTGTCCCGGCGGCGTAATCTTCCCCGCTTCGCGTTTGACCGAGATACGGTAGTACGGGCGTTCCGGTGCATCCGAAAGGCTATATTGGCGTAGCTGGCGCGAGCCATCAGGAAAATCGACGGCGACGCTGACGTATTGCCCGGGAAGGAAGGGCAGCACCGGCTTTCCGTCAGCCGGCTCAAGGTAGAACGAACGGATGAGTTCGCTTTCCTGGCGGATATCGATCACTTTCATCGGCACCAATGCACCGGCATCCAGGGTCGAAGCTTGATACAACTTCTGTTCCTCGGCGATCAGCGCATCGGCGAGCAAACCGTAAGCTTCCGCCCAGGCGTCGATTAACGGTTCGTTGGCGGCTTCGCCCAGCGTTTCCTTGATGGCACGCAACAGATGACGGCCGACGATAGGGTAGTGGTCGGCCCGGATGCCGAGCGAGGCATGCTTGTGCACAATGCGGCTAACCACGGGTGCCAGCGCTTGAGGATTATCGATGTTGGCCGCGTAGGCGAATACTGCCGCCGCGAGTGACTGCTGTTGCGTTCCTTGCGCCTGATTTCCCATGTTAAACAGGTTCTTCAGTTCTGGATGTTCGCCGAGCATGTTGCGGTAGAACGTTTGCGTAATGGCCAAGCCGTGTTCGCGTAACACGGGAACACTGGCTTCGATGTAGGGTTTGGCGCTAGGGGACAGCATCAATCGATCCTCATAATAAGCATTTAAAATGCATGTTTTAAGACAAAAATTAAGAGCGCGTAAACAGCGCTCTTATCCTCAATAAACTAAGTAGCTAAATGAAGCTTCAGGTAGTCGCCATGCATCAGCGATAGAGCATCGCCTGTATTGCCGCCGGTAATGTCGGCCAGCGTGTATTCATCCAATGTGGCAAAAAAAGCGTTCTGCGCTTTAAGTAAGGCTTCGCGCAATCCGCATGATGGTGTCAACCGGCACTGAAGTTGCGCGCAATCGATCAACTCCTTGTCGCTTTCGAGAATACGCATGACGGTCCCTAGCCGGATATCAGCCGCTTGGCGAGCCAGCCTCAAGCCTCCGCTACGGCCACGTATTGCTTCGATATAACCGTGCTTAGCAAGCAGCCCCACCACCTTGGTCAAGTGATTGTGCGGAATCCCGAATTGGCGTGCGACTTCGCCGACGGTAACCGCGGGTGTTTCCCGTTGTTCTCGACTCAAGTACATGAGAAGGCGCAGGGCAATATCGGAAAAGCGCGTGACGTGCATGGCGCTTAGTGTATTAAATATGCATTTATAATGCAACTTTAATTTGGCATTAAATGATGCGGAGGTTGCTCACGATGTATGTGACTGTATTGCAAGAGAATTTAAGGGCTATGAGCTGGTTGAATGGAGACCGAAAGCTACTCGCCGTAGGGGATATGGTGTAAGATGCGCCTCCCGGTGAACAGGGAAATCATTCTTGCGGAGCATGCCATGAAAGGGCGAAGCTGGCGCACTATCGAGAATGGATTACGCGAGTATCAAATGCGACCCTGGTTACCAGATTCAAAAGCCCGACTGGAGACAGTTGGGCTTTTCGTATTCAGCATGTACGCTTGATGGGCTTCGAGTCCGGATGAGGGGGCAACAATGAAAATCGCGATCGCCGGCACAGGATATGTCGGTCTTTCCAACGCTTGTCTTTTTGCGCAGCATCACGAAGTGGTGGCGCTGGATATCGTCGCGGACAAGGTGGCTACGATCAACATTAAAAAGAGCCCGATCGTCGATCACGAGATCGAGGAATTCCTGGCGCATCGCCCCCTGAACCTCCGCGCCACGCTGGACAAGAAGGAAGCCTACGAAGGTGCCGATTTCGTCGTCATCGCCACGCCGACGGATTACGACCCTGATACTAACTACTTCAACACGTCTTCCGTCGAGGCGGTGATTCGCGATGTCATGGCGATCAATCCCAAGGCCGTCATGGTGATCAAGTCGACGGTGCCGGTCGGGTTTACACAGCATGCTCGCCAGGAATACGGTTGCGATAACCTGATCTTTTCGCCCGAATTCCTGCGTGAAGGTAAGGCATTGCACGATAACTTGTACCCCTCGCGTATCGTGGTGGGCGAGCGCACGGAACGCGCCAAGGTGTTTGCTAATCTGCTATTGGAAGGGGCGGTGCAGAAAGACGCCCCCGTATTGTTTGCCGACTCGACGGAAGCAGAAGCCATTAAGCTCTTTTCCAACACCTATCTCGCCATGCGCGTCGCCTATTTCAACGAATTGGATACCTATGCCGCGACGCACGGCCTGGATACCCGCCAGATCATCGACGGCGTCTGCCTCGATCCGCGTATTGGTGCGCACTACAACAATCCTTCGTTCGGCTACGGTGGGTATTGCCTGCCCAAGGACACCAAGCAGTTGCTCGCCAACTACAAGGATGTGCCGCAAAGCCTAATCAAGGCCATCGTCGAGGCCAATACCACGCGCAAGGATTTCATCGCCGACGAGATCATCCGCAAGCAGCCGCGCGTGGTCGGCGTTTATCGCCTCATCATGAAAGCCGGTTCGGACAATTTCCGCGCGTCGAGCATCCAGGGCATCATGAAACGCATCAAGGCCAAGGGGATCGAAGTGATCGTGTATGAGCCGGTGCTCACTGAAGATGATTTCTTTCATTCGCGCGTCGTCAACGACCTGGCCGCTTTCAAGCGTGAATCCGACGTCATCGTAGCCAACCGCATGACAGACGACATCAGCGATGTGGCCGACAAGGTCTACAGCCGCGACTTGTTCGGAAACGACTAAACAGGGAACATAACGCCATGGCTTCCTATACTGAAATCGATGCCGCAACGCTGCACGGCATGCTGGAAAACGACCAGGTGTTGTTGGTCGACGTGCGCAATGACGATGAAGTGATGCGCGGGGTAATTCCAGGTGCCATGCACATGGCGCTGCACTTGCTGCCGATTCGCGCCGGTGAATTGCCGGACGGCGTGCCCATCGTTTTTTATTGCCACAGCGGAATACGCTCGGCACATGCCTGCGCCTTCATGGCCAACCAGGGGCACGAGAATCTTTTCAATCTGCAAGGTGGCGTGCTGGCATGGGGCAAGGCCGGTTACCCGTTTGCAGCGAAGTCTTGACCAGAGAATTAAACCGGATGGAATTCGATAAGGAACTCAACGCACGCGGTCTCAACTGTCCGCTTCCTATCTTGCGCTGCAAGAAGGCGCTAGCCGAAATCGAAGGTGGGCAGGTGTTGAAGGTCATCGCGACGGACCGAGGTTCGGTCAAGGATTTCCAGGCGTTCTGCAAGCAGACCGGACACGAGCTGCTATCGCTCGATGAAGGCGAAAGCGAGTTCACCTTCTTCATCCGCAAGCGCGTCAGCTGATACTGGCGCCCAGCCAGTGGCCGATGAAATAGGTCACCACGCCAGCTACACCCCCGATTGACAGCATTCTCAACCCGCTCCACAAGGCATGGCGCCCGGTGAAAAGCGATAGCGTGGCGCCTACCAGAAACAGTGCCATGCACGACAAGCTGATTGCGATCAGAAGGGGGTGCCGCTGGAAATCCAGCAAATAAGGCACCAGCGGCACCAATCCGCCGAAGGTAAAGGCAAAGAATGACGACAGGGCCGCCAGCCAAGGCGAGCCCAACTCGTCCGGGTTCAAGCCCAATTCCTCGCGAGCAAGGGTGTCCAGTCCCAATTCGGGATCGTCTATCATGCGCTTCGCCAGCGCATACGCCTCGTCCCGTTCCATGCCTCGCGCCTGGTAGATAAGGGCCAGCTCCTCGGTTTCCTCGCGCGGATATTGTGCCAACTCGTCCCGTTCCAGTCCGATCTGGTATTCGAACATTTCGCGCTGGGCGCGCATCGAAATCCATTCGCCTGCCGCCATCGAGAACGCGCCTGCCAGCAAGCCGGCCACCCCGGTCAGCAGGATGGTGCTGCTTGTCCGGGTGGCACCGGCAATCCCCATGACCAAGAGCGCAATAGAGACCAGTCCGTCGTTGACGCCGAACACTGCTGCCCGTAATCCGCCAGAAGCGCCCTTGCCGCGGTGGCTGGCGCCGACGTCATTGACTGAGAGCGGCATGGGATGGCCGCTGGGGCGATAACTGGCATAAACAGAAAGGCCGCGAATCTTCATGGCAGCCAGCACCGGCTTGATCTTGCGGGGGCCGAGGCGGCTGGCGAGCCAAGCTACGACCCGGGCCCGCAGACCGGGCCGATACGTAGTTGGGATGGACAACCCCTGCTTGCGGAGTTCCAGCGTCCACAGTTCCGCTTGCTGGTCGGCCTCATGCGCAAGTTCTAGGAACAACAATTGCCGCGGCGACCCCGATTCGCAGTCGGAGAGGATGCGGTAGAGATAGGCGGAGGTTTTTTCCTCTTTCCAGCTTTCGAATGCGTGCATAGCCGGGCTCCTAGAAAGCGATAGCTTACTGGTTTTTATCGAAACGGCGGAACTGCACGGCCTCGGCGATATGGTCGCTTGAAATATCGGATTTCCCCGCGCAATCGGCAATGGTACGGGCGACTTTGAGAATGCGATGATAAGAGCGCGGCGAAAGATCGAGCTTGCCGATGGCTTGCTTCAGCAAGGCTGCGCCTGCAGCGTCGAGTTGGCAATAGCGTTCGATCTCCTGTGGCGACAAAATGGTGTTGGGCTGCCCCTGCCTGGCCAGTTGGCGTTGTCGAGCATTCACGACGCGGCTCTGGATATCCGAGCTAGGTTCGCCGTCCGCTGCTGCGGTAAGTTCCGATTCAGACAATGCTGGCACTTCGATCCGCATGTCGATGCGGTCCAGCAACGGGCCTGAGATCTTGCCGCGGTAGCGCGCCACCTGATCCGGGGTACATCGGCAGCGGCCATTGGTGTGACCCAAATAGCCGCAAGGACAGGGATTCATCGCCGCGATCAGCTGAAACCTTGCCGGGAACTCGGCTTGCCGCGCGGCGCGCGAAATATGGATGCGACCCGATTCGAGCGGTTCGCGCAATACTTCGAGAACGGGCCGGGCGAACTCGGTCAGTTCGTCGAGGAACAACACGCCGTTGTGTGCGAGTGATATCTCGCCAGGTCTCGGCGTTCCGCCGCCGCCGACCAGCGCCACGCCCGACGCCGTGTGGTGGGGCGCGCGGTAGGGGCGCTGTTTCCAACATTCGACCTTGAATCCGCCAGTCAACGAGAGAATGGCGGCGGACTCCAGGGCCTCCTCATCCGTCATCGGCGGCAAGATGCCGGGGAAACGCGCGGCCAGCATCGACTTGCCTGTCCCCGGCGGACCGGACATCAGCAGGCTATGGTTACCCGCAGCGGCAATCTCAAGCGCGCGTTTGGCGTGGCGCTGGCCTTTGACCTCGCTGAAATCGGGAAAAGACCGGATATCCACCTGTGTCTCAATCTGCTGCAAGGTCAGGGCTTGCTGCCCGGTCAAATGCGCGCAGACTTCCAGTAGCGAACGGGCGGGGTAAATCGTCGCGTCCTTGACCAAGGCAGCTTCCGCAGCGCTTGGCAAAGGCAGCACGAAAGCACGGCCATCGCGGCTGGCCTTGAGCGTCATTGCCAATGCGCCTCGAATGGGACGAAGTTCTCCCGTCAGCGCCAATTCCCCAGCAAATTCGTATTCTTTGAGTTTGTCTGATGGCACCTGGCCTGAGGCCGCGAGAATGCCGAGCGCGATGGGGAGGTCGAAGCGGCCGCTTTCCTTGGGCAAGTCGGCCGGCGCCAAATTGACAGTGATCCGGCGTGCTGGAAATTCGAAGTGAGCGTTTTGCAGGGCAGCGCGGACGCGATCCTTGCTTTCTTTAACCTCGGCTTCGGGTAAGCCGACGATATTGAAATTGGGCAATCCGTTGGCGAGATGGACTTCCACCGTTACCGGCGGCGCGTCCATGCCCGAAAGCCCGCGGCTATGCAGTACGGCCAGTCCCATGGCGACTCCTTTGTTATTGTTGTTGTCGGTACCGAAATTTTTGCATCACGGCTCAACGCAGCCGAGACGGCCGCGTTGCCGCAATGCCTGGCGACTTATTCGCCCTTGCGAGCCTCCAGCTCGGCCACGCGTGCCTCCAGCGCCAGCAATTGTTCGCGGGCTTTTTGCAGTACCTGGGTTTGCGCGTCGAATTCTTCGCGCGTCACCAGGTCGAGCTTGCCGAAAGCGCTTTGCAGCATGGCGCGCATGTTCTTTTCCAGGTCGCCGGCCGGCGTTTCCTGAATCAGGCGGTTGATGCGGTTGCCGATTTCATCTAAAAACTTTGTGTCCAGCATTGTGGCTTTCCTTTTCAAAACGCTAGTTTAACAGTCGCTACTTCCCGCTGCCCAGTCGTGCACCAAAACGCTTCAATCTAGCATTTTTATGGTGCGGAATAGGGCGAGATGACAGTGCCTATCCCCCTTGATCTTCCTCAAGTGATTGATTTTATGAGTCTGGAGTCCTTGGCATGTTCTCTGCTTTAAGTATTACTGTTTTTATTTCCAGTAATACTAACTATCGGGAGAGCTGCAATGATGTCCAAACGACGGTTTTTGAAGCATGCGTTGGTAGGTGTATCCCTGGCGATGTTCGCCAACCTGGGTTGGGCGGGCACGCCGCTCAAGATCGGCTATAGCGATTGGCCGGGCTGGGTAGCATGGCAGGTGGCAATCGAGAAGGGCTGGTTCAAGGAAGCCGGCGTCGACGTGCAGTTCGACTGGTTCGATTATTCCGCGTCCATGGATGCCTTTACCGCGGGCAAGATCGATGCGGTGACTGTAACCAACGGGGATGCGCTGGTGACCGGTGCAGGCGGTGCCAAGAACGTGATGATCCTGCTCACGGATTATTCCAACGGTAACGATATGATTGTCGCCAAGCCCGGCATCAAGAGTCTGAAAGACCTCAAGGGTAAGAAAGTCGGCCTGGAAACTGGTCTGGTCGAGCACCTCTTGCTGCTCAACGGCATGGAAAAAGTCGGCATGAAGGAATCCGACGTCACCATCGTCAACACCAAGACCAACGAAACGCCGCAGGCGCTTGCCGCCGGGGACTTGGCCGCCATCGGCGCCTGGCAGCCCAACTCGGGCGAAGCCATGAAGCGCGTGCCCGGCGCCAAGCCCATCTATACCTCCGCCAACGAGCCGGGACTGATCTACGACGTGTTGACCGTAAGCCCGACGTCACTCGCGAGCCGTCGTGCCGATTGGCAGAAGGTGATCAAGGTGTGGGACAAGGTGGTGACTTACATCAATGATCCCAAGACCCAGCCGGATGCGGTGAAGATCATGTCCGCCCGCGTCGGCCTGAAGCCCGAAGCCTATCTGCCGCTGCTCAAGGGGACCAAGTTGTTGAGTCTGGAAGAAGGCAAGAAGGTGTTCGTCAAGGCCGACGGCTTCAAGTCGCTCTACGGTTCTTCCAAGATCGCCGACAGCTTCAACGTGAAGTACGGCGTCTACAAGCAGCCGCAAGACCTCGGCAAGGCCATCGATCCCACCCTCGCGACCAAGTAAGCAGAAGGAGCAACGGGAATGAGCTTATCCTCTTGGTTTGCAGTCCGCAGGGAGCTGTCGCCGCAGAAGCGCACCCTGCTGGGGGTGGGTTCGTTCCTGCTGCCGCTGTTGATCTGGTGCGTGGTGAGTTACGTGCCGTTCGTCTGGCACCCTATGGTCCAGGTAAGCCAACCGGGCGACGTCGATTATTTCCAGGTCGGCATGCTGGTGGACAAGAACGTCTACCGGGACGAAGTCGCCAACATGCAGGCGCAGCACAAGGCCCTGCCGCAAGGCCAACCGGCCAACCCGATCTACCTGCCGGCGCCGCACGAAGTGGCCAAGGCGTTCTACACCGCGTTTACCACCGAGCCCGAACAGAAAGACGGCCAGTGGTTGCATCAAAGCCTGTGGCACAGCATTCAGATCATCTTCTGGGGATTCGTGGTGTCCTCGCTCATCGGCGTGCCGCTGGGCATTCTGTGCGGCACCTATAGCGCGATTTCCCGCGTCCACGAACCGTTCATCGAATTCTTCCGCTATCTGCCGGCACCGGCGTTCGGCGCACTGGCGGTCGCCATCCTGGGCATCTACGACGGCCCCAAGATCGCGATTATCGTCATCGGCACGCTGTTCCAGCAGGTACTCATCATCGCCAACACCACGCGCAAGCTGGACTACGCCTTGCTGGAGGCCGCCATGACGCTGGGCACCAGCAAGCTCAAATTGCTCATGCATGTGGTGATTCCCGGCATCCTGCCGGAACTCTACCGCGATCAGCGCATCCTGCTGGGCTGGGCGTGGACTTACCTCATCGTCGCCGAACTCATCGGCACCTCGTCGGGCATTACATGGTTCATCACCCAGCAAGCGCGCTACCAGCATTTCGATAACGTCTACGCGGCCATTTTCATCATCGGCTTCATCGGCCTGGGTTGCGACTTGATCCTGGCGTGGCTCGGCAAGCGGTTCTTCCCGTGGGATCGCCCGGCGAACAAGGAATAGGGGAGGAGCTATGAACAACATCGTTAACCTGCCGAGCTACCTCGAACAATCCGATGCGGTGCGTGAACGCTTCGAGCGCATCAAGCAGCGCGAGGTCATCCTCGAAGTGAAAAACCTGGGCAAGACCTACAAGACGGCCAAAGGAGAAGTGACGGCGTTGAAGGACGTCAACTTCAAGACGCACCGCCGCGAATTCGTCTGCATCATCGGGCCGTCCGGCTGTGGCAAATCCACGCTGGCGCGGATCCTGGCCGGGCTGGAATCCCATACTTCGGGTGAAGTGCTGGTGGATGGCAAGCCAGTCAACGGGCCGGGCCGCGACCGCGGCATGGTGTTCCAAGGCTATACCCTGTTTCCATGGCTCAGTGTTCGCCGCAACGTGATGTTCGGGCTGGAGATGAACGGCAGCCTGCGCGAGGAAGCCGCGCGCGAAGCCGATCTCTGGCTGGAACTGGTGGGCCTGGAGAAATTCGCTAATGCCTATCCGCACGAACTCTCAGGCGGCATGAAACAACGCGTGGCGATTGCCCGCGCCCTGGTCAACCAACCGCGCGTGCTGCTGATGGACGAGCCTTTCGGCGCATTGGATGCGCAATCTCGCGCCAAGATGCAGCAGCATCTGCTGGAAATCTGGCGCAATGTCGATATCACCATCGTCTTCATCACGCACGACCTCGACGAGGCCATCTTCCTCGCCGACCGTATTCTGGTGCTCAAGGCGCATCCCGGCGAGGTGCAGGAGCTGATCGAGGTGCCGGTGCCGCGCCCGCGTAGCGCCCAGCAATACGTCAGCCCGGAATTCCTCGCCACCAAGGCGCGGCTGGAATCGCTTATTCATCCGCCTACGCCGCCGGTGGACGAGCAGGCCGAGGCCGTGAAGCCTCGCATGATCCGTTTCGTCAATGTCGAGGACAACGTCGAATGAGTACCCACTGGGCGCATCTCACCTGGGCGGAGCTGCCGGAAAAAATCCGCGCAGCAGGCCATGCCGCAATCCTCCCCATTGGTGCCACCGAGCAGCACGGCCCGCATATGGGCTGCGGGATGGATTACGTACTGGCCGACCTTTTGTGCACCCATGTTTCACATGAAACCGGCGTGCCTATGCTGCCGACCATGCCCTACGGCTGCTCGCTGGGCCACAGCCATCGCTGGCCGGGGACCATTGCGGTACAGCCGATCACGCTGATCAACCTGATCAAGGACATGGGCGACTGGGCTTACCAAAGCGGCATCCGCCGGCTGTTCATCGTCAATACCCACGTCACCAATGCCGCGCCGCTGCGTTGCGCACTGGAAATGCTACGCGCCGAGCACGACGACATGATGGTGGCGGTATTCAATTCGGCCGTCATCAGCCAGCGCGTGCGCGAATTCCATTTCGCCGATGGCGACGACTGGCATGCCAACGATGCAGAAACCTCGCTCATGCTCGCCAAAGCGCCGCACATGGTACGGCCGGAAAAACTGGCCGAAGCCGATGACCCGGACCGTACCGACGGCCTCGTCTTCGCCCACCCGGTGAATCGCACCAGCACCAACGGCGTGACCGGCCAGCCCAGCATTGCCACGGCCGAGAAGGGCGAGCAGTGGTTCCGCTGGATGGTGGAGGACCTTGCCGCGCTGATCAATAAGGGGCTGACCGAAGAGCCGCCCTTGCCGCACTCGTATTTTCACAGCTGTACATCAGGGGACATTGCATGAAGACCAAGGAGCAAATCGCCGCGATCCAGAAGGATCTCGAATCCAAGGGCGTGAAGTACTGCATCGGAGCTTACGTGGACATCCACGGTGTACCAAAAGCCAAGGTCGTGCCCATCGGGCACCTGGAACAGATGGCGGGCGGTTCGGAGCGCTACACCGGCTACGCGCTGGACGGACTCGGCCAGGCGCCGAGCGACGACGAGATCACGTCGATTCCCGATCTCGACCACATCATCCCGCTGCCGTGGGAACCCAAGGTGGCGTGGATGCCGGCGGACAACGGCTTCCAGGGCGAGCTGTATCCGCTCAATACTCGCGTGGCGTTGAAGAACGTGCTGGCGCAAGCGGCTGAAATGGGCTTCGGCATGAACCTGGGTATCGAGTGCGAGATTTACCTGCTAAAACAGGAAGCCGACGGCAAGCTCGCCATCCCCAATCCGGACGACAAGCTGGTGAAGCCTTGCTACGACGTGCGCGGCTTCATGGACAACTTCACCTGGCTGGACAAGATGGCGACCGCCATCAACGATCTCGGCTGGGATTTGTATTCCTTCGACCACGAGGACGGCAACAGCCAGTTCGAGTTCGATTTCATGTATGCCGATGCGCTGACCATGTGCGACCGCTTCACCTTCTTCCGCACCATGGCCAAGCACTACGCCAAGGAAATGGGCCTTCTCGCGACCATGATGCCCAAGCCCTTTGCCGACAAGACCGGCACCGGCGCGCACTTCAATATGTCGCTATACGACCTCAAGACCGGCAAGAACATGTTTGCCTGCGACCCTAAGGACGATCCGCGTGGCTTGGGGCTGACGCCGCTGGGCTACCAGTTCATCGCTGGCGTGCTCAAACACGGCAAGGCGCTGTGCGCGGCATTTGCACCCACGGTCAACAGCTACAAGCGCCTGGTGCGCCGCGGTGCGATGAGCTACTTCAGCTGGGCCCCGGTGTTCAACTCCTACGGCTCCAACAACCGGACCAACTCAGTGCGCGTGCCCATGGGCGGCGGCCGCTGTGAATCGCGCAACGCCGATGGCGCTGTGAATCCCTATCTCGCTGCGACGCTGGTACTGGCCGCAGGCCTGGAAGGCATCCGCGAAGGTTTGGACCCCGGCAAGCCGAACGAGGACAACCTGTACGACCTCAGCGAAGCCGAGCGCCTCGCCCGCGGCATCGAATTCCTGCCGCAAACGCTACAGGAAGCCGTGGCTGCTTTTGCCGCCGACCCCCTGGTGGAAAAGACGCTGGGCAAGGAGCTGCGTGATGAGTTCATCACCTACAAGACGCAGGAATGGGAAACCTATCACTTGAGCGTGAGCCAATGGGAAATCGACCGCTATAGTTATCTCTTTTAGACCGAAGAGAGCTTCCCATCATGAGCCAGAACAAGAAATTGCCCGTCAATCGCATCAGCATCTCGCTCCCGGACGAATTGCAGTCCGAGCTGGATGCGATGGTGGCGAGCCGCGGCTTCGAAAGCCGCTCGCAAGCCATCAACGACATGTTGCGGCAGCATCTGGTTGAGCACAAACGCCAGACGGGCGACCAAGTCATGGTGGGCACCATCACCATTCTTTACGACAACCGCACGCGCGGCTTGCAGAAGACATTGGCCGATTTGCAGTACCGCAACCTCGACGAGGTGATCAGCTCCCTGCACGTGCATTTGATGAACAACCAGACCATGGAAGTGATCCTGGTGCAGGGCCCGGCCGAAAAGGTGCAGGCCATTGCAGATGAGATCATCACACAGCGCGGGGTGATTACAGGACGGATGCAGCTCATGGCGGCGCTGATTCCGCCGGTGCATCCGCTAGGAGGAAAGAAGGAAGAAACATGACGAAACCGATCGACAAACACTTGTGGGAAGAGCTGGTGCCCGGCGGCAACCACTGGTCTGGCATCCTGCGCCGAGGCACGGCATTGCGCCTGACCGACCTGGTAGGCGGCGCTAACGTCTCCGCGCTGTTTTACAACCAGGAAGAAAAACTGGAACGCTACAACATGCCGGATACCTTGAAGGCACAGCACACGGCTTTTCTCACCACTGGCAACGTCTGCTATTCGGACATGGGACGCGTACTGTGCTCCGTCATCGACGACTCCGTGGGCTGGCACGACACGATTTGCGGCGTGACCGACAGCACCGCCATCGAGGCCAAATACGGCAAGGCTAATTTCCAGTCGCGTCGCAACGATATGTACCGCAGCGGCAAGGACGGCTTGTTGATTGAACTCGGCAAGTGGGGGCTAGGCAAGCGCGATCTGGTTGCCAACGTCAATTTATTCAGCAAGGTCACGGCAGACGAGGAGGGCGTGCTGCACTTCCAGTCGGGCCATAGCCCGGCGGGTTCGACCGTGGATTTACGTTTCGACATGAATGTGCTGGTGGTGCTCTCTACCGCACCGCATCCGCTGGACCCCAAGCCGGAATACAAACCGGGTGCAGTGAAGCTGACGGCCTACCACGTGGGTGAAGCAACCGCTGCGGATGTTTGCCGGAATTCCTGCCCGCAGAACCAGCGCGGTTTCATCAACACCCAGCGTTTTTACGCTTGCTGAGGAGTTAAGCGATGTTGACCGAAAGCAAGCTGCAAATCGACAAAGCCGTGCTCGATCAGACCTGCCCTGCAGGCGAACCGTGGATGGGGCTGGTGAAGAAAGGTCAAACCTTCCGCATCCTCGATCTCGAAGGCAACCAGGCGGTGGATACGCTGTTCTATAACGCCGACGACCCGGAAGAGCGCTACAGCGCAGTCGATACTATCCAGCGTCAGGGCAGGCTCTACCTTACGACCGGATCGGTCCTCTATAGTACCGAAGGCCGGCCCATGCTGACCATTACCGCCGATACCTGCGGCCGTCACGATACGCTGGGCGGTGCTTGCGCGGCGGAGAGCAACACTGTGCGATACGCGCTGGAGAAGCGCCCCATGCACAGCTGCCGCGACAACTTCATGCATGCCCTGGCCCACCATGATTGCGCCACGCATCGCCACATGACCAAGCGCGACATCACCGCCAACATCAATTTCTTCATGAACGTGCCGGTGACGCCGGAGGGCGGATTGACCTTCGCCGACGGCATTTCTGCGCCGGGCAAGTACGTCGAGATGCGCGCCGAGATGGACGTTGTGGTTCTGGTCTCCAACTGCCCGCAGCTCAACAACCCGTGCAATGCCTATAACCCGACCCCGGTGCGCATGCTGATCTGGGATTGAGGTAGCGCAGGCGGCCTCGCCTGCATCGAAGAAATCGAAACAGTCATTGCTGCAGGCGAGGCCGCCTGCGCTACAGGACGGGACGGCCCGTACCGAAGGAAAAAAGCAGGACGGCCTGCTGCAGAGGAAAAATGTTCGATAAAGTCCTGATTGCAAACCGTGGGGACCAGCCGTCAATAGACGGCGTAGCGGCGAAGCCAAATTGCCTGATGGCTGCAAGCCATGCAGGCGAGTTCGCCACGGAGACGTACCATGTTTGAAAAAATATTGGTCGCTAACCGTGGCGAAATCGCCTGCCGCATCATGCGTACGCTGAAACGCATGGGGGTGAAATCCGTTGCTGTCTATTCTGAAGCCGATGCGGGCGCTCGGCATGTCCTGGAGGCCGACGAGGCCGTCTGCATCGGTCCGGCACCTGCGGCGGAAAGCTATCTCAATGCCGAGCGCATCCTACAAGTCGCCAGGGAGACGGGCGCACAGGGCACTCATCCGGGCTACGGCTTTCTTTCCGAGAACCAGTCTTTCGCCACTGCTTGCGAAGCCGCCGGCATCGCCTTCATCGGCCCCACCGCCGCGCAGATGCGCGATTTCGGCCTCAAGCACACAGCACGCGAACTGGCAGAGGCTAACGGTGTACCACTCTTGCCGGGCACCGGCTTGCTGGCAGACGCAGTGGAAGCCCAGGCCGAGGCCGCGCGCATCGGCTATCCCGTGATGCTGAAAAGCACCGCAGGTGGCGGCGGCATCGGCATGCGGTTGATCTGGAGTGCCGATGAATTCGCGGAAGCGTTCGAGTCGGTGCAGCGCCTGTCCAAGGCCAACTTCAAGGACGGCGGCATTTACCTCGAGAAATACGTGCAGGCCGCACGGCATATTGAGGTACAGATTTTCGGCGACGGTCAGGGCCAGGTCATCGCGCTGGGCGAACGTGACTGCTCGGTGCAGCGCCGCAACCAGAAGGTGATCGAGGAAACGCCGGCGCCTAATATTTCAGAATCAGTTCGTACCCGGCTTGCGGAAACGGCGGTACGGCTTGCCTCGGCGATTGGTTACCGCTCCGCGGGCACGGTCGAGTTCGTTTACGACAATACAAGCGGGGATTTCTATTTCCTGGAGGTGAATACCCGCTTACAGGTCGAGCACGGCGTGACGGAATTGGTCAGCGGCCTCGATCTAGTGGAATGGATGGTGCGGCTCGCGGCAGGTGAAACACTGCCGCTCGCCAGCTACTTGCATCAGCCCAAGGGCCATGCCATCCAGGTGCGCATTTATGCCGAAGATGCCAACAAGAACTTCCAGCCCAGCAGCGGGACGCTGACCGAGGCGAGTTTTCCGGAAGACGTCCGCGTCGATACCTGGGTCGTGCGCGGCAGCGAGGTTTCGCCGTTCTACGATCCCCTGGTGGCCAAGGTGCTGGTGCACGCCGAAAACCGCGAGGCTGCGGTGGCCAAGATGCGGCAGGCGCTCGCGGAAACGTGCCTGGCCGGCATCGAAACCAATCTCGACTACCTTCGCCAGGTGTTGGCCGACCGCGTGTTTCCGGCAGGCGAGCAGGTCACGCGTTATCTCAACAGCTTCCATTACCGCCCGACCACTATCGACGTGCTGGAGCCGGGCGTGCAAAGCACGGTGCAGGATTATCCGGGACGGCTCGGCTATTGGGCAGTCGGCGTACCGCCTTCGGGGCCGATGGATCATCTGGCCTTCCGTTTTGCCAACCGGCTGGTGGGTAACGATGAGGGTACGGCGGCGCTGGAACTGACGCTCATCGGCCCGACGCTCAAGTTCAACTGCGAGGCCGTCATTGCCATTGCGGGCGCCGCCATGCAAGCCGAACTGGACGGAGAGGCTTTGGCGCTATGGCAATCGCATGCGGTCAAGGCCGGCAGCGTGCTGCGCCTCGGTCGTATCGAAGGCGCAGGGTGCAGAGCATATCTTGCCGTCAAGGGTGGTTTTGACGTGCCCGAATATCTGGGCAGCAAGTCGACGTTTACCTTGGGCCAATTCGGAGGGCATGGTGGGCGTACATTAAGAGTCGGCGACGTGCTGCATCTGGCTGATGCTGTTTCGGCGTTGCCGGAAGCTGCATTGCTGCCGCCAGCGCTGATGCCTGACTACACCCATGCCTGGGAAATCGGCGTGCTCTATGGCCCGCACGGCGCGCCAGATTTCTTTACCGACGCCGACATTGAAATGTTCTTCTCGACCGATTGGGAAGTGCACTACAACTCCAACCGCACCGGTGTGCGCCTCATCGGGCCGAAACCGGAATGGGCGAGGGCGGACGGCGGCGAAGCGGGACTGCATCCTTCCAACATCCACGATAATGCCTACGCCATCGGTACGGTGGATTTCACGGGCGACATGCCGGTGATCCTGGGACCGGACGGTCCCAGCCTGGGCGGTTTCGTCTGCCCGGCGACCATTGTGCAGGCCGAGTTGTGGAAGATGGGGCAGTTGAAGCCGGGCGATACGGTGCGTTTCAAGCGCCTGAGCCAGGCCGAAGCGTTGGCGCTGGAAGAAGCGCAGGATCGTGCTGTGCGAACGATGCAGCCGGAAACCAAACCGGTCTTCGCCGGCCATGCCGAAACCAGCCCCATCCTCGATCGTATCGCCGCCACCGAGCGCCAGGTCGGCATCGTCTATCGGCAATCCGGCGATAAGAACCTGCTGGTGGAATACGGTCCGCTGGTGCTGGATCTCAACCTGCGGTTCCGCGTGCATGCCTTGATGCAGTGGCTGGAAAAACAAGTCATCCCGGGCATCATCGACCTCACGCCAGGTATCCGCTCGCTGCAAGTGCATTACGACAATCGCAAGCTGCCCGTGGGGCGCTTATTGGATATCCTCATCCAGGCCGAGCGCGAGTTGCCGGCAGTGGAGGACATGGAAGTGCCGACCCGCATCGTGCACCTGCCGCTGTCCTGGGACGATGCCGCGACGCAGCTGGCGATCGAGAAGTACATGCAATCGGTACGCAAGGATGCACCGTGGTGTCCGAGTAACATCGAGTTTATTCGTCGCATCAATGGCTTGAGCAGCGTGAAGGACGTGAAGAAGATCGTGTTCGACGCGAGCTACCTCACGCTGGGCCTGGGCGACGTGTATCTTGGTGCTCCGGTCGCTACACCGGTCGATCCGCGTCATCGCCTCGTCACCACCAAGTACAACCCGGCCCGCACCTGGACGCCGGAAAACGCGGTGGGCATCGGCGGGGCTTATATGTGCGTCTACGGCATGGAAGGCCCCGGTGGCTACCAGTTCGTCGGCAGAACATTGCAGATGTGGAACCGCTGGAACCAGACCGCCGATTTCCGCGACGACAAGCCGTGGCTGCTGAGATTTTTCGACCAGATCCGCTTCTATCCGGTCTCTGCGGAAGAGTTGCTGCAAATCCGCGAGGATTTCCCACGCGGCAAGTTCAAGCTCAAGGTCGAGGAGCAGGTGTTCAGCCTGCGCGAATACAACCGCTTCCTCGCCGACAATGCCGAGACGATTACTGCCTTCAAATCCACTCAGCAAGCCGCGTTCGAGGCCGAGCGCGATCGCTGGATTGCCACCGGTCAGGCGCATTACTCCAGCGATCACGATGTGGCGGGGGCCGCCGCAGATACCGAACTCGACCTGCCGCCCAATAGCCGTGCAGTGGCATCGCATGTTGCGGGCAACCTGTGGCAGGTGAAGCTGCAGCCGGGCGACCGGGTGAAGCAGGGCGATGCGGTGGTGATCGTCGAATCGATGAAGATGGAAATTACCGTGGCCGCACCCAGCGACGGCACGATTACTCACGTGTTCTGCCAGGAAGGCGGCCAAGTCGCCGCTGGACAGGATCTGTTCGTGATTCAACAGGATTGAAACCGGCCATGACGCTTAATTTGAATATCGCCGCACTCCGCCGCCGCTACCTCGACGGCAGCCTGACGCCTAAACAACTGGTAGAGGATGTGGACGCCGCCATCGGTAGCGAGGACGTGCATCACATCTGGATACGCCGCCTGAGCCATGAGGAAATGCTGGCTTATGCAATGGCGCTGGAAGGCAAGAACCCGGCCGATTACCCGCTTTACGGCATTCCGTTCGCCATCAAGGACAATATCGATCTCGCCGGCATTTCTACCACCGCAGCTTGCCCGGATTTTGCATACGTTCCAGAAAAAAGCGCCACAGTGGTGCAGAAACTCATCGACGCAGGCGCCATTCCGGTGGGCAAGACTAACCTTGATCAATTTGCCACAGGGCTGGTCGGCGTTCGTTCTCCCTACGGTGCGGGTCGTAACGCCTTCGACCCGGACTATATTTCGGGCGGATCGAGTGCCGGTTCGGCGGTAGCCGTGGCGTTGGGGTTGGCAAGTTTCAGCCTTGGGACAGATACAGCGGGCTCCGGACGTGTACCGGCTGCCTTTAACAACCTCGTCGGCCATAAGCCGACTTGCGGGTTGTTAAGCACATCCGGCGTGGTGCCGGCGTGTCGCACGCTGGATTGCGTCTCCATCTTCGCGCTGACATCTGATGATGCGGCGACGGTGCTGGAAGCGGCACAAGGTTTCGATGCCGCCGACCCTTATTCGCGTGTTGTCGAAAAGCCTTCATCCATCCTTGGCAGTGGTTTCAAGTTCGGTGTGCCCAAGCCGGAGCAATTGGCGTTCTTCGGCAATCCCGATACGCCGCAATTGTTCAAGGATGCGGTCGAGCATTTGCGCGCCATTGGAGGTGAGGAGGTGGAAATCGATTTCCAGCCTTTCCTCGATACGGCGAGGCTTTTGTACGAAGGACCGTGGGTGGCCGAGCGATATGCGGCGATACGCGAATTCATCGAAAACCAACCCGATGCAATGTTCCCCGTCACACGTCAAATCATCGGCGGTGCGGTGAAGTTTTCGGCGGCGGATACCTTTACTGCACTGTACCGGCTGAAGGCCATGCAACGACTGACGGCAGGCGTGTGGGACGACGTTGATGTCATCGTCACCCCGACAGCGGGAACGATATACCGCATAGAAGAAGTCGGGGCCGACCCGGTCAAGACCAATTCTAACCTTGGCTATTACACCAATTTCATGAACCTGCTCGATCTATCTGCAGTGGCCATTCCCGCCGGGTTCCAGGCAAACGGCTTGCCGTTTGGGATAACGTTGTGCGCCCCGGCGTTCAACGATGCACGATTGCTGAATTTGGCAGCACGTGCCACAGCAGGGCAGAAGCGGTTTGGGATATTGGAACAACAAAAGACGGAGCTGACAGCATGACCGAAATCCGCATGGTCCGCGTTGCCGTATGCGGCGCCCACATGAGCGGCTTGCCGCTTAATAGCCAATTGACCAGTATCGGCGGAAGGCTTGTAGCCAAGACTACAACTTCACCAAGCTACCGTTTTTACAAGCTTGCCGGGTTTATCCCGCCGCGCCCCGGATTATTGCGTACTGGACGCGGCGGTACGATAGAGCTGGAAGTATGGGAAGTGCCGGTGACCGAATACGGTGCGTTCGTCGCCGCTATTCCCGCACCGTTGGGCATCGGCACGATTGAGCTTGCCGATGGCAGTTTAGTGCAGGGTTTTTTGTGCGAGGCCTATGCCACGGAAAACGCCGAGGACATCACACATTTCGGCGGCTGGCGCGGTTTTCTGCTGGCCTCGAGCGGAAGCTAAGCAAGTCTTGAATTAGGGGGCGAGCTGGTAAATCGTAATGCAGTGATTTGCCGGCGTACCCGTTAACACTCACTTAAAACGGCAAATCCACCATTCGTCCTTCGCGAAAAGGTAAGGTCGAGTGCTGGATTAAGCCAATGCCATTTGCTTGCACCCGGCCGAAGGAAATTTCCACGTCTAACCATGCAGTCAACGTGACCAGATCGGGACGGTGTTTCCTGATGGCAGTTTGCAGGTCTGCTGCCGTAGGTAACGGCGCTGCGCGGTCGCGGGTGAACATGAACCAGTTCCCAGCCATGAGCCAATAAGCAGGCACTTCCCGGTCATCGGCTAATTTCATTGTCGTTTTTAAGCTGGCGATGCGGCCAGCGCTCTCCGGCAGCATTTCCCACACTTCCAGATATTCGACATCCACGCCGGTTTCGATCAGCTTGTCCCGACCTTCGAACTGCATCCGACCGATATCGCGCATACCGTTCTCGGGTTGGTAGTCGATCTCACGATGCCATTGGCATAGGTCGCCCTCGACTGCCGTCATCCCGGCAAAGCCCTGTTGCAAGGCGAGCCAATTGAGGTGTTGCTCCGTCATCCGGGATAGCGATGGCACATCGAAAGCCGGGCGACCTGCAGGTACACGAATATCGCCATGCAAATGCTCGGTTTGCAGCCAGAACACTAGGCTGGTGTCGTCTCTACCCATGGAGGTTTCCAATCTTCGACGCTGCCATACACCGATGTATTCCGGAGGAACGGGCGCAAGAGGGTGAATTGTGTGGCGTAAATAAGACAGTTCACTGGCCATGGCAAAAAATTTCATTAAGTAAGCAAGCGGGATTGCAGCCCTAAATCCCAAACAAAGGGCATGCGCTCCGGGATGGTGCGATGCGGCCGTTAAACAAGCTGTGCGGCGGTTGCTATCGACGGCTTCGAGGCATCGTCTCATTCGCAAGCAAAAAATTCACCACGCGATTGAGCCTTGGAATCCCCCCCAATGGGGCGGGCTGATTAAAAGAGGGCGTTTGCTTGGAAGAAATGCACCGAAAGCGTGCGAATTTGCATAACAGGAACCCATCTAGATTGCGTTTGCTTAGCTCTCTTCAGAAAGATAGCATCGCAGTGACCTGTTTTATATGGGTTTTAATCTTTGGCATAGGTGTTGCTTAGAACAAGTGCTCATTTTGTTTCAAGTTTTAAAACAGCTTTTTACTAGAAAGGAAAAGATATGCATAAGAAGTTAATGACCCTCGCCGTTGCGAGCACGTTTGCAGCGCTCTCCGGTGTGGCAATGGCTGAAGATGCCGCTCCAGCAGCAGCGGCTCCGGCTGCTGAAGCAGCTGCTGCCGCACCTGCTCCCGATTGGACCTTCCCGGCCAGCATCTCCTTCGTAACTGATTACATCTTCCGCGGTCAGTCCCAAACCTGGGGCAAGCCGGCTGCACAGTTTGGCATCGAAGCAGACCATAAGTCCGGTTTCTATGCAGGCTTCGCTGCTTCCAACGTAAGTGATCAGTGGCTGCCTGGTGCTAACCTGGAAACTGACTTCTACGGTGGCTTCCGTGGTGCTGTTCCTGCTGTTTCCGACGTGAGCTTCGACGTTGGCGGTATCTATTACTACTATCCAGGCGCTAACTGGAGCGATTCGGGTTTCAACCCCCCGACTTGCCCGAGCTGCAACACCAAGTCCAAGTCTCTGAATACCTTTGAAATTTATGGTGCCCTAACGTACAAGTGGCTGACCGTGAAAGCGGGTACTACGTTGACTGACTACTGGGGCTGGGACAATAACAACTCTGGTGTTGGCGGCGGTTTCAACGGCAACCTGAACGCTGGTGTTAAGCCTGGCGGCGACACCAAGGGTTCTTACTACTACGAAGCCGATGCTGCGTACGAAGTGGTTCCAACCTGGACGATTTCAGGTCAAGTTGGTCGTCAGATCATTTCTGATTCCAATGGTTTGGACATCACGTATTACAAGGCAGGTATTACCAAGGCTTTCAACGGTGGTTGGTCTGTTGGTGCGTTCTACTCAGGCACCAACGAACCCGATGCTTACAAGGACTTTTTGAGCTTGCGTAACACCACCTCGAAGTCTGATATCGCAAAGGATACCGGCTTCATCACGTTGACCAAGAGCTTCTAAGACGTTTTGGCACTACCCGGCAGGCTGGATGAGCACCCAACTTGCCGGTTCTAACAACACTTAAGTCAGGAGACTTTCATGAAATTAGTTACCGCAATCATCAAGCCCTTCAAGCTTGACGAAGTGCGGGAAGCGCTGTCCGCCATTGGCGTTCAGGGCATCACCGTTACTGAAGTCAAGGGCTTTGGGCGGCAGAAAGGTCACACCGAGCTTTATCGCGGTGCCGAGTATGTCGTGGATTTCCTGCCCAAGGTCAAGCTGGAAGCCGCAATTGATGACAACATGCTGGATCAGGTCATCGAAACCATCGAAAAGGCCGCCAGTACTGGCAAGATCGGCGATGGCAAGATTTTTGTCTTCGACCTAGAACAAGTCTATCGCATCCGTACCGGCGAATCCGGTTCGGACGCGCTCTAAGGGGCTCGATATGAAGCACTTTCTCTCTGCGATTCTGATTGCAGCTACGCTCGGTTTCGGCGGCATGTCCTACGCCGAGGATGCTGCTCCTGCCGCACCGGCGGCTACGGCTGACGCTGCTGCAGCACCTGCCGCGGCTCCCGCAGTTGCTGCTCCTGCGGCACCTGCTGCCGCCGACGCGGCTGCTCCGGCCGCTGCAGCTGCAGCGCCTGCACCAGTGCCCAACAAGGGCGACACTTCCTGGATGATCGTTGCCACCTGTTTGGTGTTGATGATGTGTGTCCCCGGCTTGGGTCTCTTCTACGGCGGTATGGTGCGTAGCAAGAACATGCTGTCCGTGCTGATGCAAACCTTCATGGCGACCTGTTTCCTGGGCGTCCTGTGGGCACTGTATGGCTACAGCATTGCCTTCACGCAAGGGACAACGCAATTCTTCGGCGGTTTCGATCGTCTGTTCCTGCACGGCATGACGCCTGATTCCACTGCTGCAACGTTCAGCAAGGGCGTGGTCATTCCTGAGTATATCTACATGTGCTTCCAACTGACCTTCGCCGTCATCACGCCGGCCTTGATCGTCGGTGCGTTTGCAGAGCGCATGAAGTTCTCCGCGCTGCTGATGTTCCTGGCCCTGTGGTTCACGTTCTCCTACCTGCCTATCGCACACATGGTGTGGTTCTGGTCCGGTCCTGATGCCTTCACCACGGCTGAAGCCGGTGCCAAGGCAAACGAACTGGCTGGCTTCATCTTCAACAAGGGTGCGCTCGACTTCGCAGGCGGTACCGTGGTGCACATCAACGCCGGTATTGCTGGCCTGGTCGGTGCTCTGGTGCTGGGCAAGCGTGTCGGTTTCGGCCGCGAAGCCATGGCTCCGCACAGCGTGACCATGACCATGATCGGTGCATCCCTGCTGTGGGTGGGCTGGTTCGGCTTCAACGTCGGTTCCAACCTGGAAGCCAACGGCGCTGCTACCCTGGTGTTCGCTAACACCCTGCTGGCAACCTGCGCTGCAGCATCTTCCTGGATGTTCGTTGAATGGTTCACCAAGGGTAAGCCTTCCATGCTGGGTGCTGCTTCCGGTGCGATTGCCGGCTTGGTGGCGATTACCCCGGCTTGCGGCTTCGTCGGCCCCATGGGCGCTATCGTTCAAGGCCTGCTGGTTTCCCCGCTGTGCTTCACGTTCGTTACTGTTGTGAAGAGCAAGCTGGGTTATGACGACTCCCTGGACGTCTTCGGTGTGCACTGCATCGGCGGTATCTTCGGCGCCATCACCACCGGTATCCTGGTAAGCCCGGCTCTGGGCGGCACCGGCGTGTACGACTACGCTGCCAACAAGGTGGCTGACTTCGACATGAGTGCTCAAGTCATCAGCCAACTGTGGGGCGTGGGTACGACCATCGTCTGGTCCGGCGTAGTTGCCTTCATCGCCTACAAGGTGGTCGATCTCGTGATCGGTCTCCGCGTCAGCGAAGAAGTCGAGCGCGAAGGTCTGGACACCACCGAGCACGGCGAACGCGCTTACCACTACTAATCTACGGAGTAGTAGCTGGAAACAAAAACGGGCACGCAAGTGCCCGTTTTTTATTGCCTGTCGTTTAGGTCGGATTACTTAAGATAAAGTCTACGCGCCCCGAGTCGAGTGCTTTCCCAGCCAAGATGGTCGTAATAGCCGATTGCCGGAGTGTTGTCCAAATCGACCAGTAGTTGTGCTCGGGTTGCACCTTTGTCGTATGCCCAATCCAACGCGGCTTGCAGCAATTGCCTGCCGATGCCTTGAGCCCGGTATTCCTCAACTATCACCATGTCTTCGATCCAGACGGAGTAGGCGCCTTCTGCCGTGGAAATCACTAATTGCGCGCTCACCATGCCGATGAGGCGACCTTCCTGCGTCTTGGCAACCTTGATGACGGCGCGGTCAGAAGCTTCGATCAATCGACCAAGGCCGCGCGCCTGTTTATCTCGATCCGGCTGAAAATCTTGCTCGATGTTGAACAGAGAATCGAGCAGGGGCAACAGGGCAGGGATGTCGTCAACAATCGCATCTGTAATGGTATGGCAGGACATGTTGAAATCCGTAAGAAGGAAATGCTGCTATTGAAGCAGGCAGCGTGCCTGATGTCATGTCGAGTTTGAGCGAAATTAAACACTCGCGAACGGTGCAATGTGCCCGGTTATGGTGCATGTGGCGATGCCTGAACGAGTAAAGGTCGCAGGTATTCTTGATAAATGTAATGGCGGACTGATTGGCACGGTTGGTGCTTAATTACAACCGACAGTAGTACGTGATGTTTGCTGCTCTTGTCTGGTTAACCTCCTCCCTCTGCGGGCCTATGGCCCGCTTTTTTTTGGGCATTTTTTGCGTGCTACAATCTTCGCATGGTCCCACACCTCACTACAGCCCAGACCGGGCCGCTACTCGCACTCGAACAACATATCCTCGATGCCATGCCGCGCATCGAACATTGGCTGCGCAAGCAATGGCTGGAACACGGTACGCCGTTCTACGCCTCAGTAGATTTGCGCAACAGCGGTTTCAAGCTCGCGCCGGTGGATACGAATCTGTTCCCGGGCGGGTTCAATAACCTGAGCCCTGATTTCGGGCCGCTCTGTATCCAAGCTGCGATGGCGGCGGTGGAAAAGATTTGTCCCGATGCACAGCGCTTCATGCTGATCCCGGAAAATCACACCCGCAACGGTTTCTATCTGGAAAACGTTGCCGCGCTCGCCACAATCTTGCGCCAAACCGGCTTGACGGTGCGCATCGGCAGTCTTATTCCCGACCTTGAAGAACCGCTGACATTGGAATTGCCGAGCGGAGGCAACATTGTGCTGGAGCCGGTCAAGCGCAAGGGCAATCGACTGGTGCTGGACGGCTACGACCCCTGTGCCGTCATTCTGAACAATGACCTTTCCGGCGGCATTCCTGAGATTCTGCAAAATATCGAACAATCGCTTATTCCGCCGCTCAAGGCAGGGTGGGCCGTGCGCCGCAAGTCTAGCCATTTTGCCGCGTATAACCGCGTTGCCGAGGAATTCGGCGCGTTGATCGGTATCGACCCTTGGTTGGTGAATCCTTATTTCTCGACCTGCCACGAAGTCAATTTCCAGGAACGTACCGGAGAAGAGTGCCTAGCGGCGAAAGTAGACGAATTGCTGGGCCGCATCCGCGAAAAATACCGTCAATACGAAATCGACCACGAGCCTTTTGTCATCGTCAAAGCCAACGCCGGCACCTACGGCATGGGCATCATGACGGTGAAAAGTCCAGACGACGTACGCGGCCTCAACCGCAAGCAGCGCAACAAGATGGCCGTGATCAAGGAAGGCATGGAGGTCAGCGAAGTTATCATCCAGGAAGGCGTGTACACCTTCGAGAATATCAATGACGCAGTGGCCGAGCCCGTGGTGTATATGATCGACCACTATGTCGTCGGCGGCTTTTACCGCGTGCATACCGGGCGCGGCATCGACGAAAACCTTAATGCACCGGGCATGCACTTCGAGCCGCTGGCCTTCGAAACGCCTTGCTCCATGCCCGACTGTGCCGGCAAACCCGATACCGCGCCCAATCGCTTCTATGCCTATGGGGTGGTTGCACGCCTGGCATTGCTGGCCGCCTCACTCGAACTCGAAACCGAGGAAGTCGTCGCTTGAAGATTGCGCTGATCCTCGACCCGCTGGACGAACTCAAGCCGCAAAAAGACACATCGATTGCGGTCATGCGAGAAGCTTCACGCCGAGGACACGCGATTTTCGCTTTGGAACAGCAGGATATTCGGCTTATCGGAAACCGTATTGTTTTCCATGCACAGCCGCTGAAAATAAGCGATGGCGAGGATTGGTACGCTGCTGAGCCCAAGACAGCGATGGCACCCGAGACCTTCGATGCCGTGCTGATGCGCAAGGATCCGCCGTTCGACATGGAGTACGTCTACAGCACCTACTTGCTGGAACTCGCCGAGAAGCAGGGTGCGCGCGTGCTGAATCGACCGCAAGCCATCCGCGATTTCAACGAAAAGCTCTCAGTTGCACGCTTTCCGCAGTTCGCCCCGGAATTCATCGTCACGCGGGAAATGGCGCTGATTCGCGAATTTCTAGCTCAGCACGGCGATATCGTCGTCAAACCTCTCGATGGCATGGGGGGCAGCGGTATCTTTCGCTTGCATAGCGAAGACCACAACATCGGTGTGATCCTCGAAACCATTACGCATCATGAGCGCCGCACCGTCATGGCACAGCGCTATCTCCCCGCGATCAAGCAAGGCGACAAGCGCATCCTGCTGATTAACGGGGAGCCGCTGCCTTATGCCCTCGCGCGTATTCCCAAGGCCGGTGAGACTCGGGGTAATTTAGCGGCAGGTGGAACTGGCGTGGCACAACCTTTATCGGCGCGCGACCGCGAAATCGGCGAAGCCGTAGGTGCCCAGCTCAAACCGTTGGGATTATTTCTCGTCGGCCTCGATGTGATCGGCGAGCATCTCACCGAAATCAACGTCACCAGCCCGACCTGCATGGTTGAAATCGCCGCACAGACCGATTGTCGGCCGGCAGCCTTGTTCGTCGATGCGCTGGAACGAGAGGCCGCTTGAACATGCGCCTGGCCTGGCTATTGATCGCGATTTTGCTGACGCTGGCGGGCTGCGGACGCGAGCCGTTGTACCAGCAGCAAGCCTATGTGTTCGGCACCCTGGTCGATATCACCATTTACGGCGAGGACGAAACACGCGCCCAGCAGCTTGCGGCCCATGTATTGGATGAATTCCAGCGCCTACACAATAGCTTGCACGCCTGGAAAGAGGGCAGCGACCTGGATCGTGTCAACCAGGCATTTGCTGCCGGAAGGCCACAGAAGGTGAGCCCGGAGCTGGCCAAGATCATTCAGGATGCGACCAAGTATTCGGTGCAATCGCAGGGCCTGTTCAACCCGGCTATCGGCCATCTCATCAATGTCTGGGGTTTTCAGCGCGATGAGTTTACGCCCACCCATCCCGCACCGGAGGAAATCCACAAATGGCTGGATGCCAAACCTCAGATGACCGACATCATGGTCGCCAACGGTGAGGCGAGCAGCCGCAACCAGGCGGTCAAGCTGGATCTGGGCGGTTATGCCAAGGGATATGCGCTGGATTTGGCTGCCGCATATTTGCGTCAGGAAGGCGTGCAGGGGGCATTGATTAATATCGGAGGCAATATCATTGCCATCGGAGCCCATGGTACTCGGCCTTGGCGCGTTGGTATCCAGCATCCGCGTAAGGCCGGCCCGATTGCCACGCTTAATCTGCCGGATGGCTGGGCCATCGGGACATCCGGCGATTACCAGCGCTATTTCGAGATCGACGGCAAACGCTATTGCCATATCATCGATCCGCGGACCGGTTATCCAGCGCAGGAAATGCAAGCCGTGACGGTGCTGATTCCACCCGGCCCCAATGCCGGTACTTTGTCGGATGTTACCTCCAAGCCGTTGTTTATCTCTGGAAGGAACGGCTGGCGCGATGCCGCCAAGCTGATGGGCGTGAACTATGCGCTGGTCATAGATGCCATCGGCACTATTTCACTGACGCCTGAAATGCGCGACAAAGTAAAGTTCGAAGAAAAAACCTACAAGCTTGATGAAAACAACGGGCTTGCGACCATCCCTTCGACTCCCATCGCCAAGCATTGAGCATGCGTAATTGGGGAAGCTGGGCCAGGTTGCTTCCGGGGGATTGGCTTGTGATCCTGGCAGGCATCGTCGTCGTGGCGTTTGCCTATGCCACGCTCTGGAGTTCAAGTCCTGCGGGCAAGGTTAGAATCCACAGCGGCGACCGAATATTCGCGACCTTCAGCCTCAACCAGGACCGTATCGTGGAAGTCCCAGGCCCTATCGGCATCAGCCGCATCACCATCCATCATCATCAAGCCCGCTTCGAGAGCTCCCCTTGCAGTAACCAGTACTGCGTACACCAAGGCTGGCTCAGCAAGGCGGGACAGGTGGCCGTGTGTTTGCCGAATCGCGTCAGTGTGGAATTGTTGGGGGACAAGGGCTATGACTCCCTTAATTATTAAGACCACCCAACGCGATCACGAGGTTGCGCGGCTTGCGGCCTTTGCCATAGTGTTGCACTTGGCCGAAGCAGTCATGCCGACGCCTTTGCCCGGCGTCAAACCCGGCATCGCAAACGTCATCACGCTGTACGTGTTGCATCGATATGATTTTGTGACGGCAGCCTGGGTATCGCTGCTGCGCGTATTCGCAGTCAGTCTTCTGTTCGGCAATTTTCTGACGCCGACATTTGTGCTGAGCCTGTCCGGTGCCATCGCCAGCTTGCTGGCTTTGAGCTTGGCTATGCACTTGCCGAAAAGGTGGTTTGGTCCGGTGAGCCACAGCATCTTTGCCGCTTTCGCCCATATTGCCGGGCAACTGATCATCGTCCGTCTATGGCTGATTCCCAGTGCAGGCCTTGCCTATCTTGTACCAGTATTCGCGACCTTTGCCTTGCTGTTCGGTACCCTAAACGGATTGATTGCGGCAAAATTATTGGCTGCAGAATCAACCGGGGAAACGCAGTGAAAAAACTCATCGTCGCACTAGCCCTCACCAGCAGCCCAGCCTGGGCCGCAGAATGGGTAGCGTTGCCGAACGCAGGGTCGAGCGACCAGTACTTCTACGACAAAAGCAAACTGGTCATCAAGGAAGACGAGATTACCTACTGGAAGAAAGTCATATTCAAGATCCCGCAGCCCATGAAAGGCCGCGAGGCGACAACGGGCATCCTGCGCGAGCGCATTCACTGCGGCGAGCACACCGCCAAGTTGATGAGCTATCTCTATTACGCGGAAAACGGCGAGAGCATCGACTACGTTGCCGAAGACGATACCCCTCCCGCACCGATCATCCCCGATACCATCGGCGACGCCTATGATCAGGTGCTGTGTCCCATGGTGTGGCGCAAGCAGGAAGAGGCGCGAATCAAGGCTGAGCAAGCGAATGTCGAGGCTGAGCTGAAACAGGCGGGCAAAAAGAAGGACGAGACCAAGCCGCAAATGCCTGCTCTCCCTGCACCAACGGTTTCTACCCCCACCGTACCTGTACCGGCTAAACCTGTTTCCCCACAAGTACCCAACGTCAGGCTGCCTGATAAGCAGCCTGCTACGCCGTTACCTATGCCACAGATTATGGAGCAGTTGTATTGAGTTGATCGCCATCCGAGCCGGGAGGAAGGGGAACTTCCTCTATCGGTTCAAAAGTAATTTCCAATAGTTTTTGACTCTTTACGTTGATACCGCCCTTCATTGCGGGCGCAAAGCTACTGTTTAGAATCGTTTGTCGGGCAGCTTCTTCAAACGGTTTACCCAAAGAAGACTCATCAACTTGGATATCATCGATTTTTCCTGTCTCATTGATGTAAACACGTAATTTCACAACACCGGAAATACGAGAGCTGGATGCGCCCTGAGGGTAATTCAAAGGTGCTAGATGAATTGGCTCGGCGCGGACGTCCACTTCACTTGATTTGTAATATTTGATCAAAGGCGCTGGTATTACAGCGTTTTGACCTCCGTCATCTTGTGACTTTATAGACGGACTGTTCTGGGATAAGGATGGCGCAGGTGTTTGAGTTGATGAAGTGATGTGGGGCGAGCGTAGCTGTACGGAAAGAGTTAACTGGTGCCCCGATTTTTTAAGGGCACCAGTTTCGCGATACATTGCAACGATAACGATATGAAGAAAAATCGAACATGCCAATGCAAGCGTAATACGTATTACTGATCGATCTCTTTGTACCAATATGTGCGGTATCTCGTAAGGTAAGGTTTGCTTGGAGGAGTGAAGCACGTTGTTCCCGTGCATGTTACCTCTTTTACTGTCGTGGTTCCGTCAGCTGCCTGCAAAGATACAGCTACCGAAGTTGGACTAGGAGCAAATCCTCCACCGTCACGCACTGTATAACGGTCATGGACATCAAGCGTTGAGTTGTTGGTGAAATCAATCACCGATTTAGCATTGGTAAAGTCGAGTGCATAAATACGAGCTTCACCTAAACTGGAACATTGTTGGCTAGCTACGACAGAAGCCGGGACATTGGTTGAGAAGAAGACGATACCTCCTACCGTAGACGACGCACTCACGGTTTTCTCACCCGTTGTAGATAGCGTAATAAACCAACCTTTCTTGGCTGAGTTGTCGATACAAGACTGTGCTGTAGCCATCGCTGTTGCGTCGGTCCCTTGGAGCGCATCACTCGTCAAGTCGCACAAATCGTTTTCAGTGATGGTAGCCATGCCGCCAGTTTCTGGTGCATAAGTAGCATTAACGCTATGGCTATCCTTGATCATGTAGAAACGATTTACAACTGTTGTATCAAGAGGGTGTTCGCGGTCACCTGATCCAATCAATACAGCATCGTACGTCGTAGAGTAGACCACCGATGGCGCAAACAAGAATTTTCGGGCATTTGCGTCACCAGAGCCAGCCAGGGAAGCGAGCAGGCTAACGGTCCAGTTGTTAGGATCAACATCATCGAAATTGACACGCCAAATATTCCCACCGGTATCTGGGGCATATGCACGGTCAGCATATCCATCATTATCCGAATCAATTACGGTTAAATCGGAGGGGATAGAAAAAGTCATGCCGCTGACTTGCTTAAACACTGCTGTCGTGGGGAAGTTGGCGGGCTTGCTGGGGCCTGCCATCCAAATGATGGAGCCATCCCGACCATCAAGGATATAAATGCCTCGTCCCATCGTTGCAGTTGCCTGAGGTTGAGCGTCGTTGGCCGTTGAATCGTACCCAGCACCAAACACAAGGGCAGGAATAAGCACCTGACGTTTAGCTGTGGCAGTACGTTCATTCTTGGCTGAACAATTCGCATCGTAGCTTGGGCTACCCAGCGCCGCACATGATCCGGAGGACAAGCCCTTGCCGTTGAAATATTTGATATATGAGGGCGACATATCTGACCAGGTCTGGCCGAGTTCACCGAACCCGCCGTCGCTATTAGACTTCTTCCACATGTATTTGGGAGTGTCCGGATCGCTCACATTCAACCCATAAATGAATCTTCCCCCACGACGCATGCCGAGATACAAGTAGACTTTGTCAGTATCGGAGCTGATTAATTGGTTGTCTGAATTGACGTCATTGAAGTAAACATTCAACGGGCCATCTACGAAGTAGTCACGAGGGCTCGTTGTCACTTTGGGCAATTCGTAATACAGCCGCTTGAATTTTCCGAAGAACTCGCTGGGAATAAAGCCCCATTTTTCGGTGCCATCTGTTGAGAGCTGCCCACCTTTTACAGAGTGCAGAATGCCGTCGTTACCACCGTAATAAACAACGATGTCCTCATTTGCACCTGTGGAAGAAGTGACTGTTGAGCGGTTGTAGTTAACTACAGCAGGTCTTGAATGCAGTACATCACCATGCAGATACCCACGAACATCAGTAGTTGAAAGACTTGGGTTGTCATCGCCTTTCACGTTTTGTCCGCGTACCCAATTGATTAAACCATCACGGGTGATGCTTCCTGGGCTGATAGTGAATGTCCCCGTTGCTGGAGTGGTGGGAGTGGTGACTACGCTGTATGTGAAAGTACTGCCGGTTGCACTTGCAGAAGTGAGGGTGGCAGTCTTTGTCCCGTTATATTCGGTCTCATTCGCTCCGGAAATTGTAATGGAGAACGTATTTCCTACAGTTAAACTATAAGGAGCAGCGGAGAGGTTCGTGCTGGTTGTTCCTGTGACAGTTTCTGTAACAGCCGAGTTGGTGCGCGTTAGAGCGGAAATAGTAATTGAAGCTACCCCGGTTTGGCTGGCGGTTCCCATCACTGTTGCCGGAGTACTGGGCGTCAACGGGAAGTTTGAAATAGTGAAGGAAGTTCCTGACGCATTGGAGAAAGACCATGTGCCGTTGTAGTCACTAGGTGAAGCCCCAGCGATCGTAACCGTGCCAGAGGAGGCAAAGCCATGTTTAGCCGTAGTGGTTACCGTTACAGTTGTTCCTGAGCGCACAATACCGTCGGTTGGTTTAGCACCAATTGATGCAATGGTCACTGATGTATTGGCGGTCGTACAGTTTTTGTTGCCAGATGCACATGTTGTCACAGGAGCTGTAGCCGTTCCACCACCACCTGGAGTGCTTGGCCCAAGGGTGATTGGATAAGTAAATTGACTGCATCCTACGTTTTGACAAGTAACGGTAAACGTGCCGCTATATTGAGTTGGTGTTGTGCCACTTATGAGTAAGGATCCACTGGCGAAAGAATTCGCTACGTAAGAACCGCCCATGTTTACTGTCACAGTTTCTGTTGTTCCCCCTGAGTTCGTCCGTGAAATGGACCCAATGGGGTAAGAAACTCCTGCTGCTAGCGAACCCGTGATACTGCCCGTTGCTGGATAAGCAGGGCTCGTTGTGACTAGATACGTGAAGGTGTTGTTATCAATTTTTGTTATGTTTTGGTTAACAAGATTGTAATCGCTGGGCGTTGCCCCAGTAATGCTGACAGCATCTCCAGTGGAAAGCCCGTGATTAGTGGCCGTTACCGTCGCTACATTTCCTGCTCGCGTAATTGATGTGGCAGTAAAGGGCGTGAATATACCTACGCTGGTATTGGTAATATTGGTATTAGCCGTTGTAAATGAGGTATCGTTGTTGCTGGTCGTCAGCGTTGTGTTGGCTGTACAGGTTCCCGTGCAGGTAAAAAGCTTGCGGCCGGACTGATCTGTTGCGTAAGCATTGCGCAATTTCTGGGCTGCGCCGCCTTTTTCAACCAAATTGCCGTCAGGTGCATCGAACGTACCGCCGGAAGACTGTGCTTGAGGATAGTAATTGAAGTCCCAAAAACCATTAGGCCAGGTTTGAGGGTTGTTAGAGTCAGTTTTCGAAGTCCAAAAACTCGTGACGGTGGGGGAGATGAACCCTTGACTCTCAACGGGCGCTTTCTGCGTCGTGGCATCAGCCATATATACGTTGTTGTTGACGTCCAGGGCAAGCTGGTACTGCTTAAGATTTCCAGGCCAGCGCGGAGAAGCATTGCTGTCTGGTCGGAACACACCCATGTACACCTGATTGAGGTAGGTGCCTCGAACGTTAACGCTTACGGGGAGTGTTGACGACGAAAAAACGCTATTTACGCCCATCATGTCGGTGAAAGCATCATCAAGTGCGGTTTTAAGCGTACTACCGTCATTGACGTAATAAAATTTACCGCCTCCATTAGCTGCGACGCTTTGCAATAGTACTTTCCAGCCTGCTGGGTGTTGACCTGACGCATCATTTGGGTCGCGGACATAGACGACATAAGTCTTGATGGTTTGCTTACCGCTCCAGTCCGGGGTATGTCCAGTTTGTGTAGCACGAATATCGTTATTCGCGAGGTAGCGAGACCATTCATCAGCTACATTTGTTTGGAATGAATTGTCAGAAAGGGTAATGGCTGTTGTGTTCCCACCAGCAGCAGAGAGCGCGCTTGTCGCTGTGGTCAGGTCTGCCGTGTTTTCATTTCCTTTGCCGTTACTAATGTAAATGATGTAGTTCTGCTGGCAATTGTCCACCATGGGGCTGAAGTAACTGGTGCCGTCTTTTGCAGTCAGCGCATTTAATGTCGCGTTTACCGGAGATGTAATGTAAGTGTTGTTGGTGTAATCGGTTTTAACCTTGCCATTGCCTGCGTAAGGTGTTCCTCCAATGTAATACTGATAAGCTTCGTCCATTGCGAGACTGGCTTTTTGATTATTAGATTTATCATTACCAACATCTAACCCATTCACCACTGACGACAACGCATTTTTGTTTGTCGTTGTCATTTGACGTATAGCGTAGCGGACGTATGCGCCGTCCGTGTTCGAGTTACCGGTGCCGCTTTCGGTGAACATCATTAATCCAACGTTGATGTTGGCGTTTAGATTGTCGATAACCGATTTCAGGTTAGCTTTTTCGTAGCTGAATGCATTATTCCAATTGGCCGTGTTGTCCATAATGATGAGGACATTAGGGCGTGAGCCTGCCAAGGCAGAATTGATGAGAAACAGGTCAGTATCATCACCAAGGGCATTTCCTGAAACTAGCCCTGAAAAAAGCATAAGCGAGATGAATAGTTTTCTCATAGTGAACTCCATAGAACTTTAATTGGCGCAAGTACTGCCTGGGGGCAGTCGAATTTTGACGCCTTGATGTACGGTAATGCTGGCATTGGTAAGACTGTCTGTTGCTGTCGCATAAATGTCCCACATGGTGGATTGCGGAGCTGAGCTTGAGGTATCACCCACTGCCCCGCCAGCTGAGAACTCATAGTCGTAACCCGCATCTGTATAAGTATTGATGCATTTAGGTGGTTTGACAGTTACTGTAACGCCCGAAGTTGATACTGGAATTGTTGTGTTTGTGGATGGGGCAGCCGTAAAGTTAGTGGAGGTTGCAATAAAGGTATCAATGCCTTGTTGAGCAGATGCTGTGACGTTGGCAATGGTTTGCATGTTGCCGGCAATTCGGAGATTGACGCTACTAATGCGAATGGCCGAAACCACGATAACCGTCAAAACAATAAGCATCACCAACGCAATCACGAGGGTCGCGCCGGTATTGGATCGAATACTGGAAATCTGTTTGGTTGTCATGTTTTGCAATTCGTATTTGAACTGAAAATACAAGCTCTCATGCTCATGTTCATCACCCGAACAACAGAGGTGAAAGCATGCCGTTTGTATTGATCGTTGGCGGCAGGAATGGTGACAGAGCCCAACTGATAAGTCTTGGTGTCGGAATTACCGGGACTGATATCGGTGTTTCTTGCTAGTACGCCAACCTTCACGGTGACTGTATGAGCCCATTGAGTTGTGGTCATAGGTGTGGATGGGCTTGAAACTACATAGGTGTCGGGAGAGCCATCCTGATCATTATCGATTCCGTATTCCAACTGCAGATTTTCAATGCCTTCGGCAATCGGGACAGCATAGAAGCATGGTGCTGTGGCACCGGATGAGATACAGGATGAACTGGAAGGAGGAGTTCCCAGTTCAAGCATATATAAAGTCGGGACTGATTGGTTCTGTGCGTTTTTCGAACTGATGTAGTAGATATGGACGAGATATTGCCGAATGTCGGCCGCTGTGGCGCTGTCTTTTTTCGTGAGAGTGAAGGTTGCAGAGTTGCTGCCCAGATTGAATACAAAATTATCTGGCATCGTTTGAATGTACCAAGAGGTTGCAGTTAGCGCCCCGCTTGTAACATTAGTGTCTGCTCGACGAGTCACCAGAATGTCGGTTCCTGCTTGGTAATTGGGTAGTAGGGTCGAAGATACATTGGTTTTACACTCGGGTGCGGCAGTGACGCTGGGCAAGGCATCGTAAACACTGCTGGCTGCATGATTACTAGAGTCTGGCAATGCGTCGTAGCCTTGAATGGGTAAGAGCATTGCCGCTTTTAGTGAGCTTAATGACGTACTGACGCAAGGGTCCGGCAGCGTTGGTACCGCTGTAGAAAAATCTGATGTCCCGGGTTGACTTAAGTTGTAATAGTTATCGTAAAAGCCGGCCAGTTTGATGTCGTCGCTTAAGGTCTGAATTGCAAAGCGGCCATTCTCGATCTGCCTACCGGCACGTTCCTGCTCTGAACGAGCAGCGCTGGTATTGACGATGACTGTTGTGACACCCAGCACAAGCAGCATCCCTATGGTAATGGCAACCATGAGTTCGACTAGCGATAAGCCAGTTTGGGTCTGCCGAGTGAGGTGACAAGTCTTCATACGCATATTTAGTTAAGGTTAGGGACCATGACCACCATGCTGACCGCACGTCTCAAGTTTTCAGCGCCATAAGTATTTTTGGCGCAGTCTGTACCGGAGGCGGGAGCGAATGTGGGATTGATGCCTTGCCAAGTTACGGTAATAGTGTAAGTCCCGTCGCTGTTATCTGTTGTTGTGGTGTCAGGTGTGAAAACAACACAACCGCGAGCATCAATCATTGCCCCCAATTTGGTGGTTCCTTTTTTTTCCGAGGCACCCAGCAAGGCCTGGTGCCAGTCGGCCAAATCGCTCAAAGCAGTCGCCTCATAGGTCGCTGAACCGGTACCGCAAGTAAGCGATGTAGGGTCAGGTGTAACACTTGCTGTAGACGAACCCAGGAATTGCGTATCTTGAGCGCTACTGGCAGTAAAGCCATAACAATAACTAGCTTGCCGGTTGGCTTTAATCCGATCTGCCATATCCTGCAACAGAACGATGGCTTGGACGCGTTGATAGCTTTCCATTTCTGATCGTTGTGCTAAAGCTTGCAGACCAGCGAGTCCCAATAGCCCGATCAATAGGATTAGCAGGGAGATCAGGATTTCTATCATCCCGAAGCCTGAATTCAGTTTGTACGAGGATCTCATGGGCAACTACCCGAGCTGCTGATTGTTTTTGAAATTGGCATACCCGTTGCATCAGTTACGATACATCGAGCTTGATAAGTTACCCCGCTCTGTGATGAAGCAATCTTAGTGTTGAATGCAGAAATCGAGCTGGCCAACCTTCCGTTACGCGTGTAGCTGATAGTAGTTGGTGCACCTGTTATAGCAATATTGTTCATCGACTCGTGTCGTTGAACGAAGGTGCCGGTGCCCGTCGAGCAATTCACAGTATTGCTGGCGTAGTACACACACCAGCCGTTGGCCCAACTGCTTCCGGCAGGTACCATATTCACCGTTGCATTAATCTTGATGGCTTCGCTTCTGGCCAACATCATGGAATTGGCAAAGTCGAATGACGCATTTTTAATACGGTGAGTCAGGATGAAGCTGCGATAAGAAGGGACTGCTATTGCAGCAAGAATTCCGGCAATTGCAACGGTAGTAAGCAGCTCGATCAGAGTGAATCCATTCTGCCTCTTAATTTGGTATTGGGGTTGTTTAAACATGATCCACGAATTACCAGCAAGAGGTGACTGAGCCAGTACCGCTAATACGTTTAGTACCGGTTTGATCGATGCTCACACTACCGCATTGGGTGTCCCGTGATAATTGAGTGCCGGTAGGCGTCGCGGTGACTTTGTAATAAGGTGGGGTTGTCGTGACAGCGCCCACTTTGATCGTGTAATTGGTTGAGACATTAGAAGGAACGGTAAGATTAAGCGTTGTAAGGCCCGTGCTGTCACCAGGATCGGCGGAAACCCCCGCATATTGTCTAGCATCGAGCAGGTACTGTTCTTGGCGGTTTGCAACCGTTAGAAGAAAACTCTCTGCTGCAGTTCGGTTTGATTTCACAACATGTTGAATATAGGACGGATAGGCAATTGCTGCCAAAATGCCCGCGATTGCAACAACAATCATCAACTCAATTAATGTAAATCCTTTCCCCTGCCGCATAACCAATACTCCTTATATGTCTTATCTGAATCATATTAATCTTCAATGTCCACCGCTATTTTAAGCTGATTAACGGTAATACTCGCTGTATGAACGGCGGCTGGCAAATCAATATGAAGAAATGTGCTCTGTGCTAACATTCGTATTTTGAAAGATCAATAAAATGCGCAAGTTAGTTGAAGTATTCGCACTGGTGGCAGTGATTACGCTACTTTACGGTTGCGGCACTCGCGGCCCGCTCTATCTCCCCGAACAACGTTACCCTCAACCCCAGCAGGATAAATAAGTGAACGTCTTTACTCCCAAGGGCGGCGAGCTCTATGCCGAGGCAGTTCCGCTCGCCCAGATCGCCCAGCAGTTTTCTACACCGACTTACGTCTATTCGCAAACCGCGTTGCAAGAGGCATATCGCGAATTTGATGAAGGCTTTGCTGGTATCGATCATCTCATTTGCTATGCGGTGAAAGCGAATTCCAATCTGGCGGTACTTAATACCTTTGCCAAGATGGGCGCGGGGTTCGATATTGTTTCTGGTGGCGAGTTGGCGCGTGTCATCGCTGCCGGCGGCGATCCGGGAAAGGTGGTATTTTCGGGCATCGGTAAAGCTGCCGCGGAAATGCGCCAAGCGCTGGAAGCAGGCATTTTGTGCTTCAACATCGAGTCCGAAAGCGAGTTGGAACGCCTCAACAAGGTGGCGGGCGAAATGGGCAAGGTGGCGCCGATTTCACTGCGAGTTAATCCGGATGTGGATGCAAAGACCCATCCGTACATTTCTACCGGCCTCAAGAACAACAAGTTTGGCGTGGCGTACGATAGTGCTTTTGCACTCTATCAACGCGCTGCATCTATGCCGAATGTCTCGATTCATGGGGTGGATTGTCATATCGGCTCGCAACTGACCGAAATCGATCCCTTTCTGGCTGCGCTGGAACGGGTGTTGGCCTTGGTAGATCGTCTTGCTGCTGCCGGAATTTCCATTCGGCATCTCGACCTGGGTGGCGGTGTCGGCATTTGCTATCGCGATGAAACGCCGCCAGAAATTGCTGTGTATGCCGCAAAACTCAAGGAGCGTCTCAAGGGTCGCAGTTTCAAGCTACTGTTGGAGCCTGGTCGCGCGCTGGTGGGCAATGCCGGCGTGTTGCTGACACGGGTGGAATACTTGAAGCACGGCGAAGCCAAGAATTTTGCCATTGTCGATGCGGCTATGAACGATCTCATGCGCCCTGCACTTTACGATGCCTGGCACGACATTCTGGCTGTGGAGCCGCGTATCGGCACCAACGAGATTTTTGAAATCGTAGGTCCTGTATGTGAGAGCGGCGATTTCCTCGGTCACGACCGCGAGTTATGCCTCGAAGAGGGAGATTTGCTGGCCGTGATGTCCGCTGGCGCCTACGGCATGAGCATGAGCTCCAACTACAATACGCGCACCCGTGCGGCTGAAGTAATGGTCAATGGTAACGATGTGAAGCTGGTGCGAAAGCGCGAGACTGTGGAAGGATTGCTGGCCGGTGAAATAGTTTATAAGTAATTGAATTTAAATATATTTATCTCTTACCCTCGATTGGTTTTAGGGGAGTTGTAAAGCAAAGCGATTAGGCGTAGATTGTTCTTCCGCAGTATCTAACAACCATTACACAAACGGAGGATGCAGATGAAGAAATCGATTTTTGCCTTGCTGTGCATGCTGTTCGCGTTGTTCGCCGCTCCCATGGTTTATGCAGATGATGCGTCTGATGACGCGACAGTCGCCCAGGATGAACCATTGCCTCCGTTGGTCGATCCGGCCATTGCGAATAGCGATACCCCAGAGCAGTAATTTCGCCGCCATAAATAAAAAAGGCGAGAAT
>NZ_BDOQ01000004.1 GCF_003112435.1 Novimethylophilus kurashikiensis
ATTCTCGCCTTTTTTATTTAATTACCGGGGTCGATTATCGACTCGACAATTAGTCGAAAATGACTGTCTTGTTGGAGTAGAGGAGAATCCGGTTCTCCACATGCCAACGCACCGCGCGCGAGAGCACCACTTTTTCCAGGTCGCGACCTTTCTGAATCAGGTCTTCCAATTGGTCGCGGTGCGAGACGCGCACGATGTCCTGCTCGATGATCGGTCCTTCGTCCAGCACCTCTGTAACGTAATGGCTGGTGGCGCCGATCAGCTTTACCCCGCGTTCGAAAGCACGATGGTATGGCCGTGCACCGACAAATGCCGGCAAGAACGAATGATGGATGTTGATGACGCGCTGCGGGTAGCGTTTTACGAATTCCGGCGATAGCACCTGCATATAGCGCGCAAGTACGATCAAGTCGATCTTGTGTTCATCGAGCAGCGCGAACTGTCTGGACTCGGCCTCGGCCTTGTTTTCCTTGGTGACCTCAACTACTTCGAACGGAATGCCGTAAAAGTCAGCGATCCGTTGCGTATCGGGATGGTTGCTGATGATCAGCGGAATATCGCAGGCGAGTTCGCCGCTTTGATGGCGATACAGCAGATCGACCAAGCAGTGATCGTATTTGGACACAAAAATGGCGAGACGCGGCTTTTGGCCGGAAAGCTTGAGCTGCCATTGCATCTGGAACTGCTGGGCAATGGGTGTGAATTCGCGCTCGAATTCCTCCGGCTGTAGGCCGAATCCTTCCAAGTCCCATTCCACGCGCATTAGAAACAGGTTTTCCGCCGCATCCTGATGCTGATCGGCGTGCAGGATATTGGCGTTATGGCGATAGAGGAAATCGGCAATCGCCGCGACCAGACCTTTGCGGTCAGGGCAATTGATCAGCAGGGTGGCAGTTTTTTTCATTCGGCCGCGTCCGTATCTCTTTGAAAAGCCGACTATTATATCCGTTTCATTCAAAGCACCGCCAGATTGTGCTATCTTCATGGCGATGAATAAGCAATGGCCATACTTTTTACTCGCATTCGTCTTGCCGCTTCTAGTCGTTTTCTGGTGGTGGGGCGCATTTTCAACTCCCGAAATCAAGGTCGAACAACGCAATGCCATGCGTTACGCCTATCTTGTCTCTGAGGGCGATTACAGCAAGGCCGAGGACAAGCAGCGCGAAGTTGCCGATTTACTCAAGCAGCAGAAAATCACCGCTGGGCAAGCTATCACGTTGATCGAGGACGATCCTCGCAAGACACCTTCGACTCAGCGCCATGCACGCGCCGGTATCGTCATCGATGCAAACGCACAGCCTGCAGCGCCGCTGCTGGTCGGTGATTTACCCCAGCGCCAGGCGGTTGTCGTCAGTGCCCGCGGCCATCCTTTCATCGTCTACGGCAAGGCTTACGGCGCATTGCTCAGCTATCTCGATATGCATGGATTGGCGTTGGAGTTGCCTGTTGCAGAAACGGCGCACGAAAATACGCTCACCATTGAAATGGCGCTAAGAAGATGAGTTTTCTGGTTCTTCTCGGGGCACTGCTGCTGACTTACTATCGCCCGTTGCCGGTCAAGTTTGCGGCCGGTCACTGGCATCGCGATTTTTCGCGCTTGATGGAACGCAACCTCAACGACGGCCATGCACGCCACGGCTTTATTGCCTGGGTGTTGTCGGCACTCTTGCCCACGCTGCTGATCGCGGTAGCTTATTACCTGTTATGGCACTTTGCGGTGCCGTTGGCGACGCTTTACGGTGTGGTTGTACTCTATTTGGTTTTGGATTTTCGTGGCTTCAGCGCTCCGGCAGAGGCCATTGCGAAAGCGCTACGCGACAACCATATCCAGGATGCGCGGGAGCGGCTCGAACTCTGGAGCGGTCAATCCGCAGAGGCTTACGGTGCTGGTGAGATATCTCGTGTCGCCATCGAGACAACCCTGATGCGTTCCCACTACAGTCTATACGCCCCTATTTTCTGGTTCATGCTATTGGGGCCGGCAGGGGCGGTGTTGTACCGTCTTTCGCAGTCCGTAGACGCGGTGTGGGGCGGGCAGGATGAACCGTTCAATCGCGTGCCACGCACCATTTTTTATTGGCTGGATTGGCTTCCCGTCAGGTTCACCGCGGTTTGCTTTGCAGTTGTCGGCGATTTCGAGGACGCTTTGTATTGCTGGCGCACCCAGGCAGCTGCCTGGAAAAACGAAGCTGTGGGCATCATGCTTGCAAGCGGTGCCGGAGCGCTAGGTGTTAGGATCGGCGAGCCTTTGCCGTTCAAAGGCATTTTGGAATACCGCCCCGAGATGGGGCTGGGCGATGTCGCAGATGCCGACTATCTGATGAGCACGGTCGGTTTAATTTGGCGTGCGCTGGTATTGATGCTGGCGTTGATGTTGCTGCTGACGTTTGCCAATTGGTTAGGAAATTAGTGTGAAATCTATGCAGGTTGTTTTGGCTAATCCCCGCGGCTTTTGTGCCGGTGTCGATCGTGCCATCGTTATTGTCGAGCAAGCGTTGGAGCGCTTTGGCGCACCCATTTATGTGCGTCATGAAGTGGTGCACAACAAATTCGTCGTGGACGAACTCAAGCGCAAGGGCGCTATTTTCGTCGAGGAACTGGATGAAGTGCCCCCGGGCAATACCGTCATTTTCAGTGCGCATGGTGTTTCAGTGGCGGTGCGTGAAGAAGCAGAAGCCCGCGGCCTCAAGGTATTCGATGCGACTTGTCCGCTTGTGACCAAGGTTCACATGGAAGTTGCCAAGATGCGCGCGCAGGGCCGAGAAATCATCATGATCGGCCACAAGGGACATCCCGAGGTCGAAGGCACCATGGGGCAAAGCGAAGGCGGCATGTATCTGGTCGAGACGCCGGAAGACGTAGCGCAACTGGCCGTGAAAGACCCCGCCAAGCTGGCATACGTCACGCAAACAACCTTGTCGATGGACGATGCAGCAAAGGTGGTCGAGGCCTTGAAGCAGCGCTTCCCAGAAATCGCGGCCCCGAAGAGCGACGACATCTGCTATGCCACTCAAAATCGTCAGGATGCGGTGAAGTCGCTCTCGGCGCAGTGCGATCTCGTCGTGGTTGTCGGGTCGCCGAATAGCTCCAATTCCAACCGCTTGCGCGAAGTAGCGCGTAACCAGGGCATTGAAGCTTACATGGTCGACAACGCGAGCCAGCTGGATCCTGCCTGGGTGGTCGGAAAAACGCGAGTTGGCGTGACGGCTGGTGCTTCTGCCCCTGAAGTGCTGGTGCAAGAAGTCGTGGCCCGGCTACGCGAACTAGGTGCCGCACAAGTCGACGAATTGGAAGGCATCGTCGAGCGCGTCGTGTTCCCACTTCCTAAAAATCTGGCGGCATGAAGAAGACCATTACATTGGCATTGACCGGGGCTTCTGGCCTTGGCTACGCCATGCGATTGATGGAATCTTTGTTGGCCGACGGCCACACCGTCTTTCTCGTTTATTCCCAAGCTGCACAGTTCGTCGCCATGCAGGAACTCGATATGGCGTTGCCGGCACGTACCGCTGAAACACGCACGATGCTGCTGGAGCGCTTCAAATGCCGACCTGAGCAGCTCCACGTTTTTGCGCGGGAAGATTGGATGGCGCCGATTGCTTCGGGGACTGGTGCTGCGGATGCGATGGTGGTGTGCCCCTGTACGATGGGCGCGTTGTCAGCGATTGCCAACGGTTCGAGCGAGAATTTAATCGAACGGGCGGCTGACGTGATGATCAAGGAAGGTCGCAAGTTGATTCTGGTGCCGCGCGAGACGCCGTTCTCGCCGATTCACCTTGAAAACATGCTGAAACTATCCAGGATCGGCGTCACCATGTTGGCTGCCAATCCCGGGTTCTATCATCGGCCGTCCACCGTGCAGGACGTTATCGATTTTATTGTCGCCAAGATTCTCGATCAGCTTGGCATCGAGCACGACCTCATGGCCAAGTGGGGAGATGTGAAACTGGCGGATTAATACTGGTTGATTAAGCCGCCAGTTGAAGGTCAGTTTTTCTTCTTGAGGTTGTCCAGGCTGCAAGGGCCGGGACCATAAGCCACCATCGCCAGCATGCCGCCGGCAATCGCAAGGTTTTGCAGGAGCAAACCATCACCGCGGTGCAGCAGGAACGCAATGAATACGCTGTAAAGCGCCAGCACCCAAGCGGCCATGCGGGTCTTCCAACCGAGCAGCAAAGCAGCGCCAGCGCCGACTTCGATAATGATCATCAGCGGTGCTAGGATGGGGGGCAAACCCATGCTGCCAAGATGCGCCAGGAATTGATTGTAGAAGTCCGGATTCTGGGCACTGAAAATAACCTTGTTAATCCCAACGACCAAAAAGATTTGCGCCAAAAGAACACGGGCTGCAACGGCAACGACTTTATCCATTTGAAATCCTCTTAAAAAATCCCCGGCAATAATGCCTGCAAGCCTGGGCGGCTGCAAGCGATTCAAATCATTCGAGTGGGGTCTGCTAGGCCAGCGGCTACAAAGCCCTCATGGCGCAACCGGCAGGAGTCGCATTGGCCGCAAGCATGGCCTTCGGCGTCGGCCTGATAGCAGGAAACCGTCAAGCTGTAATCAACACCTAAGGCTGTGCCTTGGCGAATGATTTCAGCCTTGCTCAGGTCGATGAGCGGAGTGTGAATTTCGACGGTATCGCCTTCCACGCCAGCTTTGGTGGCAAGGTTGGCCATGCGTTGGAATGCCTCGATGTATTCCTTGCGGCAATCGGGGTAGCCGGAATAGTCGACAGCGTTGACGCCGATGAAGATGTCGCGTGACCCCAGGACTTCAGCCCAGGCCAGCGCCAGGGAGAGCATGATGGTGTTTCGGGCCGGGACATAGGTGACGGGGATGCCTTCGGTTGGGCTTTGCGGTACCGCGATAGAGGTATCGGTCAATGCCGATCCACCGAACGCCGACAAGTCGAGCTGGAATACACGATGTTCGGCAGCACCCAGCGCTGCGGCCACACGGCGAGAAGCATCCAGCTCAGCCACATGGCGTTGATGATAGTCGAAGCTCAGGCAATAGCACTCGTAGCCTTGGCTCCGAGCGATGGCTAGTACAGTGGCGGAATCCAGCCCGCCGGAAAGCAGCACGACGGCTTTTTTCATCGCCCTGGCTCCTCGCCCCAAAGAATCTTGTGCAACTGCACCTGGAAGCGAACGGGCAATTTGTCCGCTAACCCCCACTCCGCCAAGTCGCGCGCAGAAATTTCACCATAGACGGGAGAGAAGAGGACCGGGCACCGTTCCGCCAGCTGCCGTTCTTGCAACACCTGTCTGGCCCATTCGTAATCTTCGCGATTGCAGATGACGAACTTGATCTCGTCCTTGGGCTTGATGTGGTCGAGATTGGTCCAGAGGTTCTTGGATACTTCCCCGGAACCTGGCGTTTTGATATCGAGAATAACGGAAACACGCGGATCGACACCGGAAATATCCAGGCTACCGCCGGTTTCGATCGAGACGTTATACCCTGCATCGCAAAGCTGCTTCAGCAATGGTAGGCAATCTTTTTGCGCCAGCGGTTCGCCGCCGGTCACAGTCACATAATGAGCCCCAGTCGCGGCGACTTTATCCAGAATTTCAGCGAGTTCCATGGTGGAACCGCCCTGAAAGGCGTAGGCAGTATCGCAATAACCGCAGCGCAGGGGGCAGCCTGTGAGCCGCACGAATGCGGTCGGCAGCCCCATGCGGGAGGTTTCTCCCTGCAAGGAGAAAAAGATTTCGTGGATGCGGAGCGACAAACTAGTTCTTCGACCTGAGTGAATCGAGTGCTGCCAAGCGCTTTTTCGCGAGAGGTGCGGCATCGCTCACTGGATACTTGGCGATCAAGGATTTCAGCGTTTGGCGGGCGCCGTCGATATCGGAAAGCTGAATCTGGCTGTTGGCGATGTTGTACATCGCATCCGGTGCTTTTTGATGATCCGGATAGCGCTGGATCAGCTTCTCTTGGGCTGCAATCGCACCCTTGTAATTTTTTTGCGAGAAATACGCATACCCCAACCAGTATTGTGCGCTGGGGGCAAACTTGCTATCAGGGTAAGCGGCAATGAACTTGTCGAATGCATCGGCTGATTGGGCGTATTTACCTGCCTTGAACAAAGCATGAGCCGCTTCATAATCCTTCAGTTCAGCGCCGGTATCGGGTGCAGGTTGTGCTGGGCTGGGATTGGCATTCTGGGGAGCAGTCGCTGCAGCTGTATCAGCAGGGCCGGGAGGCGTTGCCGAAGTCGGCGCTGCTGGCGCAGGTCCACTTTCAAGTTTGCGCAGGCGTCCGTCGAGGTCGGCATACAGGTCGCGCTGGCGCTTTTGCGTCACCTCGACGTCATGAGACATGACTTCGAGCTGACCTTTGATCTTTCCGAGCTCGGCATTGAGATTGTTGATCTGGTTGAGCAGATCGATCATGCCTTGACTGCGGAGTTGGGTTTCAACAGCTGAAACACGGCCTTCGACGGCCTGACGCTGCTTCAGTTCGTCGTCTAACTTGGCTTGAAGCTGGGTTTGAAGTTGCGTGACTTGCTGTTGCAGGTCGGCAATCTTTTTGCGCGCTTCATCGTCGCTGAAAAAAGCCGCATGGGCAGCGTTGAAGCTGCCCATGAGCAGACAAAAAATCAGAACTGATTTTTTCATCAGGCGATATTACTCTTCGCCGGAGTAGATCACGTCGACGCGGCGGTTCTCAGCCCAGCAGGCTTCGGTCTTGTCGGAGCAACGGGGCTTTTCTTCGCCGTAGCTGACGGTTTCGATCTGCTTGTCGTTTACGCCCAGGACGTTCATGGCCTTCTTCACAGCGACGGAACGGCGCTGACCCAGGGCCAGGTTGTACTCGCGGCTGCCGCGATCGTCGGCGTTGCCTTGCAGGGCTACCTTGGCATCGGGGTGAGCCACCAGGTACTTGGCATGGGCTTCGACCAACGGACGGAACTCGGCCTTCACTTCATCCTTGTCGAAGTCGAAGTAGATGCTGCGCTTGGACAGGATGTTGTTGGGGTCCTTGAGCGGATTCAAGGAAACGTTCTGGTCATTGGCAGCAGACGTTTGGGCGGTGGAGGTTTGAGGCTGGGCGGCTTCAGGAGCCTTGGCCGTGACGGCAGGGCTCTTTTCTTCCACGGCGGCCTTGGGCTCTTCCTTCACTTGCTTGCTGGAACATGCTACCAGAAGTGCTGCTAGGAGCACGCTTCCGATCAGTTGCTTATTCATCTTTTTCTCCTTCAAGAGGTCAATTAACAAAAATCAATTAGCTGCCGGGCCCCAGGAGGGCTCACGGACATCTCCCATTTCACTGAGGCGCTGCTTCACACGGCCGTCAGCGGAAGTCACCGACAAAATGCCGCGGTTGCCGACGCTGGTGGCGTAAATAATCATTCTGCTGTTGGGGGCGAAGCTCGGAGATTCATCTTGCGTAGAATCCGAGATGACTTGCGATTGACCGCTAGCCAATTCGCGAACTGCCACTTGGAACTTGCCACTGTCGCGCCGGATGTAAGTCAGCCATTTGCCGTCGGGCGAAACATGAGGGCTCACATTATAGCTGCCTTCGAAGGTGACGCGTTGCGCATCGCCGCCCAAGGGTGAGATTTTGTAAATCTGCGGGCTGCCGCCGCGGTCCGAGGTGAAATAAATCCACTTGCCGTCCGGAGACCAATCCGGCTCGGTATCGATGGCCGAGCCGGACGAGAGCGGCTGCATGCCGGTGCCATCGGCATTGATCAGGCTCAGGCGCGAGTTGCCGCCATGGGTCAGCACGATGGCAAGACGTTTGCCATCAGGAGACCATGCCGGCGCGCTGTTGTTGCCCTTGAAATTCGCCAGTACGTAACGCTGACCGGAAGTCAGGGATTGCACGAAGATGACCGGCTTTTTCTTCTCGAACGAGACGTAGGCCAGCTTGGTGCCATCCGGAGACCAGGCCGGGGAAATAATCGGCTCGGTGCTTGAGAGTACGGTTTGCGGGCTGCCACCGTCGGCATCGGCCACTACCAGGCTGTAATGCTTGCCGGTTTTGTTCACGTAAGTGATCCGGGTGGAGAACACGCCGGGTTCGCCGGTCAGTTTTTCATAAATGATGTCGGCGATCTTGTGGGCGGTTTTGCGCAGCTGTGTGGGCGCAACATCGAATTCCATGCCTGCGAGCTGACTTTGTTTCAATACATCGAGCAGGCGGAACGTTACTTTCACATGGCCCCCACTGGAAGGCTCGACTTTGCCGATGGTCAGGGCTTGCGCTTGCAAGGCTGACCATTCCGGGTACTTTACTTCCGAAAGTTCATGCGGCTGAGTAGCAACTCCGCGAGTTTCCAGCAAACGGAAAAAACCACTGCGACGGAGGTCGTTGGCCACGATGGTTGAAACGCTTTCCGGAGAAACCCCGGGCGGCTGGTTGAAAGGGACCACCGCAATGGGAATTTGCTGGGCCGCACCGCCGACGATTTCGATATCAAGGGCATGCGAAATCGCGGGAAACAGGAAGAGGAATACCAGAAGTAGACGTGTCATAGGCGGGATTATAAAACAAGCTATTGGTCGTCGTTTGGACGGAATTTCAGTGTTAAGTCACGAAAATGCGCAAAAAGTTCCGGTTGAGGCGGTAATGGCAATGGTTGCGCCTGCAAAATCGCGCGCTCCACGGCTTGGTCGCAGGCTGGAATACCGCTCGATTTAACGAGCTTGGGATCACCGCTCAATTCCCCTGTCGGCATCAAGTGAACATTGAACGAAAGCGTTGGCTTGCCGGGGCCGCAAAGCTGCTTGTTCACATAACTCCGGATTTTGGCAATGATTTTGCCTTCGTATTCGTTACTTACCCCACTTAACGCTGCCTGAGCCTGGGCGGCACGCTTGGCGTCTGCCGCTGCTTTGGCATCGGCAACGGCTTTGTCGGCCTCGCGATCGACAGGCTTGTCGTCCTTGAGGAGGTCTTCCTGTAGTTTGCGCAGAGCTTCCTTGCGTTTCTTTTCATCCTCGCGCTTTTTTTCCTCTTCCTTGGCCTTGAGGTCCACTTCCGGTTTTTTCGGTTCCACCTTGGGCGGTTTCTTTACCTCGGGCGCAGGAGGCTTGGCCTTGAGTTGAATCTCGGCCTTGGGCTCTGGGGGCTCAGGCTTGGGTTCCGGCTTTGGCGGTGGTGGAGGCGGGGGTGGCTCGGGTTTGGGTTCTGGCTTGGGCTCGGGTTTTGGTACATGCGGCTGTGGCAGGGTGTCCCATAACTCCACTTGAGCGACTTCCTGGCCGGGAGAAATGTGTTTCCAGCTGAAAGAAAACACCATTACCGCAAAAAACAGTGCATGCACCAGTACGGCCAGGACGCCGGCGGGCCATGCGAGCGAATTTTCCCTACGGCGCAGCATCAGGAAGCAGGCTTGAGCAGCAGCCCGACCTTGTCGATCTTGTGTTGTTTGAGCATGTCCATGACTTTGATGACATCTTCATAACGTGCGTTTTTATCGCCCGAAATGACTACAGCCTGACCCGGATGCTTTTCCATGCTCTCTTGAACGACCGGGATCAGGTCATTGAGTTGTAATTTCTTTTCTTCAATTTGAATGGTTTTGTCTTGAAGAACGCTAATAACCAAGGGCGCAGCGGGTTGCTTTAGTGATTGCCCTACCTGAGGTAGTTCGACCACGCCCGGATTCGTCATTGGCGCCGTCACCATGAAGATGACCAGCAACACCAGCATCACGTCGATATAAGGCACGACGTTGATCTGGTTCATCATGCGGCGGCGCGGACGGTTGGAGCGAGCCACGATCAACCCTTTCGCTGCAGGATGTTGGTGAACTCTTCCATGAAGCTCTCGTAGCGTACGGCGATCCGGTCTACGTTCGCTGCGAAACGATTATAGGCAATCACCGCAGGAATGGCTGCGAACAGGCCGATAGCCGTGGCAATTAGCGCTTCCGCGATGCCGGGGGCTACGTGAGCCAAGGTGGCCTGGGCGACATTCGCCAAACCGCGGAAGGCGTTCATGATGCCCCACACGGTGCCGAACAAGCCGATGTACGGGCTTACCGAACCAACCGAGGCGAGGAAAGGCAAATGCGCGTCGAGGTCGTCCATCTCGCGATTGTAGGCCGCCTTCATGGCGCGTCGCGCGCTTTCGGTCAGGTTGCTGACGTCCGTCATGCCTTGCTTCTTGAGTCGGGCGTATTCCTTGAACCCGGCTTCGAAGATGCTCGCCATGCCTTGTACCGTGCGGCGGCCGGCAGTGATGCTGTCGTACAACTTGGTGAGGTCGCCGCCGGTCCAGAAGGCGCGTTCGAACTCGACGGCTTCGCGCTCGGCACGGCTCAGCGTGAAGACTTTAAGGAAGATGTACCACCAAGAGACCAGCGAGCCGAGCAGCAGAATGCCCATGACGGCCTGTACCGGCACGCTGGCGCCAGTGATCAGGGTGATGACGGAAAGGTCTTGCTCCATGATTGCGTTCACGATTGTTGGCTTTCAAATTGTTGTCGCATCGATTCCGGGATCGGCACCGGTCTGAACGAAGTGGCAGAAACAGAGGCCACTTCGACGGTGGCTGCGGTCAGTATCTCATCGCCGAGTTGCAGTTTCTGCTCGAAAACAATGCGGCAGCGACCAAGCTGGGATATTTGAGTCACGACGTCGAGCAATTGATTGAAACGTGCGGGCAGGAGGTATTTTATCTGAATGCTGCGTACCACGAACAAGACATCATTCTCATCACGGAGTTCCACTTGATCGTAGCCCAGGCTGCGCAGCCACTCTGTGCGGGCCCGCTCAAAGAATTTCAGATAGTTGGAATGGTAGACGACGCCGCCGCCGTCGGTATCTTCGTAGTAAATGCGTACCGGCCAGACGAATTTATTCATCCCACAGTCCAGGAGTGCCATTGTTGGTTTTCGGTTGCGGCAGGCCGAAATGCTGGTAGGCCACGTTGGTCGCTACACGGCCGCGCGGGGTGCGCATCATGTAGCCTTGCTGGATGAGGTAGGGTTCGAGCACGTCTTCGATGGTGTCCCGTTCTTCGCCGATGGCGGCCGCCAGGCTTTCTACGCCCACCGGCCCGCCGCCGAATTTCTCCACGATGGCCAGGAGTAGTTTTCTATCCATCACGTCCAGGCCCAGTCGGTCTACGTCCAGCATCAACAAGGCCGCGTCGGCGACGGCAGAGCTCACCGTGCCGTTGGCTTTGACCTGAGCATAGTCCCGGACCCGACGCAGCAAGCGGTTGGCGATACGCGGCGTGCCGCGCGAACGACGGGCGATTTCCAAGGCGCCGTCTTCCGCCAGCGGCACGTCCAGCAGCCCGGCGGAACGGTTGACGATACGCGCCAGTTCTTCCGGCGTATAAAACTCGAGACGCGCCACGATGCCGAAGCGGTCGCGCAGCGGATTGGTTAGCATGCCGGCACGAGTGGTCGCACCGACTAGGGTGAAGGGCGGCAGATCGAGCCGCACTGAGCGCGCAGCAGGGCCTTCGCCGATCATAATGTCGAGGCGATAGTCCTCCATCGCCGGATAGAGGATTTCTTCAACCACCGGGCTGAGACGGTGAATTTCGTCGATGAACAGCACGTCGTGCGGTTCGAGATTGGTCAGGAGTGCTGCCAGGTCGCCGGCGCGTTCCAGTACGGGGCCTGAAGTCTGGCGCAGGTTGACGCCCATTTCCTTGGCGATGATGTGTGCCAGTGTCGTCTTGCCCAAGCCGGGCGGTCCGAACAGCAGGACGTGATCCAGCGGCTCGCTGCGGCCGCGAGCAGCGTGGATGAAGATTTCCAGCTGACCGCGTGCTTTTTCCTGCCCGATGTATTCGTCGAGCACCTTGGGGCGAAGCGCGCGTTCTTGCGCTTCTTCTTCGCGGCCTATCGGTTCGGAGGCGATGAGACGATCGGTTTCGATCATGGTGTGTTTCCGGTATTCATGTGATGTTGCGAGACCCAATGCTGCATCAGGGCCAGTCCGAGTACCAACAGCGTCGGCCCGAGGAAAATGCCGACAAAACCGAAAGCCACCGCGCCGCCTAATACGCCGGGAACGATGAGCAGCATCGGCAGGTTGGAGGAGCGGCTGATGAGAATCGGGCGGATAAGATTATCGACACTGCTGATGACAAGCAAGCCGTATAAAGCCAGAAAAATCGCCCAGCCTTGATCGCCCTGATTGAACAACCAAAGTGCCGCGCCACCCCAGATCAAAGGAGGGCCTATCGCAGTGACGGATAGGAAGAAGGTGGCAGCAGCCAGCAGGAAAGGCGCAGGGCTGCCGGAAATCGCAAAACCTAAATACGCCACCACGGCTTGCGCGACGGCGGTGCCGAACACGCCCAGCATCACGGCCTTGATGGTGCTTTCCGCGATCTCCAGCATTTCCAGCCCAAGCCCTCCCGCAATTTTGTGGATCACCAGCTTGAGCCCCTTCGCCAGCAGTGGTCCGTCGCGATAGATGAAGAACGCGACAAACAGCACCATGACGAGTTGCATGATGCCGTTGCCCATCAATTGCACCAGGTGCAGTCCCAGCTTGCGCATGGGTTCGTAAAACCGGCCCAAGAGTTTGGTCAGTTCCTGCTGGCTGCTGGTGATGCGTTGCCACAGGTCGTTGAGTTGGTCGCCGATCAGCGGCAGGTCGCGCAGCCATTTGGGTAGAGCGGGTTGCGGATGTTCGAGCGTTGAACGTAACTGTTCAAGCACGAGGCTTGTGGAATCGGCCATGTTGGCAGCGATATAGGCCATCGGCAGCATCAGCGCGATGAGCAACAGCAGGGTCATTGCCAATGCAGACCAGGTATTGCGTTGGCCAAGGTGCTGCCAAAGCTTGCGGTAATACGGCCAGGTGCAGGTGCAGATAATGACGGCGAAGAGGATGGCCGCCATGAAGGGCAGCAGCACGGCCAGGCAGCCCGCGATCAGCAGGGCGACCAGACCGATACGTGCAAGCTGGCGCGTCTCTGCCATGCGATCAGGTCTTGGACAGCGCCTTGAGGGCCTGTCGAATGCCGTCCGACACGGAAAGGCCGTTCGGTAGTTGTTTTACGGCTGCCAGCGACTCACGCTCGTTGTAGCCCAGCGCCAGTAGGGCGTTCAGAACATCGTTGATACCTGAGCCTCCGCCGCCAGTAACGGGTTGTGCCGAGGCCGATTCGAAACCTAGTTTGTCTTTCAGCTCGAGCAGCAGGCGTTCAGCCGTTTTTTTGCCGATCCCCGGGATTTTTACCAACAGCGCCGGTTCTTGCAGGGCGATGGCCTGGGCGAGGTCGTCCACCGATAGCCCGCTCAGAATACCCAACGCCGATTTTGCGCCGATGCCGTTGACCTTGAGCAATTGCCTGAAAGTCTGGCGTTCACGGTCGGTGGCGAAGCCGTAGAGCAGTTGGGCATCTTCCCGCACGACGAACTGAGTATGCAGCACCACGCGCTCGCCGGTTTGCGGCAAGTTGTAGAAGGTGCTCATCGGCACTTCGACTTCATAGCCGATGCCGTGCACGTCGATGAGAATTTGCGGGGGATTTTTTTCGAGCAATACGCCCGTGAGGCGTCCGATCATGAGCGGCTCCAGAGAAGTAAGCCTGCCATCAGGATACCATGCGACAACATTGCTATCAGCGTGAGTCGAATGGCTGGCAGCAAGGCGGCAGGGGTGCCCGCGTGGCGGGCCAGGATGACGGCAGCGCGGAAAGAAAACAGCAAGGGCAGGGCAGAGAGTAGTGCGACGGCCGGCAGCGTTCCCGCTGCATTCATGGCGACAATCGCGACTAACGCCAGCCCGGCGATAATGGGATAAATCTTTGCTGCCAAGGGCAGCGGCAATCGCACCACCCAGTGATGCTTGCCTGCGGCTGCATCGGCTTTGCGGTCGGGAAATTGGTTGATGAACAGCAAATTGGTGGCGAGCAAGGCGTAGGGCAGCCCGACCAGGAATGGCGTGAGTGAGAAAGTCTGGCGCTGCACATAATCTGCGCCGATAACGACACCGAGAAATCCGGACAATACACAAAATTCGCCCAGTCCTCGGCTATTCAACTTGAGCGGTGTGGCCGAATAGGCCCAGCCGATGAATAGGCCAACCATGCCGATCCACAGTAATCCTGTACCAACCTCAAGTACCAACCAGCATCCGCCGAGGATGGCAAGGCTCAGTAGCAGATAGCCGTAAATGGCGGTCTGGGCGCGGCTCAATACACCATTTTGAATAAATCGACTGCCTCCGGTGAACGGGAACAGCCGTTCTGTATTCGCTTCGTCGGTGCCGTTGAGCGCGTCGTAATAGTCGTTGAGGACGTTGACGGCAGCGTGGACCAGCAGGGCGAGCAGTAGGGTGATGACGGCGAGTCCGAGGTGCGGTTGTACGTTGTCGTGCCTGGCTGAAGCCAGGCCAAGCAGCACTGCGGTCAACGAGGCGGAAAGAAACGCGGGCCGAGTGGCGGCGAAATAACGCAGCAGCGGGTTATGAAATAACGACGGAGTGGGTTCAACGACGGCTGAGCTCATATCAAGCGGCCGCCCCGCACGCGAAATCCTGCTGTGGCCAGTCGCCCAAGACCTTGCCCGCCGTGGGCGTGGCAAATGGCACAGGCCAGGGCGTCCGCCGAGTCCGGCTTGGGTGTTCCCGGCAGCTTGAGCAGGCGCTTGACCATCTCCTGCACCTGTTCCTTGGCGGCGTGGCCGTTGCCGACGACCGATTGCTTGACCTGCAAAGCCGTGTATTCGGCCACGGGAAGATCGCGCAGGACGGCGGCCGAAATGGCGGCGCCGCGGGCCTGGCCCAGCAATAGGGTGGATTGGGGATTGACGTTGACGAAGACTTTTTCGATGGCGACCTGCTCGGGAGTGTAGGTCTGGATGACTTCGTTGAGGCCGGCGAGAATGACCTTGATGCGGGCGGGTAGCTCGCCTTCGCCGGATTTGATGGTGCCGCTGGCGATGTAGGCCAGCTTTTCGCCTTGTTTTTCGATGACACCGAACCCCGTCAGGCGCAAGCCAGGATCGATGCCCAGAATGCGCGTGACGGTGAGTGGCGACGTTGCGATGGTTTAGTCCTCGATAACGGCCGAGGTATAGACTTCCTGTACGTCGTCGAGGTCGTCCAGCGCGTCCAGCAGCTTCTGCATACGCACGCCGTCATCGCCGGCGAGTACGGTTTCGGTGGAGGCCTTCATGGTGACTTCTGCCATTTCGGCCTTGAGGCCGGCGGTTTCGAGCGCCGTCTTGACGGCTTCGAAGTCGTTGGGGGCAGTGATCACTTCGATACTGCCGTCGTCATTGGTGATGATGTCTTCGGCGCCAGCTTCCAGCGCCACTTCCATCACCTGGTCTTCGCTGGTGCCGGGTGCGAACAGCAAGGTGCCGCAGTGCTTGAACAGGAAAGCGACCGAACCGTCGGTGCCGAGGTTCCCGCCGTATTTGCTGAAAGCGTGTCGAACGTCGGCCACGGTGCGGGTCTTGTTGTCGGTCATGCAGTCGACCATGACGGCGGCACCGGCAATACCGTAGCCTTCGTAGCGCAGTTCTTCGTAGTTGACGCCTTCCAGCGTGCCGGAGCCGCGCTTGACCGCATTTTCGATGTTGTCCTTGGGCATCGACTCGGCTTTTGCCTTGTCGATGGCCATGCGCAGGCGTGGGTTGGTGCCGGGGTCGCCGCCGCCCATGCGGGCCGCAACGGTAATTTCCTTGATTAGGCGGGTGAAGATTTTTCCGCGTTTGGCATCCTGACGGCCTTTACGGTGTTGAATATTGGCCCATTTGGAATGTCCTGCCATGACTACCTCGATAAATCAGTGAAATAGCCTGATTTTACCACACGCTACTCCTGGCCGATGGCGGGCTCGACTTCCTCGTGGCGGCGGATGCTGTGAACGGCGATGACGAGCAGCGAGAACGCGATGAGGCTCATCCCACCGAGGTCGAGGCGGGTCGGCACTTCGTGAAGCTGTATCCACGCCGAGAGCACGCCGATGACGGGCGCCAGCAAGGTAATCATGCTGGCGATGCCGGCTTGCATGCGTTTGAGGGCATACAACCATAGCAGCCAGGCCAGTGCATTGCAGGCCAGGATGTTGTAGGTCAACGCGCCGATAAGGTAGCCCGTCCATTGAATAGCCGGCGCAGGCACCAGCAAGGCCACCACGACGATTGGCAGCGAGCCGATCAGCATTTGCCAGGCGGTGAATGAGAGCAAATCCATGTCCGGCGCCTTGTGATGGAGCTTTTTGGCGAGAATGACGGCCAATGCCCAGCTGATCCCAGCCATTACGGCGAGCACGTTGCTGAAAGGGCTGCCGTGCAGCTGCCATGGTGCAAGAATCAGTGTGAGGCCGAGTACCGAGGCTAGGGCCGCAATCCATTGCATGCCGCGAATTTTTTCTCCCAGCAGCGGCCAGGCCAGGACCATCACCCAGAACGGCATCGTATAGGTCAACACGGCGACCTTGCCCGCGCCTCCCGAGACCAGTGCCCAGATGATCAAGCCGGTAAACCCGCTGGTTTGCAGAATGCCAATGACGGTCGTCCAGCCCAGATATTGGGGCTTGAGCCGTTTTTTCTGCATCACGACTATGCCCATCAGCACCAAGGAGGCAAGGAAGGTTCGCAGGGCGCTGAACTGGAAGGCGCCGATGTAGTTGAGCGTGAGCTTCATCACCACCCAGTTGTAGCCCCACATTGCGGAGAGCAAAAGCAAGGCGGCGACGGAGGCCAAAGGATGTTCGGATTTGGAGGTCAAGCGGGGTCCTGGAATGAGTGACGGTACAGTTACAGCGGCGCAGAAAGGGACGAGGCCCCAGCCTGAATCTTGTCGAGCAGTTCGATGAATACCTTGCGTTCGCTTTCGGATAGCGGTTGCATCAACTGGCGCACTCGGCGGTAATAGTCAGGCATGACTTCGTCGAGCTTGGCTTGCCCTGCAGCGGTGAGCTGTATGGCGAGGCGGCGGCGATCTTCGGGATCCGGCACGCGCTCTACCAATCCGTCCCGTTCAAGTCCATCGATCAGCCCGGTCATGGTGGCGCGGGAAACGCCGGCCTTGTCGGCCAAGACCGAAGGGGCAGCCGTATTCGAGCTTTCCCGCATCAGCAAGATCAGCACCCACCAGCGCCCTTGCAGCAATGCGTGTTGTTGCAGATAGGCGTCGAGGGCAAAAGACAGATCGGTACCAGCGCGCAACAAGTGCAGAAACGTCACTACGGCGGTGACGTCGGCGTCAGGATAACGCTGGACGAATTTGTCCAGGATGGCCGGCGTAGGAAGGTCGCGTAGTTGGAGCATGCCAAATTATTTGTTAGTTGACTAATCATGTCAACTTTCAATTCATTTATTGCTGAGTATAAAAACCGTAAAAAGAGAGTAATATTTTCAAAAATGCCCAAATAACCAACGAGGAGAGCCACATGAAAACTGTGCGTCAATTGCTGGAAATCAAAGGCAACCGAGTGTTATCCACTACGCCCGATGCGAGCGTCTATGACGCCTTGCTGATCATGGCGGAGATGGAAGTCGGTGCGCTGGTGATCATGGATGGCGATCAGGTGGCGGGTATTTTTTCTGAGCGCGATTACGCTCGGAACGTGGTGCTGAAGGGCAAAACCTCCAGGGAAACCCCAGTGCGGGACATCATGACGTCCAAGGTGATCAGCGTCGCTCCAGAAAATACGGTGGAGGATTGCATGAACCTGATGTCCGACAAGCGCATCCGCCACTTGCCAGTGCTGGATCACGGAAAAATCGTGGGGATGCTTTCCATCGGCGATCTAGTGAAGGAAACCATCGCCCACCAGCAATTCCTCATTTCCCAGCTGGAAAACTACATCAAGAGCTAGAGAAAGCGCGCCACCAGCGCCTTATCGACATTCCCGCCGGAAATGCTCAAGCGCACACGGTGGCCGCTTCCCAAGGCGCTGTCGACGGCTTCGCCCTGCGTATTGGTGAGCTGCTCGACCACCACTTCGCGATTACCCGATGGATGGATGATTTCAAGACGATCGCCGACTGAAAAGCGGTTTTTCACGGCGATTTCTGCCAACCCGCTCGCCGCGTCGAAGCTCACGATATCTCCGACATACTGGCTTCGGCTCGATTCCGAATGGCCTTTGAGGTAGTTCTGGTGCTCGGCCGTGTGGTGGCGTTCGTAGAAGCCATCCGTATAGCCGCGGTTGGCTAGGCCTTCCAGGTCGGAGAGCAGGCCGAAATCGAAAGGTTTTCCGGCTACTGCGTCATCAATCGCGCGACGATAAGTCTGGCAGGTGCGGGCCACGTAGTAGAGCGACTTGGTACGGCCTTCGATCTTGAGCGAGTTGACGCCGATCTTGACCAGACGCTCTACGTGCTCGACCGCCCGTAGATCCTTGGAATTCATGATGTAGGTGCCGTGCTCGTCTTCCATGATGGGCATGAGCTCGCCTGGACGTTCGCGTTCCTCGATCAGATATATTTTTTCTGCCAAAGGATGGCGAGGCAGGCTGCCGCAGCTGGAAAGCGAGGATTTTTCCATTTCCGCGCGGAAATCAAAGTCCTTCATCTTGATCACGCCGGCAGGGTCTTCTTCAGTATCGTGCACTTTGTAATCCCAGCGGCAGGAGTTTGTGCAGGTGCCCTGATTGGGGTCGCGGTGATTGAAGTAGCCGGAGAGCAGGCAGCGGCCCGAGTAGGCGATGCAGAGGGCGCCGTGTACGAAAACTTCCAATTCCATATCCGGGCACAGTTGGCGGATTTCCTCGACTTCGTCCAGTGAGAGCTCGCGCGACAGGATGACCCGAGACAAGCCGATGCTCTTCCAGAATTTCACTGCGGCATAGTTGACCGTATTAGCCTGAACCGAGAGGTGAATCGGCATTTCCGGCCATTTTTCCCGCACCATGGCGATCAGCCCGGGATCAGCCATGATCAAGGCGTCCGGCTTCATGGCGATCACCGGTTCCATATCCGCGAGATAGCTTTTGACCTTGGCGTTGTGCGGCATCAGATTGGACGCGACGAAGAACAATTTGCCTCGTTCGTGAGCCTCCACGATGCCGATGCCGAGCTGTTCCAGCTTGAACTCGTTGTTGCGGGCACGCAGGCTGTAGCGCGGTTGGCCGGCATAAACGGCGTCTGCGCCGAAATCGTAGGCGGCGCGCATTTTTTCAAGCGTACCGGCAGGAGCAAGGAGTTCAGGGGATTTCATAATGGCTGGTCTTCAATGGCGAACAGGCGGCGATGCTCGAGGTGGGCGTAGCGGTCGGTCATGCCGGCAATGTAATCGGCAATGGCTCGATGGCGATGTTCCTTGGCTCGGTCCTGAAATTCGTCCGGTAATAGGTTGGGGTCTTCTGCAAAGGCCTGGAAAAGCTCGGTAATGATCCGGCTTGCCTTGCTGCTCATGCGGTTGACCTTGTAATGGCGGTAAAGGTTCTGGCGCAGGAATTTTTTGAGTTCCACTTGTTCCTGCTGCATGCCCCCGCTGAACGCAATGAGTGGCTTGGCCAGGCGCACGGCTTCTAAGTCAGGAGGATTTGCTGTGTCGATATTAGCTTGGCTCTGCTGACATAAATCGACCACTTGCGAGTTAATCATGCGGCGCACGGTTTCATGGATTAGACGTCGCCCTTTCAAATCAGGGTAAAGCGCTTTGACCTCGTCAAGATGACGTGCAAACAGCGCCACTTGTGAGAGTTGTTCCAGCGTTATGAGGCCGGAACGTAGCCCATCGTCGACGTCATGATTGTTATAGGCGATCTCGTCTGCAAGATTCGCGACTTGGGCTTCTAGCGAGGGGCTTTGTCCTTGCAAGAAGCGCAAACCTACATCACCTAATTGACGAGCGTTTTCTCGGGAGCAATGCTTGAGAATGCCTTCGCGGGTTTCAAACGTCAGGTTGAGACCATCGAATGCGGCATATTTTTGCTCGAGTGCGTCCACAACCCGCAAGGATTGAAGATTGTGCTCGAATCCGCCGAATTCCCGCATGCAAGCATTCAAGGCATCCTGGCCGGCATGGCCGAAAGGGGTATGACCGAGATCGTGGGCGAGGGCGACGGCTTCTACCAAGTCCTCATGCAATCGGAGGTTACGGGCTATTCCCCGGCCGATCTGGGCGACTTCGATGCTGTGCGTGAGGCGGGTGCGGAACAGATCGCCTTCGTGGTTCACGAAGACCTGGGTTTTATATTCCAGGCGGCGAAAGGCCGTGGAGTGGATGATACGGTCGCGGTCGCGTTGAAACTCATTGCGTCCTGCGGGGGAAGGTTCTGAATGCCGTCTTCCCCGTGACTTCGCTGGATCCGCGGCGTATGGCGCCAATTCAAGCATCGGTTGTTTGCAAGGTTTCGTGCAGCAAGTGAGGGGCGTAGTCGGCCGTAAATACGGCCTTGCCAATGGCTTGCAGGAGGATCAGTCGAATCTTGCCATCCTGCACCTTTTTATCAAGGCCCATCAGTTCGAGGTAAGCTGCTGTCCCCAATGAAGGCGCTACCGTTGGCAAGTTAGCTGCACGGTGAATGGCTGCGATTCTTTCCACATCGGTATCCGTCAGCCAGCCCATACGGCGGGAAAGATCGGCTGCCAGCAAGGTGCCTGCGGCGACGCCTTCTCCATGCAGCCATACGCCGTACCCCATCCCAGCCTCAATAGCATGGCCGAAAGTGTGACCGAGATTGAGCAGGGCGCGTTCGCCGCTCTCCCTCTCGTCAGCGGCAACAACCTCAGCCTTGTTTTCACAAGAACGGCGAATAGCGTAGGCCAGAGCTGCGGGGTCACGCGCCATGAGTTTGGTCATGTTGGCTTCCAGCCAATTGAAAAACTCGATATCGCGGATCAAGCCGTATTTGATAATTTCGGCGATACCAGCTGAAAGTTCGCGATCAGGCAGTGTGTTGAGGGTGGTCGTATCGGCCAGCACCAGCTTGGGCTGCCAGAATGCACCGATCATGTTCTTGCCTAGCGGGTGATTGATGCCGGTTTTTCCACCGACAGACGAATCGACCTGTGAAAGCAGGGTGGTCGGCACCTGGATGAACGGTACGCCGCGCAAAAATGTCGCCGCTGCGTAACCCGTCATATCGCCAATTACGCCGCCGCCCAATGCGATCAGCGTCGTATGTCGCTCGCAACGATTTTCCAGTAGCGCATCGTAGATTTTGCCTAGCACCTCGGCATTTTTGTATTGCTCGCCATCCGGCAGCACGATGGGAATGACCGAAACGCCTCTGTCGCGTAGAGGATTGCAAAGCTTGTCGAGATAAAGCGGTCCAACAGTGGTGTTGGTGACCACTGCAACTTGCTTGCGTTTGAGATGGGGAAGGATTAAATCCGGTTGCGAAAGCAGGTCTTCGCCGATATGAATCGGGTAGCTGCGTTCGGCGAGTTCGACATTAAGCGTTTGCATCTTTAACTTTCAGGCACTGTTCGATTTGAGTGACGATGGAAGTAACAGGTTGGCCGCCTGTATCGATCACCAAGTCGGCAATTTCACGATAGAGCGGGTCGCGTTGCGAAAATAGAGTTTGCAGCCGTTCGCGGGGGTTCTCAGTCTGAAGCAGTGGGCGGTTACGGTCGCCGCGTGTACGGTGCCAAAGCTCATCTACGCTGGCACGGAGGTACACGACGATGCCGTGAGCGGAAAGGGCGTCCCGATTTTCCTGCAGCAACACAGCCCCGCCGCCAGTGGCGAGAACGATGTTATTCAGCACAACGAGTTCGGCGATAGCTTGAGACTCTCGTTTGCGGAAGCCAGACTCGCCCTCAAGCTCGAAGATCAACGGGATGTTGACCCCGGTCTTGCGCTCGATTTCGTGATCGGAGTCGTAAAAGGTCTTGTCCAGGGATTTCGAAAGCAACCTACCTACGGTAGATTTTCCCGCACCCATGAGTCCGATTAAAAAAATATTGCCTGCCATTTTCATGGCAGGCAATTCTACCGGAACGCCTAAAGGCGACCAAATAAATCAATTAGTTCAGTTGCATCGCGTCCGACATGATCTTGGGCGTGATGAAGAACAATAGTTCTTTCTTTGAATGGGTGTTCAAGTTGGATTTGAACAAGTTACCCACGACAGGAATGGAGCTGAAGAAAGGAACGCGCTGGGTGCTGTCGTTCTTGCTTTCGATCAGGAAGCCACCCAGTACGGCGGTTTCACCGTTATCCACCAATACCTTGGTCTTGACTTTGTTGGTATCGATGGACGGTACGCCATTGAACACTTGGCCGACGTCATCCTTGGTTACTTCGATGTCGAGGTTGATCTTGTCGTCGGGCGTGATTTGAGGGGTCACGTTAACGCCCAGGGTAGCCTTTTTGAACGAAACGCTGGTTGCGCCGGAACTTGTAGCCTGTTGGTAAGGAATTTCAGTGCCTGCATCAAAAGTAGCTGCCTGCTGGTTAGCCGTGATCACGCGTGGGCTCGAAATCGTTTTGATCTTGGAATCCGATTCTGCGGCGGAAAGTTCCATGTTTAACAGGAAGCCGGCAGGCAGTCGCAGCAATGTTAATGCTGCGGAGGACACTGTACCCGCGGTTGCGGAAGCGGGTAGATTGACGTTTAGGTCGTCCGGGTTCGTCGTCTTCGCGTTTTGCGCCGTGGAGTAGTTGCTCGAAAGCGAACCGCTAGTCATGTAGTCGTTGGCGTTAAGCCCCTTGGTCGTCAACGCGTTGTTCTTCACGACACCGAATCGAGCACCCAAGCTCTTGCCGAACGTGTCATTGGCCTGGACGATGCGCGATTCGATCAGCACCTGACGGGAAGGAATGTCTATCTTGTTCAGGATTTCCTGAATTTTGGTCATGCTTGTGTCGATATCCTTCACGAACATCGTATTTGTAGATGGGTCAACCACAGCCGTGCCGCGCTTGGATAGCAGGGGCTGTTTAGGATCGCTGATCAGCGTCTTGATGTCTGCAGCCTTCTGATACTTGATCTGGAAGGATTGTGTTACCAGGGGCTTGCTATCGTCGATCAGGTTTTCCTGATCCTGATCCTGTTTGCGGCGTGCGGCAATTTCTTCCTTGGGTGCGAATACCAACGTGTTGCCGAGGTTATCCATGCCCAAGCCCTTTTGCTTCATGATGATGTCGAGGGCTTGATCCCATGGAACATCCTTCAGGCGAAGGGTGATGGTGCCTTGAATGGAGTCGGAAACCACAACGTTCTTGCCCGTAAAGTCGCCAATGATCCGCAACAAGCTCTTGACGTCGATGCCGTTAAAATCGAGCGAGAGCTTTTCGCCGCTAAAACCAGTCTTGGAACCTTGTACGATCTTGTTCGGATCGAAAATGATCGGCTTGATTTCGACGATGAATTGCTTTTCCGTTTGATATGCAGAGTGTTCCCATTCGCCCTTGGGCTCGATCACCATGCGAGTGTTCTTGCCCTTCTTGAACGTATCGACAGTCAGTACGGGGGTAGCGAAATTGGTGACATTGAGCCGGCGTTCAAGATTTTCAGCAATGGCCGTATTCTGGAATTCGACAACAAGATTCTTGCCTTGCTGACGAATATCGATGCCACTGCCTGGCTCTTGGAGATTGACGATCACACGTCCTTCCCCATTCCTGCCACGTTGAAAATCAACGGCAGTCACGGCGTTCTGTTGTTCCGCAACGCTTGCCTGCGCAAAATGAGTCACCGTGGTTTCCGCTGTTCCGGTAGCGGTTGACGGTTGCAATGTAATGACAATGTTGCGACCTTGTACGGATGAGGTATAGGTTGCGGTCTTGCTCAGGTTGAGCACGATACGTGTGCGATTGTTGGCTTGTACGGCATTAATGCTACGTAGCAGTCCATCGCCGATCGAGATGCTGTTTTTGGTCAATCCGTTGTCTGCATTGACGAAGTCGAAGGCGATACGTGGGGGTGTTGTGGTTGTAAACGACGCCGGTGCTTGGGATGTTTCTTTTTTGAGTGTGACGTTGACGACGACCTTGCCGCCAGGGAGCTCGGAATAATCCACCTTTTCTACCGTATTGGCACCTGCCGCAGTCTCTGCAGGAGCAGCCGTGGTGGGCGAGCTAAATGCCAAGAGTCCCATGGCGAGCGCTGCTACCACGCCCAGCCATTTGTTATTCAGAATCTGATGTTTCATCATTTTTTGGCACCTACTCTTGCGGATTGATGGTTACTCGACGCTCTACGTACTCGCCGGTGGCGTCTTGGATCATTTCTTTGACGACAACTTCATCCTTGCTCAAATTCATGACCAAGCCGAAATTTTGTCCCATATAGTTGCCTACCTTGACCTGGTAGACGGTATTGTCTGGCGCGGAAATCAGCGCGACGTTACGTTTTCCTTGCTGGAGGAAGCCGACGAATTTGAGGCTCTCGAGCGGGAAGGCTTCCAATGGTTCCTTGGGCCGGCTTAAATCGGGCTTCAATCCGTTGCCAGCACTGTCCGCGGCACGTCTTCCCTTGAAAGGGTCGTGTAATGATCCATCGTTGTTGTAAACGAAAGGGACATAAGTTTTGAGTTCTGGCAAAGGTGGAATTTTTCCACCTACATGCGCTTTGCGCTCTTTCATCCATTGGTCGAGATCGTCGCCATCGCCTCCCGAGCAGGCTGTAAGAGCAAGCAGCGATAAAAATGAAATAGTTAACAGCTTCATTTGCTTCCCTTACTAGTGCGGCCTTTTATTGCTTGGAGGCGGGGCATCACCCTTGTCCAGCGCGCGATAAGTTGTGGCAATAGCATCCATTGCCAAGATGGATGAGGCATTGCCTTTTGCATCTTTGGCAGCAACCGGAGTGATGGCGATTTGCCCCAGTGTGACAATGCGAGACATCTGTCCCAGGTCCGAAGCAAATGCGCCTAAGTCGTGATAAGTGCCTAGCACACGGATGGTAATGGGCATTTCGGCGTAGAGAGCCGAAGGCTTTTCTGCTCCGGGTCTGAACAGTTCGAATTCGAGACCGCGACCAATGCCGGCCTGGTTGATATCCGTGAGCAAGCCGTCCATCTGCGATTTATCCGGCAATTGCTTGAGCAGGATGTTCGATTTCAACTCGGCTTCCTTGAGCTGAGCCTGGTATTGAGGCAGGTTATTGGCAATGCCGGCCTTGTTCTCGAACTCCTTGCGCAACCCGCTTTGTTTGTCGGGGCCCCACTCGGTATCTTCTGCGGCTTGAAGGTCATCGAGCATGGGTTTCCAGACAAACCATCCACCAGCCAGCAGAGTTCCCAGCAGGATGCCCAACAAAAGAACGCCTTTGACGGGGAGCGGCAAGTCCCCGATATTGTTGAAGTCGATATTGCGTAAATCGTCTAGCGTCATACCTTGCCTTTGGGTGGTTGCGCCTCTTCAGTCATGGCTGGGGCCGGGTTGAGCTTGAGTGTCATGGTAAAAGAACTCAGTTTTTGATTATTTTGGTTGAGTGCCACGATCTGGATAAGCTGCGGGGATGAAAATACCTTGGAATTACCAAAGTTTTTCACAACCACGGCCACACGGGCGTTGGTATCAGCTACCCCTTCTAAAGTTACCGTATCGCCCGCTTGCCTGATGCTTTTAAGCGAAACCGCTTCTGGCAGTTGGCGAGCGATTTCATCCAGCAAAATCACGCCTTGCGAACGATTGTTCTGCAAGGATTCGACCGCTTGAATCCGGTCTTTCAATTCATTGATTTTGCCTTTGAGTCCATTGATTTCCTTGATTTGGTTGTCCAGCTTGGCAATCTCATCTTTTAGACGTTGATTGCGGGAGTTCTGGGAATCGATGCTTGCGCTGATATAGGTGTAGCCCAGGAAAATGATGGCGATGGCGACACCAAGCGTAGCGGCAGCCATGATGTTGAATTGGCGCTGCCGTTCTGCCCGTTTGATCTGACGGTGCGGCAGGAGGTTGATGCGTATTCTCATGCCTCGAACCTCCGCATTGCCAAGCCGCACGCAATCATTAGTGCTGGCGCATCCGTCGCCAATTGATTCTTGTCGATATGTTTGGCGATGGTCATGTTGACGAACGGGTTCGCTGCAATCGTGTTAACCCGCGTCCGCGCACTTACAGCTTCAATAGCTCCAGGGATTGCTGCACATCCGCCTGCCAGCAAAATGTGGTCAATGCCGAACTGAGTCGAGTTGGTGAATAACTGGGCAGCACGTGCAATTTCCATCGCCATCGATTGCACGAAAGGCTCAAGTACTTCGGACTCGTAATTTTCTGGAAGTCCGCCTTTGCGTTTTGCAATCTCTGCTTCTTCTGCCGACAACCCGTAGCGTCGAACGATTTCCTGAGTTAACTGGCTGCCGCCGAAGGGTTGCTCGCGGGTATACACCGATTGATTGTCATGCAAGACGTTGATGTGCATCATTTGTGCACCTACGTCTACGATCATGACGGTTTGTTCACGTCCGGCATTGGGAATCTGATTCGCAGCAAGACTGTACGCCGCCTCGGTTGCATAGGTTTCAACGTCCATGATGACGACTTTGAGGCCGGCATCTTCAGCTACGGCTACTCGATCCTCGATACGCTCTTTTTTGGATGCGGCGATAAGAACTTCCACGGTTTCCGGGGAATTCGGCAAAGGATCGAGCTGCTGAAAATCGATATTGACTTCGTCGAGCGAGAATGGAATGTATTGGTTGGCTTCTGCCTCAACCTGTAATTCCATTTCGGTTTCACTGAGCCCGGCCTGCATGTTGACCTTTTTGCTGATCACAGCTGCAGCGGGCAGCGCCATGGCTGCATTTTTCTCGCGGGTGTTGAGAAGCTTCCAGGCACGACGAACAGATTCGCCGACGTTCTCAAGGCTGGCGATATTGCCGTCGACAACTGCGTCTCTGGGTAATGGGGCGATGGAGTAGCTCTCCAGGTGAATGGAGCTCTTGCCGTCCCCTGATAATTCCACCATTTTGACGGTCGTCGAACTGATGTCGACACCGATGAGCGGTGGCGTGCGCTCTTTGAAGAAATCGAACAACACCAATTCCCCTTTAATATCGCCTAGTTGCACACTAAGCACATAATTTACGTTAAATCCTAGCAACAACTATCGGCACTGTAAAGATTTTTTTTAATTTTCAAATTATTGGATGCGGGGCTTATAATTTTATGTTGAGTCAATTACTTTGATATTCCCCTCATGCTAAACAAATGGTGGCAATACCTGTTGCTGATTGTGGTTGTGGCAGGGCTTGCAGTTGCATCGCTCGTGGGCTTGGCCGCGGTACTGATTTATCCGGACCTGCCGTCGCTGGAGTCTCTCACGGATTATCGGCCCAAAGTTCCCTTGAGAGTATATTCAGAAGACGGTTTCTTACTGGGGGAGTTTGGTGAAGAACGCCGAGCCGTTGTGAAAATCGAAGATGTGCCGCTTCACATGAAGCAAGCGATCCTGGCGGCTGAGGACGAGCGATTCTACCAACACGGCGGAGTCGATACTCTTGGCGTATTACGTGCAGCGCTCGCTAACTTAACAGCCGGCGGTGCGAAAGAAGGCGCAAGCACTATTACGATGCAGGTGGCGCGTAACTTCTTCCTCTCTAGCGAAAAAACCTTAAAGCGCAAAATCAGCGAAGCACTACTCGCGATCAAGATCGAGCATAGCCTCTCTAAGGACCGCATCCTCGAGCTCTACATCAATCAAATTTACCTGGGGCAACGCGCCTACGGCTTCGCTGCAGCTTCGCAAGTATATTTTGGCAAGCCTCTCGATAAACTTACCCCAGCCGAGTTTGCCATGTTGGCAGGCCTGCCCAAGGCACCATCTCGCTATAACCCGTTTGCCAATTTAAAACGGGCTGAGGCGCGCCAAAAATATGTGCTGAATCGCATGCACGAGCTCAAATTCCTGACGGATAAAGAGTATCAGGCAAGCCTGAAGCAGGAGCTGAAGTTCAAAGCTTCGCGGCAATCGCGCGATCTGGCAGCGGACTATGTTGCCGAGATGGTGCGGCAGGAAATGTACTCTCGCTACCAAGATGCAATCTACAGCAGCGGAATGAAGGTGGTTACCACCATCCTCAAGAAAAATCAGTTGGCCGCTAACGATGCCGTACTTCAGGGCATCCTGGCCTATGAACGTCGCCATGCTTATCGTGGTCCCGAGGGGCAGGTACATCTGGACAAGCTCGATGGCTCGGACGGAGCCATGGACGATGCGCTGGATAATCTTGAGGTCTACGGCGGCTTGGTGCCAGCCATCGTGCTCAATACTTCTCCAAAGGCAGTCAAGGTCTACCGTCAAGGCGGGCACATGGAAGAGATTACCGGTGACGGTTTGCAAATGGTGACCAAGGCGCTGGGAGACAAGGCGACCGACAAGCAGAAGATCAAGCGTGGCTCCATCGTACGCATTTACCAAGCCAACGATGGCAAGTGGAGCATCGTGCAGATGCCGCAGGTGGAAGCAGCCTTTGTCGGCGCCGATCCGCAAACGGGAGCGATCCGTGCTTTGGTTGGCGGTTTCGACTTCAACAAGAACAAGTTCAACCATGTGACGCAGGCATGGCGCCAACCGGGTTCCAGCTTCAAGCCGTTCATTTATTCAGCTGCACTCGAGAAGGGTATTACGCCGGCGACGGTCATTAACGATGCTCCGATTGTCATCGGCTCTGCAGAGACCGGGAGCAGCGCCTGGAGTCCGCAAAACTTCGACGGCAAGTTTGAAGGCCCAATGCGTATGCGGACCGCTCTGACTAAATCCAAGAACATGGTCTCCATCCGAATCCTGCAAAACATCGGCGTTTCATATGCGCAGGATTACATCCAGCGCTTCGGCTTTGCAGCGAAGGATCATCCTCCTTACCTCACCATGGCGTTGGGCGCGGGTTCCGTTACACCGTGGCAGATGGTGGGCGCCTATTCCATTTTTGCCAATGGCGGCTATCGCGTGCAGCCGTATCTGATTTCCAAGATCATGGATGCTAATGGCCGCGTCATTGAGCAGGCCAAGCCGGCCAAGGCAGGAGGAGCAGCCGAACGTGTTGTGGATCCGCGTAATACCTTCATCATGACCAGCATACTCGCCGATGTTGCGCGTATCGGGACTGCAGCCAAGGCCCGTGAACTGGGTCGTTACGATCTGGCTGGCAAGACCGGTACGACCAATAACATGGTCGATGCCTGGTTTGCCGGCTATAACCCTGCACAGGTCGCCGTCGCATGGATCGGTTTCGACCAGCCGCGCACATTAGGGGGCCAGGAGACGGGTGGCCATGCGGCGCTGCCGATGTGGATCAGCTACATGGGCAAGGTGTTGCAAGGGGTGCCTGACGAGCCTTATGCCGTGCCGCCTGGCGTGGTGCAGGCCAAAATTAACCCTGTCACAGGTTTGCGTGTAGACGAGGACCATGGTGGGCTGTACGAATATTTCTTCCAGGAATTCTTGCCTCCGATGGAAAACTCGGGGGAAAGCAATATCCTGGATGGAGAAGAGCCTGCACCAGTTCCCCAGCCACCGGCCGAACATAGCGGTGGTACTCCTCCTTTCGTTCAGGATCAACTGTTCTAATGGGTAAGGAGGCTGGTGGAGCCAAGGCGCAGCAAAGCCGTATGCTGGTGGCTCAGCAGGCGGCCCGGCTAATGGCGGAAGAAGGCATTGCCGACTACGCCTTCGCCAAGCGCAAGGCTGCTCGGCAGCTGGGGATGGAGGAGGCGAATTGCCTTCCGACCAACGCCGAGATTGAATCCGAACTTCGTATTCACCAAGGCATTTACCAAGCGGATACACATCCTGAAATGCTCTACCAGTTGCGGGTTGAGGCTGTGCAGGTGATGCGCCTTTTGGACCGCTTCGACCCTCAACTCAGTGGTCCTGTGCTCGACGGTACTGCCGGGCGTTATGCCGAAACCGAGATTCACCTTTTTGCCGATAGCGACAAGGAGGTCGAGATTTTTCTGCTCAATAAAAACATCTCGTACCAGACCGGTGAGAGAAGCTTTCATTATCGCGATGAACGCAGAAAACTGCCCATGTTTACCATCGAGGGTGCGCTCGGGCCGATCAAACTGGTCGTGTTCTCGCCTGACGATATTCGCTCAGCACCTAGAGGCATGCTGGGCGAGGGCGCCATCAACCGGGCCAGAACGGCCATAGTCGAACATTTAATTATTCAAACAACCCCATGAACGATACGAATGTCATGCTCGAAGTGTCCTCGCTTCCGGACGACTCCCAATTTTTATTACATAACAAACTCGAGATCGTGCGTACTTTGCGCGGTTTGATCAGTCATGGGGAGATGGTGAGTTCCTTCTTTAACGAAGGACGGGAATTGCTCCTGACGTCCGTACTGCATGTCGACCCGGACGCCGAAACAGTACTGCTGGATTACGGTTCGAACGACGTTCTCAATCAGCATATCTTGCAAGCGCAGAAGATCATTTTCGTGACCTCACTGGATAAGGTGAAAGTGCAATGGGTGAGTGACGCCATTGCCAAAGATACCTGGGAAGGGCGCGATGCATTCCGAATTGCACTGCCAAACCAGATGCTGCGGTTGCAACGCCGCGAATATTTCCGGTTGACGACGCCCGTCGTCAACCCGCTTAAATGCAAGATTCCTACAAGGCAAGGGTTATCGGTGGAAGTGGCACTTGCCGATATCAGCGCGGGCGGCGTCGGCGTAGTCATTGCTCAACCGCTGGGAGTAGGGTTCGAAATGGGGGCCGCTTTTCCAGGGTGCCGTGTGGAATTGCCGGGGATCGGCACGGCGGAATTCACGCTGGAAATCCGCAGCACCTGGGAGATCACCATGAAAAACGGCAGCAAGAGCTTGCGCGCCGGTTGTCAGTTCGTCGATATGCGTCCTGGAATGCAAGCGTTGATTCAGCGCTACATCATCAAGCTGGAGCGCGAACGCATCGCGAATGCCTCGGATCGAGGCTAAGCCTTAAGCCAGCGTGCAATGTCGAGCGCGTAGTAGGTTAGAACGCCGTCGGCGCCTGCGCGCTTGAAAGACAACATGGCTTCCATTACGCAAGCCTTTTCATCCAGCCAGCCGTTTTGCGCAGCGGCTTTCAACATCGCATATTCGCCGCTTACGTGGTAAGCGAAGGTCGGCACGCCGAAGGTTTCTTTCACACGGCGAACGATATCCAGATACGGCATGCCGGGTTTGACCATCACCATGTCGGCACCTTCTTCCAGATCCAGTGCGACTTCCTTGAGTGCCTCATCCGAATTCGCTGGGTCCATTTGGTAAGTGTATTTGTTGCCCTTGCCCAGGTTGGAAGCCGAACCAACGGCATCACGGAACGGACCATAAAAGCTGGAAGCGTACTTGGCCGAGTAAGCCAAAATGCGGGTATGGATGTGACCATCGAATTCCAGTGCTTGGCGAATGGCACCAATGCGGCCGTCCATCATGTCTGACGGCGCAACGACATCGGCGCCGGCTTCTGCATGACATAACGCCTGGCGCACCAAGACGGCGACGGTCTCGTCGTTCATGACGTAGCCATTTTCGTCGATCAACCCGTCCTGCCCATGGCTAGTGTAAGGGTCGAGCGCGATATCCGTGATGATGCCCAACTCGGGAAAACGCGATTTCAAAGCTTTGATAGTGCGTGGGACCAGGCCATCTGGATTGTAGGCTTCAGCGGCATCAAGAGATTTGAATCCTTGATCGACTACCGGAAACAGCGCAAGTGCCGGAATGCCATTCTTCACGCATTCTTCCGCCGTCTTCAGCAGTACATCGATGCTCTGGCGCTGTACGCCGGGCATGGAGGCTACCTGTTCGATGCGGTTTTCGCCGTCCAGTACGAACACGGGATAAATCAGATCGTTGGCGGTAACGACGTGCTCGCGCATCAGCCGACGGGAGAATTCGTCGCGCCGCATGCGGCGTGGACGACTGGAAGGGTGCTTGCCAAAAGTTTGAGACATGAGGTTCCTTAACCGAAAACGCGTGCCAGCTCGGCACCTGGGTCAGGCTGGCGCATGAAGGCTTCACCGACCAGGAAGGTGTTGACGTTGTGGCCGCGCATCAGCGCTACGTCTTGCGGCGTGAAAATGCCGCTCTCGGTGACTACGATGCGATCCTGCGGAATTCGTTCCAAAAGGCCGAGCGTGGTGTCGAGAGTGACATCGAAAGTGCGCAGATTGCGGTTATTGATACCGACCAGGGGTGTATCCAATTGCAGCGCCAGTTCGAGCTCATCGCCGTCATGCACCTCGACCAGCACTGCCATGCCCAGATCGTGCGCCAGCGTTTCCAGCTCTTTCATGCGCGGCAGGTTCAGCGCTGCCACGATGAGCAGGATGCAATCGGCTCCCATGGCACGAGCTTCGTAGACTTGATAGGGCTCTATCATGAAATCCTTGCGTAGCACGGGCAGGTTGCAAGCTGCGCGAGCCTGCTTGAGGTATTCCGGGCTGCCCTGGAAATACTGCACATCCGTGAGCACGGAAAGACAGGCTGCGCCGCCTTTTTCGTAGCTGCGAGCAATCTCGGCCGGGTGGAAATCTTCCCGGATGACGCCTTTGGACGGGCTTGCTTTCTTGATTTCGGCAATCACGGCAGCTTGTTGCGCCGCCAGCTTCGCGCGGATTGCACCGACAAAATCACGTGCAGGTGTGGCGTCATCCGCTTCGTTTCGCACCACGATCAACGGCTTGGTTTCGCGCGCTTCGACGATTTCGGCGTGCTTGGTGTCAAGAATTTTGTTCAGGATGTCAGACATGCTTGATCCATGCGCTGCGTCAGCGCGATTAATTGATCTAGTTTGGAAGCGGCCGTCCCGCTATCTAGGACTTCGGCGGCGCTCTGGATGCCGTGGGCGAGATCGTCGGCACAGCCGGCGACATAAATAGCCGCACCGGCATTCAGTAACACGATGTCGCGCGCCGGGCCCGTCGATCCGCCAAGCACAGACAGGACCATGCGCTTGGAATCCTCGGCGTCCTTGACGCGAATGCTTTCCTGAGCGCTGAGCGAGATGCCGAATTGCTGCGGGTTGAGCACATATTCGCGGACTTCGCCGTCTTTCAGCTCGGCGACATAGGTATCGCCGCTGAAGGAGATTTCGTCCATGCCGTCTGCGCCATGTACCACCATGACGTGATGACTGCCGAGCTGCTGTAGCACATGAGCCAGCTTGCCGGTCAAGGCGCAGTCGAAGACGCCCATGACCTGATTGCGTGCACCCGCTGGGTTGGTAAGTGGTCCAAGCAGGTTGAACAAGGTCCGCACGCCCAGCTCGCGACGTACCGGGGCTGCATGCTTCATAGCGCTGTGATGATTGGGCGCGAACATGAAGCCGATGCCGATTTCATCCACGCATTGCGCGACCTGGGCTGGTGTCAGGTTCACGTTGACGCCTAGGGATTCCAGCACGTCTGCGCTGCCGCAGGTTGATGAGACGGAGCGCCCGCCGTGTTTCGCCACTTTGGCGCCTGCAGCGGCGGCTACGAAGGCGCTTACTGTGGAGATGTTGAAGGTCTGGATGCCGTCACCGCCAGTGCCGCAGGTATCGATAAGATGCTCGCTCGCGCCGACATGGACCTTGGTCGAAAGCTCACGCATCACTTCCGCTGCTGCCGCGATCTCATCCACGGTCTCGCCCTTCATGCGCAACGCAATCAAGATGCCGGCGATCTGTGAATTAGTCAGCTCGCCCCCCATGATCTGGCGCATGACGTCCAACATCTCTGTGTGGCTGAGATCCTTGCGATCCAGCAACAGATGCAATGCTTCCCTAGCGTTCATCAGTAAGTCTTGAGGAAGTTGTCCAGGAGCTCGTGTCCATATTCGGTCAGGATGGACTCGGGATGGAACTGCACGCCTTCGATGGGCAGAGTCTTGTGACGGACGCCCATGATTTCGTTGTCCGGCGTCCAAGCCGTGACCTCAAGACAATCCGGGCAGGTTTCACGCTCGATCACAAGAGAGTGATAGCGGGTTGCCGTAAATGGATTGGGCAGCCCCTTGAACACGCCTACGTTATTGTGGGAGACCGGCGAAGTCTTTCCGTGCATCAGTTGCTTGGCATGTACGATATTGCCGCCGAACGCCTGTCCGATACTCTGGTGACCCAGGCAGACACCCAGGATGGGCACATTGCCCGCGAATTCCTTGATCAGGGGCACGGAAATCCCTGCCTCATTAGGCGTGCACGGCCCGGGGGAAATCACTATATGACGGGGCTTGAGCTCGGCAACCCGGTTCAAGTCGATCTCGTCGTTGCGGTAAACCACGACCTCCTGCCCCAGTTCGCCCAAGTATTGCACCAGGTTGTAGGTGAACGAGTCGTAGTTGTCGATCATCAGCAACATAGATTGCGGATTCATTCTAGATAGGAAAGAAGAGGCTAATTCTAGTCAAAAATCGCGGAGCTTGCCTGAGAAAGTAGTATATTGCGCATCGACATGAGTCATGGATGTCGGATGTTGCTCAATGAGTGGGCGGAACTTTACGGGCACCGCTCATCCGCAGTTTTCAACCGCTCAGCTTGAGCGGTTGAATTGGTTGCTGTGAACACTTATATTTACAAAACAGTATCTGTATCAAGGGCAAACCCGGCCGAAAGGCGGGGGCGCAAAATCACCAGTCTAAGGGAATGAGTTTCTATGACAGTGGGATTGCCGGATATCGCCTCTCCTATGTTGGCCGTTTATCCCTCTAGCGACTGCGACAGCGGTGTACAGATATTCCGAGTATTGATTCCACTAACAATCGATTAATCGCATTTGATCGAATTAACAAAAAGGAGCAAGCGGCATGGCAACCATAACAAATGCAACAGGATATACCGGCAATGCCCAAGAATGGTTGGAGCATATCAGTACAGCCACGGTTTCATCTTCTGACGCGAATGCTGGCACGGTCACCTGGTCTCTCAGCAGCGGTACGACCGACAATGATAATCCCAACGGCGGCACACTTGTGCTTGCCGGTACCATTGCCGATGTCGCAACCCCTGATGCCGACACCATTACTAGTCTCTCGGCTTATGACAGTAACGGTAACCTGCTTTTCACTGTTTCCGACTTTAGCTTGACCCTGGCCCAACTTCAGACGTTGTCAAGCAGCCATGACCTGGATAGCCTGATTGCCGGTGAGTTTGATCATCATAACGGCAGCGAATTCGACCACGATATCGCTGGCGGCGATGGTAACGACCATCAGCACGGTTCCCAATTTGCCGACCGCATTCATGGTGGCGCAGGCAACGACCATGAATTCGGTGGTGCAGGCAATGATGCTTTGTATGGTGATGCTGGCAACGATAACCTGAACGGTGGTGCTGGTGACGATCAACTGTATGGCGATATCGGCAACGATAAGCTGGCTGGTGGTGTGGGTGCAGATATCTTGTCCGGCGGCGATGGCAACGACAGTGAAGATGGTGGCGCGGGCAACGATGATCTCTTCGGTGGAAGCGGCAATGATGTTCTTGCTGGCGGCGCTGGCGATGACACGCTGTCTGGTGGCGTTGGTGACGATGTTCTGCGAGGCGATGCAGGCAACGATACGCTGGATGGCGGCGAAGGTAACGATTTTCTTTCTGGAGGTGCCGGTGCGGATAGCCTGAGCGGCGGCTTGGGTAACGATATTCTCAAGGGTGAAGGCGGCAACGACTTTATCGATGGTGGGGATGGCAACGACAAACTTGACGGCGATGGCGGTAACGATACTCTCCTGGGCGGCTTGGGCGACGACATTCTTAACGGTGAAGGTGGCAACGATGTGCTTCAGGGGGGCGATGGCGCCGATATTCTCGTCGGTGGCGGCGGTAACGACACCCTGATAGGTGGTGCTGGTGCAGATATGCTTTACGGGCAAGGCGGCAACGACGTCTTCGTATTCGACACGAACGACGGTTCCGTTGATGCCATCTACGGTTTTGCAACGGGCAAGGATCACATAAATATCGATAGTTCTGTCTTCGGGGCGGAGACCGGTACCAACAACCTGACCTACACGGTGGACAGCAATCATATCGGTCACCTCTATTACGATGCCGACGGGCAAGAGGGCGCTGGTGCAGCAGTTGAAATCGCGTCGATTCATGGTGGTGCCGTGAACGTGACGACCGATGTTAGCGTGATCTAATCCATAAACATTAGAAACAAAAAGGCCTCCGTTTCGGAGGCCTTTTTTATGGGCATCGTGCCCAAGAGGCATCAATAGGGATTATCGATGTGCAGGACTATCGTCCAATCCTGCCAAGACCAATTCCGCAGCCCGTGTTACAGCCCGCGCCTTGTTTCGCGTTTCTATCCATTCGCTGTCGGGTACCGAGTCTGCAACGATCCCTGCACCGGCCTGCACATAAAGCGTGTTGTCCTTGATGACGGCCGTTCTGATGGCAATCGCCACATCCATGTCACCGTTAAAGCCGAGATACCCGACCGCGCCCGCGTAAATGCCGCGTTTGCTCGGTTCCAGTTCATCGATAATTTCCATCGCGCGAACCTTGGGCGCACCGCTTACCGTGCCGGCGGGGAAAGTGGCTTTCAGTACATCAATGGCGCTCATGTCGGGTTTCAGCTTGCCTTCGACGTTGGAAACGATGTGCATGACGTGCGAGTAACGCTCGATGGTCATGTTCTCGGTAACCTTCACCGTACCGGTTTGCGCTACGCGGCCCACGTCGTTGCGGCCGAGGTCCATCAGCTGGACGTGCTCGGCGCGCTCCTTGGGGTCGGCCAGGAGTTCTGTCGCAAGTGCGGTATCTTCCTCGCGGTTCTTGCCGCGGGGGCGCGTGCCGGCGATGGGGCGAGAAGTGACCGTGTCGCCTTCCAGGCGCACCAGGATTTCCGGCGAGGAACCAACGACGTGATGGTCACCCATATCGTAATAAAACATATAGGGCGAAGGATTGAGGCTGCGCAGGGCGCGGTAGAGCGATAGTGGTGGCGCGGCGAAGGGCTGGCTCATGCGCTGGCTTAACACAACCTGCATGATGTCGCCGTCGAAAATATAACGCTTGGCTTTTTCCACGGCGGCCTTGAAATTAGCTTCGCCAAATTCCGATTCAGCCGTTGAAGCGGCGTGTGCCGGGGCGCTGGGGATGGCAACCGGCTGGCGCAGGGCTTCCAGCAATTCTCGCAAGCGGGCCCGTGCCTGGGCGTAAGCACCGGCTACGGTGGGGTCGGCATAGACGATGAAGTAGAGCTTGCCGGCCAGGTTGTCCACTACAGCCAACTCTTCCGTCAACAACAACAGCACGTCCGGCGTACCAAGCACATCCGGTTTTTGCGTGGCTGCCAGGCGATGCTCGATGTAACGCACGGTGTCGTAGCCGAAATAGCCTGCCAGCCCGCCGGTGAAGCGGGGCAGCCCTTCGGCGGGCGCCACCTTGAATTGGGCTTGGAAATCCTGCACAAAATCCAGCGGATTTACATCGGTAACGCTTTGAACTGTGGTCTCGCCGCGTTTGATTTCGATATTGCGGCCATGCGCAACGATGCGTGTTTTCGCAGGCAGGCCGATAAAGGAATAGCGGCCGAAGCGCTCGCCGCCTTGTACCGATTCCAGCAGGTAGGAAAACGGTTGGTTGCCGAGCTTGAGGTATAGCGAGAGCGGCGTGTCGAGGTCGGAGAAGGTTTCGGCGACCAGGGGGATACGGTTGTAGCCTTGGCTGGCGAGGTTGTTGAATTCTTGTTCGGTAATCGTATGCAGCATAAAAACTCCAATCTATTGGGCAAGGCGGCGAAGTGGGGATCAGATCAGTTCCGCCATCGCCAGCTTTCGCCCGGAAGATTAAGAGGTGTTATGCCTTGCATATAAGTTTGCTTGCTGCGACGAGGTTATCGACGACGGCATCGAGGTCCAGATTGTTAACGTCTTGCCCGTGATTGTAACCGTAGGGCACGCAGAACACGTGGCAACCCGCAGCTCGAGCTGCTTGCGCGTCGTTTTGGGAATCGCCGATGAGCAGCATTCGATCTATCGCCACGCCGAAAAACTCTGCTGCATGCAGCAACGGCAAGGGGTCAGGCTTCATCTTGGGCAGAGTGTCACCGCTCAGGATCAGCTCGAAATAATCGTGCAGGCCGGTGTCCTTCAGAAGAGGTAACGTAAAGCGTGCCGCCTTGTTGGTAATGCAGGCCAGGTGGTATCCCGCGGCCTTTAGCGCTTGCAGGCCTTCCACAACGCCGGGGAAGGGGCGGCTGTATAGGCTTACCACTTCATCGTAGTTCTTTTCGTAGATCGGCTTGGCGCGAGCGAACAACTCGGAATCCGGTTCTCCGTACATTTCCCCAGTCAGGGTGCGCTTGATCAGCTGTGCCACACCGTTGCCGATGTAAGACTTGAGTGTTTCTTCAGGAACCGGCGGCATGCCGAGATCGGCCAGCATGCGGTTGGCAGCTTCGGCAAGATCGGGTGCGGTGTGCAAGAGGGTTCCATCCAGATCGATCACCACGGCTTCGATCCGGAGCGGAAACTGAACGGAATTAACCATGCGGCTTGTCTTTTTCCTTGCCTACTTTGCCATCGGCGGCATTCTTGCCGTCTTTGGCATCGGGATGCGCGTCCTTCTTGGCATCAGGATTGTCGGTACCCGATTTTTCGTCTTTTTTCTCTTCGCCTTCAGCGGGCTTGTCGCCCTCTGCGGGTTCTTCCTTGGCGGCGGCTTTGGGTGAAGCCGCGTTCGACATGGTCGGGTCGAGCTTACCGCCCTTGATATCCTCGTCGGCCGATTTCCAGCCTTCGAGGATGGAAGAGGGGCTTTGCGCCTCGTTTTCCTTCATGCAAGCCTCGGGCTGCTTTTGCGCAACACGGCAAGCAAAGCCGATCGCTTCGGCATCGGCGATCTTCTGATCCGCAGCGCCTGTGATCTTGTCGCAGGCGACGAGCGGCAACGCCATGAGGAGGAAAACGAGAGGACGCATGATTAAACGCCGGCCAATTGTTCGCGTAGCGACTTGATGATGCTGTCGTAGCGGTTCGGATCGGTGTCCTTGCCTGCACCGAACACGGCGGAACCCGCGACGAAGGTGTCGGCACCGGCACGTGCGATTTCAGCGATGTTGGCAGTGTTCACGCCGCCGTCGATTTCCAGCCAGATTTCGCGGCCGGTCTTCTCGGTGTAAGCGTCGATCTTGGCGCGCGCCAGCTTGAGTTTTTCCAGCGCTTGCGGGATAAACTTCTGTCCGCCGAAACCGGGGTTCACGGACATCAGCAGCACCATGTCGATCTTGTCCATGACGTGGTCCAGGTAGTCCAGCGGCGTGGCCGGATTGAACACCAGACCGGACTTGCAGCCTTGGTCGCGGATCAAGGACAGCGAACGGTCGATGTGCTCGGAGCCTTCCGGGTGGAAGGTGATGATGTTGGCGCCGGCCTTGGCGAAATCGGGGATGATGCGATCGACGGGCTTCACCATCAGGTGCACGTCGATAATGGCGTCGGTCAGCGGACGAATGGCTTCGCACACCAGCGGGCCGATGGTCAGGTTAGGCACGTAATGATTGTCCATCACGTCGAAGTGAATGATATCGGCGCCAGAGGCGATAACGTCGGTGATTTCCTGGCCCAGCTTGGCAAAGTTGGCCGACAGGATACTCGGAGCGATACGGAACGGTTTGGCCATGATTATTTCTCTAGTGCGCAAAAAAGGAGCTATTTTAACCGGATTTCCTTTTCGGAAAAGTTTCTTGCAATCGATAAATGGCTGAAATTGTTGCTTAACCCCCCGCGATCACGGAAAATTACGGCTATGCATCTGTTTGCCCTTGGCGTAAATCACACCACCGCCCCTTTATCCGTCCGCGAGCACGTCGCCTTCCATCAGGAAACCCTGGGGCAGGCCTTGCGCGACTTGACGGCGCGCGGGTACGTCAAGGAAGCCGCCATTCTTTCAACTTGCAACCGCACCGAACTCTATTGCCGCACCGATGCGCCGCAAGCCGCGATGGAATGGCTGGCGCAATATCATCGCCTCGAACCCCAGACCATCCAGCCCTATCTTTACAGCCTGCCGCAGCAGGAAGCCGTAAAACACGCTTTCCGCGTTGCTTCCGGCCTCGATTCCATGGTGTTGGGCGAGCCGCAGATTCTCGGCCAGATGAAGCAGGCAGTAAAAATTGCGGAAACCGCCGGTACGCTCGGCATGCTGTTGCACAAGCTGTTCCAGCGTACGTTTGCCGTGGCCAAGGAAGTCCGCACCACTACCGACATCGGCGCCAGCTCGGTTTCCATGGCAGCAGCTTCGGTGCGATTAGCGCAGCGCATTTTCGGCGATTTCAAGGGGCTTAACGTTCTGTTCATTGGCGCGGGTGAGATGATCGAGCTTTGCGCCGAGCACTTCGCCGCGCAAAAGCCCGGCAGCATCACGGTTGCTAACCGTACCCTGGAACGCGGCGCGCAATTGGCCGACCGTCTGGGCGGCAAGGCCATTGTGCTAGCCGAGTTGCCCGAGCAACTGGCCGAATTCGACATCATCGTGACATCCACCGCCAGCCAATTGCCTATCGTGGGCTTAGGGATGGTGGAGCGCGCCATCAAGGCCCGCAAGCACAAGCCCATGTTTATGGTCGATCTCGCCGTGCCGCGCGATATCGAAGCCGAAGTGGCCGAGTTGGACGACGTTTTCCTCTACACCGTGGACGATCTCGCCGAAGTGGTGAAAGAGGGCATCGGCAACCGCCAGCAGGCGGCCGAAGAAGCCGAAGCCATCATCAATGTGCGCGTCGATAACTTCATGCATTGGCTGGAAATGCGCGAGTCAGTGCCGACGATCCGCGCCTTGCGCGACCATGCTGAACGCCTGCGTCGCCACGAACTGGAAAAAGCCCAGAAAGCGCTGGCCCATGGCGAAGATATCCACCATGTACTCGAAAGCCTGAGCCAGGCGCTGACCAATAAACTCCTGCACGGCCCCAGCCATGCGCTCAATGCCGCCAGCGGCGAAGAGCGTGAACAGATTGAAACGCTGGTGCGCAGCGTTTATCGTCTTCACGGCAACTAGCGGCTTCGCCGTCGTTGCCTTCCCTTTTCTAGATTTCATCCATCATGAAACCTTCACTCGAAAAAAAACTCGCGACGTTGAGCGAGCGCCTGGAAGAACTGAACCGTCTGCTGTCCAGCGAAGACGCGACGGCCGACATGGAAAACTACCGCAAGATTTCGCGCGAGCACGCCGACATCACGCCGGTGGTGGAGCAGTATCGTGCTTATCGCCAGATCGAATCCGATATCGCGGAAGCCCAGGCCATGCTGTCCGACCCGGAGATGAAGGATTTTGCCGAAGAAGAGATTGCTTCCGGCAAGGCCAGGCTGGAAGCGGCCGACGGCGAACTGCAAAAGCTCTTGTTGCCCAAGGACCCCAACGACGAACGCAACATCTTCCTGGAAATCCGTGCCGGCACTGGCGGCGATGAATCCGCATTGTTTGCGGGCGATCTGTTCCGCATGTATTCCCGCTACGCCGAGCGCCAGCGTTGGAAAGTGGAAATAGAGTCGGCGAACGAATCCGAGCTGGGCGGCTACAAGGAAATCATTGCGCGTATCGAAGGCTTCGGTGCCTATTCCAAGCTCAAATTCGAATCCGGTGGCCATCGCGTACAACGCGTGCCGGCAACCGAGACGCAGGGACGTATCCACACCTCGGCCTGTACCGTGGCGATCATGCCGGAAGCCGATGAAGTGGCCGATGTCGAGCTCAATCCTGCCGACCTCCGTATCGATACTTTCCGTGCCTCAGGTGCCGGCGGTCAGCACATCAACAAGACCGACTCGGCCGTGCGTATCACGCACATTCCCACCGGTATCGTCGCCGAATGCCAGGACGGCCGCTCGCAGCATTCCAACAAGGCTTCCGCTATGCGTGTGCTGGCGGCGCGTATCAAGGACGTGCAAGTGCGCGCTCAACAGGCCCAGGAAGCCGCGACGCGCAAGAGCCTGGTTGGCAGCGGCGACCGCTCGGAGCGCATTCGCACCTACAACTTTCCTCAGGGACGTATCACCGACCACCGCATCAACCTCACGCTGTACAAGATTGATGCAGTGATGGACGGCGATCTCGATGAGCTGGTGGGCGCGTTGATGAGTGAGCATCAGGCGGAACAACTTGCCGCCTTGGGCGAAGAGGGCTAAGGACTGTAGCGCAGGCGGCCTCGCCTGCACCTTCCACAGAAATTGGGGATGAATGCAGGCGAGGCCGCCTGCGCTACGGTTATAGCCCCAGCAATTTGTTGAGTTTCTTCTTCGCCTTTTCTTCTGGCGTCAGTTTTTTCTCCGGCTGCGCTGGCGCCGTCTGCTGCTGGGTGTTATCTGCGGGAGCCGCGGGTGCGGTTTGAGCCGGTGCTGTTGCGTTGGGCGCCGCAGGGGCCGACGTTGCTGGGGTTTCCTGCTTTTTCTTGCCGCCGATCAAGCCTTCGAGCGCCCCGGCTTTGTCGCCGCCCAATAGCTTTTGTACCGCTTCGCCTTTTTGCCCACCCACATTTCCTAGCAGGTTCTTTTGGGCCACGGCCGCGCCGATAGCGGCGAAATCGAGGTTGTACTTGGGGGCCGAGAATGTACCGCCGACTTTCACAGGAAACGTCAGCCCGTTCAACGCGCCGATATCGGCACCACCCTGGCCTTTAAGGCTGGAAACCACCGTCGGTTTTGCGGTGTAGTTGAGTTTCTCATTGCCGATATCGATGTCGCCGCTGCCGGCGATTCTCAGCAAGGGCGATTTGATGTCGAGATCGTCGTTATGGGCTACGCCGTTGGTGATCTTGAACGTCGCCTTCATCTCGCTAAAGTCGGTTTTCTTCTTCTGGTCCGCGCCTAGCGTGTTGCCGCTGAAGTTGAACTTGTTCTTCACATCGCGAATCGTTCCGGCGATATCGATACCCTTTATCGCGCCGTCAGCGAGATTGACCGCAGCATTGCCGTTGAGCGCTTTTTTCAATGCACCCACCGTTGCGCCCTGAGTCTTGATGTCGACCGCCACGTTGCCTTTGCCTTCCAGCATGTCGTTGTTGATCGCGTCTACCAGCAATGGGCCGACGGCGACATTCTTCATGTCCTGCTTGAAGGCGATGGCCGGCACGGCGCGTGCATCGACGTTGAGCGAGCCTTCGGTATGGCCTTGGTACAGGTCGGCGGCGAACGGCGCCAGCGCTACTACGCCACCATCCGCTTTGACCCCCAGATGCACGTTCGACGTTTTTACGTTCGCCACTTTGAGCCAGCCCACACGCGCTTCGCCGTTGGCATTGAGCGTCTTGAGCGCTGAGAGGTCGATGGGTGTATCCGCCGTGCTGGGGGCAGCCTTGGCGGCAGGTTCCTTCTTGGTCACGTAGCGGTCGGCATCGAGCTTGTCGATATCGACGTTGAAGCTGAATTGTGGGTTCTGAAATCGCGTGATGCCGAGGACCGCCTTGACCTGGCTATCGTCGACCTTCGCGGAAAACGGATTCACGTCCAGCTTGTTGCCATCGGCCTTGAGATCGACCCGGATGTTGGAGGCCTGCGTCTTACCGTATTTCAGGCTGCCGATACGCAAGCTGCCGTCGGCATTAAGCGCTTTCAGTGCGGAGAGATCGAGCGGTTTGGCCGGGCCGTTTTCGGCGGCCTTGGCCGCCGTGTTCTGGGGCACATAGCGGTCGGCATCCACGCGGTCGATATCGAGGTCGAAGGTGTAGAGCGCACGCTCGAAATGCGTAATGCCGATGCGCCCCTTGATCTGGCTGTCGTCGAACTTGAGCGAGAGCGGGTTGACGCTGAGCGCCTGGCCATCAGCCTTTACCGTGGCAGCGAGGTTGCTGATGCGATATTTGTCGTAGGCGATGCTGCCGATGTTGAGCGTGCCTTGCGCCAGCACGTTTTTCAGCGCGGAGAGGTCGGCAGGTTTGCCTGGTTCGCTCTGCTTGTTTTCGGTTTTGGGCTTGGAGGCGCCGAGCAGCTTGTTGAGGTCGAGTTGGTCAGCCGCCAGCTTGAAAGTCACGTTAGGTTTTGAGAAATTACTGACGCCGACGTTGCCGTCGAGCTTGCTGCCGTCCACATTGGCGGCCAAGGTCACTGCAGCCAGTTCCTTTTTCACATCGGCATGGGCGTTGAGGTTGAAGCCGACCTTGGCCGCGCCGCTAGGCAGTGCCGGATCCTTGATATCCACGTTGCCGGCAAGCTTGGGCAGGTCGAAGACTTTGTTTTCAAGATCGCCCGAGAACGGCGACGAGAACTTGCCCGAGAGTGAGCGCTTGCCCTGGGAGCCGGATATTTCGCCGCTAATGCCGGAGCTCTGGAAAGCCTTGGGCGAGCCCTTGAGATCGGCGATCACCATTTTTACGCTGGTCTTGTCGTCGCCTTGCGTCTGGGTGAATTCGATGCGCGCTTCCTTGCCGCTGACCGTGTCTTTTTGCGCTGTCAGGCTGGGGGCATTCAGGGTGAGTTCAATAGCCTTGTCGCCGAGCTTGGTCTTGGCGGCGAGTTTCAGGCTATCGACCAAAAATTCCATGGTCTCCGGCTTGGCGTCGACATCACCCGAGAGCTTGAGGTCGAGTGCCTTGGCGGTGGTCACGTCGCCTGCCAATGCGAGATCCAGCCCCTTGGCGACGTAATGCTTGTGCTCGGTGTCGGCTAGCAGATTGCCCTTGAAATTGAGTTTGGCGTCAATGTTGGGGTTGTCGCCTTTGACGTGGAAGCTGGTCTTGAGGTCGATTGGCTGGTTGAGCGCCACGTGTCCCGTGGTCAAATCCAGTTGGTCGATGGCGAAATGGCGATTGCCTTGCTGGTCGTCCAGTGTGATGCCTGTATTGGTGACCTGCACGCCGTCGATATCGAACTTGATTTGCGTCGAGGATTCTTCCTTGGAGAGCAAATCGTCGAAGTTGGTGGTGCCATCCTTGAAGCGGACGATGTTGGCGTGCACGCCGTCGATCTTGATGGTGTCGACTACCAATTCCTTCTTGAGCAAGGGCATCAGAGCCAGGAATACCTTGGCGCTTTGCATGGAGGCGAATTCCTTGCCGTCGTTATGCTCGGACAGTGAAACCTTGCCGAGGTCGGCGCCCAGCTTGGGCCAGAACGCGAGCTTGATATCACCTTCGATGATGAGCGTACGCTGCTTTTTTTCCTTGACCAGTTTTACGATCAAGGGCTTGTAATCGTTGGGGTTGAAGGTGGCGGCAACAATGCCGACGGCGGCGAGGAGCAGGGCGAACAGCCCGCCAATGCCGATCAGGGAGTATTTAATGGCTTTATTCATGGCGACACCTGACAGGTAATTGCATCGCCAGAGTTTAGCACCGCCGCAAGCCCGCCGACAGTGCGCCAGCGGGCTTGCGACGAGGCGGGAAATCAGCCCCAGTAGTAGGCCAGCACCAGCAGGCCGAACGCGATGCGATACCAGGCGAAAGCACGGAAATCGTGGTGGGCGACGAAGCGCAGCAAACCCTTCACCACCAGCAAGGCACTGAAAAATGCAGTAACGAACCCGACCAGGAAAACGTCGAAATCAGCGGCATGCAGCATATCGCGCGCCTTGAATACGTCGAACGCGGTGGCCGCGAACATTACCGGGATGGCGAGGAAAAAGGAAAATTCTGTCGCGGTTTTGCGTTCCAGACGGAACATCACGCCGCCAAGGATGGTGGCGCCGGCGCGCGAAACGCCGGGGAACAAGGCCAGTGCTTGCGCAAGGCCGACCTTGAGCGCGTGCTTCCAATCCATTTCATCGACTGAAAAAGTATCCGGCCGCGGTGCGAAACGCTCAACGGCGAGGATGGCGAAGCCGCCGACGATCAGGGCGCAGGCCACCGTAATGGGCGAAAACAGGTATTCCTTGATGGCGTGGTGAAAAGCCAGGCCCAGGATCGCCGCCGGAAGAAAGGCGATGAACAAGTTAACAGCCAAGCGCTTGGAGGTTTTTTCTGTCGCCATGCTCGCGACGACGTGACCGATCCTGGCGCGATATTCCCAGCACACGGCGAGGATGGCGCCGAGTTGGATGACGATTTCGAATACCTTGCCACGCTCGTCGTTGAAGTTGAGCAGATCGCCGGCGATAATGAGGTGACCCGTGCTTGAGACGGGCAGGAATTCGGTCGCACCTTCGACCAGGCCGAGCACAAAGGCCTTGATGAGCAGAAGCAAATCCATGTTGTCGTTACCGTGTTGTCGTGGCCGGCATTATAGGGCATGCCGAACTGCACTCGGAGTTGCCGCGACTATCGGCCCCGAACTCAAGCCGGTCTGTGGGTTGCCGAACAGAGTATTAGTCCATGCTGTTATTTTGGTCGAGCTGCAGCGCGTTTTGCGGCAACAGCGGCGTGAAGGTCGAGAATGCTGATTCGTCCATCGTTGCCGGGTTGAGTACGGTCGGGCGCAGGAAAATCACTAATTCCGTTTTACGGCGCTGATCGTGCTTGGCTTGGAACAGCTTGCCGATGATGGGCAGTTTCGCCATTCCCGGTACATTCTTGTCCGTATTCCTGACCTCGTCCTGCATCAATCCGCCCAGCACCACGGTTTGCCCGCTGGCAACTTGCAGCATGGATTCCATTTCGCGTACCTCGATCTGCGGGACTGGATTGACGACGCCGGAAGCCGCGAGTTGCGGGTTGGGGTCATTGACGTAATCGATGATGCGCGAAATGGTCGGCCGCACGTTGAGCGAAACCGTGCCGCGCTCGTCGATTTGCGGCGTCACGCTCATCACCATACCGACGGAGATATTTTGCGGCGTGGTGGTGTAGGTGGCGGGGGAGAGCACCGTGCCGGTACTGCTCAACGTCGCCGGTGTTACTTCCACCTTGAAATACACCACGTTGTCGACCACCTTGAGTAAGGCTGATTGGTTGTTCAGCGCCATGATCTTGGGGCTGGAAAGCACACGAGTCTCACCAAAGGTTTGCAACCAGCTGAGGGATGCTGCGAGGTTGCCCAGGGGGCTGCTGGTGTTGTTGTAACCTAGAATGAAGCCGGGAATGCTCAATTGGCTAGCGCTGGCGCCGACAGTATTGATGGGCTGGAGCAGGTTCGCGTTGCCGCTGAGATTTTGTCGAAAGGTCACACCTGCCAGCCCACCGTTGCTGCCGAGCCGGCTCCAGTCTACACCGCTTTTGAACGTGTCGTTGAGCGCTACTTCGACGATGGTGGCTTCGATCAGGACCTGACGCTGGACGGCAGCGGTCACGCTATCCAGGTATTGCTGCACGGCACGGTGCTGACGCGAAGTCGCGAGGATGCTCAGGCTACCGGCGATGGGGTTGAGGATCACGTCTTCGTGGGTGGTTCCGGCCGACGGTTGCGACGGATTGTGAAACGCCTGCTGAAACAGCTTTTCCGCGCCCGCCCCGGCATGGCTCGCGGCCTCTACCTGGCGAATGCGATCTTCCATCGCCATGCGGGCGACTCGGTCTTGCAACGACTTTTCTTCCGCGAGCGCGGCTTGAGAGCGGGTGGATTTGAGGATATTGCGGACGTTATCGCCCAATACCTCCCAGAAATTCACCTTGGACTTGCTGTTGAGCGTAGTGACAGATTGGCTACCCCGACTACTGCTACCGGCCGCGCTGCCGGAAGATATTTCGGATCCTACGCCTAGCGTTGCGCTGCTGTCGCGTTCCATATTCACGTAGGAAACCTTGTAGGTCCGCATTTCCGGCAAGTCTGGCGCGATGAACAGGGTCTTGCCTTCCATGCGGTATTGAAGATCGATCTGGTTGGCTAGTCGGTCGAGGATTTCCTGCAAGGTCTGATCGCGGGCGTTCAGAGTGGCATTGCCGTGGATGGCGGGATGAATGTCGATGTTGAGCTTGCTCTCCCTTGCCAGTGCAAACAGGATTTCGCGGACCGGCACATCGCTCACGACGACGCTGTAAGTCGTGACAGGTGGCTTGGGTACGGCCATCGCCGTTTTGGGTGAGGCGGGTGGTTGAATCGGAAGCGCTGCTGTTCGAGGGGCGAGCGCGAGGTTATCGAGATGCCCCGAAGAAGACGGGATTTGAGGTTGATGCGTGCAGGCCGACAGTACCAACAGCAAGGCAAGAAAGCGGGAACCAGACATGATGAGCCCCTTTTTTGTTGTTATTTTTGGGCCGCAGATGCGAGTGCGGCATGGAGCCCACTATAGCGCAAGGGAAAAGCGGGTCAAGCCTCTTGCTTGCTCAAGCCGGTATAAATCAGTTGTGGCGGCTGTCCGCGTTGACTGAATACCAGCGCGATTTGCTGGAAGCGCTTGGCGAGGGCCAGGGCATCGCGCTTGGCAATGCCAGGCAGGAATAGCCCGTACTCGGGTTTCCAGTCATTTCGGTCAGGCCTCCCCATGCCTTCATACCAAGACTGCTGGCGTGACTCCACGCGCTCGATCAATTGCTGGTGGCGATGACGGTTTTCCTCATCGCCCAAGGGCTGGGAGAGCGGATTGTAGGCCGAGATAAAGGCCCAGGTTTTATGGCTGTGCCGGATAAGCCAGTCGTCCAGAGTCCGTGCGGGCTCGTCGATGCGCACGCTGACGGTATATTCCGGCAAAAACATGAGGTAGGACGTGGCGCGATAGGCATCGTCCAAATGGGGTGCGGCGGAGGGTGACGATCCTATAGAATGCGGGTCATTTGGTTCTTGCGACATCGGCGCAGTGTATACCCCATGCAACAGACCTTCCAGACCGCTTTGCACTATCACCAGTCCGGCCAGCTGGCGCAGGCCGAGGCGCTTTATCGCAAAATTCTGCTCACCCAGCCCGGCAACGCATCGGTGTTGCATTTGCTGGGGCTCGTAGCTTATCAGCGCGGCGATTACGCTACGGCCGTGGCCGAGATCGGCGAAGCCATCGCTGCCGATCCGCGTCAATCCGACTATCACAGCAACCTGGGGTTGGCCCTGCGAGCAGCGGGGCAGCCGGAAAAGGCTGTGGAAGCATATCGTCGAGCTTTGCAGCTAGCGCCGCGCGATGCCGACATCCACAACAACCTCGGCAGCGCCTTGCATGCCTTAGGCAAGCTCGACGAAGCCGTCGCCAGCTATCGACAAGCGCTTCGCCTGCAACCCAATAACGGTGCGGTGCAATACAACCTCGGCAATGCCTTGTTCGACCAGGGCGATTTTACGCAGGCCGCGCAATGCTTTGCCGAATCCCGCCGGGCCATGCCGCAGGACCCCGATACGCATAACAATCTGGGCAATGCGCTACGAGAATTGGGGCGGTATGAAGAGGCCGCAGGGTGCTATCGCGAAGCATTGCGGTTGCAGCCGGATTATCCGCAAGCCGCACGCCATCTCGGTTGGCTGATGCAGGAGCTAGGTCGTCACGCCGAAGCCGTGGAGTGGTATCGGCTGGCGCTGCGGCAGAATCCAGAAGCCGGTACGCATTACAACCTCGCCAATGCGCTGCGCGAAGTCGGGTGCTACGAAGAAGCCGTGCAAAGCTATCAGGAAGCCCTGAAGCTCGATCCCAATGATGCCGACACCCACAACAATCTAGGCAACGCCTTGCGCGAACTGGGGCGTTTGGAAGAAGCCATAGCCTGTTATCGGAAAGCCCTGGAAATCGCGCCGGGTATGCATCACGCCAAGGCTCACCTGCTGCATCAATGCCAGCATGCCTACGATTGGCGCGATCTGGAAAACTTGTCGCAAGACGTCCGAGCGCTGGTGCGCGACGAGCCTGAGGCCCAGATTCCGCCGTTCGCGATGCTGGCGGTGCAAGGTGCGACGGAGGCCGAACAGCGGCGCTGTGCGGAACAGTGGTCGAAAACGCAGTACGGAAAATATGCTGAAGCAGCAGCCAAGCTGGGTTTCAAGTTTAAACGCGCGCCGAAAAACAAGCTGCGTATCGGTTATCTCTCGGCTGATTTCCACGAGCACGCCACGGCGTACCTCATGGCCGAGGTGTTCGAGCTGCACGACCGCGAGCGGTTCGAAACGGTGGCTTACTCCTACGGGCCGGACGACAAAAGCTCGATGCGGGCGCGGCTTCAGCAGGCGTTCGACCGGTTTGTCGATATCCGTCCTTTGACCACTGAAGATGCCGCCAAGCGTATTCATGCCGACGGTATCGATGTGCTAGTAGACCTCAAGGGCTATACCGCGCACACCCGTTCGCAAATCCTCGCGTTACGGCCCGCCCCCATTCAGGTCAACTATCTCGGCTATCCCGGCACCATGGGGGCGCCGTTCGTCGATGTTTTGATCGGCGATGCTGTCGTCACGCCGCCCGATCATGCCGCGCATTACAGCGAAAAGCTGGCGTTGCTGCCGCACGCTTATCAGCCTAATGACCGTAAGCGGCCTATTGCCGAGAAGCCGATGCGTGCCGAGTGCGGCTTGCCGGACGGCGCTTTCGTCTTCTGCGGATTCAACCAGAGCTTCAAGATCCTGCCGGAAGTGTTCGGTGTCTGGATGAGGTTGCTGCGCGAGACGCCGAATAGCGTGCTGTGGTTGCTGCAGAGTAACCCCCTGGCCGAACGCAATCTGAAAGCCGAAGCACAAGCCAGAGAAGTCGACCCCGAGCGCCTGATCTTCGCGCCCCGGTTGCCGCTGTCCCAGCATCTGGCGCGCCAGCAATGGGCCGATTTGTTGCTCGATACGCTACCCTACAACGCCCATACCACGGCCAGCGATGCCTTGTGGACCGGCGTGCCTGTGGTGACTTGCCAAGGGAATACGTTCGCCGGGCGAGTCGCAGCGAGTTTGCTGCATGCCGTGGGATTACCCGAGCTGGTGACGACTTCCATGGAAGACTACGCTGCGCTTGCATTGAAACTGGCGCGCGAACCGGACGAGTTGAAGCGCGTGAAGGATAAATTACTGGCTGTGCGTGAAACCGCGCCGTTGTTCGATGCCGCCCAATTCACGCGCGATATCGAATCGCTCTACGGCGAAATGTGGGAAGGCTGGCTCAAGCAGACTTGAAAGGCGCGTGCTCCGCCATTTCATCCTGATAAGCGGAAATGACGTGCTGCTCGCGAGTCAGATACTCCCCAATCGCCTGACGCATCCGGCAATCTCTCACCCAAAACGCCGACCAGGTATCGACCGGCATGAAGCCCCGGCTTAGCTTGTGCTGGCCCTGGGCGCCGGGTTCGAAGCGCTGCAAGCCGTGGCGGATGCAGTAATCGATGCCGCGGTAGAGGCATAGCTCGAAGTGCAGGCTGTGATAGTCGACATCTGCGCCCCAATGACGGCCGTATAGCGTTTGGTCGTCGCGGTAACAGATTGCGGTCGCCACATGGCGCTCCCCCTCGTACGCCAGGAACAGCACCATGCGATGGCCTAAAGCGGGGCCAACCTCGGCAAAGAAATCGCGGCTGAATGCAGGGTGGTTGCCGTATTGGTGAAAGGTGCTCAAGTAATGGCGGTGAATCGATGCCCATAATTGGGGAGGAATTTCATCCCCGTGGAGTTCTTGGATGCTGAGGCCGCTTTCTTCCACCCGACGGCGTTCGCGTTTGGCCTTCTTTCGCTTGTCGGCGGAAAAGGTGGCGAGAAAATCCTCGAAATCGCGGTATTCTCGATTGTGCCAATGAAATTGATAGCCACGCCGCAACAGCAAGCCCTCAGCCTTTAACGCATGCAATTCTTCTTCCCGCAAAAACAAGGCTTGCCAACAGGAGGCATCGAGTTCCTGTGTCAATTCCAATGCGGATTCCAACAAGACATCGCGTACTTTTGCGTGATCGGCGTCTGGGGCGATGAGAAAGCGAGGCCCGCTGGTGGGCGTGTAGGGGTGGCCGCTGACGAGCTTGGGGTAATACGGGAGCCCCATGCGTTCGAACGCCGACGACCACGACCAATCGTGAGAGAAATCGCCGAAGGAATGGGTGCGGGCGAAGAGGGGCAGGGCACCTAGAAGTCTATCGTCGTGTTTGAGAATCAGGTGGTGCGGATACCAGCCCATCTGGGCGGTGGTTGCGCCGTGCCCTTCGGCGGCGAGCAAAAAGGCATGACTGTTGAAGGGATTGCCGTCGTGGTTGAGGCGGTCCCAATCCGATGCAGAAACTTCCGCGATGGAATCGATAACGAGAAGATTCATGTGACGGCCTTGCGTCGTTTACAGCGATAGTAGGGCCGCGCTGTCGGATTTGTCGAGAAGGAGTGAATGGAGGGCTAAAAATAAAAACGGGAGCGCTGGGCTCCCGTTTTCGCTTACGTTAATTTCGAATTAACGATTGCAAACGTACATCGTTACTTCAAAACCAAAACGCATTTCGGTAACTTGGGGCTTGGTCCACATGGTCAATCTCCTTAAAGTTAAGTTTTGAATTTAATCACTCAGAAGCGTTCATGGAGGTTTACGCTATCCGAATCGTTGGATACAACTATACCCAATCGGTTCGACGGATGAGCTACTCAACGCCATTAATTGCGCCTAATGAAAATCATTAGATTGAGGCGACGTTCAATCGCCACTGCTGTCGCTATCGCCTGAATCGCCGCTATCAGTACTCCCATCCCAACTGCCGGAAGCGCCTCCGCCGCCGAAAGTACCGCCCTTGCCACTGAATTCGGACGCGTTCTCTAGCGTGGGAGCAGTGTAATCATCGAATGGGACGGACGAGATTGCCTCGCTAGTCCGGTTGACGGGGTTGCGTCTTAGTCGAAGAAATACCCAGACGAATCCGGCAAAGATAATACCGAGTAGGGGATGTCCCAGCAGCCCGAGAATCAGGCCGACAGCGAGCGCTGGAACAATATCCCGGATCAAAGCCCGAGCGAGGCTAGCAAATCGTCGACCTCATCCTGGCCGTTGACGCTGTCTTCTGCCTTGAGGTTAGGCCCGGCCGTCAGGCCTTCCTTGCTGATGAGGGAGTCTTTCGCGTCGGGCGCGTACTCCTTGAGGATATCGAGCAGGATATGTTCGATTTCTACCGCGGCACCCACCACCTTGTTCACCATCTGGCCTGCCACGTCGCGGAATTCCTGCGCTTCCATGATCTGCATCAGGTTGTGGTGTACGCGCTCGGTATTGGAAGCAATTTCCCCGAAAGCGGAGACGGCTTCGGCAATCAGATCTTGTTGTTCTGCGAAATTGGCTGCTGACAAGCGCATTGCCAAATCGCTACAGGCGTTGCGGCTATTGTCGGTGAGCGGGAGAGAGGCTTCCACGGCGCTGATGGTCTTTTCGGACGCCTCGTGCATGGCCTTGTCGATAAAACAAAGCCGATCGCGCGCATCCGGCATGGTTGCGGCGGATTGTTGCAGGGTGCGTGTGTGGCCGAGCTCCTTGAGCAGCTTGTGCAGCCGCGCCGTGGCTCGCCCGATGCGCTCGACGCGTGGATCGATGATCTTGGATTTTTCTATGGAAGTCATGCCCGGATTCCTAATCGTTTTTGTTGGAATCATAGCATGGGAGAAACCGCTGGGAAGATGGAGCGGGTGATGGGAATCGAACCCACGTATGCAGCTTGGGAAGCTGCCGTTCTACCATTGAACTACACCCGCGAAATACCGCGTGATTGGGGCAGTGGCCCCTCGGACCTTTGTCGCTTACAATAAGCGCTTGGGATTTTCTCCCGGTCCGGTGCTTTAGGACCCGCGAATTCTACTGCAATTTACTTGCTCAACCAAATCGAATGATGCTCCTCCACATTAACGGAAACCAGCGTAGTTTCGACTCGCCTGAAAACGGCGCGGATTTTACCGTGGCTTTTCTGGTACAGAAGCTGGGGCTGGAAGGCAAGCGGCTGGCGATCGAGCGTAACGGCGAAATCGTGCCGCGCGGCGTGTTTGCCGAAACCCAATTGATTTCCGGTGACAAGCTGGAAATCGTCGGTGCTGTCGGCGGGGGCTGATGCCTGCTGCAATAGGCTCTATCCTGCGTTTAACTGAAAACAGGTTTTAAACCATGCATACATTGACCATCGCCGGAAAGACTTACGGCTCGCGCCTTCTGGTGGGTACCGGCAAATACAAGGATTTTGCCCAGACCAAGGCGGCTATTGACGCTAGCGGCGCAGAAATCGTGACCGTGGCGATCCGTCGCACCAACATCGGCCAGAATGCCAACGAGCCCTCGCTGCTGGACGTACTGCCTCCCAGCGAATACACCTACCTGCCCAACACGGCAGGGTGCTATACCGCGGAAGATGCCGTGCGTACCTTGCGCCTTGCCCGCGAACTGCTCGACGGCCATAAGCTGGTGAAACTGGAAGTGCTGGGCGACCCGCATACGCTGTACCCCAACGTGATCGAAACCATTTCCGCTGCCAAGACCTTGATCAAGGAAGGCTTCGACGTAATGGTGTACACCTCGGACGACCCCATCATCGCCAAGCAGCTGGAAGACATCGGCTGTTGTGCCGTGATGCCGTTGGCGTCGCTGATCGGTTCCGGCATGGGCATCCTCAACCCATGGAACCTGCAAATCATCATCGATACTCTCAATGTGCCGGTGCTGGTGGATGCAGGCGTGGGCACGGCCTCGGATGCGGCGATTGCCATGGAATTGGGTTGCGACGGTATTCTCATGAATACCGCGATTGCAGGTGCCCAAGACCCGGTGTTGATGGCTTCTGCCATGAAGAAGGCGGTGCAGGCCGGGCGCGAGGCTTTCCTGGCCGGGCGCATGCCGAAGAAGCTATATTCGGCTTCGCCCAGCTCTCCTACCACTGGCCTCATTTCAAAATAGGCACGCTATGCCCTCACACAAGCGCTACGAATTTACGGTTTCGGTCGAAACAGCCTATGTACCGGAGCAATCGGACGAAACGCAGGATCGCTATGTGTTTTCCTACACCATCACGATTGCCAATACCGGGAACGTGCCGGCGCAATTGATCAGCCGCCACTGGCTGATCACCGATGCCGTGGGTCATGTGCAGGAGGTGAGGGGGCTAGGCGTGATCGGCGCGCAGCCTTTACTGCAACCTGAGGAATCTTTCCAATACACCAGCGGCTGCGTGTTGGCGACGCCTGTCGGCACCATGCAAGGCACTTACCAAATTACGGCCGAGGACGGCACGCAGTTCGAAGCGCCGATCCCGGTATTTACCTTGGCGATTCCACGTACCCTTCATTGAGCATGAAAAAGACTGCCTGGCTGATCGCCCTGGCGCTGAGCGCCTGTGCCACCCAACCGGAAAAACCGTCCAAGACTACGACGGCAGCCGTTGCAGCACCTCAAGCCGCCGCTTGTGCCTGCGTTCAAGAAGAAACGCCGCCGATCCAGATTCCCGACGTCGAACGGTACGTGCCACCTCCCACTGAGCCGGGTGCCGTGGAGCCAGTCAAGGTCAAGGAATATCAGCTGCTCCGACCGGTCGAGTGGACCCAAGTTGAGGGCGTGGAGACCGATAATCTCTCGGGGGCGTGGGGCGCTTGGTTGCAAGGGTGCCAGGCACTCAGGAAACAAGATGTTTGGAAGCAGGCCTGCGATGCGGCGCAGCAGATGGCAGCCCCGGGGAAGAGCGATATCCGTGCCTATCTCCAGCAATATTTCACGCCTTACCAGGTCACGAATCCCGATGGTACGACGACTGGGTTGATCACCGGTTACTATGAGCCATTGCTGCGCGGCAGCCGCAAACGCACAGATTTATACCGCTATCCGCTGTATTCCAAACCCAAGGATCTCATTACTGTCGACTTGGGAAGCGAGTACCCGGAGCTTGCGCATCGTCGACTCCGGGGCAAACTGGAAGGCAACCGCGTCGCGCCTTACTACAGCCGAGGCGAGATCGAGATTACGGAATCCCCGTTATCTGGTTATGAGATGCTGTGGGTGGCCGACATCATCGACTTGTTTTTTCTCCAGATCCAAGGCTCCGGTGTGATCCAGCTCGAAAACGGCGAGCGCGTGCACGTCGGTTATGCCGACCAGAACGGGCAACCGTATCAATCTATCGGCAAGGTCTTGATCAATCGCGGCGAACTGACTGCGGACAAGGCATCGATGCTCGGTATCAAGAATTGGGCGCGCGCCAACATCGGCAAGCTGCGCGACTTGCTCAACAGCAATCCCAGCTATGTATTCTTCCGCGAATTGCCGTCAGGGTTGCCTGGTCCGCTAGGCGCGCTCGGTGTGCCTATCCTGGCCGAGCGGGCGCTAGCGGTTGATCCTCGCTATATCCCATTGGGTGCGCCGGTGTTTCTATCGACCACGCAGCCCAACAGCAATCGTCCCATGCAGCGGTTGATGATGGCGCAAGATACCGGCGGTGCGATCAAGGGTGCTGTGCGGGCCGACTTTTTCTGGGGGGCCGGCAACGATGCCGGGCGGATGGCGGGGGCGATGAAGCAGCAAGGGAAAATGTGGGTGCTGCTGCCCAAGGAATTTTCCCTGAGCTCGAACTGATTGCAGGGTCAGCGTAACCCGATCAATATCTCACGTAGAGCCGGTAGCCGGCCGGCTTGATACCTTCGGTGACAAGGTTGAGGCGAATCTGAATCTGCGCCCCGGCCGCAATGCCTTTTTCTGGCGACATTTCCTTTGGTAAATACTCTCGCGGCGTGAACGTGCGCCGCAGCACCGGTAAATCCCCGGTATCTGTCAACGTCAGTTCGAGCAGCGGCAGTGCCTGGGTGAATGTGGCCCTGTTGTCGAGCACGCTTCTCAAGATCAGCACCCCGTCATGCTCGGTATCGTCCTGCAAATCGGAATCCTCAATGCTGAGCAGTTCTGCCTGATGCGGTAGCTCGACCTTGCAGTGCAATGGCTGGCACAACTGTTCAAGCCAGGGCATTGATTGCGGATAGTGAGCAGCCAGCATGTTCCGCATGAAATAGATGCCTTGCGCCGCGAGGAGCAACAACAATAGCAGGGACACAAGCGCCAACATGGCCGTCACGATAGGGCGGCGGCGTTGTTGCACGGGGGCCATAAACGATGGAACCGGAGTCCCTGTTTCCGCGGTGGGGGCGGATGCTGCGGCAGGCGGCGTTGAATCTTGTTGCGGTTCCGGTTCTGTGGGTTTGCCCGGGGCGCTTGCTTCTACAACGTCAGATTCTTCCGGCCATGCCTCGAGTGACCGTAATTCGATTTCTTCGGTATCTGGGACTAAGGTGGATGTCGCTGGGGAATCTTCCTCCACAACTACCATGGATTCGGATTCAATTTCGGGTTCGATTTCGAAGTCGAGGGCCGACGTGTCGATGGATAAAGCCTGAATCTCGTGCTCTTCGTCGCTTTCCGCCTCGCGTTCTTCGGCGATACCAGATTCTTGCAGAGCAGGGAATTCAGTCTCGACGACCGCTGACGTTGAGCTTACTTCTAATGAAGGTTCTAATTCAGGTTCGGATTCGGGCGATATAGCCAGATCCAGAGGTTCGAGCTCAAGTGCTTGCTCGGGCTGTATGTGGACTTCCGTCGAAGGTTCTTCCTCTGCAGGCATAGCCAGAGGCGGCTCGATGTTTTCTGAAGGCGATTCCACCGGTTGGCTGGTGGCGGTAGGGATATGAAGCAGCTCTTCAGCAGTTTCTTCAATAGCCAGGGGTGAAGTCGGAACTACTTCCTCCAGTTGTTTCAGGGCGCTGAAGATATGTTGGCATTTGCCGCAGCGGACGTCGCCGCGGTGTGCAGCTAGTTGTTCCGGCGTTACCCGGAACGACGTGCCGCAAGAAGGGCACGTGGTAATCAGGCTCACCGCTTGGTCCCTGTCAGCAGGGTCCAGTTCTCCATGAATACGGGGGGTGCCATGTCGAACCAGGCTGCATAAACGGCAGAAACATCCTCGGCCTGCTCTGCCAGGATGCCGGAAAGCGCAATACGACCTCCGGGCCGGCAAGCTTGCGCCAGCGCTGGTGCCAGTACCTTGAGCGGGATGGACAGGATATTGGCCACGATGACATCGGCCTCAGTAGCCGGGAGCTCATCAGGCAGATAAAAATCGGCTTCTACGCCATTTTGCTCGGCATTCTGTCGGCTGGAGAGGATGGCCTGCGGGTCGATGTCGACGCCCGCAGTTGCCCCTGCGCCCAGCTTCTTCGCGGCGATGGCGAGAATGCCCGAGCCGCAACCGTAGTCGAGTACCGACTCGCCAGCCTTCAAATGGTCCGTCAGCCAAGCCAGGCACAGATGGGTGGTGGGATGGCTGCCGGTGCCGAAGGCGAGGCCAGGGTCGAGGATGATGTTGATGGCATCGGGCTCGGGGCTGTCGTGCCACGAAGGCACGATCCACATCTTGCCTGCGATGTGGATCGGGTCGAACTGGGATTGCGTAGCGCGAACCCAATCCTGCTCGGGTACCGCTTCGATAGTAAAGCGCGGCTGTGCGATGCCAGCTGCGCTAGCTGCTTCCAGGGCGATTTCATCCAGGTTCAAGCCGTCGTCGAACAGTGCGCTCACCACGTTACGACGCCAGACGCCGGGTTCGCCGATGCCAGGCTCACCGAAAATCGGCAGCTCGTCCGGTGTTTCCGCGTCGGCATCCTCGATGCCGACCGACAAGGCGCCGAGTTCCATGAGCGCGTCGCTCAAGGTTTCGGCGTTGTCGGCATCTGCTTCAATTTTCAACGATTGCCAAGCCATGTTACTTGGTCGCGATTCCCAGCTTGTGCTCGAGATAATGAATGCTGGTGCCGCCTTGCTGGAAAGCCGCGTCATTCATAAGGTCGCTGTGTAGCGGAATGTTGGTCTTGATGCCTTCGACGACCATCTCCGACAGCGCGATACGCATACGGGCAATCGCTTGCTCGCGGGTGTCGCCGTAAGCCAGCAGCTTGCCGATCATGGAATCGTACGTCGGCGGAACCATGTAGCCGTGGTAGACGTGCGTATCGACGCGAATGCCAGGGCCGCCGGGCATGTGGAACCCGGTGATGCGGCCGGGGGACGGCACGAACTTCGCCGGGTCCTCGGCATTCACGCGGCATTCGATGGCGTGGCCGCGCAGTTGGATATCCTTCTGCTTGAACGGCAGCTTTTGCCCTGCCGCAACGCGCAACTGCGTTTGTACGATGTCGATGCCGGTGACGAGTTCGGTAACGGGATGCTCGACTTGCACGCGGGTGTTCATTTCGATGAAATAGAACTGACCGTTTTCGTACAGGAATTCGAACGTACCCGCGCCGCGATAGCCAATGGTTCGGCAGGCTTCGGCGCAGCGTTCGCCGATTTGCGCGATGAGCTTGCGATCGACGCCGGGTGCCGGCGCTTCTTCGATGATCTTCTGGTGGCGGCGCTGCATGGAGCAATCGCGCTCACCGAGGTAGACCGCATTGCCGTGCTCGTCGGCCAGCACCTGAATTTCGATGTGGCGGGGCTGGGTCAGGAATTTTTCCATGTAGACCATGGGGTTGCCGAACGCAGCTTGCGCCTCGGCCTTGGTCATTTCCACCGACGACAACAGCGCGGCTTCGGTATGCACCACGCGCATGCCGCGACCGCCACCGCCACCGGAGGCCTTGATGATCACCGGGAAGCCGATTTCATGCGCGATGCGAACGACTTCTTCCGGGTCTTCCGGCAAGGCGCCGTCGGAGCCGGGAACGCAAGGCACACCGGCTTTCTTCATGGCGTCCTTGGCGCTGACCTTGTCACCCATGAGACGAATGGTCTCGGCACGCGGGCCGATGAAGACGAAACCGCTTTGTTCCACGCGTTCCGCAAAATCGGCGTTTTCCGACAGGAAGCCGTAGCCGGGGTGGATTGCTTCGGCATCGGTCACTTCAGCGGCGCTGATGACGGCAGGAATATGCAGGTAAGACTGGCTGGATGCGGCTGGACCGATACAAACGGATTCGTCTGCCAGCTTGACGTATTTGGCTTCGCGGTCAGCTTCGGAGTACACGCAAACGGTCTTGATGCCGAGTTCGCGGCATGCACGTTGAATGCGTAGGGCAATCTCTCCCCGATTCGCGATGAGGACTTTTTCGAACATTGGGAAACCTCCCGGTTAGCCGATGATGAACAAGGGCTCGCCGTATTCGACCGGCTGGCCGTTTTCGACCAGGATGGCCTTGATGACGCCGCTATGGTCGGCTTCGATTTCGTTCAGCAGCTTCATGGCTTCGATGATGCACAGCGTATCGCCGGCAGAAACGGACGAACCGACATCGACAAAAGCCTTGGCGTCCGGAGACGGTGCGCGATAGAACGTGCCGACCATCGGCGATTTCACGACATGGCCTTCGATCTGTGCGGACGCAGCTTCGGCCGCAGGCGCTGCGGCAACCGGGGCTGCAGGTGCAGCCTGTGGTGCATATTGCATCATTTGCGGCATGTAAGCGGGGAACTGCGCAGCCTGGCCGGTCGGCTGGCGGCTGATACGAACTTTTTCTTCTCCCTCGGTCAGTTCCAGTTCGGCGATGCCGGACTCTTCCACGAGGTCGATCAGTTTTTTAAGTTTTCTCAGATCCATGGCGATGATTATCCTTGTTGACCCTTGATACGGTTGATGGCGAAATCCACGGCATATTCATAGCCAGCCGCACCTAGTCCGCAAACTACGCCAAGGGCGAGATCGGAAAAGTAAGAGTGGTGACGGAAGGCTTCACGAGCGTGGACGTTGGAAAGATGCACTTCGATAAACGGTGTCTTGACCGCTGCAATCGCGTCGCGCAAGGCAACGGAGGTATGGGTGAAGGCAGCGGGATTGATAATGATGAAATCGGCGGGGTGCTGGAACAAGGTATGGACTTTTTCGACCAGTTCGCCTTCGATGTTGCTCTGAAAGCTGTCTAGCCCGATACCGGCATTTTGCGCCTTGTCCGCAAGACGTTGATTGATGTTTTCCAGTGTATCGCGCCCGTAATGCTCAGGCTCCCTGACGCCTAGCAGGTTCAGGTTCGGCCCATGCAATACGAGTATGCGTTTAGCACTGTCGGCACCGGGTTTTGTCGTCATTTTCCTTCGATTTTCAGAACCCTCTAGAGGCGCAAGTTTGCCGCAATTAGCAACGAATTGTCCAGCAAAATTACCGAAATTGGCAGAAGTTGCTGCAGCAACAATATTATCTAGAGGGGAATTTCCTTAGCATTCAAGCGCTTTTGGGCAGTTGCGGTCTTTTGCCGCAAAAATACCGTTGAGCGTGACGAGAAACTGCTCAGCATCCTGGTATCCCACCACTTGCGTGACCATTTGACGGCCATTGGCATCAAAAAAGATGATGCCGGGAGGGCCGAATAAATTGAAACGTTCGAGCAAGGCGGCATCTTCTATCGTATTGGCGGTTACGTCTGCCTGCAATAACAGGGTGTTTTCCAGCATCTTGCCGACACGAGCATCGGAAAACGTGTTGCGTTCGAACTCCTTGCACGAGACGCACCAGTCGGCATAAAAGTCGAGCATCACACGCCGACCTTTTGCTGCCTGGATCGCCGCATCGAGTTCCGCAGTGCTCTTGATCCGCTTGAACGGCAAGGCATGCTCCGCAGGTGAAGCGTTTTTCCCGTTAAACAAGCCAGCCAGCGGCTGCAAAGGATCGCGACTGCCGGCGAAAGCCCCGATCAGCAAAGCGATTCCGGCTGTGAGGGCAATGACGCCGAACGCCTTGCCAAGCCGTTGTGCGGTTCCCGCATGGGGTGGCAAACCGTCCAATGCGTGCAGAAAAATGGCGACGCCGATCAGCAGGGCGGCCCATAGGCCCATGACGATGGCTGTTGGAAGCACGGGCGAAATCAACCAGACGGCAACCCCCAGCATGACAACCCCGAAGGCATTTTGCACCGATTTCATCCACGCACCGGCTTTGGGAAGCAACGCCCCTGCCGACAATCCCACTGCAAGCAACGGTACGCCCATGCCCAACGCCATGGTAAACAGGGCGACTCCGCCCAGTACCACGTCGTGCGTCTGGCCTATATATAAGAGCGCGCCGGCCAAGGGGGCCGCCACACAAGGGCTGACGATGAGTGCCGAGAGCGCGCCCATGATGAAGACACCTAAAAAACGCCCGCCCTTGATGCGGTTGGTCGTTTCGGCGATTTTCGATTCCATGCCGCTCGGCAGGCGCAATTCGTAGAACCCGAACATCGACAGCGCAAGCAGCACGAAAACAAGGGCTCCAGCGCCAAGTGCCCAAGGTGTTTGCAGCGCATTGCTGATCAAATGCCCGGAAAGTCCTGCGGCGATGCCGGCGATGGCATAAGTGACGGCCATGCCGAGGGTGTAAGCCAGGGAAAGATTGAAAGCATGGGTGCGGCTTGGATGTTGACCTTGGCCCACGATGATGCCGGACAAAATCGGGATCATGGGGAACACGCAGGGTGTAAAGGCCAGCAGCAGGCCGAAGCCGAAAAATCCGCTGGCGATCAGCCACAGCTTGCCGCCGCCCAGAAGCTGGCGCACTTGATCGGTTTCTCCAACACTTGTCGGAGTCGAAGCGCTGACGGTTTCGCTTGCGCCGATGTCGAAGGTTTTGCGGATCGGTGCGTAACACAAGCCTTTTTCGCTGCAACCTTGGTAGCTTGCCTGCAAGCTGATGCCCTCGGGCGGAATGCTTCCGGCTAGATGCAACGTGGCCTGGAAGCTATGGTGATACACCTCCATGTCGCCGAAATTGGGGTCGTGCTTCATCTCGCCAGGCGGCAAGTCGACACCTGCCAATTGGCCTTGCTTCAGTTTGAACGAAATGCGCTCGCGATATAGGTAGTAGCCCGGCGCAACCTCGAAATCCGCCTTCAATGTCTGCGGGTCTTGCCGCACGATGGAGAGCTTGAAGGCTTGTTCGGGTTTGAGGAAGTCGTTGCCAGATTCATTAAGCGCCGAGGTCGTCGGACCTGACACTTGCGGCGCTTCGCGTTCCGGCAACAATCCGGCCTGGGCCGTGCCCAGCCATAAACAAGTAAGGAGGAAAATTGTTCTAATCATGCTGTTTCTTGATAAACCCACTGCAAATAATCGGGCAGGCCGCCGCTGACTGGGACCGAGAGGATTTCCGGAAGTTCGTAAGGGTGATGGGCGCGAATGTACTGCTCGACTTCGGCATAGCGCGTCTCCGTCGTTTTGATCAACATGGGAATTTCCTCCGCGCTTTCCGTTTTGCCTTGCCAGTGGTAGATTGACCGGCAAGGTGCGAGCAGGTTGACGCAAGCCGCCAGCCGCGCCTCTACCAGTTGTTCCGCCACGCGCGAGGCTGTTTCGCGGTCCGGCCAGTTGCTCATCACAAGAATCGCAGTCATTAAGGAATTCCGCATGCGTTTGCTGTTAGTGCTCGCAATTTTACTCGCATTCCCCATTCTCGAGATTTATGTCATCGCCAAGCTGGCCGCAATATACGGCTGGTGGATGGCGCTCTATTTGCTGGTGACGGCGATTGCCGGCATCGCACTCATCAAGGAAGAGCGCTTTGCCGTGTTCGGTCGTATTTTCACCATGATGCAGCGCGGGCAGCATCCCATGCATGCCTTGTTCGCCAGTGCCCGTAAAGTGCTGGCTGGCTTGCTATTGCTGTTCCCAGGCGTCATCAGCGATGTCATCGCCATCATCCTGCTGCTGATCCCGATGCCACATACGGGCGTCAATCGTCCTGCTGCCAACGACGACATCATCGAGGGAGAATGGCGGCGAGAGGAATAGCCAAACGCAGAAACCCTTGTTAGGGCAGACAGTAAGGCGCTGTTAAGCTCAAATGGGGGGTATGGTAAACTTCCATTTTTGCGCTTTCCACTTCTATTCCATGTCTTTCCAGATCACGATTCAACCAAGCGGGCACCAATTCGCGGCCCAGGCTGACGACACCATTTTGAACGCTGCTCTGGAGGCCGGATTCACGTTGCCATACGGCTGCCGCAACGGTGCTTGTGGCGCTTGCAAAGGCACGGTACTGGAAGGCACGGTTGATCATGGCGATGCCCAGCCCAATGCCTTGTCATTGCAGGAAAAGGCCGAGGGCAAGGCGCTGTTCTGTTGCGCCAAGCCGACTTCTGCTTTGACCATTGAATGCCGCGAAGTCGGCCTCAAGGGCGGCATCCAGGCCAAGATTCTGCCGTGCCGGGTCGAAAAGAAAGTCCAACTGGCGCCCGACGTGATTGCCATGTATCTCAAACTGCCTGCTAACGAGCGTTTGCAATTCATGCCAGGCCAGTACGTCGAGTTCCTGCTCAAGGACGGTGCGCGTCGCGCCTTCTCGCTTGCCAACGCTCCGTTCGACGACCAGATGCTGGAACTCCACCTTCGCCTGATCCCCGGCGGCAAGTTCACCGAATACGTATTCAACGAGATGCCGGAAAAGGCCATCCTGCGCTTTGAAGGCCCGATGGGCACGTTCACCCTGCGCGAGGAAAGCGACAAGCCGATCATTTTCGTCGCCGGTGGCACAGGGTTTGCGCCTATCAAGGGCATCCTAGAGCACATGTTCCACCACAACATCCAGCGTGAGGTCGTGCTTTACTGGGGCGCACTGGCGCGGCAAGACTTGTATATGAACGACTTGCCAGAGCAGTGGGCAGCGCAGCATGCCAATTTCCGTTACATCCCCGTGCTATCCGAACCCAAGCCGGAAGACGACTGGACGGGCCGTACCGGGTTCGTGCACCAAGCTGTCCTGGATGATGGTTTCGACCTCAAGGACTACCAAGTCTATTGCTGTGGAGCGCCTGCGATGGTCGAGGCCGCGCACCGAGATTTCACAGCAAACGGTTTGCCTGAGGGTGAATTCTTCTCCGACGCTTTTACCTTCGCACCGAAAAAATAGTTTCAGGCCGCAAGAGGTATCAAATAAAAAAGCCGGGTTTCTCCCGGCTTTTTTGTTGTCTCTTCGCTAAACCCAATTGCGTTAAGCGTGCTCCTCCAGCTTGCGCTGCAGGCTAAGCCGGTAATGGCGATTGGCCTCGTTTTGATGCCCCAGTTGCTCCATGATTTGCGCCAGGGCAAGGTGGGCAGCGCTGTTTTCCTGCACGCTGAGGCTGGCTTCGAGATAGCTTTGCGCCTTGCCCCAGAGCTCGGTACGAATGCAAAGCTTGCCGAGCGAAAGCAGCAGCCCGGCATCGTTGTGATGTTCCTTCAACCAGAATTCGGCCTGTTCCAGTTGCTTGAGAGGCTCCGGGCTGTCGCATTCGCCGTAGTACTCGGCCAACAGACTGTCCCACTGCTTGGTCAGGCTCATTTCCACGATGCGAGCCGCCATTGCACCATCGTTGATGGCGCTGAATTGGCGTGCGGCAGCCAAGGCAATACGCGAATCCAATTGATCGTGCTCAGGCAGTTTTTGCCAATAGGCCAGCAGTAATGCAGGGTCGCTGCTCTTGCGTTGCAGCAGTTCCAGATGCGCCTGCAACTTCCACTGCTGCGCGATCACGGGTTCGATGCCGCCGCGTTTTTCAAGTTGATGGATCAGCGACAGGACTTCTTCCCAGTCGCCCAGTTGGCGGCGGGCCTTGAGTTCCAAGTGCAGCGCCGGCAGGTGGCGCGCCTCGTTTTTCTCCAATTGGCCGACGGTATCGAGCGCCGAGGAGAAGCGTCGTTGGTCGAGCAGCAGCTCGGCCTGGCAGAGAAGCCGCGCTGTTTCGGCATCGGGTGCCAGTCGCTCGGCTTCGGCGAGGTAATAGTCGCGCCGCTCGAAATTCTTGAGCTTGTGCGAAGCGCGTGCCGCAACCAGTGTCCCAACCAGCGGGTCAGCGCCTAGGGACAGTGCCTGGGCAGCCGATTTTTCGGCCTTGCCGTAACGGCCCTCAGCCAGTGCCTTGAGGCTTTCCATGAGGGCGGCGGAGGCATCACGTTCGCGGCGCTCGCGCTTGAATGCTTTCACCTTGTCCGGTAACTGTAGTGTGTATGAGGTCAGGCGCAGTAGGCTGTGCACGATAAAGAACGTCATCACGACCAGCAGCAGGAACAGGCTGGTCGAGAGCTCAATGCGGTACGGCGGTTGTACCAGCAGCACGTAGCCGTTGCCTTGACCGACCAGGAGCGGTACGGCGACGGCCGCACCGGCGACGAGTAACAGCCAAACCAGGAGCTTCACTTGCTGCCCTTTTCCAGCGAGAGTTTGTACCGGCTGGCTGCGTTCAGACTTTCGCTGATATCAGGGAGCTGGATATTGATGATGTTGCTGGCCAATTGGCGGATGGTCGCAAGCGTGGCTTGCACGTTCTGGTCGGACGTGTCGAAGTGGCGTTTCAGCCATTCGTCGGCCGCACGCAGGTCGGCGTGGTAGCTGGAATCGTCGTGCTGTAGCAGTGCGATACGCGCCGTCAAAAGACGCAGACGTAGGTTCTCCCGTAGGAAGAAAGATTGCTCTGGTGTCAAAAGGGGCGGTTCGGGGCGGTCGATGCGTTCGATACGCACCAATTGGCGAATGTCGTGCCAAACCTCGCCCGCCAGGCGGCGCCAGGCGTTGGTTTCATAATCGGGTGCCAGCTGGTCGTTGGTATTGCGCGGATGATGCTCACTGATCAGCGGCAGCTTTTCGACAGCGGCCGCCATGCCTTCCAGACGCAGGCTGGTGCCCACGATATCGACAGCCGGCACGGCCTGGAGGCGCTCGATGTCGCGGCCGATGAGCTTGCGCAGCTGGATGGCCTGCGGCTTGTCGATTTGCTGTAAGCGCATGTCCGCCGTTTGCATCGCCATCAAGGCACTCTTCAGATTGCCGGCCAGTTGCAGTTGCTCGCTCGCCATGACCAATAGCTGTTCGGCTTCGGCCACCAAGCGCTCGTCGCGGTTGTTGGCGAATTCCTGGTATAAGGTCTGCAACGCGTCCTGCTGGCTTTGGGATTCAGCCAGCTTTTGGTCGAGCAAGGCCAGTCGGGCGGCGGTCTGGGTGCTGGTTTCCTGTGCCTGCTTGGCGAGCAGCTCGCTTTCGCGGTTGCGTGTATCGAACTCGCTCAACTTCTGGGTGAGGCTGTATTCCATGGCGTTGAGACGCTGGCGATTGTCCAGCCATTGCCAGGCCAGCAGGGCGAGCGCCGCGAGTGCGACAATCAAGGCGAGGCTTTGCGCCGACATGCCGCGGGACGGCTCGGCAGGCGGAATTGCCTGGGCGGTAGGTTCGGTATCGGTTTCGCTCATGTGGATAACATTTCTTGTTTATGCTCGACCAGCGCGGCCAGCATTCCCGCGTCTCCCGGCTTGGTCGCAACCGTGGCCTTGAGTCCGTGGCTCATCGCCGTTTCTGCGATGCGCGGATGATTCACGAACAGTGTTGTCTGTTGCAGCCAGGCGCGATCTGTACCGGCGAGCGCGATGAGATTGCGCAACGCTTCGCTGCTGGTGACGACGATGGCATGCAATCGGCCTTGCTCTCGCCGATGTTTCAGTTCACCGGCATCCTGCTGCGGATTGATGCGTCGGTAGGACTCGGCCATCACGACATCGGCGCCTCGTTTTCGCAAGGTATCGGCCAGCAATTCCCGGCCTTGCTCGCCGCGAAAAATCAGGCATCGCTTGCCTGCTACATCCTGCATTTCGGGCAAGTTTAGCAGACTTTCGCTATCGAATCGGTCTTGGGGAATCAGCACATCGCGAATGCCGAAGCGCGCTAATTCGGCTTGGGTAGAAGGCCCGATGCCGGCGCACCGCAAGTTGGCAGGCCAGTCGTGCCGGGTAAGCAGACGACTCAGGCTGTGCTCGACGGCGTTAGTGCTGATAAATACGGCCCAGTCGAACTTGCCGAGATCGGCCGTGACTGCGTCGAAAGCCGTGTAATCCTGAAGCGGAACAATTTCCAGTAGCGGAAAGAGAATGGCCTCACCACCGGCCTTGGCAACGCTGTTGGCAAGAGCCTGCGCTTGATCCTTGGGCCGGGTGATGGCGATGCCGCAACCGGACAGCGGCAAGTCAGGCGTGTTGCTCAAGCTCGGCCAGGATGGAGTCTGCGCCTTGCACGATCAAGGCTTGGGCCAATTCGCCGCCCAAGGCTTCGGCGCTGCTTTCGGGACCGGAAACTTCGGCGCGCACCATGCGCTTCCCGTCGATGCTGGCGACAAAGCCGCGCATGTTGAGACGGCCGTTTTCGCTGCTTGCAAAAGCTCCCAACGGTACTTGGCAACTGCCCGCCAAAGCGCGGCTCATGGCGCGTTCCGCAATGATGCAGGCGGCGGTTTCGGGGTGATTGAGCGGCGCCAGTAGCGCCATCATGTCGTCGCGACCGGCACGAATCTCGATGCCAAGGGCGCCTTGTCCCACGGCAGGAATGCTTTGTTCCGGGGCGATGTAAGCGCGGATGCGGGACTCCAGTCCCAAGCGCTTTAAACCGGCAGCGGCCAGGATGATGGCGGCGTATTGGCCTTCGTCCAGCTTGCGCAGCCGCGTTTGCAGGTTGCCGCGCAGGGATTCGATTTTCAGATGCGGGAAGCGTGCCATCAATTGGCTTTGACGACGCAAGCTGGAGGTGCCGACGATGCTGCCTTCTGGCAACGCCTCAAGATTGGCGTGATCATTAGAAACGAAGGCATCGCGCGGATCTTCGCGTTCGCCGATGGCCGCCAGGGCAAAGCCTTCGGGCAAATTCATCGGCACGTCTTTCATGGAATGCACGGCAAGGTCGGCGCGGCCGTCTTCCAACGCTTGTTCCAGTTCCTTCACGAACAACCCCTTGCCGCCAATACGAGCGAGCGGGGAGTCGAGAATCTGATCGCCGGTGGTGGTCATGCCGAGAATCTCGACCTGGGTCTGCGGATAGAGCGCTTGCAGGCGGGCCTGGATATGGTGCGCTTGCCACAGTGCCAAGGCGCTTTCGCGGGTAGCGATGACAATGCGTGAAGGTTGGGTTGCGGTATTCAAGACGTAGAACCGTTATTTGCGGAAAGTGAATTCTAACATGCGTGCCGAATGGGCATGAGCGCGAGCCTTCTCGGCTTAGTCATACGAGAAATGACCTCTCGCCTGGCGATCAAAGCCTAGCCAGAAAATTCCCGCACGATGTGTTGTTGCCTGCGGCTGACCGGCATGGTTTCGCCCAATCCCTTGAGCAATACCACCCAGTGAACTTCTCCGTCTGCTTCCTGCTTGCGCTCGAATCCTTGCACTGCTTCACGCGTGACCAGGCAACTGCGGTGGATGCGCAAGAATCGTTCAGGGAATTCCTGCTCGATCCGGTTGAGCGAATCTTCCAGCAGGTATTCGCGTTCGGCGGTACGCAAGGTGATGTATTTCAGCTCGGCCCGGAGATAAATAACATCCTTGACCGGCACCAACAGCACACGGCCACGTTCGTGAATGCTGAAATGGGTACGTTGCGGCGCAAGGCTTTGGATCGCTTCCAGCTGGGCAGGGCGCAATACCTGGGCTTTGGCGAGCGCAGCACGCAGCCGCTCGATGCGGATAGGTTTCAGCAAGTAATCGACGGCGTTCAATTCGAAAGCCTGCAGGGCATGGCTGTCGTAGGCCGTCGTGAAAATGATGGCGGGCGGTCGATACAGTTTTTGCGCGTGTTCCGCGGCTTCGATGCCGTCCATCACTGGCATGCGGATATCGAGCAGCAGCACGTCCGGTAACAATTCCGATGCCATCGATAGCGCCTCGCGCCCATTCGCGGCTTCGCCGGTGATGGTCACGTTGGGGATGTCGGTCAACAGCACGCGCAACCGGCTGCGCGCTGGCGGTTCGTCGTCGGCGATTAATACCTTGAGTTCGGCGTTCATTCGGTACGGTAGGGAATGACGATATGCACTTGGTAGCGATCCTCTGTGACCTTGGCGGACAAGCTGGCCTCGTAATCGAAGTGCAGCGCCAGCCGTTCGCGGATATTGGTGAGCGCCATTTTATTACCGGCGTGGTGCGAGCCTTCCTTTCGGTAAGGATTGGAAAGTACGGCATGCACCTGGTCGCGTGCAAGGTAGATGTTAATGACAATCTCCCCGCCTTCGCCCACGGGTTCGATGCCGTGATAGACAGCATTTTCCAGCAGCGGCTGCAACACCAGCGGAGGGATGAGGGCGTCCGCGGGCATCTTGTCGATATGCCAGGTGACCTTGAGACGTTCGTCCAGGCGAAGTTTTTCGAGGTCTAGATATTGCCGGCAAAGCGCCAGCTCGGATTCCAACGGCACCAGGTTACGGTTGTCCGCCATCAGCACGCGGAAGAGGTCGGCCATGTCTTCCAGCGCCCGTTCTGCTCGTTGCGGGTCCATTCGAATGAGCGACAGCACCGCATTGATGCTGTTGAACAGGAAATGGGGGCGAATGCGCGCTTGCAAAGCTTGCAGTCGCGCTTCGGTAAAGGCCGGCGACAAAGCGCGATTGCGCAGGTTGAAGTACACCAGCAGTACGGCGCACGCCATGATCGTCAGTACCATCCATCGCCCCAGCGTTTCGGTGCCGTCAGCCCCTAATGTGCGGGCCATCAATGTCCACAGCAACCACACCACGACAAGTTCGATCCCCAGCACGCTGATAACTCCCAGCCTGTAAGGGAGCTTGGTGATTTGAGGGCTCAGGATAAACAGCAGCAACAGGCTGCACAGCAGGATGGGCTGCAACAGGGCCGAGATGGAAAGCAGCTCGTTCCAGGTATCTTGCAAACCCGTACTGCGCAGGACTGCGGCAGACAGCCCCATCAGGTTGACGATAACCAGCGCACGCAGACAAAAGCCGAGATTGCGAAAGTCCGGAAGCCGGACCGTGATAGGCAGAGGCGGGGTGGGGCGTAGATTTTGTTTTATACTAGCCATCGTTTAATTGTTATTGATGATGAGCTGGCATGCAAGATAAAAACAAGGGTTGGTCTGGGCGTTTTTCGGAGCCCGTCGATGCGCTGGTCAAGCGCTATACCGCTTCCGTGATGTTCGATAAACGTCTCGCCGAATTCGATATTCAGGGTTCGTTGGCCCACGCAGGCATGCTGGCTGCGCAAGGCATTATTGCGCAGGAAGACCTTTCCGCGATTCAGCGCGGCATGGCAGAGATTCTGGAAGAAATTCGTAGCGGCGACTTCGAATGGTCGCTCGATCTCGAAGACGTGCATCTCAATATCGAAAAGCGTTTGACCGACAAGGTGGGCGATGCCGGCAAGCGTCTGCATACGGCCCGTTCGCGCAACGACCAGGTGGCGACCGATGTGCGCCTTTGGCTGCGTGCCGCCGTGGACGACATCCTAGTCCTAATCCGCGAATTACAGATGTCTATCCTCGACCTGGCTGAACTGCATGCCGATACGCTGATGCCCGGCTTTACGCATTTGCAAGTCGCTCAACCTGTGACGTTCGGACATCACCTAATGGCGTATTTCGAAATGCTGAAGCGCGATGCGGGACGCCTAGCGGATTGTCGTAAGCGTATCAATCGTCTGCCGTTGGGGGCTGCTGCCTTAGCCGGCAGCGGATATCCCGTAGATCGTGAAATGGTGGCGCGCACCTTAGGGTTCGACGGCGTCTGTGAGAACTCGTTGGATGCCGTGTCCGATCGCGATTTCGCTATCGAGTTTACCGCCGCCTCCTCGCTCATCATGACGCATCTATCGCGCTTTTCCGAAGAGCTCATCTTGTGGTCCAGCCCGCGCTTCGGTTTCGTGGATATTGCTGACCGCTACTGCACCGGCTCGTCCATCATGCCGCAGAAAAAGAACCCCGACGTGCCCGAGCTGGTGCGCGGCAAGACCGGTCGCGTCAACGGCCATCTCGTCGCGCTGCTGACCCTGATGAAAGGCCAGCCGCTGGCCTACAACAAGGACAACCAGGAGGACAAGGAAGGCTTGTTTGATACCGTCGATACGCTGATCGACACGCTGACCATCTACGCCGACATGCTGCGTCCGCCAGTGGTGGAGAACGGCGTAGTGGTGAAAGCCGGTTTCAAGGTCAACAAGGAGGCCATGCGCCGCGCTGTGCTCGAAGGTTTTGCCACGGCCACCGATCTTGCCGATTACCTGGTGAAGAAGGGGCTGCCCTTCCGCGATGCCCACGAGGCGGTCGCCCGTGCAGTGCGGCATGCCGAAAGCAAGGGCTGTGATTTGGCAGACCTGCCTTGGGATGAATTGCGCCAGTTCTCCGATCTGGTTGCTGAAGACGTGCACGCCGTGCTGACGCCGGAAGGCTCGTTGGCGAGCCGCAAGCACATCGGCGGCACGGCGCCTGAACAGGTGCGTCAGGCCATTGCCCGGGCGCGCGAAGCGTTGAAAGACTAAGTTTTAACCGCCGGCGGGTTCTCTCGCCTGCGGTTTTCCACTCGAAGGCCGCTCGTCGCGGCCAATTTTATAGACCGCGTCCTGCGGTCGATTCTACAACCCGCGTATCGCGGTCAATCCGTCAAAAACAGTTGGAGCAGTTCGTTGAGATAGCGCTGTCCGCGCTTCGTTGGCGCGATGTGCAGGTGGTCGCGGGTGACAAGGCCTTTTTGTTGCGCTTCTTCCAGTGCTGGGTTGACCAGGCTGATCGGCTGCCCCGTCCGCTCCTGAAACAGCGCGACCGGAAAGCCGTTCGTGAGTCGTAGCGCATTCATCATGAATTCGAATCCCAAGTCCTGCCGAGTCAGCTGGCGCTCTTCGTCGAGGTGGGTGCCGGTGTCCACGCCCTTGAGGTAAGCGTTGGGATGCTTGACGCGGGCTTGCCGCAAGATGCGGTCCGCGAAGCTGATTTTCGAATGGGCGCCTGCCCCGATCCCCAGATAGTCGCCGAATTGCCAATAGTTGAGATTGTGCCGGCACTGCTTGTTGTGCCGGGAGAATGCCGAGGTTTCATAATGCCCGTAACCAGCCGAGGCCAGTTCTGCCTCGATGGCTTCCTGCATGTTGGCGCTGGTGTCGTCGTCAGGCAGCGGCGGCGGCTGGTGGTGGAAGGCGGTGTTGGGCTCCAGCGTGAGGTGGTAGGCCGAAATATGCTGCGGGCCGAACGCGATGGCGGTGCGGATGTCGCTGAGGGCGTCGTCCAGGCTTTGCCGCGGCAGGGCATACATGAGGTCGAGGTTGACGTTGTCGAAGGTGTGGAGCGCGATATCCACGGCGCGGCGTGCTTCATTGCCGTCGTGGATGCGGCCGAGCGACTTGAGGTAATCCGCGTTGAAGCTCTGGATGCCGACGGAGAGCCGCGTGATGCCGGCATCACGGAAGGCCTTGAATTTTTCAATCTCGAACGTGCCCGGATTGGCTTCCAGCGTGATTTCTAAATCGTAGACCAGCGGCAGCAGCGCCCGCATGCGGCTCATGAAGTCGTCCAGGGCTTCGGCTGACAACAAGCTTGGAGTCCCGCCGCCGAAGAACACCGTATGAATCTTGCGACCCCATATCAAGGGCAGCGCCTGCTCCAGGTCGCGGATCAGGGCGTCGATGTAGGCTTGCTGTGGTACCTCTCCGCGCGCCTCGTGCGAGTTGAAATCGCAATAAGGACATTTGCGTACGCACCACGGGATGTGGACGTACAAGGAAAGCGGCGGCAGCGAGGTCAGTTGAATCACAACGGATAAAGCTTGAGCTTCTCCAGCAGTGCAGCCATGGCTTTGCCGCGGTGGCTGATGCGGTTCTTGATATCGTGCGGCAACTCGGCGACGGTCTTGCCCTGGCTGGGATCGAGTACCAGCGGATCGTAGCCGAAACCGCCTTCACCGCGCGGTTCGCTAAGAATTTCTCCATGCCAGGCGCCCTCGGCGATGATAGGCTGCGGATCGTCCGCGTGCCGTACCAACACTAATACGCAGTAGTAATGCGCCGCACGGTTGGTTTGACCCTGCATGTCGGCCAGCAGTTTCTCGTTGTTGCGGGCATCCGAACGGGGCTCGCCGGCAAAACGGGCGGAAAAGACGCCGGGGGCGCCTCCCAAGGCATCCACGCAAATGCCGGAATCGTCCGCCAGTGCCGGCTGGCCGGTAATCCGGCTCGCGTGGCGGGCCTTGGCGAGGGCGTTTTCGACGAAAGTGATATGCGGTTCTTCTGCTTCCGGCACGTTGAACTCGGCCTGCGGCCGGACATCGATACCCAACGGTGCCAGCAGTTGGTTGAACTCGCGCAGTTTCCCAGCGTTGCCGGAGGCGATCACCAGCGTTTTCATCACGCCAGTCCGAGGGCTGCTTTTTGATAGGCGATGAGCTGGCGGATGCCGCTATCGGCGAGATCGAGCATGGCGTTCATCTCAGTGCGGGCGAACGGCTCGCCTTCGGCCGTGCCCTGGATTTCGACGAAGCCGCCGCTACCGGTCATGACCACGTTCATGTCGGTATCGCAATCGGAGTCCTCAAGGTAGTCGAGGTCCAGCACCGGTGTGCCCTTGTAAACGCCAACGGAAATGGCGGCGACAAAGTCACGGATGGGCGAAGTAGCGATGAGCTGTTTTTGCAGCAGCACGTCGACGGCGTCGTGCAGGGCTACGAAAGCGCCAGTGATGCTGGCGGTGCGCGTGCCGCCGTCGGCCTGGATCACATCGCAATCTAGCTGGATGGTGCGCTCGCCCAAGAGGTCGAGATTGACTACGGCACGCAGGCTGCGCCCTATCAGCCGCTGGATTTCCTGCGTGCGGCCGGTTTGCTTGCCGCGGGCGGCTTCGCGGTCCATGCGTGTGCCGGTGGAGCGGGGCAGCATGCCGTATTCGGCGGTCAGCCAGCCCTGGTTTTTGCCTTTAAGGAAGCCTGGGACCTTTTCGTCGATGCTGGCCGTGCAAAGCACGTGCGTGTCGCCGAACTTGACCAGTACCGAGCCTTCGGCGTGGCGGGTGTAGCGGCGGATGATTTCGATGTTGCGCAATTGCCCGGGGGCGCGCTGGCTGGGACGCATAATGAACCTCTGAAAACTATTTGGATAAAGTCTTTTTGATCGCGGCCTGGATCTCGGCGATCGATGATTCGATATATTCGTCGCTGAGATCGTCTTCCGACGTATCAGAGACAACGATCTGGCTTGCCTCATCTTCACCGCGTTCCGGTGGTAGCACCATGATGGTGGTCTTGATGTCCATGGGCATGGTGGCCGTCGAAATCTCAGGCAAATTCTGCATGCTGTCGCTGTCACCCCAGTTGAGCGCGATGGCGCTCGAATTGTCGCCGTACTTGCCTGCACGCAGTTCAGCGAGGTCCATCAGTCCAGGGAGGGTGTCGGTTACTGCTCCGCGACTCAGCATCTCGGCCAACTCTTCCTCTTCGAGCTGCGACCACAGGCCGTCGGTGCACAGCATCACGATGTCGCCGGGGCGTAAAGCGCGCTTGATAGCGAGTTCCGGTTGCGGAGGCGTGCTGGCGCCGAGGCAGTTGTACACCTTGTTGCGCTCCGGATGACGCGGCAGATCGTCTTTGCTGATGAGCCCTTTGCGAAAGAGTAGCTGGACTTTGGAGTGGTCCTCCGTGCAGAAAATCACTTTGCCGTCGCGCAAGTGGTAAAGCCGCGAGTCGCCGACGTGCACGCAATAGAGCTCATCGTGCTGCATGATGGCGACCACCAGTGTAGTGCGCGGCGTTTCGAGCAGTTCCTTGTTGGCGGCATAGTCCAGAATGGCCGTTTGCACGGCGTTGATATGCTCCACCAAGAAAGCGAATGGATCGTTCAGAAACGGATTGGCTTCGCGTTGGAAGGCTTCCGTCAACATCTGGGTAGCGAAGCGTGCTGCGATCTCGCCATGTAGGTGTCCGCCCATGCCATCGGCCACGACGACGAGAAGCGCATCTTTACTGTAGGAATAGGCGATGCTGTCCTGGTTATGCGGACGCGGACCCTGCCGGCTTTTCTGGAATATGGTGAACTTCATGATTTCAAGGCGCTCAATTTAGCGCGCAACGAGGAAAACAGCGAATTTTTTTGTGGTTGTGTTTGGATCGCGATGTCTTCCAACAACGCTTTTTGCAGGGCAAATACGCTTTGCGGGCGTTTCAGGTGATCCAGTTCGAGGCACCAGTCGATGGTTTCCAGCAGGTGTGTGGAATAGATGCCTTTGCCGACTTGCACCGCCGGGGTCAGCTTATCGAGCTTGATGCGATCGTCGGCGGGAGGCGGTGGAGAGCGCGTCAGGCAGGCATACATCGTCGCGCCGATGCTGTAGATGTCGCTCCACGGACCCAAGCCCTCGCGATTGGAATACTGCTCGGGAGCCGCGTAGCCGGGTGTGTAGGTGGGTGCCAGGCTGGGCGGCGCATCGCTCAAACCCTGGCGCGCCGAGCCGAAATCGAGCAGCACCGGCGAGCCGTCGATACGCAGGTAGATGTTGGCCGGCTTGATGTCGAGATGCAGCAGTTTGTGGGTGTGGACTTCGCGCAGCCCGGTGAGTAGTTCGCCGAACACGCGTCGCACGAAGTTTTCCGTCACTGGCTGCGGCTGCATCTGGATGTGGGTTTGCAGCGAACGCCCCCGTTCGTACTGCATCACCATGTAGACGGTATCGTTGGCGCGGAAGAAGTTGATCACCCGCACGATGTTGCGGTGGTCGATCCGGGCGAGCGCCCGGCCTTCCTCGAAAAAGCTTTTCATGCCTTGGCGAAAATAGCCCAGGGCTTCGTCCGAAGCTGCGACCACGGAATTGCCTTCCACCCGCAATGCCAGCGCACTCGGCAGGTATTCCTTGATTGCTACGGCTTGGCCGTCCTGGTCGTGTGCCAGATAGACGTAGCTGAAGCCGCCCCCGCTCAACACTTTGTCGATGCGGTATTCCTGCAGCTGGTAGCCCACGGGCAAAGAATGGTTGGGTGGTTGGGCGGACATGATGTGCATGTTAAGAGGCCGGGGTATTTTGTCATGAAATGGGCCGCATTTGATAAGATGGAGCCTCTTCAGGAGACAAATGGCATGATTTTTAGTATGACCGGCTTTGCTGCAGTGCAGCGGGAAACTTCCGGCGGAACGCTGGCGCTGGAGTTGCGGTCGGTCAACCACCGCTACCTCGAGCTGCATCTGCGGTTGGACGACACCATGCGCGTTTTCGAACCGCAACTGCGCGAGGGCATCGCCGCCAAGCTTGGGCGCGGCAAGGTCGAATGTCGCGCTAATCTGCTCACGTCCACCGGTAAATCCGTACCGGCCGAATTAAGCGCTGCGTCACTGGAGCAATTGGCCCAGCTCAGCACTACCGTACAAAAGTACTTTCCGCAAAGCCAGCCGCTGACAGTCGCCGACATCCTTCGTTGGCCCGGCGTGCTGGCGACTGACGATATTTCTTCCGAGGCGCTTGCCGCCGATTTCGCGGCCGCGCTGGAACAGGCGTTGGATGAGCTTGCAGCTTCGCGTGCTCGAGAAGGAGAAAAGCTCGCCGCAGTGATTCTCGATCGCGTGGCGCAGATGGAAGCGCTGGTGGCCAAGACGCGTCCCTTGCTGCCCGCTTTGTTGCGCGCTTATCAGGAAAAGCTGGAAGCTCGCATCCGCGAAGTGCTCGAAACCGCCGACGATGCGCGCATTCACCAAGAGTTGGCGCTTTACGCCCAGAAGATCGACGTGGACGAAGAGCTGGAACGCCTGACCGCGCATCTCAAGGAGGTGCGGCGCGTCGTGGGCGGCGGCGGGGCCATCGGCAAGCGACTCGATTTCCTCATGCAGGAACTCAATCGTGAGGCGAACACACTGGGCTCCAAATCTGTTTCCAGTGAAACCTCGCAAGCCTCGATGGAGCTCAAGGTGCTCATCGAGCAAATCCGCGAACAAGTTCAAAACATCGAATAATGAAAACCTTCGGCAATCTTTTTATCGTGACTGCGCCGTCCGGCGCCGGCAAGACCAGCCTCGTGCGCAAGCTGTTGCAGACTGATCCGCATGTCAAGCTGTCTATTTCCTACACTACCCGGCCGCCGCGTCCGGGTGAGCAGGACGGGGTGGATTATCACTTTGTGGACAAGGCTGAGTTCCTGCGTATGCTGGAAGCAGGGGAGTTCCTGGAGAGTGCAGAAGTGCACGGCTCCTATTACGGAACTTCGCAACGCTGGGTGCAGGGTGTGCTGCAGGAAGGCGAGGACCTGCTGCTGGAGATTGATTGGCAGGGTGCCGAGCAGGTGCGCAACTTGTTCCCGTATGCGGTTAGCGTGTTCATTCTGCCGCCTTCGCAAGAGGAGCTCAGCAAGCGGCTCCACGGACGCGGCCAGGATTCGGCGGAGGTTATCGCGCGGCGTCTCGCCAATGCCCGCGAGGAGATCAGCCATGTGGCCGAATTCGAGTATGTTATAATTAACGATCAATTTGACGAGGCGCTCCGCGATTTGCAGGCCATCGTTCGGGCCAAGCGCCTGAAGACCGATAAGCAATTGCGCCGGCACGCCGAACTGGTCAACCGCTTCAAGTGACATCTGCTATCGGATGTCCAAAATCCAACGCAGGATAAATAACTATGGCACGTATTACCGTCGACGATTGTCTCGAAAGAATCCCCAACCGTTTTCATCTGACGCTGGCTGCCGCCTACCGCGCACGCCAGGTAGCTAACGGCTCCGAGCCGTTGGTTAACTTCGTTGAAAAGGACAAGCCGACCGTGATCGCCCTGCGCGAAATCGCTGCCGGCAAGGTGGGCCTGGAAATCCTCAACCGAGGCCAGGCCTAATAGCGGCTAACAAAATGAATTCGCTAGTGCCGGCGGCGTTGCTCCACCTTGCCGTACAGCCCGTACTGTCTACGGTGTCGCGCCTTGCCAGCCCAGCGCTCATTTTTCATTTCGTTAGCCGCTCCACGATGGAACGCGAGTCTGTCCGGGCTCGCTAAGATGCAATGGGGCGTGCTTCAGTTCAACGCAAACCTGATTCCGTAAACCCGGATACCCCGCCTTTACTGCCTGCCGACAGCGAAAACTCGCTGTTGATGCTCAAGCTCAAGGCCTATCTCAAGCAGGAAGATATCGATCAGGTGATGGCAGCCTACCGCGTCGGCGCGGCTGCCCACGAAGGACAGTTCCGCAAGAGCGGCGAGCCCTACATCACTCACCCGGTCATGGTGGCCTGCATCCTGGCCGACCTCCACCTCGATCCGCAGGCGCTCATGGCTGCCCTGCTGCATGATGTGGTCGAAGACACTCCTCTGACCAAGCAGCAACTGGCCGAGCAATTCGGTAAAACGGTTGCCGAATTGGTCGACGGCGTCTCCAAGCTCGACAAGATCGAGTTCCAGACGGCGACGCACGCGCAGGCCGAAAACTTCCGCAAGATGCTGCTGGCGATGTCGCAGGACGTGCGCGTCATTCTCATCAAGTTGGCCGACCGCTTGCATAACATGCGCACCATGGATGCGATGGCGCCGGAAAAGCGTCGCCGCATTGCCCGCGAAACGCTCGATATCTACGCTCCCATCGCCAACCGGCTGGGGCTTAATAGCATCTACCAAGAGCTGGAAGACCTCAGCTTCCAGCACTGCTATCCGATGCGCCACCGTGTGCTGCTGCAATCCGTCATGGCAGCGCGCGGCAACCGCAAGGAAGTCGTCGGTAAGATTCTCAATGAAATCCGTGATCGTTTGGCCAGCCAGGGCATGGATGCCGAGGTCACCGGGCGCGAGAAGCACCTCTACAGTATCTATCGCAAGATGCTGGAAAAAACGCACAGCTTCTCGCAGGTGTTCGACATCTACGGCTTCCGAGTGATCGTCAAGGATACGCCGACCTGCTACCTAGCTCTCGGCGCGTTGCATGGGTTGTACAAGCCCATTCCCGGCAAATTCAAGGATTACATTGCCATCCCCAAGGCCAATGGCTATCAGTCGTTGCATACCACGCTGTTCGGCCCGTTTGGCACGCCTATCGAGATTCAGATTCGCAGCCAGGAAATGCACAACATCGCCGATGCCGGCGTGGCAGCCCACTGGCTTTACAAGAGCAGCGATGCTGAACTCTCGGCCTTGCAACAGCAGACTCATCAGTGGTTGCAGCGCCTGCTGGAAATCCAGAGTGAAAGCAGCGATTCGGTCGAGTTCCTCGAGCATTTCAAGGTCGACCTGTTTCCGGACGAGGTCTACGTGTTCACGCCCAAGGGCAAGATCCTCGCGCTGCCCAAGGGGGCGACGGCGGTGGACTTCGCCTACGCTGTGCATACCGACATTGGCAATCGCTGCGTAGCGGTCAAGATCAATCAAGAGCTGGCGCCGCTGCGGTCCGAATTGCACAACGGCGACCATGTGGAAATCATCACGGCGGCGCATGCTAAGCCTAATCCCGTGTGGCTCAATTATGTCGTCACAGGCAAGGCCCGCTCCCACATTCGTCATTTCTTCAAGACGATTCAATCCGAAGAATCTGCGCTGTTGGGCGAGCGCATGCTCAATCAGGCGCTGCGGGCATTGCACGCCGAGCCTTCCCAAATCGATAACGCGCGTTGGGAAAAATTGCTGCGCGATTACGGGGTTAAGAGCAAGCAGGAAATCCTGACCGACATCGGGTTGGGCAAGCGCCTCAACGTCATGGTGGCACGCCAGCTGCTCGCTTTTGCGGAAACGCCCGCTGCAGCTAAGGAAGGCAAGGAAGGCCGCCCCTTGGGCAGCATTACGATCAGAGGAACGGAAGGCATGGCAGTGCAGTTTGCCAAATGCTGCCGGCCGATTCCGGGCGACCCCATTCTCGGCTTCATTAATAAGGGTAAGGGCCTCGTGATTCATACCCACGACTGCCCGGCCATCGCCAAGTTCCGTCACGATCCGGAAAAATGGCTGGACGTGGAGTGGGATCCGGACACCCGCAGGCTGTTCAACGTCAATTTGCGTCTAGCCGTCGCCAATCAGCGCGGGGTGCTGGCGAAGGTCGCTGCTGCCATTGCCGACGCCGGCTCCAACATCGACAACGTCGGCATGGAAGAGGGCGACGACAGCGCTTACACCAACATGCACTTCACTGTGCAGGTGGAAAACCGTATTCATCTGGCGCATCTGATGCGGCGTTTGCGCGCCATTCCCGAAGTAGTGCGCATTAACCGCATCAAGGGCGCCACCGAACAAAACAAATCAACAAGGGAGCATCAATGAGCAAGCAAATCATCAGCACCGACAAGGCCCCGCAGGCTATCGGCACCTATTCCCAGGCTGTTCGTGTCGGCGATACCGTCTACCTCTCCGGCCAGATCGGCCTCGACCCCGCCACCATGCAAATGGTGGAAGGCATCGAAGCCCAGGTGCATCGTGTTTTCAGCAACCTCAAGGCGGTGGCGGAAGCCTCCGGCGGTTCCCTTTCGGATGTGGTCAAGCTCAATATTTTCCTGACCGATCTCGCCAACTTTGCTTTGGTCAACACCATCATGGCTGAGTACTTTACCCAGCCGTATCCGGCACGTGCAGCCGTGGGCGTTGCTTCACTGCCGCGCGGCGCGCTGGTGGAAGCGGACGGCGTGCTGGTACTGGGTTAACTTCTTTATCAATCGCCTTTGAAGTCCCTAGAAGAATTCAAGGGCGCGACCAAGCCTGTCCTCGGCAGGCTTAAAAAGCTCGGCATCACCAATACCTTCGACCTGGCGCTGCATCTACCGTTGCGATACGTAGATGAAACCCGGATCACATCCATCCGTGACTTGCGGTTGGGCGATCATGCCCAAGTCGAGGGCGTCGTCATCCATGCCGAAGCGCAATATCGTCCTCGCAAGGCGCTGGTGCTTCAGCTCGAAGATGCCAGTGGTTTGCTTCACTTGCGATTCCTCAACTTCTATCCCAGTCAGCAGGCGCAGTTCCAGCCGGGTGTGCGACTGCGCGTGTTCGGCGAAACGCGCCAAGGATTTTTCGGGATGGAAATGGTGCATCCCCAATGTCGTAAAGTCGGCGAGGATGAGCCTCTGCAGCAATCCCTGACGCCGGTTTACCCGACGACGGCGGGAATGGGGCAGGGCAGTTTGCGGAAGCTGATTCATCAGGCGGTGCTTGAAGTCGAGCCGGAAGATACCTTGCCGTCGACCTTGCTGGAACGGCTCCATTTGCCGCCTTTTGCCGAGGCGCTACAACTGCTGCATCACCCAACGCCAGAAGTGCCGATGAGCGCGCTCGAAGATCGAGAGCACCCCGCTTGGCGGCGCCTTGCGTTTGACGAATTGCTCGCCCAACAGCTTTCGATGCGCAAGCACTATGCACGGCGTCACGAACAGGAGGCGCCGTCGCTATCGACGCAAAATCAATTAACAGCTCAACTACTGGCAAGTTTGCCGTTCCAACTTACCGAAGCACAAAAACGTGTGGTGGCCGAGATCAGCGCCGACCTCGCCCAGCCTCACCCCATGCAGCGCCTGCTGCAAGGCGATGTCGGGAGCGGCAAGACCGTGGTTGCTGCGCTGGCAGCTTTGCAATCCATCGAGAACGGCTGGCAAGCTGCGCTGATGGCGCCGACCGAAATTTTGGCGGAGCAGCATTATCAAAAGTTGGCTGCCTGGCTGGAGCCTATGGGCGTGCAAGTGGTGTGGCTTTCTGGCAGTCAGACCAAAGCTGCAAGGGCGCCGGCTATGAAAGCTTGTGCAGAAGGTACTGCGCAATTGGCAGTCGGCACGCATGCCTTGTTCCAGGAGAAGGTCGAGTTTGCTAACTTGGCGCTCGCGATCGTCGATGAACAACATCGTTTCGGCGTTCATCAGCGGCTGGCACTGAGGCAAAAAGGCGGGCAGCCGCATCAGCTCATGATGAGCGCGACGCCTATTCCTCGTACTTTGTCGATGAGTTATTACGCAGATCTGGATGTTTCCGTCATCGACGAATTGCCGCCTGGTCGAACGCCTATCGTGACCAAGCTGGTGGCCGACAATCGGCGAGACGAAGTAGTGATGGCGGTGCGCAACGCTTGCATGGAAGGGCGCCAAGCTTATTGGGTGTGTCCGTTGATCGAGGAGTCCGAAGCGCTGGAACTGCAAACTGCCATCGATACCCACGCCATGTTGTCGGAAGCGTTGCCTGAATTGAAAGTGGGGCTGGTGCACGGCCGCATGAAGTCGGCCGAAAAGCAGGCAGTAATGGAGGCATTTTCGTGCAATGAAATACAGTTGCTGGTTGCGACCACGGTCATCGAAGTGGGTGTCGATGTGCCCAATGCCAGCCTGATGATTATCGAACATGCGGAGCGTTTCGGTCTATCACAGCTACACCAATTGCGAGGGCGCGTGGGCCGGGGTGCTGCCAAGAGCGTATGTATATTGATGTACCAGAAGCCGTTGTCGCAGACGGCACGCGAGCGCCTCAAGATCATCTACGAAAACAGCGACGGCTTTGAAATTGCGCGAGCCGATCTGCATTTGCGAGGTCCTGGAGAATTCCTGGGGGTGCGGCAAAGCGGCGTGCCTATGTTGAAGATCGCAGATTTGGAGCGTGACGCGGATTTGCTCGAAGCGGCGAGGGCGTATGCGGATCGGCTACTGGCAAAATGTCCGGAAATTGCCGAACGTCATCTCCAGCGCTGGCTGGGCCACGCCGAGGAATACGTCAAAGTCTGAGGCGCATACATCGGTATAATCGCGCCGTGAAAACACGAACGAAACTGCGCAACGATCTCGACTGGCAGCCATGTCCTGCCAATAGCGGGCGATTTCGCCACTGGCTGCGGGATGAAGGGTCGCTGACGCGTCGGTTGCAGCAACGCTGCGAGCAATTCGGCGTTCGACAAGTGATGCAGTACTGGCGCCAACCGTTTCCCGACGAGCGGCGAGTGTTGAACCTGCGCGAAGGGCAGACGGCATTGGTGCGCGAAGTCTGGTTGCAGGATGGCGAACGGCGTCTGGTATTTGCACGCAGCATCTTGCCCAGGGCCAGCTTGCTAGGGGCATGGCGACAATTGGGCCGATTGGGAAGCCGGCCGTTGGGTGCGGCATTATTTTCCGATGCGCAGGTAGTGCGCATGCCGTTGGCTTACCGCAAGCTCGACTTGCGCCATAAGATGCGCAAGGAAATCGGTAGACCAGGCCTGTTGTGGGCGCGACGATCAGTTTTCCTGCGGGATGGCCACGCCATTCTGGTCACCGAGGTGTTCATGCCGGAAGTGTTAACCCTATGAATATAGACCGCATCAAACAAAAGCTCGACCTGTATGAGCGGCTCATGCGACTGGATAAGCCCATCGGCATCCTTTTATTGCTGTGGCCGACGCTATGGGCGTTGTGGATTGCCGGGCGCGGCCATCCCAACTGGCTGTTGGTATGGATATTCGGACTCGGCACGGTGCTGATGCGCTCCGCGGGTTGCGTGATGAACGATTATGCCGACCGCAAATTCGATCCCCATGTGGAGCGCACCAGGATGCGGCCTCTCGCTGCCGGTTTGGTCAGCGGCAGGGAAGCCTTGCTGCTTGCCGCTGCATTATCGCTGGTGGCGTTTTTCCTTGTGCTGCAACTGAACCGGCTGACTGTTTATCTATCAGTCGCTGCATTTTTTCTTGCCGCGACCTATCCTTTAACCAAGCGTTTCTTCTCGATTCCGCAAGCCTATCTAGGGATTGCCTTCGGTTTCGGCATTCCCATGGCCTTTGCCGCCCAGTTGGAAATGCTGCCTCCGCTGGCATGGTGGATGTTGCTGGCGAATGTATTTTGGTCGGTTGCCTATGATACGGAATACGCCATGATCGATCGCGACGACGATATCAAGATCGGTATCCGTTCGTCGGCGCTGTTTTTCGGGCGCTTCGATGTCGCCGCCATCATGCTTTGCTACGCGGCGATGTTGGGCATCATGGGGTGGGTGGGATTCCGGCTCGGACTGCGTTGGCCATATTTTCTGGGATTGGCGATCGCCGCGGGAATGGCCTTGTATCATTACACCCTCATTCGCGACCGCGACCGCCAGCGATGTTTCAAGGCCTTCCTGCATAATAATTGGTTGGGCGGAGTAATTTTTGCAGGCTTGGCACTTAGTTACCATTTGAAAGCATTTGACATTGCCTGATCGGTGACATAAAATTCGCGCCTTTCATTTTAAGCAACGCAAGGTTGAACCGATGAAGACCTTTTCCGCCAAATCGCACGAAGTACAGCGCGACTGGTTCGTAGTCGACGCTACGGACTTGGTGCTGGGCCGTCTGGCCAGCGAAGTTGCGCGCCGTCTGCGTGGCAAGCATAAAACTATTTACACCCCTCACGTTGATACCGGTGACTACATCATCGTCGTGAACGCTGAGAAGATTCGCGTCACCGGCAACAAGGCCGAAGGCAAGGTCTATCACCGCCACTCCGGTTATCCCGGCGGTATTACCAGCACCACCTTCGCCAAGATGCAACAACGCTTCCCGGGCCGTGCGCTGGAGAAGGCTGTCAAGGGCATGCTGCCCAAGGGCCCGCTCGGCTACGCCATGTTCAAAAAGCTCAAGGTTTACGCTGGTGCGACGCACGACCACGCTGCGCAGCAACCGAAACCTCTGGAAATCTAAGGAATTCCCATGATTGGCAAGTACAACTACGGAACCGGTCGCCGCAAGAGCTCTGTTGCTCGCGTCTTCCTGAAGGCCGGCAAGGGCAACATCGTCGTCAACGATAAGCCGGTTGATCAATATTTCTCGCGCGAAACCTCCCGTATGGTGCTGCGCCAACCGCTGGAGCTGACGGGCAATGCCGAAAGCTTCGACATCATGGTCAATGTGACCGGTGGCGGTGAATCCGGTCAGGCTGGTGCTGTGCGTCACGGCATCACCCGCGCCTTGATTGACTACGATGCAGCGCTGAAGAGCGCACTGAGCAAGGCTGGTTTCGTGACCCGCGATGCTCGTGAAGTCGAACGTAAGAAGGTCGGTCTGCACAAAGCACGTCGCCGCAAGCAATTCTCCAAGCGTTAATTCGCTTCGGATGCAAAAAAGCCGCCTTGTGCGGCTTTTTTGTTGTCTACTCAATGACATGGAGCCGTGTTTCTTAATGCGAAACACGGCTTTTTTTGTTGCATGGCGCGCCTGCCTTCCTTAATATTGGTCGCTCGTTTAATAGTTCGTGAGAATAATGTTGAATCAAGTCAAAGTCGGTATCGTCGGGGGAACTGGTTATACCGGCGTCGAATTGTTGCGGCTATTAGCCTTGCATCCCAATGTAACCTTGCACGCGATTACTTCCCGCGGCGAAGCCGGGATGCGGGTCGCTGATATGTTCCCCAGCTTGCGTGGGCGCATTGATCTTGCATTTACCGACCCTGCCCAGGCCGACCTGAAGTCCTGCGACGTGGTTTTTTTCGCAACCCCCAACGGTATCGCCATGCAGCAAGCACGCGAGTTGCTGGACGCTGGTGTGCGCGTCATCGATCTGGCAGCTGACTTCCGGATAAAGGACGTGGCTGTCTGGGAAAAATGGTACGGCATGCAGCACGTTTGCCCGGACTTGATTGCTGAAGCAGTGTACGGCCTACCCGAAGTGAATCGGGCAGCCATCAAGGACGCGAGACTGGTAGCTAATCCAGGATGTTATCCAACAGCCGTGCAGCTTGGGTTTCTGCCGTTGCTGGAGGCTGGCATCGTCGATCCAGATCATTTGATTGCCGATGCCAAATCTGGTGTCAGTGGCGCCGGGCGCAAGGCAGAGACGCATATTTTGTTTGCCGAAGCGACCGATAGTTTCAAGGCTTATGGCGTTGGCGGGCATCGGCACTTGCCAGAAATCAGCCAAGGATTGGCTTCTGCGTCTGGGCACAAGGTCGGGCTGACGTTCGTGCCGCATTTGACGCCTCTCGTCCGGGGTATTCATGCCACGCTTTATGGCACGATCAAAAAAGAAACCGATCTTCAGCAATTATTCGAGGATCGCTACGCCGACGAGCCGTTTGTCGATGTCATGCCTAAGGGCGCACATCCTGAGACGCGTTCCGTGCGCGGTGCCAATATTTGCCGGATCGCCGTGCATCGGCCGCAGGGCGGTGACAAGGTGGTCGTACTCTCGGTGATCGACAACCTGGTCAAGGGAGCCGCAGGACAGGCGGTGCAGAACTTGAACCTGATGTTCGGGTTTGAAGAGCGGATGGGCCTGGAGATCGTTCCACTCTCGCCATGAGGCGCTTGACCCGCAAGTTCAAAAGCCGCTTCGGACCGACGGCCAGAAGCGTAGCGGTACGGCCGGAATTGCCTTGGTACTGGCGATTGGTCATCGCCGCGGCGTTTGTTTTGCTCGGGTTTGGGCTGGGCTATTGGCGCTATGGAAGTGGTACTTCAGGCGACCTGCGGCAGGAACTCGCACGATTGATGCAGGACAACCAGCGCTTGCATGCCGAAGCGATTCATGTCGAACGCGCGCAGCAAATTACTACGGTAGCGCAGAAAGACCTGACCAAAGACCTTTCGGCGCTGCAGGAAGAGAACGTGCGCTTGAAGGAGGATGTTGCTTTTTATCGTAGCATTCTGGAGGACGGTTCCGGGGCCGCGGTGATCAAGTTGCATAGTTTCAAGGTTAATGCAGGGCCGCGCCAAGGCGAATATCAATACCGATTGTTGTTGGTGCAGTCCGGCAAGCACGACAAGAGCGTGCAGGGAACCTTGCAGTTAACCGTGAATGGCATGAAGGACGACAAACCTATCGCCCAGCAAATCATGGGGGAGCGATCGGCCCAGCGAAACGGAAAGGTGAATTTTAAATATTACCAACCCGTCGAAGGCGTGTTTGTGCTGCCGCCCCAGATTGTTCCTCAGAGTATTGAGGCCAGGTTTTATCAAAGTGGCTCTACTGAGCCGAAGCTGACGCAAACAGTTGCATTAACGAACTAAGGAAGTATGCATGTTTACAAGAAGCAGCCAGAAGCCGCAGAACCGAATCGATACCTTGGTTGGAGCGGATACTGTCATCAAGGGCGATATCGGCTTTAGCGGAGGTTTGCGCGTCGATGGGGTGATTATCGGCAATGTGCGAGAAAGCGGTCCCAAGCCCGGTGCATTGGTGTTGAGCGAGCAGGGACGGATTGAGGGGGCGATTTCCGTATCTCACGCTGTCATCAACGGTACGGTCATGGGGCCGGTGGCTGCTGCCGAATATGTGGAACTTCAGGCGAAATCGCGCGTCACAGGCGATGTGTCTTACAAGACCTTAGAGATGCATATTGGTGCGGTGGTTGAGGGCAAATTGATTTATCGTCACGAGCAAACGCTGGTGGCAACTGAGCGCCAAGATTGACCCGCCCTCAAGGGGAGGGGATAATTTGAGAATTGAACTTTTAGGAGATGACCATGAATGCGGTCAATGAAATTGCAAGCCCGTTGATTTTTACCGAAAGTGCTGCCAGCAAGGTGCGCGAGCTGATCGAAGAGGAAGGCGCGCCAGACCTCAAGCTGCGAGTGTTCGTCTCGGGCGGTGGTTGCTCCGGTTTTCAATACGGTTTTACCTTCGACGAAACCACCAATGACGACGATACCATCGTCGAACGCGATGGCGTGGTGTTGCTGATCGATCCGATGAGCCTGCAGTACCTGGTGGGCGCAGAAATTGACTATACCGAAGGTCTTCAAGGTTCCCAGTTCGTCATTCGTAATCCGAATGCAACGACCACTTGCGGTTGCGGGTCCTCATTCTCGGCATAAGATTATGCGCATCAAATAAAAAAGCCGTTGCTTGCAACGGCTTTTTTATTGCTTGAACCCGGCTTATCGTTCGTCGATAGCGAGATAGCCGCGTCGTTGTTGACCCTTGTAGAGCTGGCGCGGGCGTCCAATCTTGGCGTCCGGATCGGTGATCATCTCATTCCATTGGGCCACCCAGCCGGCAGTGCGTGCTAACGCGAAAATCGCAGTGAACATGTTGGTGGGAATGCCCATGGCGCGGAGCACGATGCCGGAATAGAAGTCCACGTTGGGGTAGAGCTTCTTGCTAATGAAGTATTCATCTTCAAGCGCGATCCGCTCCAGTTCCAGTGCAACCTTGAACAGCGGGTCGTCGGTCAGACCAAGTTCGTTGAGAACTTCGTGGCAAGTGCGCCGCATCATGCTGGCGCGTGGGTCCATGTTTTTGTACACCCGATGACCGAAGCCCATGAGGCGGAACGGATTGCTCTTATCCTTGGCGCGTTCGATACATTTTCCGATATTGGAAACATCGCCGATTTCTTCAAGCATCTTGAGCACGGCTTCGTTGGCGCCACCGTGAGCGGGACCCCAAAGCGAGGCAATGCCTGCGGCAATACACGCGAACGGATTGGCGCCGCTTGATCCGGTAAGCCGAACCGTAGACGTGGAAGCGTTTTGCTCATGGTCGGCATGCAGGATCAGAATGCGTTCCAGTGCGCGAGCAAGAATGGGGTTAGGCGTGTAGGGTTCGCAAGGGGTTGCGAACATCATGTGCATAAAGTTTTCGCTGTAATTGAGCCTATTTTGCGGGTAGGTGAAAGGCTCGCCCCGGTTGTACTTATAGCACCATGCCGCGACAGTCGGAATTTTTGCGAGTAGTCGGAAGGCTGCGATTTCGCGCTGCCGTGCATCGGTCACATCAGCATTTTCAGGATAAAAAGCTGACATGGCGCCAACCACCGAAACCATGACGGCCATCGGGTGTGCATCGCGGCGAAAGCCACGAAACACAGTGCTGATCTGGTCGTGCAGCATGGTGTGGCTATGCACAGTGTCGGAGAAGTCGCTGTATTCCTGAGCATTGGGCAGTTCGCCCTTGATTAGTAGGTGAGCAACCTCAAGGAAAGAGGCGTGTTCGGCTAGTTGTTCGATTGGGTAGCCGCGGTAATACAGCAAGCCTTTGTCGCCATCGATAAAGGTTATGCTGGAACTGCAGCTGGCTGTCGAGAGGAATCCCGGGTCGTAGGTGAAATAACCGTGCTTGCCAAGGGCACGAATATCAATGACATCCTCGCCCAAGGTTCCGGAAAGAACTGGCAGCTCAATTGCTTGGGCGCCGTTATCGAAGGTTAAAGTGGCTACGGTAGGTTTTTTCATATGCATCGAAGTATACAAAAAGCGGGGCTAATTATCGCTAGCCCTACATACTAGGTGGGCAATAAATTTGCAGCAAGTATTGTTTTAAGCCGGATAGACGGCACCCAGGATGCGGGGGCCTGCTGCACCAGTCACTTCAGGGATGTTAGAGGGTCTTCTTTCCATGGTTTGTTTAGCCAGCCAGGCAAAAGCAATGGCCTCTACCCAGTCCGGTGCGATCCCCAGTTTCTCAGTCGAAGCCGCAGATATATGCGGCAGGTGATGAGTCAAGCGTTGGACCAATAATCCATTGTGCGTGCCGCCACCGCATAGATAAATTTCCCGGACATCGGCGCAATGTCGCGTGATGGCGTCGCTGATGCAACGGGCGGCGAATTCTACCAAGGTCGCCTGCACGTCTTTGGCTTGGGCCGTGGCTGAGATCTGATGCTCCAGCCAGGCCATATTGAACAAATCCCGTCCGGTGCTTTTAGGCGGTGCAAGTTGTAGAAAATCATTCGACAAAAGCTTGTCGAGTAGCGAGTTCGACACCTCCCCTTCGCGAGCCCAGGCGCCGTCCTTGTCGTACGGGGCGCCAGTATGGCGTTCGCACCAGGCATCCAGTAACAGGTTGCCGGGGCCGCAATCGAAGCCAGTCACGTTTGTGCCGGATAGGTGCGTGATATTGCTGATGCCTCCGATGTTGATGATCGCGCGAGGGGTGTCCGAGTCAGCGAAGACGGCTTGATGAAAAGCCGGGACAAGCGGGGCGCCTTGTCCACCGGCTGCGATATCCCGATTGCGGAAATCAGCGACGACATCTATCCCGGTAAGCTCAGCCAATAAGGCTGGATTGTTGAGTTGGAGCGTATATCCAAGTTCTGGCCGATGACGTATGGTTTGTCCGTGACAGCCTATAGCGCGTGGGGTGACGTCGGTACCATCAAGGAGCTGGTTGACTGCTTCGGCATAAAGGCGGGCTAGTTGATTGGCTGCGAGCAGCGACTGCTCGAGTTCGCCTGCTTTGGAGAAGTGCAGGTCGAGCAGTGTCTGTTTAATTTCGGGGTGGTAGGGAACGTAAGCGGTCTTTAAAGTTCGACCGCTTGCGTTTTCAAAATCAACAAGTACGGCATCGATGCCATCGAGGCTCGTGCCAGACATGAGCCCGACGTAACACGACATCGAATCTATTCCGCTGAGGCGATGCTGGTTTTACGCAGCAGGTCCAATTGTGTCAGCAGCGGCTGGGTCTGTTTGCGGAAATCCGCCATGGTCGCGGAGTTGAGCGGGACTGCAGTGGGCAGTGCCACCTTGAGCGGGTCACGATGCTCGCCATGAACCCGGAATTCATAGTGGAGGTGCGGTCCAGTAGCCATGCCGGACATCCCCACATAGCCGATCGGATTGCCTTGCGGTACGCGTTGTCCTTTGGACAAGCCGGCAGCAAAGCGAGAGAGGTGGCCGTATACCGTGGTGATTCCTCCGGCGTGTTGCAGCATCACGACATTGCCATACCCATTCTGCTTGCCGACGAAAGCGACAGTGGCGTCTGCCACGGCTTTGACTTGCGTACCAATCGGGGCTGCATAATCCACACCCTTATGAGCGCGCCATGTGTTGAGGATGGGGTGAAAACGGGCAAGTGAGAACCCCGAGCTGATGCGGCTGAACTCCAATGGTGAGCGTAGAAATGCCTTCTGCAGACTCTTGCCGTCAGGCGTGTAGTAATTCTCATGACCTTGGGCGTCACGATACAACACGGCGCTGTAAGCTTTGCCTGCGTTAACGAATTCTGTACTCAGAATGCGGCCGGTTTTGATGAGCTCGCCGTTACTGAAAGCTGCCTCGTAAACGACGTTGAAACGGTCGCCTTTGCGCAAGTCGAGGTTGAAGTCGATTTCCGAAGAAAAAATATTGGCTAATTGCAGGGCGATCTGGTCGGGAATGTCGGCCGCATCGGTCGCTGCAAACAACGAGCTCTGGATTTCAGCCGATTTCATGATGGAACGGGTTTCGACCAGCAAGGGTTTTTCTTCGGCCGTGTAACCGTTGTCTGTCTTGCTGACAAAAAGGCCATGATTGCTGTCGATGAGAAACTGAAGCTCGAGCAGTGTGCCGTCTGCTGTCGTCTTGGTGAGAATGGTGCGTCCGGGGCGAAGTTGTGTTGCCAGGCCATTGGCCTCTCGAGCTTGATGCAGGTATGCGACTGCCTCGGGATTACGGATGTTGACGCGTGTCAGCAGGGTGTCCAACGTATCGTCACGCCTGATCTGGTCGGCTTGCCACATGGGCTGGGTAGAGGCGACTTCTTGTACCTCTGGAAGTTCGAGGTTTTGGACGACTTCGGTGATCTGCACATTAATAGGGGCTGTCTGGGGCGCGATACCGAAGGCTGCAACGATGCCGAACAATGGGACAGATGAGATCGCAAGCAGCCAGCGGAGGCGGCGGTTGCCCGGGTTGGATACTGGCTTTTGAGATAGAATGGGGGTCTTTTTTTGCACTGGCATACCTTATATGTGTGAAGCAAAAGGTCAGGCCGCATGCTAACAGAAATCTATTACCTGGTGTGATTTAGTCATGTCTCAAGTTCATGAAGTGTTGGAAGTAATCAAGCGTGGCAGCGATGAGTTGCTGGTCGAACAGGAGTTGGTCGAGAAGTTGAAGTCAGGGAGGCCGTTGCGGGTCAAGGCGGGCTTCGATCCTACTGCGCCCGATCTTCATCTTGGGCATACGGTCTTGCTCAACAAACTGCGCCACCTACAGGAGTTGGGGCATCAGGTATCGTTTCTGATTGGAGATTTCACCGGGATGATCGGGGACCCGACAGGTAAAAGTGCTACTCGCCCACCTTTGACCAAAGAGCAGGTCAAGGAGAATGCCAAGTCCTATACCGAGCAGGTATTCAAGATTCTTAAGCCCGAGCAAACGGAGGTCGTGTTCAACTCTACTTGGATGGAGAAGCTGGGGGCGTCGGGGATGGTTCGGCTGGCGGCTACGCATACTGTTGCCCGTATGCTCGAGCGGGATGATTTTAGTAAGCGTTACCGTGGTAATCAACCGATCGCTATTCATGAATTTCTGTACCCGTTGTTGCAAGGGTATGACTCGGTTGAATTGAAGGCTGACCTTGAGCTGGGTGGAACCGATCAGAAATTTAATCTTTTGGTGGGGCGTGAATTGCAAAAGCATTTCGGACAAAGCCCACAATGCATTCTGACCATGCCTTTGCTCGAAGGGTTGGATGGCGTTAATAAAATGTCCAAGTCGCTCGGTAATTATGTAGGCATTAATGAGGCGCCGCAGGAAATCTTCGGGAAGCTTATGTCCGTTTCGGATGAGCTGATGTGGCGGTACATCGAGTTGCTGTCCTTTGCCCCGTTGGCAGATGTTCGACGTTGGAAACAGGAAGTCGCCGAGGGCCGTAATCCTCGAGATATCAAGGTGGGGTTTGCTCAGGAAATCGTAGGCCGCTTTCATTCGCAGCATGCTGCTGAGAAGGCATTGGCAGATTTTGAGGCTAGATTTCAGAAGGGTGTAATTCCGGACGATGTTCCGGAGATTGTAATTAATTGCGAAGTGGCTGGTTTGCCAGTGGCGCAAATGTTGAAGCAAGCTGGCTTGGTGGCTAGTACCTCTGAGGCCATGCGCATGATCGAGCAGGGAGGGGTCAGGTTGGATGGTGAGAGAGTCTCGGATAAGGGATTGATACTTAAGGTGGGCGCGACATTTGTGGCGCAAGTGGGAAAGCGGAAGTTTGCGAGAGTCTCCATTTCTGGTTGACATGCAAATCCGGAATTTGCTATAGTTTCACCTCTCGACGGCAACGCAAGTCGAGAACGGGCGCGGGGTGGAGCAGTCTGGCAGCTCGTCGGGCTCATAACCCGAAGGTCGCAGGTTCAAATCCTGCCCCCGCAACCAACAGTTAAGTTTGTTGACCGACCGTAAATGATC
>NZ_BDOQ01000005.1 GCF_003112435.1 Novimethylophilus kurashikiensis
TTGACCGACCGTAAATGATCTGTATAATGCGCGGCTCGCTGTCGGTGACGGCGAGTTGTGATTAAGAAGTAAACGCTCTTTAACAAATAGACAACCGACAGGTGTGGGTGCTTGTGAGTAGGAAGTCGATTGGTCCTAGTCTTTATGATTGGGATATCGAATCTCGAAATACAAGTGCTTACATCTGAGAATGACATAGGTAATACCTAAGTTCATTTGAAGTTTTAAGCCAAAGCGAATCGCTTCGAAAGAAGCAAAGTAAATAGTTGGGAATTGAACTGAAGAGTTTGATCCTGGCTCAGATTGAACGCTGGCGGCATGCTTTACACATGCAAGTCGAACGGCAGCATGACCTAGCTTGCTAGGTTGATGGCGAGTGGCGAACGGGTGAGTAATGCATCGGAACGTACCGTGTAATGGGGGATAACGCAGCGAAAGTTGTGCTAATACCGCATACGTCCTACGGGAGAAAGCAGGGGATCTTCGGACCTTGCGTTATACGAGCGGCCGATGTCAGATTAGCTAGTTGGTAGGGTAAAGGCCTACCAAGGCGACGATCTGTAGCTGGTCTGAGAGGATGATCAGCCACACTGGGACTGAGACACGGCCCAGACTCCTACGGGAGGCAGCAGTGGGGAATTTTGGACAATGGGGGCAACCCTGATCCAGCCATGCCGCGTGAGTGAAGAAGGCCTTCGGGTTGTAAAGCTCTTTCGTGAGGGAAGAAACGGCGGACTCTAACATAGTTCGCTAATGACGGTACCTCAAGAAGAAGCACCGGCTAACTACGTGCCAGCAGCCGCGGTAATACGTAGGGTGCGAGCGTTAATCGGAATTACTGGGCGTAAAGCGTGCGCAGGCGGTTTGACAAGTCTGATGTGAAAGCCCCGGGCTCAACCTGGGAACTGCGTTGGAAACTGTCAGGCTAGAGTGTGTCAGAGGGAGGTAGAATTCCACGTGTAGCAGTGAAATGCGTAGAGATGTGGAGGAATACCGATGGCGAAGGCAGCCTCCTGGGATAACACTGACGCTCATGCACGAAAGCGTGGGGAGCAAACAGGATTAGATACCCTGGTAGTCCACGCCCTAAACGATGTCTACTAGTTGTTGGAGGAGTGAAATCCTTCAGTAACGCAGCTAACGCGTGAAGTAGACCGCCTGGGGAGTACGGTCGCAAGATTAAAACTCAAAGGAATTGACGGGGGCCCGCACAAGCGGTGGATTATGTGGATTAATTCGATGCAACGCGAAAAACCTTACCTGGCCTTGACATGCCACTAACGAAGCAGAGATGCATTAGGTGCCCGAAAGGGAAAGTGGACACAGGTGCTGCATGGCTGTCGTCAGCTCGTGTCGTGAGATGTTGGGTTAAGTCCCGCAACGAGCGCAACCCTTGCCAATAATTGCCATCATTTAGTTGGGCACTTTATTGGGACTGCCGGTGACAAACCGGAGGAAGGTGGGGATGACGTCAAGTCCTCATGGCCCTTATGGCCAGGGCTTCACACGTAATACAATGGTCGGTACAGAGGGTTGCCAACCCGCGAGGGGGAGCCAATCCCAGAAAGCCGATCGTAGTCCGGATTGTTCTCTGCAACTCGAGAGCATGAAGTCGGAATCGCTAGTAATCGCGGATCAGCATGTCGCGGTGAATACGTTCCCGGGCCTTGTACACACCGCCCGTCACACCATGGGAGTGGGTTCCACCAGAAGTAGTTAGCCTAACCGCAAGGAGGGCGATTACCACGGTGGGATTCATGACTGGGGTGAAGTCGTAACAAGGTAGCCGTATCGGAAGGTGCGGCTGGATCACCTCCTTTCTAGAGAATGTCCTGCTTGCAAGCATTCACACCTGTCGGTTGTTAATTTGAAAAGCAGTCGTTAGTTGCTAGTCGTTAGAAGCTAGTTAGTTTGCTAGCGGCTGAACAATGGCTAGAGGCTGACCTGAAAGGGTCTGTAGCTCAGCTGGTTAGAGCACCGTCTTGATAAGGCGGGGGTCGTTGGTTCGAGCCCAACCAGACCCACCAGAACCTGGATAGGTTAAATGGGGGATTAGCTCAGCTGGGAGAGCACCTGCTTTGCAAGCAGGGGGTCGTCGGTTCGATCCCGTCATCCTCCACCATCGACTTGTTTAAAGTCGTTAGTTGTTAGTTATGAGGTTGCTCTGAACTAACAACTAACGTCTCAATGACAGTTAGCTGCTCTTTAACAAAATGGAAGAAGTAAAGTGAACACAAAGACTTTGTGATGAAGTTGGAGTGTTCAACATTGGGTAATTTGATTGCATCAAGCGCAGCGGTTTTAGTCGAACCGTTGTGTTAAACAAATGCTTTAGTAGTTTCCTGTAATGGAGGAATCGCAAGGTTTCAACGTTATAGGGTCAAGCGAATAAGTGCATGTGGTGGATGCCTTGGCGATTACAGGCGATGAAGGACGTGGCAGTCTGCGAAAAGACTCGGGGAGCTGACAAGCAAGCTTTGATCCGGGTATGTCCGAATGGGGAAACCTTCCCGCAAGGGAACTCCCACCTGAATACATAGGGTGGGTAGAGCGAACCCGGCGAACTGAAACATCTAAGTAGCCGGAGGAAAAGAAATCAACCGAGATTCCGTAAGTAGTGGCGAGCGAACGCGGACCAGCCTGCAACTTTTAGCACGCTTATTAATAGAACGGAATGGAAAGTCCGGCCATAGAGGGTGATAGCCCCGTATATGAAAATTCGTGTGTGGAACTAGGGTTGCGACAAGTAGGGCGGGACACGAGAAATCCTGTCTGAAGATGGGGGGACCATCCTCCAAGGCTAAATACTCGTAATCGACCGATAGTGAACCAGTACCGTGAGGGAAAGGCGAAAAGAACCCCGGGAGGGGAGTGAAATAGAACCTGAAACCGCATGCATACAAACAGTGGGAGCCGACTTGTTCGGTGACTGCGTACCTTTTGTATAATGGGTCAGCGACTTACGTTCAGTAGCAAGCTTAACCGATAGGGAAGGCGTAGCGAAAGCGAGTCCGAATAGGGCGCTTCAGTTGCTGGGCGTAGACCCGAAACCAGATGATCTATCCATGGCCAGGATGAAGGTGCCGTAACAGGTACTGGAGGTCCGAACCCACTAATGTTGAAAAATTAGGGGATGAGCTGTGGATAGGGGTGAAAGGCTAAACAAATCTGGAAATAGCTGGTTCTCTCCGAAAACTATTTAGGTAGTGCCTTGTGTCTCACTCTCGGGGGTAGAGCACTGTTATGACTAGGGGGTTCACAAGAACTTACCAACTCATTGCAAACTCCGAATACCGAGAAGTGCAATCACAGGAGACAGACCATGGGTGCTAACGTCCGTGGTCAAGAGGGAAACAACCCAGACCGCCAGCTAAGGTCCCAAATGACGTGCTAAGTGGTAAACGAAGTGGGAAGGCATAGACAGCTAGGAGGTTGGCTTAGAAGCAGCCACCCTTTAAAGAAAGCGTAATAGCTCACTAGTCGAGTCGTCCTGCGCGGAAGATGTAACGGGGCTAAGCACGTAACCGAAGCTGCGGATGCATATTTATATGCATGGTAGGAGAGCGTTCCGTAAGTCTGTGAAGGTGTGTCGTGAGGCATGCTGGAGATATCGGAAGTGCGAATGCTGACATGAGTAGCGATAAAGGGTGTGAAAGGCACCCTCGCCGAAAGCCCAAGGTTTCCTGCGCAACGTTCATCGGCGCAGGGTGAGTCGGCCCCTAAGGTGAGGCAGAAATGCGTAGCTGATGGGAAACGGGTTAATATTCCCGTACCTTTATGTAATGCGATGTGGGGACGGAGAAGGTTAGGCAAGCCGGGTGTTGGATGTCCTGGTTTAAGCGTGTAGGCGGATCCTTTAGGCAAATCCGGAGGGTCAACGCTGAGGCGTGATGACGAGTGCCCTTGAGGCGCGAAGTTGCTGATACCAAGCTTCCAAGAAAAGCCACTAAGCTTCAGTTACATAAAGACCGTACCGCAAACCGACACAGGTGGGCAGGATGAGAATTCTAAGGCGCTTGAGAGAACCCGGGAGAAGGAACTCGGCAAATTAGCACCGTAACTTCGGGAGAAGGTGCGCCCCGGTAGGTTGTAGTCCCTCGCGGACGAAGGCCGATGGGGTTGCAGTGAAAAGGTGGCTGCGACTGTTTAATAAAAACACAGCACTGTGCAAACACGAAAGTGGACGTATACGGTGTGACGCCTGCCCGGTGCCGGAAGGTTAAGTGATGGGGTGCAAGCTCTTGATCGAAGCCCCGGTAAACGGCGGCCGTAACTATAACGGTCCTAAGGTAGCGAAATTCCTTGTCGGGTAAGTTCCGACCCGCACGAATGGCGTAACGATGGCCACACTGTCTCCTCTCGGGACTCAGCGAAGTTGAAATGTTTGTGAAGATGCAATCTACCCGCGGCTAGACGGAAAGACCCCATGAACCTTTACTGTAGCTTTGCATTGGACTTTGACAAGATTTGTGTAGGATAGGTGGGAGGCATTGAAGCGGGGACGCCAGTTCTCGTGGAGCCAACCTTGAAATACCACCCTGATGTTGTTGAGGTTCTAACCTAGGCCCCTGAATCGGGGTCGGGGACCGTGCATGGTGGGCAGTTTGACTGGGGCGGTCTCCTCCCAAAGAGTAACGGAGGAGTGCGAAGGTTCGCTAGGTACGGTCGGAAATCGTACTGATAGTGCAATGGCATAAGCGAGCTTAACTGCGAGTCCGACAAGACGAGCAGGTACGAAAGTAGGTCATAGTGATCCGGTGGTTCTGTATGGAAGGGCCATCGCTCAACGGATAAAAGGTACTCTGGGGATAACAGGCTGATTCCTCCCAAGAGTTCATATCGACGGGGGAGTTTGGCACCTCGATGTCGGCTCATCACATCCTGGGGCTGTAGCCGGTCCCAAGGGTATGGCTGTTCGCCATTTAAAGTGGTACGTGAGCTGGGTTTAAAACGTCGTGAGACAGTTTGGTCCCTATCTGCCGTGGGCGTTGGAAGTTTGAGGGGACCTGCTCCTAGTACGAGAGGACCGGAGTGGACGGATCTCTGGTGGACCGGTTGTCACGCCAGTGGCATAGCCGGGTAGCTATATCCGGAAGAGATAAGCGCTGAAAGCATCTAAGCGCGAAACTCGCCTCAAGATGAGACTTCCCTGGGCCTAGAGCCCACTAAAGAGTCGTTGAAGACCACAACGTTGATAGGTCGGGTGTGGAAGCGCAGTAATGCGTTAAGCTAACCGATACTAATTGCTCGTGAGGCTTGACCCTATAACCTTGTAACTTGGCAATCCGCCAGCAAGGTCTGCTAAAGCAGCAATCAAGTTACTACCAATTTACTTCTTCCCTTTTGCAGCAGTTGCAACAAACCGCAACTGCTACCAGTTACGTCTGGCGGCCATAGCGAGTTGGAACCACGCCTTCCCATCCCGAACAGGACCGTGAAACGACTCCGCGCCAATGATAGTAAGCTCTTCGCTTGCGAAAGTAGGTCACCGCCAGACACTCATTCATCGCAAAGGCCCTCAATAGAGGGCCTTTCGCGTTT
>NZ_BDOQ01000006.1 GCF_003112435.1 Novimethylophilus kurashikiensis
TGCCGTTGAGGGCGGCACCGATGAGGGTGAGGTTCTCGACATTGGCGCCTTGGGTCGCCAGATTGAAGCTAACGCTGGAACGCACCGTGTCCGTACCTTCGTCGGCATTCTCGGTGACGGTGTCGAGCGTGTTGTCCACGACGTAGACGTCGTCCCCCAGGCCGCCGATCATACTGTCAGCGCCGGCGCCACCGTTGAGGGTGTCGGCGCCTTCGTCGCCCGTGAGCGTATTGGCAAGGCCGTTGCCGGTGAGGACATTGTCCAGGGTGTTGCCGGTGAGGTTGTAGGCCACGGCATTGATAAGCGTGGCGTTGTCGACGTTGGCTTCGAGCGTGTAGGTGCCGTTCGCCGTGGCGATGTTGACCTTGACCAGCTCCGTGCCTTCGTCGGTGTTCTCGGTGATGGTGTCGCCGACGTTGTCGACGACGTAGGTGTCGTTGCCCAGGCCGCCGATCAGGGTGTCGGCGCCTAATCCACCGTCCAGCACGTTGTTGGCGTCGTTGCCGGTAAGCTCGTTGGCGAGCAGATTGCCCGTAAGGTTGAGCTTGGTCGTGCCGGTACCGCTGGCATCGAGGTTGTCGAGGTTGGCGCCCAACGTGAGCGTGGTGGCATTGGTGAGGTCGGTGACGCTGCCCGTGAGGATGACGGTGTCCGTGCCCTCGTTCAGGTTCTCCGTGACGCTGTCCTGCAAGGCGGCGATCGCCGTGGTCCCGGTTCCCACCTTGATGAGATCCACCGTATAGGTGTCGTCGCCCTTGCCGCCCTTCAGGATATCGATGCCGCCTGCACCATACAGTGCATTGGCACCGTCGTTGCCGATGATGGTGTTGTTGAGGCTGTTGCCGGTGCCGTCGATATCGTCCGTGCCGGTGAGCGTGAGGTTGTCCAGGTTGTCGCCCAGCACATAGGTGATGCTGGCCTTGACCAGATCGATCCCGCCGCCTTGGGCAGCGATGAGACTTTCGGTGACGACGTCGTTGGCATTGTCCACCACGTAGGTGTCGCCACCCTTGCCGCCGATCAGGGTGTCCGCACCCAGGCCGCCGTCCAGGATGTTGGCCGCGTCGTTGCCCGTGAGCACGTTGTCGAGCTCGTTGCCCGTGCCGTTGATGGTGTTGAGACCGCTGAGGGTGAGGTTCTCGATGTTGGCGGCGAGACTGTAGCCAACGCTTGCGTTGACCGTGTCCGTACCTTCGTTCGCGTTCTCCGTGACCACATCCAGCACGTTGTCCACGACGTAGATGTCGTCGCCCAGCCCCCCTATCAAGGTGTCGGCGCCAACGCCGCCATTGAGGGTGTCGTTGCCTTCATTTCCGGTGAGCGTATTCGCTGCAGCATTGCCGGTAAGGACGTTGTCGAGTTCGTTGCCCGTGCCGCTAATACTAGCGCTACCAGTTAGCGTTAAATCTTCAACGTTTGCTCCTAATGAATAGGTGATAGAAGCTAGAACCGTATCGATTGCACCATCATCGGGAGTAGTGGGTTCTGGCGGAGGATTAAATGGATTTTCAACACGAACTACATCGCCCGTCCCTGAATTACCAGATACACCAACCAACTCACTGTCGAGAGTATGAAAGATTACATAGTGACCATCTGCAGAGAACGATGCATTATTACTATCAAAAAGTCCTTGTTCACCCGTGGTGCTAAGAGAAAGTCGTTGAATTTCGCCAGTCTGGAGATTTTTGATAAATACATCTGACTCTCCATTGGTATCGTTCGCCACTAAATTATCAGCGCGGCTATCAAACACTACATATTTGCCATCAGCCGAAATAGAAGCGTTTTCGCTAGAGTCGTTGGCAGACACTCCGGCCACATCAGAAGATGCGAGTTGAATAGCACCTGTCTGTAGGTCTTTAACAAAGATTTTGGTAGTGTAGGTATCAGTGCCTTCTACTAAATTAGTAGCAGTACTCTGAAAGGCCACATATCGGCCATCAGCTGAAATTGATGCGTTAGTGCTTTGCGGATCGAGTGTGGTATATGAGTACGTAGTAGAAGTAGGGCTTGTAATAACGTAAGTTAATTTATAGCCGATAGCCTCGACTCCATTACTATCAAGTGCTACTCGCTGAACAACGCCAGTATCCAAATTTTTAACAAAAACTTCAGCACCAGCATTGGTATCGTCATTAACCAAGTTATTAGCATCACTGGTGAATACAACATATTGTCCGTTGGCTGAAAAAGAGGCATCAGAACTATTGCCGTTCGCCTCATTTCCGGAACTATCGGTTGAGACTCGCTGTATGCTTCCGTCCAGAAGGTCTTTGGTAAAAATATCGCTACTACTATTGTGATCACCGGCAACCAGATTAGTAGCATTACTAGTGAAAATTACATACCGATCATCGCTCGAGAACGACGCTTCCATTGATGACCCTGAAGCTTGTGCTCCAGTGGCGTCAGTAGAAACGCGTTCGATAGCGCCTGTTTGTAAATCTTTACGGAAAACGTCATAAGCGGCATTGGTATCGCCAATGACTAAATTATTTGCAAAACTGGTAAATAAAACATAGCGCTCATCACCTGAAATTACAGCAGATAAGCTAGCCGAATTACCTAACTCGCCAGTAGCTGAAGTAGAAACCTCTATGAGAGAGCCCGTGTGTATGTCTTTAAGGAAAATATCATCCGCGGCATTAGTACCGCCAATATCCAAATAGTCGGCACTACTTGTAAAAACAGCAAATTGACCATCTACGGATAAAGCATTATCCCTGGCTGTGCCGTAAAGATAGCTTCCATGCTCCCCACCTGCATCAGCATTAGAGGAAACCATGACGATTCCAGAAGGTTGTGTAAATGGAGAATGTGGTGATTCATCAACCACGTCACCCACATTGTCAACAACATACACATCAGCACCCGCACCTCCATACATGACATCTGTGCCAGCACCGCCATCGAGTACGTCGTTACCATCCCCTCCGAACAAATTATCATTACCGGTCAAACCCTTGAGATTGTCATTTCCGGCAAAGCCTGCAAGCACATCATTGCCAGAAGCGCCGGACATCGAATCATTCCCTGCCATGACTCCTGCAATAAGGGAGTTGAAGTTGCCGTATGACTCAAACTGCTGGTATGTAATCGAGAAATTACTTAGCTGATAAGTATGACCATTTTGAGTAAATTGAAAGGACGTCAGGTTTCCTGTAATGGAATCTGTCGCATCATGATAAATTAATGAACCCTTGAGAAGAAAATCTCCATTTTCCGTATGGTAGGCAATCTTGTTAATGGAAAAATTAGGGATGTCAAAGTCACCGGAAACCGCGGCACTACCATAAAGATCAACTGTATGTCCGGCCGATGTTACAGCGCCATAATGAGTCACGCTCCCGCTGCTAGCAGCAGTGTCGGCATTAACGGCTACATTTCCATTAAGACTAACTCCCCATCCATCCGACCCTGCCACCTGGAAAGACGTGAAGGTAAAGGTTCTCGCACTAACATTGACGCTGATCCCCCCCATGACAACTGTACTGCCCGGATCGCCCAAGAGTCTTCCTGAAACGGATGTGGGAGATGTGAAAGCAAGAGAGCTTTTATCTAGAGATTGGGAATTTAACCAATTAGCTGCACTATTAAAATCATCTTTGAATGTGCTAACCGTATTGCTGATCGTTAAATCAGTAAAGCTACCGTTCCAGTCGCTAATGTAGCTAGACATTAATGCTTCCTTGATTATTCTTCACTATTCTTTTATTAGTTAGCGGAATTGACTATTTTGGCTTTGTAAATAAATGTTAAGTTTAAGTATGAGGCCAACCAAAAAACATTTCAATCAAGGTTTTATTAAAAAATACCCATATTGCATACGTTTAGAACTCAAGCATAAAAACACTGAGATTTCTTGTTTTATTACTTTTTCAAAGCAAACACTCTCATTTCATCCCCCTGCTTAAACCCGAAAATCTGGTTCCCCCCCGCCGCCACGGCGATGTATTGCATGCCGTCAATTTCGTAAGTCATGGGGGGGGCATTCACACCCGCATCTGTTTTGATTTGCCAAAGTATTTGGCCGTTGGTGGCATCCAGAGCGTCCAGGTGGCCGTTGCCTTCGCCGGTGAAGATGAGGTTGCCTGCGGTGGCTAGAACGCCGCCAACCAGCGGATCGGGCGTTTTGTGTTGCCAGCGAATCTTGCCGGTTTGCAAGTCGATGGCGGAGAGCAGGCCCCAGCGGGCTTCGTCGAGAGGCTCCAGGGCGGAGTAGCGAATCGCGGGTTTGTCGCCTTCGGCAGGCGTGATGTGCAGGGTGTATTTGACCGGCCAGTGCATCCCGGCAACGAAGGCCGTTTGCGCCTGTTCATCGACGGCGGAGGGCGACCAGTTCACACCGCCCAGCACGCCCGGATAAATCCGCACGCCCTGCTCCGTGGCGTGGACGAACATGTTTTCCTGCGGGACGAAGGCTTCGGATTTGACCAGCAACTCGCCGGTTTCGCGGTTGTGGACGTAGAACCAGCCGAGTTTGCTGGCTTGGCCGACCGCTGGAATTTTCTTGCCATCGCGTTCCAAATTGAACAACACCGGCGGGCTGGCGACGTCGTAGCCCCAGACATCGTGCGGCACTTGCTGGTAGTACCAGCGCAGCTTGCCGGTGGCAGCATCGAGTGCCACCAGCGAAACGGTGTAGAGGTTGTCGCCGGGGCGAGAGACGTCGTCCATTTGCGGCGAGGGGTTGCCGGTGCCGAAGAACAACAGGCCTCTTTCCGGATCGATGGCCGGCGTGCTCCAGGCCGAGCCGCCACCGAACCGGCCGGCATCGGGATAATTGGGCGCACTGGCACGCTCCCTGGCGATATCGCGGTTCAACGCAATTCCATCCGGCGTGGTTGGAGTGAACTTGCCTTCCCAACCCTCTGCCGGAATGGTGTCGAACTGCCACACGCGCTTGCCGGTATTGGCATCGAAGGCGGCTAGGAAGCCCGGACGGCCATAGCGCCCCGCTACGCCGACCACCGCACCCAAAGGTGCATTCTCGCGCGGGGCATCGAGATGCAAGCCATAACCTACGCCGGTGATACCGACGATCACCTTGCCTTGATACACGACTGGCGCCATCGCAATACCCACGCCGGTCGCGCCGGAGACCTTGGATTTCTTGAGCGGATCGGCGTCGTTGAGCGAGCTCACCATTTCGGCGTTGCTCGTGCCGTCGGCCGCGGCGTCGATATCCCAAAGCACTTGACCGGTCTTGGCGTCCAGCGCGATCAGCCGCGCATCCACGGTGCCGATGAAAACCTTGCCGCCACTCACGGCCACACCGCGATTGGCCGGGCCGCAGCACATCTTGCTGCCTTCGCGGCGCTTGTGTTCGTAGCGCCAGAGTTGATGCCCGTCCCGCGCATCCAGCGCCACCACGTGGTTGAACGGCAGCGATAAATACATCACACCATCGACCACAATCGGCGTAGCCTGGAAAGTCGCATTGACACCGCTCTTGTAAGTCCAGGCCGTCGTGAGTTGCGCCACGTTGTCCCGATTGATCTGCGTCAGCGGCGAGTAGCGCTGGTTGCTGTAATCGCGACCGTAGCTCGGCCAATCGGCGTTTTTGGTCGCCGTCGGCGAGGTCGCGCAAGCGCTGACGAGCAGGGACAGAAAAAATACTGGGGATAAGCGCTGCAACATGGGCTACCTCGTTGACATTTATACAGACCTGTATAGTATAACCACAAACCCCCGCCGATTTTGCATCAGGCCTATTCGAAGCGTGCGGACATCCCGTCCAGCATGCCCAATCCATCGAGGAGAAGCCGCATGAACGCACCAGCCGAGACTATTGAAATCTTTCATGGGGGTTGTCCTCAGGATTGCCCCGACACCTGCGCGATGAATTACACCGTCAAGGACGGCAAGCTCATCGACGTCCAAGGCAAACCCGAGCACCCCATGACGCGGGGCGGCTTGTGCGTCAAGCTCAAGGATTTCGCCGACCATCATTACAACAGCGAGCGCCTGCTGTATCCCCTCAAGCGCAAAGGCCCCAAGGGCAGCCGCCAGTTCGTGCGCATTACCTGGGACGAAGCGCTAGCCGAGATCAAGGAGCGCTGGACCGGCATCATCCGCGAATACGGCGCGCAGGCCATCATGCCCTACAGCTACCTGGGCAACCAGGGCATCGTGCAGGGGCTCAACGTCGGCGATCCGTTCTTCAACAAGCTGGGCGCCACGGTATGCGAGCGAACCTTCTGCGGCTCCGGCTCTTCCACCGCCTGGCTCATGACCATGGGGCCTACCGGCGGGCTCGATCCTGAAAGTTTCGTTCACAGCCAATACATGGTGATCTGGGGCTGCAACTCGGTCAGCACCAACCTGCACCACTGGCACATCATTCACGAGACGCAGAAAAAAGGCGTCAAGCTCGTCGTGATCGATACCTACAAATCGCTCACCGCCAAGCAGGCCGATTGGCACATCATCCCCAAGCCGGGCACCGACGGCGCGCTCGCGATGGCGCTGATCAATACCTTGATTGAGCAAAACCTGCTGGATCACGATTACATCGAAAAATACACGCTGGGCTTCGAAGAACTGAAGGCGCGGGCGAAAGACTGCACGCCGGAATGGGCGGAAGCCATTACCGGTGTCGCTGCAGCCGATATCCGCAAGCTGGCGAAAGAAATGTACGACGCCAAGGCAACCGCCATTCGCATGGGCGTGGCGCTCGAACGTCACCACGGCGGCGGCCAGACCATCCGTGCCGTATGCTGCATCCCGGCCCTGACCGGCGCCTGGCGCCATGTCGGCGGCGGCCTCATGCAAATGCCGCTATGGGAATTCCCACTCAAGTTCGACCGCATCTGCCGACCCGACTACATTCCGCAAGGGACGCGGGTCATCAACAACCTGCGGCTCGGCCAGGCGCTCAACGGCGAAATGCCGCTGCACCCGCCGCTGAAATCGGTCATGTTCTATAACGCCAACCCCGTGAGCCAAGCGCCCGAATCCAACAAGATCGTCGAAGGCCTGATGCGGGAGGATTTGTTCGTGGTGGCTGCCGAGCACTTCATCACCGACACCGCCGCCTATGCCGATATCATCCTCCCCGCGACCATGGCGGCCGAGATGGACGATATGATCCTCTCCTGGGGGCACTTTTACCTCACCTACAACGCCAAGTGCATCGATGCGCCGGGTGAAACGGCTTCAAACGCCGAGATTTTCCGCCGTCTCGCCAGGACATTCGGCTTCGACGATCCGCAGTTCCAGCGCACGGATGCCGAGATGATCGAAGACTATATCGACTGGACCGCGCCGCAGATGGCCGGGATCACGATGGAGACGTTCAAGCAAGACGGCTATGCCCACCTCAAGGTCGGCACGCCGGACGACCGCTGCCCACACAAGGAAGGCAACTTCCCCACGCCTTCAGGCAAGGTCGAGTTCAAGAGCAGCGCTGCGGCCGGCGGTAATTTCGTCGCCACGCCGTTCCGTCAGTTGTACGACGCCTTCCAGGGCGGCGAACCGGTCGACCCCTTGCCCGGCTACGTGCCGTCACGCGAGCGCCCTGAAACCAACCCTGCCCTGGCGCTCAAGTATCCGCTCAACATCGTCACGCCCAAGAGCCACGGCTTCCTCAACTCGCAATACGCCAACGAGGCACACAAGGTGAAAAGCCAGGGGGATCAATACGTGCTGATCAACCCGGTAGATGCCGCCGCACGCGACATTCATCCCGGCAACCTGATCCGCGTGTTCAACGACCGAGGGGAGTTTCACGGCGAAGCGCGTGTCACCGACGACACGCTACCAGGGGTGGTGGTCGCAACGCTGGGCTACTGGCGTAGCCGCACCAAAGGAGGCGGCGCCGTCAACGTGATCAGCTCCGATCAATTCGTGAACCTGGGACACGCGCCCAGTCTGTCCGATAACCTGGTGCAGGTCGAGGCAGCGTAAATGAGCAACGGGGCAGGCTGTTGCCTGCCCCGAGACGCCAGTTAGATGGGTTTAATGGGTTCCAGGGTCGACTCCTCGACGCTCGCGGCGACGCTCATGCGGCCATCGTGAGCCTCAGCTCGCACCACCCTGCCCTTGCACTTCAATAATTTCTTATCTGTAAACGTCTCGACTTCCAGTATGAAATCGATATCGTTCCCGGGCACAAACTCGCCATCAGTGTCGAAGCGAATCCCATTGGCGCTGAAATCACGCGTCATCCCCATGTTCTGCTCGACATAGACCGGGAGAATCACTTCCACCCGCTCGTCACTACGCTGATCGGCTCCAGTACGCATTTTCGGCTCCTCACACGACCTATAGTTAGAGATTGAAAAATCAGTCTAGAACTATTCTGGCCGAATTATCAAGGCGCTCTACCACTCAATGCTGAATCAGCCAAACAGAAGCCGAGACCTGGTCTGGTGACTGAGCCTCGACCTTATACTTCATTATTTATACCGTTGGCTCGCTATGATTTACCGGGAGGTAAGAAACTATCGTACCCGCTCCACTATCCGCCGAGATATGGAAACCATCCACCGAGTACTGGCCTTGCAGCCTGATGGCGGCAGTATGCGTGCCATCGCTCAAGGTCAGCGTGCCTCCCGTGCCTGCAGCATTTTCGGCGAAATTAATTGTCGTTCCCGGACCTGAGAGAATATCGGCAAAATCAAGGCGATCGCCTTCGTTGAAGCCGGAAACCGTACCGGTATAAGCCGTCGATTGGTCGAGCTTGAGGGTACCGTTGCCCACGTCCGCAAAGGTCGTATCCTCCGACGAAGCGCTGCCGAACTCGATCGTCGCCGTACCGCCGATGAGCGCCGTACCGGTACCGCTCACGTTGCCTCCGACCATGATGTTGCCGTCATTGGCCCACAACAGACCGTTGTTGGACAAGTCGCCGCTGATGATGAGGCCGCCGCTGCCGGTCGCTTCCAGGGTGCCGGTATTGCTCACCGCATGGCTGCCCGTATCGATCACGAGCGCATTGCTGCCATTGGCGAGGATCGTACCTTCGTTGACCAGCAGCATCTGGCCTTGGCCGATTTGGCCTGCACCTGAGATGGTGTTGTCGACGTTGATCAGGGCCGCATCAGACGTACCACCATAGATAATGTTGTTGGCGTTGTCCGACATCACCAATTGGCCACCGCCTTCGAGCGTTGCGCTCTTCACGAGGATTTCGAGTTCGGTCGAGTCATTGGTGGAACCCAGGACGATAGTACCGGTGTTGTCGATGATCCCGCCGATCGGCAGCATGGCGCCGTCGTTCACGGTCATCGTCCCGGCGTTTGTTATCACGGGATCTTGATCAAAAACGAAGTTGCCTACAGTTAACGCCCCTGCATCCACGCCCAGTACGGTAATGGTCTCACCGGAAGCCAGCGTGATCACTGCATTGCCGGCGGAATCGTTGGCGATTTGCACATCGCTAAAGCTCGATATACCGAAACCGATCAGGTCGATCTTGTCTGCAGCCAGATCAAAGTTGTGCAATACATCGTTCGTGATCGGTTGGGCGAACACGAAGAGATCGCTGCCGCTGGAACCGGTAAGCGTATCATCGCCCGACCAGGCAAAGATCGGCGACCCCGGCGCATAGGCTTCCACATTATCCGAAACGACGACGCTGCCTGTGGTGCCGTCCGCATTCGTCCAGTTATAGGTAACTGTAAGCACTAAAGCGCCAACATAGTCAGCGGGAGTCGTCACCGTTATCGCCGACGGATCGCTGGTCTGCATGGTCCAGCTGCCGTCACCATTGTTGACGCCCATGCTCAAGGTCCAGCCGGTCGGCATACCATTGACGGTATAACTAATGGTGTCGGCAACGTCGGGCGTAGGATCCATCAAGGCAAGATTGATCGCTTCGCCAGCAATACCTGCAGGGTATTTCGTATTGTTGATGCTCGCTTGACCACTTACATTACCAGCACTATCTGCCGCCGTGACAACGATATCCTTGTTGCCGCTCCACGAAGGTGACAAGACTAAGCTGAACGTACCACCCGCCCCAACCGTGACACTGCCTTCACTCGTTCCTGCCACCGTCACATTGACGGTGGAGCCTACGTCCGCAGTGCCAGTCAGCGTATGAGTGCTCGTATTGTAGGAAAGGCTCGATGGCGTGCTCGGCGCTGTGGTATCCACCTTGTAACTAGCGTTATCCGCAACTGCACTATATGTAAGCGTAGCCAAATTACCCGCAGCATCGTTGATCGCGCCGCCATTCAGCGACAAGCCGTTGGCATTGAGGCTGATGCCGTTGGTGTCGGTTTGATTTGACTGTATCGTGTAAGTGAATACCAGAGAGGATGATCCGCTACCCGAGGCATAATTTGCCTGTACAGTCGTCCCACCAATATTCAGGGCCAGCTGAGGCGTACCTGTCACAACAACGGATTCGCTCATTGCCACAGTGATGCTCACCACATCGCCCGCATTGAGGAAATTGTTCTGAACTCCCGTAGCGCTACTGATGGCAACGCTACCAACTGTCGGAACTGTCGTGTCGATGGTCTCGGTATAGGCTGTTGAAGCAGCGCTGACGTTACCGGCTGCATCGGTGGCCGTGACCGTGAAGCTATGAGAGCCTTGCGACAATGCCGATGGAGTAAACGTCCAATTGCCGCTCGCATCTGCCGTCGTCGTGCCTAATGTACTGGTACCGTCTTTGACAGTAACCGTGCTGCTGGCTTCCGCAGTACCGCTCAAGGTGGGGGTCGTATCATTGCTCGATCCACCGCTACTCACCGTACCCGTTACCGGCGACACGTTGTCGTTAATCGAACTAATGACCGGCGTGCCTGGTGCAGTGGTGTCGATGGTCTCGGTATAAGCCGTCGAAGCGGCACTGACATTGCCGGCTGTATCGGTCGCCGTCACCGTAAAGCTGTGCGAGCCATCGGATAATGTTGCCGAAGTATATGTCCAGTTGCCGTTCGCATCTGCCGTAGTCGTGCCCAAGGTCGTCGTTCCATCCTTGACGGTCACCGTACTATTGGCTTCGGCGGTACCACTCAGAGTCGGCGTTGCATCGTTGCTGGAACCGCCGCTGCCAACCGTACCTGTCACTGGCGATACATTGTCGTTAATCGAACTAATTACCGGTGTATTTGGCACAGTCGTATCGACAGTAATATCCAGGGCAGCACTAGTGCTGCTGACGTTACCTGCCAGATCTGTTTGGAATGCGACCACATGATGCGTTCCCGCAGCAAGCGCGATATCGATGCTGAAACTACCGTTGCTTACGGTGCCGGTTCCAAGTGTCGCTTCGTTACCGTTCTGTATTCCGTTACCGTTGGTGTCGTCAAACAGCGTCACCGTCGCACCGTTCTCGCCGGAACCGCTGATCGTCAACCCGCTCGTATTCTTGGTGATATTGTCCGAATTGCTCGAGCCGGTGTCATCGGCAGCGGCCAGGTCGAGCGAGGCCGGAGCAAAGACAGTAGTATCAATGGTGACGGCATAGTTGGTCGAAGCTCCACTGGTATTACCTGCGGCATCAGTAGCCTTGGCCGAATATTGGTAAGTCGTGCCGTTGGATAGCGTAGTAGCATCTGCCAGGCTCCAGGCACCGCTGCTATTCGCAGTCGCGGTACCGATCGAAATCCCATCGCGGAACACGGTGATCGTGCTATTGGCCTCGGCCGTACCGCTGACCGTCAGCGTCGTATCGTTGGTGATGTGATCACCCACGGTACCGCTATCATTCGCGATTGCATTGATCGATGGCGCACTCGGGGCAGCAGTATCCACTGTCACCGCAAAAGCTGCGGAAGTGGCGCTATTGCCTGCGGCATCGGTCGAAACAGCGGTAAAGCCATGCGCTCCATCCGCCAATGAGGTGCTGGGCCCAAAGCTCCATGCCCCACTGCCGTCCGCCGTGACTGTCCCGAGAACCGTCGTGCCATCCTTGACGGTCACTGAGCTGCCTGCCTCGGCTGTACCGGTAATCACTAAGGTAGTGTCGTTGGTAATGTGATCGCCCAGAGTTGCGCTATCGGTAGAGAATCCTGAAATCGTCGGCGTTGCAATGGAGTTGTCCAGCTTGAACGTAATGCTCGCCGTCGCTACATTGCCCGCCGTGTCGGTATCCGTCACAACCACGGTATGGTTGCCGTCCGCCGTAGGCGCCACATAGCTGCCGCTCGGCGTGCCGCCATCCACGGTATAAGTGCGCGTTACATCTCCCGCCGTCGCGCTCACGGTCAGCGAGCCGTCCTTAGTGATCAGGTCGTTGTTCGAGCTACCCGTATCATTCGTCAGCGAAACCGTCGGCGTTGCGATGGTGGTATCCAGCACATAAGACTGAACGGCCACCGGACCCGATTGGGCATCGGTATTCACCACCTTGAACTCGATCGCGCTGCTGCCCGAGAGCGTTGTGTTCCAACTGACTGAGGTGCCGGATACCGAGGTGACTGCACTCCAGGTAGCGCCGCCGTCGACCGACCCGAGTACCGATTCGCCCGCACCCAGGGGAGCGCTCAACGTCGCGGTAATGGTCTGCGCGGCCGTCTTGGTAATGAAGTCAGAACTGCTGCTGCCGGTATCCGACGAGATATGGATGTTACTGATCGTCGTAGTCGGCGTCTCGATCACATTGGTGACGCTGATCGCCACTGCCTGGGCCGTATCGGCAATGCCGTCGTTGGCATGGACGATGATGTCGTACACATTGTTGCCGCCCGCATCCGCCGGAGCCTCGTAATTGGGCGAGGTCTTGAAGGTGACGGCGCCTGTGGCGCTATTGATGTTGAACAACGAGGCATCCGTGCCCGACAGGGAATACGTCAGGCTGGGGCCGTCTATGTCGGTCGCGGTAACGGTATACACCGCCGTCGAGGTCGAAACATTTTCCGGCGTGCTTGCAGTAGCGCCCGAAGTGATCACGGGCGCATCATTGGTGCCGGTCACCGTCCAGGAAACCGAAGCCGCCGTCGTCGCGATGCCGTCGGAGACACCGTAATTCACGGTCACCGTCGTCGTCTGGCCAGCGGCCAGGCTCTGGAAGGCCGCGTTGGTCGGATCGAGCGTGAAGCTGTGTGTAGCCGCGTCATAGGCAACACCTGTCGGCAGACTGACCGGAACATTGACCACGGACAACGTCGTGCCATCATCCACGTCGGAGGCATTCGCCAGGGCATTCAAGGTCGCTTTGCTGCCATCCTCGGTCGCGGTTCCAGTGACTGCGCCGGTAACGACAGGTGCGTCATTGGTACCGGTCACAGTGAAGCTGACGGAAGCTGCGGTCGTAGCGATACCGTCGGTCACACCATAATTGACTGTGATTACTGTGGTCTGACCCTGTGCCAAATGCTGATAAGCCGCATCGGACGGATCGAGCGTGAAGGTTTGGGCAACAGCATCGTAGGTAACACCGGCCGGCAAGGTGACGGGGATATTGGTGACCGCAAGCACGGTGCTATCGTCTACATCGCTGGCATTGGCCAGGGCATTGACCGTAGCAGTCGCGCCGTCTTCGGTTGCACTGCCCGTGACTGCACCGGTGACGACAGGGGCATCGTTAGTGCCGGTCACCGTGATGGTCAGGGAACTGGTACCGGTCGCAATGCCGTCGGAAACCTGATAATTAACGACCACATCCTGGGTTGCCCCGGCCTTGAGATGATCGTAGGCACCGACCGTGGGATCGAAGCTGTAGCTGCCGTCGCTGTTGAACACCAGTCCGGCGGGCGCCGTGGCGGTCAGGCTATAGCTGAGTGAGGCATTGTCGTCGACATCGGTCGCAGTGACATTGCCTTGCACAATAGCGCCACCCTCAGTTGCCGCATCGGACTTGGCTTGAGCGATAGGCGCATCGTTGGTACCTGTGACAGTGAAGCTGACTGAGGCAGGCGTGGTCGTGATGCCGTCGGAGACCTCGTAGCTGACTGTGACCGTTGTAGTCTGCCCCTGGGCCAGATGCTGATAGGCCGCATCAGACGGGTCGAGCGTAAAGTTGTGCGTATTGGCATCGAAGGTCACACCAGCCGGCAGTGTTGCGATATTGGTGACGGAGAGCGTCGTGCTGTCATCCACATCGGAGGCATTTGCCAAAGCATTGAGCGTGACAGTACTGCTGTCTTCCGTCGCATTGCCGGTGACGGCGCCTGTGACCACTGGGGCGTCATTGGTACCGGTCACCGTGAAGCTGACAGAAGCCGCAGTCGTGGCGATACCGTCGGTCACACCGTAGTTGACCGTGACAACTGTGGTCTGGCCTTGCGCAAGATGCTGGTAAGCCGTACCTGTCGGGTCCAGCGTGAAGGTCTGGGCAACGGCATCGTAGGTCACCCCAGCCGGCAAGGTGACAGGTACATCGGTCACAGCAAGCACGGTACTGTCGTCCACGTCGCTGGCGTTGGCCAGGGCGTTGACTGTCGCAGTAGCACCATCCTCGGTTGCAGTACCGGTGACTGCGCCGGTTACGACAGGCGCATCATTGGTGCCGGTGACGGTGAAGCTGACAGAGGCTGCGGTGGTGGCTATGCCGTCGGTCACGCCGTAGTTGACCGTCACCACCGTGGTTTGGCCTTGGGCCAGGTGCTGATACGCCGCATCGGAGGGATCGAGGGTAAAGGATTGCGTACCAGCGTCGTAAGTCACACCGGCAGGCAATGTCACTGGCACGTTGGTGATTGCGAGCACAGTGTTGTCGTCCACATCGCTCGCATTGGCCAAGGCATTGACTGTCGCAGTCGCGCCATCCTCGGTTGCAGTACCGATCACAGCCCCGGTGACGACAGGTGCATCATTGGTGCCGGTCACGGTGAAGCTGACGGAGGCTGCAGTCGTGGCGATGCCGTCAGTAACACCATAATTAACAGTAACGACCGTCGTCTGGCCTTGTGCAAGATGCTGATAGGCAGTATCAGATGGATCGAGCGTAAAGGTCTGCGCTACTGCGTCATAGGTGACACCGGCGGGTAGTGTGGCAGGCACATTAGTCACAGCGAGCACGGTGTTGTCGTCCACATCGGAGGCATTGGCCAAGGCATTGACCGTGGCAGTCGCGCCGTCTTCGGTCGCAGTGCCGGTTACTGCGCCAGTCACCACAGGCGCATCGTTGGTGCCGGTGATCGTAAAGCTGACGACGGCCGGCGTCGTCGTGATGCTGTCGCTGACGCTGTAATTGATCGTGACCGTCGTTGTCTGGCCCTGCGCAAGATGTTGATAGGCGTTATCGGACGGATCCAGGGTGAAGGAGTGGCTGGTTGCATCGTAGCTCACGCCGGCCGGCAGGCTGGCGGGCACATCAACGACCGTCAGGGTGGTGCCGTGATCGACGTCGGAGGCATTCGCCAGTGCGTCTAGCGTCACTGTGCTCTGATCCTCCGTGGCGGAACCGGTCACTGCGCCGGTGACGATGGGCGCATCATTGGTGCCTCTGACGGTGACCGTCACGGTCTGGTCGACATAGGCGCCCTGATCGTCGGTCACACGCACCGTAAAAGTTTCGTCGTGGCTTTCGCCCGCAGCCAGGGATTGCACGTTGGATGCATCGTTATTGAGCGTGTAAGTCCACTTGCCGTTGGCATCGACGGCGATGCTGCCGTAAGTACCGGTATCGCCGCCCTGCACGCTCCAGGTCTGGGTCGCACCGTGGTCGACATCGCTTGCGCTTAATTGGCCGCTGATCGCAGTGACAACATCTTCCTGCACGCTGCCGGTTGTATCCGCAGCGGCATTGGTCACCACGGGCGTATCGTTGGTGCCAGTCAAGGTAAAGCTCACGCTTGCCGGCGTGGTGGCAATACCATCTGTGACCCCGTAGTTCACGGTTACCGTCGTGGTTTCGCCCTGAGCCAGCGCTTGATAGGCCGCATCGGAAGGATTGAGCGCGAAGCTGTGCGTTGCCGCGTCGTAGCTGACGCCAGCCGGCAGGCTGGCCGGAACATTAACGACGGACAGGGTCGTGCTGTCATCCACGTCCGATGCATTCGCCAAGGCGTTCAGGGTGACAGTGCTGCCATCTTCCGTAGCATTGCCGGTGACGGCGCCTGTGACCACTGGGGCGTCATTGGTACCGGTTACCGTGAAGCTGACAGAAGCCGCAGTCGTGGCGATACCGTCGGTCACACCGTAGTTGACTGTCACCACCGTGGTTTGGCCTTGGGCCAAATGCTGGTAAGCGGTGTCAGATGGGTCGAGCGTGAAGGTCTGGGCAACAGCATCGTAGGTCACCCCAGCCGGCAAGGCGACAGGAACATCGGTCACGGCAAGCACGGTGCTATCGTCTACATCGCTGGCGTTGGCCAGAGCATTGACCGTGGCAGTCGCGCCGTCTTCAGTCGCAGTGCCGGTCACGGCACCAGTCACAACGGGGGCGTCGTTAGTGCCGGTGACGGTGAAGCTGACAGAGGCCGCGGTGGTGGCGATGCCGTCGGTCACGCCATAGTTCACCGTAACAACCGTGGTCTGGCCTTGCGCCAAATGCTGGTAAGCGGTGTCAGATGGGTCCAGCGTGAAGGTCTGGGCAACAGCATCGTAGGTCACCCCAGCCGGCAAGGCGACAGGAACGTTGGTCACGGCGAGCACGGTGCTATCGTCTACATCGCTGGCGTTGGCCAGGGCGTTGACCGTCGCAGTCGCGCCATCTTCAGTTGCAGTGCCGGCAACAGCGCCGGTCACGACAGGCGCATCGTTAGTACCGGTGACGGTGAAGCTGACGGAAGCCGCAGTCGTGGCGATACCGTCAGTGACGCCATAGTTCACCGAAACAACTGTGGTCTGGCCTTGTGCAAGATGCTGATAAGCCGCATCGGAAGGATCGAGCGTAAAGGATTGCGTGCCTGCATCATAGGTCACACCAGCCGGCAATGTGGCTGGAACGTTGGCCACGGCAAGCGTCGTGCCATTATCCACATCGGATGCATGAGCCAGGGCATTGAGGGTAACAGTGCTGCCGTCTTCGACCGCACCACTAGTGACGGCGCCCGTTACCACTGGCGCGTCGTTAGTGCCATTGACCGTGACGGTAATGGTTTGGTCGACATACGCACCCTGATCGTCGGTGACGCGGATGGTAAAGGTCTCGTCGTGGCTTTCGCCTGCCGCCAGGGCTTGAACATTGGCCGCGCCATTGTTAAGCGTGTAAGTCCACTGCCCGCCGGCATCGACCGCGATGCTGCCGTAAGTACCCGCATCGGAGCCGTGTACGCTCCAGGCCTGAGTCGCTCCGGTATCAACATCGCTTGCGCTGAGTTGGCCGCTGGCCGTAGTGACGATATCTTCCTGCACATTGCCGGCCGTTGCGGCCGATGTATTTGTGACGACGGGGGCATCGTTGGTGCCGGTAACGGTGTAACTGACCGAAGCGGCCGTGGTTGCGATACCGTCCGAGACACCATAGTTAACCGTTACCGTCGTTGTTTGGCCAGCCGCCAAGGACTGATATGCGGCATTGGTTGGGTCAAGCGTGAAGGAGTGCGTGCCTGCATCGTAGCTGACACCGCCCGGTAGACTTGCTGGCACGTTTACGACAGAAAGCACAGCGCCATCGTCCACGTCGCTCACATTCGCCAATGCATTGAGGGTGACCTTGGCACCATCCTCGACTGCACTCCCAGTTACGGCACCGCTGACGACAGGCGCATCGTTGGTTCCAGTAACGGTAAAGCTAACCGAAGCCGCCGTCGTGTCTGTCCCGTCGGATACGCCGTAATTCACCGTTACCGTCGTAATCGCCCCTTCCGCCAAGTGCTGATAAGCAGCATCGGTCGGGTCGAGCGTGAAGGAATGCGTGGCTGCATCGTAGCTGACACCGCTCGGCAAACCGGCCGGAACATTAACAACGGAAAGCACAGCACCGTCATCCACGTCATTAGCATTGGCCAAGGCATTGAGCGTGACCTTGGCACCATCTTCAACAGCCGCCCCGGTGACAGCCCCTGTGACTGCCGGTGCATCGTTGTTACCGGTAATCGTGAAGCTGACGGAGGCGCCGGTTGTGGCACTACCATCGCTGACGCCGTAATTCACCGTCACCGTCGTTGTCTGACCCGCTGCCAGATGCTGATAGGCAGCATTTGCAGGATCGAGCGTGAAGGAATGCGTAGCCGCATCATAGGCCACACCAGCTGGCAAGCTGGACGGCACATTCACGACAGTCAGTACCGCACCGTCATCCACATCGCTGGCATTTGCCAGCGCATTCAGCGTGACCTTGGCCCCGTCTTCGACGGCAGCGCCGGTTACAGCACTTGTCACCACAGGGGCATCATTGGAACCGGTGATCGTGAAACTGACCGAGGCTGCAGTAGTGGCCACGCCATCGGATACGCCGTAGCTGATCGTGACGGTCGTCGTCTGTCCGGCAGCAAGATGCTGATAAGCCGCGTTGGACGGATCCAGCGTAAAAGCATGGTTCGCGGCATCGTAGGTGACGCCGGCAGGCAACGTGGCAGGCACATTGACAACATGCAGTACTGTCCCGGTATCGACGTCGGAAGCATTGGCCAGGGCGTTCATGGTGACCTTGCTACCGTCTTCCACCGCAGCGCCTTTGACTGCGCCTGTGACGACCGGGGCATCGTTGACGCCTGCGATCTGTACGGTTGCAGTGGCCCAGCTCAGCGTGCCATTGCCCAGCCGGATGGCGTAGGTAAAGCTATCGGTCATGTATTGACCGGCATTGAGATGCTGTAGTTGATCCTTGAAGGTAGCGCTCAGGGTATTGGAGTCATAGCCAACCTTGCCGTCGGATGTAATCCAGATCTTGGCACCGTTCAGGCTGGTATCGGCGCTGACGGATTCTGCCCGGCCCGTATCCTGGGTCAGCAGGTCAGCCGGCCGGGTACCGCCGGAGCTGATGCCGTCATCGAGCGAGTAAAGCACTTTGGCATTGCCGCCGAGATCGTTCGCCATCACATCGATGTATACGATATTCGTCGAGTCTTCTGTCAGGCCAGTCGTCGAGGCCAAGAAGAGATCGTCGGTCGCTTGCGGCGTATTGCCGAAGGAGGTGATGGTGCCGCTTGTGGTCGTCGTTGCCATGGTTTTCCCCTGCTGATGTTGTGACGTTAAGCCGATTCCATTACCGATTCGGCAATCTGTACGGCTACACTGACTTTCCCGTCATGTTGTTCTGAGCGGACTACATGTCCCCTGCACTTGAGCAGCATTTTTTCGTTGAACGTTGCTACCTCGATCACGAAATTGACTTCGCTTCCAGCTGCATATCCGGCATCGATATCGAAGCAGATGCCGCTTGCACTGACGTCGCGGGTCACTCCCGTCATTTTGTCCATATGTACTGGGAGCGCGACCGCTACACGTTCGTCATGACGCTGTTCGCTATTCGGTTTCATGGACAATTTTCCAGTGCGTTAAGAATGGAGCCTGATGTTGGCTTATGTTGCACCGGTCGAAACTGCTGGGTAAGAGATGAATATCCCTTTTAATCTGGGATATCCGATGGAAGAAGAAATAAAAAAACAGGAGGATCCTCCTAACCAGAATTAGGACTTTCCTCCCGTTCCGGAAACGGCAAGTGCCGTTTTAAAGTGTCAACGCATGACTGTTTTTGTAGGCAAACGAGATCAACTCAAAGCGGTTGGCGATACCAAGTTTGCCGTAGATTGAGGTCAGGTGATTGCGCAGCGTGCTTTCGCTGATGTGAAGAATATCGGCCAGCGTCTTGGCTGGAGCGCCGGTGTTTTCGAGCATGCAGGAGAGAATTTTTTTTTCGCGTTCGGTCAGTGCATCCGCCCAGGATTTTTCCTTGACGTCGGCCTTAGCGCTTTCGCGTCGCGAAAGTTCGACGAAGATGCGTCCTGTTGCCGCACGATCCAGCCAAAGCTGCCCTTCGTGAACCTTCACAATGGCTTCGACGAACATTTCTGCCGGAGCATCGTTTTCCAACACACCCCGCGCACCGTCCAAGATAGCCTTATCTTGCCGGGCTTGATCACTATTCCTGGTAAATACGAGTACTCGAGCTTCAGTGGCAGCCACGAGCTGAGGAATAAGCTCAGGTTCACGGTCGAGGTCGAGCAGGATGACATGGGGGGAGGCATTGGATAATACAGAGATTGCATCGGTAACACCCGAAGCGATGCCAGCCAGTTCAATTTCAGGCGCATGGCTTTGTAAGAGCCGTCTTAGCCCCCATTGCAGAATTTGATGGTCGACGATGAGGAAAACCCTTATCGTCGACATACCCCGTTGTATTCCCTGCACAATTTCCCCTGTATTGGTTTTGCTTTAGAACGCAAAATCGCAGAGGTAAGCGTTGTGATGTTGTTTTGCTGAAGAGTTCAGTGCCGCCTCAATGGCGTCAGTATCTAGCGACACATGAATTTACGCAATAGCAATCAATGAGATACAAACAATTGTAGACAATCAATATCAAGCATGAGATTACTGTTTTCCCCACCCGCCGCCCACTGCCTTCACCAGATATACCGCCACCTGGGACTGCTGCCCGGCAATTTGTACGGATTGGCGCTGGCTAGCCAACAACCCCTGCTGTGCTGCGATCACATCGAGATGCGTACCGATGCCGCCTTCGTACCGTGCCGTGGCGAGGTCCAACACACGCTGCGAACTGGCGACAGCATTCTGGGCGTTGTTCGCGGCGCGGCTGAGGATGGCGCTGCCGCTCAGGCCGTCTTCGACTTCTTGCATTGCGGTGAGCACGGCCTGCTTGTATGAGGCCACCGTGGCTTGATACCCAGCCTGGGAGTAATCCAGGTTACCCTGGTTGCGACCTGCATCAAAAATGGTCTGGACCGCCGACACCCCGAACGACCACAGCAAGCTCGATGCACTGAACAAACTGCCCAGCGTCGCGCTTTCCAGGCCAATCTTGGGCGACAGCATCACCGAGGGATAGAACGCAGCTTTGGCGACGCCGATCTGGGCATTGGCCGCAGCCATGGCACGTTCGGACGAGGCCACGTCGGGGCGGCGTTGCAGGACGTCAGACGGCAACGCGACGGGAATCTCCGGCTGCTTGGGCGTCAGTACTTTTTCCGGCAGGCTGAAGCTCGGCGCCGGCGTTCCGGTCAGGGTCGCAATGGCATGTTCGAAGCGAGCACGTTGTTGTTGCAGCGCGTCGATTTGGGTAAGCGTGGCATCCAGTTGCGCCTGCTGTTGGGCAACATCGAGGCCTGAAGCGGCACCGAGGTCGTGACGCGCGGAGACGAATTCCAGCGCCTTGCGTTGCAGGTTGATGCTTTCCTTGACTACTGCGACTTCGGCGTCGAGTTCGCGCAAGCTGAAATAATCCGAAGCCAGCTCCGCTGCCAGCAACAGTTTGGCGTTTTCGAGGTCGGCCTGTGCCTGCTCGGTAGAAGCCTGCGCTGCCTTGACGCTGCTGCTCACACGGCCGGCGATATCGGCTTCGTAATTCACCCCGAGGCCCAGCGTGAAATCGTTCTGCGTCATGGAGATGTGCTGCGCGGTCGGGCTTGCGAGAGGACGGTTCTTCGACGTCTTGCTGCGCGCCGCGCCGCCGGTGAGGTCGAGGCTGGGATAGAGTCCGGCGCTGGCGACCGTTGCCGTTGCCTTAGCCTGCTCCAGTTTTGCCGCGGCCAGTTCCAGGTTCGGGCTATGCGCCATGGCTTGCTGTTCCAGCGCATTCAAATCGGCATCGCCGAAGAGTTCCCACCATGGGCCTTTTAGCGCGGCATCGTCGGGCTTGCCCTGATGCCAGGGCGCTTCGGTAGACCAGTGTGCAGGAACGGCAACGTCAGGCTTTAGATATTCCGGCCCCGGGGTGCAGGCCCATAGCTGGGTCACGGCCGCGACAATGATGAGTCGTTTGGGTTCGAAGAAGCGCATCACTTGGCCGCTTTCTCCTTACCGCCCGCCTTTTGACCGGGTGCATCATCCTTAGGCTTATCCGTCGGTTTGTCGGTCGCCACGACTTCCACCCCATCCACCAGCGAATCCGGCGGATTCAGCACGATGCGATCCCCGGCCTGCAAGCCGCTGATGATTTCCAACGTGCTGCCGAAATCCTGGCCGATCTTCACTTCCTGCAGCTTGACCTTGTTATCTTGCCCCACCACCGCGGCACGCGGCCCTTCGGAGCGGAACAGCAACGCATTGACAGGCACCGTTAACGTCTTGGCTGCACCTGCGGGCAAGGCCACTTGCACATAAGCCCCCGGCAGCAGTGCGCCATCGGCATTAGGCAAGTCGACCTCGACCTGCAAGGTCCGTGTTGCGGTATCGATAGCGCCGGCGGTGCGTGCGATCTTGCCGTGCAGCACCTGTCCAGGCACTTCACTTTGGGTGATTTCCACCTGCTGGCCGACCTTCACCTGCCCGGCATAAGCCTGCGGTACATAGATGTAAACCTTGAGCGGGTCGGTTTGCGAAAGTACGAACAACGGCTTGGCGTTGCCCGCGGTGATAAGGTCGCCGACATCGACGTTGCGCTGCGTCACCAAGCCTGAGAACGGGGCGACGATACGCTTGAACGCCGTCAGGTTTTGCAGGCGAGCCACATCGGCATCGGCAGCCGCCAGATTGGCCTGGGATTGGGCGTAGGCGCTCTTGCGCTCATCCAGCTCCTGCTGAGAAACCACGTCGCGCTGGCGCATCTGCTCCCAACGTTCGACCGAGCTCTTGGTGAGTTCGAGGCTGGCGGCGGTCTGGCGGCGTGCGGCGACAGCCTGGGCCAGCTGCTGGTCGACTTCCGGCGTGTCGATCTCGGCCAACACCTCGCCCTTCTTCACACGGCTGCCGATGTCCTTGTTCCAGCGCAGCAGATAACCGTTGCTGCGGGCATAAATGGGCGACTCGATAAAGCCTTGCAGCGTACCAGGCAGCACTGTCTTGCGCCCTTCCTTGCCCGGCTCATTTCTATCCACCCCTGCGCGGATGGTCGTGACATAGAGCTTGCCTTGAGTTTTTGCGGCTTCTTCCAATTGCCGGGACTGTGCATTGCGAATCAGCACGGTGCGCGTGGCCCCGACGGCCAACAGCACCAGCACGACAAGGGCGATCAATCCGGCGCGCCCAACGAGGCGGCGGCGATGCGATTCGGAAACAGAATGGGATTGCAGGTCAGACATATCAGGCTTTTCCTTCTTGAGCCTCGTTGGCCTTGCGGCGTGCGAGGCGGCCGTGCACGGCGGCGAACACCACCGGCACGAAGAACAATGTAGAAACCGTGGCAAACAGCAGGCCGCCAATCGTGGCGCGACCCAGCGGCGCGTTCTGCTCGGCGCCCTCGCCCAGGCCCAGCGCCATGGGGATCATGCCGATGATCATGGCCAGCGCCGTCATCAGCACCGGGCGGATACGGGTGGCCCCGGCTTCCAGCGCGGCTTCGAGGGCGGTCAAACCGTCATGCAGCCGCTGTCGGGCGAACGACACCAGCAGGATGGAGTTGGCCGTCGCCACGCCCATGGTCATGATGGCACCCGTCAACGCAGGCACGCTCAAGGTCGTCCCGGTGACGAACAGCATCCAGGAGATACCGGCCAGGGCCGCAGGCAGTGCAGTGACAATGATGAAGGCGTCGAGCCAGGACTGGAAATTGACCACGATCAGCAGGTAGACCAGCACGATGGCCACGGCGAGCCCGGCACCCAGGCCGATGAACGACGTCTTCATGGTTTCCACCTGGCCGCGCATCACGATATCGGCACCGCGCGGCAAATCGGTCTTGGCATCTTCCACGAGCTTGCGGACTTCGCTGGCCACGCTGCCGAGGTCGCGCCCTTCCACGCTGACATACAAGTCGACCACCGGCGAAATATCGTAGTGCGACACCACGGCCTGCTCTTCTGCAGGCTTCACTTGCACCAGATTGCCCAATAGCTGCGGCTTGACGTCCGGGCTGCCGTGCACCGGCGTTTGCAGCAAGGTATCGATAGAGTCGACCCGGTATTGCGGCGACTGCACGGCAAGGTTGTACACCACGCCGTTCTTGGGATTGAGCCAGAACGACGGCGTAGTCTGGAAACTGCCCGAGAGCGACACCAGCACGTTTTGCGCGACATTGTTGGCATTGAAGCCCAACTGCTGAACGCGAGTGCGGTCCATCACCATCTTGAGCGCAGGCTGGTCCATGCGCTGCTGGATGTGCACATCCACCGTGCCCGGAATCTTGCGGATTTTTTCCAGCATCTCGCTGGCGAGCTTGTGGCTGGCATAGACATTCTTGCCGGAGAACTGCACGTCGATGGCCGCAGGCATGCCGAAATTGAGAATCTGCGTGACGATATCCGCGGGTTGGAAGAAAAACTCGATGCCCGGGAAGCGCTTGGGCAATTCATCGCGCAACTGGTCCACGTAGATTCGCGTTGGCCTGTGGCCTTCCTTCAGCGACACCAGGATTTCGGCATCCATGGTGCCGATGGTCCCGGCGTTGCTGTAGGAAAGGTTGATACCGCTATACGGCAGGCCGATGTTGTCGAGGATGGTTTCCAGCTCGTTCGCAGGCAGGATGCGACGCATCTCGGCTTCTACCAGGTCGGCGGTGCGCGCCGTTTCCTCGATGCGCATGCCGGTTGGAGTGCGCATGTGAAGGCGAATCTTGCCGGCGTCTACGTTGGGGAAGAAATCGCGCCCCAACACGAAATACAGGCCGCACGAGAGCAGGCAGAACGCCAGGAAAGCCGCTCCGAACAGACGCCGGTATTCCAGCACCGAACCCAGCACCACCTTGTAGCCGCCGCGCAAACGTTCGAAAGCGCGGTCGAAGCTGTGGTAGATGTTCTGGAAAAGGTTGCGCTGTTCCGGATTGATGTGCGAGCGGTCCATGAGCATCATCACCAGCGTCGGGACCAGAGTTCGTGACAGCACGTAAGACGCCAGCATGGCGAAGATCACCGCTTCCGCCAGCGGCACAAACAGGTAGCGCGCCACGCCGGTGAGAAAGAACATCGGCACGAACACGATACAGATACACAACGTCGAGACAAACGCAGGCACCGCGATTTCACCCGCGCCATCGTGAATGGCCTGGTGCATCTCGGTGCCCATGTGCAGGTGGCGTTCGATATTTTCAATCGTCACCGTCGCATCGTCCACCAGAATGCCCACCGCGAGTGCGAGACCGCCCAGCGTCATGATATTGATGCTCTCGCCCAGCGCGTGCAGCACCAGCACCGAGGTAAAGATCGACAGCGGAATCGAAATCGCAATAATCGCAGTGCTGCGCCAGTTGCCCAGGAATAGCAGGATCAGCGCGGCAGTGAGGCCCGCAGCGATCAAGGCTTCATGCAGTACGCCGGAAATTGCGGATTTCACGAAGGTCGATTGATCGAACAGCGGCTGCACCTTGAGTTCGGGCGGCAAGCCTTTCAGCACCGTCGGCAGCATGTTCTTGAGCGTATCGACGATATCCAGCGACGAAGCCCCGCTACCGTTCTTGATGATCGAAATCAGCACGCCACGCTGGCCGTCCTGACGGATTACGTTGGTCTGCGGCGTAAAGCCGTCGCGCACGTGGGCGACTTCGCTCAAGTAGGTCGTGCTGCCCGCCACGCTGCGAACCGGCAGCTGATTCAACTCGGCGATAGTCTCCGGCGAGCCGTTGAGGTGCACCGCGTATTCCGATTCGCCCATCTTCACCGTACCAGCTGGCAGGATAAGATTTTGCGCGCTCACTGCATTGACGATATCGCTAGGCGTCATGCCCTTGGCCAGCAGCGCCTGGGTATCAAGGTCTACCGAAATCACCCGCTGCTTTCCGCCGTAGGGGTACGGCACCGCTGCGCCGGGAATGGTGATGAGCTTGGGCCGCAGGAAGTTGATGCCGTTGTCGAACAACTGCTGCTCGGACATCGTATTGCTGGAAAGGCCGAGTTGGATGATGGGGATGCTCGACGCCGTATATTTGATGATGAGTGGCGGCGTAATGCCCGGCGGCATCTGGCGCAATTGGGCCTGCGCGATGGCAACGACTTGCGAAATCGCCGTTTGGATATTCGCCGATGGCTGGAAATAAATCTTGATGACCGAGATGCCCGCCAACGATTGCGACTCGATATGTTCGATGTCGTCCACTGTCGTGGTCAGACTACGCTCGCTGATGGACGTGACACGCTGGCCCATCTCTTCGGCAGACAAGCCGTTGTAGCTCCACACCATGCTGATCACCGGGATATTGATATCGGGCAGGATATCCACCGGAGTTTTCAGCAACGCGAACGGCGTCGCCAACAGGATAAGCAGCGCCATCACGATAAACGTGTACGGACGACGCAACGCAATTTCAACGATCCACATGGGCTAGAGTCTGGAAGCAGTTAACGCAAATCGGCTCCCCGAACCAGGGACGCCGGAAGACCAGGGGAAACCTTCCCTGGCAACGATGTGTAAGGATTTTCGCACAAATCGCTGCATAAGCAGCATTTCAATATGTATCCGAATGTATCGGGGCTGCTAAGAATTGAAAATGCGAGAGGATGGCAGGGTGAGGTGGGGAGGTCTGTGCGGGGGGATATATCAAGCGTGGCGAGCAACCCGAGCTTACGGGCGTAAATGCCATCCTGCACAGCCATCATTCAATCCTCTTCTGCAAACGCCAACAACAACCCCACAAATCCCAATCCCATCGCGCCCAGCGTCACAAACAAGCTCCCTACGCCCGTCGTCAGCAAATCGCCCACTACCAGCAATACCACCGCCGCGGCGAGAATCAGGCGTCCCCAGAATTTTTTGGTGAATTTATTTGCGCTCATGCGTCTAACCAGCGTTGCTTTGAAGAGAGGTTTCATCATGCCGGTGTCGGCTTTCAATTCTCTTACGCCGTCCTATAATGGCCGCCCCGTTTCCCTTCCGATTGCCATGTCCAAAAGTTTTACCGCCCTGTTAATGCTCGCGCCGCTGACGACCTTGGCCGACGACCCTTTACAAGCCTTGATGCACGACGACAACCAATGGGTCGCTCAGCGCAAGGATTATGAAAACCAGGGCTACAGCCGCCTCACCCAGATCAACCGCCGCAATGTGCGCAACCTGCATCTGGCTTGGACGTTCTCCACTGGCGTGGCACGGGGACATGAGGGAGCACCGTTGGTGGTCGGCAACTTGATGTACGTGCATACGGCCTTTCCCAACAACGTGTATGCACTCGATCTCGACCACGACCAGAAAATCGCCTGGGCGTATTTCCCGCGGCAGGAAGACACGGTGCAGGCCGTGTTGTGCTGCGACAGCGTGAGCCGGGGGCTGGCATACGGCGACGGCAAGATTTTCTTGCAGCAGAACAACGGCGTGCTGGTCGCGCTGGATGCCATGACCGGCGCCAAGGTGTGGGATGTGCAGGTTAACGACCCCAAGCTGGGCGGCACCAATACCAACGCGCCGCATGTCTTCAAGGACAAGGTGCTCACCGGCTGCAGCGGCGGCGAATTCGGCATTCGCTGCTTTATCGCGGCCTACAACCTGAAGGACGGCTCGCTGGCCTGGAAAGCCTATAGCACGGGGCCGGATGCGGAGGTGCTGATTGGGCCGGGGTTTAACCGAGGCAACCCGCATTACAGCGCGCTTTCTTCTTATGAAAACGTCAACGGCGGCAACAAGGAAGGCGGCGGATACCAGTCGCTGGATAAAACGCAGCTCAAATTCCCGGAATCCGATCTCGGCATCAAGACCTGGCTCAAGCCCCAAGCCACGCAAGACGGTTGGCAGCATGGCGGCGGGCCGGTATGGGGGTGGTTTTCATACGATCCCAAGCTGAACCTGGTCTACTACGGCACAGGCAACCCGTCGCTGTGGAACCCCGATGTGCGCCCCGGCGACAACAAGTGGGCGATGACGCTGTTCGCCCGCGACCTCGATACCGGCATGGCGCGCTGGGGCTACCAGCTGACGCCGCACGACGAGTGGGATTACGACAGCGTGAATGAAATCATCCTGTGGGACGCCGAAGGCAAGAAGCTCGCCACCCATTTCGACCGCAATGGCTTCGCCTACACCCTGGATCGCCGCGACGGCACGCTGCTGGTGGCGGAGAAAGTACACCCCTTCGTCAATTGGGCAACCCGCGTCGATCTCGCCACTGGCATTCCGCAAAAAGACCCGCGCTACGCCACTCATGAAGACGCCAACGTCAAAGGCATCTGCCCCGCCGCGCTGGGCACCAAGGACGAACAGCCGGCCGCCTATTCGCCGCGCACCAAGTTGTTCTACGTGCCGCTCAACCACTTGTGCATGGATTACGAAGCCATGGAGACCAAATATGTGGCCGGCCAGCCTTGGGTCGGCGCAAGCCTGTTGATGTACCCCGGCCCGGACGGCGTAATGGGCGGATTCATGGCTTGGGATGGCTTGCACGGCAAGACGCGCTGGTACAACAAGGAAAAATTCTCGCCCTGGGGCGGTGCACTGGCAACCGCGTCCGACCTCGTGTTCTACGGCACGCTGGATCGCTGGTTCAAGGCGCTGGATGCGAATACCGGCAAGGAATTGTGGCGCTTCCAGGTCGGCTCCGGCGTCATCGGCAACGCCATGACCTACGGCCACAAGGGCAAGCAGTACATCGGCGTGTTTTCCGGCATCGGCGGCTGGGCCGGCGTGGCGCTCAACCAGGGGCTCACGGAAGATAACGACGGCGCCGGCGCTGCAAAAGCCTATCGCGATCTGGCCCGCTACAACGCTGCGCCCGGCGGCGGTGCGCTCAACGTTTTCAGCCTGTAACGCCATTCCCCTCTTTGTCCTCTACCGCACAGAGCGGCGGTAGAGGCGCGGCCATACTCGCCGTGAGTCAAACGCCTAGCTCACGAGAGATTTATTGCCCAAATGGTTGGCCACGCCACGGAAAAAACCGAATTCGATCGCATTGCAGACGAGTATGCCGAGATGCATGCGCAAAGCATTGCGGCTTCGGGCGAGTCGCCTGAATATTTCGCCCGCTACAAGGTAGTCGACGTTGCAGAGTGGCTCGGCAGCGCACGGAGCGATGTCCGGCGCATCCTGGATTTCGGCTCCGGTACGGGCAATACCCTGCCGCACCTCGCGCAGTGGTTTCCCCAGGCCATGGTCGTCAATGCCGATATCTCCCGGCGCTGCATGGAAGTGAGTCGTTCGCGTTTTCCCGACATCGCCTCCCAGTATTGCGAGATCGGTGCGCAGCAACTGCCTTTCAACGCGGCGAGTTTCGACTTAGTCTTTACCGCTTGTGTCTTTCACCATATTCCCCCAGACCAGCACGGCAACTGGCTAAAAGAACTCAAGCGCGTCACCAAACCCGGCGGCCGATTGTTCCTGTTCGAGCACAACCCGCTCAATCCGCTCACAGTTGCGGCAGTACGTAGCTGCCCTTTCGATGAAAATGCCGTACTGATCGGTGCCGGCGACATGACCCAGCGCATCACCGCAGCCGGTTGGAAAGCCGCAGAGGCGGTCTACCGCATTTTCTTCCCGAAGCCCCTGGCGTTCGCCCGTCCCATGGAACGCTGGATGCGCAAGCTGCCGCTGGGCGCGCAATATTTCGTTTCGGCGGTCAACGCATGAAGGGCAACAACACCCTGGTGCGGTTTCTGCTGGTCGGTGTCAGCAATACGCTGATAGGTATGGGGGTAATTTATCTCTGCTGGCGCGTGCTCGGCTGGCCCGACCTGCCTGCCAACGTCACCGGCTACGCCATCGGCATCGCGTGGAGCTATACCCTCAACCGGCTCTGGACCTTCCAGCATCGCGGTACCGTTTCGCGCAGCCTGCCGCGTTTTCTGCTGGTATGCGCCATGGCCTACGCGGCCAATCTTGCCGTGCTGTTCGCCATGCGCGGCCTGATGGGGCCTGAAAGTTTTCTGCCGCACGTCGTCGGCATGGGGGTCTATACCGTAAGCGGGTATCTGGGGAGCCGCTATTTTGCGTTTCAGCCTGGCCGTCCGCTGAAATCGCCCGCCTATACAGGAGAAGGAATCCCGCCCCCATGAGCGCCTTGCACCTCAACCTGGTCGTCCCCTGCTACAACGAGGAAGAAGTCCTCGGCGAGACCAGCCGCCAACTGCTCGCCCAGATCGACCGCTTGCAGCGCGAAGGCATCGCAGACGAGCGCAGCAGCATCACGTTCATCGACGACGGATCGAAAGACGGCACCTGGCGCATCATCGAAAACCTCCATCGTGGCGATTCGCGCATTCACGGGCTCAAGCTTTCGCGCAATCGAGGCCACCAGAATGCGCTGCTGGCGGGGCTGCTCTCGGCACAGGGCGAGGTGCTGGTGAGCCTGGACGCCGATCTGCAGGACGACATCGAAGCCATCCCCAAGATGATCGCGGCGTACAGAAACGGGGCCGATATCGTCTACGGCGTCCGCGCCCGGCGCGACACCGATACCGCATTCAAGCGCAACACGGCCCGAATGTACTATGCCCTGCTGCGCAAGTTCGGCGTGGATGTGATCCCCGATCACGCCGATTACCGCCTGATGAGCCGTCGGGCGCTGGAGGCGTTGCGGGACTTCCGCGAGGTGAACCTGTTCTTGCGCGGCATCATCCCGCTGCTGGGGTTTCGCACCGAGATCGTCTATTACGACCGGCTCTCGCGCTTTGCCGGCGAGAGCAAATATCCGTTCGTCAAAATGCTGGCGTTGGCGCTGGAAGGCGTGTTTTCGTTCTCCACCGTGCCCTTGCGCTGGATCACCATCATGGGCGCGACCCTGGCCTTCGCGTCATTCTGCTTCGGCTTCTGGGCCTTGATCATCAAGCTGTTCGAACCGCAACTGGCGCTGCCGGGCTGGACTTCCATCGTAGTACCCATGTTCTTTCTCGGCGGCCTGCAGTTGCTCGCGCTCGGCGTCATCGGCGGCTATCTGTCCCGCGTCTACACCGAAACCAAGCAGCGGCCACGCTTCATCATCGAGAAATCCATCTAGCCCATGCAATCTTCGGCGATGCGCTGGCTATGGCGATTGACCGTGCTCTGGGGCACGGCGATTTTCTGGCTGGCCCCGCATCCGCCCATGATCGACCTGCCGCAGCACGCCGGCCAGATCGCTTTGATGCGCGACATGCTGCTGGATCAATCGCCCTGGTCCGACCTGTTCCGCATCAATCTCTTCACTCCTTATTTGCTGGGGTATGGCCTGGCGCTGCCCTTGAGCCTCGTCATGCCGGTCGTCGCCGCGCTCAAGGTGCTGCTAACCCTGGCCTATTTCGCTTTCGTACTGGCTTGCGTACAACTACGCCGCCACTTCGACGCCGATCCGCGGCTCGATTGGCTGGTGCTACCCGGCTTTTTCGGCTTTGCCTATCACTGGGGATTTTTTACCTTCCTGCTGGCCGCGCCCATCGGGCTATGGTTCGTGTTCCTGGCCGAGCATTTTTCCCAGAAACCCACGCCGCGATTGGCAGTAGGCCTCACCGTGCTGGGCTTGCTGCTGCTGGCCTCGCACGGCCTGGTGTTCCTGTTTGCGGTGGCAGTCGGCGGGCTGACGCTATTGCTGCGCTTGCGGGAGATTTCCTCGCGTGCCCTGGCCTTGACGCCCTATGTCGTCCTGGCGCTGGCCTGCATGGCGTATTTCCTCATCAACCGGCAGATCAACGTCGGCATGCAGACCGACCTTTCCGCAGTGACCTCCTGGAACGGCGGCCTGATGCGGATTCCCAAATCCATCATATACACCCTCACCGCCGAATTCTCCGGCAAGGCCGTGGCACTGTGGGGCGCAGCCATGCTGGGCCTGCTCGCTACGCCGTGGCTGCTGGGCCAACGCCCGCAATCTCGCCGACGCCAAGCCGCGTGGATGCCGCTCGCCGTGCTCGTCGGCATCTTCACCCTCGCCCCCAGCAACGCCGCCGGAACGGTGTTTCTCTACCAACGCTTCGCCCTGTTCCTGCTGCCCGCCTACAGTTGGATCTTCGGCGGTGCAGAAAGCGCCAGACGGCACATCTGGGCCATGCCATTCCTAGTCGCCCTATGCTGGGCAGTGCTCGGCGTGCACAGCCTCGACACCTGGCGTTTCGGCCAGGAAAGCGCCGATTTTCAACACGCCATCGACACCCTGCCCCCCGGCCAGCGCGCCCTCATGCTCGTCTTCGACCCCGACAGCCCCGCCGCCGGCACCCGCGTCTACACCCACTACGCCGCCTGGTACCAAGCCGAAAAACAAGGCCTGGTCGACTTCAACTTCGCCTGGTTCCCCCCCCAAATCGTCCGCTACCGCCCCGACCGCCTGCCCGGCATCCAACCCGGATTCGAATGGCACCCCGAACGCTTCGACTGGGTGAAAAACAAAGGCAGCGACTACCGCTACTTCATCGCCCGATCCAAACACCCCCTCCCCGAACGCCTATTCGACGGCGCGGATTGTCCGCCTCAGCTAATGCTGACAAGTGGCGAATGGCAGGTGTTTGAGTATCGAGGGTGTCCGTAAGGTAGTCCGCCACGCTTCGTTATTTCAGATCTGTGCAAATGACCTAGAAATCAAGAGCCTCCCCTTAATCCGATTATCTGCATTCCCATGCGATGTAGACCTCATTCGAAACTGGGGGGACATTTTCATATACAGCCACATGAAAAACTAAAACTCAAGAAGAACTAAAGGTATTACCTTCAGTGATTTTGTCCTTGATTTTGAGGATGCATACGGGCTCTAGCGCATCAAAGAGTGCAAATAGAATAGCTATACTGGTGATTTGGTTTAAAGTACCGTTCAACACTAACCAAGTGATCCTGATTGTACAGTTTTGAGGATGCCAATTAATCTTCAGGCTAGTGGCTAGACAATCAATTAATAACAATTACATTCAATTAATTATAAAAATAATGAATAACATTCGTTGGTTACTTACTATTCCTTCTGCTATTGGAGGCTGGATTGTTGGCATTCTAGTTACCATTGTCATTTATTGGCTCAACGATGGGTTGTGCCCTGCCAATTACCTTTTATCAGATCATTGTGTTTACGCTCCCTGGACCCCTGCTGTACAAAAATCAGGCCTAGCCTTGGGCTCATTGACTTCAGCTTTTCTTGGTGTTTTGTTGCCGACACTTGTTGCCCCAACTTATCGCTTCCGTATCGCAATTGCTGCCTATCTTATGGGACTAGCTTGTGCAGTATTTTATGCTGTTGCTGCCCCATCTTTTTTTGCAATGCCTGCAACATTGGCCGCATGCAGCGGTTGGCTAACACTCCTGCGTATCCGATCGGTTCTAACCAATCATAGAGTCACTCACTAAAGCACGGCTTATGTAATTCATAAGTGCTAAAAATTGATATCGCAATACCTTCACTTCAACCACTACAGCGTCAATAATCCACAATTGATGGCCTACCACCCATTCCCCCTGACGCCCCGCCGAGCAGCACAGCCAAGTCGGGGGCTTTCGGCGAGGACTGTTTGAGGGCGTAGCCCGAGTTCCGCAGCCGCCCGGCTGGGCGAGCAGCGCAGGGAAGCCCGTAGGGTCGGGGCGTGGGGTGTCTTTTTCTTTCACCGATTTCTTTTGGACAAGCAAAAGAAATCGGTTCGCCTGTCGGGCGAGTCCGACGGTTTTAAGGTTTTAAATCGAAAACCCCTGGATTCCGGATCCAGCCTGGAATGACAAAACCACCCCTCACCCCTTCCCTCTCCCGCAAGGGGCGAGGGAGCACACCCCCTAAACATTATGCTCAAGCCAGCCAACATCGCTTCATTAGCCAAAGATGATGCAGCCCTAATAACCAGATAGAATCCTCCTTTTACCCATTTCTAAAGGAGGCGTTATGAAACTGGAAACCATCGCCGTGCACGGCGGTTACTCCCCCGACCCCACTACCAAAGCCGTCGCAGTGCCGATCTACCAGACGACCTCCTACGCCTTCGACGATACCCAGCACGGCGCCGACCTGTTCGACCTGAAAGTCCAGGGCAACATCTACACCCGCATCATGAACCCCACCACTGATGTGCTGGAAAAGCGCGTCGCCGAACTGGAAGGCGGCATCGGCGCGCTGGGGCTGGCTTCGGGCATGGCGGCGATCACCTACGCCATCATGACGGTGGCCGAGGCGGGCGATAACATCGTCTCCGCCGCCACGCTCTACGGCGGCACCTACAACCTGCTCGCCCATACCCTGCCGCAATACGGCATCGAAGTACGCTTCGCCGATCCGCGCGATCCGGCCGCTTTCGACAAGCTCATCGACGGCAAGACCAAGGCGCTGTTCTGCGAATCCGTCGGCAACCCGCTGGGCAACATTACCGACTTTGAAAAAATCGCCGAAATCTCTCACCGCCACGGCGTGCCGCTCATCGTCGACAACACCGTGCCCTCGCCTTACCTGTGCCGGCCTTTCGAGCACGGCGCCGATATCGTGGTGCACTCGCTCACCAAATATCTGGGCGGCCATGGCAACAGCATCGGCGGCGCGATCGTCGATTCCGGAAAGTTTCCCTGGGCCGAGCACAAAGCCCGCTTCCGCCGCCTCAACGAGCCGGACCCGTCTTATCACGGCGTGGTGTATACCGAAGCGCTGGGGCCAGCGGCCTTCATCGGCCGCGCCCGCGTCGTTCCGCTGCGCAACACCGGCGCGGCGCTGTCGCCGTTCAACGCCTTCCTCATCCTCCAAGGCATCGAAACCCTGGCGCTACGCATGGACCGCATCTGCGACAACGCACTCAAGGTGGCGCAGTTCCTCAAGGCTCACCCCAAGGTCAACTGGGTGAATTACGCGGGATTGCCGGATCACGCCGACAAGCCGCTGGTGGACAAATACATGGGCGGCCGCGCTTCCGGCATCCTGACCTTCGGCGTCCACGGCGGCACTGCGGGCGGCGCACGCTTCCAGGATACGCTCAAGCTGTTTACACGGTTGGTGAATATCGGCGACGCCAAATCTCTCGCCTGCCACCCGGCCTCGACCACCCATCGTCAGCTCTCGCCGGAAGAACTCAAGAAAGCGGGCGTTAGCGAGGATATGGTGCGGTTGTCGGTGGGCATCGAGCATATCGATGATTTGCTGGAGGATTTGGGGCAGGCGTTGGAGGCGGCGTAAGGAACGCTATGGTTACGCTGGGAGTTTTATGAGAAAAGCCGGGAAACCGGCTTTTCGTTTATTGGCCGGGGGTAGCCCGGCGGCTAGTTACTTTCTTGTGCTTGCCCACAAGAAAGTAACCAAAGAAGAAGGCACCCCCTGCCACGGTCCTGCGGACTCCCTTGCGCTGCGCGCCAAGCCGGGCGGCTGCGGAACTCGGGCTTGCAGCCCTCAAACAGTCCTCGCCAACGACTCCCGGCTTGACTGTGCTGCTCAGCGCGGCAGAAGGGGATTAGGAGATAGTGGCAATTGCAGGCGGGCCGCCTGCGCTACAGGGAGCTGCCCAGCTGAAACATCAGAACCTCAAATGACAACAGCCCGTCCTAAACAGCTTCAGCAACAATATCCAAAACGATAGCCAACCGCCCTTTCCCCCTGACGTCCCGCCGAGCAGCACAGCCAAGTCGGGGGCTTTCGGCGAGGACTGTTTGAGGGCGTAGCCCGAGTTCCGCAGCCGCCCGGCTTGGCGCGCAGCGCAAGGGAGTCCGGAGGACCGGGGCGTGGGGTGTCTTTTTCTTTCACCGATTTCTTTTGGACAAGCAAAAGAAATCGGTTCGGCTGTCGGGCGAGTCCGACGGTTTTAAGGTTTTAAATCGCCCCCCCCTGGATTCCGGATCAAGTCCAGAATGCCCCCCCTCACCCCAACCCTCTCCCGCAATGGGCGAGGGAGTATAAAAACCAACCCACGCCGCCACATGCTCGGATAACGCAAGCAAAAACCATCAACCATCACCCTCTCATCACAGTCCTCCCCACCTCTCCACCCAGCAACACCGGCCTGGCTTCTGGTTCAGGCACTGCAATGCCTGCACTCCGCAACGTCACCGCCCCCCGATACCACCGCTGCAACACCATCGCTACGTTCACGCACAACATCACCGTAAACCCGACATACAAAAGGCTGAAATTCCTCAATTCGCCTTCGTAGCAGAAGGCAAGGAACAAGGGGAAGCTGATGCCGAAGGCGAGCCAAATATGCTGGCGCATAGCGGGGGAAAGATATTTCCAGCTGTTGCGGACGAGGGTTGCCAACAGCAGCAGGTTGATGATGTTGAGGCCCTTGGGTGTGGGCACGCCATAGTTCACCTCGAACAGGAAATACGATGTTGGCCGCATCAGCCAGCGCAGGTGATCGAGCAACTGGAATTGGGCGAATTCGCCCGGATTGCTGCTGAACTGATATTTGACTAAAACGTTGACGACGACGGCAATCGCCAAGAGCCCGGCTTCGAGGGCTATTGCTCGCTTCACGTTCAGCCTGGCGCGCAGGAAGGGATAGAGCGTAATGACGAACAGCAGGAAAGATTCCTTGTTGAAAGTGGCGACCCCCACCAGCAAGGCCAGCAGCCAAAGATTGCCGCGCATGGCGAGGATGACGGCGAGCGGCATGAACAGGAGTTCGGCGAGGTCATAGTAATAACCGCCTTCGGTGAGAAACACCGGCAAGAGCAAGGCCATGCCCATCGCCGCCAATGTCGCAGCAGGCTGGTCGCCATAGAGGTCGAGGCAGAGCTTGCGCAGCGCGAAAACCGCCGCCACCAGCGAGAGAAAAGCCAGGAAATACAACGTGTAATAACGCACGGCGTAGGCCACGTTGGCGCTATCTACAGCGTTCGGGAAATAGCTATAGATCATGTTGTGGTGCTTGGGATCGCGCGCCAACCAGGATTGAAAGCCGTGGTTGATGCGATTGGGCACAGCGCGCTCTGCGATGTTGGAGAGCGTGGGCAAGAGCTGCCGGTAGACGAATGGCCGTGCTGCCTTGCCTTCGGCAATGGCCATGCCGGAGAACTTGGTGCCGTCGCGGAAATTCCATTTTTCGAAGAATCCGCCGAAGGAGACGGCGGCGACGAAGAAGCAGAGAAAGACGAGAAGCAGCTTGGACGGCCAGTGCTGGAGATGTGCCTGTGCGTTCATGCCGCTATCTTAAAGAGCGCCCGCGTTTTGAATGTTCGCTGGCGAACATACCCGCAAAAAAATTGGTGATGAGATGTCGGGAAATCGATTTTTACCGAAAGAAGACCATGGAACATTCTGAGGTCTGGAATTCCGCCGACTACGCCCATACCAATCACACCGCCATTCCATCCCATCAACTCAAGCCCGGAACCCGCAAGGCCGTCCCGTTGTGCGTGGATCTCGACGGCACGTTGATCAAGACCGACTTGCTGGTCGAATCTTTTCTGGCCTTGGTCAAGCGCAATCCCCTCGCGCTATTCCTGTGCTTCTGGTGGCTGCTGCACGGCAAGGCGCGGCTCAAGGCCGAGATCGCGCAACGGGTGGAGATGGACATGAGCCTCTTGCCCTACCATGCCGAACTCACCGCCTTTTTGCAGGAAGAAGTCAGCCATGGGCGCCGGCTTTACCTGTGCACGGCGGCAGACCGGCAATTGGCGCAGCAGGTGGCCGCGCACCTAGGCATTTTCGATGCGGTGTTGGCGAGCGACGGGCGAACCAACCTTTCCGGCAAGTACAAGGCGGCTCTGCTGAGCGAAAAATTCGGCGAGAGCGGTTTCGACTATTGCGGCAACTCGCACGCCGATCTCGCCATCTGGAAGCATGCGCAATACGCCATCGTCGTCGGGCATCAGGGTGCCGGCATCGTGCGGGCGGCGGGAGCCATCAATCGCAACACCGTGCACTTTGCCCACGACAAGGCCGGCTGGATGCAAGTACTCAAGGCCATGCGCGTCTACCAGTGGGTGAAAAACAGCCTGATCTTCGTGCCGCTTTTGACCTCGCACCTGTTCCTCGACATCAATTACGTGTGGCCCGCCGTAGTAGCGTTTTTCGCCTTCAGCCTGTGCGCTTCGTCGGTGTATTTACTCAACGACATGCTCGACCTGGAAGCCGACCGTCGCCACGCCCGCAAACGCACTCGACCGTTCGCGTCAGGCCAGTTGTCGCTCGTGACCGGTATGTGGCTCACCGGAGGATTGCTGGCTTGCGGGCTCGCGCTGGCACTGCTGCTGCCGATCAAATTCATGCTGGTGCTGGCGGCTTATTACGCGCTGACGCTGGCGTATTCCTTTGCGCTCAAGAAAATGCTGCTGGTGGATGTATTCGCGCTGGCCGGGCTGTATACCTCGCGCATTCTGGCTGGGGGCGCCGCAACGGATATTCCGCTGTCGTCCTGGCTGATCCTGTTTTCCATCACCATTTTCCTCAGCCTGGCCTTCGTCAAGCGCTATTCCGAGCTGCATTCCAAACTGGAGGAAGGCGAGCAAAGCGCGGCTGGGCGCGGTTATCTCACCAAGGACTTGAGCATCCTCAGCACCTTCGGCACGTCGGCAGGTTATCTTGCCGTCATCATCATGGCGATCTACCTCAACGACCCGCAGACCAACCTTATGTACAGCCATCGCTCCGCGCTATGGGGCGTGTTCGCGGGCATGATGTTCTGGGTGAGCTGGATGTGGATGAACGCCTACCAGGGCAAGATGACGGACGACCCCATCGTGTTCGCCCTGAAAAACCGCGTGAGCCTGATGACGATCGGCCTCATCGTGCTCTGCACCCTCATCGCCATCTGACCACGGCGAAGATCACCATGGCTTACACCTTGCTGTTTTTGAGTGCCTGCATGAGCGCGCTGGCGAGCGTGATGATCAAGCTGGCAGGACAGACCCAGTTTGCCTGGGGCTGGGATTGGCAAAGCCTGATGTCGCGGCCGGTGTTCCTCATCGTCGGTGCGTTGGGGGCGTATTGCTTCGGCTTTTTGTTCTACGCCGTCGCCCTTAAGAAGCTGGAACTCAGCATCGCCTACCCCATCATGGTGGCGGCGACCATTCTGTTGATCTACGGCTACGGCCTGCTGCGCGGCGAGAGCATCAATATGCAATCGCTGGCGGGGGCGGGACTAATGATTTTCAGCATCTTCCTCATTTACAGCCGCTAAAACCTTCTAGCTTTTAAAAGCCTCGGTCAGCGCGGCAATCATGTAGCCGTGATCCAGCACCCCGGCGCTTTCGCGCAAGCTGTGCATCGCCCACATCGGCGAACCGACATCGACGCTCGCCATGCCTAACCGCGCAGCGATGATCGGCCCGATGGTGCTGCCACAACCCAGGTCTGTCCGATGAGCATATTGCTGCACCGGCACGTCGGCCGCTTCGCACAACGCCATGAAGCGCGCGGCAGTGTCTGCACCGGTGCTGTAGCGTTGGTTGGCGTTGGTCTTGATCACCGGGCCGCCGTTGACCATGACACGGTGCTGCGGCTCATAGGCAGCAGGAAAATTAGGATGCCAGGCGTGTGCCATGTCGGCGCTGATGAAGAAACTGTTGGCAAAGCTGCAACGCTTGGATTCTTCGTCCAGCTGCGCCGCGGCGTTGATGCGCGCCAGCACGTCTTCGATGAAGCTACCGCCCGCGCCCACCGCGCTGCCGCTACCGACCTCCTCGTGGTCGAACAAGGCCAACATGCAAGTCGCCTCCGGCTGCTCCGTCGCCAGCAAGGCTTTCAGCCCCGCATGGCAAGAGGCCAGGTTGTCGAGCTGGCTGTCGGCGACGAACTCCTGGTGCGCGCCCCAGAACGCGCCTTTTTGCGTGTCGTAAAGACTCAATTCCCAGGTCAGGATATCGCGCGAGACAACCCCAAGATGCGACCCAAGGTATTCCAGGAAAGTATGCTCCGGGGACGTGCCTTCCTGCGCCAGACTGAAAATCAGCGGGAGCTCGCTCTGCTTGTTGAGCTTGAGGCCTTGTTCGTTGACCTCGCGGTTCATGTGGATGGCAAGGTTGGGCAAGCGCACCAGCGCTTCTTCGATGCGCAGCAACCGGGTTTCGAACCCTTCTCCGTTCTTGATGTTGACGCGCCCGGCCAGGCTCAGGTCCCGGTCGGTAAAGGTCGCGAGGATAGGTCCGCCGTAGATTTCCACACCTAGCCGCACCACTCCTTCGCTGGCATGCGACGCCCGCGGCTTGAGTCGCAGGCCGGGCGAATCGGTATGCGCGCCGACGATGCGATAACCGCTTTCGGCTACCGGACGGCTCCCCAACACGAACGCGATGATGGAAGAGCCTCCCCGCACGACGAAATACTTGCCCCCCGCATCGAGCTTCCAACGCTCGGTCTCCTTGAGCGGCTTGAATCCGGCTTGCGTCAGCCGTTGCGCCGCACTTTCGGCAGCGTGCCAGGGGCTGGGGCTGGCGTCGATGAAATCGAGCAGGGATTGGGCTTGGGCGCGGGCTTCGACGGATACGGTCATGATGGATGTAGGACAAGAAAATGGTTCAAGGATACTAAAACCGCGGAGGCGCTGCCATCGGCAGCCTTCAGGCATCTCCCATATGGGTCAGCAGCATCAGGGGCACGGCGCTCACACCGGCCAGCACGATCAGCACAAAATAGGCCCAGCCCAGCACCGAGATGAAGCGGCTGTTGGCGTGATGCCCCATGAGCTTTTTATCCGCCGCGGCTTGCAGGATCGGGTAATAGGTAAACGGCAACACCACGACCGCAAACACCACGGAATATTCGACGATATCGGTGGGATCGACACCGCTCATGGCGATCGCACAGCCCAGCACCAGCGTGCCCATCCACAACCAGGTAAATACGGCGGTCTGCTTGGGCGGACGGTTCTTGCCCCAGGGCAGGTCGAAAAACTGCGCGGTATCGTAGGCGCCGGACAAGGCCGATTCGACGGCCGCGCCGCCCACGGCAAACAGGATGCCGAGCAGCGCCAGGAACATGCCCTTCATTCCCAATCCATCGGCCACGGGGAGCACCGCCGTACTCAGCATCTTGGGATCGATGCCCTGCGGCAGCAGGACTTGTGCGCCGACGATGACCAGGAACATGGTCAGGATGCCGCCCAGCGTGAACCCGACGGCGGCGTTGGAAATATTGCTGGCGGTGTCCTTGTCCGACCAGCCGTCCTCCATGCCGCCGGAGGAATAAAAATGAATCTCGTAGGGCGTGAGGACGGAGCTGAACAGGCCGACCGCGTAATAGCAGTAGGTCAACAGGTTGGCGTTGGGCTGATGCGGCAGGCCGGGCAGCAGCCCTTGGTAGATGCCGTGCCAGTCGGGCTTGAGTTCGATGGCCGCCCACACGTACACCAGCAAGGCCATGCCGAGCAGGCCGAAAATGCGCTCCAGCCAGCGAAACTTCAGAAAATACAACGCCGCTAGCAAGAGCGCCAGCGCCGTTAGCAGCATCATCCGGTAATCGGCGCCGCATAAGAGTTGCAGCACGACGGCGATGCCGCCGATTTCCGCGGCACAGGTTAGTACGTTGACGATGTTGGAAGCGACGAGCACCGCCAAGGCCATGCGGGGTGGCAATCGGTTGCGCAGGACTTCGAACGCCGGCTTGTGCGCAACCGCAGCGATGCGTCCGGCCATTTCCGCGAACAGGATGATGCCCAAGGTCGCCACCACCAGCACCCACAGCAGCGAATAGTCGAATCGGGCGCCGCCAGCCAGGGCGAATACGATGTTGCCCATATCTACGAAGCCGCCGAGCGAGGTCATGATGCCGAGAATAACGTCGAACATGCCTACTCCATCGCTTTGAGGCGCTGCTGCAAGGCGCGGAAAGCACGCGCAGCCCTCTCGACCGACCCCGGCTGGTCTAACTGCCCAGTCGATGCCGCGAGCGCCTGGCCCAACTCGGCGCTGCTTAGCAGGGCCGCGCGCTGCTGCGACGGGACAGGCGGTTGCGGCGGCAATGTCATGATAGTCAGCTCCTCCCGTATCCCGTCGACCTGTTGCTGCAATTTGTCGAGGTGCACCTCGGCGTAGGTCCGGGTCACGTTGGCCTGCTTGAGCTGGTCCAGCAGCAGCGCGCTCTCCGCGGCGATGCTGGCCAATGCACGAATCTTGATCGCCAGGCCGCCTTGCGTGGCGACATTGGCGCTTGCGTTACCCGAAAGCAGCGCGACGATTACGAAGACGATGGTTCGTGACATGAAAAAACTGACGGCGTATTCCATGCCTGCCACTCTCTCCATGCCAGACCACGCCGTCTGTTCGTTATCGCCCCGACCTCAGCAACAGCCGATTTATGTTCGCTACGGAACAGAACGCGCTCGGGCTTTTTGGTGGAATGACGCTGTTTGCCCATTCAGGAAGGGATGCCGTGAACATCGTCGATTTCATGCCGTTGGTGAGAAAAGTGGCGGTGGAAATGCGCAAGCCGCTGCCTGGGAACGTACTGCTCGAGGATTTGATCCAGGACGGCACGGTGGGATTGATTCGCGCCTTCCGCGAGCACGACCCGCAGAAAGATATCCCTTTCCATCAGTACGCCACTCAGAAGATCCGTTGGGCCATCCAGGATGGCTTGCGCGCTGCCGACTGGGCCGAGCGCTCGGTACGCGGCAACGCCAACAAGATCAGCAAAACCTCGCAGGAACTCCAAGTCAGGCTAGGCCGAAAACCTAACTACAGCGAGCTCGCCGATGCGCTGCACCTGCGCGTTGACGACGTTGCCGCCATGATGGGCGAAGCCTTCGGCCACGAATTCGTACGGTTGCACGACGATGACGAGCATGCCGTGCACGACATCCCTGATTCGAGTATGGAACCCTCGGCCATTGTCGAACGACGACACGCCTATTCGCGCGCCGTGAATTGCCTGAAAACGCTCTCGATCAACGAGCGCCGGGCTTTTATCCTGCGGGTGATGTGCGAGATGAGCGGCCAGCAGGCCGCTGAGGAAATGGGCGTGAGCGAATCGCGCGTGAGTCAGCTGCATAAAATCGCCTCGGAAAAGCTTGCTCACTGCTGGAGCTCGCCCAAGCCCATCGTGGAGCGCCGGGCGCATCCACGTCGGCCGCATCCCTAGCATTAATGCGGCTGGCAGCTGCCCGGCTTGTACACCGACCAGAATCCCGAAGTCTTAACCAGTTGCGGCGGGCACGGCGCACCCATGAACAGGCGCCCTGGAATCGAATAAAGGTGACGCACGAAGAAGTAGTCGTAGCGCTCTCCGTGCATCAGCTTCCAACTGAAGGTATGCGGAAACCAGTCGAAGCCGGGCTTGATGCCGGGTAGCCGGTCGGGTCGGTAGCGCACGATCTGCGGCGGAAACCAGGCGAAATTGAAATCGACCAGGCCGTCGTCCTCGGCTTGATACCACAACGGATAATGCGCATAGATCTTGTCGTTGCGATCAACGTCGCTGCGCTGGTCGAGCACGATGGCGGCGGCACGCTGTCGCGGCTGTAGCTGGGATATCAGCTGGTCGAAATCACTCGATTCCTTGCGGAACTGCCAAAAGGTCATGCTGTTCACGGCAAGTACCAGGCCGCTGCCGAACAAGGCGAGGAGGATGGCATAGGGACGCAACGTCGAGAATATCCAATCAATACGTCGAGCCCAGACGTTATTGGGCTTGGCAAGTTGCAAGTGTGCGGGCATCGGCTGACCTGTGAACATCAGGGCATAGGTCGGCAGCACATAGATGGCGAAGCGCTGGTAGAGAAAAGCCGTGTTCCAGGCGAAATCCGGCGTCAGCGAGAACACCAACATGGCGATGGCGAACGGTACACAGCGGATTTTTTCTTCCCACGAGATGCGCAAGCCCAGCACCCATGGCAGTAGGAACAGCAAGGCCACGCCGACCACCTTGATGGTGATATAGCCGTCCTTGGAATTAGGACCCACCGAATACATCAGCGCTTTCCAGGGACGAGATATTCCCAGGCTCCAGCTGAAGGTACCCATCAAATAGGTTTGCATGCCCTGGTTGACCTGCTGGTTGACCAGGAAATACACGACGCACAGCCCGAACAGCCCCGCATAGGGCGCCAGCAGCTTCCAGCCTTGCAGATAACTCTTGCGGCCGAAAAACAGGGCGACGCCGACGATCATGCCGAACAGGAATACCAATCCGTGCGACAACAGCAGCACCGTCCCCGTCGCCAGGACGGCCCACCCCATGCGCCGGGTTTTCTCAACGGCGTAGCGGTCGGCCAGGTAGATGAAGAGCAAGCCCAGGGGCGTCGAGATCAGGAAAGTGAAGAACCCCCATTTGAAGGCAAACCCGAAGAACGGCACCAGGAACAGCCAATCCAACCGGGCATCGCCGCCGAAGTGCCGCCGCAGCATGATGCACACCAGTACGAAGGCGATATAGGCCAGGGAAAGCATGAGTTTCAATGCCGCCGCAATCGGCATGACCATGGAAAGCGGGAGCGCGATGCCGTAACCGATGAGGTAAGGCGTCAACAGGTTGATGCGGAACATATCCGACCAAGGCGAATTTCCGAAAAGGAGATCTCGCAGCAATACGACTTGACCGGCGTGTTGTGGTAGATCGACCATGGGCGGATGCGGCGAAAGCCAGACAATGGATGCGCCCCATAGCATCACCAGCAGGTAAAGCAGTTGTGCGGCCTTGCTGCGCATGGGGTCGGCAACGGATTTAGAAGGTACCGTCGCGAGCGGCGGATAAAACGTTCCTAGCGTATCCATGGGATATCGGCCTATGTCAATTCCGGTCAGGGCGCATTCTGGAGAGCCCCCTGGAAGGTGTATGTACGATGTCCGACGCTAGGTATGAAATATTTATGACAGGACAAAGTTGATCGCCGGTTAGGGTTTGATCCCGCACAGAGCGGCTTTGTTTGCAGGCATAAGGTGATCTCTCACTTGCCGAGAAAACGGCTTCAAAGATAGATATCAGGGGACATACACCCCATCTTCCAACTTTCAAACCATCACTGAAGGAGATTCATCATGAACAAACTCATGATTGCACTTCTTTCCGGTGTATTCGTTTGCACCACCACCTTGAGTCATGCAGCCACCGGCGGCGGGACTGGGGCCGGGGTCGGGACTGGCGCCGGAGCTGGCACAGGAACAGGCGCCGGGACAGGAGCAACAGGAACGACTGGAACCACGGGCAATACCGGCACTACTGGCACTGGAACAACGGGCACGGGAACGACAGGCAGCGGTGTGACTGGCGGCTCCATGGGAACGGGGACAGGCACAGGAACCGATAGCACCGGTACCGTGACTGGGCCTTCCGACTCGGGAACTAACGGCACCGGAGTTACAACGGGTATTGGGACCGGCACTGGTACAGGGGCCGGCGTAGGCACCGGGACAGGAACGGGAACGACAGGAACCACGACCGGCCCGGGCTCCGACATGGGCACTGGTGTTGATTCCGGAATGGGCACCAGCGGGGTAGAAAATGGTTCAAGCACCTCGGGTACGACCAGTACACCATCCACGAATACACGCTCTCGCAGTCCTACGGGTACTGGCACAGGAACCAGTACTTATGGCCCCGGACGGGGTAGCGGTTCTACTGGCACGGGAACAGGAACCGGAACAACCGGCACTGTTCCTTGATACATCCCGACCTTTAATGCAACGGGCATTCACGCAGTGATGCCCCTTAGCCGCCTTTTTCCAGGCGGTCGGCAATACGGCCGGCCGCCTGTTTCAATAACGCGATGCATTCCGCCTGCTGCTCGATACTGAGCCAGCCGGTGATATAAGTCGTGCCGAAGCCAGCGATCGGATAACCGGAAGCATCGCAAATCGCCATACCAAATCCGCTCGTGGTTCGGTCCAGCACGATGTTGTCGTAGACGCCGCAGCCCTTTTCCATCGACGCCCGCACTGCGCGGCGAAATCCTTGTTCGTCGAAGCCTTCGATGCGGTGGTAGCGCGACAGGTTGACGGTGATGATTTCATCGACATCCTCCTGGGCCATGTGCGCAAACATCCCCAGGCATGCCGGGCTCATCCCGAACGGGCCGCGCATGCCGACACGCCCTCGTCCCACCTGGATTTGCGATTGGCTTTCGTAACGGCCGATGCACACCATGTCCAATCCTGCGCGCATCGTCAGATACACCACTTGATCCAACCGTTCGGCCAGTGCGCTCAGTTCGGTCGCTGCGAGACGTTCCAGCGGATTACGACTGATGGCGGTATAGCCCAATGCGGCTAGATCATTACCCAGGTTGAAGCGCGCCGTTTCTGGATCGCGTACCACCCAGCCGAGATCGATCAACGAATCCAGCACACGGTGGATAGTTGGCCGCGGCAAGCCGGTGCGGGCAACCAACTCGGTCAAGGCGCTGCCTTTCCTGGAGCCACGTGCAATCGCAGTCAACAAGACGGCGGCGCGGTTGAGGCTGCCCGCGGTGGATTGAGCAGGGATATCAGGATTAAGCGACATCACGGCAACTCCTTATCTGTAACAGTCCGATATTCGGACTTGTTTTTAATATTAGTGTCTTGACGTCGATCAAACCACATTCCTAACATTCATTCAACGCCGCAGAGACGGTATCTATCCGAATATCCGATATTCGGACATTACAGCAACATCAACGAGAGGAGCAGCACCATGAGCGAAATTTACGGCGCGCAGCACCGCGCCTTGCAGCAGGCGTTCGACACCGAAAAGATGGCCGACCGCGTCGGCGAATTGATCGTGGTCAACGAGGTTGCGCCTGAGCATGCCGGCTTTATCGAAAGCCGCGATATGTTTTTTCTGACCACCGTGGATCACCGCGGCTACCCGACCTGCTCCTACAAGGGCGGTAATCCGGGATTCGTGAAGGTGGTGGACAGCAAGACACTGGCTTTTCCCAGCTTCGACGGCAACGGTATGTTTCTCTCGATGGGCAACATCATGGCGAACGACAAGATCGGCATGCTGTTCATCGATTTCGAGACCCCGCACCGGGTGCGCGTTCATGGCCGTGCCAGCATCGACCGCAACGATCCATTGATCGCGTCTTTCGCAGGCGCGGAGTTGGTAGTACGCGTGGCCATCACCGAAATCTTCATCAACTGCCCGCGCTACATCCACCGTTATCAGCGCGTGGACAGTTCCAAATACGTGCCCCAAGCGGACTGCCCTACCCCCGGCGCGCAGTGGAAACGTATCGATGCCATCCAGGATGTGCTGCCGGATCGCAACAAGGATCTCGCGAAAAAACTGGGCGGCACCATTACCTTCGAGGAATACGGCGCGCTTGTGATGAAGGGCGAAGGTTAAACAGACGGCGTGAAGAATCTCAACAACACGAGGAAAAGATCATGCAAGACACGAAACATGCAGGAAACATCGTACTGCTGAGAGGCGCCGGACTGTGGCTGCTGATGGCCCTGTTGCTGGCCTGGTGCATGGTGGGCCTGAATTTCGGCGTGCCCGGATTGAAGGAAATCTTTGTCGGCAAGTTCACGCGGCTGTTGCAGGCTCATATCGATTTCCTGCTGATGACGGCACTGATCCTGGGTTTTTACGCCGCCAAGGTGCCCCTGCCCTGGCACGTACGCTGGGCCATGGTAGTCGGCGCTTTTACCAACTCGAGCCTGTTCTTGCTGATGGCGATTTTCCCGCAGCTGGATAGCCCCACCCCTGTGGCCGGCTGGGGGCCGGAAGCATTCAAGTATTACCTGCTCACCAGCATCCTCATCACCAGCTACGGCTTCGGCAAAGGCGCTGTCACCGTACTGAAATCCACCTTCAATAAGCCTGTGTCTGCCAACTAACAGATTTTAAACCTGAGGCTGGGCTAGCCTACATGGCCGTCCAGCCCGCATTCCTGCATCACCTTGGCGGCGATTTCTTCAATCGATCGCGTCGTGGAATCGAGCCAGCGAATGTTTTCGCGATGCATCAACTGCTCGGCCTGCTTGACCTCGAGGCGGCAATTATCGAGCGATGCATACTTGCTGTTGGGCCGACGTTCCGAGCGAATCTCATGCAAACGCTCCGGCCGGATGGTGAGACCAAATAATTTTTTGCGATATTGATCGAGCACGCTGGGAAGCTTGCCGCGCTCGAAGTCCTCAGGGATAAGAGGGTAATTGGCCGCGCGAATCCCGAATTGCATGGCTAGATACAAGGACGTCGGCGTTTTTCCGCTGCGCGAGACGCCCACCAAAATGACTTCTGCCTCGCTTAAATGGCGCTCGCTGGCACCGTCGTCGTGCTCGAGAGAGTAGTTGACGGCTTCCATCCTGTGCCGGTAAACGCTATTATCTACAACCCTTCGGCCCTGTCCGATACTGCGGGTCGGCAGCATTCCCAGCTCCTGACCCAGCGGTCCAATAAAAGTTTTGAAAAAATCCAGGCAAAGGGCATCGGCGTGGCAAAACTCGACGCTCACGTCTTCGTTAACAAAGGTCATTAGCAAAATCGGACGCAACCCGTCCTCTTGCGCAGCCTTGTTGATCGCCGGCAGGCACGCCCGCGCTTTTTCCGGGCTGTCGATGAACGGCATCCGGACCTGGTGGAATTCCACACCCGGAAAGTGCGCAAGCAAATTCAGCCCCAGGGTCTCCGCAGAGATCCCGGTGCCATCGGAGATGAAGAATACGCTTCGGCGAGTGGGTTTGATCATGAACCATCCTTGTTGAGCGAGTAGTGGCAGATAATGCCATCCATTTAAAACTTTTTGTGAGATTGAACTATGGCGGATTATGTAATCGGTTTCGAATCGCTGCGCATGACGGACGTTCCCACAGTAGGCGGCAAGAACGCTTCACTGGGGGAAATGATCAGCCAGCTGACAGCCAAGGGCGTACGCGTCCCTGGCGGCTTTGCGACAACCGCTGAAGCCTATCGCGAATTTCTCGCTCAAAACGGGCTCGCCGCCCGCATCAATGCCGAACTGGACAAGCTGGACGTAGAAGATGTCACGGCCTTGGTCGCCTGCGGCAAGATGATCCGCCAGTGGATCATGGATGCGCCTTTCCCTGCTCGCTTGCAGGAAGAAATCGCCGCCCAGTACCAACGCTTGGTCGGCAGCGACACCGGTGCAACGTTCGCCGTGCGCTCTTCTGCTACTGCGGAAGACCTGCCAGATGCATCCTTCGCCGGCCAGCAGGAAACCTTCCTCAACATCCACGGCCTGGACAACATTCTCCACGCCATCAAGGAAGTGTTTGCCTCCCTCTACAACGACCGCGCCATTTCCTACCGCGTGCACAAGGGCTTCGTCCATGCCGACGTCGCCTTGTCCGCCGGTATCCAGAAGATGGTACGCAGCGACATCGGCGCTTCCGGCGTGATGTTCACCATCGATACCGAATCCGGCTTCCCTGACGTGGTGTTCATCACTGCCGCTTATGGTCTGGGCGAAACCGTGGTGCAAGGTGCAGTCAACCCTGACGAATTCTACGTTCACAAGCCGCTGCTGGCTGCCGGCAAGCCAGCCGTGGTACGTCGCAGCCTGGGTTCCAAGCTGATCAAGATGGTATTCACCGGCTCCGTCTCTGCCGGGAAGTCCACCCATACCGTGCAAACCGACGCAAAGGAGCGCAGCGGCTTCGCACTCGACGACGCAGAAGTGCTGGAACTCGCACGCTACGCCGTCATCATTGAAGAACACTATCAGCGCCCCATGGACATTGAGTGGGGCCGCGACGGCAACGACGGCAAGATCTACATCCTGCAAGCGCGCCCTGAGACGGTGAAGTCCCAAGCGGTCGCAGGCACCTCCCAAAGCTTCAACCTCAAGCAGCACTCCAAGGTGCTGACCTCTGGTCGCGCCATCGGCCAGAAGATCGGCCAAGGCCCGGTGCGCATCATCGAAAGCGCCAAGGAAATGCTGCGCGTGGAACCCGGCGACGTGCTGGTGACGGACATGACCGACCCCGATTGGGAGCCGGTGATGAAGCGCGCTTCTGCCATCGTGACCAACCGCGGCGGCCGTACCTGCCACGCAGCCATCATCGCGCGTGAACTCGGTATTCCCGCAGTCGTCGGTTGCGGCGATGCGACCGAAAACCTGGTGGAAGACGAAGTCGTGACTGTGTCCTGTGCGGAAGGCGATACCGGCTACGTCTACAAGGGCGCCCTGGAATACGAGGTGTTGACCTCCAACCTCACCGAGATGCCCCCGCTGCCGACCAAGATCATGATGAACGTCGGCAATCCGGACCTGGCCTTCAGCTTCGCGCAATTGCCGAACGCCGGCGTGGGCCTGGCTCGCCTGGAGTTCGTCATCAACAACATGATCGGCGTGCACCCCAAGGCCATCCTCGACCATACCCGCGTGCGCGAGAGCGTCCGTGAGGAAATCGAACGCCGTTCCCGCGGCTACGCCAGCCCGCGCGACTTCTACATCGAGAAGTTGGCAGAAGGCGTGGCAACGCTGGGTGCGGCGTACTGGCCCAAGCCCGTCATCGTGCGTATGTCGGACTTCAAGTCCAACGAATACCGCAAGCTGATCGGCGGCGACATCTACGAACCCGAGGAAGAAAACCCCATGTTGGGCTTCCGCGGCGCATCGCGTTACGCGGCTGAGTCCTTCGTGGACTGCTTCGAGATGGAATGCCTGGCCATGCGCAAGGTACGCGACGAAATCGGCCTCACCAACGTCGAGTTGATGATCCCCTTCGTGCGCACTATCGACGAAGCCCGCGCAGTCATCGACGTGCTGGCCAAGCACGGCCTGAAGCGCGGCGAGAATGGACTGCGCCTCATCATGATGTGCGAAATCCCTTCCAACGCGTTGTTGGCAGAACAGTTCCTGGAACTGTTCGACGGCTTCTCCATCGGCTCCAACGACCTGACCCAACTCACCCTGGGCCTGGACCGCGATTCCGCGCTGGTAGCTTCCGCCTTCGACGAACGCAACCCGGCAGTGAAGGCACTGCTGTCGCTCGCGATTTCCGCCTGCCGCCGTCTCGACAAATACGTCGGTATCTGCGGCCAAGGCCCGTCGGACCACCCCGACCTGGCCGAGTGGCTGATGGCACAAGGCATCTCTTCCATCTCGCTCAACCCGGATACTGTGGTCGCGACCTGGGAGCGCCTCGGCAAGATGGCGTAACCACTGTCATCGCAGGTAAATCCTGCCGGCAAAACAAAACCGCCGCAGGCCTTCGGGTCTGCGGCGGTTTTTTATTAGGCGCTGCGAAACGCATACGCCAGCGTTTTGTGTAGCTTTAATCTGACACTCACTAATGATTTTCCCTAATTAAAAATACGCTTTGGCCGACTGCCATTGCTTTGCAAACCACTTCAGAATCGAGTTTCTCCTCACCCATCATGCTGATGATTGGCAATGCGCTGAGAGGAATCAAAAAATAACAAAAATCGGGTGAGCTATGAAACACAATTTAAAGGGCGGACATATTATCTCGCCCTGGTTGCGCTTCTCCAGAAATAGGCTCGCTGTTCTAGCTTTGGTTCTGGCAAATTTCCAACCCTTGACCGCAGCAGCAGCCTCCGACACCTCGGCGCAAGAGCTGCTGCGCCAACAAGAGCGACAGCGCGAGTTGCGGAAAGAGATGGAACCCGAGCGCGACGTGCGCTTGCCGCAGCCATCCAGTACGCCCAGCTCAACGCAAATCCCGCTCGGCGAAACGCCCTGTTTCGTCATCCATCAGATTCGACTTGAAGGAGACGAGGCCGAGCATTTTCAATTTGCCCTGCATTCTGTCGTTGATGGGCCGGATTCAGTGGTCGGCTTATGTCTCGGCGGACAAGGCATCAATGCCGTTATTGCTCGATTACAAAACGCGATTGTAGCCAAGGGGTATGTCACCACTCGAGTTCTGGCCGGGGCTCAAGATCTCAAACCGGGAATCCTGAACCTGACCGTCATCCCCGGACGCATTCATGCCATTCGATTCGCACCCGACGCCAGCCCGCGGGGGCGATACTGGAACGCCTTGCCTGCCAAACCGGGTGACCTGCTTAATTTGCGCGACATAGAGCAAGGCCTGGAAAACCTGAAACGTTCCCCCACCTCCGATGCCGATATTCAAATCGAACCATCGGCCGACCCTAACGCCAAGCCGGGCGATAGCGACCTGGTCATCAGTTACCGGCAAGGTTTTCCGTTACGCCTGACATTGAGCGCCGACGACAGCGGGGGCAAAACGACCGGGAAATATCAGGGCGGCATAACCATCTCGGGCGATAACTTGTTCACCCTCAACGATCTCTTTTACTACAGCTACAACCACGATCTTGGCGGCGGCGATCCTGGAGAACGCGGAACACGCGGCTACACGGTTCATTACGAGATTCCTTACGGGTATTGGCTGCTGGGGGTAACGGCCAGCGAGCACGGCTATCACCAATCGGTAGCGGGATTCAGCCAGAATTACATGTATCGCGGCCAAAGCAGCGATGACGAAATCAAGCTTTCGCGCCTGATCTATCGCGACGCCACGCGTAAAACGTCGGTATCTCTCGCAGGCTATCTCAAAACCTCACGCAACTACATCGACGATACCGAAGTCCTGGTCCAACGCAGGCGCATGGCCGGCTGGCAGGCTGGGCTTACGGATCGCGAATATATCAAGAGCGCTATCCTGGATTTAGGACTGTCCTACAAGCATGGTACCGGCATGCTCGCCGCCATGCCGGCGCCAGAAGAAACTTTTGACGAAGGCACATCCCGCCCGAAAATCCTCACGGCCGACGCCCAGTTCAGCCTCCCGTTCCGCCTGGGCAGCCAAGCGCTCAAGTACGCCGGAAGCTGGCGTGCACAATGGAACTACACCCCATTAATCCCTCAGGACCGTTTCTCCATCGGCGGCCGGTATACGGTGCGCGGTTTCGATGGGGAAAACACCCTCTCAGCCGAACGCGGATGGTTGGTGCGAAACGACCTTGGCCTGGCCTTGGGCCAAAGCGGGCAGGAAATTTATATCGGAATCGACTACGGTCAAGTCAGCGGGCCGTCGGCGCAATTACTCGTTGGAAAGCGGCTCGCAGGGGCAGTGCTGGGTCTCCGAGGGGGATACCTGCTGCAACGAATGAATCTCGACCCGGCCTTGACGCAAAAGCGTCTGGGCGACGGATTTTACGAACAAAAGCTCATTCGGGAACAAGTGGCCGAGCTGACCGGGCGGCGGTTTCTTACCGGCTACAGTAACGACGAAGACGAATACAAAGCGCTGATGACGGCGGGGGTAACCTTCGCACAAGCCCATCAATTAGTGCCTGGGGTTGCGCTGACCGACGCGCAAATCGCCCAACTGACCAGCGACATCGTCTGGCTGGTAGAAAAAGACGTCACCCTCCCCGACGGCAGCCAGACTAAAGTGCTGGTCCCGCAGGTTTACGTTCGTCTCAAGGATGGCGATCTCCTCCCTTCCGGCGCGCTGCTCGCCGGGGATGACGTCGATTTCAAGGTTTCAGGTGACCTGACCAACGGCGGCACCATTGCCGGGCGCAATGTTGTCAGCATGACCGCCGACAACATCAAGAACCTCAGCGGGCGTATCAACGGGAATACCGTATCGCTTTCCGCCAGGCAGGACTTGAGCAACATCGGCGGCACCATTGAAGGCGGCGATTCGCTCTCGCTTGAGGCTGGCCGCGATCTCATCGTCAGTAGCACCACCCGCAGCAGCAAGGCTGGTTATGACGTACATGGGGTGCAGGTCGCCACCAGCCGTACCAATCTCGACCGTATTGCTGGTCTTTATGTCAGCAATCCCCAGGGTAGGCAAGGATAGCAAGGGGCAAACCGCCACCGGCGGCAATGCCACACCGGGATTCACCCTCCCCGGCCTCAACGGCTTCAGCGCTACGCCGCCTGTCGCCCTGAGCGCTGGCGACAATGCCAGCAGCACCACGCGAAGCGGTATCAGCGGCGGCAGCATCAGCATCACCAACGAGGCCAAGCAGCAAACCACGACAGGTAAGGATGCCGCCACCACAGTCGCCACCCTCAACCGTGATGTAGCGACCGGCAAGGACACGACCGATGCCCTCGGCAAGATCTTTACCGACCAAACCAAGCAAAACATCAATGCCGGGTTTGAGATCGTGGGGGCGTTTAGTCAGCAGGCTTCGACCTTCCTCGACAACCGGGCTAAGGAAAGCACGGCAGCTCAACAAGCGTTGGATGCGGAGAATGCAAAACCAGCTGATCAGCGCAATCAAGACGTCATTAACCAGGCAACCCAGGTACTTCAAGACAATCAGATTTGGGCCATGGGTGGGACAGGTCGTATCGCACTCACCACTGTCACCGCCGCCTTCAGCGGTAATTTGACCGGCAGCGGTACGGAGCTTGTGCAATCGGCGACCATCCGTACGCTGCAAGCCTTGGGCGCACAAGAGATCAAGCAACTTGCCGACAGTCTGGGAGGCGAAGGCAGCGCAGCCCATACGGCACTTCATGCTGTTCTGGCGTGTGCCGGTGCTGAAGCTACAGGCAGCGATTGCGGTACCGCAGCTCTGGCTGCCAGTGGCGGCGTGATCATCAATACTTTGCTGGATCAGATCGATGGCAAGGGCAGCACAAACCTGACTCCTGCTGAGAAGGAAGCTCGGGCTACCCTGATCAATACACTCATCACCAGCACCACTGCGGCATTGGGCGGCGATGCTGCTACGGCCAGTATCGCGGCAAGAATTGAGACGGAGAATAATGGTTTGAAAGAGTTATTCTTCCCACCTGACTTACCAAAAATGCCATTTTATGGGTATGTCAAAAATCAAGATAAATCATTTACTCTTGTAGAGAAATTCGCATCAATTGACAGAGAAAAGAGTCGAATCATACTGATTGCGCCCGGAGATCGAGTCTTATCTGAAGACAGGGCTTTATATGCTGCTGGTGCAGGTGGAGATGAAGTTAATGGCTATACCGTGATATTTGCTCATGCAACCGATAAAACCATTCAAGGTGTCCGAATGACTGAGCCAGCCATGTTTAATCAATTCGTGGATATGATTAAAAATTCTGGAGCTTGGGAGCCTGGAAAGCCAATCATGATTGATGCTTGCAATGCGGGTAGACTGGATTCCGGCATAGCTAGCGCCTTAGCAAAAGCGTTGAATACAGTTGTTGTAGCACCTACCACACAAACTTGGCAATTCCCTATATGGAGTACTTCAGGAATGACAGGTGCCTTTGAGCCCACCGAACCTAATGGTGATTATCCTAATATCCAAGCACCCGGGAAATGGAAAACATTTGGCCCCAATGGTTCAGTAATTTCGACGTCTAAATATCCACCTAATGCTCCTTTTCAGAAATAAGGTATTTGTTGTGCATAAAAAAATAAAAATCAGTTTAGCAATGATTTTGCTAGCTCTAGGAGTTTATTCGTATTGGGATATATCAAATTGGAAGGCATGTGGAAAAGAGGTTTTGGAAGATGATCAAGATATCAGACCTGCATGTATAAGCGATATTTTGGGGAAAGCAGAAAAAGGCAATAAAAGTGAGATTTATCTATATACACGGCATTTGAGATTAACGGTTTTAGATGAGATCGTTAGCGACAAATCCTTCGCAATTGCAATGGCTAGACAATCAACGCCAACTAAGATGGAGTACTTGCACTGGGTGCGGATAGCTGCAAAAGCAGGATTTTCAGATTACGTGACCGAGTCTTTAGAGCTTTGCCAAGCAGGAGTGCCCTCATTCGATAAATTGCTTATTAAGCAAATTTTTGAAGCATCTTCAGGAAGTGCGCGCGATTTAACACTTGGCTCAACCCCTACAGAACAAAACAATGAAAAGCAACAAATTAATGCACTTGAGAAAAGTTGGTATGAAAGCAAATTTACTCCTTGTAATCCTGAGGCTGCACCCCTGAAAAATCCCGATTTAGAATCCTCAGACTAGTTCCGGCAGAAGGGCAATGGCCGGGAAAATTGATATTAGTCAAACCAGAAAACTGTGAAGTGCTGCATGCCCCCTTATTCAAAGCGCCAGCATAAAAACTGCCATCGACAAGCCGAAGAACGATGAAATGCTCAAGAGTGGAAAAAAGACATTAATTGTTTAATTTAGGATTTTTTCATTTGTTGACACTCTGCTGACTGAAAAAAGAAATAGAGACTCAAGGCGCGTAGCGGTTCGAGCACCTACACTTGGAAGAGCTTTCTAGTCGATCACAGGTCAACCCAACCAAGCGAAAACCTGATTACGACCTTTTTCCTTGGCACGATACAGCGCGCGGTCAGCTTCGCGCAGCAATTGCTCGGGCGAACGGTCGTGACTGGGGGCGATGGCCGCCACGCCGATGCTGATGGTTACTTTGCCCAGGGGAGAATCGATATGCGGGATATCGAGCACGGCCATGTCCGCGCACAGCTCTTCGGCCCATAAGCGCGCTGCATCCAACGATGTTGCTGGCGCAACGATTGAAAACTCTTCCCCACCGTAGCGCGCCAGCAAATCGCCGGCACGATGCACGTGCTGCGCCAGTTGGGCGGCTACTGCTTTGAGGCATTCATCCCCGGCTTGATGGCCGTAATGGTCGTTATATTTCTTGAACCAGTCGACGTCGATCATCATCAGTGCCATCGGTTTGCCGGTACGGAGTCCACGTCGCCATTCCATACTGAGCACCTCGTCGAAACGACGGCGATTGGCAACGTTGGTCAATTCGTCGGTTTCGCTTATCGCCATTAAACGACGATTGAGCTGCTCAAGCGCAGCCGTTCTTTCCATCACCTTGCTTTCAAGCCTATCCCGGGCATCCTGCACACGATCGGCCATGCCAGCGAATTCGCGTGCCACATCGCCGATTTCATCCTGGGCTTTCATAGGCAAATCGCTGCAATCGATTTTCCCGCCGGTGCCTCCGATCCGTTTCATGGCCTGCATCAAGCGCTGAAGCGGGATCGCCACCTGATTTTGCAGGATGGATCGAATGATAAAGATTTCCACCAGCAAGGTGACCAATCCCAGGGCAATGACAATGGCAAGGTTTTGCAGGATAGATGGCTGCATCAGGGCACGCGGATAATGCACGGCCAAAGCCCATGGTGTTTCAGGGATAAGGCCAACAGCGACGATATCCTCGCCCGTATCCACTAGTTGTACCTTACCCGGCATCGCGTCGCGAGTGGCATCCAACAAAGGTTGGAATCGAGCAAGTTTAAGGGAGCGAACAGATGCGTGCCCCTCGCTACGCTTGATTTCGCCAGCGTGCTCCGGATCGTAGATCAAGGTGCCGTCATTGTCGGTTTGGAAAATAGTGCTATAGGCGCCCTGAATGGCAGGCTTGGCCGTACGCCGCATCAGGTCGTCGAGCAGCACATCGACACACGCCAGGATGCGGTGCTTGCCCGATGCGTCAGGCTTATCCGGCGTAGCGACGGTCGTCATCCAGGCATTGTTGGAAAAATCGAAATAAATGCGGGTAAACAATGTGCTGCGTGTGGCGTTAGCAAACCCGCGATAGTAAAACTCGTAGGTCTCGAGCTTAAGTGCATCCGGTCCGGAATAGGTAAAAACCTTGGCGATATCCGCAGATTGATAGATCGGAAAGCCTTTCTCAGGCACGACGCCGTAAAAATTGAACAGCCGCCCCTTGTTGGTCGAACCGTACTTGTAAGACAGCAGGAAAGACAGGGCAAAGCGCGCCTTGATATCGTCATTGGGCACGATCTCCGGCGCATAGGTGGCCGACATATCCTGAAACTGTTGGCCATCTGCCAGGGCCTGCCCTTCGAACAGTCCGGGACGCTGGGTATAGGAGCCGTCTTCATGTCGATAAAAGAAGCGGTCGAAATCCTTGACCAGGCCTTGTTTCTGATCGGTCCTTGCGTAGATCGAATCGAACTCGGCAATGAAGTTGCGCTCCAGCTCCTTGATTTCCTTGAAAGGCAGCGATTCGCGCTGCAATTTCTGCTCAGTCGAGAGCATCAATTGCTGACGTACAGCGTTTTCGATGGAAGACCGATTGACGAAATAGGACACGGCCCCCGCGCACAAGGCCACCAGGCCGATGCGCAGGACTGCGAGGTAAAGCGCACGCGTGACCAGGGATGAGCCAGGGTTGCGGGAAAATAATTCGAGCTGCGAAGACACGTTTTAATGACGAACTAGAATGGGGTTATCTCAACAATAGCAGAAAAACTTATTAACCATTGATTAGAAAGAAAATTCATCATTCAACATCCAATTCTCCGGACGCTGCCATGCTAGGGGCTGGGGCGCGTGGAAGGCTTGGCTCGGCATTGATGCACACGTGGTTTCGGCCCTGCGATTTGGCACGATACAGCGCCTGGTCGGCATTTCTGAGAATAACATCGGAAGAATCATCGCCTGCCGGGTTTGCGGTGGCGACACCGACGCTGACAGTAACGTAGGAGTACGGCGACTTATCGTGAGGAATGCGCGCCGCCTCAACAGCAGCGCAGAGTTCCCTACCGACTTTTAGCGCGGCTTTGGCATCGGTAGCAGGTGCAACGATGGCGAATTCCTCACCGCCGTATCGTGCGACAAGATCGCCAGCACGATGCATCTCGCGCTTGAGAATTTCAGCCACGCGGCGCAGACAGATATCTCCGGCCTGATGCCCATAGCGGTCGTTGTAGTCCTTGAACCAATCGACATCGACCATGATGAGCGTCAACTCTTCCCCGTGGCGTTTACCGCGCTTCCATTCGCTGGCCAGTACGTCGTCGAAACGTCGGCGATTGGCGATACCCGTCAATTCATCCGTGACGCTCATCTGAAGCAGGCGGCGATTCGAGGTTTCAAGCTCGGATGTACGCTCCTGTACCAGGGTTTCCAATTGTTCATGCGAATGTTGTACACGTTCCGCCATGCCCGCAAATTCGCGTGCCAATTCGCCGATCTCGTCCTCGGCCTGAAGCGGAAGGTCGCTATGGTCCATGCGTTGGCCTGATCGTCCCACAATTCTCATGGCATGCATCAGTCGCGCCAGCGGAATCGCGACCTGGTTCTGCAAGATCGAGCGGATGACGAAGATTTCGACCAGCAGGGTGATCAAACCCAGAGCGATGACGATAGCGAGGTTTTCTACAATGGCAGGATGCATCAGCGCCTTGGGATAATGCACCGCCATGATCCACGGCGTTTCCGGAATCATGCCTACGGCAACGATCTCGCTTTCGGTGGTGACCAGAGCGATACGGCCTGAATCGAGTTTCAACCCGGTATCCAGCAAGGGGTAATAATCGCCCAGCGCAAGGGAGCGGATAGAGGCTGTTCCCTGACTTTGCTTGATCTGCTCGGCGTGATCGGCATCGAAAATCAGGATGCCTGTTGGATCGTTCTGGAAGATGGTCGTTTTCGAACCCTGTATGGCAGGTTTGGCAGTGCGGCGCATCAAGTCCTTGAGCGGAAAATCCACGCACGCCAGAATGCGCGACTTACCGTCTGCGCCGCGTCTTCCGGGCGTCGCTAGCGTGGTCATCCAGTCGTTATTGGAATGATCCCAATACACGCTGGTAAAGATGGTGTCGTAAGGCCTGGCAGCAAAACCGCGGTAATAAAATTCGTAGGTTTCCAGCTTGAACGCATCGCTGCCGGTATAGGTATAAGCCTTGGCTACATCCACCGGCTGGTAGATGGAAAACCCCTTCTCCGGCACCATGCCGTAGAAATTGAAGAAGCGATTCTTGGTGCTGGAGCCGTATTTGAAGCCGAGCGTATAGCTCAGCGCCATGCGCTCGCGGATGTCGTCCGTGAGTGGGACATCCGGCGCATAGGTGGCCGACATCATGGAGAACTGACGTTCGTCGGGGAGCCGCGCCCCTTCGTACAGCCCCGGCCGCTGCACATAGGAACCGTCCGGTTGCCGGTAAAAAATGCGATTGAAATCCTGCAGCAAGCCGGGCTTGAGGGCCTCCTCGCGATAGGTTTCCTCGAATTCGCGGAGAAAGCTCAGGTGAAGGTCTTTGATTTCCTTGAAAGGCAAGGACTCGCGCTGAAGTTTTTGCTCGGTGGAGAGCAACAACTGGCGTCGCACGCCATCCTCGATAGAGTAGGCGTTAACAAAGTAAGAAACGGCTCCTGCAGCGAGCGAGACCAATCCGATCCTGATAACGACGAGGATCAGCGAGCGAGAAACGATGGATTGGGGCCGGTTTTTTCTTAGTTTTTCTAGCAGAAGCGGAAGCATTTTGTTGCTCTTTGTTAGTGGGCTTCAGGCTCAGCATTATAACCGCAACAAGGACTTATATTCGGTTTTTAGTCGGCTTGCCCCATGTTTCCAGCCCCAGCCCACATCTACGCTAAAATACTCACATGGAAACCAATGCCTCGCTCGAATTTGCCAAACATATCCTGCTTCTGATCGGGATCATCCTGAGCATAGGGACCCTTTCGGGTCTTGTCGCCCGCGCCTTGCGCGTCCCCGATGTCGTCGTCTTCCTACTGTTCGGCATTGCGCTGGGGCCGCAAGCGACAGGACTGGTCGATATCAAGGCAGACTCCGCCATCAACCAGCTCATTCTCATCTTCGGGTCTAGTTATATCCTGTTCGACGGCGGCGCCTCCATTCGGCTCAAGGTACTCAAGGAAGTCTGGCTGAGCGTGGTGATCCTGGCGACCCTGGGAGTCGTCGTCAGCATGGCTGTGACCGGCCTCGCAGCCTATTACATTCTGGGCGTACCCGTCATTGTGGCACTGCTACTGGGCGCAGCCATCGCATCTACCGATCCGGCGACCTTGGTCCCGGTGTTCAAGCAGATTCACATCAAGGACAGGGTTGCGCAGACCGTCATGAGCGAATCCGCGTTCAACGATGCCATGGGCGCCATCCTGACCTTCACCGTGTTGGGCATCGCCATGGGCGCGGGTACGTTTTCGGCCGGCGATGCGGTGCTGGACCTGCTGAAGCAATCCGGGCTCGGCATCGTTGTCGGCGGCGCGCTTGGCTACCTGGCTGCGGTACTGATTGCGCACGAGAAATTCGGCTTCCTGGCGGAATATGCGCCTGTGGTGACCTTGATGGCCGTGATCGGCGCCTACATGGGGGCCGATGGGTTGCACTCCAGCGGTTACATGGCCGTGTTCGTGTTCGGCATCATGCTCGGCAACCAGCAATCGCTCGGGTTCCAGGTCGCCGAACGCGACGAAGCTCAGTTGGAAGATTTCGTCCTGACGACCTCCCTCATCATGCGCATGTTCATTTTCATCCTGCTCGGCTCGCAGGTGAATTTCAGCCTGATGAATCAATACCTGGTCGGCGGCATAGCCGTCGTCACCATTTTCATGCTGGTTGGGCGACCACTCACGGTATTCCTGTGCGCCTTGCCGGACCGCCGCGCAAAATGGAGTCTTAGGGAGTTGCTATTCATGTGCTGGACACGCGAAACCGGCGTGATCCCTGGCGCACTAGCGGGGCTGCTGCTGGGCATGAAAGCGCCGGGGGCAGAAATGATCGCCTCCGTGACCTTCATCGCCATCCTCATGACGATCCTGATCCAAGCCACGACGACTCAATGGCTGGCAAAAAAACTCGACCTGCTGGTTGAGGAATAAACTTTCACCCCCATGTTGCAGGAACCGAGGCGGTTTCCTGCTGTCCTTTGTAAACCGTCTGTCATCAACGGCGGCAAAAATTAGTTGTTTCCAAAATTAAAGGAATTCGATTCATGCGCAAGACCCGATTAGCGATCGTCACCGCGATGATGCTGTCTTTGACCCTGCAATCCTTGGAGGCCGGCGCTCGAGTAGGCAGCCGTTCTTCCTCATCCAGCTATTCCAGCCGCAGCAGCATGAGCGCCCCCTCCTCCACGCCGCAACGCGTCGGCGGCGGCACCAGTGCAGGCATGCAGCGTTCCGATGTCATGAACCAGGTGCGCAGTAATCCGCAAAGCACGCAGCCAGGCGTAGCCCCTCAGCCCATGCCAGCCCAAGCTCCGGTCGGCACGCAGGCTCCGACCCAACAGCAGCCGCGCCAATTTGGCGTGGGCAGCATGGTAGGCGCGGCGGCCGCAGGTGCAGCCGTTGGCTACCTTGCCAACTCTGCAATGCACAACGGCAACAATACCGTGCCGCAAGCCTCGACAGGCGCCAATGGCAGCTATGGCGCACCGTTGGCCGCCGATCAGCGCGAGAACGCCAGCTCTCCCTGGGGCTTTATCCTGCTGTTGCTGCTCGGCACGGCCGCCGTCATGGGTTTCCTGATGATGCTTTCACGCCGTCGCGAAGCCGCTGCAGGCACCATCCCCGTCAATATCAACAGAGCGAGCGCCGCGTCGCTGGCAAGCAGCGCCCAAGACGGCGAAAAGCAAGAATTCGAACGTAATGCGCTCAAGTTCTTCAACGATTTGCAAGAAGCCAATAATCGCGGTGATATCGCTCACATGCAGCAGCACGTCACCGAGCCGTTGAGAACGCAATTAATCTCCGATATCGAAGAACGTCCCACTGCAAGCCATACGCAAACCATGATGATGAAAGCCGAACGTGTGGACCTGACCGAGGAAGGCGACCGCAGCATTGCCAGCGTGCGTTTCCGCGGCATGATCAGCGAGGACGCCAACGCAGCGCCTGAGCAAATCGATGAGGTATGGCATTTCGTTCGCGGCAGCGACGCTGGCAACCAATGGCAGCTGGCAGGCATCGAACAGGTTTAAATATTGCCCTTCCGGCAGGAATTACTCCTGCCATTAACAAAAGCCCCGGCAGAACATCGTTCTCCGGGGTTTTTGTTTACGCCTACTCAGCCATAGTCGCGTAAAATTCCGCTCGACCATCATTGTTATCAGAGGAAGCCATGAGCGCCGGCGAAGACCTTACGCCTATTGCATTCGACGACCCCGAGCGCCATGCGATGGCGAACAAATCTACCTGGGTCAGCGTTGCCGTCAATGTCATGCTGACCGCCGTGCAAATCCTTGCCGGCATTTTCGCGCATTCCCAAAGCTTGATCGCGGACGGCCTGCACTCGCTTTCCGACCTGGTGTGCGACTTCCTCGTCCTCATCGCCAGCTACCACAGCAAAGACCCCGCTGACGAAAGCCACCCCTACGGCCACGGCCGTGTCGAGACGGCGGCCTCGTTCGCCCTGGGGGCCATCCTGACGGTGACAGGCATGGGCATCATGGCCGCCGCGGCGCTCAAGCTGCAGAATATCGAGAACCTTCCCCCGGTTGCGCCGCTCGCGCTTTGGACAGCCGGATTGGCACTCGTGGCGAAGGAAGGACTTTTCCGCTACATGCTGCATGTGGGCGAAAAATTGCGTTCGCCCATGCTCATCGCGAATGCCTGGCATGCCCGCTCAGATGCAGCTTCTTCGCTCGTCGTTGCCGTAGGCATCGGCGGCAATCTGCTGGGATTTATTTATGCGGACTCGGTCGCAGCGATCATCGTGGGCTTCATGATCGTACGCATGGGCGTGGTGTTCGCCTGGGATGCTTTTCAGGAGCTTATCGATGCGGGGCTTTCCATTGAAGAAGTTAACGGAATCCGCCAAACGCTGATTGATACGCCGGGGGTGGAAAGCCTGCACGAGCTGCGGACGCGCCGCATGGCGCAGCGCGGGCTGGTCGACGCGCATATCCTGGTCAATCCTCGCATCAGTGTTTCGGAAGGCCATAGCATCGCCGAACGGGCGCGTGCTCGCGTGCTGCGGTATCACCCTGAGATCACCGACGTACTGGTCCACGTCGACCCCGAGGACGATACGCATCACGATACCAATGCGCAAAAGATGCCGCCCCGTGATGAACTGCTGCAACATCTGGCACCACTGATCAAGCATCTGCCTGAACCCCAGCGAGTGGTTTTCCACTACATCAACGGAAAGGCCGAAGCCGAGGTATTCCTGCCGCACGGTACGTTGGATAGCAGCGAATCCTGGGCCAAAGCGCAGCACGATATCGACGAGCGCCTAGTCGATCATCAATTTTTTAGTTCAGTATTGCTGCATTGCTCTGCGGCACCAACCACTATCAAGTAATCGAACTAAAAGAAAAGGCCGGGAATTCCGGCCTTTTTTATTGCTGCACTCGCTTGAAGATCAGCGGCTTAACGCACTGGCTTCCTTCGCCAATTGGGTGATCTTCGCCCAATCGCCGTTTGCCAGATCTTGCGGCGTCACCAACCAGGAACCACCAACGCATACCACGTTAGGCAGTGCCAGCAGCTGCGGTGCGTTCTCGAGAGAAACGCCGCCGGTGGGGCAAAAGCGCACGTCAGTGAACGGACCGGCCCAGGCCTTCAACAGGTTGGGGCCGCCGGCTTGCATGGCCGGGAAGAACTTGAGTTCGGTAAAACCGTCTTCCTGCGCCATCATGATTTCGCTGCCGGTAGCAACGCCAGGCAGCAACGACAGGCCGATATCCTGGCAGGTCTTGCCGACCGTGCTGGTGTAGCCCGGGCTAACGCCGAAGCGGGCACCGGCGGCGAGTGCCGCCTTGGCATCGGCAGCACTGCGGATGGTGCCGGCACCGACCACGGCATCCGGCACTTCAGCGGCAATAGCGCGCATGCAATCGAGTGCGACCGAGGTACGCAGCGTGATTTCCAGCATGCGGATACCGCCTGCCACCAAGGCCTTAGCCATGGGAACGGCATGCTTGACATCATTGAGCACGATGACCGGGATCACCGGCGCATCCTGCATGACTTGCAGCGCGGTGAGTTTTTCTTGGGTTACAGCCACGTGCAAGCTCCTTCTTCAGCAGATGTGACGTTGTGGCGCAGACCGGCGAACAGTTCGCGGCCCATGCCTTGGTTGTTGGATTCGCGCAGGCTGTGCGGCATCTTGCTCGGTACGCGACCGGCCCAGTCTTCCGGATCGATCAGCACTTCCAAGCGACCGGTAATGGCATCGAGGCGGATGATATCGCCGTCCTGCACCTTGGCCAGCGGACCGCCGGCAGCGGCTTCAGGCGAGACGTGGATCGCAGCAGGAATCTTGCCGGACGCACCGCTCATGCGACCGTCGGTAACCAGTGCCACGTCGAAGCCCTTGCTTTGCAGCGCCTTGAGCGGCGGCGTGAGCTTGTGCAGTTCGGGCATGCCGTTGGCATGCGGGCCTTGCCAGCGCACCACGCACACCACGTTCATATTCAACTCGCCAGCCTGGAATGCGGCGATCAGCGATTCTTGCGAATCGAACACCTTGGCCGGAGCCTCAATGACGTGCAAGTCTTCAGGCACCGCCGAAATCTTGATGACGCTGCGGCCGAGGTTGCCGCGCAGCACCTTGATACCGCCGTTGGGGCTGAACGGTGCGGGAACCGGACGCACGACCGAATCGTCCTTGGAAGCGCCAGCCACTGTCCAGACAATGCTGCCGTCTTCCTTGGGCGCCGGGATACCGGTCGCTTCGCGAATGCCGTTGGGCCGCACAGTAGCGACGTCTTCGTGCATGAGGCCTGCATCCAGGAGTTCGCGGATGACATAGCCAGGGCCGCCTGCTTCCTGGAATGCATTGACGTCGGCTTCGCCGTTCGGATAAACGCGCGCGATGAGCGGCACCACGTCGGAAAGCGTACAGAAGTCGTCCCAGTTGATGATGATGCCGGCAGCACGTGCCACAGCCACCCAATGGATGAGGTGATTGGTAGAGCCGCCCGTTGCCAGCAAAGCGATCATGGCATTGACAATGCAACGCTCGTCGACGACATGGCCGATCGGGGTGAAATTCTTGTTACGGGTGATATCGAGCACCGTACGGACGGCTTCGCGCGTCAATTCGTTGCGGAATTCGCTGCCCGGATTGATAAATGCCGTGCCGGGCACATGCAGGCCCATGGCTTCCAGCAACATCTGGTTGCTGTTGGCAGTGCCGTAGAACGTACAGGTACCGGGACCGTGATAGGCCTTGGATTCGGCTTCCAGCAACTCTTCACGGCCGACCTTGCCTTCTGCGGCCAGCACGCGCATGTGGGATTTTTCGCTGTTGGACAAGCCGGACGTCATCGGGCCAGCAGGCACGAACACCGTCGGCAGATGGCCGAAATGCAATGCGCCGATCAACAGGCCCGGAACAATCTTGTCGCATACGCCGAGCATCAGGGTAGCGTCGAACACGTCGTGGCTCAGCGCGACCGAGGTCGACATGGCGATCACGTCGCGGCTAAACAGCGAAAGCTCCATGCCGGGCATACCTTGGGTAATGCCGTCGCACATGGCAGGCACGCCGCCCGCAACTTGAGCGGTAGCATTGTGCTTGCGAGCCTCTTCCTTGATCAGGTCGGGGAAATGCTGGAACGGTGCGTGTGCCGACAGCATGTCGTTGTAGGCAGTCACGATGCCGATGTTGGGCACATGTTCCTTGACGACCTTGAATTTATCGTTGGCCGGCATGGCTGCAAACGAGTGCGCCACGTTAGCGCAACCCATGCGGGATGCACCCGGCGGACGCTTGGCCATCTTATCAAGCTGCTGGAGATAGGCTTGACGGGTTTCAGCGCTACGCTCGCGAATGCGCTGTGTAACTTCGGCAACAGTGAGATTTAGTTTCATTCGATTGTATCTATTAAGTAAAGCAATCCCGGCCCGGCGAGGGCAAACTAGATTCGAGTTTAATTACAAGAAATGCTTGAAAAAGAAACTGGGAATCCTCGGCTGAATATAATCGACTTAGGCCTACCAGAGTCGTTTTTTATCGACGTATTGTAAGCGAAAATCGTCAGAATTCCAAAAAAGCTCTTCCGCGACAGTGGGCGGTTTGCCTTACCAAACAAGCCCCAACCGCATTTGTGGTAACTTTTCCAACATCAATCATACCCGAGTATATCACTCGGGAAATAATCCCTTGGCAGATAAAACGGGCATCGCTTTTTCCTTGAGCGTCGGGAGGACGTTTCGCAGAACGTAGAACATGGCAAGTGATGCCAAGCCTGAAATCAAAAATGTCGTCTGTACGCCGAAGTGATGCGCAACACTCCCCATCAGCAAACTCCCCACCGGCAACATACCGATAAAAGACATGGTGTAAAGCGCCATCACCCGCCCGCGAAGGTTTTCTGGCACCAGCGTCTGCAACAGGATATTGCATGAAGTGACAATGGTAATCAGCGAGAAGCCGGACGCCACCAGTAGAGGCAGCGCAAAGGTCAGTAGCGTATTGTGAGCGAACCCCAACGAGGCTATGCCGCAGAGCAGGAAGCCGCGCCAGATGTATCGTCCCAAGCCGAACACCGTCTTGCGGTTGGCCAGTATCAATGCGGCCAGCAACGCACCCATGCCCGAGGCGCCCATCAACGTCCCCAGCATGTCCGGGCCGCCTTTGAAAATATCCTTGGCATAGACCGGCATGAATGTCATGAAAGGTGAAACGCAAAAACTTGCCGCTGCAACTGCGCCGATGAGCCAGGCCGCGGGCGAGAAGGATCGCAAGTATTCCAGCCCCTCGCGCAAGCCCCCTCCTCTTGTACGCTCGACGTGCTTGGCAGGCCGGATCATCCATAACGAAATAATCGCGGCAATATAGGAGGCAGCATTCAAACTAAAACAAACGACATCCCCGAAAGCTGCCAGCATCAAGCCGGCGACTGCCGGGCCCGCCAAGCGGGCCACGTTGAAGGTCAGGGAATTAAGGGCAATGGCATTCGACATATGCCGAGGGTCATGCAAAATCTCCGTGACGAAAGCCTGGCGCGTCGGCATCTCTAGCGCAGCGGCCACGCCTGATAATATGGCCGTCACCACCAATACCCACGGCGCCATCGCTCCTCGATAAGCCAGTACGGCCAGCAACAGGGCAACGGCCATTTCGGCATACTGGGTGATGAGCAGCAGTTCCCGGCGACTCATTCGGTCGGACAACATCCCGCCAACCGGGGTCAACAGCAACATGGGAATCTGGCCAGAAAAGGCGATCAGCCCTAACATGAAAGCCGAGCCTGTGACTCGATAGGCGATCCACGATAGCGCCACCTGCTGTACCCAGGTGCCTACCAGGGAAACAACCTGGCCGAAAAAATAGATCCGAAAATCGCGGCCGGACAAGGACCGGAACATGTGCTGTAGCGCTACAGGCTTAGCCATCGGCATGTATTCTCTCCGTTATTGAAGTCAGAACCGATGCTCGCCCATGTAGGGGCAAGCAGGATTACAATGTCCCGGAATTTTCTCCGCGCCCGCTTTGCTGCGGCGCTTAATTTTTATCTGACCTCGCCACGAGGCTAAATATTCCATGGCTGAAGAATCGATTGCATTAGAAACACACGTCAACGTAGCCGGATTTTGCGAGCAACAGTCCAAAGACATCGAACATGAGATCGAACGCATGGGTATCGTGCTCGGCATCAACTGGGATGACGAAAGCCAGGTTCAGTCATTGGCGAAAGAGGCGCTGGAACACGCTCAGAAGGCTATCAGCGATTACGAACACGCCCACCGAGATTATCAGAAACAAGCCAAGGCAACCCTGTTCGCATTGGCCGCGATGATGATGGACATGATGGCTGCCAGCGCCGATAAAGGCATTCATACTCACGGCGGCAATGCCTGGAAGGCGTTTTCAAAAGCGCTGATGAAAGAGAAAGGGATCATTTAGCACACAAGAAAAGCGAGCGCGATTCAGAAAATAAAAAAGCCGCTTATCGCGGCTTTTTGCTTTCCCTAGGGAAATTGGTCGGGATGGCGGGATTCGAACTCGCGACCCCTTGCACCCCATGCAAGTGCGCTACCAGGCTGCGCTACATCCCGACCGAGCCCGAGAGAGCTAACGCCCTCTCAAGCAGGCGCGCATTATAGCGGAAACATTTGCATGCCGCTACAACGCTTGGAGAAATTATTTATTGGTGCAGCGGTGCGCGCAGCAAATCGAGCACTTCGGCCAGTTCGGAACGCAAACCAACCCAATCATAAGCTGGCTGGGCAGGTGCTGCTTGCACGACCGGCACAACGGCACTTGCCACTTGAGGGTCAATGGCGATTTCGGTGTGCGACTCTTCGCCGAGGTCACCTTCTTCCAGGCGATTACGCGCACCGTTGATGGTAAAGCCTTGCTGATAGAGCAGTTCGCGAATGCGGCGGATCAATAGGACTTCATGATGCTGGTAGTAGCGGCGGTTGCCACGACGCTTGACAGGCTTGAGCTGTGTAAACTCCTGTTCCCAGTAGCGGAGCACGTGCGGCTTGACGCCGCACAACTCGCTCACTTCACCGATGGTGAAATAACGCTTGGCTGGAATAGGCGGCAGCGGTGCCTTATCAATTTGTTCCTGCATAAGCCTCGTCCACTTGGGTCTTCAGTTTTTGGCTGGCGTGGAATGTCACAACGCGGCGCGCCGTGATGGGAATTTCTTCCCCGGTCTTGGGATTGCGGCCTGGGCGCTCGGACTTTTGACGCAGTTCGAAATTTCCGAAGCCGGAAAGCTTCACACTATCCCCATCTTCTAACGAGGTACGGATTTCCTCGAAAAATGCTTCAACCATGTCCTTGGCTTCACGCTTATTCAGGCCGACCTGTTCGAATAGCAGGTCCGCCAAATCAGCTTTAGTCAATGTCATTTGGATTTTTTCCTTCAACTACGCAGGGCCGCGCCGAAATTATTGGTGAGCACGGCAATCAATTTAACCATTGCCGCATCGGCATCTTCGTCGGTCAGTGTTTTTTGAGTATCTTGCATAAGCACCAGAAAAGCAACACTTTTTTGGCCTTCAGCAATTCCTTTTCCGCGATAGATATCGAATACTGCAACGTCATTTACCAAGGTTTCGGACGCCGCACGCATCGCGTCCAGCATGTCCTGTACCGGAATATTTTCATCCACTACGACAGCGAGGTCGCGTCGCGTGGTGGGGAACTTGGAAATCTCGGCGTATTTAGGCACCGCCTTAGAATTCAGGGCGTCCAGTTCCAGTTCGAACAACACCACGCCTCGTGGGAAATCGTAATGCTGCTGCCAGCGCGGATGCAGCGTACCGATCCAGCCGATAGCACGACCGTTTAGCCATACCTGTGCCGTCTGCCCCGGATGCAAGGCAGGATGCTGCGCCGGCTTAAAGACAGCGCCGGCACCGACGAGCGCCTCGACATCCGTTTTAACGTCGAAGAAATCCACACTGCGTTCCGTTTCGCCCCATTGTTCTGGGTACGCATCGCCGTAACACAGACCGCCAATATGGGTGATCTCGCGATACGAAGTACCTTCCTGGTAAAAACAGGCACCCACTTCGAACAAGCGCACGCGCGCTTGGGTTCGATTGAGGTTGTATTGCAGCGCATCCAGCAATCCGCCCCACAAGGAGGAACGCATCACGCTCATGTTGCTGGCGATGGGATTGCGCAATGGAATCGCGGCAACATTGCCCATCAGATCGCGTTCCCACGCAGCATCCACAAAGCTGTAGGTAATCGCTTCGCGATAATCGGCATCCACCAGCAACTGGCGCAGGCGAGCCAATCCGCGTTTGCTTTCATCGGAGGGCAGCATGACCAGTGCATCGTTTTTCGGCGGCAGCGCGGGCAAGTGCTCGTAGCCGTGCAGGCGCACGATTTCCTCGATGAGATCTTCTTCGATCACGATATCGAAACGATAACTGGGCGGCGTGACCGTAAAGACGTCACCATCCTGCGTGAACTGGAATTGCAGTCGCGTCAGCAAATCGGCGACTTTTTCCTGCGTGAGCGGGATACCCAGCACATCGACAGCCTTGCTGAGGCGCAGGCTTACCGGCTGTCGTATAGGCAATGCTGCCGCGACTTCTGTCACTGGGCCAGCCTGGCCGCCGCAAATTTCGAGGATAAGCTGCGTGGCCCGTTCAAGGCAGGTACGGGTAGCTGCAAAGTCCACCCCCCGTTCGAAACGGTAGGACGAATCGGTGGACAAGCCGAGGCGGCGTGCCCGTCCGGCAATCGCCGCAGGGGCGAAATAAGCACTTTCCAGAAAAATATTTGTCGTCGCATCCGAAACAGCCGTGCTCGATCCACCCATGATGCCGGCCAACGCGATCGGACCGCTTCCATCCGCGATGACGAGCATGTCGTCATGCAATTCGGCCACCTGATCGTTCAGCAGCGTCAGCGATTCGCCCTGCTTTGCCATGCGAACCTGAATATCACCGGTCAACTTGGCGAGATCGAAAGCATGCAGGGGCTGTCCCATTTCGAGCAGGACGTAATTGGTGATATCCACGACCGCGCTAATGCCTCGCAAACCGCTGCGTTCGAGCTGGCGGCGCATCCAGAGCGGCGTTTCGGCCTGTGCATTCACACCAGTAATCACACGACCGCAATACCGCGGGCACGCCACTTGGGCATCAACGCGCACATTTCCGGTCTGCTGGGTAGTCACCGAGACTTCGCCGACCTGCGGCATTTTAAGCGGGGCGCTCGTGAGTGCAGAAACATCGCGAGCGATGCCGGCTAGGCTCAAGCAATCGCTGCGATTGGGGGTGAGCTTGAGCTCGAATACTTGGTCGTTGAGATCGAAATACTCCCGGACGTCCTGGCCAACAGGCGCATCTTCGGGCAGTTCAATAATGCCGGCACTTTCAGCAGCCAAGCCGAGCTCCTTCTCGGAACACATCATGCCGAAAGACTCGACACCACGCACCTTGGCGCGCTTGATTTCGAATCCTGGCAGGCTGGCGCCGACAAGCGCGCAGGCAGACTTCAACCCAACCCGGGCATTTGCGCCGCCACACACGATTTGCAACGGCTCACCCTGTCCCACATCCACGCGCAGCACCTGCAGGCGATCGGCGTCCGGATGTTTTTCTGCACTCAGGATGTGTGCAATGACGACTTTGTTGAAGACAGGCGCAACAGGCTCCTGGGATTCGACTTCCAATCCAGCCATGGTCAGCAAATGGTTCAGTTCGTCGCTGGACAGCTTCGGATCGACGTAACTACGCAGCCAATTTTCGGAGAACTTCATATTTTTTAGGAAAACTGTTTGAGGAAACGGAGATCGTTCTCGAAGAACAATCTCAGGTCGTTCACACCGTAGCGCAACATGGCGAGACGCTCGACGCCAAGGCCGAAGGCAAATCCGCGGTATTGCTCGGCATCGATATCCACGTGCTTCAGCACATTAGGATGCACCATGCCGCAACCACCGATTTCCAGCCATTTATCGCCCCAACTCATGTCCATTTCGGCCGAGGGCTCGGTGAACGGGAAGAAGGATGGACGGAAGCGTACTTGGAGGTCGTCGCGCTCGAAGAAGCGTTGTAGGAAATCCTGCACAACGCCCTTCAAGTTGGCGAAGCTCACTTGGTCGTCCACCCACAGGCCTTCCACTTGGTGGAACATGGGCGAGTGAGTTGCGTCGGAGTCGACGCGGTAGACGCGACCTGGCGCAATGATGCGCAGCGGGGGCTTCTTGTTCTGCATGTAACGGATTTGCACCGGCGAAGTATGGGTACGCAGCACATGCTCTTCGTCAACGTAGAACGTATCGTGCATGGCGCGGGCCGGATGGTCTTCCGGGATGTTCAGCGCGGTGAAATTATAAAAATCGGTCTCGATCTCGGGGCCTTGGGCCACCTCGAATCCGATGGAACGGAACAACTCCTCGATGCGCTGCAATGCCAGCGTCACCGGATGCAGTCCGCCCTGTGCCTTACCGCGTCCGGGCAAGGTCACGTCGATCACTTCCGCAGCGAGTTTTTTCGCCTGCTCTTCAGCCAGCAACTGTTCTCGGCGAGCGGCGACCAATTCTTCCACGGCCTGCTTGGCCTGGTTGATCACGCTGCCGGCGGTGCGGCGTTCTTCTGGAGGCAGTTTACCGAGTTGCTTCAGTTGCTCGGTCAGCACGCCGCTCTTGCCCAGATAGCGCGCCTTGACCTGCTCGAGGTCGACAATGGAGGCTACCGTCGCTAGCGATGCTTGCGCTTCGGAAATCAAATGTTCGAAATTGCTCATATTCAGGATTTGAGGCAACAAAAAAAGGAGGCCCGAAAGCCTCCTTTTTTGCGGTCACCGGATTTAAACGGCGCCTAGGCTAGCTTTCGCCAGGTCGGCAATCTTAGCGAATGCCGGCTTGTCGAATACAGCCAGATCGGCCAGAACCTTGCGATCGACTTCGATCGCGGCCTTCTTCAGACCGTTCATGAAACGGCTGTAGGTAAGGCCATACTCGCGGGCGCCGGCGTTGATACGGGCGATCCACAGAGCACGGAACTGACGCTTTCTTTGACGACGGTCGCGATAGGCGTATTGGCCTGCCTTCATCACCGCTTGCTTGGCAATGCGGTAGACGTTCTTGCGACGGCCGCGGTAACCCTTGGCTGCGTCTAAAACCTTCTTGTGACGTGCGCGGGCGATGACACCACGTTTGACTCTTGGCATGGTCTCTCTCCTTTACGCGAACGGCATCATGGCGCGGATCGACTTGACATCGCTCGCAACCACATCGACGGAACCACGCAGATGACGCTTGTTCTTGGTGGTCTTCTTGGTGAGGATGTGACGCTTGAACGCCTGTCCCCGCTTGATGCTACCGCCTGCGCGCACTTTGAAGCGCTTGGCAGCACCGCTCTTGGTCTTCATCTTGGGCATTTTGTACTCCTGTCTGGATTACTCGAAACAAGCGATCGGGCATGCCTTGTAGGGTTTATACCCAGGCCACGTCGCCTGCTGTTGCTTGCGAAGGATTACTTCGCTTTCTTATGGGGGGCCAGCACCATCACTAGCTGACGGCCCTCCATTTTAGGGTATTGCTCAACTGTCGCGAATTCGGAAAGATCCGCTTCAATCCGCTTCAGCATTGCTTGCCCCAATTCCTGATGGGTGATTTCGCGCCCGCGATAACGCAGGGTGATCTTGGCTTTATCCCCATCGCCGAGGAAGTTCTTCAGGTTACGCAGCTTGACCTGATAGTCCCCTTCATCCGTCCCAGGACGGAACTTGACTTCCTTGACCTGGACCTGCTTCTGCTTCAGTCGGGCCTCGTGCTGCTTCTTGCTCTCACGGTACTTGAACTTGCCGTAATCCATGAGACGACAAACAGGCGGCTTCGCTGTCGGCGCAATCTCGACCAAGTCGAGTTCGGCTTCTTCCGCTGCTGCCAATGCCTGATGCAGAGTGACGATGCCAATCGGCTCGCCTTCCGGGCCCACCAACCGAATTTCCGACGCAGTAATCTCGCCGTTGATTCGGGTTTCTTTATCCTGAGCTATAGCTATTTCTCCAAGTCGTTAAAAAACAAACCGCGCGATTACCCTCGGCTTTCGACCTCAGCCCGCAGCCTGTCGATAAAGGCTTGCAGCGGCATGGATCCCAGGTCTTCGCCCTTGCGGGTACGCACGGCAACTTGCCCACTTTGCATCTCGCGCTCCCCCGTTACAAGGAGGTAAGGCTGGCGCTGTAGGCTATGTTCGCGAATTTTATAGGTTATTTTCTCATTTCTCAAGTCCGACGCCACACGGAAGCCGTTTTTCTTGAGTTCTTCGGCCACTTGTTCGGCATACGGCGCGTGCGCATCGGTGATGCTCATCACCACCGCCTGCACCGGCGACAACCACAGCGGCAGCGCACCGGCATAGTTTTCGATGAGGATGCCGATGAAGCGCTCCATGGAGCCTAGGATGGCGCGGTGCAGCATGACGGGCGGCTTGCGACTGTTGTCTTCGGCTACATACTCTGCTGACAAACGAACCGGCAGGTTGAAGTCGAGCTGAATCGTACCGCACTGCCACAGGCGACCCAGCGAATCCTTGAGCGTGAATTCGATCTTGGGGCCGTAGAAGGCGCCTTCGCCGGGCTGCAGGTCGTAAGCGAGGCCGTTCTGCTCAAGCGCGGCAGCCAGGCCGGCTTCGGCCTTATCCCAGGTTTCGTCGGAACCGACGCGCTTCTCCGGGCGGGTAGACAGCTTGACCAGCACGTCATTAAAACCGAAATCGGCATATACCTGCTGCAGCATGACGATGAAGGAAGACACTTCGGACTGAATCTGCTCTTCGGTACAGAAGATATGCGCGTCGTCCTGCGTAAAGCCGCGCACGCGCATCAGGCCATGCAGCGCGCCGGAAGGCTCGTTGCGATGGCAGGAACCGAACTCCGCGAGACGCAGCGGCAATTCGCGGTAGCTGTGCAGGCCGTGGTTGAAGATTTGCACGTGACCCGGGCAGTTCATGGGCTTCACCGCGTAGTCGCGGTTTTCGGAAGCCGTGGTGAACATGTTGTCGCGGTAGTTTTCCCAGTGGCCGGATTTCTCCCACAGGGTACGATCCATCACCGTTGGCGTGCGCACCTCTTGGTAGCCATGTTCTACAAACTTGTTGCGCATGTACTGCTCGATCTGCTGCCAAAGCGACCAGCCCTTGGGGTGCCAGAACACCATGCCAGGCGCTTCGTCCTGCATGTGGAACAGGTCGAACTGCTTGCCCAACTTACGGTGGTCGCGCTTCTCAGCTTCTTCCAGCGCATGCAGGTAGGCGTCCTGATCTTCCTTCTTGGCCCAGGCCGTGCCGTAGACGCGTTGCAGCATCTCGTTCTTGGAGTCGCCGCGCCAGTAGGCTCCAGCCACCTTCATCAGCTTGAATACCTTGAGCTTGCCGGTGGAAGGCACGTGCGGGCCGCGGCACAAGTCGGTGAATTCGCCCTCGGTATAAAGCGATACTTCTTGATCCTGCGGGATGCTGCCGATGATCTCGGCCTTGTAGTGTTCGCCGATGGACTTGAAATACGCAATGGCTGCGTCGCGCGGCAAGACTTTACGCGTGACCGGAATGTCGCGCTTGGCGAGTTCGGCCATGCGCTTTTCGATGGCTTCGAGGTCTTCCGGGGTAAAAGGGCGCTTGTACGAAAAGTCGTAATAAAAGCCGTTGTCGATGACGGGCCCAATGGTCACCTGGGCTTCGGGGAACAACTCCTTGACCGCATAAGCCAGCAAGTGGGCGGTAGAGTGGCGGATGATGTCCAGGCCGTCCGGATCGCGATCGGTGATAATCGACAAATCGACGTCGCGGTCGATCAGGTAGGAGGTATCCACGGTGCGCGTGGTACCGTCTACGGTCACCTTGCCGGCCAATGCAGCGCGGGCAAGGCCCGCCCCGATACTTTGCGCGACCTCGGCAATGGTCACAGGCGCTTCAAATGGGCGTTCGGAGCCGTCAGGCAGGCGTACAACAGGCATGGATTCTTCCGCTCGGTTCTTCGTTATCGGCAAAGTGCAAAAACGACAAAAGCCGCAAAACGGCTTTTGTGGCATTGCTTGGAATGCCCGGCATTATCGCATAAATCCCGGAGAGCTGATTAATTGACGGTAAAACCGGGCATTTGCTTCCCTTACTTGTACAGCCAGACGCGCATCAACGACAGCAACTGGGCCATATCGACCGGCTTGGTGATGTAATCCGAAGCGCCCGCCGAGATGCATTTGTCGCGGTCGCCCTTCATCGCCTTGGCGGTCAGCGTGATGATGGGCAGCGCCTTGAACTCGGGAATCTTGCGAATGGCCCGCATAGTGTCGTAGCCGTCCATCTCCGGCATCATGATGTCCATCAGCACGATCTCGATGCCCGGATTGTTTTTCAACACGTCGATACCGCTGCGGCCGTTTTCGGCGTGCAGCACGATCATCTCCTGCTTTTCCAGCACCGAACTCAACGCAAAGATATTGCGCATGTCATCGTCCACGATCAGCACCGTCTTACCGGCGAGGCTGTAGTCCGTCACCTGCAGCTCTTCCAGCATGCGCCGCTGCTGCTCCGTGAGCACTGCAGGCGAGCGATGGAGGAACAAGGCGGTTTCGCTCAACAAGCGCTCAGGGGAGCGCGCGTCCTTGAGCACGATGGATTTCGCCATGGTCTTGAGCTTTTCCGATTCCTCATCGCCCAGGTCCTTGGCGGTATAGATCACCACCGGCAGCGCTCGCAGCTTCTCGTCCTCGCTCATCAGGCTCACCAGTTCGAAACCGTCCATGTCCGGCAGTGACAAGTCCAGCACCATGCAATCGAACGAGGTTTGCATGACGGTTTCGAAGGCGGCGCGGCCCGATTCGGCAACGGTGATTTCCACATCGCTTTCCCCGATCAACTGGCTGATCGCCAATTGCTGCGCCTTGTCGTCCTCCACCACCAGCAGTTTGCGCTTACCGGCCACCAGGTATTGCTGGATGAAGGTGAACTCCTGCGCGATGCGTTCCGAGGACAAAGGCTTTTGCAGGAACGAAATCGCTCCTTGCCGTAGCGCACGCTCGCGTTGAAGGTTTTGAGAAAACACATGAACGGGCAGATGACGGGTATTGGGATGCCGCTTCAGCATCTCCAGCACGGTAAAGCCTTCGATGCCCGGCAGGTCGACATCCAGCAAAATGGCCGTAGGCTGGTAATCACGCGCCAGAGTGAGCGCGGATTCTCCGCTTAAGGTAAAGATGCCCTTGAAATTGCGCTCCCGCGCCTGTTCCAACAGCAAGTGAGCCAACTCGGCGTCAGAGACCACGATCAATACCGACGGGTCGCCCGGTGCCATGAAGGTGCGGTCGTCGAAGGTCGCCTCCTCGTCCATATCCGTCAGATCGGCCTGATGGTTCATTTTGACGGCATCGGTAATCTCGGTGCCCACCTCCTTGGTCACGTACACCACGTCGGGCAAAAAGGCCGGCAACGCCTTGCTGCTGGCCTTGTCGTAAGCTACCACCTCGCCGCGGGCATACGGCAGGAACAGGGTGAAGATACTGCCCTCGCCCACCTTGCTGCTGACCTGGATTTCGCCGCCCAACAGGCGTGCCAATTCACGGCTGATGGATAACCCCAACCCCGTGCCGCCGTATTTGCGCGCCGTACTGCCGTCGGCCTGCTGGAATGCTTCGAAGATCAGCTGCAGCTTGTCGTCCGGGATACCGACGCCGGTGTCGGATACGGAAAATGCGATCACGCCTCCTGTCTTGGACAGGTTGGGATGGTCCAGCGTCCATCCGCTTTCCACCATGCCGATCTTGAGCGACACGCTGCCGCGAGAGGTGAACTTGAAGGCATTGGAAAGCAGATTTTTAAGAATCTGCTGCAAGCGCGTCGAATCGGTCGTAATGGTTTCCGGAGTCGATTCGTGCAGGTTGATGGAGAAGTCGATACGCTTGACCTCGGCCATGTGCTTGAAAGTACGCTCCATGTAGGCGCGCAGTGTTTCAAGACGGTAATCGCTGACTTCCAGCGTCACAGTGCCGGATTCGATCTTGGAGAGGTCGAGGATGTCGTTGATCAAGGTCAGCAAATCGCTGCCGGAACCGTGAATCATCTTGGCGAACTCGACTTCTTTTTCCGACAGGTGGGAATCCGGATTGTTGCTCAGCTGCTGGGCTAGAATCAGCAAGCTGTTGAGCGGTGTGCGCAACTCGTGCGACATGTTCGCCAAGAATTCCGACTTGTACTTGGAAGACAGCGCTAACTGCGTCGCCTTTTCTTCCAGTGCCAGCTTGGCCTGTTCCACCTCGCGGTTCTTGCGTTCCACCTCAATGTTCTGGTCGGACAAGAGCCGCGCCTTTTCCGCGAGTTCCTGATTGGTCTGCTGGAGTTCTTGCGTCAAGGATTGGGACTGCTTCAGCAGGCTTTCCGTACGACTATTGGCTTCGATAGTATTGAGCACCACGCCGACCGACTCCATCAACTGGTCGAGGAAAGACAAATGCGTGTCGGTAAAGCGCTCCAGCGAGGCGATTTCGATGACAGCCTTGACCTGCTGCTCGAACAGGATAGGCAGAACGACGATATTGGTCGGCGCTGCCGCACCCATGCCGGATGAGACGATGAGGTAATTCGGCGGGATATTGTTGAGCAGAATGCGCTGCTTCTCCTTGGCGCACTGGCCCACCAAGCCCTCGCCCGGCAGGAAGGACATGCCGAAATCGTTGATTTCCCTGAAACCGTAGCTCGCGATCATGTGCAAGCGCGGTTCCCTCACGTTGGCGCTCATCATGTAGAACATACCGTAGTGGGCGGAAATCAGAGGAGCGAGTTCGGACAGGATGAGCGACGTCACCGTTTCCAAGTCTCGCTGGCCCTGCATCGTGCGGGTGAAACGCGCCAGGTTGGTCTTGAGCCAATCCTGCTGCGCGTTCTTCTGCGTGGTTTCCTTGAGGTTGCGGATCATCTCGTTGATGTTGTCCTTGAGGTCCGCCACTTCGCCGCGGGCTTCCACCTGGATCGACCGCGACAAGTCGCCGCGCGTCACGGCCGTTGCCACTTCAGCAATCGCACGCACCTGCGTCGTCAAGTTAGCCGCGAGCTGGTTCACATTCTCGGTCAAATCCTTCCAGGTGCCCGCCGCGCCCGGAACGCTGGCCTGGCCGCCCAGCTTGCCTTCCACGCCCACCTCGCGAGCCACCGTGGTCGCCTGATCGGCGAACACGGCCAGGGTATCGATCATCTCGTTGATGGTATTCGCCAGGGTCGCAATTTCGCCGCGGGCGACCACGGTCAATTTCTTCTTCAAGTCGCCCTGTGCCACCGCGCTCACCACGCCGGCGATGCCGCGCACCTGAGCCGTGAGGTTAGCGGCCATGAAGTTCACGTTGTCGGTCAGGTCCTTCCAGGTACCGGCAGCGCCCTTGACCTGCGCCTGGCCGCCCAGCTTGCCCTCGGTACCCACTTCCCAAGCCACCCGCGTGACTTCCGATGCGAACGAGCTCAATTGGTCGACCATGACGTTGATAGTGTCCTTGAGCTCGAGGATTTCGCCTTTCACGTCCACGGTAATCTTCTTCGACAAGTCGCCGCGCGCCACAGCCGTCGTCACCGCGGCGATATTGCGCACCTGGGAGGTCAGGTTGGAAGCCATGAAGTTGACGTTTTCGGTGAGGTCCTTCCACGTGCCCGATGCACCCGGCACATTGGCCTGGCCTCCCAAGCGACCTTCGGTACCTACTTCGCGGGCTACCCGCGTCACTTCAGAAGCAAACGACCGCAACTGGTCCACCATGACGTTGATGGTGTTCTTGAGCTCGAGGATTTCGCCCTTCACGTCCACGGTGATCTTCTTGGAAAGATCGCCGTTTGCCACCGCGGTCGTTACGTCGGCGATATTCCGCACCTGCGCCGTCAAGTTGCCAGCCATGGAGTTCACCGAGTCGGTGAGGTCTTTCCAGGTCCCTGCCACCCCTGTAACCTCAGCCTGGCCACCCAGCTTGCCCTCGGTACCCACTTCTCGCGCCACCCGCGTGACTTCTGAAGCGAACGAGGAAAGTTGGTCCACCATGGTATTGATGGTGTTCTTGAGTTCCAGAATCTCGCCCTTCACGTGCACCGCGATCTTCTTGGACAAGTCGCCGCGCGCCACGGCCGTGGTCACTTCGGCAATGTTCCGCACCTGGCCGGTCAGGTTGGAGGCCATAAAATTGACGTTGTCGGTCAAGTCCTTCCAGGTACCGCCAACACCCGGTACATAAGCCTGCCCGCCCAGCTTGCCTTCGGTACCCACCTCACGCGCCACCCGCGTCACTTCCGAGGCAAACGAGGAAAGCTGGTCCACCATGGTGTTGATGGTGATCTTGAGCTCGAGAATCTCACCCTTCACATCCACGGTGATCTTTTTCGACAGATCGCCGTTCGCCACCGCCGTGGTCACTTCCGCGATGTTACGCACCTGCCCGGTCAGGTTACCGGCCATGGAGTTCACCGAATCGGTCAAGTCCTTCCACGTACCGGCCACTTCCGGCACATTGGCCTGGCCGCCCAGCTTGCCTTCCGTACCCACCTCGCGCGCCACCCGCGTCACCTCTGAAGCGAAGGAATTAAGCTGGTCCACCATGACGTTGATGGTGTTCTTGAGTTCGAGGATTTCGCCTTTCACATCGACGGTAATTTTCTTCGACAAGTCGCCGTTCGCCACGGCCGTCGTCACCTCGGCGATGTTCCGCACCTGGCCGGTCAGGTTACCGGCCATAGAGTTCACCGAATCGGTCAAATCTTTCCATGTACCGGCCACGCCTTTCACATTGGCCTGGCCGCCCAGCTTGCCTTCGGTCCCCACTTCTCGCGCCACCCGTGTCACTTCGGAAGCGAACGAAGAGAGCTGGTCCACCATCACGTTGATGGTGTCCTTGAGCTGGAGGATTTCACCCTTCACATCCACCGTAATCTTCTTCGACAAGTCTCCGTTTGCCACGGCCGTCGTCACGTCTGCAATATTCCGCACCTGCGCCGTCAGGTTGGACGCCATGAAGTTGACGTTGTCGGTCAAGTCTTTCCATGTCCCGCCTACGCCCGGCACATAAGCCTGGCCGCCCAGCTTGCCTTCGGTACCCACTTCCCGCGCCACCCGCGTCACTTCCGAGGCGAAGGACCGCAACTGGTCCACCATGGTATTGATGGTGTCCTTGAGCTGGAGGATTTCGCCGCGCACGTCGACGGTAATTTTCTTGGAGAGGTCGCCGTTGGCCACCGCCGTCGTCACCTCTGCAATGTTTCGCACTTGCGAGGTCAGGTTACCGGCCATGGAATTGACCGAATCGGTCAAGTCTTTCCAAGTGCCTGCGACGCCAGTCACTTCGGCCTGTCCGCCCAGCTTGCCTTCGGTGCCCACTTCACGCGCCACCCGGGTCACTTCGGCGGCGAAAGAACTCAACTGCGCGACCATGGTATTCGCCGTTTCTGCCGCCCGCAGGAACTGGCCCTTGAGCAGACGTCCGTCCACGTCGAGCGACATGGTCTGGGACAAGTCACCCTTGGCGACCGCGCCGATCACGCGTGCCATTTCGGTCGTCGGGCGCACCAGGTCGTCGATCAAGGTATTGACCGAGGTCGTGATGGTGGCCCACCCCCCGGAAGCGTTGACGAGCGGTGCACGTTGCGTCAGCCGTCCGTCGTGACCGACCACGCGGCTCACCTTGACGATGCTTTGCGCCATCTGCTCGTTGGTTTCGATGACTTCGTTGAAGGTGTCGGCGATCTTGCCCGCCAATCCGGTCCAGTCGGAAGGCAACCGCGTGGAGAAGTCGCCTTTCTTGAACGCCACCATGGCAAGCAGCAACTCGCGTGCGTGGGTGCCCGTGATTTCGTCGGTCATCATGTCCATGATGGTGTCCTTGGGTGTCGGTTGATGGGGTGAAGATCTTAGGGATTAGCCGTGAGCGGTGAGCGCACGGGAAGCGGGAATGCTACGCAGGCGTCGTTGCTTGCGCTTGAGCAGGACGGTCATGTCGTGGGCGTTGAGCGGTTCGCTGTAGAGGTAGCCCTGATGCTCGTCGCATTGCAGTTCGCGCAGGATATTGAGTTGTGCCTCGGTTTCTACGCCTTCCGCCACGACCTTGAGGTCAAGGGCATGCGCCATGTTGACGATGGCGGCGATGATGGCGCTGTCGTTGCGATCCAGTTCCAGGTTGCGAACGAAAGACTGGTCGATTTTGAGGATGTCGATGGGGAGCGCCTTCAAGCGAGAAAGCGAGGAATAGCCGGTGCCGAAATCGTCGATGGCAATGGTGACGCCGGTATGGCTGATTTCCTGGAGGATATGTGCGACGCGATCTAGGTCGCGGATCAGCAGGGATTCGGTGATTTCCAGTTGAAGATAGGACGGATGCAGGCCTGTGCGTTGCAGTTCCTGGTTAATGTAACTTGGCAAATCGGGATTGATCTGCGGGATGGCAATGTTGACCGCCAACGGCATCTCGTAAAACTCCAAGCCCGCATCCTGCCACCGGCGCAATTGGGTGCAAGCTGCCGCGATCACCCAATCCCCCACCTTCGCAACCAGTTCGGCCTCGATGGCATCATCGATAAAAGCACCGCTCCGCAATAGTCCGCGCTGGGGATGGCGCCACCGAATCAGGGCTTCCAGGCCAGCGATACGGTCACTCGCAATATCGATCTTTGGCTGATAGAACAACTCCAGTTCCCCCTTGTCGAGGGCTTGCTGCAATTCGCGCTCAAGCTGCATGCGCTCCATGACGCGGGAATTGAGGTGGTCGTTGTAGAAGTAGATGCGGCCACGTTGTTCCTTCTTGACGTGATACATCGCCATGTCGGCCTTCTTGGTGAGGCACTGGGCATCCTCGCCATCTTGCGGAAACAGGCTGATACCGATGCTGAGCGAATTTTTAATCGAATGAGTACCGATCTCGAACGGTTGCGCCGTGGCTTCTAGGATGTTGTTGGCGATTTTTGCCGCGTCTTCATAGCTCGACATGGCCTTGACCACGACCACGAATTCGTCACCGCCCAGACGTGCCACGATGTCTTCGTCACGTACCGAGGCACTGATGCGCTGGGACGCCTGGATCAGCAGCTGGTCGCCGATGTCGTGGCCCAGCGTATCGTTGATGGTTTTGAAGCGATCCATATCGATAAACAGCACGGCCAGCTTGTGATCGTGGCGTCGAGCACTCACCAGTGCGGACTCCAGGCCTTCTAGCAGCGACCGGCGGTTGAGCAGCCCGGTAAGGGCATCGCGGGTGGCGAGTTCGTGGGCGCGCTGCTCGGCTTGGCGTCGCTCGATGATTTCCTGTTGCAGCATCTCGTTGTGATACTTGAGCTCGCGCATCTGCTGCACGATCAGGTTCTGGTTGAGCGCTTCGAGCTGCTGCGTGGTGGATTCAAGCTCGAGATTTTTCTTGGCCAGCTCGACGAACACGCCGATTTTGCTTCGCAGGATTTGCGGGATCACCGGGGTAATGAGGAAGTCGACCGCGCCGAGTTCATAGCCTCGCAGCCGGTTCATCTCATCGGCGTAATAAGCCGTGATGAAAATGATGGGCGTAGTGGCAGAACTGGGACGGGAATGGATGAGCTCGGCGGTTTCGAAACCATCCATGTCGGGCATGCTGACATCGAGCAGGATGACGGCAAATTGGTGGGCCAGCACTAGGCGCAAAGCTTCCGCGCCGGATTGCGCGGTGAGCACCTCGTATTCCTGCTCCTCGGGATGGGGCGCAGTCAACAAGGTTTCGAGCGCGGTCAACGTAGGCAAATGATCGTTGACCAACAGAATCTTGGGAATGAGAGGCATCAGGCTTAACCGGGATAAAGTCGCGCCGCACCGCTACAAATCTTGAGCCTCGTCAACATCGTCCCCTTTTCGACAAAGAAAAAGAGCCCCAGCTGCCGATTCAGCTTATGGAAGAGTTGTGCAATGGGCTCTAGACCACAGACAAGCGCATCATAGCCAGCCGATCAAAGAGCTTATGTGCGTTAACCCACATAAGAAGAAAATTCTGAAAAGTCGTGGAGTTAGTAAGGGAGGAAAGGTTCGTCTTGATGTCGTTTCTGGCTACCGCGACGCCATTGCCAAGGAGGCACCGGCGCAAAATCCACCCATAGCCCAATGGCATGGAGACGGGCTTCGCTCTCCGCCTCGGCATACTGCATGCGCTGGCTCAACAGCAGATCGCGCTCGTATTGCTTGTAATACCAGGCCCAACCCGAGCGCAGCATGGCTAACCCGACATCGGATCCATCGACGGTGACCGTTCCCAGGAGGCGACCGTAGCGATCTCGTTTAGCCCAATCGACCACCACTTCCCGGCTCCATACCAGCTCTCGCATCGCCGCCTTCGCCTGCCGACCGAAGGGTTGGCCTTTTTCCGGCGCATCGATACCGACGACTCGGACTCGCATGGAAACATCGCCAGCAGTGAGCAGATCAAGGGTATCACCATCCGGAACGGCGGTAATTCGTCCGTGGATAGTCTCGCCGAAAGCAACCAGGGAAAAGCACAGCATGCAGGCAGCGAGGCAATATTTCATCGTCATGATTCTTATTGTTCTGATCGTTATTGTTGTTTTGAACTGCGAAACCCAGCCCTTACCTTACCGCGTTACGCTGGCTTAGGTAAGTACCGACATTTGGCGAAGAGGAAACAATGGCTGGAGACGAGTGCACCGGAAGGAATATCGACAGCACAAAAACAAACGGGCCAATCACAAGGATTGGCCCGTTCGGACAGATTTGGTAGGCGCGATTGGACTCGAACCAACGACCCCCACCATGTCAAGGTGGTGCTCTAACCAGCTGAGCTACGCGCCTGAAGAGCTGCGCATTATACGGAGAGGAGCGACCCAATGCAACACCGGGATATAATATTTTCAACCATGCACAACAACGCCCTCTCCCCCGCAGATATTGCCGATAGCCGCATCCTCGGCATGTTCGATCCCCAGCAATTTCGTAACACCGGTCATGCATTGATCGACCTGCTTGCCGATTATCTTGCGACCAACATGGAAGGGACAGGAAAGGTCATCGATTGGGTGCCTCCGCATCTTGCCGAGTTAGACTGGCTTGCGCCCCTGCCCCAACACCCGGTGCTTAATCCCACTGATCTGTTGGAGAGGCTGCGCCATGAGATATTGCCGGGCACCCTCGCCATCCATCATCCGCACAATCTGGGGCATCAAGTCGCGGCGCCGCTGCCTTTGGCTGCCTTGTGTGACCTCGTTGCCGCCCTCGCCAATCAGGCCATGGCAGTGTATGAAACCGGGCCATCCGCCACCTTGCTCGAACGCCAGGTAATTCGTTGGCTCGGTGAATTAATCGGTTGGAAAAATGTGGAAGGCGTGCTGACTTCCGGTGGGGCGCAAGCCAATCTCACTGCCTTGCTTGCAGCCCGTCAGCATTCCGCCGATTGGGACATATGGCAGAAAGGCGTTTCGGCTGGCCGGCCTCTGAGAATCCTGGCTAGCGAACACGCTCACTACTCCATCTCCCGCGCTGCAGGCATCATGGGCTTGGGCGCCAATGCAGTGGTCAAGGTAGCTGCTGATGCAGAGGGACGTATGGATATCGCGGCATTGCAGCAAGCGCATCGTGAAGCCATCGAACAAGGCACCATCGTCATGGCTGTAGTCGCTACCGCCGGTTGTACGCCCACTGGTAGCGTCGATCCACTTTCATCGGTCGGAGCTTATTGCCGACAGCACAACTTATGGCTGCACGTGGACGGAGCACATGGGGCCTCCGCCCTGCTTTCCCCTATTTACCGTGAAGCGCTGTCTGGTATCGAGTATGCCGACTCGGTGGTGTGGGACGGTCACAAGCTGCTTTATATGCCTGCAGCGGTTTCGGCGGTGCTGTTCCAGAAACCCGAGCACGCCAACGAAGCTTTTGCGCAAGAGGCTTCCTACTTATTCCAGGGTAGCTCTCACGGTGACGAGACTTACAACACCAGTTACCGCACCCTGGAATGCACCAAACGCATGATGGGCCTCAAGCTGTGGGCGGCTTTTTCACTTTATGGACGTGAGGGTATAGCGTTGCTGGTAGAGCGCGTATTCGGCACTGCGCGGCTTCTGGCTCAGAAACTCGAACAGGCTGAGGATTTCGAATGTCTGATGCCCCCGCAGACCAATATCGTGTGTTTTCGCTTGCGAGGTGCCGATCAAGCTTCGTTGCGTAGCGCAGTCATCGAAGCAGGGGCGTTCCATGTGACCCAAGTGACGCTACGGGACGAGGTTTGGTTGCGCACCACCATCATGAATCCGTTGACGACTGAAAAAGATCTCGATGAGTTACTGGAGACGCTGAGAAGGCGTGCGACTTAGGCTTGGAGTAGCTTATCGGCCCAGAATAGGGCGATCACGGTCTTCGCATCCGTGATTTCACCCTTCATTACCTTTTGCATCGCCTCCTCCAGGCTCAATGTAAAGACTTCCAAGGTTTCGTCTTCATCACGTCGGTGATCGCCGGCTTGCAATCCTCGCGCCAGATAGACGTGGATGACTTCGTTGGAATACCCGATGCAGGGATGGAGTTGCGTTACCGCCTGCCACTCTCGTGCGGTATAGCCGGTTTCTTCCAGCAACTCGCGCTGGCCAGTGACAAGCGGATCCTCCTTAGGATCGATTTTACCGGCGGGCAGTTCGATGAAGGATTTTCCCAGTGGATAGCGAAACTGACGCTCGAATACCAGCCGACCGTCGTCCAGCACCGGGATCACCAGCACGGCACCTGGATGGACGATATATTCCCTTCCCGTTTCGTGGCCGTTCGGCAAGCGTACGGTATCTCGATTCACGTGCAGCAGCCGACCGTTGAATACGGTCTCGGTGGAAAGCATGGTTTCAGCCAAAGGGTCGGACATCAGCAGGTTTCCTAATAGGGATACTCGGCTTTGCTATGGCCGTACTGCTACTGACGCCGCAGTTGGCGATTAGCGGCGCCAGAGATGGCGATAGACGAAGCCGGGAAACGCGAATACCAGGAAGAGACAAGCCGTCACGGCGTAAAATTCCCAATGCTGCGCTGCGGCTTGCCCCATGACCTTACCTTCAGCCAAACGTGCAATACCGCCCATCACGAAATACAGCACCACCAGTTCCAGTACGCGCCAGCCCAGATGCTTGCCGTGCTTGAGCGGCAACACATAGAAAAAACGCTCGCTGAACCATGGCAAGTTGGCGGCCACGAAGGAAAGCAGCAATAAAAAGACGATCGCGTTGTTCATAGAAAAACTCGGTTACTGCACGCTATGGAGTACGGCGTAAGCGCAGAGTTCCATGAGACGCTGGGGGAATATGCCCAAAACCAACATGGCAAGCCCGTTAACGCCCAACACCAGCGCCATGTCCGGCGAAGTACGGATAGCATGATGATCTTCTGCTTCGTCGAAATACATCAGCTTGACGATACGCAGATAGTAGAACGCCCCTGTTACAGCCAACAGCACGGCAAAGACCGTCAGCCAGACATAGCCTGCCTGCAACGCTGCCTGCAGCACAGCAAACTTCGCATAGAAGCCGATGGTCGGCGGCACGCCTGCCATGGAGAACATCAGCAGCATCATGAGGAAGGCATACCAGGGGCTACGATTATTGAGACCCTTGAGATCGTCCAGGTTTTCCGCCTCGAACCCCTTGCGCGACAACAGCAGGATGATGCCGAAACCGCCCAGCGTCATCAGCACATAAGACGCCACGTAGAACATCGATGCGATGAAGCCGTTGAGCGTACCGCTGAAGAAGCCGAACAACAGGAATCCGACATGCGAAATGGTCGAATACGCCAGCATGCGCTTGAGGTTGGTTTGCGCAATGGCGGTAATGTTGCCGATGATGATGGACAGCACGGCCATGATAATCAGCATGCCCTGCCAGTCGTGCACCATGTTCTGCAGACCTTGGACCAGCAAACGGATGGTCATGGCATAGGCTGCTAGCTTGGGCGCAGAACCGACGAAGAGCGTCATGGATGTTGGCGCTCCATGGTAGACGTCGGGAATCCACATCTGGAAAGGTGCAGCACCGAACTTGAAGGCGATGCCGGCGACGACGAACACCAAGCCAAGAATAAGAACCGCATGATCCGGAGATCCGTTGAGGATGGCGTTGCTGATCTGGGAAACGTCCAGGCTGCCCGACATACCGTAGAGCATGGACATGCCGTAGAGCAGCATCCCGGAAGCCAACGCACCCAGCACGAAGTATTTCATGGCGGCTTCAGTTGCACGCGCATTGTCGCGGTCGAGCGCCACGAGGGAATATAAGCACAGTGAGAGCAATTCCAGGCCCATGTAGATGGTCAGCAGATTCTGCCCTGAAATCATGACCATCATGCCCAGCATCGCCATCAACACGAGCACGTAGAACTCACCGCGATACATGCCGCGCGCTGTGATGTAGCCGCGCGAGTAGACCAGCACGACCGATACCGCGAGATAGGTCATCAGCTTGAGCAGGTCGGACAGCGGGTCGTCCACGAACAAGCCGTTGAAGGCGTAGCCCACAGCGGAAGTATGGGTGGCGATGGTGATCATGGCTGCGCCCAGCAGGGTGACTTGCGCCATGACGTAGGTCACGAAGCGGTAGCGTTCCTGGATGAACAGGTCGCCCAGCAGGATGACCATGGCCATGGTCAGGACGAAAACCTCAGGCAGCGCGGCGTAGATATCGTTAAAAATCGGGTTCATCGTTACATCCCAGGAAGCTTGGATTGCGCCATGTGCGTCAGCAGTTGGTTGACCGTGGCATGGGTCACCTCGGTCAGCGGCTGGGGATAAATACCAAAACCAAGCACCATGAGCGCCAGTACGCCCAGGATCAGCATTTCGCGCTTGTTGATGTCTTTAAGCTCGGCCACGTGTTGGTTGCCGATATCGCCGAAATACACGCGCTTCACCATCCACAAGGTGTAGGCCGCGCCAAAGATCAGCGTGGTTGCTGCAAAGACGGCAAACCAGAAATTGGCTTGCAACGCCCCCAGGATCACCATGAATTCTCCGACGAAACCGGAAGTTCCCGGCAATCCAGCATTCGCCATGGCAAACAATACTGCCAACGCGGTGAAGGTAGGCATGGTGTTGACCACACCGCCGTAATCCTTGATCTGGCGAGAATGCATGCGGTCGTACAGCACGCCGACGCTAAGGAACAGCGCACCGGAAACAAAGCCGTGCGAAATCATCTGCACCATGGCGCCTTCCATCCCGAGCGGGTTGAAGATGAACATGCCCAGCGTGACGAAGCCCATGTGGGAGATCGACGAGTAAGCGATGAGCTTTTTCATGTCCTGCTGCACCAGGGCTACCAGGGCGATGTAGACCACGGCAATCAGCGAGAGCGCAATCATGAAACCGGAAAGATAGTTGGCTGCATCCGGAGCGATCGGCATGGCGAAGCGCAGGAAGCCGTAGCCGCCCAGCTTCAGCATGATAGCCGCCAGTACGACGGAACCACCCGTCGGTGCTTCCACGTGAGCATCCGGCAGCCAGGTATGTACCGGCCACATCGGAATCTTGACGGCAAAGGCCATGAAGAACGCGCCGAAGATCAGCAGCTGCGCTGTCATCGGTAATTGCAGTTCGTAGTAGTCCACCAGCTCAAAGCTATTGGTCTGGTGGTACAGATAGATAAACGCGATCAGCATCAAGAGCGAGCCGAGCAGCGTGTAGAGGAAGAACTTGATGGTCGCGTACACCCGGTTCGGTCCACCCCATACGCCGATGACGATGAACATCGGAATCAACATGGCTTCCCAGAACATGTAGAACAAGATGCCATCGAGTGCGGAAAAAACCCCGATCATCAATCCCGACATAATGAGGAACGCCGCCATGTATTGGGCGACTTTCTTCTGGATCACTTCCCATGCTGCAAGCACGACGATTACCGTAGTGAAGCTCGTCAGCAGGATCAGCGGCATGGCAATGCCGTCTACGCCGAGGTGATAGTGAATATTGAAGGCCGGGATCCAGTTGGCACCTTCCTGAAGTTGGAAGCCGCCATCATTGCGGTCGAAACGGGTCCAGAGCGGGAGCGTCACCAGAAAACTGGCAATACTTCCGAACAGCGCGAGCCATCGCGAGACATTGGCGTTCTTGTCGTTGCCCGTAGCAAGCACCAACACGCCTGCCAAGATGGGCACCCAGATGGAATAGCTGAGGATCGGATAATCCATTGTTGCTTTTTAAACTTTCTTAACCATTTAAGCCTTCATGAAGAAGGTCAACAGGACGAACGCGCCGATAATCATCGCAAACGCATAGTGATAAATCAGCCCCGACTGCAAATTGCGGATGATGCCGGACAAACGACCGATGAGGCGCGCCGTACCGTTAACGAGCGTACCGTCGATGATTTGGACATCGCCATAGCGCCACAGCTTGTCGCCGATCCAACGGGAGCCCCCGGCAAAGACCTTCTCGTTGAAGCTATCGAAACCGTATTTGTTCTCGAGAATCACATAAATTCCATGGAAGCGATGCTTGATGGCTTCCGGAATATCGGGTCGCTTCATGGTGAAGAAGTAAGACAGGGCGACACCACTGGCAGCAAGCAACAGGGGCAAGCTGGTAAATGCATGCAGGCCCATCTCGGCAGCACCGTGGAAATGATGAGCAAGGTGATGCATTGCAGGATGCACTTCTGGGTTCACAAAAATTACGCCATTGAAGAAACCTCCGTACAGCATGGGCTCGATGGCCACATAACCGATGATCAACGAAGGAATCGCAAGCATGACCAAAGGCAAGGTCACGACCCAAGGCGATTCATGCGGCTTTTGGCCTGGCGCGAGGCCGTGATGATGATCCGTTGTGGCTTCTTCGTCGGCATGGTCGCCGTGATGCTCGTGATGATGTGCCTTGCCAAAGCGTTCTTCGCCATGGAACACCATGAAATACATGCGGAAGGAATAGAACGCGGTGACGAATACGCCGGCGAGCACTGCGAAATATGCGAAGCCGCTACCGGGGATCGTCGAGAGCTCGGCCGCCTCGATAATCGAATCCTTGGAATAGAAGCCGGACAAGAACGGTGTGCCGATCAATGCCAGCGAGCCGACCAAAGATGTGAGCCAGGTAATCGGCATGTATTTGCGCAAGCCACCCATATTGCGGATGTCCTGGTCGTGGTGCATGCCCATGATGACCGAGCCAGCACCAAGGAACAGCAAGGCTTTAAAGAATGCGTGGGTCATGAGGTGGAAAATCGCCACCGAATAGGCCGAGGCACCCAGTGCCACCGTCATATAGCCCAACTGCGACAAGGTGGAATACGCCACGACCCGCTTGATATCGTTCTGGATGATGCCCAGGAAACCCATGAACAACGCCGTGATTGCGCCGATGACCATCACAGTGGATAAGGCGGTGGTCGAGAGTTCGTACAGCGGCGACATGCGGGCCACCATGAAAATGCCCGCCGTGACCATAGTCGCGGCGTGAATCAAGGCAGAAATCGGCGTCGGGCCTTCCATGGAGTCCGGCAACCAAACATGCAACGGAACTTGCGCCGATTTACCCATCGCGCCGACGAACAGCAGCAGGCAAATCACAGTCATCAACTGCCAAGGATGTCCCGGAATGAGTTCGACTGTCGCATCAGCGAATTGCGGAGCAACGGAGAATACGGCTTGGTAATCCAGGCTACCCATGGTGTACAACACCATGCCGATGCCAAGCAGGAAGCCGAAATCGCCTACGCGATTGACCAGAAACGCCTTCAAATTGGCATAGATTGCGGTCGGCCGCGTGTACCAGAAACCGATCAGCAAGTAAGACACCAAGCCCACGGCTTCCCAACCGAAGAACAACTGCATGAAGTTGTTGCTCATCACCAGCATGAGCATGGAGAAGGTGAACAGTGAAATGTAGCTGAAGAAACGGCTGTAACCCGGATCTTCATGCATATAGCCGATGGTATAAACGTGGACCATCAGCGAGACGAAGGTGACGACAACCATCATCATCGCGGAAAGACTATCGATCTGGAATCCCACCTCGAAGGAAGTATTGCCGCTGGTTAGCCAAGTATAGACTGGGCCATTGAAGGTGTGTCCGGCCAGCACGTCCTTGAACACGAGAGCAGAAAGCACGAAAGCGGCGCCAACACCGGCGATGGTCAACACATGCGCTGCTGCGCGCGGGAGGAAGCGTCCGAATAATCCGACCACCGCTGCCGCGATCAGCGGCAGTAAAGGAATCGCCAGGTAGATGTTCTGCATTTCGTTCATGTTATCGATCGGCTTTCGGCGTCGTCATCAGCCCTTGAGGCTGTCCAGGTCATCCACGTTGATCGTCTTCAGGTTGCGGAACAGCACCACCAGAATGGCGAGGCCAATCGCGGACTCTGCTGCTGCAACGGTAAGGATGAAAAATACGAAAACCTGGCCCGCGGTGTCCTTAAGGTAGTGCGAGAACGCGATGAAATTCATGTTCACCGCGAGCAGCATCAACTCGATTGCCATCAACAGGATGATGACGTTCTTGCGGTTGAGGAAGATACCGACCACGCTAATGGCGAACAACAGGGCGCCGAGCACCAGATAATGCGAAAGACCGACGGTCATGCTTGTTCTCCCTGGGATTCGGCCGGCGTTTCCACGCTTTCCTTTTCAGCCGGCATGCTGACGATCTTGAGACGATCATTTCGCTTGACGCGAACCTGCTGGGCTGGATCGATGTATTTGCTATCCTTGCGGCGACGCATGGTCAGCGCGATGGCAGCAACAATTGCCACCAACAGCACAACCGCGGCCAACTCAAATGGATAGACGTAATCGGTATATAGGAGGCGACCGAGTTCGGCGGTATTGCTGTAATCGGCACTGTGGACTGGCGGCGCAGGGACGCGCTCTGGACCGAAATGTTTGCTGCCCAGCACCATCGCCATCTCGGCAGCCATGAGGATACCGACGAAACCTGCTAGCGGTGCGTAATCCCAGAAGCCTTCGCGCAGCTTGTCTAGGTTGATATCCAGCATCATCACCACAAACAGGAACAGCACCATCACCGCACCGACGTAGACCAGTACCAGTGCAATTGCCAGGAATTCCGCTTCCAACAGCATCCAGATTCCCGCAGCGGTAAAAAAGGCGAGCACCAGGTATAGCGCTGCGTGCACCGGATTGCGAGCAGTAATGACGCGTAGTCCGGCAAACAGCACAATCGCGGCAAGGATGTAGAAAACGATGTCTTGGATGTTCAGCATTGTTGTTGGCGCTTACCTGTATTTGGCATCCGCTGCGCGGTCCGCCGCAATCTGGTTCTCGTGCTTGTCGCCGACTGCGAGCAGCATGGGCTTGGTGTACAGAAGATCGCCGCGCTTTTCTCCGTGATAATCGAAAATGCGCGTCTCGACGATAGAATCTACCGGGCAGGACTCCTCGCAGAACCCGCAGAAAATGCATTTGGTCAGGTCAATGTCGTAACGGGTCGTACGGCGGGTACCGTCATCACGCTGGTCAGACTCGATAGTGATCGCCATCGCCGGACACACTGCTTCGCAAAGTTTGCAGGCGATACACCGCTCTTCACCATTGGGATAGCGACGCAGTGCATGCAAGCCGCGGAAACGATTCGACATCGGGGTACGTTCGTCCGGGTACTGCACAGTGATCTTGCGAGCGAAGAAATAACGTCCGGTGAGCGCCATCCCCTTCAAGAGTTCCACCAGAATCAGGCTGGAAAACAGGTCTTTGATTCGATTGATCATAAGTCGTCCCTCGCCTTTAATGGAAAAGATAAGCCAAGGGGGTCTGCATGAAAGCGCCGATCACGATGATCCACACCAACGTTACAGGAATGAACACTTTCCAGCCCAGGCGCATGATCTGGTCGTAGCGGTAACGCGGGAATGTCGCACGGAACCACAGGAATAGGAACAGCACAAACGCCATCTTGGCGAACAGCCACAGGGCGCTATCCGGCAGGAAGGGGAACGGCGACAGCCAACCACCCAGGAACATGATGGAGGTCAACGCCGAAATTAGGATCATGTTGGCGTATTCAGCCAGGAAGAACACCGCGAAGGCCATACCGGAGTATTCCACGTGGAAACCCGCGACGATTTCCGATTCGCCTTCAGCCACGTCGAAAGGTGCCCGGTTGGTTTCCGCCACGCCGGAGATCAGGTAGACGATGAACAACGGCAGCAGCGGAATGAAATACCATTGCCAGAAGCCACCGGATTGCGCCTCGACGATCTTGACCAGATTGAGTGAATTGGCCGACATCAGGACGCCGACCAGGGCGAAGCCCATGGCGATTTCGTAAGACACGATTTGGGCTGCGGAACGCAAGGAACCCAGGAAGGCGTACTTGGAGTTAGAGGCCCAGCCGGCCACGATCACCCCATAAACACCCATGGACGTCACCGCCATGATGTACAGCAGACTCGCGTCGACATTGGCCAGCACGAGGCTGGACGAGAACGGCACGACAGCCCAGGCAGCAAGGGCTGGAGCAATCGCCAAAATTGGTCCAAGCAGGAACAGCTTTTTGCTCGCCGCCGTGGGCATGATGATTTCTTTGAACAGCAGCTTCAGGCCATCGGCCAGCGGCTGTAGCAAGCCGTAGTAACCAACACGGTTGGGACCGATACGAACCTGCATATAGCCGATAACCTTGCGCTCGGCCAAGGTCAGGTAGGCTACGGCACCCATCAAAGGCGCGACGATGGCGACGATCTTGGCCAGACTCCAGACTAGGGGCCAGAAAGGACCGAACATTTGCTGGATCGCATCCATCAAGCAGCCCTTTCCACTTGGATTTCACCGTACAAGTCGCCCAGCGCTGCCGTTTGGGCGCAGATCGGAACACGGACGCAATAATCGGCAACGCGGTCGTCGCACTTGGCGGCAAGACGCACGCTACCGTTGCCTTGGCTAACTTTGACCAATTCGCCGTCCTGCAACCCGAGCTGAGCGAGCAACTTGGCGTTCATGGCAGCAACCACGGGCTTTTTCGCGGCCATTTTCTGCAAGGATGGTGCGCGACGCACGATAGCATCGGATTCGTACAACGGAACTTCGCCTACGCGCTGCAAGGACTCGGTACGCACCTTGGCATTCACTTCCGTCAATTCGCGCAAATTGTTGTTAAGACGGTTCCACACGACGCGCGAGGGCTTCTCCCCGCCGAAGATTTCGTTCTTGACCTGTTCGCTGCTGTCATACTCGAAACCGCTCAAACCCAGCAGATTTCCCAGCACGCGCAGCACCTTCCATCCAGGGCGCGCTTCGCCAAGCGGTTTTGCGACTGCGGTAAAGCTTTGCACGCGACCTTCCATGCTCATAAAGGTGCCGGAGGATTCCGTGTAAGGCGTCACCGGCAGCAGTACGTCGGCTTCGCGCAAGGCGGAAGACTTGTAGGCGGTCATCGCCACCACACATCCCGCAGCGGCCAAAGCCTGATTGACCAACTGCGCATTGTGGCAATCTACTTCCGGCTCGACGTTGACCAGGAGATAAGCAGAGCGCGGCTGTTCGAGCATGGTCCGGGCATTCAAGGCACCGCTGCTCGGCAATACGCGTGCGAGGTCGAGACCCACTCGGTTTGCGGCTTCGGACAGTACGCCGAAGGTCGCGCCGCAGAGCGCGGAGATCGCTTCCGCGAGACTGTACATTTCCGAATAACGTGGATGCTGCTGCGCCATGTTGCCCAGGAATACCGCGGAACGCGGATTCACCAGGTCGTAATCCTTGCCGTGCCCGGCCAGGCTTTCCGCCATGGCTTGGGCGTTATTGCTGACAACCACATCTTCCAGCAAACCGTTCAAGGTCGGCGGCAAGCACAGCGACAAGCGCTGCAAACCGGACATCGCCTTGAGGAGTTGCAGCAGGAAATTGATCGTGTCATCCGGCGAACAAGTGTTCTTGAAGGCCACGCGCATCAAAGGATCATCTTCGAGTGCATTCACCACCGAGATTTCGGCAGCATTCAAGCGCACGGCCTGGCGCAAGCGATGCGTCAGCAATGGATGTTCGTTACGCAGATTACTGCCGATGATGAGGACGCGATCCATGTCCTGAACATCGGGAATGTTGCATCCCATCCAAGGCGTGCCCTGAAAATGGCCATCCAGGCGGAAATCGCTGCGGCGCAGACGGTGGTCCACATTGCCGCATCCTAATTCGCGGGCAATCTTCTTCGCGAGAAAGCCCTCTTCCATCGTGCTGTTGGGCGACACCAGCACACCCAGTGCATTTCCGCCTTCACGGGCAACGGCATCCTTGATGCGGCTCGATGCAAACTCCAATGCGCTCTGCCAGTCGGTTTCCACCCACTGATCGCCGCGGCGAATCATCGGCACGGTCAGGCGTTCGTCGCTGTTCAGCCCTTCATAGGCAAAGCGGTCGCGGTCGGAAATCCAGCATTCGTTGATGCTTTCCTTCTCGCGCGGGATCGTCCTCAGTACGCGGTTATTCTTGACGTGCATTTCCAGCTGGCTGCCCAGGGCATCATGCGCCGAAATCGTCGGACGCCGGGCCAGTTCCCAAGGACGTGCTGTGTAGCGGAACGGCTTGCTGGTCAGCGCGCCGACCGGGCACAGGTCGATGATGTTGCCGGACAGCTCCGAATCGACGCTCTTGTCGACGTAGGCGGTGATCTCGGCATGCTCGCCGCGATTGATCAGGCCCAGTTCCATCATGCCGCCGACTTCCTTGAGGAAGCGCACGCAACGGGTACACTGGATGCAGCGCGTCATATCGGTGGCAACCAACGGCCCGATATTCTTGTTCAGCACCACGCGCTTTTCTTCGGTATAGCGCGTCTTGCTCGCACCGTAACCCACAGCGATATCCTGCAATTCGCATTCGCCGCCCTGGTCGCAGATCGGGCAATCCAGCGGGTGGTTGATGAGCAGGAACTCCATCACGCTTTTCTGTGCATCGACGGCGGCTTCGGAACGCGTGAAAATCTTCATGCCGTCCGAAACCGGCGTAGCACACGCGGGCAGCGGCTTGGCGAACTTCTCCACCTGCACCAAGCACATACGGCAATTGGCCGCGACAGAGAGCTTCTTGTGATAACAGAAACGGGGAATGGGGATCCCGAGCTTATCGGCAGCTTCAATAATAGTGCTGCCGTGCTCGACTTCTACCGCTTTACCGTCTATTTCGATCTGTAACATTTAATCTGCCACCATTAGGCTGCCAGCATGCTGCGGCCGTGTTCGATGTAGTACTCGAATTCCGGACGGAAATGCTTGATGAAACTGATCACCGGCGTTGCCGCCGCGTCGCCCAGCGCGCAGATGGTGCGGCCGGAAATGTTGTTACTGACGTCAGTCAGCAATTCGAGGTCTTCAGGACGGCCCTTGCCTTCGGCAATACGGCGCACCACGCGCCACAGCCAACCGGTGCCTTCACGGCAAGGGGTGCACTGCCCGCAGGATTCCTCATAGTAGAAATACGAGAGCCGCGACAAGGCCTTGACCATATCCGTTGACTCATCCATGACAATCACAGAACCTGCGCCCAGACTGGATTTGCCTACCTTGGAGATGGAGTCGTAATCCATAGTGCACTGCATCATCATGTCGGCCGGAACGACTGCCGTAGACGAGCCACCAGGAATCACGGCCTTGAGCTTGCGGCCCTTCCACACGCCACCAGCTAGTGCCAGCAGGTCGGGGAACGGCGTGCCCATGCCGATTTCGAAATTGCCCGGCTTTTCCACATGGCCGGAAACCGAAAAAATCTTGGTGCCGCCGGAGTTGGGCACGCCCAGATCCTGGAATGCCTGCCCGCCATGCTGCATGATGTACGGGATGGACGCGTACGATTCGGTATTGTTGACGTTGGTCGGCTTTCCGAACACACCATAGCTCGCGGGGAACGGCGGCTTGAAGCGCGGCTGGCCCTTCTTGCCCTCGATGGACTCGATCAGCGCCGTTTCTTCGCCGCATATGTAGGCGCCGTAGCCGTGATGCGCAAACAGGTTGAAACTGAAATTGGTCCCGAACAGGTTCTCGCCCAGGAAACCAGCGGCGCGAGCCTCTTCCAAAGCACGCTCGAAAATCTGGTACTCGGCCCAGATTTCACCGTGGATGTAGTTGTAACCGGTCCGCACCCCCATGGTGTACGCGGCTATCGCCATCCCTTCGATCACCTGATGAGGGTTGTAGCGGATGATGTCGCGGTCCTTGAATGTGCCGGGCTCGCCTTCGTCGCTATTGCAGACTAGGTACTTCTCGCCGTCGTAATAACGCGGCATGAAGCTCCACTTGAGGCCGGTCGGGAAACCGGCACCACCGCGACCACGCAGGCCGGAAATCTTGACCTGGTTGATGATCTCCGTAGCAGGCACCTTTTCGGTAACGATACGTTTGAGCGTTTCGTAGCCGCCGATGCTGCGATAGGTTTCGAGCGACGCTGGGTTCGGCAGATCCAGGGTACGGAAGCAGACTTCGTTTGCCATTATTTCAACCCTGCTAGCAACGCATCGATCTTTTCGGGCGTCAGGAATTCATGCATATCGGTATTGTTGATGTGCAGCAAAGGCGCTCCACCGCACGCGCCCATGCACTCGCCTTCACGCAAGGTGAACTTGCCATCCGCGGTAGTTTCGCCGCAGTGCACACCCAAGCAGCTTTCGAGATGCTCGACGATCTCCTGTGAATCGCGCAGCAGGCATGAGATGTTGGTGCACACCGTCAACTTGTATTTACCCACCGGCTCGAGTTCGTACATGTTGTAGAACGTAGCGACTTCGAGCGCGGCAATTTCGGGAATGCCGAGATAGTTCGCCACGTCGGCAATGGCTTCCTTCGACAACCAGCCCTGCTCCGCTTGAACGATGCGCAAGGCCGACATCACTGCAGCACGGCGCTGGTCGGCCGGGTATTTAGCGAGTTCCTTGTCGATCTGGGCGGTGGAATCCTGAGACAACATCAGCGGTCGATCTCTCCGAAAACAATATCTTGCGTGCCGATGATGGCGACGAGGTCGGCAATCATGTGGCCACGCGTCATTTCGTCCAGCGCAGCCAGATGCGGGAATCCAGGAGCGCGAATCTTGAGGCGGTAGGGCTTGTTGGCACCGTCGGAAATCAGGTAGATGCCAAACTCGCCCTTGGGATGTTCAACGGCGGCATAGGCTTCGCCTTCCGGCACGTGGAACCCTTCGGTAAACAGTTTGAAATGGTGGATCAGCGCCTCCATGTCGTGCTTCATGATCTCACGCGACGGCGGTGCCACCTTGTAGTTATCACTGATGACAGGGCCTGGATTGGCGCGCAGCCATGCGATACATTGCTTGATGATGCGATTGGACTGACGCATTTCCTCGATACGAACGAGATAGCGATCGTAGCAATCGCCGTTGGTACCGATGGGAATATCGAAATCCATTTTGTCGTAGACTTCGTACGGCTGCTTCTTGCGCAAATCCCAGGCAATGCCAGAGCCGCGAAGCATGGGGCCAGTCATACCCAAGGCAAGCGCCCGCTCCGGCGTTACGACACCGATGCCCACGGTACGCTGCTTCCAGATACGGTTATCAGTCAGCAGGGTTTCGTATTCATCGACATAGCCGATGAACCGATTAGTGAAGTCTTCAATGAAATCCAGCACGGAACCCTGGCGGTTCTCGTTCATGCGTCGAACGTCGTCGGCGCTATGAATCTTGGACTCCTGATACTGCGGCATACGATCAGGCAGGTCGCGATAGACACCGCCAGGACGATAGTAGGCCGCGTGCATACGCGCACCGGACACCGCTTCGTAAACGTCGAACAAATCCTCACGCTCGCGGAAAGCATAAAGGAAAACCGTCATCGCGCCGACGTCCAGCGCGTGCGCGCCCAGCCAGAGCAAATGATTGAGAATGCGGGTTATTTCGTCGAACATCACGCGGATATATTGAGCACGGATCGGCACATCGACGCCCATCAGCTTCTCGATGGCCATAACATAGGCGTGCTCGTTGGACATCATGGACACATAGTCCAGACGATCCATATAAGGCAGGGCTTGCAGGAAAGTACGGTTCTCGGCCAGTTTTTCCGTAGCACGATGCAAGAGACCGATGTGCGGATCGGCGCGCTCGATCACTTCTCCGTCGAGCTCCAGCACCAAGCGCAGCACCCCGTGCGCAGCCGGGTGCTGGGGACCGAAGTTCATCGTGTAGTTTCTGATCTCAGCCACGATGGAACCCCTCTTCGCGGATCATTCTTGGAACGTTGTTGCGTAATTCAATAGAAACCGGCTGGTAGACCACGCGCTGCTGGTCAGGGTCGTAACGCATCTCGACATTGCCGATAACCGGAAAATCCTTGCGGAACGGATGGCCGATGAAGCCGTAGTCGGTCAGGAGGCGACGCAAATCGGGATGACCGTCGAACATGATCCCATACAGATCGAACGCCTCGCGCTCGAACCAGTTGGCCACAGGCCAAACATTGATCATGGAAGCGATGAGCGGAAATTCGTCATCAGCAATGAAGGCCTTCACCCGGACACGCTGATTGAGCGCCACGGAGAGCAAGTGATATACGACGGCAAAGCGCCGACCTTCCCACAAGCCTTCTTTGTAATCGCTGTAATCGACGCCGCAAAGATCGATGAGTTGCTCGAATTGCAACCCTTGACCATCGCGCAATATGGTACAGACAGCAATAGCATCCACACCATTGATCTCGGCCGTCAACTCGCCCACATGCTCAGACAACTGCAGCAGCTTGTCGCCAAGTGCACTCTTCAGGCTTTCCGCCAGCTTTTCCAGACGAGGACTCATAGTGGGTAATTGATCAGCGGGCGATGGTATTGGTTCGTTTAATCTTGTTTTGCAGCTGGATGATGCCGTACAGCAAAGCCTCCGCAGTGGGCGGACAGCCCGGCACATAGACATCCACTGGCACGATGCGATCGCAGCCGCGGACGACGGAATAGGAATAATGGTAATAGCCGCCGCCGTTGGCGCAGCTACCCATGGAAATCACCCAGCGCGGCTCGGCCATCTGGTCGTATACCTTGCGCAGCGCAGGCGCCATTTTATTAATGAGCGTACCGGCAACGATCATGACATCGGACTGGCGCGGGCTTGGACGGAACACTACACCGAAACGGTCAAGGTCGTACCGCGAAGCACCTGCATGCATCATTTCGACGGCACAACAGGCCAAACCGAAGGTCATCGGCCACAGCGAACCGGTACGGGTGTAGTTGATGACGGTATCGAGGGTCGTGGTGACAAACCCTTTTTCCAAAACGCCTTCGATGCTCATTTCGTCACTCCCACTCCAAGGCGCCCTTCATCCACTCGTAAATAAAGCCAACGACCAGAATGCCGAGGAACACCATCATGGCAATGAAGCCGAACAGGCCGATTTCCTTGAGCACCACGGCCCACGGAAAGAGAAAGGCGATTTCGAGGTCGAACAGGATAAACAGGATAGCGACGAGGTAATACCGCACGTCGAACTTCATGCGCGCATCTTCGAAGGCCTCGAAGCCGCATTCGTAGGGGGAATTCTTTTCGCTGTCAGGGCGATTGGGACCGACGATCTTGCCTAGCACCATGGGTGCCACGCCGACGGCAAGCCCCACCAGGATAAACAACAGAATCGGGAAATAATTTTCCAGCACGACGTCAGTACCACAATAAATTTTTGTAAAGCCGCACGGCTGTACAACGCAATCCGGCGACCCGTCATTCAAGCGGAGCCAATTATCCTAGATACCGCGATTGCCGGTCAACCGAATTTGTAACGAAAAAGACAACATTTTGGTCGACCGATTATTCTCTGGTTCCATCGCACCCGATTCCCCGCCTGACGTCGCTGGCTTCTTTTCGGCTTTTCCGCCAAAATTGCAATAATTTTTTTGCACGGGATTTTTCATGAATTTGCATGAATTTCAGGCCAAGCAGTTGCTGCAGCAATACGGCATACCCACGCCTCGCGGCTTGACTGCCGATAGTGTCGATGCTGCCGTGGCAGCCGCGGGGGAACTCGGGGGTAGTGCCTGGGTCGCCAAAGCCCAGATTCACGCCGGTGGACGCGGCAAAGTTGGAGGCGTCAAGGTCACCAAGTCGCTAGACGAATTGAAGTCGGTGGTTGGTTCGTTGCTCGGCAAACCACTCGTCACCCTGCAAAACGCGCCCGAAGGCCAGCCCGTCAATCAACTCCTGATCGAGGAAACCCTGCCCATCACCCGCGAGCTTTATCTGAGCCTGCTGGTCGATCGCACTGCAGAGCGTATCGTTATCGTAGCCTCAGCCGCGGGCGGCATGGAAATCGAAGAGATCGCGGCTGCTACCCCGGAAAAAATCCTGCGCGAAGTATGCGACCCCCTTCTTGGCATGGTCGATTACCAGGCCCGCAATCTTGCGTTTTCATTGGGTCTGCAAGGCGAGCAGATCAGTGCATTCACCAAACTGCTCAAGAATCTCTACCGGCTGTTCAAGGACAACGACCTGAGCATGCTGGAAATCAATCCGCTGATCGTGACCGAGCAAGGCACCCTAGTGGCGCTGGATTGCAAGATCAGCGTAGACGACAACGCACTGTACCGCCAGAAAAAGCTGGGAGAGCAGCGCGACTGGAGCCAGGACGACCCCAAGGAGGCGGAAGCCCATGCTTCCGGCCTTAACTACATCGCGCTCAACGGCAACATTGGTTGCATGGTCAATGGCGCCGGTTTGGCAATGGCCACTATGGACTTGATCAAACTGCATGGCGGCCAGCCGGCCAACTTCCTCGACGTAGGCGGCGGCGCAACGGCCGAGACGGTGGCAAAAGCGTTCAAGATCATCCTCTCCGACAGCAACGTCAAGGCCATCCTGGTCAACATCTTCGGCGGCATCATGCGTTGCGACATCATCGCCGAGGGCATCATCACCGCAGTGAAGGAAGTCGGTGTCCAAGTGCCCGTCGTGGTACGCCTCGAAGGCACCAACGTAGAACTCGGCCGCAAGATGCTGGCTGAAAGCGGTCTTTCCATCATTTCCGCCGACGGCCTGACCGACGCTGCCAAGCGTGCGGTCGCCGCCGTGGCATAAGGTCACGCTTCTAATATGAGTATTCTGGTCAATAGCAATACCAAGGTCCTGTGCCAAGGCTTTACCGGTAAGCAGGGGTCATTCCACTCTGAACAAGCGCTGGCCTACGGCACCAAGATGGTCGGTGGCGTCACCCCCGGCAAGGGCGGACAAACGCATCTCGGCCTGCCAGTGTTCAACACCATGCGCGATGCCGTTAAAACGACCGGAGCCAATGCTAGCGTGATCTACGTCCCGCCGCCCTTCGCAGCCGATTCCATTATCGAAGCCGCCGACGCCGGTATCGAACTGGTAGTTTGCATCACCGAAGGCATCCCGGTGCTGGACATGCTTAACGTTAAGGCCGCGCTCAAGGCCAACGGCGTCAAGCTCATCGGACCCAACTGCCCCGGCGTCATCACCCCGGACGAATGCAAGATCGGCATCATGCCCGGCATCATCCACAAGCGCGGCAAGGTAGGGATCGTTTCCCGCTCCGGCACGCTAACCTATGAAGCGGTTCACCAGACCACGCAACTCGGCCTCGGCCAGACCACCTGTGTCGGCATCGGCGGCGACCCCATCAAGGGGCTCAACTTCATCGAGTGCCTGGAAATGTTCCAGGCCGACCCCGAGACCGAAGCCATCATCATGGTGGGAGAAATCGGCGGTAGCGATGAAGAGGCTGCGGCTGACTTTATTAAATCCAACGTCACCAAGCCAGTGGCCGGCTATATCGCCGGCGTAACCGCCCCCAAAGGCAAGCGCATGGGCCATGCCGGCGCAATCATCTCGGGTGGCAGCGGCAAGGCTGAAGACAAGATGGCCGCGCTGGAAAAAGCCGGCGTGGTCATCGCCAGCTCGCCTGCCGGTTTGGGCGAAGCCGTCCTCGCTGCCATTAACGCAAAATAACCAGGGACTCAGGCATGAAATTGATCGGGCGTTTGTTGGTACTGTGCGGCGTGCTGTTGCTGCCGTTGTCTGCCATGGCGGAAGAAAGCATCCCCTTTCTGCTCAACGCTTCGGCCAGGGGCGATATCGCAACAGTTCAGGCGATGCTGGATAGCGGCGTCAACCCCAACACCCGCGACAAGGACGGCATTACGGCGCTGATGTATGCAGCACGCAAAGGCAATGCCGACGTCGTGCAGGCCCTGCTCAAAAAAGGCGCAGAGGTCAATGCCAAGGATGATGGCGGCTGGACGGCATTGATGTTTGCAGCGAAAAAGGACTTCGTCGAAGTCATGAAAATCCTGCTCGACCACGGCGCCGACCTTAGCATTCGCGACGAGGCCGGCTGGAGCGCGATGGGACTCTCCGCAACGTCAGGCTTCAGCGATGCCGTGGGCTTGTTGATCGACCACGGCGCCAGCGCCAACGCCAAGAGCGACGACGGCAAGACCGTCCTGATGTACGCCGCTAAAAACGGTGACTCCCCCACGATCGAAACACTGCTCAAGCATGGAGCAGACACCGGCACCCGCGACCGCTTCGGAACGACCGCGCTCATGTACGCATCCCGCCAGGGCAATGTGCCGGGGATGCAGTTGCTGCTCGACAAGGGTGCGCAGATCGATCTCAAGGACAACACTGGCTGGACTGCCCTTACCTGGGCTATCCGCAAGGCCCAGGTAGATGCCGTCAAGCTGTTGGTCGAACGCGGCAGCGACGTCAACATCAAGGATTCCGAAGATATCCCCTTGCTTCATTTCGCGGTGGATAGCGGTTCCGTGCCTATTTTGCAGCTTCTGCTGGAACACGGCGCCAAAGTGAAGGCCAAAGACCAATATGGCTTGAACGCGCTGGTGTACGCCATGAAGCGCGGCCAAACCGAGATGGTCAAGATTCTCAAGGATGCCGGCGGTACTTATTAAGGCTATTATCAACCCCAGGAATTCGATTCGATGAAGCTCGCAATCGCCCAGTTCAACTTCACCGTAGGCGATCTTGCGGGTAATACCCGCTTGATTCTGGATGCCGCCGAGAAGGCTCGTGCAGGCGGCGCCCAGCTCCTGATGACGCCCGAACTGGCGCTGTGCGGCTATCCGCCGGAAGACCTACTGCTGCGCGACGATTTCATCCGGGCGTGCGGAACAGTACTGGCTCAGCTTGCAGAACAAACCCGCGGTATCGCGCTACTTGTCGGCCACCCGCACAAGCGGCACGGCAAGCTCTACAACGCCGCCTCCCTGATCAGGAACGGCCAGATCGAGGCCACCTATCTCAAGCATATCCTGCCCAACCATAGCGTCTTCGATGAGGTGCGGTATTTCACGCCAGGCACAGAGGCGGTGGTATTCGATTTGGATGGCATCAAGTTCGGTATCAACATCTGTGCGGACGTTTGGGAATCCGCGCCGGCCAAGCTGGCGCAGCAGCACGGCGCCGAATGTCTGCTTGCGCTGAACGCTTCGCCCTATCACCTGGAAAAACAATTCACTCGTTACGATACCCTCCGCGACCGTGTCAATCAGACGGGCATGCCGGTCGTCTACGCCAACATGGTAGGTGGGCAGGATGAGCTGGTGTTCGACGGCGCAAGCTTCGTTATGGATCAACGGGGAGAGATCATCCATCAGCTCGCCGCGTTCGAGGAAAGCCTGCATTTCATCGAAATCGACGCAGACGGCAACCCCGCCCCAGGCCCGTTGTTTTCCGACCCAGGAATCGAAGCCAGCGTTTACAAGGCGCTCTGCCTGGGCGTCCACGACTACGTTGTCAAGAACGGCTTTCCAGGCGTACTACTAGGGTTATCCGGCGGCATCGATTCTGCATTGACGCTGGCAATTGCTGTCGATGCGCTGGGCAAAGATCGGGTTCGGGCAGTCATGATGCCTTCCGAATACACCGCCGGGATCAGCGTATCCGATGCAAGAATCATGGCGGACAACCTGGGGGTACGTTACGACGAAATGCCCATCAAACCGGTGTTCGATAGTTTCTTGCAGACACTGGCAGGCGAGTTCGAGGGATTGCCTTTCGACCTTGCCGAGGAAAATCTTCAAGCCCGGATTCGCGGCACCTTGCTCATGGCGCTGTCCAACAAATTCGGCAGCATCGTCCTCACAACCGGTAACAAGAGCGAAATGGCCGTAGGCTACTCCACGCTATATGGCGACATGGCAGGCGGCTACGCAGTCTTGAAAGACGTCCCCAAAACCTTGGTATATCGCCTGTCGCACTATCGCAACAGCCTGTCGCCGACCATCCCGGAACGCATCATTACTCGTGCACCGTCTGCCGAACTTCGTGCCAACCAGACCGATCAGGACTCCTTGCCGCCCTACGAAATTCTGGACGCCATCATGGAAATGTACGTCGAGAACGACCGGAGCCCCGAAGATATTGTCGGTGCAGGTTATCTAGAGCAGGACGTGCGGCGAGTGGTCACCCTTATCGATCGCAACGAATACAAACGCCGCCAATCTCCCGTAGGCGTTCGTATTACCCATCGTGGATTCGGCAAGGATAGACGCTACCCCATCACCTCGGGATATCGCCCCTTGACGTTTTAATGAGTCGTGTTGCGCCTCACGCCTGATGAAGCCGCGACCATATCATGCCGATCGCTTCGTGAAAAAACAGGCGACTGGCATGAAGCCCGTCACTGTTGGGAAGAAAATCCGTGATGTCCAGATGCTTTAGCGAATGAAACCCAATCGCCGCTGGAATGACTTGAAAACCGGCTTGCTCGAACAACTGCTTCGATCGCGGCATGTGCCAGGCGTGCGTTAACAACACGATGGTCTTGATATGCGCAGCGTCCAATATTCTTTTACTGAACGCGACGTTTTGCAGCGTATCGGTTGAGGTGGATTCAACCCATTTCACCGGAACGCCGAAATCCTCCTCAAGCGTTCGCTTCATCAAACTGCCTTCAGAAACCCCTCGCTCCCCGGCATCTCCGCCCGTCACAAGAATCGGCAACCTGCTCTGTCGGTAAAGCCGGGCCGCATAACGCAATCTTTCCGGCGTATCCCGCCCTACCGTACCCCCCGGATACTCAGGCGCATCCAGATAAACACCCCCACCCAGCACGACGATGGCTTGAGCAGATGCCGGCACAACAACAGCAGGACGACTATCGCGCTCCAACCACATCAGCATAGCGTTGCCGACAACGGGCAAAGAAAATAGCCACAAGAGTGCAATGCCGACTGCCACTACTCGCCATCCAGCGATGGGGAGGCGACGCACAAGCACCAGTCCAACGATGGCAATTAACAGGAAACTCAGGGGCGGCAGCAGGAATGCCGAAACAAACTTGATCGTGAGATAACTCAATGCGCCTTCCAGGCCTGATCGAGGATTTTCTGCTGGTGGTCGTACTCCTCACGCGCTTTATCAAGGTTGCGACGAGAGGCATCCGCTTTTTTCTCAGCATCGGCCAACTGGCTCTGCTGCTGTGCCAAGCGCTCCTTGAGCAGCCGGACCCGCTCTGCATCCTGGTCGTAGGCAGACTGTGCTTTTTCCAGGATACGCTCTGCAACGGCAACGTTATGCTGCTCGGTGATGACGTCACGTGCCTCTACCAAAGAGGGAGCCACTAACACAGCAATCAGAACCAGCCATTTACTCGCGGCAAATCTCATGTACCCATTCCTGACATTTTTGATTTAGTTAATGGTGCTACGGATTATGCCAATTTTAATACGACACGACTTATCAGACCGTAAAAACAAACAGCCCATCGAGCTTTTCGATGGGCTGTGCTTATGGTGCTCGGGTCTATCCTGCTCAGTCCTTTTTACTCGCACCCGAAGTGTTCGTCGGCTTGTCAGTAAGTGACGCACCCGGTTTAAATGCTTCCTTCATGTACTTGTTACCCTGTTTAAAGATGCGTGTCGTCCATCCTGTGTTCCAGTGAATGACGGCGGCTCCATTTTCTTCCTTCCACGTGCCGTGTTTCATTGAGTCACCATGCGTGCCGCTGGCTGTTCCGTCGCTACTCAGGACAGCCTCGAATGGGTTGCCGCTGGTGTCGTCCAGTAGCCACTTGCCTTCGAAATCTCCCGCCAACACGCTACCGGAGAGTCCAATCAATACCGCCATACCCGCAAATGCGGCTACCTTACGCAGTCTTGCTCTCATCATTAAGAAGCCCTCTTATTTCGTTAAGATGTGGATTACGAGGCACTCAATGTACCTTATCGCTTTCGAGATTAGGTAACGATTTTGGTTGCATCAAATCCGCGTTTTTGTATCCACCCGCCTATATAATCTCATTGAATAGTTACTGATAACTCTCATCTCATGGCTGATACAAGAAATCATATTGATATTGACAGCGCGGTATACAAAACCCTGTTGGAATCCACGAAAGCCATTCCGTGGAAAATCGACTGGAACAGCCTGACATTTTCGTACATCGGTCCGCAGATTGAGAGTTTACTTGGGTGGTCGCCATCCAGTTGGGTGTCGATCGAAGACTGGGCATCAAGAATGCACCCTGAGGACAGGGACTGGGTGGTAGATTTTTGCGTAGCGCAGTCAAAGGCCGGCACTGATCATGAAGCCGATTATCGCGCACTGACAAAGAGTGGCGAATATGTGTGGATTCGTGACGTCGTGCATGTCGTCAGGAACGAAGCGGGGGAAGTGGATTCCCTCATTGGATTCATGTTCGACATTAGCGAGCGAAAAGCTACCGAACAACAACTCATCATTCTCCAGAAAGAACTCGAGGAGTTATCGTTCAAGGATAGTTTGACGGGAATCTCGAATCGACGCAGATTTGATCTGATCCTAGAAGAGGAATGGTCGCACGCTCAGCGCAACCAGCAGCCACTTTCATTAATCATGATCGATATCGATTATTTCAAACAATATAACGATCATTACGGGCATATACAGGGCGACAACTGCTTAAAACAAGTCGCACAAGTTCTAGGCTTGGCAGCAACACGATCCAGGGATTTTATTGCACGCTTCGGCGGAGAAGAATTCGTATTGGTATTGCCAGAAACAAGTGAAGAGTCTGCCAAGAAGGTCGCAGAACGATGCCGGGAACTCATATTCAAAGAGCAAATCCCCCATCAAAAATCGCAAGTAAGCCAATTACTTACAATAAGCATGGGGGTTGGCACAATAATCCCTGCGCGCGGGGATGAACAAGTTGGTTTTGTCGAAAGTGTTGATCGCTTACTCTATTCTGCAAAGCAAAATGGCAGGAATCGACTCGTGACTGTCGCCAAAAAATCTTAGGTACATCGCGGTCATGTTTTCAAGTACCTACCGCTTGAAACAAAAACAATCCGCGAAGGGCTGTTTTCAAGAGTTTTGATACTTAATAAGTTACCGCGCTCAAGCAAGATACTGCTCAATATCAACTTCATCGATCTGCTCAGGCAGCAAATATTTCTCAGCATATTGGCGATAAACACCAGATGTCAGGAACAGATCAAAAAGATCGGCGTCCACATGCTTGTCTCTTTTGAAAAACGATAATATTTTTATCGACTCCGAAAGTGTCTTGGCTTTCTTATAGGGCCGGTCAGAGGCAGTCAGCGCTTCGAATATGTCAGCAATCGCCATGATGCGCGAAGGAATCGACAAACTGCTTCCATCAAGCTGTCTCGGATAACCGGTCCCAATCATGGTTTCATGGTGAGTGCCGGCATACTCAGCAACCCGTTTCATATTTTTAGGCAACGGAAGCTGCTCCAGCATGACGATGGTCTGAATAATATGCTCGTTGATTTTAAAGCGCTCTTCTTCAGTCAGCGTGCCGCGTCCAATGGAAAGATTGTAAATTTCTCCATAGTTGTAAAGATTCTCCGGAACGTTGACCTTAAATTCATATTTCGGATCGAATGCGCGGAAATCTTTACGCGGTAGGATATGGTGGGGTTTATCGGATAACAATTGCTCCTGCGCCGGTACCGCTTCCGATTCACCCTCGTAGCGTAGCAATTCTCCATGGGCCAGTCCCAGCCGATCATCGAAGTGTCTTACCCAGGTTTCTTCCGCGATGCGTTTCAGCCGTTCCAGCTTTTCGGGCGCCATGAATTCGCCACCAATATTGCACTCGGCAACAAATGCAAAGTCGTCGATCAGCTGTACCTTGCGTGCCTCAAAGATTCGAGCCGCCTCTACCTCATCAATGCCGCTTGCCACAGCCTCAAGCCGAGTAATGGTCGCATCGCGCAGCAGCACTTCAAAACGTGTCCGGATTTCATGGATGCGGTTATAAATTGTCTCGAGCTTGCTGGCTTTATCTACCACGAACTCAGGCGTCGTTACCTTGCCGCAATCGTGCAGCCACGCGCCAATGCGGAATTCTCGCCATTCATCGTCCGATTTGAAGTCGAAATCGGCAAACGCACCTTCCGTCTGCCTGCACGCCTGTTCAGCGAGCATCATGGCGAGTTGCGGCACACGCTCACAATGGCCGCCCGTGTAAGGGCTCTTGGCGTCGATAGCGCCGGCAATCAGCTTGATCAAAGAATCCATGAGATCCTTCTGAGCTTGAATCAGCTGATAGTTATCCAGCGCCAATGAAGCCTGTGCTGCCATCGCTGTTACGAACCGTACCAATTCCGGGTTAAAGGTCGTCACTGCACCGGTATTCGGATCCATTGCATTCAGGAACTGCATGACGCCGATCACTTCACCGTCGCGAGGCGTAAGCGGTACTGTCAACATCGAAACCGTACGATAGCCGGAAACCTCATCAAAGCGTTTGGCGCCGGAAACATCAAAACGCGTTTCCTCATAAATGTTATCGATCACAACCGGCTCATTATGGAGCGCGGTATAAGTCGAAACGAACCGTTCGACCGGCTGGCCGGTTTCCTCGTCGTACAAGGGGATCTCGAATGAAGGCAATTCATCATCCCTAGTACGAAGCGCGAAACGCAGGGTTTTGTGATCCGTCACCAGATACATGGTGCCTGCATCGCAATTGAGGAGAGTTTTTCCGGAAAACAAAGTTTTGTGCAGCAAAGCCATCCGGTCCCGCTCGCGTCCGAGTTCAAGGCCAGTATCGATGAGGTTTTCAAGCTTCATCTGTGTCGCAATTAATTCCGCAGTACGCTCATTAACCTTGTCTTCAAGCGTATGCGTCAACGTCTCCAACGCTTTATTGGAATCTTCAAGCTTTTGCTTGTACACCAGATTCCGCAGCTTGGTTTCATGACGAAGCAGTGCCAACAATCCAATTAACAGGCTGCCAAACCCCAGCACGGTGGAAAGCACCACGCGTTCACCCAATGGCACCCAGTGAGCCGTGTTTTGCAGAATCACGACGTCCCATGATCCTGCGGGATCGGCCCAGTGCAATTTGCTAGAGGCTACCGCGTAAGTATTTCCAGCATATTGAACATAATCCTGATCGAGAGAAATCGGCAACCGCACAGGATCCGCCTGTTCGAAGACCTTGCCGAACTGCCTCTGATTTTTGATAGAAGCTATTCGTTCAGGTGTTGCTTCACCCGAAAAATGAAACAGCCAATCTTCTTGAGTCGACGCGAACACGACCCCTTGGGGCGTCAGTAGCATTCCTTGCGATCCAAACAGCTTGAGTTTTTCGTCAAGAAAGGCCGCCAGCATCTTGACCGCCACGACACCAATAATTTTCCCCTGGGGAGAATCGTTCTCCCTTAGCGGCGCGGCAATATAAAGACCTCTGACACCACCCGTCGTCCCCGCAGCCGCGTAGATATTTTCCTTACCGGAAAAGGCCTGCTGGAAATAAGGCCGGAACTTAACGTCTTTTCCTGTGCTTTTTTCAGTGGATGATTCGTGGCCGACGATAATGCCGTCAGCATTGATGATAAATAGACCGTTCGCACCGAGCAGCTGGCGTGTGCTCCGCAATCTGGCCAAGGCTTGTGGTGCATCCCTGGGTAGTTTGCCGCGGGCAACATCCTTGATAAGAGGCTCGTTCAACCCCAATAGCGAAACCATGCCCATAGCCTGTCCGCGCATGGTTTCAAACTCGAGACTGCGGGCAATTTTTTCGACATTGCTCCTGAAAACATTGAGTTCATGCTGCTTCTGATAGCGGACGTATACCTTATCCGCCGACCAAACCAGCAGCGCTGAGGCGAGAAATACCAGGAATATTTTTCCGTTCCGACCAATGTTAGACATATGTCCTCTACTATTGGAAATAGAAAAATGCTGCTAACAACCTCAATCTCATGCTTGTCGTTAAGATTCTAGTCCTTTAATTTTTTTAAGGATATTATCTCACTCAGCAGTTTCTCTAAATTGGGGGAATAAAAATGAAACGTCTGATTACGGCATTTTTATTGTTTCTCGCATCGATGGCTGCCACTGCCAATGACGAAGTGATTGGCTACGTGAAAACCGTCACCGGATCTGCCGCTGTTACACATGCCGGCACACCCATTCAAGCAGTTCCCGGCACTCCCCTATATATGAAAGACGCCCTCAAGACTGCGTCAAACGGAGCGATGGGCGTGACCTTCAAGGACAATACGGTCATGTCCTTCGGGCCCAACACTGAAATCACGATTGATGAATTTCTTTACGCGCCCAGCAAGGAGCAACTCTCGTTAAGCGCGAAAATCAACAAGGGCACCATGGAATATGTTTCTGGTGTCATTGCAAAGCTTAAACCGCAGGCCGTCGCAATAAAAACGCCTACCGGCACAATCGGGGTTCGCGGGACGCACTTCATGGTGAAAGTGGACGATCTCTCCGAATCGCCCTCGGACGACGCCAACGAATCGGCCAAGGCAGTAGAAGGTGCAGACACGCCCAATGCAGAAGAGCAGTCCATGAACAATCCACAAACACCACAAGAATAGGGAGAACATCATGCGTTATAAAATCGTGACCAGCATGCTCCTGATGTTGATGGCAGGATGCGCCCAACAACCCGAACTCGCCCAACCCGAACCAAGGAAACCGGATTCTTACGTCGTTCTGATGCAGAACAATGACGGCAGCACAGGGCAAATCATCGTCAGCGATAATTTTGCCAACTCCACGACTGTGGATCATGCCGGTTTGGCTGTTGAACTCAATGATCCTGCTGCAGGTTCGCATGAGCTGGATAAGGACAAACTGGCCAACGACTTCAAGGAGGCGACCTCGATCAGGCCGCCGTTGCCTGTGAGTTTCTTGTTGTATTTCAAGACCGGCGGCACCGCGCTGACCCCAGAATCGGAAGCCTTGGTCCCCCAGGTATTGCGTGAAGTTGAAAACCGCCAGGCACCAGACGTCTCCATCATCGGACACACTGATACTGTGGGCAAAGCGGAAGTCAACGAAGCGTTGGCGCTGAAGCGCGCCCAAGCTATTGCTGACATGATCGAACAAGCGGGAATCAAGACCAAGGACATTACGGTGACGTCACATGGCGAACGCAATCTGCTAATCAAAACGGCGGACGAAGTCGCGGAAGAACGGAACCGTCGTGTCGAAATTACCGTGCGTTAAGGCAGCCTACTTCTCGGCCATCACGATCAGTTCCCCCGCTTGACCGGCTTTCAGTCGATCGAGATGGAGCCTTACCAGTGGGTCTTCGGGATAATTGGTAGCCAATACTTCGAAAGCAAACAAGGCATCCTCGGCGTTACCCTGAAGCATTGAATAGGCTTGCACATACTCTGCGACCGGCGCTTGCGAACTCAGCGCTGTCATGCAAGGTTGATAGACCATCAACGGTTGCGTTTTACCTTTCAGCACCAAACGGCCGACCGGACGCACATCCGCTTGGCTGCATCCTGCCAAGGTCGCCTCGGAAATGCACACCTTGGTACCGAGATGCTTGTTGACACTTTCCAGTCGTGATGCCGTGTTGACGGTATCGCCCAACGCACGGTAGTCGAAAATTGTCGATCCCCCAAAGTTACCGACGATCACCTCTCCACTGTGAATGCCGATACGGGTTTGGCCGAAAGGGATGCCTTTGGCATTGAGCTCAGCAGCATATTTTGACGCAAACGCATGCATATCTAAGGCGCAATCATACGCACGCTGTTGATGGTCAGCCTGCGTCACCGGCGCAGAAAACATGATGGCAACCGCATCTCCTACAATACGGTCCAGCGTACCTTGGTGGCGGAAAGCGATTGCAATCATTTCATCCAGATAGGCATTCAACATCGCCACTGCCTCAGCAGGATCGATTTTCTCCATGAGGCTGGTAAATCCGGCGAGGTCGGTGAAGATGAAACTGCACTGCCGTCGATGCCCGCCAAGCTCGAGGTCGTCCGGATGCTGCACTAGATACGAGACCAGGTTAGGTGAAACATAACGTGCGAAGGCCTGCTTGATCCATCGCTGCTTTTGCTCGGTAGATAGATGATGAATAACGCTGGCGAGAATAAAAATCGCGATCAGGCATAAGCTGGGCGTGAGGGGATCAAGCAGCAAACCATGGCGCGAAAATGCAAACCATGCACCAACACTCATCCCTACAACCATTAACGCTGCCAGCCCGGCCGAAGCAATTGCGCCCGTCACCAGCGTCAGAATGCCAAGCAGCAACCCACCCACGACGATTACCAACGCTTCAATCGATCCCGCCCAAATAGGCCGTTCGAGATAAGTAGCGCCTAGAATCTGTTCCAGTACCTGAGCATGGGCCTCCACCCCCGGCATGACTTCTCCTCGGGCATTAAGGCGCAAATCCATCAATCCCTGTGCCGAGGTGCCCACCAGCACAATGCTGCCTTTCACTGATTCCGCCGGCACTTCTCCTGAAAAAATCTTCCATGCAGGAATATAGCGATCTGCCACTGCAGGCGTGTAATGTACCCACAGCTCCCCCTTGGGCGTAGTCGGGATTTTCAGTTTCCCAATGCCAACTGTTTCAATGCCAGTCTTCTCCACCTGCGAAGTCTTGATGATGTAATTGCTCGCCCCTTGCGCCACGCGCAACACTTCCGAGACGAGGGTAGGCAATACCTGATCATGCAGTTTCAGGAAAAGTGGCACACGCCGCACAACACCATCGGCGTCCGGCACGAATGTCAGCGCTCCGTTACCGGAAGCCTTCATCTCAAAATCGGGGAGCGAGGTCACGGCACTCGAAAACCCGTGCAAAAAAGGCAACGGGGATTCACCTAGCGTCACCACGCTGAACGACCGACTCGGTAACTTGCTTCCAGCCCCGTCTTGATCCAGCGAGAAACCGACAATCGCTCTCCCCTTGCCTAGCGCCTCGGCCATGACGGCATCATGATCAGGCAGACTGTTGATGGTATTTCGCGCAGCAGGCGGCAAGTTCCAAAGGTTCAACATGGCCTTGGGCGCGGTACGATCCAGCTCGGCGAAAATCACGTCAAAACCAATCGCTGCGACTTGGGCACGCTGAAGACGCTCGATCAACTCCGCGATGCGTGTACGCGGCCAAGGCCACTGGCCCATTCTTGCTAGACTGGCATCGTCTACATCGATAATTTTTACCGGCTGGGGTTTGTACTGGCGGGGCTGCCAGCGTTGATATTGGTCAAACAGGGAATTACGCAGAACCTGCAAAGGCAGCGGCTCGGTCAGATAAACGAAGCCTCCGGCAAGAATGGCACCAATCACAGCTAACAGTCCCAACTGCATTAGCCGGTCAGAAAGTATCGTGGTGATCTTTTGAAGCAGGACTTTAATCAATTGATATTATCCCCTGAACATTAATACCCAGGCTGGTCCTAGTGTCTCACGAAGTTCAGCCCTTCGCTCGTGAGCCAGGATTGCAACGGATCAATGCCGAGTAATACCTGATTTTTATACTGATACTACGTATTAAGATCCCAACATGAATGTGATGGGATGCAAGGTCCCTACCTGAAAGTTTTCAGCCGGCACTGGCCTGCCAAAATAATATCCCTGAAACAATTTGCAACCATGCGCCTTAAGGAATTGGAACTGTGTTTCCGTCTCCACACCCTCCGCTATAGATTCGATATCCAAATTATTTGCCATGCCAATTACGGTCTGCACAATAATGGCATTAATGGGATTACTGCTAATGCCACGAACAAACGACTGGTCGATCTTGAGCTGTTGGAGCGGCAGCTCAGCAAGATAAGATAGCGAAGAATAGCCGGTACCAAAATCGTCCATAGAAAAACTAAGCCCGGCCTCTTTCAGCACGTTCATCTTGTTAATAGTGTCTTCGATATCGTCTAGCACTACGCTTTCGGTCAACTCGAGCTTAAGACGTTCAGGATTAACCTGTTTGCTGATTATTGTTCCCAGAATTTGCTCAATGAAATCGTGCTGCCGGAACTGCTTGGCGCTTACATTAACGGCCAATTGCAAATGGGCCATTCTCGGATCTTGAGCCCATTCCAGCAACAGATCGCAAGCCGCTTCTATTACCCAACAGCCAATCGGAACGATTAATCCGGTTTCCTCCGCCAATGGAATGAACTGTAGTGGCGACACCAAACCATTAGGTGAAAGCCAGCGGATCAAGGCTTCGGCTCCGAGCACCTCTCCTGCAGCATTGACCTGTGGCTGCAGGTGAAGCTTAAACTGCCCCTCCGCCAGCGCCTTGTGAAGGTCGTTCTCAAGCTGTAACCGCGCCTGCAAGGTTGCCTGCATGACGGGGTCAAAGAAACGTAATGTATTACGGCCCTTGGCTTTAGCCTCATACATGGCGGTATCTGCACGCCTGATCAGCTCTTCCGCCGTCATATCTTGCTTGTAATAAAGACTCGCACCGATGCTTGCAGTGCAGTAGTAATCTTCGCCAAGCAGATGAAATGGTTGCTTAATCGCGTTTAGAATTTTCTCACCAACAGCTTCTGCCTGCGCAGCCGCAGGTTCAACACTCTCGCTTAGGTTCTCCAGAATTACTACGAACTCGTCCCCTCCCAATCGTGCCACCGTATCTCCCTCACGTACGCAGGATTGAAGACGCACCCCAACCATCTTTAGTAACTCGTCGCCACAGTTATGGCCTTTGGTATCGTTAAGATTTTTGAAATGATCCAGATCGATAAACAACAATGCGCTATGCATGGGATGGCGGGCATTAGCTGCAAAGCTGTGCTGCAGCCGGTCTAGCATAAGGCGGCGGTTAGGTAAGTTGGTCAGAGGATCATAGAAGGCCAGATGCTCAATTTTGTCTTCCGCTTCCTTACGTCGCGCAATGTCGCGCTCAAGCTCACGGTTAGCCTGTTCAAGCTGCAAGGTTTTTTCTTCCAGCTTTCGAATCAATGTCTCGCTGTAGACCTTGAGCAAGTTATCCTCTGAAGTTGCCCCAACTTGTGAGGGAATTCCACGGGCAACGTGCATTTCAACATCCCGGAGCCTAGCAATAAAATCCTCCGGTTCTGCGGGTTTGAGGATAAAAGCATCAGCACCTAGACTGAGCGCCAATTGCTCATCCTCCGGCTCGGTATAGGTAGCGGTATAGACAATAAAAGGAATCCGTTTGAGTAGATTGTCATTTTTCCAGTGACGCAATAGGGTATAACCATCCATCACCGGCATGAGTAGATCCGAAATCACCACATCAGGCGATTGCTGCCTTGCTTTAACCAGCGCCTCTGCACCATGGCAAGCTTCTATAACCTCATAACCGGACCCTTGAAGCAGCATCTGCAGGTAGTAGCGGTTGTCCTCCTTATCATCTACGATCAACACGGATGTCATAAGAGTTCCCGGAATACTCAATTAGTCGAGGAATCTGGCGATTTCACTTACGAAGGTATCGGGATTAATTGGCTTTTCGATATAGCCGTTGCACCCCGCACCTAGAGCTTTTTCGCGATCCCCCACCATGGCATAGGATGTGACTGCAACGATAGGGGTAGCATGCAATGCCGTAATTTTGCGAAGCGCCCGCGCTACATCATAACCATCCATCGCTGGTAGCTGGATATCAAGCAATATCAAGTCTGGCAAGGCCTCCTGCGCCATCCTGATTCCACTCGGACCGTCGTATGCTGACATCACCACATATCCATGCTGTTCAAGCAGAAAGGTTGCGAGATAGCGATTCTGTTCGTTATCTTCGATCATCAGAATTTTGTTCATACCGCAGCCCTCACCGTTGTCAAAGGTAGGACGACCACAAATTCACTACCCACGCCCCATTTACTGTTGGCTGTAACATCACCCCCAAGCATGATGGCTAGCTTGCGACAAATGGCGAGACCAAGACCTGTCCCCTCATGTTGCCGAGTGAGGCCGGAATCGATCTGATGGAAAGGCTGGAACAGAGTCTCTAAATCTTCGGATTTGATACCGATGCCTGTATCTCGTATGGAGAAACGCACGGCTGGAACGTCATCGTTTTGGAGGGATTGCAACCGCCCCGCTTCTACCGTCAAGTTCACGTTACCGTGCTCAGTAAACTTGATTGCATTGTTGAGTAGGTTCAGCAGGATTTGCTCCAACCTCCGCCGATCACTAGTCATTTCCTTGATGTCAGTGGCCACATCCCAGGTAAGCAGTAGCCCCTTCTTTTTTGCCAACGGCTGAATGGTGGCAACGACACGCTCCAGTGATTCTAATAGGTCAAAGGACTCTGGATGCACTTCCACCTGACCGGCCTCGATCTTGGAAATATCCAGCACATCGTTTATCAATTCAAGGAGATGCCGGGCGCTTCCGCGGACCATGTTAAGCTGCTTGGTCTGTTCCTCATTAAGCGGTCCGGCCAACCCTTTCAGGATGATGCCGGTGAAACCGATAATGGAATTAAGCGGCGTACGAAATTCATGTGACATGGTGGCCAGAAAAGCCGACTTAAGCTTGTCTGCAGACTCAGCCCTGATCAATGCTGAATTAAGCTCTTCGGTACGCTGAATGACACGCTGCTCTAGCGTATTATTCAGTTGATGGATTGCCAACTCTGCCTGACGCTGTTCAGTAATGTTGGTCCCTATACTCAAAATCTCAGTGACATTACCAGCCTCATCTTTGACGAATCTGTTGGTCCAAGATATCCATACACGTTCGCCACTACGTCGGATATTTTCGTTAACGTTGTATTCATAAGCTTTTGGATTAGCACATATCCGATCCATAAGGGCCTTGAGATCATGTCCCTCGCTGTCGACTTGCGGCACCAAGGTTTCCATTACGTGACGCCCGACGATTTCCTCACTGCTGTAACCGAAGAATTGCTGACCGTATTCGTTGAGAAAGGTGATACGGCCCTGTGCATCCCAGCGTAGGATGATGCTGTTAGCAAGCTCTACCAGTTCTCGGTACTTTTGCTCACTTTCAGCAAGTTTAGCTTCGGCTTCCTGCCGAGCACTGATATCGATGCCTACCCCAACTAAGCAATCCATACCATTGAAATGCAGTTTTCGTCCCGTAAAGAAGTGAGGCCTAAGCGTTCCATCCTTGCATCGGAAGGGGGCTTCAATTGAAGACTCTCCGTTGGTAAATACTTCCAAGATTCGTTTCTTTAATATTTCCTTATGCTCATCTTGGAAAAAATCCAATGGGTGCATCCTGGCGATCTCTTCCGAGGTATAGCCAGAAACGTTCTCGAAATTCTTGTTCCATCTTAGGAACCGTCCCTCCGCATCGTAGAAATACATAATGCCTGGCATGCTGTCGAGCATGGTGGAGGAAAAGCGACGTTCACTGCTGACAATAGTTTCGGCCTGTTTGCGAGCCTCTTCCCGCAAAATATTATTTAGAGCGAAAGAAATGTTTTTGCCAGCCTCCTCCAACAGGGCGATTTCCTTGTCGTGGAAAAAAAATGCTTTGTCAGCGTAGACGCTGAGCGTGCCACAGACACTATCGTTTTCGCGGATTGGAATGACAGCTGATGCGCAGAAGTTTCGGCGTAAGATTTCCTTGCGCCATGGCAAGGTGATGGGATCGTTCTGCATATCATTGCATACGAATGGGAGCCCGGTCCGAAATGCAATACCTGACGGTCCCATTCCATTGAGGCGCTCATCACCATAAACCTTGATGACGCGAATATAATCCGCATCTTCTCCGTATACAGCAATGGGTTCGAGTTGATGTGTCACAGGATTGTGCCAGCCAACCCAGGCGATCCTCATTCCGCCTGACACGGTCAGAATTTGGCAAATACGCTGTAACAAAGCGTCACGTGTGGCATGCGTTATCAACGCATGATTAATCTGGCTGAGTGCTTCGTAAAGGTGTGAAAGTCGCAGAATCTCTTGTTCATGGGCTCTAGCAAGACTGATATCGCGAACCATGCCCAGCACCTTACCGTCCGGCATGGTAGTGGCAAAAACCTCCGCCTCGAACACACTGCCATCCTTGCGACGAAAACTCCACTGGCGATGGTGACGACTACCAGTGCGCAACTCATCCAGCACTGGTTCAATACAAGAATGCTCGTCGATGGAAATGATTTGTTTGGAATGAAGGCCGATTAACTCGTCTCGGGTATACCCTAGCATTGCGCACATGCTGGGATTTGCGTCGAGATAATAGCCGTCTGTATCGGCGATAAGGATTCCATCGGGGGCATATTCGAAAAGTGCACGATAGCGTCCCTCGTTAACTTCCGAAGGTGCATTCCCTGAACTGTAGTCCCCCGACAGGTTCATCATGCCCCACTCTCATGGTTGTCGATTTAATTTTTCGACTGAATCATGGTAACAGCTAATTTCATAGCTGTGCCAGGGCTTTTAAGCCTATAAAGCTCTGAATACTTTTCGCCACAAGTGCGATACGAAATTATCTGTCGATACTGAAACAAAACGGGCATAAATGTTGTGCTTGGCTTGTCAGTGAACGAAATGGAACAGCTTGAAACAAAAACAGCCCGCTAGGGGCTGTCTTCATAAGGGCTTTGATATTTTTGAAACTAAACCTTGGTGCCGACGGCGAGACTCGAACTCGCACAGCTTTCGCCACTACCCCCTCAAGATAGCGTGTCTACCAATTTCACCACGTCGGCTTAAATTGTTGCACCAGCCAGAAAGGCTGATACGGAATTACTTCGGAACCTCCTGCGATTTTGCCGGAGCGGCAGGAGCAGGCGTTGCTGCCTTGTTAGCATCTGCAGCGGGTACCAGAACCGTCTTATGTGCGTCCATCACGCTAGAGGCCTTTGTCCGATGGCTGGACATGTACGCCAGGGTCAGGCTGGTGGTAAAGAACACCGCCACCAGAATTGCCGTTGCGCGACTCAGGAAGTTGGTAGATCCCGTCACGCCGAACAGGCTGCCCGATGCACCGCTACCGAAGGCAGCGCCCATATCGGCACCCTTACCGTGCTGCAACAGCACGAGGCCGATCACGCCCAGACAGGCCAGCGCATGCACAATCCAAACAATCGTTTCCATCAGGCTCTAACTTAAATTCTCAATGTTCAATTTGCCGCTCGACATATCGCGATAAACTGGTCCGCCACCAAAGAAGCGTTCCCAACCAGAGCACCGTCGATATCGGGCATAGACAGCAATTGTGCCGCATTTGCGACTCTTACGCTACCCCCATGTAGGATTTTGATATGAGATGCGACCTCAAAATCCTGCTCGGCAATACGTTCGCGAATGAACGCGTGTACCGCCTGAGCTTGTGCCGGCGAGGCACCACGACCTGTTCCGATGGCCCAAACCGGCTCGTACGCCAGCACGCCCTCGGCCAGCCCATCAGGGCCGACTCGGCTAAGTACTGCATCCAACTGCCGGGCCACCACTTCTTCCGTGATGCCGGCTTCGTATTCCTCACGGGTTTCCCCCAGGCAGAAGATCGGCTTGATGCCTACCTTCACGGCCACCTCGAACTTGGCTGCCACCACCGGATCGCTTTCGTAGCACAACTCGCGACGCTCCGAATGTCCGATGATCACGTAGCTGCAACCGAAATCCACCAGCATGTGCGGTGCCACCGAACCGGTAAACGCTCCACCTTCGAACTGGTGCATGTTCTGCCCGCCCCATGCAATATTGGAGCCGGCCAAGACAGCCTGGGCCTGAAATAGGTACGGCGTCGGCACACACACGGCGTAATCGGCGTTGCGATAATCGCGCAAGCCTTCGACCAGGGATTCCAGCAGCGTCTTGTTCCAAGCAAGATTGCCGTACATTTTCCAATTGCCGACGACCAGCTTGCGCCTTGATGAGGGCTTATTCTGGGTCACAACGAAACATCGCTTTCTGCTGGAAGGCGCCTGGGCTCCGTCTTTCGAGGGGGCGCATTGTACCCGCGAACTTTCGCAGGGTCAAAACGCACTAGCCAGCGCGAAAGAAAGTTGTAAGGTCTTTAGGGATATGATGTGCGGGATATTTTGGACAAATACCGCACCATGAAAGAATTCATGAAAAAAACTCTGGCTTTATTGTTTGCCGTGATCGCCCTGACCGCCTGCTCGCATCACCGCAAGCCGCTGGAGGCAGCCAAGAAGGAGCGTCTGGTCTCAGAGCTCATCAGCACCGCTCCGCAATGCAAGGCATTCAAGGACAAGCTTTCCCAGCCACTCGAGGACGACGACGTAGACAAGGTCTTCCACGACGCGCTCGACGCTCACTGCATCCACAAGGACGTTTAGGCAGGGCTCCAATGGCGCAGCGTGAGTTGCACGCTTTGCTGCCCGTTGTATTCGTTGACGCCGAGCTGATACACCGCATTGACGGCCGCCGGTAGCGGATCGGCGTGGAAGAACAGCATCGCATCCAGCACTTGCCGGTCGCGTCGCAGCTTGAGTTTCAGGTGGCGTTCGCCCACAACACGCTGTTCTGCCACCGCAAACTCCCCATGAAACGCCGGAGCAGCAAAACCCTGCCCCCAAATGCCGCAATCGATAGCGTGGGCGGCATCCAGCGTATGATCCGCCGTATCCAATCGCCCATCCGTCTCGATCATCTGTTCTAGGTCCGCAGGCGTAAGCTGCTGGCTCGCGACCTCCTCGAAGGCTTTGCAGAAACGGGGGAAGTTTTCCAGCATCAGCGACAACCCCGCCGCCATCGCATGGCCGCCGAAACTCAGCAGCAAATCCGGCTCGCGCTTGGATACTAGATCAAGCGCATCGCGCAAATGTAAACCTGGGATAGACCGCCCCGAGCCCTTGATCTTGCCGTCGCTGGCGGGGGCAAATGTAATGACCGGACGATGAAATTTTTCCTTGAGGCGCGAAGCCAGGATACCGATCACCCCCTGATGCCATTCTGGATCAAACAGACTCAGGCTGAAATTCTCCCCGGCCGTCATGTCCTCCAACGCCGCCAGGGCGGTTTGCTGCATATCTGCCTCGATTTCGCGACGGCTGCGGTTCATGGAATCGAGTTGTGCAGCTAGTGTCTGTGCTTGCGCCTCGTCCTGAGCCAGCAGACATTCGATGCCTAACGCCATGTCTTCCAATCGCCCCGCCGCATTAAGCCTCGGCCCAGCGACAAAGCCCAGATCGTAAGTCGAAGCCCGACGCGGATCGCGTCCGGCAACACGCAACAAGGCCGTCACGCCGGGACTGGCCTTGCCCGCCCGGATGCGGCGCAAGCCCTGGTCGACCAGAATACGGTTGTTGTCGTCCAGCCGGACCACGTCGGCTACGGTGCCTAAAGCCACCAGGTCGAGCAATTCAGTGAGGTTAGGTTCGGGCTTATCGGCAAAAGCGCCGCGACTGCGAAGCTCTGCCCGCAACGCCATCATCACGTAAAAAATCACGCCTACCCCCGCCAGATTCTTGCTGGGGAAAGTGCAGCCGCGCGCGTTGGGATTTACGATACAAGCTGCGTCCGGAACGGCGTCACCCTGCAAATGGTGGTCAGTCACCAACACGTCGATCCCCAACCGCGTGGCCTCTGCCACGCCTTCGACGCTGGCGATGCCGTTATCAACCGTTACGATGATATCGGGCTGACGTTCAGCCGCCAGCCGTACGATTTCAGGCGTCAACCCATAGCCATGATCGAAACGGTTGGGCACGAGATACTCGACCTTCGCCCCGAACATGCGCAAGCCTCTGACCCCGACGGCACACGCTGTCGCACCATCCGAGTCGTAATCCGCCACGATCAGCAACCGCTTGCCTTGCGCGATGGCGTCGGCCAACAAGGCGGCCATCTTGTCGGCATTTCGGAGCTGAGAAGGCGGAATGAGACCGGACAAGGAAGTCTGCAACTGTTCAGCACGCGTGATACCGCGCGCCGCATAAATTCGAGCCAGCACCGGATGCATGCCCTCGGCCGCCAGGCTTGCGGCAATCTCCTCGGGATAGGACCGGGCAACGATATTAGCCATGCAAATGGGTCTCCAAAGGCTGCGGGCGGCGCCAGAAATACCAGCGCCGCCGACGCTCAACTTTAAAAGTGCGTATCTGACGGAAATTGGCGAGATGCAAGGTCAATGTAGGTATTTGTCCCGCAGATACCGCTTCCGCGAGCGGCTGCAACCAATCCCGATCAAGGCACTGCAAGGCTTGCACCCAACGTTCTGGGTGTTGCCGCAACGCCGAAGCATTCAACTCATCCAGCACGATCAGAGCATTGCCTCGAGGTGAACAAGCGCTGAAATCCTTGGGTAGCGGTTGAAGCTCAGCCCCGGCTTGCATGCCCAGGCCTCGGGCCAGCGTATCATTTGCCACGAGATAATTGAAAGCAGGACTAGCCAACCTCGACAACACTCCTCCGCCCCAGGGCCACAGGCTGTTGATCGTTCTCTGCCCGTTGGCTTCCCGCGCCTGATTAACGGGGTGATCGTGCAACAGCATCTGCGCCTCGTTGACCCAGCGGTGCCATGCCATTGCCGCATCGCCCTGCGGCAACAACGAATCGACGTCGCGACCAATGGCTTCTGCCGCCGGGGTCGTCGATATCTGCGGCAAACTCGGCAATCGTGCATACCAGCGATTTGGCACAGGGGCGTGCAGCGCAATATCGTCGGCGGCAAAGTGTCCATTGAGGGTTTCCAGCAAGTCAGCCGCCTCGCCTTCGGATAAATCTGCTAGCTGGGCATCCGCGACGATGAGGCTATCCCGCATCAATTGCAGGTGTACCGGGTCGACGCGCAGCCAGGCTTCATTCTCGGCAAGCTGCAAACCCTCTCCTACTGCCGCAAACGGTGCGGCCGTACAGGTGGCGAGACCGAACTGCTGACAGAGCCAGGTTTCCGCACCGAAGTCATCTACCGACGGCTTGCCGGTGAGTGCCAACAATCGCGTCAACCCAGGCAAATCGAGGCCTGGCGGAATCAGCTCCGGCAACAATCCGGTCAGCAAAACATGGCATTGCAACAAAGGTTTTACTTTCAAGTGAGTGCGGCCGGAGTTAAGATTTGCCATTCCAAATCAGTCAACCACGATCGCACTTATGGACCTCATTCTCTGGCGTCATGCGGAAGCGGAAGAAGGCTCTCCCGACATCCAGCGCGCATTGACGGAAAAAGGCCACAAGCAGGCTAAAAAAATGGCGCAATGGCTCAAGGCGCGCTTGCCGGAAGACGCCCGCATCCTGGTGAGTCCAGCAGTGCGCGCTCAGCAAACGGCTTCGGCCTTGATGCAGGATTTTATCACGGTGGACGAGATCGCCCCGGAGGCAACGCCGCAAGCCGTGCTGAAGGCGGCAGGCTGGCCGCGCGCCGGCGGCACCGTGCTCATCGTCGGCCATCAGCCGACCTTAGGACGCGTCATCGGCCAATTGCTCACGCAAGAAAACGAAAGCTGGAGCGTAAAAAAAGGCGCAGTCTGGTGGCTGTGCAACCGCAAACGCGGCAATACCTCGGAAACCATCCTGCGCGCCTCGATTGCGCCAGACCTGCTGTAAATGCCCGCTATCAGCCTCATCCGTGCCGGAGCAGGATTGCCATGAAAACCATCCTCATTGCCAATCCAAAGGGCGGTAGCGGCAAGACCACGCTCGCCACCAATCTGGCAGGCTACTTTGCCACGCGCGGACGCCGCGTCGTGCTGGCCGATCTCGATCGCCAGCAATCCGCCGTGCAATGGCTGCAACGCCGCCCCTACAAGTTGCCGCTGATTCACCAGCACCAGCCCGATCGGAAATCCTCGGTGTTCGATCCCGAGTGGCTCATCGCCGATTCCCCAGCAGGATTGCGCGAAGAAAAGTTATCGAACGCGGTGAAACGTGCCGATTGCGTCATCGTGCCGGTACAGCCTTCCGCCTTCGACATCGGCGCCACCCGTACTTTTCTGGAAGTACTCGCCGAGGAAAAAGCGGTGCGCAAGCAGAAAACCTTTGTCGCGATGGTCGGCATGCGGGTGGATAGCCGCACCCGCTCTGCCGCGCTGCTCAACGATTTCATGAAGCAAGCCGGGTTTCCCGTGCTGACCTGCCTGCGCGATTCCCAGGTCTATGCCCTCGCCGCAGAGCAAGGTGCCAGCCTGTTCGATATCCGCCCCTCGCAAGTTGCGCGCGATTTGCAGCAATGGGCTCCGCTGCTGCATTGGATTATGAAAGTAAACGACCTTGCCGAATGAAGTCGAACTGAAGCTGCGAATCGCCCGCAAGGACGCGGCCCGATTACGCAAGCACCCCGCCATTCTCGCGGCCACGGTCGATAAACCGGTCACGCGCAAGCTCACCAGCATTTATTACGACACGCCCGATCTCCAGTTGCTCGATGCCGAAATCAGCCTGCGCGTGCGGCGCATGTCGGGCGGATGGTTCCAGGCGGTGAAAGCAGCCGGGAGTTCACTCGCCGGCCTGCACCAGCGCATGGAGTGGGAAGACATCATTGCCAGCGGCCAGCCAGATTTCACCCGGATTCTCGACCCGCAACTGGTCAGGATTTTCGGGGATGAAGCCTTGCGCGCGGCCCTCGCGCCGATTTTCAGGACTGAAGTCCAACGCACCGAATGGCAGCTTAAGTTCGACAACGGCGACGCCGTCGAACTCGCCCTCGACCTCGGCCATCTCGTCGCCGGTAAAAAACGCGAGCCGATCACGGAAATCGAGCTGGAACTCAAGAGCGGCAATGCAGCTCGACTGTTCGACCTCGCACTGATCCTGCAACAAGACATCCCACTCTCGCTGGAAAACGTCAGCAAGGCCCAACGCGGCTATGCGCATTACCGTCCGCAACCGCCTACCGTATTCAAGGCCAAGCTGCCGCAGCTGAGCCGCCAGGAAAAAGCATCCGTCGCATTCAGGAAAATCGCCTGGGAATGTATCACCCACCTGCAGGGCAATCAGGACGTTGTGCTGCACGGCAACGACGTAGAGGGTGTGCACCAGATGCGCGTGTCATTGCGCCGTCTGCGTTCGGCGTTTTCCGTGTTCCGCGGCTTGCTGGGGCGCGAGACGACCGATCCGATCATTGAAGAACTGCGCTGGATTACCGACATTCTCGGCGCGGCACGCGACCTCGACGTCTTCGTCACGCAAACGCTGCCGCCGCTGCAGGAGCGCTTCGAGCAGCATGCAGGCCTCGTCAAGCTCGGCGAAAAAGCCGCGTTGCTGCAAACCCGTGCTTACCGCGACGTCCGTGCCGCATTGAATTCCCAGCGTTATCATCGGCTCCTGCTATCCCTGGCTGCGTGGCTGGAAAACGAGCGCTGGAAAACCGAGGGCACGCTCGATCCGGACGTTGCCGCCCTCGCCGACGCGACGCTCGCCAATCGCCACAAACAACTGCGCCGCCACGGCAAACGGCTTCAGGAGATGCCGGCGGAAGAACGTCATCAAACCCGCATAGCCGCCAAAAAACTGCGCTATACCGCCGAGTTTTTCCTGAGCCTGTATTCCGGAGGAAAATCCCACGCTTTCATCCATCGGCTGGCCCAATTGCAAGATCGCCTCGGCGTACTCAACGACATCGCCGTCACCGAACAACTGTTGCGTAGACTCGCCGGTTCACGTCCCGATAAACCCGTGGCCGAAGCCTTGCTGCTGTTCAAAGGCTGGAACGCCTGCAATATCGAGCACAGCCTGGCCCACATGGATGAGGCCTGGCATCGCTTCGTCCACCATAAACCGTTCTGGGGCTGATTCATCAATTCTCACGGCCGAGAGGCCAAATAGCACAAGCGCAGCCGAACTAATCCAGCTGCCCTAGTGTCACAATTCACGTTGCATGGATGACCATGCAAAAATAAAACTCATTGGGGACATTATGAAGGCTCACAAAATCCAGTTAGTGGCAGCGTTGATGCTGGCCTCGGCCGCCGCACCCGTGATGGCGGATGAAGTTGAAGAATTTCTCGGCAACGGCGCACCCGGCCTGCCGACGCAAACCGAAGACCCCGGCGTATTCCGCGTTTGTGCACCCAAGGATAACTTGCCGTTTTCCAATGAAGCCGGCCAAGGTTACGAGAACAAGATTGCAGAAGTCCTCGCCAAGGATCTGGGCAAAAAACTCCAGTATTTCTTCTGGTATGACCGCCAAGGTTTCTACCGGAACTCGCTGAACGCTCACCGCTGCGACGTCGTCATCGGCACCGCATCTGATGTCGATATGACGCTCAACTCCAAGCCCTATTACCGTTCCGGCTATGCATTCGTGTATAAAAAGAGCAGCGGCTACAACATCAAGGATTACGATTCCCCCGATCTGCGCAAAGCCAAGATCGGCGTGATCATGGAATCGCCTCCGACCCGTCCGCTGTTCGACAAGGGCCTGCTGGACAACTCCCGCCCCTACCGCATCCAGCGCGACCTCAACTTGCCACCCAGCTTCCTGATCGACGATCTGGTCAAGGGCGACATCGATGTAGCCATCGTCTGGGGTCCGATCGCCGGGTACTTCGCCAAGCAAGCCAAGGAAGAACTGGTGGTCAACCTGGCGCCTGAATACGAGGCGGAAAACCCGCACGGTAAGGAGTACTGGAATATCTCCGTCGGTGTGCGCAAGAAGGAAAAAGACCGCATCGCCATGATCAACGAGGCGCTTGAACGCCATAAGGACGAGATCAACAAGATTCTCGACGATTACGGCATTCCGCACGTGCCCGTCGTGGAAACGAAAAAGGAAGCAAACCGCTAATACGATCCAGCCTCCCGCACACCCCGTGTGTGCGGGATTATTCCTACGGCCTCAACCCACCTGCTTGAAAACGCAAGGAAAACATGGGATTGAGGATTTCTGTAACCTACGGCGAAAAACACTTTGCCGCCATGCAATAACAGTGCATAATCCGCGCCGTTCCATTTTTTAGAAACGAACATGAACCCAGGCCCTAGTTACAGGCCTTGCGTCTAAAAGACTTCCCCGGCACCTCGTGCCGTCCCGGCTGTCGTTGGGCGTCAAGGCTTTAAAACCGAAACACCCAGCGGGCAAGCCGTGAGCCTCGTTGCACACTCTCTTGCTCCTTAGAAAAACCGCTCAGGCCCACCTGAGCCGCGTGGCCGCGCTGCATCGGTCTCGCCTTAGCACCAAGGAGTCGTCATGAACGCACAAATCAACCAACTCGCGCGCAAGCTCGGACCCGGCCTCATCACCGGCGCAGCGGATGACGATCCCAGCGGCATCGCCACCTACTCCCAGGCCGGTTCGCAATTCCGCTTCGGCCTGGTGTGGACGCTCTGCCTCACGACCCCTCTCATGATCGGCATCCAGATGCTCTCGGCGCGCATCGGCTGGGTGACGCGGCAGGGGCTCGCCGCCAACATCGCCAAGGTCTGCCCGCGCTGGCTTACGTTATCGCTGGTCCTGCTGCTGGTCGTCGCCAATACCATCAACATCGCGGCCGACCTGGGCGCCATGGGCGAAGCCTGTCGCCTGCTGGGCGGCGGCCACGTTGCGCCTTACATCATCGGCTTGGGTCTGCTGTCGATGGCGGGACAAGTCTTTTTCTCCTACGAAGGCACGGTGAGTATCCTCAAATGGCTGACGCTAGCCTTGTTTTCCTATGTCGCGGTGATTTTGTCGGTCAACGTCCCGTGGAAGCACGTCACTATTGAATCACTGCAGCCCTGGGCGTACCTGCCCAAGGGCATCTCGTTGAGCGACTACGCCGAGATCGTCGTCGCTGTGCTGGGCACCACCATCAGCCCGTATCTGTTCTTCTGGCAGGCCTCGCAAGAGGTGGAAGACAACGCACGACGCCCCGAGGCTGCAGCCTTGCACGACAACCCGGAATACGCCGCGGAGCACTTGGCGCGCATCAAGCAGGATACGGTCATCGGCATGCTGTTTTCTAACGGCATCGCCTTGTGCATCGTCCTGGCGACGGCGGTCACGCTCAACACCCACGGCGTCACCAACATCCTTACTGCGGCTCAGGCAGCGGAAGCCCTGAAACCCATCGCCGGGGAATTCGCTTTCGTCTTGTTTGCACTGGGCATCGTGGGCACCGGTATGTTGGCAGTGCCGGTACTGGCAGGCTCTGCGGCGTTTGCAGTGAGCGAAGTCTTCGGCTGGAAAGCTGGGTTATCGCATGGTTTCCACGAGGCGCGCGGCTTCTACGCCATCATCATTGCCGCTACCGCACTGGGCACTATCATGGGCTCCCGCGAGGTCGACCCGATCCGGGCCTTGCTGTGGAGTGCCGTGATCAACGGCGTGATCTCGGTGCCGATCATGTTCGTGATGATGAAAATCGGTCAGTCGGAGACCATCATGGGCGATTTCATCATCGCCGCGCGTCACCGGTTTCTAGGCTGGGCTGCGACGGGAGTGATGGCGCTGGCGGTGGGATTCATGCTGGTCTCCAGCTTCTGATGGAGTAAAACCGGGCCTTGAGTAAAGCCGGAACCCAGCAGGCATTGCTCAGGTCCTGGAAGTCGGCAAGGCGTTCAGCACGATCCTGACGCTCAACCCGCCCTCGCTTGAACGCCCGAACATCACCTCGGCTTGATGCAGCCTGGCGATTTCTCGCACGATGGCCAGGCCCAGCCCGCAACCGCTCTCGTCGCTAGCCAAGCGATGAAAGGGCTTGCCCAAGGTAGTCAACGCTGATTCGGGCACCCCGGGACCGCTATCGTTGACGGCAAGCGCGCACTGCTTGCCCTCCTGTTCCAGCGTTAGCCACACATGGCCGTCTTCCGGCGTATACCGCACCGCGTTATCGAGCAAGTTCATGATCAATTCGCGCAGCAGCAAGGCATTGCCCTGGACGGTGCAGGGCACCAACCGAAACTCCAGGTCGAGGTTCTTATCCGCCGCCCGCCCGATAAAATCCGCCGCGGCAGCCCGCACCACCTCGCTCAGCTCCACCGGCCCGTGGGTAAATACGTCCTGCTCCGTATGCTCCAGCCGTGCCATGGACAGCAATTGATTGGCGAGATGCGAGGTGCGATTCGTCGTTGCCAACAGTTGCTGGAGCAGCGCACGGACATTCTGCGGCGGCTGTTGCAGGCCGACCTCGATCTGGCTGCCCAGCACCGCCAGCGGCGTACGCAGCTGATGCGCCGCATCGGCGATGAAACGACGATGGCCCGCGAACGAGGCCGAAAGCTTTTCCAATAGTTCGTTCACGCCGTGGATGATGGGCTGCAGCTCGGCAGGCGCGCGATTCTCGTCGATCCGACTCAAATCCTGCGGCGAACGCTTGAGAATCTCCTCGCTCAATGCATTCACCGGAGACAACCCACGGCGCACGCCCAGCAGCACGATGCTCATGGCCACCACGGCCAGCAATGCCTCGGGAAACAGCAGCTTGAAAAAGATATTGCGCGTTAGCCGATTCCGGCCATGCACCGTTTGCGCCACGGCCACGAAAATGGTGCGGCCATAAAGGCTTCCCCGCAGCACGACGGCTCTACTCGCGCCATCCTGCAACTGCACATCCTGGAACACATGGTTTTCCTCTCCCTGCGGGATATCCAACTGCTTGAGTCCGGCATCCCCGGAAAACATGCGCCCCTGCTCGTCCCAAGCCGCATAACGCACCCGATCTTCGTTGTTGCTCGCCAGCATTTGCCGGGCGGCAGGAGGCAGTTCCAGGGCGAGGCCGCCCTGGTGCAGGCTCACTTGTTTATCAAGGTCGAGCGCATCATCGAGCAAGCCCAGGTCGTAAGCATCGGTGGCGGCGCGCAGGGCGAAGAGATAAGCCACCACGGCGCCCAGCAACAGGATGCCGATGAGCGGCCACAGCAGGTTGCGCAGGAACTGGTGGCGCAGGCTATTCCGGATTTTTGGTCTCCTCCAGCATATACCCCAGGCCGCGCACCGTACGAATCGCCACCCCGGCATCCGTCAGCTTGTTGCGAATCCGGTAGACATACGCCTCGATGGCGTTGCCGCTCAATTCGGTATCCCAACCGGCGATGGCCTGGATCAGCTGCTCCTTGGAAATAATGCGGCGTGCATTGAACACCAGGTATTCCAGCACCGCCCACTCCCGCCCGGACAAGTCCAGCGGCTGTCCATCCAGATAAGCACGCTTGCCCGGCGTATCGAGTTCGAGCTTGCCCAGCTGCACGCGCTGCTCGGCCTTGCCTGAGCTGCGGCGAATCAGCGCCCGAACCCGTGCGTGCAATTCGGCCATGGCGATGGGCTTGACCACGTAGTCGTCGGCGCCGAGGTCCAGCCCTTGCACGCGATCCTCCACGGCGTCACGTGCGGTCAGGATCAGCAGCGGCAGCGATTTCCCGTGCTCCCGCAAATGCCGGACCACGTCGTAACCGTCGCGGTCCGGCAGACCGAGATCGAGCACGGCGGCGTCGAAATGCTCGACCGACAACGCATGCAAGGCGGCCCCTGCGCTGCCCACCGCATCCACCGCGTAGCCGGCAAGCGTCAGCGACTGCCGCATCGCCTCGGCCAGCGCCTGATCGTCTTCGATGATCAATACCCGCATCCGTCAGTTTCCCGTCAGCTGGCTCGCGCAAGATGCGCGGCCACTTAAGCATTATTCCTACATATACCAGGAAAAAATGAAGAAATTTCTAATTCTTCTCGTTCTCTGCATCTCGGCCCGGACCGCCCTCGCGGCACCGCCGGATACTGTCATGCTGCCGCACCTGACCTTGCAACAGGCAGAACAGCTGTGGTCGCAGCATAACCGCGAATTGCAGCTGGCGCGAGACCAGGTCGAAGCCACCGCTGCCGACAAGCTCGGCGCGGCCCAGCGGCCTAATCCCCAATTATCGATGAATACCACGGGCATCGGCACAGGACGCGATCACCGCTACCTGGGCGGCTCGGATACCGTGTTGCGACTAGACCAAACTTTCGAGCGCGGCGGCAAGCGTGAGCTGCGCATGCGCGGCGCCGACCTGCGCCACGCCGCCGCCAAGCAAGACATGCAGGACGCAATGCGCCAAGGCCGCATCGCCCTGCAACAGGCTTATTTCGACCTCGTGCTGGCCCAGGAAAAACACCGCATCGCCGAGGATAACGCCCGTCTGTTCGGCCAGACGGTCGAGGCATCGCAGTTGCGGCTCAAGGCCGGCGATATTGCCCCGTCCGAGCTGTCGCGTATCCAGGTGGATGCATTGCGCGCCCAGAACGACGTGCGCCAAGCCATCAACGACGAGCAGCAAGCCCAAGCTGCACTTGCCTACCTGATCGGCGCCGAAGCTGACGCCCGTGCCATTCATGCCGACGATGCATGGCCAGGCAACACCGTACCGGTGGCGACCGCCGGAAATATCGATAACCGTCCGGACGTACGGTCCGCCGTCCTCCGCGTCCAGGCCGCCGAATCCGCACGCGACCTCGCACAATCGCTGAAGACCCGCGACGTCACCGTCGGCGTGCAGGTCGAGCACAACGGCATGGACCAGCAATCCAATACGGTCGGCTTCGGCGTCAGTGTGCCGCTTATGACCGGCTACGAATACCAGGGGGAAATCGGCCGATCCGAAGCCGACCTGATGACCGCCCGCGACGATCTGGAACGCGTTCGCGCCCAGGCCCTCACCGACATCAACAAGGCACGCGCCGACCTCGAAGCCGCAGCAGAACGCGTGCAGCGCTACGACGGCAGTTTGCTCGCCGAATCCCAACATGCACTCGACGCGGCTGAGTTCGCCTATCGCCATGGCGCCTTGTCCGTCATGGACCTGCTCGACGCTCGCCGCACTTTCAAAGCCACCCAGATCGATGCCGTCACTGCACGCGCCGATTTCGCCAAAGCACTGGTCGCCTGGCGCTACGCAACCGGTGAAGGAGAACCCCAATGAAGAAACTACTCGTCGCCCTCGCGGCTTGCGGCATCCTCGCCGTAGGCTGGTACACCGTGAAAGCGCCCGCAGATGCGGCTGCCGCCCCAGCTGCCCACGTCACGCCGCCGCGCGAACCTAATGTGCTGCGCTACGCACCGGACGCCCCGCAACTCGCTTATCTCAAGATCGCCCCGGCCGAGTCCGGCCCTGTGCCCGCCATCGAGCCGCTGCAAGGGCATGTCGCCTACGACGCGGATCGAACCTCGCGTATCAGCACGCCGATCGCCGGACGTGTGCTGAAAATCCACGCCGAGCCGGGCGACCGCGTCAAACCCGGCCAGCCGCTCGTCACCATCGATTCGCCGGATTTCGCCCAAGCCAGCGCCGATGCGCGCAAGGCCGAATCCGACCTGATGCTGAAAAAAGCCGCGTTCGATCGCGCCCATACCTTGTTCGACGGCAATGTGCTGGCGCGCAAGGATTTCGAATCGGCGCAGGCCGACATGCAGCAATCCGAAATCGAGCTCGACCGGGCCCGTGCCAGGCTGCGCAACCTGGGGCCGGTCAACGCGAACGGCTATGTGCTGACCTCACGCATCGGCGGTATCGTCACCGAGCGCCAGGTCAATCCGGGCAGCGAGGTCCGTCCGGACGCCCCGGGTCCACTCTTCGTGGTAAGCGACCCCACGCATTTGTGGATCAACGTCGAGGTGCCGGAAAAAGACCTCGGCAAGGTGCATGAAGGCCAGCACTTCAAGATCGAGGCCGACGGTTATCCCGGCGAAAACTTCGATGCCGTCGCCCAGATGATCGGCAAGGTCCTCGACCCCACCAGCCGCCGCATCATCGTACGTTGCAGCGTGGAAGATCGCGACGAGAAACTGAAGCCAGAAATGTACGTGCATGCCACACCGCTCGGCAGCAATCAAACCGAGCCGCACGTGCCGAACGAAGCCCTGATTACCGAAGGCCTGCAAAGTTTCATCTTTGTCGAACGCTCGCCCGGCGTGCTGGAAAAACGCCGCGTGATCCTCAACTACCGCGGCCACGAGGAAAGCTACATCGCTTCCGGCCTCAACGCGGGCGAACGCATTGCCGTGCGCGGCGCCTTGCTGCTCAACGCTGAAATGGCAGGGGAATAAGCGGATGCTGGATCGTCTCGTTACATTCGCCCTGCAACAGCGCGCCTTCGTGCTGGCCGGAGTGCTGGCCTTGATCGCCACGGGCTGGTACGCCGTCGCCAACCTGCCGGTGGAAGCCTTTCCCGACGTGCAGGACGTGCAGGTGCAGATCGTCACCCAAGCGCCCGGCCTCGCGCCGGAGGAGATGGAACGCAGCATCAGCCTGCCCATCGAGCGCGAGATGAGCGGCGTGCCGCACATGACGCAGTTGCGCTCGGTATCCATCTTCGGGCTCTCGGTGGTCACGCTCACATTCCAGGACAACACCGACGATTACTTTGCCCGCCAGCAGGTGATGGAGAAGCTGCAAAACGTCACACTGCCGCCCGGCGTACAGCCATCGCTCGCACCGCTTTCGACTGCAGTGGGCGAAATCTACCGCTACGTGATCGAAGCGCCTCCCGGCACGCCGCTGGAGCAAATCCGCGAAATCCAGGATTGGACGGTGCGCCCCGCCATTCGTACCGTATCCGGCGTCGCCGACGTGGTGAGCTTCGGCGGTGCGATCAAGGAATACCAGGTCAAGGTCGATCCTTACCTGCTGCGCAAATACGGCGTCACGCTTGATCAGGTCACCCAGGCGCTGGGCAGCGCCAACGCCAACACCGGCGGCGGCACGGTGCGCCGCGGCGACGAAGCCCTGGTGCTGCGCGCCATCGGTCTCTTCAGGAACATGGACGACATCGCCCACGTCGCCGTCGCCAGCAAGGACGGCAAGGCCATCCTGGTGGGCGATGTCGCCCAAGTCGCCCTCGGCCAGCGCACGCGCTCCGGCATCGTCGCCTACAACGGCCAGGACGACGTGGTAGAAGGCATCGTGCAGATGACCAAGGGGCAGAACCCCACCAAGGTCATCGCCGCGCTGAAGGAAAACATCGCCAAGCTGGAGCAGCGCCTGCCGCCCGGCGTGCATCTCAAGACTATCTACGACCGCACCCAACTGGTCGGCCACACCGTGCATACGGTGGAAGAGAACATGATCATGGGCGCGGCGCTGGTATTGGGGATTCTCATCCTGTTCCTGCGCTCGGCCATTTCGGCGGTCATCGTCGCGCTGGTGATCCCGCTGGCGCTCCTGTTCGCCTTTGTCTTCATGCATCTCAAGGGGGTCTCGGCCAACCTGATCTCGCTCGGCGCGGTGGACTTCGGCATCATCGTGGACGGCGCCGTGGTGCTGGTCGAAGCCCTCATGGTGCGGCTCGCCGTGGGCAAGCTGGACGGGCTGCCGCAGCACGCGACGCCGAGCTGGCGCATCCATACGCTGAAGCACACGGCCATCGAAATGGGCCATCCCATCCTGTTTTCCAAGGCCATCATCATCCTGGCCTTCCTGCCCATTTTCACCTTCGAGCGGGTGGAAGGAAAAATCTTCACGCCCATGACCTATACGCTGAGCTTCGCCATCCTGGGTGCGATCCTGCTGACGCTCACGCTGGTACCGGCCGTGCTCTCATACATTATCAACCGTTACGATCTGTCGGAAAAACATAGCGGGTGGATGAACGCCATGCAGGAGAGCTATCGCGGTCTCCTGACACGCGCCATCCCCGGCAGCGTGGCAATTTTCGTCGTTTCCGCACTGCTGCTGGCTGCGGCCATCGGGCTGGGGACGCGCCTGGGCAGCGAATTCCTGCCTAAGCTGGACGAAGGCAACATCTGGCTCACTATCACCCTGCCGCAAGCCACCAACCTGGAAAAGAGCAAGGAAGTGGAACGCCAGGTGCGCTTCATCCTGCAAAGCTACCCGGAAGTCGCCAGCGTGATCAGCCACGTCGGGCGACCGGACGACGGGACGGACCCCAAGGGCCCCAACAACATGGAGATCCTTGCTGATCTCAAACCGCACGAGACCTGGCGCTTTAAAGACAAGGACGCGCTGATCGAGAGCATGACCAAGAAAATCCGCACCATCCCCGGTGTGCCGACCAATTTCTCGCAGGTGATCGAGGACAACGTCGAGGAATCGCTGAGTGGGGTCAAGGGCGAAATCGCGGTCAAGATTTTCGGGCCCGACTTGGACATCCTCGAAGACAAGGCGGAGCAAGTCGCCGCAGTGCTTTCCAGTATTCGCGGCTCTACCGACGTGGCAGCCATCAAGGTCGGCGGGCAATCCGAACTGGACATTGTGCTGAAGCGCGACCAAATGGCGCGTTACGGGCTGACGGTGAACGATGTCAACACGACCATCCAGGCCGCGATGGCAGGCACCGCCGCCACCAGTTTCCACGAGGGCGACCGCCAATTCGATGTAACGGTGCGCTTGAAGGAAGAAGCGCGCGACGCGGTAGACGACGTGGCCGAGATTCCCATCGCGTTGCCTAACGGCGCGGGCACCCTGCCGCTGGGCGCCATCGCCGATGTCGAGGTCAAGCAAGGTCCGGCGCGCATCGGCCGCGAAGCCGGCGGACGCAATGTGGCCGTGAAGGCTAACCTCATCGGGCGCGACCAAGGCGGCTTCATCACCGAAGCCATGCAAAAGGTGAAGGACGAGGTCAAGCTGCCGCCCGGCTACACCATGACCTGGGGCGGCCAGTTCGAGAACCAGCAGCGCGCGATGAAGCGTCTCGCCGTGATCGTGCCGCTCTCGGTACTGGGGATATTCGTGCTGCTGTTCTGGGCCTTCCGCTCCATGGGCATGGCGGCCCTGGTGCTGGCGTTAATTCCGTTTACCTGGATCGGCGGCTTGAGCGGGCTGGCGCTGGCCGGGCTGCATCTATCCGTCTCGGCCGCCGTGGGGTTTATTGCCGTGGCGGGCATCTCCGTTCAGAACGGCGTGATCATGGTCGAGCAGTTCATGGGCGGATTGCGTCATGGCAAGACTATCCAGGAATCCGTTCTGGACGGCGCCGCCGCGCGCCTGCGCCCCATCCTGATGACCGCGCTCATGGCCGGCCTGGGACTGTTGCCCGCCGCGCTCTCCCACGGGATCGGCTCGGAAACCCAACGGCCGTTCGCGGTTGTCATCGTCGGCGGCATCGTCTCCGCCACCATTTTCACCCTGCTGCTGGCGCCGCTGATGTTCAACCGCATCTACGACTCCGGTAAGCAGCAACGCGAGGAAGCCAAACGTCTGGCGGCTGAGTGACATGAATCCAACAAAATCCAAGAACAGGAGTGATGATCATGACGTTGAAACGCTTAAGTCTCGCCCTCGGCGTCGCTTGGCTCTCCGCTTGCGCGACGACTGGGACGACAGAAAATCCGACGAAGGAAGCGAGGCAGGGCTGGATAGACGCGATCTACACGACGAACGATTTGCCGCAGCCGCTCCCGCCTTGTCTGGCAAATATTTCGCCATCTGAAATTGCGGCAGGGCGTATCGTGGAGGTCAGTTACTGGTCCTCGCGCAAGGTGATCTATAAACTGGCGGAACTGCCGCCGTCGATGACGGCTTCGCTGCATCAGGCGGTCGAAATCTGGCCCGAGAGTTGTGCGGCGGGCAAACTTTCCCGCCTGGCCGAGGTTCGAACCGTGTCGCATTCCCAATCGCAGAACTGAGCCGCTTATGCCCCACTGGCCCGCTATCATTCATTACCAGGGAGACGCCGAACTCGCGTTCGTAGCCACGCGTTCGGACTGGGAAAACGACGCCGACCTCCACCGTTTCGGTTTTCAGCAAGGTGACCGACTTATTGATTCAGACGGCGAGATTTTCGACCTGACAGGTAAGCCCGGCCGGCCGGCGAAAATTCGATCCACCGGACAAACTGCCGATTTGGAGATGTTGTCCGAACTGGTGCGGGCGCATGCTGCTCAGGTCGGCAATAGCTGCGTCGCGAAGTTTTCCGTCGCCACGGCGATCGAAGCGGTGCTCGCCGTTGAATCCTTGTCCTGACACCCGTCTGCTGAAAATAAAAACCGCCGGGATCGCCGGCGGTTGCTTGCGATGTCCAGCCTTGTGAGCCGGCACCGTCACTACTTTAACCTAATGAATCAGTCGTCCCAGCGACCGTCGTGGCGACGTCCCCAGTCGCGGCGGTCGTCGTCGCGATGCCAGTCTCGGTCGTAGCGGCGATCGTTGTAGGTCACGCGCGGATTGACTTCAGGCACCACGGCTACGCGCACGCTGATGCTATCGCCCGGGTCGTTGGGCATCACGGTCGTATAGGTACGGCCGTTGTAACGGTAGGTGACCTGGTAACCGCGATTGACGGTCTGCCAGTTGTCTACCGTAACGCAGCGGGCAACCGGCTGCGTGCTGTAGGTATCGTGATCGCGGTCGCTGTTGTCGATGCGGTCGCCGACGATGGCGCCGGTCGCGGCACCCACCGCAGCACCGGCGATGCGGCCCTTGCCCTTGCCGATCTGGCTGCCGATGAGGCCGCCGGCGATACCGCCGATGATGGAACCGCCGATATCGCGGCTGCCGGAACTGGCGGAAGGGACTTGCTCGTATTCGGTATGGCAATCCTGGCGCGGCATGTTCACGCGCTCGGTTTGCGGAACGACGGAAAGCACGCGCGCCGTATCGTAATACGTATCGTCAGCCATGGCGGGGGCGGCAATTGCGCTGCCGATCAACATTGCCACGGTCATCTTCAAAACTTTCACGTTCTTCTCCTTGGTGTAAATCGCCGAAAACTTCGGCTGGTCATTCAACGCGGCCTGGGGTTCAGCGGTTGACAGCTGTTTCTGTACGCTACCGAACCTATTACCAGAGCATTTGTCTCAGGTTTACTGCCGAATGTTCAGGGGAGATTATCATGCGTGTCTTACTGCTAGCTTTCATGATGGGGCTCGGATTCTCGGCCTATGCCGAGGAATTCAACAAGAATTGTTCCATGGGCATGGCGATGGGGATGGAAGTCGCCACCGATTGCTCGGTGCGCTGGGAAAACGCAGGCAAGACCTACTGCTTTTCCAGCCCGGAAGCCAAGGATCAGTTCCTCATGAGTAAGGACGAAAACCTGCGCAAGGCCGAGTCGTTCGAGCAGAAAATGATGTCCAAGAAAGCCGACCAGCCGCAAGAAAAAATCAGTACCGAACGCGCTCGCGAGATGCTCAAGCAAGCCACGGCAGACAAACTGGCTGATTTTTCCGGCAAGGACTTGAGCTACCAGGATTTGAGCGGGCTTGACCTACGCCACGCCAAGTTCGTGGATACTAATCTATTCGGTGCCGACCTGCGCGGCTCCAACCTGAGCGGCACGGACATGACCAACGCCTACCTCAACCTCGCCCGCATCGAAAACGCCAATTTCAGCAACGCTAATCTCACCGACGCTACGATCTTCCAGCCGATTTTCGACAAGAACAATTTCAAAGGCGCCAAGCTGGTCAACGCCCGTGTGATCGGGACGCTTGGGGCAGTCGACATGAGCGAGGCGGATATCCGCAAGGGCCGTTTCGGCCTGGATATCGGCAATCAGCCCATGGGCCAGATGAAGTTCGACAGCGTGGGCGGCAAATTCGCGGGGTCTAATTTCGAAGGCGCCGACATCAACCGCGCCAACCTCAGTTTTGCCGACCTGCGCGGTGCCAACTTACGCGGCACTAATCTGTTCCGCGTCGATTTCAGCAAGGCCGACATGACGGGTGCCGATCTCACCGGTGCCGACGTCGGCGAAGCTATCTTCGACGGCACCGTGATGAAGGACGTCAAGGGCTGGGACAAGGTAAAGGGAATGGACACCATCAAGGGCAAGTGCGACGGCTGCAAGTAGGCGTCGCGAACTTGGCCGAGGCAGCGCGCCCCGGCCAGTAAAGCGTTAAATCTCCTGCAACAAGGCCAGGCTCAACGCCACGCCGAAGCCCGTGGTATCGCTTGCCACGGCCCCCAAGCCGCCCTTGCTGACCACAGCGGACAAATCCACATGCAGCCACGGCACGTCGTTCTCGATGAACTTGGAGAGAAAGCGCGCCGCGAGGATATGGTCGGCCTCACCGTCCAGGGTGCATTGCTTGATATCGGCGATCTTTGAATCCAGCTCCGGATCGTAATCCTCGTCGAACGGGAAAGCGCAAACCCGCTCGCCTGTCGCCTGCCCTGCTGCGATCGCCTTCTGGAGCAATTCCTGTCGATTGCCAAGGACGCCGCTGTAGCGGGTGCCCAGCGCCGTCACCATGCTGCCGGTAAGCGTGGCGTAGTCGATCATAGCTTGGGGCTTGCCGCGGGAGGCTAGCGTCAGGGTATCGGACAACACCATTCGGCCTTCGGCGTCGGTATGCACCACCTCAATGGTCATGCCGTTGAGCGCCTTCACCACGTCGTTCTGCTTGTAGGCCTTGGCGCTGATATGGTTCTGCGCCAGTGCCAGCCAGCAATCGATCTTGATAGAAAGTTTGGATTTCGTCGCCGCGAGCAGCGTGCCCAGCACCACGGCTGAGCCGTTCATGTCCTCATGCATGCCTTGCATGTACCGCGCCGGCTTGAGGTTGTGTCCGCCGGTATCGAAGCAGATGCCTTTGCCGACCAGGGCGATGTGCTTCTTGGCCTTCTCTGGCGTATAAGTGAGATGCACGATGGCAGCGTCTTCGGGGTCGGAGCCTTGCGCCACGGCGACGAAAGCACCCGCCCCCAGCTTACGCAGCTTTTTCATGTCGAATTCTTCGTGCTGCCAACCGTGTTGCTCGGCGAGTTCCTTGATTTTGTCGCGGTAGATGCCCGGCGTGAGTTCGTTGGGCGGCAGCACCGACAGCGTGCGAGTCAGCGTGTTGCCTTCGGCGACGGCCTTGATGCGCACGAAGTCGTCGTCCTGCTGCCAGCCGTGGAGCACGATTTTCTTGAGCGGCTTGTGATCGGATTTTTTCTTGCGCGTCGGCAGTTCGGCTGCGTTGACCAGCGCGACATAGATTGCGGCTTCAGCAGCAGATTTACGCTGGGTTTCGTCGCCGAACACGGCAATCGTGAGTTGCGACGGGCCTTCCTCCAATAACAACGCCACGGCCTTGCGCAAGGCCGTATTGCGTTCGAAGGCCGATTTCTTTTCATCCGCCACCACCCATACCACGCGTCCGCCGCCCGCCAAATCAGCCGCCACCGGCGCTTTTGCAAGCTCGTCGTACTTGGCGTCGCGACGCTTCAAACGGGCTTCAAGAAGCTGGTTTAGCGGTGCATCGGCTTTTTTCTGCGGCAGCACCATGAGCAGATGCTGTGTTTGTGACGCCGAAGCTTCGTCAATAGGAGACTGATTTTGAATGATTTTTGCGGTCATACGCGGGGTCCTGGAGGCAGTTTTAACTTGACCGGGACGGTCAAAATGGCGAATATAGCGCCTTTCGCTAGCAGCCAGGCGCTGCAATCGTAAGGTCGCGATGCGTAAAGATTATACGTGAGCGGCCAGCCCAAAAGTATCCAGGAGAGCAAGCCCATGGCATTTGTGCCCGATAGCCCTGACATCGACCCGCAAGAAACTCAAGAATGGCTAGACGCCATCGATGCGGTGCTGGAACAGGAGGGAACTGAACGCGCCCATTTCCTGCTGGAGGCGCTGATTGATAAATCGCGTCGCTCCGGCGCCAACCTGCCGTTCAACGCAACGACAGCCTATCTGAACACCATTCCGACGCACCAGCAAGCCAAGCTGCCGGGCGATCCGACCATGGAACGCCGCATTCGCGCGCTGATCCGCTGGAACGCCATCGTCACCGTGATGCGCGCCAACGAGAAATCGCCGGGCGTAGGCGGCCACATCGCCAGCTTCCAGTCCGCGGCGACCTTGTACGATGTCGGTTTCAACCATTTCTTCCGCTCCGCCGATCATCCGTCCGGCGGCGACCTGGTCATGTTCCAGGGCCACTCCTCGCCCGGCATCTATGCCCGCGCCTTCGTCGAAGGCCGCTTGAGCGAAGAGCAAATGGAGAATTTCCGCCAGGAAACGGGCGGCAACGGCTTGTCTTCCTATCCGCACCCGTGGCTGATGCCGGATTTCTGGCAGTTCCCCACCGTGTCGATGGGCCTCGGTCCGTTGCAAGGCATCTACACTGCTCGCTTCCTCAAGTACCTGCACGACCGCGGTATCGCCGACACGTCTGACCGCAAGGTCTGGGTGTTCTGCGGCGACGGCGAAATGGACGAGCCGGAATCGCTGGGTGCTATCTCCCTGGCTGCGCGCGAAAAACTGGACAACCTGATTTTCGTCATTAACTGCAACCTGCAGCGCCTGGACGGCCCGGTGCGTGGTAACGGCAAGATCATCCAGGAACTGGAAGCCGATTTCCGCGGCTCCGGCTGGAATGTGCTCAAGGTCATCTGGGGTTCGTACTGGGATCCGTTGCTCGCCATGGACAAGGACGGCCTGCTGCGCCAGCGCATGGAAGAAGCTGTTGACGGCGAGTACCAGAACTTCAAGGCCAAGGGCGGTGCGTATACCCGCGAACACTTCTTCGGCAAGTATCCTGAGCTGAAAGAAATGGTGGCAGCGATGTCCGACCAGGACATCTGGCGCCTCAACCGCGGCGGTCACGATCCGCACAAGGTATTTGCCGCCTATGACGCTGCGACCAAGCACGTCGGCCAACCGACCGTAATTTTGGCGAAGACCGTCAAGGGCTACGGCATGGGCGCCGCGGGCGAAGCACAGAACCCGACGCACCAGCAGAAGGGCCTGGATCTCGACTCGCTCAAGGCATTCCGCGACCGCTTCGACATTCCGATCTCGGATGCTGAAATCGAGAAGCTGCCGTTCTACCGTCCGGCCGACGACAGCCCCGAAATGCAATACCTGCGCGAGCGCCGTAATGCGCTGGGCGGTTTCGTGCCATCCCGTCGCCGCAAGGGCAACGAACTGCAAACGCCCGATCTCTCTGCGTTCGAGAATATGCTGGGCGCCACCGGCGACCGCGAAATCTCGACCACGATGGCGTTCGTGCGCATCCTCTCGACGCTGGTCAAAGACAAGCAAATCGGCAAGTACGTGGTGCCTATCGTCCCTGACGAAGCCCGTACCTTCGGCATGGAAGGCATGTTCCGCCAGTTGGGCATCTACTCCTCCGTCGGCCAGTTGTATGAGCCGGTAGACTCCGACCAGGTGATGTTCTACAAGGAATCCAAGACCGGCCAGATTTTGGAAGAAGGCATCAACGAAGCCGGTGCGTTCTCGTCCTGGCTGGCTGCTGCGACGTCCTACAGCGTCACCGGCACGCAGATGATTCCGTTCTACATCTACTACTCGATGTTCGGCTTCCAGCGTATCGGCGACCTGGCTTGGGCAGCCGGCGACAGCCGTGCCCGCGGCTTCCTGCTGGGTGCCACTGCCGGCCGTACCACGCTGAACGGCGAAGGTTTGCAGCACGAGGACGGTCATAGCCACCTCCTGGCTGCGACGATCCCGAATTGCATCTCCTACGATCCGACCTTCGCCTACGAAGTCGCGGTCATCATCCAGGACGGTCTGCGCCGCATGGTGCAGAACCAGGAGGACGTGTTCTACTACCTCACCCTGATGAACGAGAATTACAGCCATCCGGAAATGCCCAAGGGCGCCGAGGAAGGCATCATCAAGGGCTTGTATTCGTTCTCTAAGAACAAGTCCAAGGGTCCAAAGGTTCAGCTCATGGGCAGCGGCGTCATCCTGCGCGAAGTTATTGCAGCCGCCGAGTTGCTGGAGAAGGACTGGGGCGTTTCCGCCGATATCTGGAGCGCGCCGAGCTTCAACGAACTGCGTCGCGAAGGCCTGGACGTCGAGCGCTGGAATCTGCTGCACCCCGACCAGCCGCAAAAGGAAAGCTTTGTTGCGAAGTGCCTCAAGAAGGCGGAAGGCCCGGTCATCGCCTCTACCGACTATATGAAGGCGTTCGCCGACCAGATTCGTCCGTTCGTCCAGCAGCGTTTCGTCGTACTGGGCACCGATGGTTTCGGCCGCTCGGATTCCCGCGAGGCCCTGCGTCGCCACTTCGAAGTCGACCGTTACTACATCGTCCTGGCCGCCCTGAAGGCGCTGGCCGACGAAGGTAAGCTACCCGCCGCCAAGGCCGCAGAAGCCATCAAGAAGTACGGCATCGACCCGAACAAGCCGAATCCGGTAACCGTTTAAAAATCAATAACCAAGAGGGCCGCCAGCAGTAAGCGGCCCTCGCGGTATATAGAAGGCGTTATCTATGAGCAACGTGATTGAAGTCAAAGTCCCCGATATCGGCAATTTCGATAGCGTGGACGTCATCGAGGTGCTGGTGAAGGCCGGCGATACGATCGCCAAGGACGATTCCCTGATTACGCTGGAATCCGACAAGGCCTCGATGGATATTCCCGCGCCCGCCGCCGGCACCGTGAAGGACGTGCAGATCAAGGTGGGCGACAAGGCATCGCAAGGCACCGTGATCCTGACGCTGGAAGCTGCAGAATCCGGCAAGTCCGATACCAGCAAAGAACAGACAGTCGCATCCGCGGCCCCTGCACCGGTCGTGACTTCCGTGGCCGCTGCAGAAGTGCCGCCGCCGTCGAAGCCGATGCCCGATGTGCCCAAGCCCATCGCGCCGCAACACACGCCCAACCCCATCAGCGAGCGTGCCGAATTCGCTCCCGGCAAGATGCCGCATGCCAGCCCCTCGGTGCGCAAGTTCGCCCGCGAACTGGGCGCCAACCTGGCTTTCGTCAAGGGTACCGGTCCCAAGGGCCGCATCCTCAAGGAAGACATCCAGGCCTACGTCAAGGGCGAACTCGCCAAGCCGCGCAGCGAAGCCTTGACCACCGGCGGTGGTTTGAGCGCGCTGCAAATGCCGGTGATCGATTTCAGCCAATTCGGCGCCACCGAAATCCAGCCGCTGGCACGCATCAAGAAGATTTCGGGTGCAAACCTGCATCGTAACTGGGTGACCGCGCCGCATGTCACGCAGTTCGACGCCGCCGACATCACCGACCTGGAAGACTTCCGCAAGTCCATGCAGGACGAAGCGGCCAAGCGCGGCGTCAAGCTGACCATGCTGGCTTTCCTGATGAAGGCCGTGGTCAACGCCCTGCGCGCCTACCCCAACTTCAACGCCTCGCTGTCGCCCGACGGAGAAAGCCTGATCACGAAGAAATACTTCCACGTCGGCTTCGCCTGCGATACGCCGGACGGCCTAGTTGTGCCCGTGATCCGCGACGTCAACCAGAAAGATGTACTCGACATTGCCCGCGAACTGGGCGAACTCTCGGCCAAGGCACGCGAGCGGAAATTGAAGCTCGAAGAAATGCAAGGCGGCTGCTTCACCATCTCCAGCCTGGGCGGCATCGGTGGTACGGCGTTCACGCCCATCATCAATTGCCCGGAAGTCGCCATCCTCGGCGTTTCCCGCTCCAGCATCGAGCCAGTGTGGGATGCCAAGAGCAAGACGTTCGAGCCGCGCCTCATGCTGCCGCTGTCGTTGTCCTACGACCACCGCGTGATCGACGGTGCCGACGGAGCCCGCTTCACCAGCCACCTGCGTATGATGCTGTCCGACGTACGCCGCCTGCTGCTGTAATTTTTCCACGGAGAACACGGAGCGCACGGAGCCTCCGTGTTGTCTCTGTGGTTCTGAATGAGCTCCGTGGTTCAAGAGGTTGTTATGAGCCAAATAATTGAAGTTAACGTGCCGGATATCGGCAATTTCGATTCGGTGGACGTCATCGAAGTCCACGTGAAGCCCGGCGACAGCATCGGTGTCGACGATTCGCTGATCACCCTGGAGTCCGACAAGGCCTCGATGGACATTCCGTCCACTCACGCCGGTACGGTCAAGGAAGTCAAAGTGAAGGTCGGCGATAAGGTTGCCAAGGGTTCCCCTATCCTGACGCTGACCATGGAAGGCGCTGCTGCAGCCCCTGCGCCTAGCCCCGCGCCTGCTGCACCGACGCCCGCGCCTGCCGCTTCCGGCTCTTCCGACTTGCATGCCGAAGTGCTTGTACTGGGTGCCGGCCCCGGTGGCTATACCGCCGCTTTCCGCGCAGCAGACCTCGGCAAGAAGGTCGTGCTGGTCGAGCGCTATCCTTCACTGGGCGGCGTCTGCCTCAACGTGGGTTGCATCCCGTCCAAGGCCCTGCTGCACGCGGCCAAGGTAATTACCGAAGCGGAAGAAATGGCCGAGCACGGCATTTCCTTCGGCAAACCGCAGATCGATATCGAGAAGCTCACGGCCTGGAAAGAAAAAGACGTGGTGGGTAAGCTCACCGGTGGTCTTTCCGGCTTGGCCAAGCAGCGCAATGTGACCGTGGTCAACGGCCGCGGCGAATTTACCAATCCGAACCAGATTGCCGTGACCAGTGCGGACGGCAAAGTCACCACAGTTTCCTTCGACTACGCCATCATCGCCGCCGGTTCGCAAGCCACCAAGATGCCAGGCTTGGCTCCTGAACATCAAAACGACCCGCGCATCCTGGATTCCACTAGCGCCCTGGCCCTGGAAGGCATCCCCAAACGCATGCTGGTTGTCGGCGGTGGCATCATCGGCCTGGAAATGGGCACGGTGTATGACGCCTTCGGCGCCAAGGTGAGCGTGGTAGAACTTTCCGACGGCCTGATCCCCGGCTGCGACCGCGACCTCGTCCGTCCGCTGCACAAGCGCATGGAAAAGCGTTTCGAGAAGATCATGCTCAAGACCAAGGTCTCCAAGCTGGAACCCAAGAAGGACGGCATCCACGTGACCTTCGAAGGCGAACAAGCCGTCGAGCCGCAGGTCTACGATAAGGTGCTCGTGGCCATCGGCCGCCGCCCCAATGGCAAGAACATCGGCGCCGACAAGGCCGGCGTATTCGTCAACGAATACGGTTTCATCCCGGTCGACAAGCAGATGCGCACCAACGTGCCGCACATCTTTGCGATTGGAGATATTGTGGGCCAGCCCATGCTCGCCCACAAGGCCGTGCACGAAGGCAAGGTCGCAGCCGAAGTCATCGACGGCCACAAGGTGGAATTCCAGGCCCTGGCAATTCCGTCCGTGGCCTATACCGACCCGGAAGTAGCCTGGGCTGGTGTTTCTGAGACAGACGCCAAGGCCAAAGGCATCGAGATCGAAAAAGCGAGCTTCCCATGGGTCGCCAGCGGCCGTGCACTTTCTATTGCCCGTACCGAAGGCATGACCAAGCTCATCATGGAGAAGGACACCCGTCGCATCATCGGCGCCGGCATCGTCGGTCCGAACGCGGGCGAACTGCTTGCGGAAGCGGTATTGGCCATCGAGATGGGCGCAGATGCCGAAGACATCGGCCTCACCATCCATGCCCATCCGACGCTATCGGAAACCGTGTGTTTTGCGGCGGAAATGGCGGAAGGTACGATTACCGATTTGCTGCCGCCTAAAAAGCGGTAAATCCTTCTGTTCTTGGTAAGAAAAAATCGGCGCTTTGGCGCCGATTTTTATGTCCAGTCCAAGTTCTCAATCCTGTAGACTGCTATCCGCATTTCGTAAAAACAAAACTAATAAGGAACAATAATGAAAATAATTTTTCGCACGTCTCCACTGGTTTTTCTGATTGCAGCTTCTTTAACCGGCTGTGCCACCATCACAAAGGATGCCAATCAAAGCGTCCAGATTGAAACTTACTCCAAGGATAATCAGCCGGTTTCAGGTGCAAAATGTGTTGCTCAAAACGACCGCGGTCAATGGAATACTTCTGCGCCAGGAACCATTAGCGTTCATCGATCTGGAGAAAATCTCATCGTCAATTGTGAAAAAGATGGCGAACAACCAGGAAAAGGCACGGTAATCTCTCGCGCCAACGGCGGCATGTTTGGCAACATCGTATTCGGCGGTGGTATAGGTGCCATCATCGATCACAATAAGGGTACTGCATATACTTACCCCTCCTGGATTCGAATCATCATGGGTGAAACCTTGATTTTCGACCGTAAGGTCGAAGTGGAAAACCAGCCAATGGCAGGCGTCCCTGCAAGCGCTACTCCGTTAAAATCCACGGAAACAGCATCTACACAGGCACAGCCTCAACCTTAATTTTCATCCTGGAGGCGGTGTAATAAGCCGCCTCAATATGCTAGATTCACGAGATGCTAGATTCTCACCTTCTTGATCGATTAAGCGCTCTTTTCCCTTCCGATCGTATGTTTACCGACCCGGTCGATTGCTACGCCTACAGCTATGATAACTCCCGTAATTTCCGTCCGCCCATTGCAGTGGTGTTTCCGCTGACGGCGGAAGAAGTGCAAGCGGTAGTGCGACTGTGCAATGAGCATAAAGTCCCGTTGGTGCCGCGTGGTCGCGGCACGGGAACGGCGGGGGGCAGCGTGCCCGAACAAGGCGGCGTGGCACTCTCGCTGGAGCGCATGAACCGCATTCTTTCCATCGATCCTGACAATCGCATGGCGATTGTCGAGCCAGGCGTGTTGAACCAGGAGTTGCAGGACGCCATTCGCCCCCAAGGCTTTTTCTGGCCGCCAGACCCTTCCAGCGCGCCTTATTGCAGCGTGGGCGGTAACCTCGCTACCTGTGCGGCTGGTCCGCATGCCGTCAAATACGGCGTGGCTCGGGATCACATCCTTGGTCTGAAGGCTGTCACGGGCAGCGGTGATTTGATCAAGACCGGCTGTTACACCACCAAGGGGGTCGTCGGATACGATCTGACGCGTCTCATCGTTGGTTCGGAAGGGACTTTGGCAGTGATTATCGAGGCGACCTTGAAGCTCACTCCGCTGCCGCGTGCTGTCGGCGGTTTGACTGCGCAATATCGCGATACCACGAGTTGCGCCCATGCCATTGCCGCCATCATGGCACAATCGTTTGTGCCCTCAGCACTTGAGTTCCTGGACAACAATGCCCTCAACCTGATCCGCAACCGTCATCCCGGCATGCTGCCTGAGGATATGCGGGCTTTGCTGATGATCGAAGTGGACGGCTCGGAACAGGAGATTGCAGAAGCTAGAGCTGCTATTTTGAAGGCATGCGAAGTCGATGGGCTTATCGAAGCCAAAGAGGCGCACGATACCAAGTCGCTGTGGGCGGCACGCAAGGCGCTTTCCCCGCTATTGCGTGACATCGCACCGAAGAAGATCAACGAGGACGTGGCCGTGCCGGTATCGCGACTGCCGGAACTGTTGGGTGGTATCGAGAAACTAGCGACGCAATATCAAGTCGCCAACGTCAATTTCGGCCATGCCGGCAACGGGAACATTCACGTCAACCTGCTGGTCAACCCCGATAATCCGGAAGAAATGCAGCGCGCCGAGAAATGCCTGGACGAAGTGTTCTCGCTGGTGCTCGGCCTGGATGGCACATTATCTGGCGAGCACGGGGTAGGCATGGCGAAACGACCGTTCGTGGATCGCGAGATCGATGCTGTGACGCTCGATTTCATGCGCAATATCAAGCGCACTTTCGATCCGGCGAACATCCTCAATCCGGGCAAGCTGTTCCCAGCGGTTGGGCACTGATAAAACTTCATAATTTTCTTAAAGTTATCGCTGGCAATGCCGATAGCAGGGTATGCTAGAATGCAGGTAAATTAAGAGGTACGCCATGAAAATCGACGGATCACTACGCGGAACACCCCTCGCCGGCACCGGTGTCAACCAGGCTGCCACGCGCGCCAAAGGCAATACGACCACCACGACTAAGCAGGACAGCGTCAGTCTTTCCGATGCATCCTCACAATTGAACGCGCTCGAAACCAGCGTTAATCAATCATCCGGCTTCGACACCGCCAAGGTCGAGGCGATCAAGCAGGCCATCAGCGAAGGCCGCTTCAAGATCAATCCGGAACGCATCGCAGACGGTCTGCTTTCCTATTCCCGCGACCTCGTCTCCCAGCAATAAGGCCTCGTATTGAAGTCTCACGATTCGGCTTCTGATCGGCTCATCGCCACATTGCTTTCGGAAGCCGAAGTCCTTCGGTCGTTCAAATCACTGCTCAATTCCGAGCAGCAAGCTATCCTTGCGGGCGAAGTCGAATCTTTGGAAAACATTGCTCAATCCAAGCTACAGCTTGTCGAGCAGCTCAATCGTTTCTCCGCCGAACGGCAACAATTCATCATTTCGCTTGGCATCGGCTCAGATCGTGCCAGCATGCAGCAATGGGCAGATAATACCGGCAATCAGGCGCGTGAAGCCTGGACCGCCCTCCTCCATGCAGCAGAGGAAGCGCAGCAAGCGAACAGCTTTAACGGCGCGTTGATCCAAACCCATCTGCAGCATAATCAGCAAGCGCTGGCGGCCCTGCTCGCCGCCGCGAATCAAGCCAGCCTATACGGACCCGACGGCCAAAAAACCACGACGGCCAACCCTGCAAGCTCGGGGCGCAGCATCATCGGCAAAGCTTAAACAGCTCTTCCTGCTTTCCTCTTACTCTAATTCCTGCTTTTATCTGGAAGTTACCGCACCGGAGCGATGGGTGCTGTAGGAGTAGTTGTCGCCGAGACCGGCTGAGGGACGGCCGTACCAGTGGGCAATGGCGGAGGTGTTTGAATTGGCGCAGGGCGGGTATCCGGATCGAGTTTCACATCCTGGATATTGCCCTGGTTTTCGGCCAGGATCATGACTGTTACCCGGCGATTCCTGGCGCGACCTTCGGGGGTAGCGTTATCTTCCACAGGGCGATTGTCGGCATAACCGATCGCCACCATACGATCGCCACTTACCCCTGCGCTTGCAAACAAGCGGATAACGCTACCGGCCCGCGCCGCGGACAATTCCCAATTGGAGGGAAAGACCGGCGAGTTGATCGGTTGATTATCCGTATGACCCTCGACCTGGATCTGATGATTATCCCCGGCCAATACCTTAGCGACAGCAGTCAGCACGGAAATCGAACTACGGTTGAGCTCAGCCTTGGCAACGTCGAACAGCAAGCTGGCATTGATTTCAATCGCGATGCCGCGATTGCTTTCAGTCACCTTGACTTGCCCACCTTTAACCAAGGGATCCATCACCTTGAGGATATCCGTGGCAACGGACTTCATATTCTCGCGGCGTTGTTGCTTCTCTGTCTCTACCGGAGAACTCGGATCGACCTGCATGGGAATGATTTGCGGAATAGGCTTGCCGGTATCCAGGGCGGATTGCGGCATCGGAGATTGCACGTAGATGATCTTGTCACTCGTAGGCGCGCTCTTGAAAGCCTCGACGATGGAGTCCGAGAGGATTTTGTACTTGCCTTCGTTGATGGATGAAATGGCGTACATCACCACGAAAAACGCGAAGAGCAGCGTAATGAAATCGGCGTAGGAAACCAACCAGCGCTCGTGGTTCTCGTGTTCTTCGTGCTTGGGTTTGCGCGCCATGGGACGGGATGATCAGGCAATGAAGCCGCGCAGCTTGGTCTCGATCAGACGCGGATTCTCGCCGTTGGCTATAGACACCAGGCCATCCACCACCATCTGGCGCTTTACCATCTCTCGGCCGACGATGGTTTTGATCTTGCTGGAAATCGGCAGGAAAAACAGGTTGGCCGAACCCACGCCATAGATCGTGGCGACAAAAGCGACCGCAATCCCTGCGCCCAGCTTGGAAGGATCGGAAAGGTTCTCCATGACATGGATCAGCCCCATGACAGCGCCGATAATCCCAATGGTCGGCGAGTATCCGCCTGCTGACTCCCACACCTTGGCAGCCAAACGATAATGTTCGTCGTACGCGTCCATTTCGACCTCCAGCGCTTCACGCAGTTTTTCCGGCTCCGCTCCGTCCACCAGCATCTGCAAGCCTTTCTTGATGAATGGATCATCCATTTCCATCAGGAAAGGTTCCAGCGAAAGCAGGCCACCACGTCGGGCAGTATTGCCCCAGTTAATAATCAGATCGACAACCTCCTCAAGGTCGATCTTGGGCGGGATGAACCCCCAACCGATGAGTTTCAGCCCTAGCAGGAAAACCGGTAGCGAATACTGGATCATCACGGCACCCAGCGTCCCGCCGATGACGATGATGAACGCAGTCAGTTGCATCAGCGTACCGACATGTCCACCCTCCAGCATTTGCCCACCCAGGATGGCAGACAGCGCAATAACGATACCGACGAATGTCGTGATTTCGATCGGAAGATTTTTCAATTGTTATCCTATCCAATCCCTGAGCTTGCTGCGTAGCCGCATGACGGCCTGGGAGTGTATCTGGCACACCCGCGATTCGCTGACCCCGAGCACAGCCCCGATTTCCTTGAGGTTGAGATCCTCCTGATAATACATCGCCATCATGAGTTTCTCGCGCTCAGGCAATTCATCAATAGCCTCGATCAGCGCCCGGCGCATCCCCTCGTCCTGAATCGTTTCGAAAGGATTCGGCCGTCCGTCGCTTAAGTTCAATTCGATCGGATCGCCATCGTCGTTGTGAAAATCCTCGTAATAAACCAGTTGATGCCCCCGTGCATCAGCCAGCATGTCCTGGTATTCAGCCAGAGGAACCTGCATATGCTCGGCGATTTCCTGCTCTGTCGGCGCACGCCCGAGGTTTTGCTGCAGTGCGGTCATGGCACGTTCGATGCCGCGCGCATTCTTGCGCACCGAACGAGGCACCCAGTCGATTTCCCGCAACTCGTCCAGCATGGCACCGCGGATGCGTTGTGATGCATAGGTTTCGAATTGGGCGCCTTGGTTGGCATCGAAGTGGCCGATTGCGTCCAGCAGACCGATCATGCCGGCTTGCATGAGGTCTTCAACCTGCACACTAGCCGGCAACTTGGCCGCCAATTGATAAGCTATTTTCTTGACCAGCGGGGCAAATTCAACGGCCGAGCGGTTTTCTACGTAATGAAGGGGCATCGTCAATCTGCCGTTTTCGCAATCATGCCCGCCACCTGCGACATTACTGAAGACGCAGGCACGGTGAATCTGCTGTAAGGCAGTAGAATGAGCATGGAATCGCCTAATGTTCTGTTGTTGTTGGGCGACGACTACCGGTCACGCTAAGCAGTCGCCGCATAAAAGCTTCGAAGCGGCTATCGTCGCGCTCCGGCAAAGGCCAGGCAGTCATGCCGGCAGCCAACGCCTCTAGCGTATCGGCGGCAGCAAATCGCTGCTCAGGCAATACGCCGGCAAAATCCGGCATCAGTTTCAGATGTTGTCGACATACTGCGGCGAGATTACGGAACAGGATTTTCGCCATAGCCTCTTCCGTCCCCTGGAACAACAAGCGAAAGTGCCGATCCCCGGGCGTTCCCGCCGTCGTCTTGATTTGTGCGTAAGCAGCAGTAATACCTTCGGAAGTCCCCTTGCACAGCACGATCACTTCGGGGGCCGCCAAGGCAAAACCAAAGCTGGGACGATTAAGCGCAGAGGGTGCGGCGTGGATGAGCACCACGTCGAACATGCCGATCAAGGCATGGAATGCGGCAAGCAAGCGAACTCGGGCGGCGTCTGCGTTTTGCACCGCACGGGTGATACCCGCCGGAAGTAGCGTGATGCCCGCCGTGGGAATGGCGATTTCCTGCAAGCTTTTTTCACTGCGAAGCACGCTACTGATGTCGTGACGGACGAACGAGGAGAGCAAGGTGTGATTGTCGCCGGCGCGTAGCGCTTCATCCAGCAACAAGACTTTTTTGCCCTGGCCGCACAGCGCGACTGCCAAGGCTGCGGCAATATCGTCCTGGTCATCGCCAAGCATGGCCACCATGTGTGCAGCGTCGGCTGCGAACATGCGGCGCAATCCCTCGGCTTGATCGATGACCGTCCGGTTCATGGCGCGTCGCTTCCGGCCCAGGCATCCTGCAAGGCCATTTCCTCGGGCGTCAGTCCGGCAGCGCCCACCCGGCCCTTGAATGCGCGATCGACCAAATACGCGGCGTTAGCGAGGTGCATGTCTTCTGGCACGCGCTGGCCGTTGGTGACGTAATGCAGGTCGAGTCCGTAGCGGATGAGGCAATCCAGCGCCGGTGCAAGGGATACGGACTCGTCGATCTTGGTCAGGATGCAACCGTCCATGCCGGCGCCGCGATAGGCCCGTACGATGTCGTCCAGCGTCACACCCTGCGCCGTTGCCGGCAACAACAGTTGTCGCTGCACGCGATTGCCGCGTCCACAGAGGAACTCGATCTGCTCTGCGATGCGTCTGTCCCTTTGGCTCATGCCGACAGTATCGATCAGCACCAGATGACTGCGGCGCAGATCGGCAAGGGTCAATTCAAGCTCGGCTTCGTCCTTCACGGCATGGACCGGTACGTTGAGGATTCGGCCGTAAATGCGTAGTTGTTCGTGAGCACCGATCCGGTAGCTGTCAGTCGTCAGCAAGGCCACGTTTTGTGCGCCGAACTTCAGCACGGCGCGCGCGGCGAGCTTGGCGACCGTGGTGGTCTTGCCTACGCCGGTAGGGCCAACCAAGGCAATGATGCCGCCGCGCTCGATGACATCAGCACCTGGTTCGACTGCCCGAAGATTGTGTGTAACGGCGGCACGCAGCCACTTCATGCCCCTTTCGAAATCCAATCCGCGCGGCATTGCATCGGTTAGCTTGCGCGACAAGGTCGGGCTAAATCCGGCCGAGAACATGGCGCGCAGCAACTCGGCCTTAAGCGGATCGTTGCGTGCGAGTTCGCCCCAGGCAAAACCGGACAATTGCCCTTCAAGCAAGTTGCGCATGCGTTTCAGCTCTCGCGCCATTTCGGCGACAAGGGCTTCGGAAGAATTGGCAGGGATATCGAAATCCAACTCGCGCAACGGCTCTCGCTGATTCAGCCGGAAAGGGTCTTCCTGACGCTGCTGCGGTTCGGGTTCAGGCTCGGCCTGTGGGGGCGGCGTGAAATCGCGGGCGATAGTTGGGCGAGAATAGGTCGGCGGCTCGTCTTCCTGGTCCGGAGCAGCTGCAGCTGGTTGCGGCGTCGTGCGTATGGTCTCGAATACCGGCGCACGAATCGTTTGCGCCGGACCGATATTGCTGTTCGACTCGGATTGACGACGATGCAGAATCGCAGCAATGGTTTCGGCACCAATCGCCGGGACCGGCTGAGATGAACGTGGCTCTGCAGGTTTGACCTGGGTTGGTTGGGAAGGTTGTTTGGTCGTCAAGTGTTGACGGGGATTTTCATAGGTGAGTGCAGCAACTTCACCATCGGCCACTGCCATGATCTCGACACCGCCGTCCACCTTGCGATTAGAGAGGATGAGCGCATCGGCCCCGAGGGCATCTCGCACTTGCCTGAGCGCGTCGCGAGTATTGGAGCCGAAGAATTTTCTAACGTTCATAGGGCCTTTTTCGAGAGGACAAGACCCTGTTGCGTTACCAACGAACGCTCACGGGTTAAATCGGACGTGGTTGAAATTTGCGCCGCCATGTCTGCGCAAGTTTAACACGGGAAAACGGGCACAAAAAGCACATTTACCGGATTCTTGCTGGCCTCTGCTTTTCCTTACAATACAAGCGCTTTCGACCGACATCAAAACTCGTTCCAAAAGACGGGAAACACCGTCAGTTACTGCACGAGCGATGCCCTATGCCCCTTTAAAAAATAACGGGATAACCAGCCATCCAGGCTCAAGTACCCCGCTCCTCCAAACAATAACGGCAGAAACATCGCCAAATAAATAACAGGCAACTTGTAATTTCCAAATCCGTCCCCGTCTTCATCGACGATACGATAGCCCTTGAGCAACTCGCCCACGGTATGCCAATGCTCAGGCCAATGGACAGCCGCGATTGCCACTGTCGTCAGGACCATCAGCGAAATCGCAAAAAATCGCGTTGCCACCCCCAACAGCAGCGCCAATGCACCGACCAGTTCGAACCACATCGACAACTGCCAACTCACATCGGCAGGCAGCAAGCTGAAAGGAAAGGGAAACGTCACATCGGCAAACCAGTTTGTCCCCATCAGCTTCTCATAGCCGGATTCCCCGAATTCCCAGGCGAGGATCAAGCGCAAGGCCAGGGGCGGAATCACGGGGGCAATGCGCTGCATCCATGCAGCAAGCACAAGATAAAATGAAATTACTTTTGGCATCGTCATGTTGTCCTTGCTCCTAAAATAGCCTGCTCTGCCCGCAGATTTTCAAGAATGGCGAGCCCTCCACGGAGAATCACCTCAGGCTGAGGATGATTCAGCTCCTCCGCAATATTCATAAGCGCCTTCCTACCCGATTCGCCCTGCTGGATGCGTTGCAACAAACCAATGCTTAGCTGGTTCAGCACAATAAACTTGACCTCATGATCCGGCCGACGGAACGCTACGATATGCGTAGGCTCAGTATCGGCTTGCGTAGGTTTATAGCGCGGCCCGATGCGGTGGACGGGGAAATCGTAAGTCAACAACATGAGCGCCGATGCCAGGACTGGTATACCATCCAGCAAGCTCCCGGAAGGTTCCCATGCATCATCAGGACAAACGGCATCGGAAAGCGCCAACGCCAATTCAACCCACTCGTAATGGGCGAGGTTAGCAAGAAATGGAGGAAGCGCATCCTCACACGGTGCGCTCTGCAAATAATCCAGAAACGCTTCCGGAATCTGCCGAAACAGCGGCGTGGCGCACCGATGCTCGGCGATAAATGCACGTACCAGCTTCGTCCACACCCGCTTGCCAAGCACTTTGCGCGAGACCGGAAAACACGCTGATAAAGTTTCGTCGAAATTGGCATGGACAATCTCGGCATAGACTTTCATGCCACGTGCCTTTGTCCCTGCCGGTCGACAGACCTGCTGCGGATCGCGAATATAGTCTGTGAAGGCGTGTTGATATTGTTGAAAGTCGAGCGTTCTCATGCCGCGTCCCTGCTCGCCCATTGGTCTGAAGCGGTTAGTAGACTGGCAATCCGCCCGACCTCGCCGATTAACTCGGGGAGCGGCGGAATGTTGATATCGCGTTCAAGCAAGGTCGGAACTGCACCGAACAGGCGGTAAGCCTCTGCCAACAGCTCCCACACCGGCTCTATCACCGGTTCGCCATGGGTGTCTATGATGAGGTCCGGCGCCTCTTGCCAATGCCCGGCGGTATGTATGTAGACGACACGCTCGGCAGGGATGGCATTCAGGAATTCATAAGGATCGAAATCGAAATTGACGCTGTTGACGTAGACGTTGTTCACGTCCAGATGCAAATCGCAATCCGCTTCGGTCAGCACGGCCAGCACGAATTCGATTTCGCTCATTTCAGCGATGGGTGCCGCGACATAGAAGGAAGCATTTTCGACTGCAATGCGCCGCTCCAGGATGTCTTGGGTCCGTCGAATACGGGCGGCGACATGACGGACAGCCTCTTCAGTAAATGGAATAGGCAGCAGATCGTAGAGATACCCCCCGGCGCTGCAATAACTCAGGTGCTCGGTGTAGAGCGCAATCCCATGCCGATCGAGAAACGCTTTGGTCTGCCGTAAAAAGGCTTCATTGAGCGGATCAGGCCCACCCAGCGATAACGATAGACCATGCGCAACGAAGGGATAACGTTCTATGAACCACGCTAACTGCTCGGCTCGACGCCCACCTACACCGATCCAGTTCTCGGGAGCGATTTCGAAGAAATCGATGACAGGGGGAACGCCCGCTTGAAGCGGGCTCATCAGTTCCCGCTTCAAGCCAAGGCCAGCCCCCGTGAGTCCACGGGGTTTCATTGCATTCCCCGATTAGTGCTTCATATCGGAACTGCAGTTGCCGTCCTTCATTTTCTTGTCGGCGCTGCAATTACCTTCCTTGGCCTTGGCATCGGCTTCAGCCTGCTTTTCCTTCATTGCTTTTTTCTTGCTGCTGCCGCACTTGCCGGTGGAACACTTGCCGTCCTTCATCTTGCCGTCGGCGCTGTCCATGGCCTTTTCTGCGTCAGCCACCATGTAGCCATGGGCAAGCGGTTGCATGGAGAACGGATTCTGTTCGGCCTGGGCGACAGGCGCCATGCTCAGTGATGCAGCGACCGCTCCGCCCAATGCAACTGCCACCATCTTTTTCTGTACCTTCATTGCAAACTCCTTGTTGATGTTAAAAGATCGGGTAATCGCTCAATCATGCCCGTGCAAGGCTCGACGGATGCGTTCTGCGGCTTCTGACGGCAGCCTCACTGTTTCATCCTGTTCAGCCCGCAGCGCAAAATGCCGCAGCGCCTGACGCAACCACGCCATCTGCCGGGAAAACTCGCGACAGGCGTCGCACACCGCCAGATGCAGCCGCAACGCCATACGTTCACGCCAGCCGAGCCGTCGATCCTGCGACTGCGAAACGAGCCGGCTGGCTTCCTTACAGCTCAGCATTACGATCTCCCAGCCAGTTCATTTCCAGACATTTCCTCAGGCCCATCCGAGCGCGATACAGCATCACCCATGCATTGGTCGTGCTGACTTCGAGTTCCTTACAAATTTCTTCATTTTCTTTTTCCTCGATCTCGCGCAGCAGGAAAATCCGCGCCAACGCTTTGGGCAACCGGTCGAGGCAGGTCTGCAGCACGCCCCAGAACTGCTGCTGTTCCAGCAACGCAGCCGGGTTGCCCAACGATGACGGCGGCTCCGTCCAATGTCCGTCTTCCAGAAAGAAATCATCCATGCCCGGCGGCAAGTCACCATCGGAAAATTCCCCATCGGGCAAGGGCGCTTCGCGTTGAGCGCGGCGGAAGTGGTCGATGATCTTGTGTTTGAGGATGCCGGTCAGCCAAGTGCGAACGGCGGATTTTGCGGCAAAACCCTGGCCGTTTTTCGCAGACAATGCCGCAAGCAGGGTTTCCTGCACGGCGTCTTCGGCGAGGTGCGGATCGCGCAGGCGCAGCAAGGCGTAGCGGTAGAGATAATCGCCGTGCTCGACAAGCAAAGCGTCTCCGGAAATGTGGGTCACCGTGAATACCTGAGATCGAGATACGGCAAGCATACCAGCAAGGCGGGCCGCATCGAATGCCCAGTGGCTAGCTTACTCGGCAGCCCGTTTGCGCATGCATTCCAGATATGCGCCGGCATCGGGTGGAGTCTTATCCCGCTGGGCACGCCATACTGTTTCGGCAAGGCATTCCATCAGTCCGTGGAGCGCTTCGTGCTGATCATCAAGCCTTTGCTGCAAGGCGCGGTAGGCCGCGGCAATGCCGGGCGGCTGGTCAATGGAAAGCTGTTCGAGGATAGAAAGATGCAGGCTCATGTGGAGGAAAGGATTGGTCTCGCCCATTTCTGGGAAATAGTCCTGGTCCCGATAGCGATCCGGCGCATCCAGCACGGCATGGTATTCCGGATGCAAGGCAATCACTTCGACGGCCATGCCTTCCAATGCGGTCAAGGGCTCGGAAACGCGATATTTGCGCCAGGCTTCAAAGAAGAATTGGCGGACTTCGTCGCGACTGGGGTTGAACAGGGCCATGCATAAATCCTAATGAAACAGGCCTAAGACGGCCGAATATTGCAGCAACTCGTTGGTCCCATTAATCGGCGCGATTTCTCCGTTGCCGTAGAACCCGATGAAAGGCATGCCCGGAAAGCGTTGTTGCAAGCGCTCCAGATCGCGGTCGATGCCGCTGTAGAGATACGGCCCACGCCCCAGGCACGAAAACAACAGGCCGAACTGCGGGGCTGCGCCTAATCCTGCTGCTAGCTTATCGATGGTATGGGCGAGGTCGGCCTCGGCTGCATCGGCCTCGCGCAGCGCCCAGAATACCAACTGTTCCGGTTCCACCAAGCGTGCCAACGTCACCGTTCGGTCGGTCTCGTTTGCACATACCAGGGGCGCCAGTCGATAGTTGCCATGCTTGAAAGCCTCAAGGGAGTCAGCAATACCCGCCATCAGCCGGTGTAAAGGCAAGTCCGGTTGGTCTGGATATGCGCGTTGCAGGGTATCCAGTGCCGGCTTGCCGCCGAGAAATACGATGTCGTGGCCGACGGCAGCTGTCACCGGCTTGGGTTCGCTCAAGACGCGCACGCCGTGTGCCGCCCCCACCGCCCCTGTCGCTCCCTGAATGGCCAGTTCGCAATGTCCGTCGGCGACGCCTTTACCGTTCCGCCAGATCGAAAACGGCCCTTGCCCGGTGGCATCGCCCGAAATGCCACCGAAACGGCGCCCGGGGGTAGCCAACCAAGTCGTATTGACCGCATTGGGCGCAGCCAGCGACAGCAATAACTGCTGGGCCTCAGGGCGCGGCTCGGCCGCCAATCCGTAGCCATTGCCGAACACCATGGCAGCAGCGGCAGGAGCGTCGAGCACCCAGTCCTGCTCGGTAAAGATTCCGGGTGCGGAACACCCCACAACCTGCACGCAACTCGCGGCAGCCCCAGCGGCCATCAGTGCAGGTTCGGGGTTGCGAGCGAATTCGGAAGTTAAAAACAGCAGGACGCTGTTGGCCACCTGGAGATCGGCGTTTGCCAGCGCCTCGCTGACGGCGCGCCGCGCCAATTCCGGCTTGTGCTCGCGCCCCAGTGCCAGCCCCGTGCCGACGTTCATGCCATGAAGCCCGTTTTGGCCTTGTATTCGCAAAGCTCGACCAGCACACATTCCGGACATTTGGGTTGCCGAGCGATGCAAACGTAGCGCCCATGCAGGATAAGCAGGTGATGGGCATCGTGCAGATATTCCTTGGGCACGACTTTCACCAGTTTTTGCTCGACCTCCAGCGGCGTTTTTCCCGGCGCGAGACCAATGCGATTGCCGAGGCGGAATATATGAGTATCGACGGCGATGGTGGGTTGGCCGAAGGCGGTGTTGAGGATGACGTTGGCGGTCTTGCGCCCCACGCCGGGCAAGGCTTCCAGCGCCTCCCGTGTATTCGGCACTTCGCCGCCGTGTTGTTCGACCAGAATGCGGCAGGTCTCGATGACGTTCTTGGCCTTGCTGCGATACAAGCCGATGGTACGGATATATTGTTCTAGCCCTTCTACACCCAGCGCCAGGATGGCAGCGGGGGTATTGGCGACCGGAAACAGCTTGGCCGTCGCGATGTTGACGCCCTTGTCAGTCGCCTGCGCGGAAAGGATCACCGCAATCAGCAACTCGAACGTGCTGGAGTGGTTAAGCTCGGTGGTGGGATTGGGAATGGCGACCGCCAGCCGGCGGAAAATCTCGCGGACGGTGGCGGCCTTCATTCAGCGATTAGTGGCCGTGCGCCATCGCCGTATCCACCGGCGCAGAGCTCGCGTTGCCGGCCTTTGCCTGCCGGCGTTGTTCCAGCCAGTTGCGAGTGGCAACAAGCAATGCCAGGCCCATGAAGGCACCGGGCGGCAACACGGCCAATAAGAAGCCTTGATAATGCGGCACCACGGTAATCACGAACTGCTTGGCTGCCGGACCGAGTGCGAGATCGATGCCGGAGAACAGCGTCCCCTTGCCGATGACTTCGCGGATACCTCCCAGGATCGCCAGCACCAACGCCAGGCCCAGGCCCATCATCAAGCCATCCAATGCGGAAGGCGCCGTATTGTTCTTGGCCGCGAAGGCCTCCACCCGTGCCAGCACAATGCAGTTGGTCACGATGAGCGGGATGAAAATTCCCAGCACCAGATGCAGCGCGTGCAGGTAGGCGTGCATAGCCAAGTCGCCCACCGTCACCAGCGCGGCGATGATAAGGATGAATACGGGAATCCGAATCTCGCTCGGTACCCAACGGCGCACCGGCGATACCGACGCATTGCTGGCCGCCATCACCAGTGCCGTCAGCAGGCCCAGGCTGAAGCCGTTGACTACACTGGTGGTCACCGCCAGCGTGGGGCACAGGCCCAAGAGCTGGACGACACCGGGATTCTGCCGCCACAGGCCGTTTTGGACGATTTCCTGATACTGATTGGTTCCCTGGCTCATGATGCGTTTCCTTGTTTGGCCGCGGCGAATAATTCGTCACGATGCGCGCCGAAATACTGCAAGGTCTTATGCACGGCCTTGACCACTGCGCGCGGCGTAATGGTGGCGCCGGTCATGTAATCGAAGGTGCCGCCGTCCTTCTTCACTTTCCATGCGTCGTCAGGCGTTTTGGCAAGCGATTGGCCGTCGAAGTTCTTCTTGATCCAATCGCTATGACCGATATCGATGTAATCACCTAGCCCCGGCGTCTCCTTGTGAGCCAACACACGCACGCCGACAATCTCACCATCGGCCTTGAGCGCTACCAGCATCTTGATATCGCCGCTATAGCCGTCCGGCGCCGTGGTTTCCAGGATCACCGCCGAGGGTTGGCCGTTCAATCGAGCGCGCACGGCTTCCGTCTCATCGCGGTTGCCGAGTTCGCCACCGGCGGGAATTTTCTTCACGTCTTTCAGCAAATCGTTGTCGTGCATCGACTCCGGCAGAATCTGGCGGAATAAAGCCATGCGTGCTTCCGCCTCGCTCTTGGCGATAGGCGCACGCGTGGTGCTGAAGGTGAAAGCCAGGATGGCGGTACCGATGATGGTGAAACCGATCATCACACCAGTCGTGCTCAGCGTATGTTTAATTAAAGATTCGCTCATTTGGGATGACCGAAAACACGCGGTTGGGTATTGGCGTCGATCAGCGGCACGCAAATATTGAGCAGCAGCACCGCAAAGGCCACGCCGTCAGGATAGCCGCCGTAGACCCGGACCAGCCATGTCAGCACACCGATGGCCGCGGCAAAAATCAACTTGCCCCGCGGCGTGGTGGGTCCGCTGATCGGATCCGTCGCGATAAAGAACGCGCACAGCATGGAAGCGCCACTAAACAAATGGAACAGTGGGCCGGCATAGTGCTCGGGATTGACCACATGCGCCACACCGGACATCAAGGCGAGCGCGCCGAGAAACGCAACCGGAATGTGCCAAGTGATGATGCGCTGCTGCCACATGTAGAGACCTCCCAGTAGGTACGCTCCAGCAACCACCTCGCCGCCTTTTCCACCGAACTGGCCGAACAACGGTGCAGAGGTAATGCTTTCCATGCTGTGTTGCAAGCGCAGCTGGGTCTTCAGCGTATCGAGCGGCGTGGCGCTACTGATGGCATCCAGGCCGATACCGCCGGGTAACACGCGATTAAAAATGTAGTTCCACTGATCCATGAACGACAGCTTGGCACCGGCAATGGCCAGCGGCGCAGGCCATTGCGTCATCAGCACCGGGAAGGAAATCAGCAGCACGGCATAGCCCACCATGGCCGGGTTGAACGGGTTGTAGCCCAACCCCCCGTAGAGCTGCTTGGCGACGACGATGGCAAACAAAGTACCTACGACGATGAGCCACCACGGCGCGAGCGGCGGCAAGGCCAAGGCCAGCAACCAGGCCGTAACCATGGCGCTGCCGTCGAGTAGAAAAGGCATCACCGGACGGCTGCGCACCTTGAGCATGGCGGCTTCGGCCACTAGCGCTGTCACACTCGCCAGGGCCAGGCTGATCAACACGCCGCTGCCGAACATCCAGACATAAGCGACGATGCCCGGCACCAGCGCAAGCATCACCTTGAGCATGATGACGCTCACACTGGGACTTTCGGTCACATAAGGGGAACGATCCACGATCAACCTTCCTGTTGTTCTTGATTAGCCGCATCGACGGCAGAGGCGCCCTCCGCCTCGGCACGACGAGCATCCGCTTCGGCGATTTCAGCCTGCACCTTAGGGCTCAGGTTTTCCGTGTTCTGCGGCGTCACTTCGGTCTTTTGCGCCTGGGCACGCGCCATGGCGGCCTGGATAGCAGCTTTCTTGGCATCGTCCGCAGGCGCAGCGTCAGCCTTGGCACCAGCGGCCTTCTGGGCATGCTTGGCCGCACGTTCCTGTTTCTCACGCTCAATGCGGGAAAGACGGAATTCGTTGCGTTCGCGCGCCAAATTGGCGGCTTCCTTGGCCTTGTCCTGCGCGATGATCTCGCTCTTGGCGAAGCGGTAATACTGCACCAGAGGAATATCGCTCGGGCAGACATAGCTGCAGCAACCGCACTCGATGCAGTCGAACAACTGGTAATCCCGCGCCTTTTCCAGGTTCTTGGCACGCGAGAACCAGTAAAGCTCCTGCGGCTGCAAACTAACCGGGCAAGCATCGGCGCAGCGTGCGCAACGGATGCACGGCATGGCCGGCGGCGGCTCTGGGAAAAGACGCGGTGCAGAAGCAATGATGCAGTTGGTCGCCTTGATGACTGGCACCTTGGCGGCAGGCAACTGGAAGCCCATCATGGGGCCGCCCATGATCAAGCCGTTGGTGTCGGATAAGGCACCGCCAGCGGCTTCAAGCAGGAACTCGACTGGCGTACCCAGCAATACCTCATAGTTGCCGGGATTCCGCACGTTGCCCGTCACGGTCACAATGCGCGAAGTCGTCGTTTCACCGAAGGTCAGGTAGCGATAGACGGACAGCAGCGTGGCAACGTTGAATACCTGCACGCCCACATCGGTAGAGCGCTTCCCGCTCGGCACTTCAATGCCGGTCACCAGCGCCGTCAAGCGACGGGCATCGCCGCTCGGATACAGCGTTGGGACGACAGCCACGGTAATCTTGAGGCTGCTCTTGGCGCAGGCTTCGCGCATGGCACGCTCGGCTTCGGGCTTGTTGTCCTCGATACCGACGATGCAGTTTTCTGCCTTGAGCAGATGCTGGGCGATTTCGATGCCCTTGACGATCTCGTCGGCGCGTTCGCGCATCAGCAAGTCATCGCAAGTGATATACGGCTCACACTCGGCACCGTTGACGATCAGGTATTTAAGTCCAGGACCGCTGGCAGGACGCAGCTTGACCTGCGTCGGAAACGCGGCCCCGCCCAAACCGACGATGCCGGATTCGCGCAGGCTTTTCGCCAAATCGGCAGGCGCCAGTTGCTGCCAATCGATAGCCTGGTGCGGCAGCCATTGATCCTGGCCATCCGTCTTGAGCGTGATGGACACGTCCGGCAAACCGGAGGGGTGAGGGATCAGCTGTTCTTCAATGGAAACAATCGTGCCGGAAGTCGGGGCATGCACCGCAGCGGAAATCGTACCTTCGGCCTCGGCCAGCAATTGGCCCTTGAGCACATGGTCGCCCGCTTGCACACGCAACTTGGGCAAATTGCCGATGTGCTGGCGCAGCGGCAGTACCAGTTGGTCTGGAATGCCGAGCTTCTGGATCGGCCGTCCGGTCGATTCCAGCTTGTTTTCCGGCGGATGAACGCCGCCGTTGAACTTGAAGATTTTTGAAAGCATGTTGGGTTAGGCTGCCTGCTTGATTTCGAACACCGGATAGCGCCACTTCCAATTATCGACGTGCTCGCCGATGGGCTGCATGCTGATGCAATCCACAGGGCACGGGGCCACGCAAAGCTCACAGCCCGTGCATTCGGAAGCGATGACGGTATGCATGTGCTTGGCCGCACCGAGGATGGCATCGACCGGGCAAGCCTGGATGCAAAGCGTGCAGCCGATGCAGGTATTTTCGTCGATCACCGCCACTGATTTTGGCTTAGGCGTACCATGCTCGGCATTGAGCGGCTTGGGTTCTACGCCCAGCAGGTCTGCCAGCGCCTTGACGCCAGGCTCCCCTCCCGGCGGGCATTGATTGATATCGGCTTCACCGCTGGCAATAGCCTGCGCATAAGGTTTGCACCCGGGAAAACCGCACTGGCCGCACTGCGTCTGGGGCAGGATAGCGTCGATCTTGTCGACCAAGGGGTCTCCATCGACCTTGAATTTGATCGACGAATAGCCCAGCACCGCGCCCAGCGCCAGCGCCAGCCCAGCCATGACTAACAATGCGATCAACATTTAGCGTACCAATCCCGCAAAACCCATGAACGCGAGGCTCATCAGGCCGGCCGTCACCATTGCAATCGCCGCCCCCTGAAAAGGCGCGGGCACATCGGCAGCCTCCATGCGTTCCCGGATGGAGGCGAACAGCACCAGCACCAGCGAGAAGCCCACCGCGCCACCGAAACCGAACAGCAGGGATTCTGCAAAACCGTGCTTGGCCTGCACGTTAAGCAGCGGAATGCCCAGCACCGCGCAATTGGTCGTGATCAACGGCAAATAAATACCGAGCACCTGATGCAGCACGGGACTGGTTTTCTCGATGGCCATTTCGGTGAATTGCACAACGCCCGCGATGACCACGATAAAAGACAAGGTGCGCAGATAGAAGAGATCCGTACCGAGCAGGTATTCGTTGATCAGATAGCTAGTCCCCGAACCGATGGTCAGCACGAAAGCAGTCGCCGCGCCCATGGCAATCGAGGCCTCGAGCTTCTTGGAAACCCCCATGAAAGGGCACAAGCCGAGGATTTTGACCAGTACGATGTTATTGACGAACACCGTGCCGAAAAGAATAAGTAGGTAGTTTTCCAGCATTGCCGAGCAATTCGCTAAAAGGACGAAATTATCCCCCTTCAAGGGCTCACAACGCAACATTCACGAGCCCCGGGAACGAGTTTGAGCGAATATACCAGCAGACGTTCGATTAAAAAAAGAATAAATGGTTATGGCTTATACCTATGACTTATATGTAAAGGCGCTAATCCTATACACGCCAAATACGGCTTTACTGTAGAATAATCTGATTTAAATAATTAGATTCTGGACGCTTTCATGCTCAAAGGTAGTCTTGTTGCCATCGTGACGCCCATGCACGACGACGGCACCCTGGATTTCGCAGCACTCCGTTCTTTGATTGATTGGCATATTGACCAAGGCACCGACGGCATCGTCATCGTCGGCACCACTGGCGAATCCCCGACTGTAGATGTAGACGAGCACTGCGAGCTCATCCGCGTGACTGTGCAACAAGTCGCCGAACGTGTCCCTGTTATTGCCGGAACCGGCGCCAACAGCACGCAGGAAGCTATCGAGCTCACCGCGCATGCCAAGAACCTGGGTGCCGACGCCACGCTACTGGTCACCCCCTACTACAATCGCCCCACTCAGGAAGGCCTGTACCAGCACTTCAAGGCGATTGCCGAAGCCGTTGATATTCCCCAAATCCTCTACAACGTACCCGGACGTACGGGCTGCGACTTGTCCAACGATACCGCCCTGCGTCTCGCCGAAATCACCAACATCGTCGGGATCAAGGATGCCACCGGCAGTATCGAGCGCAACACCGATTTAATTATGCGTGCGCCCGCCGATTTCGCCATCTACACCGGCGACGACGCAAGCGCCCTAGCCTGTATGCTGATGGGTGGCCACGGGGTTATTTCCGTCACGGCCAATGTGGCACCCAAGCTGATGCACGATATGTGCGAGGCGGCTTTCGCTGGGGAACTTACCACCGCTCGCAGGATCAATCAGGCGCTCTTCCCCTTGCACAAGAAATTGTTCATCGAAGCCAATCCGATTCCTGTGAAGTGGGTTCTGCATCAAATGGGGCGCATCGGCGGCGGTATCCGCCTGCCGCTCACCCCGCTCTCCGCTGCACATCACGAAGCGCTGCGCGCCGCCATGCAAGCGGCTGACATTCAATAAGGACTTCCATGCTGAAACTCAACGCCCATAAAACCGTTGCGCTGATGCTGCTCGCAGCCACCTTGACCGGCTGCGACTCCATCCCCTTCATCGACAACTCCTCCGATTACAAGGGCGCTAGCCGCGGCCGGCCATTGGAAGTCCCGCCGGACCTGACCGCACTCTCGACCGACGATGCGTATTCGGTACCGGGCAGCATGACCTACTCCGAATACAGTCAGGACAAGGGCCAGCAGGAAGACCAGACGCAAGTGCTACTTCCAGAGCCGGACAGCGTACGTTACGAGCGTGCTGGCTCCCAGCGCTGGCTCGTAGTGAAGGCCCCGCCGGAAAAAATCTGGCCGGTGGTGCGTGAATTCTGGACTGACCTCGGCTTTGCGGTGCGAGTGGAAGACCCCAAGACCGGCGTGATGGAAACCGAATGGGTAGACCCCTCCACCTTGACCAAAGACGAGAAAGGCAATTACCTGGAAAAATTCCAGGGCTGGCTCGACAAGCTGGAAGGCCTTAATAATCGTCAAAAATTCCGCACCCGTCTGGATCGTGGCGAAGATACAGGTGTGACCGAAATCTATATGAGCCATCGCTCGCTCAACAATGTGCCGGACGATGGCAAGGTACGGGTTCGTACCATCTACGGTGAAGTCGAAACCGGCTACAAGCGTGAAGACTTCGATAAGAAGAAGAGCCAGGATGCACGTGCTGTGGCAGAGGATATCGACGCTGAGTTGCTGCGCCGCCTCATGGTGAAACTGGGCGTAGCCGAGAAACAGTCTCGTAACGTCATTGCCAACCCATCGCAGGAAAAACGCGCGACCATTGGCAAGTCGGCTGACGGCACTGTCACTCTTGCCATGAACGACCAATTCGACCGCGCCTGGCGCCGTGTCGGCCTCGCCCTGGACCGTATCGGTTTCGTGGTGGAAGACCGCAACCGCTCGCAAGGCATTTACTACGTTCGCTACTCGGACCTGGCAACAGACTCTGGACCGGAAGATTCCGGCAAGAAGAAGGGCTTGCTCGACAAGCTCAAGTTCTGGGGCGATGACGAAGAAGACAAGAAGGAAGCCCCCAAGCCCGAGCCCAAGAAGGAAGACAAGGGTGTTGTCGATAAGCTCAAGTTCTGGGATAGCGGCGAGAAAGACAAGCCTGCTACCGAACTTCAATATCGTGTCAAGCTGGAACGCTCGGGCGACGGCACATCGGTCTCGGTCCTGGACAGCAACAACAAGACCGACCGCACCGCGACGGCCGGTCGCATCCTGAACATGCTCTACGAGCAACTCAAGTAACAAGCATGACCACCCAGGCGAGGTCGGCAACAAGCCACCTCGCCTTTTTTGTTTCTAGGCCGTTCTATCCTTATGCGATTCGCCTTATTAGGCAGCGGCAGCGCCGGTAACAGCCTGGTGGTGCAAGAAGGTCACACCACCCTATTGTTAGACTGCGGGTTCAGCCTGCGCGAGACTATTCTGCGCCTCGCACGCCTTGGGCTGGAGCCGGAGCAAGTATCCGGGCTTCTGCTCACACATGAGCACGTAGACCATTCTCGCGGTGCCTACCGCTTCTCCGGTCACTTCAAGGCGCCCCTCTACATAACACATGGCACGCGCGTCATGCTAGAGCCGCCACCAGACCACCTCGATCTCCGTATCATCGACGTGCATGACACCTTTACCGTACAGGACATTGAGGTTCATCCCTATCCTGTGCCTCACGACGCGAGAGAGCCAGCCCAATATGTATTCAGCAACGGCCAATCAAGATTAGGTGTGCTTACCGACACCGGCAACAGCACGCCGCATATCGAATCCATGCTGACCGGTTGTCACGCCTTGGTGCTGGAATGCAACCACGATATCGACATGCTGATGACCAACCCGCGTTACCCGTATCCGCTCAAGCAACGGATCCGCGGCGACTATGGCCATCTGGACAACATGACATCCAAGGCCTTGCTATCGCGATTAGATAACAGCAGCCTACGCCATATAGTAGCCGCTCACTTGAGCGAGAAAAACAATCGACCAGAATTGGCAAGGGCTGCATTAAGTGAGGCACTTAACTGCAGCGAAGACTGGATTAACGTGGCAACGCAGACAGAGGGTACCGGCTGGCTTGATCTTGAGTAACCACTCAAGACTGAGAAATTAAGGGTTAAAGGAAATGAATAGGCAATAAAAAAGCCGGCTTGCGCCGGCTTTTTTTGTGAAGCTCAAGAAGCGTTGATTACTTCTTTTCTTCAGCAGGAGCTGCAGGAGCAGCTTCCGGAGCAGCAGCAGGAGCAGCGGCTTCAGGAGCAGCGGCCGGAGCAGCAGCTTCAGGAGCGGCCGGTGCTGCGGGAGCAGCAGGAGCAGCAGCTTCAGGAGCAGCAGCGGGTGCAGCTTCAGGAGCAGCAGCTTCTTCCTTCTTGCCGCAAGCGGTCAGAGCCAGAGCCAGCAGGGTAGCGAGCAGAGCGGAACGGATCATTTTATTTCCCTTATGAAGTAGTCACAAAAAATCATTATCGGCCTCCTTTGCGTTCAAGGATTTTCCGAGCATCAATATTTTATACACGCCTTTATAAAAATACCAGTGGTTTATATTTTTAAAGGACTTTTTGGATTTTAAGAAGCAAAACAGCACTACCGGCACAAATACCTATAAACCCAAGGTCGTCGCAGAAACAGCAGGTTGCGCAGTTTCGAGCAATTGTTGAAACCGCTCATCCAACGCTGATGCGCCAGCATGATCGTCCCAACCCACCTTGCTGCGCGTGCCGTCCGCATGAAATCGGTGCACATAATGCATCTCGTCGGCGATCAAGAAAGGATCGTTCGCCGACCGGCCTTGCTCCTGGGTTTGAAGCACGCTGATACGATGGCTGTACAGCTTGAGCAGATTCATCAACCTGGGGCAGTACCGCTCAAAATAAGCCGTATCGTGCAATACAAACACTAACGTGGAATTGCGGCTACGCACCATGAAGTCACGCAACGCCTCGTAGCGCTGAACCGACTGATAGCCTGCCGATGAGAGATCGATATCAAAAATATGCAAGGTACGTTGCGCCTTTTCGATCACTTCGGAAATCGCAGCCACATACTCCTGCTCGCCTTCCAGATTGCGGTGTACCGGCTGCCTGGTTTCGCTCATGCTGTTCTCCAGGATCAATCGAAGTGTAGATAACCGGCCGAGTACCAGGGCCACAGCAGTTCGACCAAGGCATCGGGAAGTGCATCACTAGCCGGCAACATCCGGTGATCGGCCAATGTCCTCAACAAATCCAGGCCGCCTTCCACGGACACCTTCTCGCCATTCATGAATACCTGGTTTTCCCGGGTCAGCATCTGGCTACGCAAATCCAGACGCAGATCTTTCTTGGCGAACTGCTCGCGGAACTTGGCAAGCGTCATGCGACGCGGAGGATCAAATACGATATGCGACTTGGGCTCGGTAAGATACTCCCCGAGAAAACTGGCGATGTCAGCCTTGTTCCAGCGGATGGCATTGAGCATTGCCTCGACCTTATCCACCATCTGGTCCGATATTTCAGCGGGATGCAGTTGCAACTCAAGGTCGGGGTCGGCGTAGATACCTTCCAGCTTCATATGCTCCTGCATGTAACCGAGAAATTGGCTTCCCAGTTCTTGCGCCGAAGGCGCACGAAAACCCACCGACCACGTCATGCATGGCCCGACAGCGATGCCCCAATGAGCCAGTCGTGGCGGCAGGTAGAGCATGTCGCCCGGCTCCAGCAGCCACTCATCCAACGTATCGAAGCGCTTGAGAATACGTAGCGGCGCGCCCTCGACCAGTTCCAGGTCCTGCTGTTCACTGACGCGCCAGGTGCGTTGCCCATAGCCTTGCAGCAAAAACACATCATAAGAATCGAAATGCGGCCCCACCCCGCCGCCATCCGGCGCGTAGCTCACCATCAGGTCGTCGAGCCGGGCGGTGGGAATAAAATCGAACTTTCCCAGCAGTTCCTGGCCATCCTCCAGAAAATGATTGACGCCCTGCACCAGCAAGCTCCAACCTTTCTTGGGCAGGGAAGCGAAACGTGCTTCCTCGAACGGCCCATTCTCCACTTGCCATTTGCCGCTGTTTTCCAGCACCAGCCGCGACTGTGCATCCTCCTCGCAGGCCAGCCCTGCCAGTTCGTCGGGGCTCATTACATCGCCAAAACCGGGGAAGGCTTGGCGAATCAGCAGCGGCTTTTTCTGCCAGTATTCTTCAAGGAATTGTTCTGCGGTCAGACCGCCCAGGTGATCGAGTTTCATGGACGGCATAATAGCGCTTGCTTGTGGCTCGGGGAAATGGTTTAAAATGGGTTTCGACGCTTCCTCCTTGCGAGAAACTATGCCGCAACTTGGTTCGCACGCTCCCGACTTCACGCTTCCCGATGCCGATATGGAGCTGATCAAACTCTCCCGGTATAAAGGAAAAAACGTCGTACTCTACTTCTACCCCAAGGATGACACGCCCAGCTGTACGCAAGAAGCCATCGAATTCAGTGATTTAATCGAGGAATTCACCAAACGAAATACCGAAGTCGTGGGCGTTTCGCGCGATGACTGCCTCAGCCATGCGGAGTTTCGCGATAAGCACGGGCTGGCGATTCAGCTGTTATCCGACGTCGACGGCAAAGTCTGCGAAAAATACGGCGTGTGGAAGGAGCATGAGAAAGAAGGCGTTCGCAAGATGGGCATCCTCCGCTCCACGTTCGTCATCGACAAGAGCGGAACGATCCGTCAGGCGCTCTACGGCGTGACAGCCAAAGGCCATGCGGCGGAAATATTAAATATCATCAAGGAATTACAATGAAAATCGCAATGAACACCGTGGTCTCCATCACCTATGAGCTGCGCGACAGCGACGGCAATGTGCTGGAATCCACTTCCGAGCCGGTGAGCTACCTGCACGGCGGCTACGACGGAATTTTCCCGCGTGTCGAGGAAGAACTGCACGGCAAGGACGTCGGCGATACCGTCGAGCTGACGCTGGAGCCTGCCGACGCGTTCGGCGATTACGATGAAGAACTGGTGCAGATCGAGCCTGCTTCAGCCTTCCCCACCGACAAGCTGGAAGTCGGCATGCAGTTCGAGGGTGAAGACGAAAGCGGCGACGTGATTCTTTACACCATCACCGATGTCGCCGACGGCAAGGTCGTGGTGGACGGCAACCACCCTTGGGCTGGCGAACGTTTGATGTTCAAGTGCACGGTGAACAATGTGCGCCCGGCAAACAAGGAAGAGGTGGATCACGGGCACATCCACGGCGAAGGCGGCCACCACCACTAAAAACTTGTTACAAGGAGCGCCTGCGGCGTTGCGCGGTGCGCGGAATCCTCATGTACTTTTAGTACATTCTGGTTCCTGTGCTCCGTGCGCCTTGCATCCATCTCCTTGAAACAAGTTTTGCCATCGTTGTAGCAGCCAGTTAAAGCCTCACCGCATCGAGGCTAATCACAACCTCTTCCCCCACTACCTCCGCGCTATGCAGCACCCCGCGCGGCACTTCCAGCATATCTCCCGCTTCCAAAATCACCGTACCTTCCTGCATTCCCATGCGGAATCGTCCGGCCAGCACACCGTCTATCTTGTCTACGCCATGCGTATGCGGCGAAAAGTAGGTGCCGGGAGCGTAGGTGTAGCGGGTGACCGAATAGCCCATTCGCTCCAGCTTGAGCCGCATCGCGGCCTCGCTTAACGGACCGTCCTGCTCGGAATTCCACGGCATCAGGTTCATAGCAATCCTTTCAGGCGATACAGCGCTTCCAACGCCTCCTTGGGACTCATCTCGTCCGGCTCGAGGTCCATGACGGCTTCAACTACAGGTGAAGGCACCGGTGTAACGGCTTCAGGAGCAGCAAACATGTCGGCCTGCGGACCAGCCTGGATGCTTTGCTGCTCCAGTTGCGCCAAACGCCGCCTGGCCGCTGCGATCACACTCTTTGGAATGCCCGCCAGCTGCGCCACCTGCAAGCCATAGCTCTGGCTCGCCGGCCCTTCCTCAACGCTATGCAAGAACACGATGCCGTCGCCGTGTTCGACCGCATCCAGATGGACGTTCGCCACCTGCTTGTAATCTTCCACCAGCCTTGTGAGCTCGAAATAATGGGTCGCGAACAAGGTATAGCTGCGGTTGCGCTCAAGCAGATGCCGCGCGCAGGCCCAAGCCAAAGCCAGGCCATCGAAGGTAGAGGTCCCGCGGCCAATCTCGTCCAACAGCACCAAGCTATGCTCGGTGGAGTTATGCAAGATATTCGCGGTTTCCGTCATTTCCACCATGAAGGTCGAACGTCCGCCCGCAAGGTCATCCGATGCGCCGATACGGGTGAAAATCCGGTCCACCGGACCGATGACCGCACTTTGTGCCGGCACGAAGCAGCCGCAATGCGCCAGCAGCACGATCAGCGCCGTCTGTCGCATGAAGGTCGATTTACCACCCATGTTGGGGCCGGTGATCAGCAGCAATTGTCGGAACGGTGTCAGCACCGTGTCGTTGGCGATGAAGGGATGCACCAGCTGCGACACTACGGGATGGCGTCCGCCGTGGATGTCGATACCAGGCTCGTCGCGGAACTCAGGACACACATAGTCCAGCGTCTCCGCCCGCTCGGTAAAGCACGCTAGCAGATCCAGCTCGGCCGTAGCGGCGGCATTGGCCTGCAATTGCGGGATATGCGGGGCGAGCCGGTCCAGCACCTCCTCGTACAGTGCTTTTTCCTTAGCCAGAGCACGCTCGTTGGCCGACAGCACCTTATCCTCGAACGCCTTGAGTTCTGGGGTGATGTAGCGCTCGGCATTTTTCAAAGTCTGGCGACGTCGATATTCGGGCGGGGCGCTCTCGGCTTGGGCTCGGGTCAGCTCGATGTAAAAGCCGTGCACGCTGTTGTATTCCACCTTGAGCGTAGCAATACCAGTACGTTCGCGCTCCTGGGCTTCGTATTGCAGCAGGTAATCGCCGCAATTGGCCTGCAAGCCGCGGAGTTCGTCGAGTTCGGGGTCAAAGCCATCGGCAATGACGCCGCCTTCGCGCAGTACGGCAGAAGGCTCCGCGCGAATAGCGCGTTCAAGCAATTCGGCAGCATCGGGGGCGGCAACCAGCTGCTGCGTCAATTGTTCCAGCCGTCCCGTTGACAGGGCGAGCGCCGAAGATAATCCCGGCAGTAATTTCAGACTTTCGCGCAATGCCGCCAAATCGCGGGGCCGCGCGGTTCTCAATGCCACCCGCGCCGTAATGCGTTCGATATCCGCCACTTGCCTCAAGAGCGGGCGCAAGGTTTCGTGCAAGCCGCTCTCGCGCAACTCGGTCACGGCCTGATGTCGCGCCGTAATGGCGCCGCGATCGCGCAGGGGATGATGCAGCCAATGCCGCAACAAGCGCGTTCCCATAGCTGTACAGGTCGTATCCAGCAAGGAGTGCAAGGTAGGCGACGACTCGCCGCGCAGGGTCAAGTCGATTTCCAGATTGCGACGTGTGGCGGCATCCAGCTGGATGTAAGCGCCTGCTTGCTCTGCCGACAGCCCCAGGATATGCGGCAAGGCACTACGCTGGGTGTTGCGCACATAATCCAGCAAGGCGCCAGCCGCTGCGATGGCGGCATTCATTCCCTCCACTCCGAAACTGCCCAGGTCATGGGTACCGAATTGCTTGGTAAGGATCAGCTGTGCAGTTTCCAGATCGAACTGCCACGGGGCGAGCCGTTTCTTGGCGCATTTCAAGCTATCGAGCACCGGATGGCGCAAGTGATCCGGCAGCAACAATTCAGCCGGGCCGATCCGTTCCAACTCGTGCGCCAGGGCTGATTCCGGCACTTCGCACAGGATGAAGCGGCCCGAGGCTAGATTGATGCGAGCAAGGCCCAATTGCCCTTCCATCACGCACATTGCCAGCAGTACATTGTCGCGAGTGTCGTCCAGCAAGGCGCTGTCAGTCAGCGTGCCGGGGGTGAGGATGCGCGTCACCTTGCGCTCCACCGGGCCTTTGCTGGTCGCCGGGTCGCCTACCTGCTCGCAGATGGCGACCGCTTCGCCCAGCTTCACCAGCTTGGCGAGATATTGCTCGACCGAGTGATATGGCACCCCGGCCATCTTGATGGGCTCGCCGTTGCTCGACCCGCGCTTGGTCAACGTGATATCGAGGAGCCGCGCCGCCTTCTCCGCATCGTCGAAAAATAGCTCGTAGAAATCCCCCATGCGATAGAACACCAGCATGTCCGGATGCTCCGCCTTGATGCTGAGGTACTGGCGCATCATGGGCGTATGTTTTTCGAGTCCGCTGGCGATGGCCGGGTCGGGGGTGATTTGGTTCAACGTGAAATCCTGCCTGAAAGAGTTTGCCGGAAGTTTAGCTCAGGGCCGCCTCAGCGCCAAAACTCACCGGCATGCAAGGTAGCGCGCGCAGAAGCGTCGGAGCCCTTCGAACGCACCGATAGAGGCCAGCAGCGCCACTGCCAGGGCTCCCGCATCGCGAATGGACAATCCGTCGAAATAAAACAAATGGCGTAAGCCAGGCACGGCGAGTACCAGTACCAGGAAAACGGCCGCGCCTCCGAGTATCCACCACAACGCATGGTTGCGGATGCTCAAGGTCGCGGCGATGCTGTGGTGATGGGAGCGATTGGCAAAGATCAGCCCGAGGTTGGCGAGCACCATGCCGCTGAATGCTAGTGCGCGGGCTTCCCCTGCGGGCTGCCCCAGCCACAAGGCACCGCCATACAGGACCAGCAACACCCCGAGCAGTGCAGCACCCTGCAGGAATCCCAGCCAGAGCACGTGCCGATCGAACAAGCTGGCATGAACGCCTCGCGGTGACCGCTTCATATTGCCCGGCTCATCCGGTTCCGCCTCGAACACGACGGAACAAGCCGGATCGATGATGAGTTGCAAGAACAGGATATGCACCGGCATCAGCATGAGCGGCCAACCCAGTGCGACAGGAATGATGGATAGGCCGACGATGGGGAGATGGACGCCGATGAGAAAAGCCGCTGCCTTGCGCAGGTTGTCGAAGATGCGCCGCCCCATGCGCACAGCAGCCACTAATGCAGCAAAATCGTCATCAAGCAGCACCAGATCGGCCGCTTCCCGCGCCACGTCGGTCCCGCGAGCACCCATGGCAATGCCGATGTGTGCGGCCTTGAGGGCGGGTGCGTCGTTGACGCCGTCCCCCGTCATGGCGACGATCTCGCCGTCAGCCTTGAGCGCCTCGACCAGACGCAGCTTGTGCTCCGGCACTGCCCGGCAGAATACGTTGACCTCGCGTATGCGCTCACGCAACTCGGCATCGCTCATGGCATCGAGTTCGCTGCCGCTCAGCAGACCACCTTCGATGCCGAGCCCGACCTGACGTGCGATATTCATGGCCGTGGCCGGGTGATCGCCGGTAATCATGACAACGCGCACCCCGGCTGTGCGGCTTTCGGCAATAGCGGCCGGAACATCCGGACGGATGGGGTCGGCTAACCCCAACAGCCCGAGAAACGTGAATTCGAAATCGTGTTGGATGGGCGGCAATACCGTGGAATCGAAGCTCGATTTGGCAACGCCTAGCACCCGCAGTCCTTGTTCTGCCAAAGTATGTGCCTCTTGCATCAGGGCCTGCGCGGTTTCGGGGGTAAGATGACACAGGTCGAAAATCGCTTCCGGCGAGCCCTTGGCGCCGATGACATACTGCGCACGATCAGGCGACTGCCATACCCGCGACATCGCCAGCAGTTCGCGCGACAGCGGATACTCTTCCACCAGCGTCCAGTCGCGGTGGATGTGCTCGGTGCCTTCCAGCGTTTTCTCGATAGCTTGCTTGATCGCCAGTTCCATCGGGTCGAACGGATCGCGATGGCTGGCGAGGCGGCCGAACTCCAGCACTTCGTGATACGTCTCCGGCAAAGCCGCAATGCCGAGGTTAGTCAGATCGCAATGCCCGGACGTAGTCCATACGCTTTTGAGCGCCATGCGGTTTTGGGTCAGCGTGCCGGTCTTGTCCACGCACAGCACCGTGGCGGCGCCCAGCATTTCGATCGCCGGAATGCGCCGGGTGAGCACCCGCTTTTGCGACAAGCGCCATGCGCCAAGGGCGAAGAAGATCGAGAGCACGACCGGCAGTTCCTCCGGCAATACGGCCATGGCAAAGGTGATACCGACCAGAAAGCCGTTGAGCCAATCGCTGTGGGTCAATCCGTAATAGGCGCCCACCGCCAGGCTCAACGACAGGCTGAACCAGGCGATGCGCTTCACAATCCGTGCCATGTCGCGCTGCAACCGCGTCTCGTCGGAGGTAATTTGTTGCAGCCGTTTGCCGATCTTGCCCAGCTGCGTTTCCACCCCGATCGCCATCACCTGGGCGATGCCCTTGCCCTGCACGACCAAAGTACCAGAGTAGAGCCCAAAGGCCGATTCGGCTCCGGGCACTGGCATTGTTTGAGGCAAACGCTCGACTGCCTCCTTGTGTACCGGCACAGACTCCCCGGTGAGTAAGGACTCATCCACCGCCAAATTGATGCCGGACAGCAACACGGCGTCAGCCGGTACGCGGTCGCCTTCGCTCAGCACCAGCAAATCGCCGCGCACCACGTCGTGCCCGGGGATTCGATGCTGCTTGCCATCGCGAATCACCAAAGCGCGCGGACTGGAAAGATCGCGCAGGGCCTCCAGCGCCCGTTCACTCTTGCGGCTCTGGACGAAACTGATGCCGATGATGACGAAGACGAAAGCGAGCAGCATGGCCGCTTCCGTCTTGTCGCCCAGCAGGAGATAAAGCGTGCCGCAGGCGATCAGCAGCAAAAACATGGGCTCACGTACCACGTCGATAGCAATCGCCCATACCTTGCGCGGATTGGCGCTGGGGAGTTGGTTGGGCCCGTCGTGGGCGAGTCGTGCGGCGGCGGCCTGGTGCGATAGTCCTTGCTGGAGATCGACGGCCATCAGGAAAGGCTAGGTGAGGCGGTTTAGCAATTGACTGTAATAGCCCGCCTCGACTTGCAGGCTGGTGTTGCGCAACTCGCCAAGTTGCAGGCTCAGCACGCGCAATTTCTTCATGGCCTGGCTGCGGGCTTCGCCTTCTTCGAGGGAATGCACCAGGCGTTCGAGATCGGCGAATTCCTTGAACGCTTCGACTTCGGGCGGCACGTAGCCGGCGTTCTTGAGGATGCGATAAGCCAGGCGCAAATCTTCCGGCACCAGCGGATCGTCGTCCAGGTTGAGCGGCTGGCCGGCGCCGGGAAGATTGTCGAGTTCGCCCTTGGCGACCGCTTCGCTGATACGCTGCTCGGCGATGGACTCGAAGGCATGCATGGCTGGTAGTTACTCGGCCGGCGTCTTGAGTTCCGGCGTGAGGTGGGGTGCCAGCACTTGCAGCATCTGGCCGAACACCTTGGGGTTGCCCGCGGCGATATTGCCGGTCGCCATCCAGCTTTCGTTGCCTTCGAAATCGCCCACCAGGCCACCCGCTTCCAGCACCAGCAAACCGCCAGCGGCGACATCCCACTTGGATAAACCGATTTCCCAGAAACCGTCGTACCAACCGCAGGCCACATAGGCGAGGTCAAGCGCGGCAGAACCCGGACGACGAATACCGGAGGTCTTCTGCATCATGTCCTTGAACATGCCGAGGTAGGTATCGACGTGGGTGAAATCGCGGAACGGCAAACCGGTGCCGATCAACGATTCTTGCAGCTTGGTACGCTTGCTGACGCGGATACGGCGATCGTTGAGGAAAGCACCGCGGCCCTTGGTCGCCGTGAACAGATCATTGCGGTTGGGATCGTACACCACGGCTTGTTCCAGCACGCCGCGATGCTGCAATGCGATGGAAATGCAGTATTGGGGAAAGCCGTGGAGGAAATTGGTGGTGCCGTCGAGCGGATCGATGATCCACAGATAATCTGCATCCCCGCCCTGCTTGCCACCCTCCTCGCCCAGGATGGCGTGGTTGGGATAGGCTTCCAGCAGCGTTTCGACAATCGCTTGTTCAGCGGCGTGATCGACTTCGCTCACGTAGTCGTTGTGGCGCTTGTTGCGCACCGTGAGTGCGTCGATGTTTTGCGAAGCACGCGTAATAATGGAGCCTGCGCGGCGGGCGGCTTTCACCGCCGTGTTGAGCATGGGATGCATAATTTGGATAAAGAACAATTAGAATAGCTGCGCATTTTACCCTACCCGCCCCCTTCTCGTGAACAAAGTCCTTGGGAAACCAGCGCCTTGAACAAGCTCGCCAACATCCGTATCGTCCTCTGCCAGACCAGCCATCCCGGCAATATCGGCTCCGCTGCCCGTGCCATGAAGACCATGGGGCTATCCCGTCTTTATCTGGTACGACCCAAGGAATTCCCGCACCCCAACTCCTACGCCATGGCCTCGGGGGCTACGGATGTGCTGGAAAGCATTGTGGTGTGCGATACGCTGGAACAAGCATTGACGGGTTGCGGTTTCGTCATCGGCCTCTCGGCACGCAAACGTGAACTGTCCCATGTGCCGGTCACACCCCGCGACGCTGCGGAAGAAGTACTGGAGATTGCCGCAGAGCAGGAAGTCGCGCTGGTGTTCGGCAACGAAACCAACGGCCTATCGAACGAAGAACTGATCCGCTGCCAGCGGCTGGCACATATCCCCGCCAATCCGGAATACTCCTCGCTCAATCTGGCCGCCGCAGTACAGGTCATGGCGTATGAATTACGCATGAAAAACGAGGAAACACCCCAACCCAAGGCCGGGCGTGAGAAATACGCCACACACGACGAGACGGAAGGCTTTTACCAGCATCTGGAGCAAACCCTGGTCGATATCGGCTATCTCGACGTCGCCCAGCCCAAGCGCCTGATGTCGCGCCTGCGTCGATTGTTTGCCAGAACCCGCCTGCATGAGGAAGAAATCAATATCCTGCGCGGCATTCTCAAATCGGTTCAGAAAAACAATTCCCGAACCAATCGCTAATTTCCACGTTCGAAACCAGACAGCAGTTAGATCGCGGCATTTTGCCCTTTATGGCATAATTCCCCGATAAATTGCTCAACTTTTCGGCTGCCTGAAATTCATGTTTAACCACCTGCGCGAAGACATCGCCGTCGTTTTCGAGCGCGACCCTGCTGCTCGCAACACCTGGGAAGTGCTGACCACTTACCCCGGCGTGCATGCGCTGATTTTTCACCGTTTTTCGCACTGGCTGTGGAATCTAGGCCTGCGCTGGCTGGCACGGGTGTTTTCGCACCTTGGCCGCTTTTTCACCGGTATTGAAATTCATCCGGGCGCGACCATCGGCCGCCGCGTCTTCATCGATCACGGCATGGGCGTTGTAATCGGCGAAACCGCCGTCATCAGCGACGATTGCACGCTATATCACGGCGTCACCCTGGGCGGCACCTCGTGGAACAAGGGCAAGCGCCATCCGACCTTGATGGAAGGCGTCGTCATCGGCGCCGGTGCCAAGGTGCTCGGCCCGATTACCGTAGGTGCAGGGGCAAAAATCGGCTCCAACGCGGTGGTGGTCAAGGATGTTCCCGCAGGAGCGACCGCTGTTGGGATTCCGGCACGCATCCTGGATCAGGAAAAAGCCCGGCAGCGCAACGAGACCGCAGAGAAGATGGGATTCTCCGCCTACGCCGTAGGCGACGACCACAACGACCCTATGACCAAGGCCATCCATGCGCTGCTCGACCATGCCGCCGAGCAGGACAAGCGCCTGCAGGACATGGCCGAGCAATTAGCCAAACTGGGCGCAGATCTGGAAGTCGACGAAAAGGTTGGTGAAGCTTTCGATGTGAACTATCTGAACAAGATAGTTGACTGAATAAGTAAGGTATTAGACAATGAAGTCCTTACCTGACCTCATGCGAAAGCACAAAAACCTATGCGATTGACTACCAAAGGGCGCTTTGCCGTCACCGCCATGCTTGATATTGCCCTCAACGAAACGGGGCGTCCGGTCACGTTGACCACCATCAGCGAACGGCAGGATATTTCCCTGTCTTACCTCGAACAATTGTTTAGCCGCCTGCGCAAGAACGGCCTCGTCAAGAGCGTGCGCGGCCCCGGCGGCGGCTACCGCATCGCCATGGACCCCAAGTCCATTTCCGTATCCGACATCATCCGCGCCGTGGACGAGCAGATCGACGCCACCCAGTGCGGCGGCAACGAAAACTGCCATGACGACCACCGCTGCATGACCCACGACCTGTGGACGGCGCTCAACGTCAAGATTCTGGAATACCTCGAAGGCGTCAGCCTGGCCCAACTCGTGGCTTCGCAGCGCGGCGGCAAGAAGGTCGTCATCGCCGAGCCCAAGCGCACCAGGAGCGCCGCGCAAGCAGCTTAAGGAAGGCATGACGAGAAGCGTTTATTTCGACCACAACGCGACCACGCCGCTCAACCCGGCGGTCAAGGAAGCGATGTGGCCCTGGCTGGGCATTCCGGCCAATGCTTCGAGTCGTCATCAATTCGGGCGCGCCGCCCGGCAAGCACTTGAAACCGCAAGGGAACAAGTCGCCGCTGCCGTCGGCGCGCATCCGTCGCAGCTCGTATTTACCAGTGGCGGCACCGAGGCGGATAATCTAGCCATTCGCGGCATTTGCGATGGATTGAAGCCGTCTTCACTTGCAGTGAGCTCGATCGAGCATCCCGCCGTCATGCGTCCGGCGCAGTCCATGCAACAGCGCGGTTGGAAACTTGCAGTTATCGGCGTCGAGGCGGATGGTCGTATCAGCGCCGACCAACTCGCTGATACATTAGCCCAGCCGGTGGCCCTGGTTTCCATGATGCTGGCGAATAATGAAACCGGCGTCTTGCAGGATATTCCTGCATTGGCCGAAATGGCCCGCAAGCGCGGCGCATTGGTGCATACCGATGCAGTGCAGGCACTGGGAAAAACGAGATTGAATTTCGCCGAACTGAACGTCAACGCAATGAGCGTTTCCGGTCACAAAATCGGCGGGCCGCAAGGCACAGGCGCATTGATCGTCGACAAACGCGTCGACATGCAAGCATTGCTTTACGGCGGCGGACAGGAAAAAGGCCGCCGCAGCGGCACGGAAAACATTGCTGCTATCGTCGGCTTCGGCAGGGCTTGTGAATTACTGGCTTCGTACCCATATCAGGGAGAAGCAGTGCGCAACTCGCTGGAAACCGGCTTGAAACAAGCTGGCGCTATTATCTTCGGTGAGAACGCCCCACGACTGCCTAATACGACGTTTTTCGCGATCCCCGGTATCGATGGCGAAACCTTGGTGATGGCGCTTGATCGAGCAGGCTTTGCAGTGGCAAGCGGCTCGGCTTGTTCCAGCGATAGCTCGGACCCTAGCCCGGTGTTAATGGCAATGGGTGTCGACCCATCATTGGCACAAGGCGCGGTACGCATCAGCCTGGGGCCGGAGAATACGGCAGAAGAAGTACAAGGATTTTTATTGGCGCTGCAATACGAATTGTCGCGCATGCAAAATATGACCGCGATTGCGGTTTGAGGAAACCATGACTGTTCATACCCCGATCTACCTCGATTACTCTGCGACGACGCCGGTGGACCCGCGCGTGGCGGAGAAGATGATTCCCTATCTCACCGAGCATTTCGGCAATCCGGCCTCGCGTTCGCACGTGTTCGGCTGGGTGGCAGACAAGGCGGTGGAAGACGCGCGCGCCGAAGTGGCGGCACTGGTCAATTGCGACCCCAAGGAAATCGTCTGGACCTCGGGAGCGACCGAATCGGATAACCTCGCCATCAAAGGTGCCGCCCAGTTCTACCAGGGACGCGGCAAGCACCTCATCACGGTCAAGACGGAACATAAGGCTGTGATCGACCCGTGCCGTGAATTGGAACGCCACGGCTTCGAAGTCACCTACCTCGATCCCGAACCCAACGGCCTGATCGACCTGGAGAAGTTCAAGGCTGCGATCCGGCCCGACACCATCCTGGTTTCGGTCATGTTCGTGAACAACGAGATCGGCGTGATCCAGGACATTACAGCCATCGGCAATATCTGCCGCGAGAAAAGCATCGTGTTCCACGTCGATGCAGCCCAGGCCACCGGCAAGGTCGAGATCGATCTGGAAAAACTCCCCGTCGACTTGATGAGCTTCTCCGCCCACAAGACCTACGGCCCCAAGGGCATCGGCGCCTTGTATGTGCGCCGCAAGCCGCGCGTCCGCCTCGAAGCCCAGATGCACGGCGGCGGTCATGAACGCGGCATGCGCTCGGGCACGCTCGCGACCCATCAAATCGTCGGCATGGGTGAAGCCTTCCGCATCGCTCGCGAAGAAATGGCGCAGGAAAATGCACGAATCCGCAAACTGCGCGACCGTCTCTATGCCGGTCTCAATGAGATCGAAGAGGTGTATCTCAACGGCGACCTCGATCAACGCGTGCCGCACAACCTCAACATGAGCTTCAACTTCGTCGAAGGCGAATCGCTCATCATGGCGGTGAAGGACATCGCGGTGTCTTCCGGCTCGGCTTGTACCTCGGCCAGCCTGGAACCGTCCTACGTGCTGCGTGCCCTGGGCCGCAGCGACGAACTCGCCCACAGCTCCATCCGCTTCTCCATCGGCCGCTTTACCACCGAGGAAGAAGTCGATTACACGATCAACCTGCTCAAGGGCAAGATCGGCAAGCTGCGCGAACTCTCGCCCTTATGGGAGATGTATCAGGAAGGCGTGGATCTCGAAAAAGTTGAATGGGCAGCGCACTAGGCAAAGCCCCGTTCGCCTGACGACGTTGTCGGGTAAACGAATCGAATGCACGCAAATATTGAAGGAGCAACAAAATGGCATACAGCGATAAAGTACTGGATCACTACGAAAACCCGCGCAACGTGGGCTCGTTCGACAAGAACGACACCAATGTCGGCACCGGCATGGTGGGGGCGCCTGCATGCGGCGACGTGATGAAATTGCAGATCAAGGTGAACGACGAAGGCGTGATCGAAGACGCCAAGTTCAAGACCTACGGTTGCGGCAGCGCCATTGCATCGTCTTCGCTGGTAACGGAATGGATCAAGGGCAAGACGCTGGACGAGGCGTTGCAGATCAAGAATTCGGATATCGCCGAAGAGCTCGCGTTGCCGCCGGTGAAAATCCACTGCTCGGTACTGGCTGAAGACGCCATCAAGGCCGCGATTGCAGATTTGAAGCAGAAGTCGGGCGAGAGTGCCGAAAGCAAGGTGTGCGAACCAGAAACCCAGGCCGCCGCCAAGTAACAGGAACATCATCATGGCAATCACATTGACAGAAGCCGCTGCGGCACGCGTTCAGAAATTCCTCGACAACCGTGGCAAGGGCGTGGGCCTACGCCTTGGCGTGAAGACTTCCGGCTGCTCCGGCATGGCTTACACGATTGAATTCGCCGACGAGATCGCCAGCGAAGACGTGACTTTCCAAAGCCACGGCGTCACCGTGCTGCTCGATCCCAAGAGCCTAGTTTATCTGGACGGCACCGAACTGGATTACACCAAGGAAGGGCTGAACGAAGGCTTCAAGTTCAACAACCCCAACGTCAAGGGCGAGTGCGGCTGCGGCGAGAGCTTTACTGTCTGATCGCTGGCCGGGCGAACCGGCGCAGCGAGGCGCTTGACCCTGCCGACCGTTGACCGCCACTGCTGATCTGGAAATATGCAAAGAACTTATTTCGAGCTGTTCGGACTCCCCCCCGCATTCAACATCGACCTCGCACGTCTGGACCAAGCCTACCGCCAGCTACAGGCCGAGGTGCATCCCGACCGTTTCGTCGCCGCATCCGATACCGAACGCCGCCGCTCGCTGCAGTGGGCGACGCACGCTAACGAGGCTTACCAGACCCTCAAGAATCCGCTGGATCGCGCCCGCTACCTGCTGCGACTTCACGGTGTAGATACGCAGGAAGAATCCAACACGGCCATGCCACCTGACTTCCTCATGCGCCAGATGGAATGGCGCGAGGCGATCGAGGAAGCCCAGTCAGCGACCGATGTCAATGCGCTCGATGCACTCAGCCGCGAGTTGCGCCAGGAGTCGCGCGACATGCAGCTGGCGTTGGCAGGCCAGCTCGATTCCAATGCAGATTATTCCAGCGCCAGCGAAACGGTGCGCAAGCTGCGCTTTCTTGATAAAGTGCAGGCCGAAATAGATCAGGCAATTGAAGCGTTAGAAGAATAATGGCTCTTCTCCAAATATCCGAACCCGGCATGAGTGCCGCGCCGCACCAGCATCGGCTGGCGGTAGGCATCGACCTCGGGACAACTAACTCCCTGGTAGCGACCGTCCGTAGCGGCTTGAGCGTCGTCCTGCATGACGAGGACGGCCGCGCCCTGCTGCCTTCCGTGGTGCGTTTTCTCGCCGACGAAGAACCGCACGTAGGCGCAGCTGCGCAAAAACAGCAAAGCAACGATCCGCAGAACACCATCGCTTCGGCCAAGCGCTTCATGGGACGCGGCTTGCACGACATCGCCGACGTCATCCATCTGCCGTACCGATTCGTCGATTCGCCGGGCATGTTGCAGATCAAGACTGCCGCCGGGCCCAAGAGCCCCGTCGAAGTCGCGGCGGAAATCCTCAAGGTGCTCAAGGCTCGCGCCGAAAAATCCCTGGGTGGCGAATTGACTGGGGCCGTGATCACGGTGCCCGCTTATTTTGATGATGCCCAGCGCCAAGCCACCAAGGACGCAGCCCGCCTCGCCGGCCTGAATGTGCTGCGTCTGCTCAACGAGCCCACTGCAGCCGCCGTCGCCTACGGGCTGGATAACGGTTCTGAAGGCGTCTATGTGGTCTATGACCTGGGTGGCGGGACGTTTGACGTATCGGTACTCAAGCTTTCCAAGGGCGTATTCGAAGTACTGGCTACCAATGGCGATTCCGCCTTGGGCGGCGACGATTTCGACCAGCGCATTTATTGCTGGATGCTGGAACAGGCCAAGCTACCGCCGCTCTCGCCGGAAGACAACAGCCTGTTGCTTACTAAGGCGCGCGAAGCCAAGGAATGGCTAAGCGAGCACGCCGAAGCCAACATTACGTGCGTGCTGAGAAGCGGCGACATCATCAACCTGACATTGACGACCCAGATTTTCCACGCACTGACGCAAACCCTGGTTGCCAAAACCATGGCTCCGGTGAGAAAAGCACTGCGAGACGCCAAACTAGGCGTGGAAGATGTGCAAGGCGTGGTGATGGTGGGCGGCGCGACGCGCATGCCGCAAATCCAGCACGCTGTGGCGGAGTTTTTCGGCCAGGAGCCGCTCACCAACCTCGATCCGGACAAGGTCGTCGCTCTCGGCGCCGCCATCCAGGCTAACGTGCTGGCGGGCAACCGTAGCGAGGACGACTTGCTGCTGCTGGACGTGGTGCCGCTGTCGCTAGGCTTGGAAACCATGGGCGGCCTCGTCGAGAAAATCATTCCGCGCAACTCGACAATTCCCGTCGCCCGCGCGCAGGATTTCACCACCTACAAGGACGGCCAGACCGCTATGGGCATCCACGTGGTGCAAGGCGAACGCGAAATGGTGTCCGACTGCCGTTCGCTGGCGCGCTTCGAATTGCGCGGCATTCCGCCGATGGCCGCAGGAGCGGCGCGCATTCGCGTTACCTTCCAGGTCGATGCCGACGGGCTGCTCTCGGTTTCGGCGCAGGAACAAACCAGCGGCGTGGAAGCTCACATCACGGTGAAGCCGTCTTATGGACTGTCGGAAAGCGAAATCGCCGACATGCTGCAAGCGTCGTTCTCGCATGCCGGTGAAGACAAACAAGCCCGCGCCCTGCGCGAAGCCCAGGTAGAAGCCGAGCGCCTGATCGTAGCGATCAATGCCGCCTTGGAAAAGGACGGCGATAAATTCCTGAGTGCGGAAGAGCGCAAGGCGCTCGAAAATCAGATCGCTGCTTTGCGCGAAACATCGCAGGGTGCCGATGCGACCGCGATCAGCCGCGAAATGGAAGCCCTTAATAAAGCCACTGAGCCGTTTGCCGCCCGCCGCATGGACGCCAGCGTGCAACAAGCCCTGACCGGCCACAAACTGGAAGAACTCAACTGATGCCGAAAATCATCGTATTGCCCCACGTCGAGATTTGCCCGGAAGGCGCCGTGATCGAAGCACAGTCGGGTGCTTCCGTCTGCGACACTCTGCTCGACAACGATATCGACATCGAACACGCATGCGACAAGGTTTGCGCCTGCACAACCTGCCATGTCATCGTGCGCGAAGGCTACAATAGCCTGCCGGCACCTGAGGAAAACGAAGAAGACCTATTGGATAAGGCCTGGGGACTGGAGCCGAATTCGCGTTTATCGTGCCAGGCCATCGTGCAGAACACGGATTTGGTCGTCGAAATCCCCAAGTACAGCATCAACATGGCCAAGGAAGGCAAGCACTAGGGCGCGAGGCAGTGCCCCTAGCCTAACCCAGGCACCTGCCCACGCCCAAAAGCCTTATTGCTGGTCCAGCGTAGTCCGATCGAGATATTGCTCGACAAAGTTCAGAATGGCTTTGGATTGATACTCACGCGCTAGTTGATGCAACTTATCGGCAAACGGCCGATAGCGCTCATCAAGTTCCACCAGCGCAGTTGCGTGCTGACGAATATCTCGCATATTTCCCCGTAGCGCCAATGCATGCAGGATCTTGATTTCCTGCTGCGGCGGCGCTTCGAGACGGCCGCTTTCTTCGTAGCGGACAGGAACCACCTCAACATCGTTAGCCCATTCGATATTCAACAATGCGCCCATTTGCGCAAGCAGTTGATCGATGATCACCGGTTTGGCCAGAAACGCATTCATACCGGCCTCAAAGCACTTTTTCTCATCCGAACTCGACACACTCGCTGAAATGGCAATGACAGCAACATCCTGCATCCCCGGCATTTGCCTGAGGCGTCGGGTAGCCTCCAATCCGTCCATTTCAGGCATGAGCACATCCATCAGAATAATAGGCGGACGGACGGCTTCTGCCTGCTTCAACGCATCGACACCGTTTTCAGCCTCGACTATTCCAAACCCCAGGGGAATCAACATGTCTCTAATGAGTTTTCGATTCTCCGCGAGGTCGTCCACGACCAATATCGTCTTGCGTTCACCCTTGTATCCAGTCACGACCTGACGGGAAACGCCGGTAACAGGCATGGTGCCTTCTTCCGGCACCGCAATCTCAAAGCTGAATCGGCTGCCTTCGCCCAAGCGGCTCTCGACCTGAATTTCCCCACCCATTAGACGCACGAACTGTTGACTAATGGCCAGACCCAGACCGGTTCCACCCATGCGTTGCCGGGCTTCCCCCGCTTGCTCGAAAGGCAGGAAAATAGTTCGCTGCCCCTCCTCCGCAATACCTCTGCCTGTATCCTCTACCTCAAACCTCAAGCGGCCTTCCGTGGTATGTCCAACACGGAGCAGCACTCGTCCGCGATCGGTAAACTTGATCGCATTGTCCAGAAGGTTCAGCAGCACTTGTCGCAGGCGTCGCTCGTCGGCATGGATCATCCGGGGCAAGTCGGGTGAGGTTTCGCAGACGAAATCCAGTTTTTTCTGGGCGGCCTTGATCCCCACCATTTCACTGAGGACTTGCAGGAACTTGTCAAAGAAAATGTCGTTGGGATAAAGCTCCAGCTTGTTGGCGTCGATCTTGGCCAGGTCGAGGATATCGTTGATCAGCGTCAGTAAATGCTCCCCGCTTTTCAGGATGATGTTCAATCCTGTGGTTTGCGACTCGGTGAGGTTCTTGTCGCGCAACAATATCTGCGCATAGCCGAGAATGCCGTTCAACGGCGTTCTCAATTCATGGCTCATCTTGGCGAGGAAATCGCTACGCAAGCGGGCAAGACGCTCGGCCTCAGCCAACGCCGCCTCTCGTACCGCCTCCGTGCTCTTGAATTCGCTGATATTGCGGGTCACGCCCACAGTGCCCAGCAAAGTGCCGTCCTCATCCTGCACAGGGGCATAATAGATTTCCATCCACACGGGGGCAGTCTCGTTTGCCAGCATTTGCAGACGCTCCACGATTTTCCGCTGGCGAGTGATCATCACTTCGGCCTCGTCGGCGCGGAAGAGCGCCGCTTGTTCAGCCGGCCACAAAACCTCGTCAGTCTTGCCCAGCATCTCGTCGACCGAATGTCCGCATGCGTCGGCACTCGCCTGGTTCACCGCCAGGTAACGCCCCTGCGTATCCTTGAGCCATGCCCCCACAGGCAGGGTGTCAAACAGCTCCCGCACGTAACGGGTTTGCTGCCGCAGCTCGGCGGTACGGTCATGAACGCGTTGTTCCAGGGTCTCGAACGATTGTTGCAGTTCGGAGAGCATGGCGTTGAAGGCCTGGGCCAAGGCTCTCACTTCGTCTTCTGCCTGAATAACGATGGGTTGCAGTCCCGCCGTGGTACCGCGATGATCGAGATAGCGGCTCTCGTCCATCCGTTCCTTCTGTGTGATTTTGTTCACGGCCGCGGTCAAGTGAACGATGGGGTCGATCAGGCGCTTCACCCATAACGTTCCTACCGCCACACTCAACAACAGGATTCCGATGGCCATGGCCAGAATTGCAGCGACCGTCTGCCGGATGTTCTGCAATGTACTATCGCGGGGAGACGCCAGCGCCAGCGTCAAGCGAGGTTGGCGCTCGAATTGCCAGGGCAGCATGGCCACGTAGTAGGATTTTTCGCCGGCGGTGACAACGTGTCTCTGTCCATGCACCATCCGTCCATCTGCTTGTACCTGCCGAAGCATTTCGTCGGAAATCAGCCTAAGGCCAGGAAGCTCTAGAGGATGACGGCCATCCGGCGAGAACATGGCCGGGATACTGCCGGTTTTCCTTGCGACTTCGTCCAGTGCCGCTCGTCCGATGGATTTGCGAAAGACAACCACCGCAACAGTAACCGCCTGACTCCCTGGTTCCAGCTCGCGACGAAGCTTAGTGGGCCGGCCGGCAATCGACATATCCGAAAAGAAATGCACGATGGGGTTGTGCTCGGCGTCGGTCATGACATTTTCCACAATCCCCTGGATGGGCACCGTCACTTCAAGTACGGTCTCATCAGGCACGGGAAAATTAAAAGAAACCATCGGCTGCGCCAGCGCCGGCAGAGTCGTCGGTATATCTGGCATTCGGCCATGCTTCCATGACGGCCAGTTCTGGAAGGGCATATCGCCATCCGCATTGGCTGTGGCCGTGGTCCAGACTTCGCGATGGTTGTCCTGCCGGGTCATCATCCCGACTTCCGTTTCCGAAACGTAGTAACTCAGCTTGTCGCGGGTATACACGGCAATACTGCTGAATCCCCCCGTATGCAAGGCGAGTTGCAACCGATTCAGCGAAACCGTCTTGCGGTAGGCAAGTGTCCTCGCCATTTCACTAAATCCGGACGCAGCGACAGATGTATCGAGATTGAATTCCAGCGTCAACAGCTCGGATAGCTGATTGAGGAGTGCCGCGTCGCCCACGGTGACCAAGGCCACCGACCTGAGCCGCGTCGTCATCGTTTGCAGATCGCTTTGCCATGCCTGCAAGGCATTGTCGAGATTGGCGAAGGCGGATTCCTGATTTTGCCGGTTGGTAAAATACGAGGCCAGCAACGCATCCAGCAAAGTGGTCAGCACCAGCACGACCACCAGGACCAGCAAAATCCTCTGCTTGATGCCGTACCGTATCAGCTTGCCCCAGAAAAGTCGCACCTCGTTCATTGGCGACTCTGCGAATTGGGGTCGCGGGCAATAATATCTGCATCGATGTCATCGGCAGCCTTGCCCAGTGCGGCCTCAACGTTATTACCGGCGATAATATCGCTCATCGCCTTCGAAAAAGACTTGCTGATCGTGCTATAACCGGGAACGGCAGGACGAGGCACGCCATGCCCATGCAGCAATTGCTGTGCGTACACATTGAGAGGGGCGTCTCGACCATATAAGGGAGACTCCGCCAAGGCGGATTTACGCGCTGGGACCGCTCCATTTGCGTTGGTCATGCGCAGCACTTCTTGTGGAGTCATGAGATAGGCCAGGAACGCCCAGGCGCCTTCCGGGGCGTCGCACGTACTGGTAATGGCCCAACTCAAGGAACCCATCCCGGTTTTGATGCCATGGCCGAAATCGGGAAGCGGCAATAATATCAAATCGTCTCCCAACGCCTTGCGGTAGCCTGGATATTTCCAGTGTCCGGTCCATGAAAGCGCGGTACGCCTTTTCTCGAAATCATCGTTGCGTTTGAAAATCGGCTGAGTCCACCCCTGCTTGAACCAGTATTGAAAGCGCTTCATTGCTGCGATCGATTGCGGGCCGTCAAGCACGCCGTGCGCCGTACGATAGCTTTTGCGATCGATCAAATCGCCGCCGAATCCCTGAAGTATGGGGGAATAGGCATAAGCATAGAATTCGCTCATCCCCGCATACACCGTCATGCTGAGTGGGTAATCCACGCCTTTTACCGATGAGAGCTTAACCAGGATGTGCTCGAACTCTGACAAACTCCAGGGTGCATCGACAGTCGGTATCCTAACCCCAGCCATCTCCAGGTAGCGTTTGTTCGCCCATAGCCCTAACCCCGAATCGAATTGCCCCAAGGTGTACAGCCGGCCGTCGTAGGTTCCCTGGGCGATAATCGAAGGCAGCAGGTCGTTTCTCAAATCGCGGGAAACAAACTTGTCGAGAGGCTGCAGATAGCCCGGCCACGCGAAGTCGGCCACATACGGACCGTCGACTTCCAGCAAACACGGTAGCCCTCCGGTCAGGGCCACGCTTTTTACCCAGTCGGCATAATTTCGGTAATTGGATGAGAATAATTCGATTTTGTAGCGATGCTGAAGACGATTGAAATTATCCGTGGAGGCTTTAAGCACACCCGCTTCATCGGTATTGAGCGCTGCGCGCGTCCAGACAGGTATAGTTTTTGGTGAACGGGCATCACTTTTGGAGACTGGCTCGGCTATCGCTAACGCAGCCCATACCGGCAGAAGTACGAAAAACCACGCAGCTAAGCGCCACAATCCCCTAAAAGGAGTAAATGAGCGCTGCATTAATGGTACGTCCGTTGATAGAGCGGGCCGTCGTAGCCCCAGTTGATGGCACCCCGGCTCCAGCGTTGGGTATCTCGGTAATGCCTATCCGGTTGAAGAGATTATTGCCGGAAAGCGATAGCGACCAGCCTTTCTCCAGCACATAGTTCAGAAAGCCGTTCACCTGCACGTACCCAGGATTATCCAGGCCATAGCCAACAGAGGGGAACTTCGATAAGCCAATGAAGTTAAGACCGAAGTCGAGCTTTCCAATGTGATAGGCCGGGGTCAACTGGTACATAAATCGTGGATTGATCTGATAGCCGACACTCTGCGGATTCTTATCGGCTCGTGTCACTGTGCCATGTGTATAGGTGAGCCCACCAAACAGGTGGAACCCATGTAGATTGTAGCTACCTTCAAGTTCCAGTCCGTCCGCCTCGTACTCACTACTGGTGAACCGATTAACAATCGACGTAATGTCCTGGTCGGTCACTGAAGTTGTGGCATGAAACAATGTAGCGAATAAACTCGCACGACTGCTTCGCCATTTGATGCCACCCTCAACCTGTTTTACGGAATTAACTGCAACCTCTTTGGCGATACTGCCGTCCGCATGGATTCCACCACCGAAAAGCACTCGTTCGGCATTCGCACGCCCGCCTCGGCTGATACGGCCGAAAACAGCCAAATCCGGGTTAAGCAGATAGTTTGCACCGAATGAATAGGACAAGTAGCGGACGGTATAGTCAACCGGCCTTTTACTTGCCGGGTCGACGATAGGCACCTTTTGTTCGGGTGGTTCGATCACGCCGTCGCCATTGACATCCATGATCTTCGTCCCGGTCGATCCCGCGTAGGAGCCTGAGGCACTGGCAACGTCATAGCGCAAACTGCCGTCCAAGTTAATCGGCCCTTGTTGCCACCCCAATGCGAGATAAGGCGCGTCGGTGTCGTATTTCAGCTTGTAAGAGTGAACACAACAGTTCTTCCAGGCCGGCTCCCCATAGGCAACTAATCCCTTCTGGGTGACGACCTGGCCCAGGGAATTGACGACATCTAGCAGCGCCGCATTCTTACCCTTGACCTCGAGCAGATAAGTGTTCCAATGCCAATCCTGGTTGATCATCTGCTGGGATTTGAAATAGCCTAGGGTGACATTGGTGTCGCCATAGTTGCCGCTGTTGAAACGCTTAGTCAGCTTCAAGTCGTTGGCGAAGTTACCGAGATCATCGAGTGTCACATTGAATAAATGCGTACGCACCGCGAGACCGTTTCCGTTCAAGGAAGCAGGGTCGGTAATCACCTGGCCTGCGCGTGGACCGGTGGCATATCTCAACGTAGCACCCGGTCCCCCGATCGAAGTCGCCAGCGCAGATGCAGTATTCACCTCGGCCGGGTAAGGCCCCACGAAACGGCCGGAAGTCGAGGCGATGCGAAATTTGTCCTCGATCTTCCAGTCCTTTGCCAGATCGAATGCCGCTTCGATCCCGAATGCCTTGCTGTTTGAATAGTAACCGTCTGCAATATCCGTACTGACCGCCTGTCCATTTCGATTTACCGAAATATCGTGGCGGAAATATTTGGACTGCATGGCGCCGTCCAGCACATCGAAACTGGGCAGCGATGAAAAATGCGCAGCAGAAGTCGTGCCCGAGACCCTGATCGGCACAGGCAGATAGACCGGGGCACGGTCGTTCAGCAGTTTGAAATTGAGACGGACGTAGCCGGAATCGAATTCGCGGGTGATGTTGCCTTTGATCTGCCCCCCGTCTTCAGCTTGATACCCCACCGTGCGGGGACCTTCACCAAACCGGTAGAATCCGCCGACATGGAACCGCCAGCCGTCGTCGAGCGGCTTGCCGTAATCGAAATCCATCCGGGTATGGTCGTAATCCAGGCCCCGAGTCAGCCGGACTCTTCCCCCGGCTTCCTCCCCCGTCTTGCTGATGAAGTTGAATACGCCGCCGGGGGGCGTTGCTGGCAAACGTCGCAGCAGAACCGCCGCGGATGACTTCGAGGCGATCAAGATTGTAATCGGCCCGAACGAAGGTATCCGCAGTGCCGAAATCGATGTCGCCGAAATCCAGCACGGGCAGCCCGTCTTCCTGATATTGCATGAGTTTGGCCCCACCGCTCAGCGGCAAACCGCGGGCGGTCGCATTGGCATTGCCTTCGCCACCGGACGATTGCACCAGTAACCCAGGGACGTTATTGAGGATTTCTGCTGCGTTGCCAGGGACTGATTGTTCTATCTGATCCTGCGTGAGGATACTGGCAGCCACGCTGGAACGCATGCTTGTCAGGGGATTCGCAGTCGCGGTCACGACGACAGTATCTAGGTTGACCGGAGAAATCGGCGAGCGAGCTACGGTAGGGCCTTCTTCCTGGCTTATTCCGGCCTTTTCATTTACTGTTTCCGTCGCTTCGGCATCCTGGGCAAGCACAGCGAAAGGCTGCAGTATCGATATCGCAGCCACAAGAAACGACAGGCGATTTTCCTGATGCAATTGGTTCAGCATACTCCCCTCCCCCTTGCCGCGACAAACATTCATTAACCGCATTCTTGGATTTATTATAGGAATAATCTTAGCACTGTTTATGGTTATACCGTCATCATAGCACTAGCAAAGCTGAGGATTTAATGACTTTATCACCAATACTTTCTGATAGTTACATACTTACATGCATGAAGAATGGCTTAGATTGACAGGGAACAGATGCCAAGCAACAGGCGGGAGACGGGAGCGTTTAAGCGTTGCTATGTTGCCCAAAAAAACTCGTGAACCGAGCCTTTTTGCAGGACAGTCGCGATAATTAGAGATGGGAAAATTCAGTTGTCGAACAGATCGTCCAGCGGATTCTTGCCAGGTTTAGACGCAGCGGTTGTAGTCACTCGCGCCGAGGCATACGATTCTTCGATATTGTCGCGGTAATAACTCCAGGCAGAACTAGAATAGCGCAATTGGCGCCAGGTTTCTTCCCCCACACCGCGATATTGCAGGGTCACGCCATCGTCAAGCTGCACTTGCAACAACCGAGCCTTGGCATCGTAGCCTGCCGCCCGCAGCTTTCAGGCATTCAATTTGACCATGTCCATCAATTCATTTTCCGTTCATGGTGGGGTGCCCTACCACCTGCCTGAACGTGCACACACGGTTGCGGCCTGCGTTTTTGGCAAGATAGAGCGCCTGGTCTGCCTGGTTCAGCAATGTATCCACGCTCGCACCTTTGCCCTCCAGTGTGACCACACCCATGGATACGGTAAAACTTAGAGTCTTATCCCCCGGCAAAGTGACGCGGGTATCAGCTAAAGCTCGACGCAGGCGTTCAGCAGCATCTTCGGCGGCATCGCTTCCGGTTTCCGGTAACAACACAGCAAACTCCTCACCGCCAATGCGCCCGATCACATCGAGGTCGCGTAGTGTCGTCTTGCAGATATTGGCCAGATGTTGCAGCACCAAGTCGCCTATCTTGTGACCGTAGGTATCGTTGATGAGCTTGAAGTGGTCGACATCCAGCATGAAGATTGACAAAAGGCCGCCGTAGCGCTGCACACGCGCCAGTTCATTTTCTGCCTGCTCAAGGAAATAGCGGCGGTTTGCAAGCCCGGTGAGGTAATCCGAATAGGCACGGCGCTCCAGCTCTTCATAAGCATAACGGTTCTCGATGGCGATGCTGGCAACATTGGCAGCAAAACCGATGCGCTCGATATCCTGCGCATCCGGGCTCTGGGGGTGCGGGTGATAGACTGCAAACGTACCCAATACCTTGCCACGCGAGGAAACAATGGGCTCGGACCAGCAAGCGCGCAATCCGGCCGATTGCGCCAATTGGGCATAAGGCTTCCAGTAGTCGTGAGTCTGGATATCTTCCACGATCACCCGCTGGCCCAAGTACGCCGCTGTTCCGCACGAACCTACGCCCATGCCGATCTCCACCCCATCGATAGCATGGTTGTAGAAGTCGGGTAGATGCGGTGCCGCACCGCAAAACAGGTGCTGGCCTTCCTTATCCAGCAGCAGGATACTGCAAAGGGCTGTGGGATCTTCCGATTCAATTTGCTCGACAATAGCTGCAAGAATGACAGGCAGCGCAACGCCCTTGGCAACCATTTGCAAGATGGCATCCTGGGCACGCTTGCGCTGATCCTGTTTCCAGCGTTCGGTAATATCGGTGAAATTAACCAGCCGCAAGGGGCCTACCCACGAGATCCTAACCACAACTCGCCGTTTGCTGCCGTCCTTGCACGTGATATCGGCTTCAAGTTCGGGCGGGATAGTGCCGGTTTGATGGGCCAGCAACGCGCTGTTGACCCAGGGTTTGATGATCTTATATCGGTAGTTCTCGTCTGGATATGCCAGTCGATACCAGGTTTCGGTATCGGGCAGGTCTTCCAGCGTATAGCCAAACAGGTGGGTAAACTGCCGGTTGATGTATTCGACATTGCCATCGCTGTTAGACCAGCCAATGGCGACCGGGGATGATTCCAGAATATCCTCGAGCTCGATACGCCTCTCGCTATGGACGTTGACTTCATATTCAAGCGCTGCCTGGCGAATCTTGGCCAGCCCACTTTGCGCCAGCATATTCGCCATTTCCACCATGACCTGCATGAGGGCCTCGGCGCGCACTTTTTCCACGACAGGAATAGCAGCAATGGCCGCCAGATAGGACTCCTCGTCGTAGCCGAACTGACGTGCCTGGTTGCGGAAAAACTCGAGATCGGGAGGTGCATGAAAAATCTGCCCGAGAAACAAGGTCGCCAGTTGCCGGCCTTCAATCAAAATCGGCGTCGCGTAGTCCATCAGCCCATTGCGGCAAATCCCTCCGCTGATCTGTCCCTGGCAAAGATCGCGCATGATATCGAGGTTGCTCTCACGGCAACGCTCTGCCGAAGCCGGCTGCATGCGGTGAAACAATTCGCATGCATTCTTCCCGCTCGACATTGCCAGCAAGGTCCCGTCGGCATCGACCAACCCATTGGGAATTCCTGTCGTTTCATAAAACCGCTCCAGCAATCGCTTGAACGCAGGAATGTCTACCAACTCTTCAAAGCGGTATGAGGCAATAATGGGTTGCGTGGCAAAACTGGGCATGACGATAGGTCTATCTCAATGTTTTTGATTTGTTATTTTTTGAGGAAAGTATGATTCCGCGATAGTTTCATTATTGTTATTAGAACTCCATTATATGTTAATTGCACGTAGGATTTGACCTACACCCCATGCAATTTCGGCACCAAACCGACGTCTTATATGGATCGCTTTTACCCGATCCCGCGACAAACCGAGGTCAACAAAAAAGGCCCTTGCGGGCCTTTGGGGGTTGTCACTACTCAAGCGGGAATCAGTTTAGATTCGCGCCGGTATGGAGTTTCTGAGACGGACGGCTGATATGGTAACCCTGGGCGTAATCGATGCCCAATTCGCTCACCGCTGCCAGGATGTCCGCATCCTCGACGAACTCCGCGATGGTCTTGACTTTCAGTTCCTTGGCCAGCGTCACGATACTCTTGATGAATGCCAGGTAAACCTCGTCCTGCAGCATGTTGCGGATAAATTCGCCCTCGATCTTGATGTAATCGACGGGGAAACGCTTGATGTACTGGAAGGATGAATAGCCGGAACCGAAGTCGTCGATGGCAAAGCTGAAGCCTTGCATCTTGATGTCCAGAACGAATTTCTCCAGCAGACTGAGGTTGCTTACGGTCTCGCGCTCGGTGATCTCGAACACGATACGTTCCGGCGCGATATCGAACTCCTTGGCCAAGCGCTGCACGCGCCCCACGAATTCGCCGACGATCAAGGCCTTGGGCGACAGGTTGACGAACAGCATGCCCTGGTAATTCTGCTCACGCATCTGTTCGAAAGCCTTCTCGATCAGCTGGTAATCCATCTTGTGCACGATGCCCATGCTCTCGGCTTCTTCGATAAAGTCGTTGGCGACGATGAGGCGGTCATCCATCTGGATACGCATGAGCAGTTCGTGGATGCCAATCTCGCCGTTTGCGGCGTTACAAATGGGCTGGAAGAACGGCACGATGCGGCGCTGGTCCAGCGCATTCTGCACCATGAGGATTTTTTCGCCGGCCTGACGGAACACCTCGGCCATCTCGTCCTCGTTGGGGATGGCGATGGCGTTTTTGCCAGAGCGCTTGGCCTTGTACATCATGTTGTCGGCGACCAGGAACAAATCCTTGGGGTCCTCGCCGTGCTGGGGGTAGACAGCGATGCCGACCGAAGTCGTGGTCTTGACGCGCAAACCGTCCGGCGTCGGCATCACATAGGCCTCCAGCCTTTCCACGATGCGCTGGGCGATCATGTGTGCCTGGGTATCGTTGGCCTCGGGCAGAATGATGCAGAACTCATCGCCGCCGTACCGTGTCAACAGATCGCCGTCGCGCACCACGCTATGTAGGATGTCCGAGAAGGCTTGCAGGAACAGATCGCCAAATTGGTGGCCGAAGCGGTCGTTGATGGTCTTGAAGTTATCCAGGTCGAGCATCATCACAGCGAAATGCTGGTTATGTCGCTTGGATCGCCCTACCTCATAACCCAACAGTTCCCAGAACATGCGCTGGTTGTAGATATTGGTCAGCGGGTCGCGGGTGGCGTAATACTCCAGGTCCTTGGTGTATTTGTAGATCGCCTTAACCGAGCCCACCAGGTTGAGCAGCGTGGTAAGAATGCTACCGATGACCATGCTGCGCACTTCATCCTGGGCCATGGTCGACTGCACGCCGATGCCGACGATGCCGCCGATACGCGGGGTATCCAGCACCAGCGACTTGGTTTGCAGTTCCAGCTCATGCTCGCTCAGGTCGGCCAGCATGCTCTTCTGGTCGGCGATGTTGTGCACCACGTTGAGCAGCACGCTACCGTGCAGCATGGGGTTGCCTTCCAGATGCTTGTGCAGGAAGTGCTCGAATACCTCGCGGGTCTTGTCGGACGGCGTATTGCGCCAGAACACCTCGCACTCGTAGGCTTCTTCCTCGATGCGGAAAATCGTCACCAGCGCATAAGCGTCGATGATGGGCGTAATTTCGATGAGGAGGGAGCAGATGAATTCGCGCCAATCTTTCACCACATTGGAGGTGATGATGAATTTTTCCAGCAGGCGGATTTCGAATTCGAGCACATTCTTGTCCACCGCCACCTGGCGGATTTTCTCGACCAGTTCGTGTACGTGGCCGAAGGTCTCGTTGAACTCCTCGAAACCGAAATTAACGCTATCGATATCCAGCTGATGGAAATCCTTGACCGAGTTGATCGTTCCCACCTTGTGACGGAAGCGGTCGGCAGAAACCTTGATACGACCTGCCGCAAAGGCAGAAATGGCGGTTGCGATCAACAGTACCAGCGTTCCCAGCAGCAAGAACAGACCAACGTAATAAATTCGCACCTTGGGCGTGACCGGCTCCAGTCGATAGTGCGAGGCGATCACCCCCAGCACATCTCCCTCGCGCGCTTCGGCATGGCACCGCAAGCAATTCGACTGCGCCTTGACCGGATAAGCGAAGCGGATACCTTGTTCATCCTCGCTGATCACCTTTTTCCCGCTCGACATCGCCTGCAAAACTTCGGCTGACGCAGGTGGCAGATTTACGACGCCGTATCGATTGGCAAGCCCGGCGCTACGATAAACATCCAGTCGGGTGATATTGGAAAAGGCATTCTTGGTCGTCTCGGACAAGGCCTGGACCTGGGCATGCGTCGCTCCGGTTTCCAGCGAGCGGGTCAGGATGCCGTAGTTCTGCCAGGAGATTTCCTGGGCGGTTTCCCGCGCGTTCTCGCCGAACAGTTTTTCATACAACAAGGAAGAAGCGAGCGTGGCACCGAGGAACACCATGGCGGCAATGCCGACAGTCGCGGCAAAAACATAGCCCCGCATGGTGGTAAGAAGAAGAATCGCTTTGTGGTAGATCTGTTGCATGAGTCGTTCGAGCTATTGTTAATTATTCGTGTGTTGCTTGTTCTTAATGTTGTGCTGCGGGTTAGGCATTATAGGCTCAAAACAGGACGGTGATATCTTTGAGTACCCCCACATCAGGATTTCCTGACCAGCCATTTCCCTACAATTTAGACAAAGGCGGCGGGCTAGGAGCATGGGGCAAATCGGGCAACGCTAGACGACCGAATAATAGTCCGCGTTACCCGGGAAGAGATTATTGAAATAACGCCATGGCCTTCTTGAAGGTCTGGTACACCCCCCAGCCCAGCGGAATCAGCACATAGGCCCAGAACAATACCAGCAGGATGGGATGGCTTTCCGATTTGTTCGTCGTTTCCATGTCGTACTCCCGTTAACCGTTGAGTGAGTCGTCGTCGACCTGATCGTGCCGCATGTAGTGCTTTTCATGCACTTCGCGCATCAGCAGGTTGCACACGAATCCTGTCGCCAGCAGGCAGGCCATGATGTACAGGGTTGTCGTGTAGGCATCGGCCTTGGCAACGCCATGGGCGACCTGATATTCGCGAATGTAGTTCACCAGCACCGGCCCCAGCACACCCGCCGTAGACCACGCCGTCAGTAGTCGCCCATGGATGCCGCCAACGTACTTCGTGCCGAAGATATCGGCGAGATAAGCGGGAATGGTGGAAAAGCCGCCGCCGTACATGCTCAGGATGACCGCTGCCGCCGCGATGAACAGCAGGATATTTCCCTCGCTGCTGAAGTTTGGGAGCATGGAATAAAGAAATGTCCCCAGCGCAAAGAACAGGAAGTAAGTGTTTTTGCGGCCGAAGAAATCCGATGCCGACGACCAGACGAAACGCCCACCCATATTAAACAGGCTCAGCAAGCCCACAAAGCCTGCCGCAGCCTCTGGTGTAATGCGGCCCTTGAACATCTCCTGGATCATCACTGAGGCTTGCCCCAATATCCCGATACCAGCCGTGACGTTAAGGCACAGGATGAGCCAGAGCAGATAGAACTGTGGCGTCTTGAGCGCCTGATCGATGTGCACGTGGCGCTTGGTCACCATCTTTTTCTCTTCCGTAGGCGGCGTCCAGCCTGCGGGCTTCCAATCGGGAGGAGGAATCCGGATGGCCAGCGAGCCGATGACCATGGAGGTGAAATACAACACACCCATGACTGCGAAGGTTTCCATCACACCAGTGCTGGTGTCGCTATGGAAATGCTTCATGAGCATCACGCTCAAGGGTGCACCCACCATGGCGCCGCCGCCGAAACCCATGATCGCCATGCCAGTCGCCATGCCGCGCCTGTCGGGGAACCACTTGATAAGTGTAGAAACCGGCGAGACATAGCCCAGGCCCAACCCACATCCGCCAATGACACCGTAACCGAGATAGAGCAGCCAGATCTGGTGCAGCTTGATGCCGATGGCCGAGAGGATGAAGCCCCCGCCGAAGCAGCAAGCGGCCGTGAACATGGTGCGGCGCGGACCGACCTTTTCCAGCCATTTGCCGCCGAATGCCGCGGAGAGTCCCAGGAAAACGATGGCTAGGCTGTAGATCCAGCCAATCGTCGTGAGTTTCCAATCTTCAGGAAGAGATTCCTTGACGCCGAGGATGCGCGTCAACGGTTCGTTGAACACGCTGAACGCATACGCTTGCCCGATACACAAGTGCACGGCCAATGCGGCCGGGGGAATCAGCCAGCGGTTGTAACCGTGGCTGGCCGTTATTCTTTCCTTCGAGAAAAAACCCGACATGCTCTCCTCCTGATTATTTATTTAAGAAACTTTATCCTGCCGTTAAGCCACTGCTCCGAAATGAAAAACGTTGGTGAATAGTCGTATAAAACAGTCGAGTTAGCAATCGTTTCCGCGCTGTCATGAATATGTCATATTAGCGTCATAAAGTGTGCGCAACTCATCGCAAGGAAAACACCGCAATGCCTGCCAACATCTTGGTAGTTGAAGACGAACCGGCCATTCAGGAACTGCTGACGCTCAACCTGCAGCAAGCCGGGCACAACCCGCTTCGCGCCATGAGCGTCGAACAAGCTCAGCAACTGATGCGCGAGACCCTTCCCGATTTGATCATTCTCGACTGGATGCTACCCGGCATGAGCGGCATCGAATTCGCACGCCGCCTCAAGAGCGAGGATTACACCAAGGCCATTCCCATCATCATGCTCACCGCCAAGAGCGAAGAAGCCGACAAGGTGCGCGGCCTGGAAGTGGGTGCGGACGACTATGTGACCAAACCGTTCAGCCCGCGCGAGCTCCTGGCTCGCGTCAAGGCCGTGCTGCGCCGCCGCGCGCCGCAAATGACAGACGATCCGATCGAAGTCGGCGGCCTGCGCGTGGATCCGGTGACACATCGGGTGACCGGCAACGGCATCGTGATCGACCTCGGCCCGACCGAATTCCGCCTGCTGCATTTCCTCATGTCCAACCCGGAGCGCGTGCACTCCCGCGCCAACGTGCTGGACAAGGTCTGGGGCGATCGCGTTTATGTTGAAGACCGCACCGTGGATGTCCACATCCGCCGCTTGCGCAAGGCACTCGAAGCCAGCCAGCACGAAGAAATGATTCAGACAGTGCGCGGCGTGGGCTACCGGTTTTCCGCGCACTAGCCGATAATACCCAGCCTCATCCCAACGGTTTAATACGTGCAAGATTTCGTTTGGCGGACCACCTGGCCGCTTTTACCGGCGGCTTTTCTTTGTCTGCTGCTGTGGCCCATGGCCGGCGGCGGCACCGCCCTTTTCACTTTTTGCCTGTGCGTTGCGGCGCTGCTTGCGTTGCATTTGTACAATTTCCGCAAGCTCGTCGCCTGGCTGAAAAAACCGGAATTGCCCTTGGTGCCGGAAGGCAACGGATTGTGGGACGACGTATTCGCCACGCTGTATCAGGTGTTGCGACAGCATTCCCGTAGCGAAACGCGACTGATCTCGGCCCTGGAACGCCTGCAACTCGCTGCCGGCGCCTTGCCTGATGGCGTGGTGGTATTGAACGAGACCGACCAGATCGAGTGGTGCAATCCTTCGGCCAGCAAGCAGCTCGGCCTCAGCATGGAGCACGACGCGGGGCAGCCGATCAGTTACCTGGTGCGCCAGACCGAGTTCATCGCCTACCTCAACGAGCGCAACTACTCCGAGCCGCTGCATCTCAAATCGAGCCGCAATTCCGATATCTCGCTCGAATTGCAGTTGGTCCCTTTTGGCGAAAATCAAAAACTGCTGATCTGCCGCGACATCACGCATTTGGAAAAAATCGAAACCATGCGACGCGACTTCATCGCCAACGTCTCGCATGAGCTTCGTACCCCGTTGACGGTCGTCGGCGGCTTCCTGGAAACGCTCAAGGATATCGAAGGCGCAGTGCCAGAAAACCTGCGCCACTACTTCGACCTGATGGAAGACCAGACCGGCCGCATGCGCAACCTGGTAGAAGACCTGCTGATGCTGTCGCAGCTGGAAAGCAGCCAGAACCTGTTGCAGGAAACCGAAGTCGATGTCCCCGGCCTCATCGCCACCGTGCAGAACGAGGGCCAGAATCTAAGCGGCAATCGTCACAAAGTCTATATCGAGTCCATGGACGAAACCCTGCACTTGCGCGGCAACCGCGACGAATTGCATAGCGCTTTCGGCAACCTCGTCAACAACGCCATCCGCTATACCCCGGAGGGCGGCGAAATCCGCATTCGCTGGCAACTGCGCGGCAAGGAAGCCGTGTTCAGCGTGCAGGACACCGGCATCGGCATCGAGCAGCATCACATCCCCCGCCTGACCGAACGCTTTTACCGCGTGGACCGCAGCCGTTCGCGCGAGACCGGCGGCACGGGTTTGGGGCTCTCCATCGTCAAGCACATCCTCACCCGCCACGATGCGCGCCTGGAAATCCAGAGCGAGCTGGGCAAAGGCAGCACGTTCAGTGCCGTCTTTGCGCCGAATTTCGTGGTGATCCAATCAAAAGCGGAATAAAGCAGTAGAAGTAATCAGAACGGCAGGAACAGCGCCGTCGCGAAGCTCAGCGCGATACGTGAGATCGTCCGCTGGGACTTTTCGGAAAGCGTCATGGCATAAAGGTCGGTGCGTCCGATGATCTTGCCGAATTCGCGCTCGAAACTGAGGTTGTGGCCGCTGTCGTTCAGCTCGTTGGTAAGCAGGTAAAGCTGGCCCTGGCTATCGCGGGCGTTGGAGAGCTTCCACGCCGCGATCTCGACGTTGCGTGCTGCATTGTAGATGCTTTGGGGATCGAGACTATCGGTATAGAAAAACTCCTCCTTGCCGCCGTGCGCCTTGATCAGCATGGTTTCCAACCCCACGATGAAAGGCAGCACGCGGTCGCCCTGGTATTCGGGCTGAAAAGCCAGCTGAATCGCCTCGGTGCCCTGAACGTTGTTGATCTTCGGGAATCGCCAACCCTGGCCGCCTTCGAACACCCAATCCACCATTTCCTCCGCTGTGCCGGAAGTGCTCTTGCGCAGTTCGCGCGGATTGCGCTTGTAGAGCTTGGTCATGAGGAGGCGCAGGCTTTGGGTGTTTTCCCGCATTTGCACGTCGGCCATGCGGTCGAGGTCGGATTTGCCGAACTGGCTTAGAGAGCTACGATCTTGCTGCTCTGGGACGGACTTTTTGATGGGAGGGGCAGAACTGGCACATCCAGCAAGCCATAACAAGGAAAAAACCAGCGCTGTCGCAAGACATGCTCTTTTTTCCTGCTGTGCCATGCACACCCCCTACGCTGCAAATTATCGATCAGGCTTCTTCAGGCCGTCCCACAACAGCAATCCCACACCCGCGCAAATTGCGGAATCGGCCACATTAAAGGCGGGCCAATAATAGTCATGATAGTGAAAATAGAGAAAATCGACCACGTGTCCCAGCATGACGCGGTCCCACAGGTTGCCCAGCGCGCCGCCCAGTACTAGGCTCAGCGCGAAGCAGAACAAGGTATTTTCCGGGTGTTTCTTGAGCAGCCGCAGGATGATGCCGGAGGCGATCAAGGCGAACAGGCTGAAGAATACACGCTGCCAGCCGCCGGCACTGGCAAGAAAACTGAACGCAGCGCCTTCGTTGTAGAACAGCACGAGGTCGAAGAACGAAGTCACAGTGCGGTGTTCACCGAAAGCGAACGCTGACTGCACCCACACCTTGGTGACTTGGTCGAGCACGATGACCAGCGCACTCAACGCCAGCCAGCGCCTCACGCTACCACCCCCGTAGCGCAGGCGGTCTCGCCTGCATTACCCAAAGCAACCAGAGCGATGCAGGCCATGCCGCCTGCGCTATGAGAATCACGCATGGCTGCGCGGCTCGCCTTCACCGTAGAGGTTGCTCACGCAACGACCGCAAATATGCGGATGGGCTGCATCGGCGCCGACATCGAAGCGGTAGTGCCAGCAACGCTCGCATTTGGCCTGGGCACTGGGCGCAGCCACGACGCTGACGCCGTCGACGGAAGTGGCGACGGCATCGGTCTCCTTGCCTGCATGCAGACGGGCCTGCGAGGTGATGAAGGCAAAGCGGAGGTCGTTGCCGAAGCTTTGCAACTGCGCCAGCGAATCGCCTTCGGCATACACATCGACCTCGGCCTGCAATGAAGAACCGATCTTGCCTTCCTGACGCAATTGCTCCAGCAGCTTGAGCACATCGCCGCGCAGCTTGCGCAAAGTGCTCCAGCGCGCGACTAATTCGCTGACATCGCCGAATGTCGGCAATTCATACCAGGTATGCAGCAACACGCTGTCTGCCGGATTACCCGAGAGCAGTTCCCACACCTCATCGGCTGTAAACGACAGCACCGGCGCGAAGAGTTGCGTCAACGCATGGGTGATGTGCCATAAGGCGCTCTGAGCAGCCCGGCGTGCCTTGGAATCAGCCCCGGCTGTATAGAGGCGATCCTTGAGGATATCGAGATAGAAGCCGCCCAGTTCCTCGGAACAGAAGTTATGCAGTTCCTGCACGACGAGATGGAATTCGTAGCTGTCGTAGTTCTTGCGGGCGCGCTCCTGCAATTCGCCCGTCAGTACCAGGGCATAGCGGTCGATATCCAGCCATTGATCGGCAGGCAGCAAATCCTTGCTCGCATCGAAATCGGCCAGATTCGCCAACAGGAAGCGCAAGGTGTTACGGATACGACGATAGCTGTCCACCGAACGCTTGAGGATTTCGTCGGAAATCGTGAGCTCGCCGGAGTAATCCGTCGAAGCAACCCATAAGCGCAGGATATCGGCGCCGAAGGTATCCATGACTTTTTGCGGCGCTATGACGTTGCCCTTGGACTTACTCATCTTGTGCCCGGCGCCGTCCACCACGAAACCGTGGGTCAGCAATGCATCGTAAGGTGCACGTTGATCGATGGCACAGCCCGTCAGGAGCGAGCTCTGGAACCAGCCGCGATGCTGGTCGGAGCCTTCCAGGTACAAATCTGCAGGACTTTGCAATTCTTCACGGCGCTTCAATACGGCAGCATGCGTGGCCCCGGAATCGAACCAAACATCCAGGGTATCTGTGACTTTCTTGTACTGGTCAGCATTCTGCGGCGCATGCTGGGCCAGGAAAGCCGCACCATCCAGCGAGAACCAGGCCTCGATGCCCTGCTGCTCGACTTGCAGCGCAACCTTTTCCAGCAGCTCCAGCGTTTGCGGATGGGGCTCACCCGTTTCCTTGTGCACGAACAGCGGCATCGGTACGCCCCAATTGCGTTGGCGCGAGACGCACCAGTCGGGGCGGTTCTTGATCATGGCTTCCAGACGCGCACGGCCCCAGGACGGGAAAAACTGCGTATCGTCGACGGCCTTGTTGGCGATGTCACGCAAGGTCTTGCCGGACGTACCCTGCTGGTTCATGCCAATGAACCACTGATGTGTTGCCCGGAAAATCACCGGCGTCTTGTGGCGCCAGCAATGCGGATAGCTGTGGTTGAGGCGGGCCGAAGCCATGAGGACGCCGTTGTTTTGCAGCGTCTCGATCACGACCTTGTTGGCATCCCAAATACTCATACCGGCAAACAACTCGACCTTGCTGTAGAACTTGCCGTCGTCGCCGACCGGATTATCTACCGGCAGGTTGTAGCGCATCCCGACCGCATAGTCTTCCAGACCGTGTGCCGGAGCAGTATGCACCAGGCCGGTACCGGCATCGGTGGTGACATGGTCCCCGCAAATGATGGGCACCTGGCGGCTGTAGAACGGGTGTTGCAGCTTGAGGTATTCCAGCGCCGAACCTTGGCAGGAGGCGACGACGTGCGTAGCCGTTTCGGCATAACGCGTCAATGTGGCTTCGGCCAAGTCATGCGCCAGGATAAGCAAACCGCGGCTGGTTTGGATAAGGTCATAGGTGAACTCAGGGTGAACGGAAACTGCCTGGTTGGCTGGTAAGGTCCATGGCGTCGTCGTCCAGATCAGCGCATAGGCATCACCCTCGATATTCACGCCGAACGCCTTGCTCAATGCCGCGTTGTCCACCACCTTGAAACTGACGTCGATGGCAGGCGAATTCTTGTCCTCGTATTCCACCTCGGCCTCGGCCAATGCGGAGCCGCAGTCCACGCACCAGTGCACGGGCTTGGAGCCTTGATACAAATAGCCGTTTTTATAGATCTCTCCCAAGGCGCGCATGATGTCGGCCTCGGTCTTGAAATCCATGGTGAGGTAGGGATGATCCCAGTCGCCCAGCACGCCCAGGCGGATGAAATCCTTCTTCTGGCGCTCGATCTGTTCCTTGGCGTATTCGCGGCATAGCTCGCGGAACTTGGCCGGTGCGATCTCCTTGCCGTGCAGTTTTTCCACCATCAGCTCGATGGGCAGGCCGTGGCAATCCCAACCGGGCACATAAGGCGCATCGAAACCGCTCAAGGTCTTCGCCTTGACGATGATGTCCTTGAGAATCTTATTGACCGCATGACCGATGTGAATATCGCCGTTGGCGTAAGGTGGGCCGTCGTGCAGGATGAACTTCTTGGCGCCCTTGCGTGCCTCGCGGATCTTCTCGTAGAGCTTTTTCTCCTGCCAGGCCTTGAGCCAGTTGGGCTCGCGCTTGGCGAGGTCGCCGCGCATGGGGAACGGGGTATCGGGAAGATTCAGCGTATTTTTGTAATCGGTCATATCGGTTCGTTCAAAAAATATTGGCGAGCAGCCTGCTCGTCCAGCGCAATCTGGCGCTTCAACGTCTCGAGATCGGGAAATTTTTCCTCGTCGCGGATTTTCTGCAAAAACTTGACTTGCACATGATGACCGTAAAGGTCGCCTTCGAAGTCGAAAAGATGGACTTCCAGCGTCGGCTTGCCGTTGTTCTTCACCGTCGGCCGGAATCCCAGGCTGGCAACACCGGGCAAGTCCTTGTTTTCCAAGCCCGCTAATTTTACCGCATAGATGCCGGTCAACGGCGGTTTGTCGTGATGCATTTGCACGTTGGCAGTGGGGTACCCAAGTTGGCGGCCCACCTTGTCGCCGTGCACCACATGCCCGCTGATGCTGTAATCGCGGCCCAGCAGGCGCTTGGCCTGCGCCAAATCGCCCGTCGCAAGTGCCTGGCGGACTGCCGTACTGGAAACGCGCACGCCTTCGATCTCAACATCCGGAAGGTTTTCTACCTGACATCCCGCATCGCGCAGGCTTTGCACGTTACCCATACGATGGGCACCGAAACGAAAATCTTCACCGACGAGAATCAACCGTGCATCCAGCGACTTGCGCAGGATGTCCTCGATGAAGTTATCCGCGCTCATGGCAGCAAAATCACCATCGAACTGACACACGATGGCGCGTTCAACGCCGTACTTGGCGAATAACTCCAGTTTTTCGCGCATCGAGGCCAATCGTACCGGCGCGGCTTCCGGCTTGAAGAATTCGCGCGGATGCGGCTCGAACGTCAGGACGCTGCTCATCATGCCCAGCGCCTTAGCAGTCTTGGTCAACTGCTTGAGAATGGCCTGGTGCCCGATGTGCACGCCGTCGAAGTTGCCGATGGCGAGCGCACATGGCACTTCCGCATGTTCGGGAAAATGTCTGAGGATTTGCATCATGCTGAAACGCGCTTCGTGAAATCTCGCGGCCGGAAACCAAGCAGGCCCAATGCGGCGAAGTAGCTGCCGGCCCCGGCCAGGACCAAGATGCTCAGTCGCACCAGCTTTTCGTGAACCGCATAATGCAGCCAGGCTTCGCTCGGCCCGGAAAGATACGCCAGTGTCGCAGCCATGACAGCCAGCGCTGTCGCCAGCTTAAGCACAAAGGGCAGCCAGCCTGGCTGCGGATGATAGATGTTGTGCCGGCGCAAGTTGTAGTAAAGCAGGCCCGCATTGAGGCAAGCGCCCAGCCCGATGGCAAGCGCGAGGCCCGCGTGTTTCAACTGCCAGATGAACGCTAGGTTCATCAATTGCGTGGCGCCCAAAGTAAACACGGCAATTTTCACCGGCGTCTTGATGTTCTGGCGGGCATAAAAACCAGGGGCCAGCACCTTCACCACAATCAACCCTAGCAACCCGGCGCTATAAGCGACCAGCGCCTGACAGGTCATCCATACATCCTGCTCGTTGAATTGGCCGTACTTGAACAAACTCGTGACCAAGGGCACTGCGAGCACGGCAAAGGCTACGGCAGCGGGCGCAGCCAGCATAAAGGTCAGGCGCAGGCCCCAATCCAGCAGTTTGGAATATTCCTGATGCGATGCATCGGCGTACGTCTTGGAGAGACTGGGTAACAAGATAGTCCCCAACGCCACGCCTAGCACACCGGTGGGAAACTCCATCAGGCGGTCGGCGTAATACAACCAAGACACGCTGCCGGTTTGCAGGAAGGACGCAAAAATCGTGTTGATCAGCAGGGATATCTGCGCAATGGAAACGCCGAACATGGCAGGGCCCATGAGCTTGACGATGCGCCACACGCCTTCGTCGCCCCAATCCAGGCTGAATCGTGGACGGAAACCCAGCTTGATCAGATACGGCACCTGGAAAAACAGTTGCAGGATGCCGCCGATGAATACCGCCCAAGCCAGCGCCATGATGGGCGGATTGAAGTACGGCACCAAAAACAGGGAGAACAGAATGAAGGTGATATTGAGCAGCGTCGGCGTGAAGGCGGGAATGGAAAAGCGCCCATAAGTGTTCAGCACCGCGCCCGCCAACGAGGCCAAGGAGATGAACAAGATGTAGGGAAACGTGACCCGCAACAGCTGGATAGTGAGTTGGAACGTATCCGGGCTGGCCTTGAAGCCAGGGGCGCTGAGGTAAACCACCCAGGGGGCTGCGAGTATTCCCAGCACGGTGACGCCGAACAGCACCAGACTGAGCAGGCTGGCGACGTGATTCACCAGATGCTGCGTAGCTTCCTGCCCGCGCCGCTCCTTGTATTCGGCCAGCACCGGCACGAAGGCCTGCGAAAATGCGCCCTCCGCGAACATGCGGCGCAGCAGGTTGGGAATCTTGAAAGCGATGAAAAAAGCGTCGGTCGCGGCCCCTGCACCGAAGACGCGCGCCACCAAGGTGTCGCGGACGAATCCCAGGATGCGGGAGAGGAAAGTCATGCTGCCGACAGCGGCCAGCGCACGGAGTAGATTCATGCAGGAAACTGACGTTATTTTCGTGCGCCGAATTCTACCATGCGCGCCACCGATTCATCCTTGCAAAAAACCGCGCAGCTCTGTATTATTTCGCGTTTCGAAATTCTGCTCATTCTTCAGGAGTTTTAATGGCTAACAGCGCACAGGCAAGAAAGCGTGCTCGTCAGGCGGTAAAGCAACGCGCCCACAACGCGAGCTTGCGCTCCGAGCTGCGTACCGCAATCAAGAAAGTGGCTAAGGCAGTTCTGGCTGGCGACAAAGCCGCTGCTCAAACCGTTTTCAATGAATCGCAAAGCGTGATCGATCGTATCGCGGACAAGCAGATCATCCACAAGAACAAGGCCGCACGCCACAAGAGCCGTCTGGCTGCTGCTGTTAAGGCCATGGCCTAAGACTTAGCGTTTTTGCTGGATTAAAAAGGCCGGTCGGGGAAACCTGACCGGCTTTTTGTTTTGGCTTGCGAATTGAGTTGTAAGCGGGAAATTCAAAGGTTGAAAGCCATTTTGCCGGAATGACTCCGACTAAAGGACTTTCGATTTACTGCATTAATCCTCGATACCGATGCGCTTGCGAGCCGCCATTGCAGCGGCATGCACTTCGGCTGCGTCTGCACCGATCACGGTGAAGTGACCCATCTTGCGACCGGGGCGCGCTTCATGCTTACCGTAAAGATGCAGCTTGAGGTCACGCTGCTCGAACAACACATTCCAAGCCGGCGCATGGCCGTTTGGCCAGACGTCGCCCAGCAGATTGACCATGACCGCCGGGCTGTGCAGGCGCGCATCGCCTAAAGGCAAGCCGCACACCGCACGCACTTGCTGCTCGAACTGGTTGGTCACGCAGGCATCGATGGTGTAATGGCCCGAGTTATGCGGGCGCGGTGCCATTTCGTTGACGTAGAGCTGGCCGCCGCACACGAAAAACTCGACGCCCAGCGTTCCCACATACCCCAGCCTCTCTGCCACGCCGCGCGCCAGTGCTTGCGCCTGGTCGCGTACTTCGGCACTGCCGCGCGCAGGGGCAATAGTCACATCCAGAATCCCGTTGCGGTGCTGGTTTTCCACGGTGGGAAAAGGCACGACGTTGCCGGCAGCATCTCTCGCCAGAACAACGGAAACCTCGTAATCCAGCGATAGCATTTTCTCCAGCACGCACTGCTCGCCCTTGAAGGCACGGAAAGCAGCAAGCGCTTCTTCCGCCGACTTCACACGAGCCTGACCCTTGCCGTCATAACCGAATCGCGCCACCTTGAGGATGCCGGGATAAAGGCCGCTATCCGTCGAAGGAATGTCCGCTTCGGTATTGATTTCTGCGTAAGGCGCGTGAGGAAAGCTGTTGTCGCGCAGGAAATTCTTTTCGCTCACACGGTGCTGGCAGATCGCCACGGCAGATGCCGTGGGATGCACCGGAACCGATTTAGCCAAGGTTTCCAGCGTAGCGGCCGGAACGTTCTCGAATTCCGTGGTTACAGCGGCGCAGGTCTGCGCCATTTCATTCAGCGCGGCCGCATCGTCATAAGCGGCGCACAAATGCTTGTCGGCGATCATGCCTGCTGGACTGTTCTTATCCGGATCGAGCACCACGACCTTGTAGCCCATCTCATGCGCGGCAATTACAAAAAATCGCGCCAGCTGGCCGCCGCCGAGCATCCCCAGTGTTGCGGGTGGCAGAATCATGCATCCCTCCGTAAAGTCATGTTGAGCACCTTCTCGGTTTGCGCCTGGCGGAATGCAGCAAGCTTGTCAGCCAAGGTATTGTCGGTGGTCGCCAGCAGTGCAACGGCAAACAGGCCCGCATTGGCTGCCCCAGCCTCGCCGATCGCAAACGTAGCGACGGGAATCCCCTTGGGCATTTGCACGATGGAGAGCAAGGAATCCTGCCCTTGCAGGTGACGAGACGGCACTGGAACACCTAATACGGGCAGCGTGGTCTTGGCGGCCACCATACCTGGCAAATGCGCAGCACCGCCGGCACCTGCGATGATGGCGCGGAAGCCGCGCTCGCGGGCTTGCTCGGCGAATTCGAACATCAGGTCGGGAGTACGATGGGCAGAGACGACACCGGCTTCATAAGGCACACCGAAATCGTCAAGCATGGCCGCAGCAGCTTGCATGACGGGCCAGTCGCTGTCGGAGCCCATGATGATGGCGACCAGAGGTTGTTGGTTGGTCATATTGTTTCCTTTCAATGCGGCCGAATTGTAACGCAGAAGGCCTAGCCTTCCGGTGAGAAAGCAGGCGAACCGCCCGCCCGATCATCCGCTGCGTTTTACAGCAATACCAGATTGTCCCGGTGGATCAGCTCTGCTTCATCCACGTACCCCAGCACGGTTTCGATCTCGCTGCTGGGGTGCTTAAGGATGCGCATGGTTTCCGTCGAGGTGTAGTTCACCAGCCCCCGGGCGATCTGTTGACCGTTGCTATCCACACAGGTAACGACTTCGCCGCGCTCGAATTCGCCACTGACGGCTGTGACCCCGATAGGCAGCAGGCTCTTGCCGTCCTCGCGCAATGCACGCACGGCCCCGGCATCGAGCGTTAGCTTGCCCCGGACTTGCAAATGATCGGCCATCCACTGTTTACGTGCAGCCATTTTCATTTCGGCGGCATGCAGGTGGCTGCCGATGACTTCGCCATCCGCCAACCGTACCAGCACATCCTTTTCGCGACCTGAAGCGATGATGGTATGTGCACCGCTACGCGCAGCCCGCTTAGCCGCCAATACTTTGGTCAACATGCCGCCGGTACCAACCACACTGCCGGCGCCACCCGCCATTTGCTCAAGCTCAGGGGCGCCGGCTGCGGCGTGTTGTATCAGGGTAGCTGAAGGATCTTTGCGCGGATCAGCTGAGTACAGACCGGACTGATCGGTGAGAATAACGAGAGCGTCGGCCTCCACCAGGTTAGCAACCAACGAACCCAGGGTATCGTTGTCGCCGAAACGAATTTCGTCGGTGGCAACGGTGTCGTTCTCGTTGATGATGGGAATAACGTTGAGGTCGAGCAGCGTGCGCAAGGTGCTGCGGGCATTGAGATAACGCTTGCGATCGGCGAGATCGTCATGAGTGAGCAGTACTTGCGCAGTATGCAGCTGATGCTGGGCGAAACAGGATTCGTACATCTGCACCAATCCCATCTGCCCAACGGCTGCTGCTGCCTGCAATTCATTCACGGCAGTCGGACGCTTATTCCAGCCCAAGCGCTGCATGCCTTCGGCCACAGCGCCGCTAGAAACCAGAATGACTTTTTTGCCATGCTGAGTAAGCCGGGCAATTTGATCGGCCCAGGCGGCAATGGCATTGCGGTCAAGTCCTCGCCCCTCGTTGGTGACGAGGCTGGAACCGACCTTGACGACGATGTGCTTGGCGTTAGCGAGTAGCGACTTCATCTTCTTGATATTTGTTTGCGTCCAGATGCTCCATGATGGCGTAGACCAGCGCCTGACAACCTTCGCCGCTGATCGCGGAAATACCGAAGCTACGGCCTTCCCAACCGAATGCCTTGATGAAAGCATCACGGCGTGCGTCTCGCTCATCGTCGGGCAGCATGTCGAGCTTGTTGAGCACCAGCCAGCGTGGCTTGTTGTACAAGCCTTCGTCGTACTTGCGCAACTCTTCAACAATAGCGTGCGCCTCTTGCACCGGATCGACACCCTCGTCGAACGGTGCAATATCCACGATATGCAGCAATAAGCGCGTGCGTGCTAGGTGGCGCAAGAACTGATGGCCCAGCCCGGCACCTTCTGCCGCCCCTTCGATCAATCCGGGAATATCGGCGATGACGAAACTGCGGTTGGTATCGACGCGCACCACACCCAGATTGGGATGCAAGGTGGTGAACGGATAATCGGCAACCTTGGGCTTGGCCGCGGAAACCGACCGAATGAAAGTCGATTTGCCGGCATTGGGCATGCCCAGCAAGCCCACATCGGCCAAGACCTTGAGCTCCATGTAGAGCTCGAACTGCTCTCCAGGTTCTCCGGGGGTGCATTGTTTCGGCGCGCGGTTGGTGCTTGACTTGAAATGGATGTTGCCCAACCCGCCGATACCGCCCTTGGCGAGCAGCACCTTCTGGTCGTGCTCGGCCAAGTCAGCCACGGTTCGCCCTGTTGCCTTATCAGTGATGACCGTTCCAACCGGAACGCGCAACACGGTGTCTTCGCCGCCCTTGCCGTAACAATCTGAGCCGCGGCCGTTTTCTCCACGCTCAGCGCGGAAGCTGCGGGTATAGCGGTAATCCACCAAAGTATTGATGTTGCGGTCGGCAATCGCGTAGACCGATCCGCCGCGACCACCGTCGCCGCCGTTGGGCCCGCCTTCCGGCTCGTACTTTTCGCGACGGAATGTCGCTGCGCCGTTACCGCCGTCACCGGCAAACACTTTAATCGTGGCTTCGTCGATGAATTTCATAATGAGAAATTATCCCCAAACAAAAAAGCCTCGCCAACACGGCGAGGCTTTTCCAGTACGGAGCAACCCGAAATTAAACCGGGATGATGCTAACCGTCTTGCGTTGCAGCGCGCCCTTGACGCTGAAAGCCACCTTGCCGTCAACCTTGGCGAACAGGGTGTGATCCTTGCCGATACCGACGTTCTCGCCCGGGTGCATTTGGGTGCCGCGCTGACGAACGATGATGCTGCCGGCGGAAATCACTTGGTCGCCGAAAGCCTTGACGCCGAGTCGTTGTGCTTGTGAGTCGCGGCCGTTACGGGAACTACCGCCTGCTTTTTTGTGTGCCATTGCTTAACTCCTTAACTGATCCAGTTTTAACAGATTACTTTGCAGCGATCTGTTGAATCTGGATTTCGGTGTAATCTTGACGATGACCTTGCGTCTTGCGGTAGTGCTTACGACGGCGCATCTTGAAGATCATGACCTTATCGTGACGGCCGTGGGAAACCACGGTTGCCTTCACAGAAGCGCCAGCAACCACAGGTGCGCCAACGGTCACGTTGTCGCCGTCTGCAACCATCAGCACTTGATCGATCACGACATCGCTGCCGACTTCACCAGCCAGCTTTTCAACCTTGAGTTTTTCACCAGGGGTTACGCGATATTGCTTACCACCGGTTTTGATGACTGCATACATGTTGAGCCTCGTTGCTTTATGCATCTAAAAAGAATCCGGAATTATACAGATAGAAAAGTCGAAAGGTCAACCCGAATCGCACTCTATCCCTATGATAGAATTCCCTTGTTTGCATTCATAAAAATCAACCGTGTCGCTCGACTTTATCCAGGCCAGCATCGCCGACGAGATGCTTCTCGTAGATGCCGAAATTCGTCGCCAACTCCACTCCGAAGTCGTTCTCATCAACCAGGTAGCGGAATATATCGTCAACAGCGGCGGGAAACGCATGCGGCCGGCCCTGGTGCTGCTCTCCGGAGGCGCGTTCGGCAGTATCTCTGCGCACCACCACCGGCTCGCAGCCGTCATCGAGTTCATCCATACCGCCACTTTGCTGCATGACGATGTGGTCGACGGCTCCAGCATGCGACGCGGGCAGGAAACGGCAAACAACCTGTTCGGCAATGCTGCCAGCGTCCTGGTTGGCGACTTCATCTATTCCCGCGCGTTCCAGATGATGGTCGGCGTGGAGAACATGCGTGTGATGCAAGTGTTGGCCGATGCCACCAACATCATCGCCGAGGGCGAGGTGCTGCAACTCCTCAATTGCCACGATGCAGACATTACCGACGAGGCCTACCTCAAGGTCATCCACTACAAGACCGCTAAACTGTTCGAAGCCGCGACCCGGCTCGGCGCCATCCTGTGCCAGGCATCCTCTAATGACGAGGAAGCCATGGCGCGTTACGGCATGCACCTGGGTACAGCCTTCCAACTCATCGACGACGTCCTCGATTTCTCCGGCGAAGCTGCAGAAATCGGCAAGAACCTGGGCGACGATCTCGCCGAAGGCAAGCCCACCCTGCCGCTGCTTTATGCGATGCGAAATGGAACTCCGACCCAGGCCAAACTGATCCGCGATGCGATCGAACAAGGCGGTTTGGACCACCTGGACGCAGTCGCAGCCGCCGTTCATGAGACTGGCGCGCTCGACCATGTCCGCAATCTCGCGCAGCTTGAATCGCACGCCGCCTGCGCCGCGATTTCGCATTTACCTGTTTCAAATTACCACCAAGCTCTGGTAGAATTAGCGTCTTTCGCAGTTACACGTAGTTATTAACTGCTTTCGGGGTGTAGCTTAGCCTGGTAGAGCGCTACGTTCGGGACGTAGAGGCCGGAGGTTCGAATCCTCTCACCCCGACCAATTTCAAAAAAGGCGTCCAATCGGACGCCTTTTTTATTTTCCGCATTTACTCCACATCACTCATTTGCAGCATATTCCAGCGACTGGTAGCCCTAGCCACATCGACTGCAAGCCATTTCAGCAAGGACTCGCAATTTGTTGAAATCTGGGAGATTCTGCAGAAACACGAGAAACCAGTCTGAAAAATAAAAAAGCGTCCGACCGGACGCTTTTTTATTTAACTGGCGGAGACGGAGGGATTCGAACCCTCGATACAGGTTTAAGCCCGTATGCTTCCTTAGCAGGGAAGTGCCTTCGACCTCTCGGCCACGTCTCCAAACAGGACGCGCAGGATAACGGTTTATCCTGCAAAAAGCAATCTTTTTCGAGATCAGGCGGCGGCCTGATCCAGCTCGAATGCCTTGTGCAGAACGCGTACCGCCAACTCCATGTACTTCTCGTCGACAACGACGGAAATCTTGATTTCGGACGTGGAAATCATCTGGATATTGATGCCTTCCTCGGCAAGCGTGCGGAACATCTGGCTAGCAATCCCCACATGGGAACGCATGCCCACACCGACCACGGAAATCTTGGCGATCTTGTCGTCGCCGTTGATTTCACGTGCGCCGATATGGCCTTGCACCTTGTCCTTAAGAATGCTGAGCGTCTTGTTGAGCTCATTCTTGTGCACGGTGAAGGTAAAGTCCGTGGTGCCGTCTGCGCCCACGTTCTGGATGATCATGTCCACGTCGATATTGGCATCGGCCACCGGACCCAGGATCTGGTAGGCAATACCGGGACGATCGGGCACGCCCAGCACGGTGATCTTGGCTTCGTCGCGGTTGAATGCAATGCCGGAGATGATGGGTTGTTCCATATTGTCGCTTTCCTCGAATGTAATCAGCGTGCCGTCGCCTTCTTCCTCGAAGCTGGAGAGCACGCGCAACTTGACCTTGTATTTGCCGGCGAATTCGACCGAGCGGATTTGCAGCACCTTTGAGCCCTGGCTCGCCAACTCCAGCATTTCCTCGAAGGTAATGGTGCTCAGGCGTCGCGCCTCGGGCACGATACGCGGGTCGGTCGTGTAGACGCCGTCCACGTCGGTGTAGATCTGACATTCGTCAGCCTTGAGCGCCGCAGCCAACGCCACGCCGGTGGTATCGGAGCCACCACGACCGAGCGTGGTGATGTTGCCAGCCTCGTCCACCCCCTGAAAACCGGCGACGACCACCACATAACCAGCGTTCAGATCGGCGCGGATACGCTCTTCGTCGATGCTGAGAATGCGCGCTTTGGTGAAGGCGTCGTCTGTCAAAATACGAACTTGAGAACCGGTGTAGCTGCGCGCCTTGACACCCAAGTCCATCAGCGCCATCGAAGTCAACGCAATGGTGACTTGCTCGCCGGTCGAGACCATTTGATCCAATTCGCGCGGATCGGGCTCCGGCATGATTTCCCTGGCCAGGCCGATCAATCGATTGGTTTCGCCGGACATCGCGGATACGACCACCACGACCTGATGCCCCAGTGCCTTGTAGCGCGCTACGCGGCGGGCGACATTGCGAATACGTTCCGGAGAGCCGACGGACGTGCCGCCGTATTTTTGTACGATGAGTGCCATAGTTGAGTTATGAGTCTAAATTCTTAATTCGCGAGTTAAGGGTTAAGCCAATTTCTCTTGAACCCAGCCGGTAACACCGGCCAAAGCTTGCGGCAGCTTGGCGGGTTCGGTTCCGCCCGCCATCGCCATATCCGGCTTGCCGCCGCCTTTGCCGCCCACTTGCTGGGCGACAAAATTCACCAATTCGCCGGCCTTGATCTTACCGATCTGGTCGGCCGTCACCCCTGCTGCCAGGCTCACCTTGCCATCGTTCACACTAGCCAGCACGATAGCAGCGGACTTGAGCTTGTCCTTGAGCTTGTCCATGGTCTCGCGCAGCGCTGTTGCATCTGCGCCTTCCAGAGTTGCAGCAAGCACCTTGATACCGTTGATTTCCTGCGCCTGCGCTGCCAAATCGTCGCCTTGGCTTGCCGCCAGCTTGGATTTGAGACGGGTCAGCTCTTTTTCCAATGCCTTCACGTTATCCATGATCTGGACAATCTTGGCAGGAACTTCATGTGCCGGCGCCTTGAGTTCGCCAGCAGCCTGAGCAATCAGCGCCTGTTGCGACTGAACCAGCTTGAGCGCGCCCTCACCGGTAACGGCCTCGATACGACGTACGCCTGCAGCCACACCGGATTCGGCCACGATCTTGAAGAAACCAATGTCGCCGGTGCGGCTGACATGCGTACCGCCGCACAATTCGCGAGTGGAGCCGATATCCAACACGCGCACTTCATCGCCGTACTTTTCGCCGAACAACATCATCGCGCCAGTTTTCTGCGCCTCGTCAATCGGCATGACGCGCGCTTGAGTAGCTTCATTCGCCAGAATCTCGGCATTGACGATCTGCTCGACCTTGCGCAGTTCCTCGTCCGTCATCGGTGCGTTGTGCACGAAGTCGAAACGGGTCTTGTCGGGGTCGACCAAAGACCCCTTCTGCTGCACGTGTTCGCCCAGCACTTCGCGCAACGCCTTGTGCATGAGGTGGGTGGCAGAGTGATTGCGCATAGTTGCAGCGCGGGATTGAATATTGACGCGTGCAGCGATCGCATCGCCAACCTTGAGCACACCAGTCTTCAGCACGCCGTGATGCCCGAACACGGTTGCCTGGATTTTCAACGTGTCTTCCACGGCAAAAATGCCGTTGCCGCCACGCAGTTCGCCATTGTCGCCGACCTGGCCCCCGGATTCGGCATAGAACGGGGTATCGTCCAGCACGACTACGCCCATATCACCTTCGTTAAGTTCGTTGACCGCAGCACCGTCCTTGTAGAGTGCCAGCACCTTAGCCTGCGTCTCCAGCTTTTCATAGCCGTGGAATGTCGTGGCCTGGCCGTCGTATTCCAGGTTGGTCGCCATCTTGAACTTGCCTGCGGCGCGCGCTTGCTCCTTCTGTCGGGCCATCGCGGCGTCGAAGGCTGCGCTATCCACCGTGACGTTACGCTCGCGGCAAATATCAGCAGTAAGGTCGAGCGGGAATCCGTAAGTATCGTGCAGCTTGAAGGCGGTCTCGCCGTTAAAAATGGTCACCCCGGACTTCGCCATCTCGGCCAACTCTGCTTCCAGGATCGCCATGCCGTGCTCGATGGTTTCGAAGAAACGGTCTTCTTCCTGCTTGAGCACTTCCATCACGCGCTGCTGGTTTTCCTTCAGTTCCGGATAAGCTTCGCCCATCTCGGCCACGAGGTCGGGCACCATCTTATGGAAGAAGGCAGCTCGCGCACCCAGCTTGTAGCCGTGGCGGATGGCGCGGCGAATAATGCGGCGCAGCACATAACCGCGGCCTTCATTGCCGGGAATCACGCCGTCCGCAATGAGGAAAGAACAAGCACGGATATGGTCGGCCAAAACCTTCAATGAAGGGCTGTCCAGATCAGACGTCTTGGTTTCTCGCGCGGCAGCCTTGATGAGGTTCTGGAACAGGTCGATCTCGTAGTTGGCATGCACACCTTGCAGCACGGCGGCAATACGCTCCAGTCCCATGCCGGTGTCGACCGAAGGCTTGGGCAGCGGATGCATCACGCCGGCCTCGTCGCGGTTGAACTGCATGAACACGTTGTTCCAGATTTCGATGAAGCGGTCGCCGTCTTCGTCGGGGCTGCCCGGAGGCCCGCCGGGAATGTGCGCGCCGTGATCGTAGAAGATTTCCGTGCACGGGCCGCAGGGGCCGGTGTCGCCCATCATCCAGAAGTTATCGGAAGCGTAGCGTGCGCCCTTGTTGTCGCCGATGCGTACAATTTTCTCTGCAGGTACGCCGACTTCCTTGTGCCAGATATCGTAAGCCTCATCGTCCTCGGCATAGACCGTGACCATGAGCTTTTCCGCAGGGATCTTGAACACGACGGTGAGCAGTTCCCAGGCGTAATGAATGGCGTCGCGCTTGAAGTAATCGCCGAAGCTGAAGTTACCCAGCATCTCGAAGAAGGTGTGATGGCGCGCGGTATAACCGACGTTTTCCAGGTCGTTGTGCTTGCCGCCAGCACGGACGCATTTCTGCGAAGTCGTGGCACGGGTGTAGGGACGCTTGTCGAAACCCAGGAACACGTCCTTGAACTGGTTCATCCCGGCATTGGTAAACAGCAGGGTCGGATCGCCGTGCGGCACCAATGAGCTGGATGGAACGATGGCATGGCCTTTGGAGGCGAAGAAATCGAGGAAAGCCTGACGTATCTGTTTGCTGTTCATGTGTGCTTTATGTAGCGCAGGCGGCCTCGCCTGCATCATTCTTCCATTCGCCTCTCGTCGAGAAGCTTTATGTCGCAGGCGAGGCCGCCCGCGCTACAGTTCATCCGGGTCGCTCTTGAGTACCCGCTTGATTGTATCGAAGCCGAATCCGCGTCCTTGCAGGAACCGGGCTTGCTTGGCCCACTCCTCGCGGCTTCTCGGCGCTTCGCCGAACTTCTTTTGCCAGACCGCACGCGCGGTCTCAAGTTCATCTTGCACCATCATCGCAACAGCTTTTTCGGTCAACGAATCGCTGATGCCTTTTTGCCGCAGTTCGTGGGCCACTTTCAGGCTGCCGTAGCGGCCTTTCCGGCTTTGCACGACTTGCTCTGAAAATCGCTCGTCGGATAACCAGCCGCGCTTTTGGAAATCGTCGAGGACGGCTGCAATTTCATCTTCGTCCTCAGTATAGGCTGCCAACTTGCGGGCCAACTCCTGCCGCGAATGCTCGCGCCGGGCCAAGTAGCCAAGCGCGCGTTCCCGCAGCGAAGGGCCGGAATTACTCGTCACCGGCCTCTGGCATGACCGTCTTCACGACGGCATCTGCACCGCCCACCTTGGCATGCGCACGAATCTTGTCTTCAATCTCGCGGGCAACTTCCGGATGTTCCTTCAGGTACTCGCGAGCATTGTCCTTGCCCTGACCGATCTTCTCGCCCTTGTAGCTGTACCAGGCGCCAGATTTTTCCACCAGCTTGAGGTTCACGCCGATCTCGATGATCTCGCCCTCGCGGGAAATGCCTTCGCCGTAGAGAATGTCGAATTCCGCTTGCTTGAACGGCGGCGCCACCTTGTTCTTGACGACCTTCACTCGGGTTTCGGAACCCACCACTTCGTCGCCCTTCTTGATGGAGCCGGTACGGCGAATGTCCATGCGCACCGAGGCGTAGAACTTGAGCGCGTTACCGCCGGTCGTGGTTTCGGGGTTGCCGAACATCACGCCGATCTTCATACGAATCTGGTTGATGAAGATTACCAGCGTATTGGTCCGCTTGATGTTGGCAGTGAGCTTGCGCAAGGCTTGCGACATCAAACGGGCTTGCAGGCCCATGTGGGAATCGCCCATTTCGCCTTCGATTTCTGCCTTGGGGGTCAGCGCGGCGACGGAGTCGACCACGACCACATCGACAGAACCCGAGCGCACCAGCATGTCAGCGATTTCGAGCGCCTGTTCGCCGGTATCCGGCTGGGAAATCAGCAGGTCGGCAACGTTGACACCGAGCTTTTGTGCGTACTGAGGATCGAGCGCGTGTTCCGCATCGATGAACGCTGCCACGCCACCGAGTTTTTGCATCTCGGCAATGACTTGCAGGGTGAGGGTGGTTTTACCGGAGGATTCCGGACCGTAGATTTCGATGATGCGGCCGCGCGGCAAGCCGCCGATGCCGAGGGCCAGGTCGAGACCGAGCGAGCCGGTGGACACAGCCTGGATATCGCCGGCGACGTCGGTGTCGCCCATGCGCATGATGGAGCCCTTGCCGAACTGCTTCTCGATCTGAGAAAGAGCAGCAGCTAATGCTTTGCTTTTGTTCTCGTCCATGCTTATGTATCCCAACCCGTTAAAAAGCTTCAATTATTTCATAAATCACGGGTGAAGGTAAGCACGGACGAGCGTGCAATAGGGCTATCAGCTGGTTTTGAATCGTCCTACCAAGGCCTCCAGTTCCTGTGCCCGCGACGAGATGCGATGTGTCCCGTGCGAAGCTTCTTCGGCATCCTTGGCTGTCTTGCCAGAGATATCGACGATCTGGCGAATGCCCGTATCGACCTGGGCTACAAGCCGGGTCTGCTCCTTTGCCGCGCCAGTAATCTGCACATTCATGCGGGCGATATTGCCCACAGCGCTGCGTACGCTTTGCAAGGAGGAATCGATCTCGCAAGCTTGATCGACCGTAGACTGACTGCGAGCATTGATCGCCTGGATGGTTTCGACGGCTTCCTGCATGCCGCGATGGAGTTTCTCGATGATCGCCTCGATCGTCGCCGTGCTCTTCTCCGTTTCGCTGGCCAGCTTTCGCACCTCGTCCGCCACCACGGCAAATCCGCGACCAGCCTCCCCTGCTCGCGCTGCCTCGATAGCGGCATTCAAGGCCAGCAGATTGGTTTGCGCCGCGATATCGCGGATCACCGTCAAAGCCGAGGCGATACTCGTGGAATCCCGACCGACGGTAGAAATAACCGAAACGCCTTTATCCACGAGATCGGCCAGGCTACGGATTTCCGTCACGGCTACTTCGAGCACCGCCAGTGCTTGCATAACCTGCCCGTCGGTTTGCTGTGCAGCCGCTTCAGCCGCTTCGGCATTGGCATTGACGTCGGTTGCGGCCTTCGACACATCCTCGACCGCAGCTCGAATCCGTTCGCTTTCCTCATGCTGGCGTCCGGCACTCTCATGCACTTCGGACATGAACCGGGTCAACGCCCCGCTCTCGCTGTGAACATCCCGGGTGGCTTGATTGACTTGCCCTACCATGCCGGCGATTTTTTCCAGGAAGGTATTCAACGCGGCAGAAGCCTCCGCCAGCTCGTCTTCGCCGCGCACCTTCAAACGCCGCGACAAATCGGCCTCGCCGCGGCTCAAGTCGACCAGGGCCCGGTTCAACTGAACGACCGGCGCCAGCACGCTGCGCATCAGGAAGAGCGACAAGCCGATGACGAAAGCCAGTCCAATCACCATGCCAACAACAGCCAGACGCACCGCCTGACTGACTTTCTGATCGCTGCTCTCGGCCGTTTTCTTTGCCACGGCAATACTGGTAGTCACCAACGCATCGAGCGCTTGCTGCAAGTCGGCTTCGGCAGCATCCATCACGTGATCGGCAGGAATCTCCTGACGGGGCTGGGTGGCGAGTCTGGCCGAGGCCAACTGTTGCCACTTGGTCAAAGCCACTTTGACTTGCTTGAGATGCTGTTTCACCTCGTCGTCGTGCGCTACATCCGCGATTCCATCCAAGGCCTTGCGCACTTCCAGCAAGCGCTCGTCCAGCCCCTTCTTGAGCGTCTCGCCGGTTTCCTCATCGGTAAACTGCAAACGGCTCTGCAAGTAATCGCGGCTGTTACGGAAACGGTCCCAGGCGGTTCGGGAATAATTGACAGTGGCAATCGGCGTGGAAGAAACACCTTTAGTCACTTGCCCCAGCGACTCAACCTGATAGATGGCGTAAAGCCCTTGGGCAACGCCCAGCAGGAGCAAAACGGACACCGCCAGCAAAATACGGAACTTGATTGTCATGATAGCGCTCGCTTACTGGGGAACGGGGAGATTGGGCATGGCAATAGCAGCGCTATCGCTGGAGAGCGTTTTCATGAACTCCACCAGATCCTTGACGTCCTCATTGGTCAACGGCACGGGCTGCATCAAGGGCGATCGACTCGGCCGCGGCGCTCCGCCCTGGATATAGTGTTGAACGACGACATCCAGTGTGGTTAGGCTACCGTCATGTCCATAGGGCGAACGATGTGCCACTTCGCGCAGGGTCGGCGTTTTCATGGCATACAAGTCTTCCTGCTTACCGGTGATTTCGAAACGACCCTTGTCCAAGTCGTCAGCCGTACCGATGTCGTGAAATTTCTCGTCGGTGAAATTCCAACCGCTATGGCACAGGTTGCATCGCGCCTTACCGTTAAACAACACGAAACCACGTTTGGCAGAGGTCGAAATCGCGGAATCGTTACCTTCTACCCAGCGGTCGAACGGGGTCGTACCAGAGACCAGGGTGCGCTCGTACGTGCCGATAGCCTTGAGAATGTTGTTCTCGGTAATGCCTTCGCCGGGAAACGCCGTATTGAAGGCCTTGCGGTAATCGCCCACGGCGCTCAGCCGCTTCACCACGTCCCCCAACTTGATATCCATTTCGGCCTTCGATTCGATCGGCCCCTTGGCCTGCTCTTCAAGGCTCGAGGCTCGCCCATCCCAGAACATGTGGGAAGCCCAGGCACGGTTCAATACGGTGGGCGACTGACGTCGCAAAGGCGCGCCGGCTGCGCCAATCGCCTTGGCAAATGGGACTTCCCACCCGAACGAGGGGTTATGGCAGCTTGCGCAGTTGAGGTTCTGGTCGCGCGAAAAGCGAGGATCGAAAAACAGCATCTTGCCCAACGCTGCTTTTTCAGGGGTGTAGGGATTTTGAACCGGGAAAGGAATGCTCGAGGGACGTTTATACAGGGCCTTGGTTTTATCCAGTTCGTCCGCCTGAATCCATCCGGCATGAACGGCCAGCAATAAAACACCGCCGGCGAGAATACGTCGCCAATGGGAATATCTCCTCATTGCGAATCTCCTTTTTATTGTTTCTTGTGATTATTGAATGCTTTTATAGCAAGAGATTATAGGCAAGAAACGACAGGAAATTCTTTAAGCAGACCTCAATTACTCCTTACATTACCTAGAAGAATTCATGATTCTTTCGTAAGGAAATCCCGACCGGTTTAGGATTGGGTCGAGATATTTACCTCAATACAGCCAACAGTCGCTCAAGCGCGACCAAGGCGGATTGGTACCGCACTTCGCGCCGGGAGCCGTCAAAACGATGACATTCCGACAACATCTCGCCATCTTCCACGGCCCAGGCAAGCCAAACGGTTCCTACAGGTTTTTCCGGCGTGCCGCCATCAGGACCGGCGATTCCGCTCACGGCAATGGATACTTGCGCCTGGCTATTGCGCAACGCGCCTTGCGCCATTTGGAGCACCACTTCTCTACTCACAGCCCCATGCGCATCCAGGGTCTCGGACTGAACGCCAAGCATGTCTATCTTCGACGCATTGCTGTAGGTTACGAAACCACGATCGAACCAGGCCGAGCTACCAGGCACGGCGGTTATCGCCTCGGCAATGCCGCCGCCGGTGCAGGACTCGGCCAAAGCCAGCATCCAGCCCCGCTGCTTAAGCGACGCCCCAACCTCGGCCGCCAGCGCAATCAGTGCATCGTCAGCCATACCAACCCTCTTAACGCGATCAAGGCATAAACCGCCGCCAGCAGATCGTCCAGCATGACGCCGAAACCGCCATGAACGCTACGGTCGAACCAGCGGATGGGAAACGGCTTCCAGATATCGAACAGGCGGAACAGCAAGAATGCCGCAGCCATCCAGCCCCAACCCGCTGGGGTAAATGCCAGGATCAACAGCATGGCGACGATTTCGTCCCAGACGATGCCGCCGTAGTCGTGGATACCCAACGCCTTCCCTGTCACGCCGCAAATACGGATACCCGCCAGGAACATCGCCGCCACCAGCGCCAGATAAGCCAGCCAGGGCAAAGGCGCCAGCACCAGGTACAAGGGGATTGCCACCAGCGTCCCCCAAGTGCCCGGGGCCACTTTCGCCAATCCGGCACCGAAACCGAAAGCGAGGAAATGCGCAGGGTTGGACAGAACGAAGCGCCAATCAGGCGAAGTGGTCATAGCCGGTTCTTTCGATAGAGAGAGGATTACCCGATGCGTCCAGCACGAGCGCTGAGTCACCAGGAACAATACAGCCCACACGGCTCAACCCGAGACCCAATTGCGTCGCGATAGCGGAAATCGCCTCGCGCTGTCCTGCCGGCGCAGTAAAACATAACTCGTAATCGTCGCCGCCGGCCAACACGCACTGCTTGATCTGGGAAGAGCCAATCTTCGGTACTAGCGCAGCATGTGCCGGCAAGGCGTCAAACTCGATGTTGGCGCCAACACGGGAACGCTCCAGAATGTGCCCCAGATCGGCCAGGAAACCGTCGGAGATATCAATAGCGGCATGCGCAATACCGCGCAACGCAAGCCCGAGCTCTACTCTGGGCCACGGCTGCTCTAATGCTTGTACGCATTGTTGAAGCGCATCGTTTTCCAAAGAGGCACGGCTCTGCAATGCGGCTAATCCCAGCGCGGGGCCACCCAAGGTGCCAGATACCCAAACATCGTCGCCGACCTCGGCTCGATCTCGCCGCAACGCCTGCCCCCGCGGGACTTCACCGAAAATCGTGACGCTCAAGTTCAGCGGTCCCCGCGTGGTATCGCCGCCGATGAGCTCGACGCCGTATTGATTCGCGCATTGAAAAAAACCTTCGGCGAAAGCACCTAGCCAGATTTCGTCGATCTCCGGCAAAGCCAACGACAATGTGGCCCATTTCGGTTGCGCCCCCATGGCCGCGAGGTCAGAGACATTGACCGCCAAAGTTTTCCAACCGAGTTTCCGGGGATCGACATCAGGAAAAAAATGCGTGCCGGCCACCAGCATGTCGGTAGACACCGCCAGTTCCATACCAGGTGACACGGCGAACAAGGCTGCATCGTCCCCCACCCCAAGCGTAGCCGAAGGCGCCGGACGGGTAAAAAAGCGTTCGATAAGACTGAACTCGGGCGTCATGCGATCAAAGTCATGAATCAGGCTTGCGGCTTTTGCGCGGATTTCGGACGGAAGGCCTTGACCATCGCTTCATTGGTTTCGATGTACGGTGCACCGATCAAATCCAGGCAGTAAGGCACAGCGGCAAAAATACCCTGGACGACCGTCTTGCCGTCTGCATCCTTGAGGCCTTCCAGCGTTTCCTTGATGGATTTGGGTTGGCCGGGCAGGTTAATGATGAGGGATTGCTTGCGGATCACCGCGACCTGCCTGGAAAGAATCGCGGTCGGCACGAAATGCAGACCGATCTGTCGCATCTGCTCTCCGAATCCCGGCATTTCCTTGTCGCCCACCGCCAGGGTGGCCTCGGGCGTCACATCCCGTAGCGCCGGTCCGGTACCGCCAGTCGTCAGCACGAGGTCGCAGCCTTCGTGATCGACCAAATCCCTCAGCGTGGATTCGATCTCATCCTGTTCATCGGGGATGATGCGTGCGACTTCTTGCCATGGCGTTGCGAGCGCGGCGTTTAGCCAATCGCGCAAGGCCGGAATGCCCAAGTCCTGGTAGACACCGCTCGACGCGCGGTCGCTGATGCTGACCAGTCCGATGGTGATGGATTCTTTCGTCATTTTGCTTGTCTCAAATGGGGCTACGTCAAAAATACGCCTACCGAATTGCTTTTCATCATATCACCGCCGTTATTCCCGAAAGGAGTCGCCATGCGACTGTTGCCGCTGCTGCTCGTGCTGCTGACCGTGGGGTGTGCCACGACCAAAACCCCGATGGAAGCGCCGCCCGCGCAAGCCAATCTGTATGCAAAGTTCTACCGGGCCTACGTTAAGACGCCGCCGAACCGCACGGGCATGCCGCCGCGCATCTACCGCGGACAAGATCAGGAATCCGATTACCGGCGCTTGCTGGAGGATGGCTACGACATCCTGGGCTACTCCTCGTTCGTCGGCGGTGACGTCCCCTCCGACCAGGCGCTGGAGCAAGCCAAAACACTCAATGCCGATATCGTGCTGGTGTATAGCCAGCATGCCAATATCAAGCCCGTGGGGTTGCCGAGCAAACCCAAATCGAAATCAGCGCCCACCAGCGAAGACGATGGGCGAAACGGCCGACTGATTACAGCCCAGGCACCGCAATACGAATACTTTGCTTCTTATTGGACGCGACTCCCCCCGCCTATCCTGGGCTTGCACGTTAAGGAGCCGGCCGCCAATGAGGCTGTTGCAGGATTGCCGGTAGTGGCAGTCATCAAGAATTCGCCGGCGGCTGAGGCAGAAATACAGGCAGGGGATACGCTGCTGCGCATCGGCGACACCGACATGCGCAATGTGGATGCGTTAACGCGTGCTACCCGACGTTATGCCGGCCAGCAGGTCGAGGTGGTATTCGCCCACGAGGCCGACACCCGGCACAAGACCATCGTCCTCAACACCAAGAGCGATTAGTCCGAAACGCCCTCGCGCAGCAGCTTGAACAGTTCGCGGCTGCTCTTGGGCGGCTTGCCGGCCGAGTGTTCCTTGCGGCTATTGCGAATGAGAGTACGCAGATGCTGAATGTCGAACGCGGGGTATTGCGAAATGAACTCGGCGAGGGCAGCGTCGTCTTCCAGCAGCCGCTTTCGCCAGTTTTCCAGGCGATGCAGCATGGCAGTTTCGGCAGCGTGGTTACCGTTCCACTCTTCCAGCTTGGCGCGGATTGGATCGGCATCCACGCCACGCATCAGCTTGCCGATGTATTGCAACTGACGACGACGACCGCCGTGGGCAGTGATACGCTTGGCTTCCAGGACGGCTTCGTGCAGCGCCTCCGGCAGTTCAAGCTGCTTGAGTTTATCCTTGGGCAGTTCCACCAGCACTTCGCCGATGTCCTGCAATGCTTCCATGCGCCGCTTGAGCTCGCTCTTGCTCGGCGCTTCTTGGTGATCGTTATCTTCCATGGTCGGGTATCATAGCAGTTTTTGCCGGCAAGCTTTTTCATGCACGACACGCGATTCAGTTACACGCTCGATCAACTCAAGGAAATGACGCAGGACGTCTTGCGGCAGGCCAAGGCCGCAGGCGCGAGTGCGGCAGAGGCCGAAATCAGCCTGAGCTTCGGCCAGAACGTCAGCGTGCGCCTCGACGAAGTCGAAACCATCGAATACAACCGCGACAAAGGCTTATCGGTCAGCGTCTACTTCGGCCAGCGCCGCGGCCACGCCAGCACTTCCGACCTTAGCCCGCAAGCCTTGAGCGATACAGTCCGTGCCGCTTGCAGCATTGCACGCCATACGGCACAAGACCCCTTCTGTGGCCTGGCCGAGCAAGACCTGCTGGCGAAGGAAATCCCCGATCTTGACCTATATCATCCTTGGGTGATTTCCGTGGACGAGGCCATTGCCATGGCAAAAGCCTGCGAATCGACGGCTATGTCGATCGATTCACGCATCAACAATTCTGAAGGCGCCAACGTTTCTACCAACGAAGGCCTATTCGCCTACGCCAACAGTCTGGGTTTTTGCGGCGGCTATCCGACTTCTCGCCACGCCCTTAGTTGTTCGGTCATCGCCGAGCAAGGCGATATGATGCAGCGCGATTACTGGTACACCACGGCTCGTGCGTCCACCGACATGGACACGGCCGAAGCCGTCGGCCGTAAGGCGGCAGAACGTACCGTACGTCGCCTTGGTGCGCGCCAACTGGATACGCGCCAGGTGCCGGTCCTGTTCGAACCTAGCCTCGCTTCCGGCCTGATCTCCAATTTCATCGGCGCGATTTCGGGTGGCAATCTTTACCGCAAATCGTCCTTCCTGCTCGACTCGCTCGGGCAGCAAGTATTCTCCCCCATCGTCAACATCAGCGAACGCCCGCTTCTGCCCAAAGGACTCGCTAGCAGCCCCTTCGACCATGAAGGCGTGGCGACGCAAGACCGCGAACTGATCAGCAATGGCGTGCTGCAAGGCTATGTGCTCTCAAGCTACTCTGCACGCAAGCTGGGGTTGAAGACTACTGGCAATGCTGGCGGCAGCCACAACTTGATCGTAAAAAGCGGCGAGCACGATTTCAACGGATTGCTGAAACTGATGGAGACCGGCTTGGTCGTGACGGAACTGCTCGGCCACGGCACCAATCTTGTGACGGGCGATTATTCTCGCGGCGCAGCGGGCTTCTGGGTCGAGAACGGCGAGATTCAGTTCCCGGTGGAAGAAATCACTATCGCCAGCAACCTTAAGGATATGTTCCGCGGCATCGTGGCTGTAGGTAACGACGTGCTGATCCAGGGTTCGCGTCAGTGCGGCTCTATCCTGGTGGATCGCATGACGATTGCCGGGGAGTAATTGACTCAGCCACTGAAATCACCACGTGTATAACAAACAAAAAGCCCCGCAAATGCGGGGCTTTTTGTTACATCTGGCAAAGACAGCTTACTTGGCTTCAGCAGCCTGGCTGTCTGCTGCGTCATCCGCATCGGCATCCGCGTCCGTCGTCTTCTCGACGTTTCCATCATGAATCTGGTTGGCACGGCGTTGCAGATAAGCATCGCGCATGAACACATAAGGGTCGAGCGCTGCATCGTCGAGCAGGTCGCTACCCGGCAGGTATTGCGAGCGCTTGTCGATGAACTTGGTCCCCAGCATGATGTTGCGCGGCTGCGGATCAGCGTAGTAGATCGGATCGAAGAACGCCGTATCGACCAACAGGCCGCCGGTATCGCGAACCGTGCTTGGGCCAAGCAAAGGCAGCACCAGGTAGGCGCTATCGCCCCAGCCCCAGGTCGCCAGGGTTTGGCCGAAGTCTTCGTTATGTTTCTGGATGCCGTCCTTGGAAGCCCAGTCAAAAACGCCGCCGATACCGAAGGTCGTGTTGATCGCAACGCGACCGGCATCGTCCATGGCTTGGCTCAGCTTGAACTGGAGCAGGTCGTTGACCACGGTCACGACATCGCCCAGGTTGGAGAAGAAGTTGCTGACGCCGGTGCGCAACGGGCTCGGCACGACAGCTTTATAGGCACCGGCAACAGGGCGTAGCGCAGCCTTGTCGACAGTGTCGTTGAATTTGTAAATACCGCGGTTCAGGCCTTCTAGCGGGTCCTTGTTTGCTTGGCTGGCACAGCCGCCCAACAGACTTGCGGCAGCGAGACCAGCGACAGCGGTCTTGATTAATTTGGTGTGCATTCTGGATTCCGTTTTTCTGTCGAAATTCACGGCTTTAATACCCCTACAATAGCCGTCGTGTAACTTTAAAGTACGCCCGGAAGCTTTGTCCAGCCATTAAATCGCTTCCCTGACGCATGCTAGAATTGCGTTGCATAAATGTAACACAATCCGGCCTATTGCCGCCTCTCACTTACCGCTTGGAAGCCAACCATGACCGGCATCACCATCACCCAGTTCATCATCGAAGAGCAGCGCCAGGCCAAGGGCGCCACCGGCGAATTCACCCTGCTGCTCAACGATATCGTCACCGCTTGCAAGAAAATCTCGCTGGCCGTGAACAAAGGCGCGCTGCTGGGCACCATGGGCAGCCTGGAGTCGGAAAACGTCCAAGGTGAGGTGCAAAAGCAGCTAGATGTCATCACCAACGACATTTTCATTTCGTCTCTGGAATGGTCTGGCCACCTGGCCGGCATGGCGTCAGAGGAAATGGAAGAACCCTATGAGATTCCGGCACGCTATCCGCGCGGCAAATATCTGATCCTGTTCGATCCGCTGGACGGCTCATCCAACGTCAATGTGAATATTTCCGTCGGCACGATTTTCTCCATCCTGCGTGCACCGGAAGGCGTTACGCATCCCAAGGTAGAAGACTTCATGCAGCCCGGCACCCAACAGGTTTGCGCGGGCTATGCGCTGTACGGCTCGTCGACGATGCTAGTGCTTACCACAGGACGCGGCGTCAACGGCTTTACGCTGGATCGCGAGGTTGGCGAGTTCTACCTCACCCATCCCAATATGACGATTCCAGCCGACACGCACGAATTCGCCGTCAACACGTCCAACCAGCGCCATTGGGAAGCACCGGTGCAGCGCTACGTCGAAGAATGCTTGAAAGGCAAGGAAGGCCCACGCGGACGGGATTTCAACATGCGCTGGGTGGCCTCCATGGTGGCCGAAGTGCACCGTATCTTGATCCGTGGCGGTTTGTTCATGTATCCGCTCGACAGCAACCTCAAGGAAAAAGGAGGCAAGCTGCGCATCATGTACGAAGCCAACCCCATGAGCATGATCGTGGAACAAGCTGGCGGCGCTTCATCCACGGGGCGCGAACGCATCCTCGACATTCAGCCGAGCAGCCTGCATCAGCGCGTACCGGTGATTTTGGGGTCCAGGAACGAGGTCGAACGCCTCGTCGCGTATCACAAAGCGTGAGCCGAACCGCTGGCGCTCTTGTAGAGTGCCAGCGTTTTTTCGCGCATGACGGCGTGATCGACGACGGGAACGGGGTAAGTTTTACCTAACTCGATACCTGCTTCCATCAGCCGCATAGGTGGTACTTTCCACGGCGTATGGATTTCAGCCCCGTGCAAAGCCGCCAGTTCCGGCACGTAACGGCGGATGAACTTGCCGTCCGGGTCGAACTTCTCCGACTGCGTCACCGGATTAAAAATACGAAACCAGGGCTGGCCGTCGCAGCCGGTAGAAGCCGACCATTGCCAACCGCCGTTATTGGCAGCCAAGTCGAAATCAATCAGTTTTCGAGCGAAATAATCCTCACCTCGGCGCCAATCCACCAGCAAATCCTTCACCAGAAAACTCGCTGCAATCATGCGCAAGCGGTTGTGCATATAGCCGGTTTGATTCAATTGACGCATCGCTGCATCGACGATAGGAAAACCAGTTCGCCCCTCGCACCAAGCCACAAAATGCTCTTCGTCACCCGGATACGCCAAGCCATCGAATTCATGGCGATACGCCCGCCCCTCGGCAAGCTGGGGATGGAAATGCAGCAACATGAAGTAAAACTCGCGCCAGATGAGCTCGCTCAGCCACACCTCAGCCCCCCGCCCCCCCATATACCAGGCTTGGCTCGCCGCAGCGCGGATCGACAGCGTGCCAAAGCGCAGATGCACCGACAGGTAGGAAGGTCCCTTCTTGGCCGGGTAATCCCGTGCATCGTGGTAATGGTCCATGCGTTCCTGAAAATTCTCGAACAGCTTGTCCGCTCCCGACATGCCCGTCGGCATCAGTTGCAGCAAGTTGGTACGCAGGAAACCCAGCGACTCCAGCGAAGGCATGGGCGAGACCGTTGCCGGTGCGGCCAGCGAGGAAACATGCTCGTCGATGGTATGCGGTCCAAGATCAGCTTCGCTCACGCGTTTCAACCAGGCGTTTTTGTAGGGTGTGAATACTCCGTAAGGCTTGCCCTGGGCAGTGAGGATTTCGTCGCGCTCGAAAATGACCTGATCCTTGAAGGTCTCGAAATCGACATTTTCGCGACCTAGCAGATCGGCAACGATCTGGTCGCGCTTGGTCGCGGCAGGCTCATAATCGCGATTGGCATAGACCGCCTGAACGCCCAGCTTTGCGGCCAAGGCCGGAATCTCGACTTGCGCACTGCCGTGCAGAACGATCAAATCTCCGCCGCGATCGCGCAGTGCTTCTTTGAGCTCGCGCACGCTTTCCCAGATGAATTCGACACGTCGGTCGGCCTTGTCATTGAGATGATGGAGAATGTCGGTATCGAATACGAAAGCGCAGTAAACGTGCTGTGCGTCGATCAACGCCTGGGAGAGTGCAGCATGGTCGTAATCACGCAAGTCACGGCGGAACCATACCAGGGCGCGGTCGTAGCGCTTAGCCGACATCGCCGCGGTGATAGGGGTGATTGTTGATGACACTCCAGGCGCGGTAGAGCTGTTCTGCCAGCATCACGCGCACCATGCCGTGCGGCAAGGTGAGCGGCGATAGGCTCCAAGTCCAATCGGCGCGTTCCTTGACTGAAGCATGCAAGCCGTCGGCACCTCCGATGACGAGCGCTACGTCGCGGCCGTTGGCGAGCCAGGCCTTGAACTTATCCGCAAGCTTGAGCGTCGTGGGCGATTGCCCGTGTTCATCGAGCGCCACCAGATAGTCGCGCCCGACCGCTTCGAGAATGCGCAAAGCCTCAGCCTCGCGCACCTGCTCTCCGCCTTTACCGGCGGCCCGTTTATCGGGCTTGATTTCGATAAGTTCGATAGTCGCTTCGCGCGGCATGCGCTTGGCGTACTCCGCATAGCCCTCGGCCACCCAAGCGGGCATTTTGTGGCCGACGGCAATGATGTGCAGTTTCATGCAGCAGGAGAAATCAACCAGCGGCCTTGGCGTTATGACGACGGCTTTCCGCCGCGCCCCACAGTTGCTCAAGGTTGTAGTAGTCTCGCGTGGCGGGCAACATGATGTGGACGACGATATCACCCAGGTCCACCAGCACCCACTCGCCTTCCCGCTCGCCCTCGACGCCGTTAATGTCGGCACCTTTTTCCTTGAGCTTTTTCTGTACGTTATCGGCCAAGGCCTTGGTCTGACGATTGGAACTACCGCTGGCGATGATCATGCAGGAGGTGAGCGAAGTCATCTCCGACACATCGATTACGTTGATATCGGTGGCCTTGACGTCCTCCAGGGCATCGACGACGGCAGCTTTCATTTCTTCAAGGTTCATTCAGTTCCTGACATATAAAGTTGGTGTTCAAAAATATAGCCGAGCACGGATTCTGGCAACAAATAGCGCGGGGTATGACCGGCAGCAAATCCTGCTCGAATGGCGCTCGACGAAATATCCAGCGCGGTAATTTCGCACTGCAAAATCTTACCGGCGGGGTTTTCGCCGGTATGTGGGCTATGGCGCAACTGCCACTGTGCCTTGAGTTCCGGCGACATGATTCCGGGATCAAGCGCCACGCCTGGACGGCAAGCCACGGCAATATGCGTCAGATCGAACAAGGTCAACCAACGATGCCATCGGTCCAATCCAAGAAAAGCATCTGCTCCCAACAGCAGGAACAGCGGCACGTCCTCACCCAATTCCTGGCGAAGGCTCGCCAATGTGTCCACCATGTACGACGGCCCATCGCGCCGGATTTCCCGATCGTCGAACACGAACAAGGGATTATCGGCAATGGCATGCTGGACCATGTTAGCCCGATGTTCGACTACAGACCGAGGCACCTCACGATGCGGCGGGCGGGCCGAGGGAATGAAGCGCACTTCTCCCAGCGACAGCTGTTCGCACAGCTCCTGAGCCATACGCAAGTGGCCGAAATGGATGGGGTCGAACGTACCCCCGAGAATGCCGACCGCCTGCACCAAGTCGCCCTACGGCTTAGCCTCGCACGTGCCCGTCGCCGAGCACCACGTATTTCTGCGAGGTCAGCCCTTCCAGCCCCACCGGGCCGCGTGCGTGGATTTTGTCAGTGGAAATGCCGATTTCGGCGCCCAGACCGTATTCGAAACCATCTGCAAACCGTGTCGAAGCATTCACCATCACCGAACTCGAATCCACCTCGCGCAGAAAGCGCCGCGCCTTGGTGTAGTTCTCGGTCACGATGGCTTCGGTGTGCTGCGAGGAATACTTGTTGATGTGTTCGATGGCCTCATCCAGCCCATCGACGACCTTGCACGAAATAATCGCTGCTAAATATTCAGTGTAGTAGTCTTCTTCGGTCGCAGCTTTGGCTTGCGGCACGAGCTTCTGCGTTTCCGCACAGCCGCGGATTTCGATTCCCTTGGAAGTCAGCATCGCAGCCAGTTTGGGCAACATCGCCGAAGCGACAGAGCGCGCAACCAGCAGGGATTCCGCTGTATTGCAGGTCCCCAGGCGCTGCGTCTTGGCGTTTTCCAGGATACGCAACGCCTTGGCTTCGTCGGCATCGTCGTCGACATACACATGGCAGTTGCCGTCCAGATGCTTGATGACGGGAATGCGCGCTTCGCTGGAAATACGCTCGATCAGCCCCTTGCCGCCGCGCGGCACGATGACGTCCACGTATTCTTTCATCGTGATCAGTTCGCCGACTGCGGCACGGTCGGTGGTCTCGACCACTTGCACCGCAGCCTCGGGCAAGCCTGCCGTCCGCAGGCCTTCCTTGACCAGCGCCGCCAAGGCCTGATTGCAATGAATCGCCTCGGAACCGCCGCGCAAAACACAGGCATTACCGGACTTGATGCAAAGCCCAGCGGCATCCACGGTCACATTGGGACGCGCTTCGTAGATGATGCCGATCACGCCAAGCGGCACGCGCATCTTGCCGATCTGGATGCCGGAAGGACGATATTTGAGATCGGTAATTTCGCCGATGGGGTCGGCCAGCGTAGCAATCTGCTCCAACCCTTCCGCCATGGTGGCAATGGATTTTTCCGACAGCGCCAAACGATCCAGCATGGCGGCATCCATCCCGGCAGCCCGGGCGGCGTCCATGTCCTTGCGGTTGGCAGCCAGCAGCGCTTCCTTGTCGCGGCGGATACCAGCCGCAATCGCCAGCAATGCCTGATTGCGGGCGTTGGTATCGGCGCGCGCCATGAGTCGGGAGGCGGCACGCGCTTCCACGCCCAGCTGCTGCATGTATTCCTTGATATTGATCATATTCATGTAGAGCCTATCTCAGTAGGAAACGAACGTGCGCTGGTCCTGCATTGCGCGCAGGGCTAGGCGCGAGCTGCGATGTTTGGTCATTCCAAATAAGCGGCGAGCAACACCGCCATGTGTGCAATGCAGGGCCAGCCCGTAGGGTTTGAACACAAAAGGGCATGTGCGGCGTTGCACCGCTTGCGAATGGAACAACCATTCGTTGCACGTTGCGCCTTGCATCCATCCCTTTTGTGTTCAAACGCATCTTTCGTTTCCTACGGAGCTAGGCTCTTGCTCCTTGCCGGCTGCGCTCTTGCCAGGCCCAGGCACAGCCTGGACAGTTCCAGCCACGACTCGCCTTGCGCCAGGCCCTTGTTAATCTTGTCGATCTCCGCCATTTTCAAGAGGGCGGCTTGCAAACGTTTCAACGATAGGCGCCCCAGCGCTTGTCGCATGAGGTTCTGGCGGTCGCCCCAAATTTTGGCCTGGCCGAATGCCGCGGTCAGGTCCATGCCTTGCGACTGCGCCGTCTTCACCTTGAGCGCCGCACGCAAGAGCCAGATGATGACCCCGAGCAAGGCCACAGGTTCCACGCCCTCGGCTTTCAAGCCCTCCAGCACGCGGGCCGTACGTGGCGCATCACCCGCCAGCATCGCGTCGCCGAGCTGGAAAGCATCGAATCGCGAGACGTTGAGCACGGCGTCGCGGATATGTTCCAGGCTCAATCGCCCCGGCGGATACAGCAAGCCCAGCTTACGGATTTCCTGATGGGCCGCGAGCAGGTTGCCTTCAACCTGGTTGGCGATGAACTCCAGCGCCTCGCTATCGGCCTGCTGCTGTTGTGCCGCAAGGCGGCGTCCGATCCATGCAGGGAGTTTCTCGGTTTCCACCGGCCAGATCTGAACCATTGCGCCGGTGTCTTCCAACACCTTGAACCACGCTCCCTGGTCGCGCTTTTCGATACGCGGCAGGGTAATCAGCGTCACCGTATCCGGGGGCAAGTCTCCAGCGTACTCCTGCAAGGCCTTGCTGCCATCCACGCCCGGCTTGCCCGAGGGAATATTGACCTCGACGAGACGCAAGCTGGAAAACAATGACAGGCTTTGGCTACTGGCGCGCAGCCGCTGCCAGTTGAAGCCGCGCTCGACGTTGTAAACCTCGCGCTCGCTGTAGCCGCGCTGGCGTGCCGCAACGCGAATAGCGTCTACCGCTTCGGTCACGCCTAACGGCTCGTCGCCCGACACCACGTAAAGCGGACGCAAGCCGCCTTCGAGATGCTGCGCAAGCTGTTCGGCAGCAACTTTCATTACTGGGCGGGCGCCGCTTGTTTGCTCAAGCTGCCCACCCGGCGCAGGATTTCGCGTACTGCTTCGGCGCGCATGTCGCTGACCAGACGCTGCTCCTCAGCATCCTTCGCGAGAACCTGCGTATCGTCATACGAAAAATCGCGACGCTGCTCCACCGTTTGCGGAGGGCCCCAGTTTTCCGTGGGCGAATTCCTCACGCGGAAGGTGGCGTTGTAAATCAATTCGTATTCACGCACGCGACCTTTGCCCGACAAGGACATAATGCGTTTTTCGTAGCGGTCGCCCATCAGTTCCAAAGCAGCCTGGGCATCCTCAGTGCTTTCCACCACCTTGACCCCGCCACCAGCCAACTGACGTTTGATGTCGCGCTGCATGGCCGGTGTGCCGCCTTGCACGTAGATGGCATCGAACGGCAGCGACTCCATCTTGCGCAGATGAAAGCCGCAGGCCGTCGTCAGCACCAGCAGTGCCGGGACCAGCAGACGTTTGAACACAGAAAGTTGCATGAGTTACCCCACCACGATGTTGACGAGTTTGCCTGGGACCACAATGACTTTTTTCACGCTTACGCCTTCCAGGAACTTCTGGACGGCAGGCTCGGCTTGCGCTTGCTGTTCGATCGCCGCGCGGTCGGCGTCCTTGGCTACCGTCATGCTGCCACGCAGCTTACCGTTGACCTGAATGACGAGCTCGATTTCATCTTGCACCAACGCTGCTTCCAGCGGCTCTGGCCATGCAGCGTTGAGGATATCGTCACCATAGCCGAGTTCTCGCCACAAGGCATGCGTGATATGCGGCGTGATCGGCGACAACATGCGCAGCAGGATGGAGAAGCCTTCATGCGCAACGGCAGCCCAGCCGTCCTGGGAATCCTTCTGCGCTTTTTCCAAAGCATTAAGCATTTTCATGCCGGCGGAAGCGACGGTGTTGAACTGGTGACGCGCGAGGTCGTAGCTGGCTTGTTTCAGTGTCAAATGAATATCGCGGCGCACTGCGGCAAGTTCGTTGCCCAGTTTGGCCGGCATCTCGCCTGCCGAAGTGGCTGACAAAGCATGACCGTAAGCCCATACACGACGCAGAAAGCGATGCGCCCCTTCTACACCGCTGTCGGACCATTCCAACGTCTGTTCCGGCGGCGCGGCGAACATCATGAAGAAGCGTGCGGTATCGGCGCCGTATTGCTCGATCAGCGATTGCGGGTCCACCCCGTTGCGCTTGGACTTGGACATGGTGCCCATGCCTTGGAAATCCACCGGCTGACCGTCCTTGAGTGCCTTGGCGCCGATGACCTTGCCGGATTCGTCGTGCAACAGCTCCACCTCGTCCGGCGCGAAATACTCGATGCCGCCCTTGTCGGTGCGGCGCGAGAAGATATGGTTCAACACCATGCCCTGGGTCAGCAGATGCTTGAACGGCTCATCAAAGCTGACGAGACCGAGGTCGCGCATCACCTTGCTCCAGAAGCGCGAATACAACAGGTGCAGGATCGCGTGCTCGATGCCGCCGATGTACTGGTCCACCGGCATCCAGTAGTTGGTTTCGCTATCGACCATCGCATCGTTGCTGCGCTTGCTGGCGTAGCGGGCGTAGTACCAACTGGAATCCACGAAGGTATCCATGGTGTCGGTCTCGCGCCGCGCTGCACCGCCGCATTTTGGACAGGTGCAGGCGAGAAAATCCTGGCGCTTGTTGAGCGGATTGCCGGAACCGTCCGGCACGCAGTCTTCGGGCAGCACCACCGGCAGTTGGTCGTCAGGCACCGGCACATCGCCGCAGGTGTCGCAGTGGATCAGCGGAATCGGGCAGCCCCAGTAGCGCTGGCGCGAAATGCCCCAGTCGCGGAGGCGCCAGTTGACTTGCTTGTCGCCGAGTTTTTTAGCTTTGAGGTCGGCTGCAACAGCGTCTACGGCGGCTTCGTAATTCAAGCCGTCGTACTTGCCGGAATTGACGCACACCCCATTGGACTTGTCGCCGTACCATTCTGCCCAAGCATCGGTGGTAAAGGTCTGGCCTTCAACCGCAATGCTTTGCTTGATCGGCAGATCGTACTTCTTGGCAAAGCCGAAATCGCGTTCATCATGCGCTGGCACGGCCATGACGGCGCCTTCGCCGTAGCTCATCAGCACGTAATTACCGACCCAGACCTGGACCTGTTCGCCGGTCAGCGGATGCGTGACGTAAAGCCCGGTAGGCAGGCCTTCCTTTTCCATGGTCGCCATGTCAGCTTCCATGACAGAACCCTGCTTGCACTTCTCGATAAAGGCCGCGAGTTCGGGATTATTTGCGGCAGCGTGCGTCGCCAGCGGATGCTCGGCAGCGACGGCGACAAAAGTGACGCCCATGATAGTGTCGGCGCGGGTGGTGAATACCCACAGCTTGCCGTCGTCGATCAATTGGCCGCTTGCGTCCTGGATGTCATGGGGGAAGGCGAAGCGTACACCGGTGCTCTTGCCGATCCAGTTGGCCTGCATGGTCTTGACGCGCTCGGGCCAGCCAGGGAGTTTATCGAGATCGTTGAGCAGTTCTTCGGCATAGCCCACGATATTGAGGTAGTAGCCGGGAATCTCGCGCTTTTCCACCAAGGCCCCGGTCCGCCAACCGCGGCCGTCAATCACCTGTTCGTTGGCCAGTACGGTCTGGTCCACCGGATCCCAGTTCACCACCTGAGTCTTTTTGTAAGCGATGCCTTTTTCCAGCATGCGCAGGAACAGCCACTGGTTCCACTTGTAGTACTCGGGGGTGCAGGTCGTGACTTCGCGCGTCCAATCGATGGCGAAGCCCAGGCTCTGCAACTGCTTCTTCATGTAGGCGATGTTGTCGAACGTCCACTTGGCGGGCGGTACGTTGTTCTGGATCGCGGCGTTTTCAGCTGGCAGTCCGAATGCATCCCAGCCCATGGGCTGCAAAACGTTGAAGCCCTTCATGCGGTAGTGGCGCGAAAGCACATCGCCGATGGTGTAGTTACGCACGTGGCCCATGTGCAGCTTGCCGGAGGGGTACGGGAACATCGACAAGCAATAGTATTTGGGCTTGGAGGTATCCTCAACCGCCAGGAAGGTCTGCTGGGATTCCCAGTATTGTTGTGCCTGTTGTTCGATTTCGGCGAATTGATACTGCTGCTGCATGAATAAACCCGTGCGTTAAAAGAGTTAAATTATACCCGCGGGCGATTGGTTGATGGGAAAGCCTACCGTATAATCCGAAAAATTCGCGTTACCAGTAGTCAATTTCCACCTTTCGGCAAGACAACCTCAGGATCCCGCATGTCTAAACAACATCCTGTCATCGCAGTTACAGGCTCCTCCGGTGCCGGCACGACCACCGTCAAGCGTGCGTTCGAGCACATCTTCCGCCGCGAGGAGATCAACGCCGCCTTTATCGAGGGCGACAGCTTCTACAGCCACACCCGCGCCGAATTCCGCGCCGCGGTCGAAACCGCCGATAAAGCCGGCAAACCCGCGCCCAGCCACTTCGGCCCACAGGTCAACCATTTCGACAAGCTGGAAGAATGCTTCCGCAGCTACGGCGAAACCGGCACATGCCAGCGCCGCTATTACATTCGAGACCGCCAAAGCGCTGCCGAGTATTCAACTCCTGAGCGCACCTTGAAAGTCGGCGAGTTCACGCAATGGGAGACTATTCCCGCGGGTTCGGACCTGCTGTTTTATGAAGGGCTGCATGGCGGTGTGGTGACCGATACCGTCAACGTGGCCCAGTATGCCGATCTGCTTGTGGGTGTCGTACCGGTCGTCAACCTGGAATGGATTCAGAAGATCCACCGCGATTGCAAGGAACGCGGCTATTCGCCGGAAGCGGTGACGCACACCATCATGCGCCGCATGCGCGACTACGTGGACTATATGACGCCACAGTTTTCGCGCACGCACATCAATTTCCAGCGCATCGCCACAGTCGACACCTCCAATCCGTTCATCGCACGCGAAATCCCCACGGCGGACGAGAGCTTCATCGTCATTCGCTTCAACGATCCAAAACTGGCGGATTTCGACAACCTGCTCGCCTTGCTTAAGGATTCTTTCATGTCTCGGCCCAACACCATCGTGGTGCCCGGCGGCAAGATGGGCATGGCGATGGAGTTAATCCTGACCCCGATGATCAACGAGTTGCTCGAACGACGCTAAGCCTCGAGACGCAATAAAAAAGCCCGCGATTGCGGGCTTTTTTATTGCATGCAAGCCTGGTTCAAGCCACGGCTTCCTGCGCAAAGATATCCTTGTAGCTCACATACAGCGAAGCCGTCAGGGTCGGGATCATCACCAGCAACCCTAGGCCCAGCGGAATAGCGGCCAGGATGAACAGCACCATGGAAATCAATCCGTAAAGGGTAAAAGCCCCAAGGTTGTTCAAACACGCATTGAAACTGAGCTTCATGGCTTCTACAGCGCTCATGCCGTGAAAAATCACCAGCGTCGGCGCAAACCAGTAGGCCATCACCAGCGGAATCAGCAGCGCCAATGCCAGCAAGGCAGCGAGTAACATGCCGCCGCTCGCCTCAGGTGTTTCGTGCTGGTTCGCCATATCGTGCAAACCTTCGCTCATGACGGTGCCGCCGGTCGTGACGAACACCAATCCGGCGACCACGATGATACCCACCAGGTACAAACCACCGACGGTAATGAGTTGCGAGGTATTTTGCTTGAAGCCGGCGAACAGATGGTTGATTTCCAGTTCCTCGCCGCTTTCCAGCGCCTGGCATCCCAACATGAAGCCCGCCATGAATACCGGCGCCAACAAGTTGAGAATGATGGGACCGACGGGCGGCACCAGCGAGAGCACCATGCCCAGCAGCAGGTAGACGAAAAACAGGGTGATCCAGATCACCGGGTTCATGCGAAACAGGTCGAAACCGCCGCGTATCCATTGCCAGCCGTGCGAGGCCGTCACTTTTTTTACTTCCATGATTTTTCCGTTCAAATCAGCCCCATACGCGAGCGATGGCAGCTTGGTCGTTGATTCTGGATTCTAGCACCCGGCGGAAATGGCCGGGGTCTTTGGCGTGGGTCATTTCGCCGGGTTGCGGGAAATGGAAATCGTACAACCGCGACAGCCAGAACCTGAGCGCCCCGGCACGCAGCAATGCAGGCCATGCCATGCGTTCAGCTTCCGACAACGGCCGCACTCGCTGATAAGCCGCAAGCATGGCTTGCAGCCTGGCTTCGTCCAACGAACCATCGGCGTGCACGCACCAATCGTTGACGGTAATCGCGAGGTCGTAGGCCAGTACGTCGTTGCAGGCATAGTAGAAATCGATGGCACCGCCCAGGGTATCGCCGTCGAACAATACGTTGTCCCTAAACAGGTCGGCATGAATCACACCGCGCGGGAGATCAAGATCCTTGAAGCGAGCCTGGAAGGTCAGTTCCTCCACCAGCAACTCACGTTCGTCGGCATTCAACATCGGGAGGACGGCCTGCGCCGTCACGTTCCACCAGTGCGGGCCACGGGGATTATCCATGTGCGCCGGAAAACTTTGCCCCGCTAGATGCATACGTGCAAGGAAAGCGCCCACTTCGGCGCAATGTACCGGCTGGGGCTCTTCCAACGACGCGCCGCGCAAGCAGCTTACCAATGCGGCCGGCTTGCCGTTGAGCATATCCACGAACGCTCCGCCGTTGCTCGCCACTGGCTGCGGGCAAGGAATGCCGTGCTGTGCCAGGTGCGCCATCAAGTCGAGGAAATACGGCAACTCTTCCAGCGTGTTCTTTTCGAACAGCGTCAGCACATAGCGACCGCTTTCGGTCGTGACGAAGTAATTGGTGTTGGTGATGCCCGAAGCAATACCCTTGAGGTCGAGCAACGCGCCCAGGGCATAGTTCTGCAGCCAACCCCGCAGTTGCTCAGGGGTTACGGTAGTAAAAACTGACATGAATGGAAGACGAGAATATTCAATCGCCGAGCCGCATTATCGCGACCCGGCGAGAAGAAGTGATGGCTAGAATCGGAACAACACCCATTGAGGAACAGACACACGCTCGCCGGGACCGTCCATGCGTGCCCAACCGCCGTCCACGCTTTCCTTGACGAGGTAGTACGGCACGCCGTGCGACGGCGTGACTTTCTGCATGTACAACTGACCGTTGATGCGATATTCCTCGATGGTGTCTTCACCGCGCTTGATAATGGTCACTTGCGGCTCGGTATTGGCATCCGGTTCGAAGCCTGCGGGCGGAGGCGGCGGCTCCGGCACTGGTTCAAGTGCAGGCGGCTTGGCATCCGCAGCAGCGGCCATCAGCGGCGTAGCGAGTGCTAGCACAGCCAGCATCGAACGAAAACGGGTTAGGTAACGCATATCGACCTCGTCGGTAAGTCCTGATTATTTGTTTGATTCTAGCAGAAAGCGAAATATCCCGCGGCGCGCATCAAGGAATAGCTGCGCCGGATTTACAGGTTGAGCTGGATTTCGCGCTCGCTGGCCGAAGGTTCGAACCCGCGCGACTCGTAATGCTTGAAGATGGCCTCGACCACGTGCTTGGGCTCGTCGATAACCTGGATCAACCCCATGTCCGAGGGGTCGATCATTTTTTCTTCCACCATGGCGTTGCGGAACCAATCCAGCATGCCGCGCCAGAACGGCTCATGCACGAGAATGATGGGGATCTTGCGCGTCTTGCCGGTTTGAATCAGGGTAAGCGCCTCCATCAGTTCATCCATGGTGCCGAAACCGCCGGGCAGCACGACGTAGGCCGAGGCGAACTTGACGAACATGACCTTGCGCGCAAAAAAGTGCTGAAAGGTCTGGCTGATGTCTTGATAAGGATTGGTGTGCTGCTCGTGCGGCAGCTGGATATTGAGGCCGACGCTGGGCGACTTACCGCCGAATGCCCCTTTGTTGCCGGCTTCCATGATGCCGGGGCCGCCCCCGGTAATCACGCTGAATCCTGCATCGGACAACTCGCGTGCAATTTCCTCAGCCAGTTTGTAGTAAGGGCTATCGGCCTTAATGCGGGCGCTGCCGAAGATGGATACCGCAGGGCTGATGTTTTTCAGGCGCTCTGTGGCATCGACGAATTCTGCCATAATCTCGAACACGCGCCAGGATTCGCGCGCCGAGGTTTCGCGGGCCAAGACTTCTGCATCCGTGGTTTTTGGCAGCTTATCTTCGGCTGACATTTTGAGGCCTCATTCCTAAATGAAAACATTATTGCTGGTAGACGGTTCGTCCTATCTTTACCGCGCATTTCACGCCCTGCCCGACCTGCGCAACAAACATAACGAGCCGACGGGCGCCATCTACGGTGTGCTGAATATGCTGCGGCGCCTGCACAAGGACTATCCGGCCGATTATAGCGCCTGCGTGTTCGACGCCAAAGGCAAAACCTTCCGCGACGACCTCTACCCGGAATACAAGGCCCATCGTCCGCCCATGCCAGACGACTTGTCGCGCCAGATTCCGCCGTTGCTGGAAGCGATCACGGCCATGGGCTGGCCGTTGCTCATGGTCGACGGCGTCGAAGCCGACGACGTGATTGCCACTCTGGCTTGCCAAGCCCGCGCTCAAGGCCTCCGCACCGTCATTTCCACCGGCGACAAGGACCTCGCCCAACTGGTCAATTGCGACGTCACCCTAGTCAACACCATGACCAACGAAGTGCTGGACGAAGCCGGAGTGATCGGCAAATTCGGCTTGCCTCCTAACCTGATCGTGGATTACCTGACGCTGGTGGGCGACGCGGTGGATAACGTACCCGGCGTGGAAAAATGCGGCCCCAAGACCGCCGTGAAATGGCTCTCCCAGCATGGCACGCTGGACAATCTGGTCGAGAATGCCCATCAGATCACCGGTGTAGTCGGCGAGAATCTGCGCAAGGCGCTGGACTGGCTGCCGATGGGGCGCCAGTTGATTACCGTCAAATGTGACGTCGAACTACCCGTCACCATAGATGGGCTAACCCATCCCGAACCCGATCGCACCAAGCTCGCCGAGTTGTTCGAGCGTTTCGAATTCAAGACCTGGCTGCGGGAATTGGGCAATGCCGGAGAAACACCAGCGGCGCCCCCACCTATTGCAGAATCGGGCCAGATGGGTCTTTTTGCAGAGAGCCAAGCTGCACGCGAGTACGAAACCATCCTCACCGAGGCCGAACTAGAACGCTGGCTGGAGAAACTGCAGCAAGCCTCGCTGATCTGCTTCGACACCGAAACAACAAGCCTGGAACGCATGGACGCCGCACTGGTCGGCATGTCGTTCGCCGTGTGCTGCCACGAAGCCGCTTACCTGCCCCTTGCCCATCGCTATGCCGGCGCTCCGCAGCAGCTGGATTTCGATACCACGCTTGCCCGCATCAAGCCGCTGCTGGAAAACCCGAACGTACTCAAGGTGGGCCAAAATCTTAAGTACGACAAGCATGTGCTCGCCAACCATGGTATTCAACTGAACGGCATCGCTCACGACACTCTGTTGCAATCCTACGTTCTGGAAAGTCATCGCACCCACGACATGGACTCCTTGGCGATGCGCCATCTGGGCGTCAAGACCATCACGTTTGAAGAAGTCGCGGGCAAGGGGGCCAAGCAGGTCGGCTTCGATCAAGTCGCCATCGAGCAGGCCGGCGAATATGCAGCCGAGGACGCCGATGTCACCATGCAACTGCACGAGGCGCTCTATCCGCAAATTGCGGCCGATAAAAAACTCGAACACGTGTACCGCACCATCGAGATGCCACTCCTGGATATCCTCTACGATATCGAGCGTTACGGCGTACTGATCGATACCAAGATGCTACAGGCCCAGAGCCACGAACTGGGTCAGAAGCTGATCGAACTCGAACAAAAGGCCCACGCCCTGGCCGGTCAGCCGTTCAACCTGGGATCGCCCAAGCAGTTGCAGAAAATCCTGTTCGGCAAGCTCGGCATCAAGCCGCTCAAGAAAACGCCGTCCGGCGCGCCTTCCACCGATGAGGACGTGCTGCAGGAACTAGCGCTCGACCATCCGCTCCCCAAGGTGCTATTGGAATATCGCGGCTTGTCCAAGCTCAAGTCGACTTACACGGACAAGCTGCCCAAGATGGTGGATAGCAAAACCGGGCGCGTGCACACCAATTACAGCCAGGCAGTGGCCGTGACCGGGCGTCTCGCCAGCTCCGACCCCAATCTGCAGAACATCCCCGTCCGTACCGCAGAAGGTCGCCGCATCCGCGAAGCCTTCATCGCACCGCCCGGACACAGCATTATCTCGGCCGACTATTCGCAGATCGAACTCCGTATCATGGCGCATTTGTCGCAGGATGCCGGTTTGCTCAAGGCCTTTGCCGAGCGCCAGGATATTCACCGCGCCACTGCCGCGGAAATCTTCGGGGTGGAGCCCGAAGCTGTCAGCAACGAACAGCGTCGCTATGCCAAGGTCATCAACTTCGGCCTCATCTACGGCATGAGCGCGTTCGGCCTGGCACAGAACCTCAATATCGAACGTAGTGCCGCGCAGAGCTACATCGACCGCTATTTCGCACGCTATCCTGGGGTCGCCGATTACATGCAGCGCACCCGCACCGAAGCCAAGATGAACGGCTACGTCGAAACGCTGTTCGGCCGCCGCCTGTGGGTGCCGGAGATCAACAGCCCCAACGGCATGCGCCGCCAGGGTGCCGAACGCGCCGCCATCAACGCCCCAATGCAAGGCACTGCCGCCGACCTCATCAAGTTGGCCATGATTGCCGTGCACGGCTGGCTCAAGTCGCAGAACATCGGCACGCGCATCGTCATGCAGGTGCATGACGAATTGGTGCTCGAAGTACCGGCTGGCGAACTCGAATTAATCCGCCAAGAACTCCCGCGGTTGATGAACGGCGTCGCCAAGCTGGACGTGCCTCTCGAGGTTGAACTGGGGGTTGGCCCCAACTGGGAAAGCGCCCACTGACCCATCTACTCCCAAAGTACTATCGACAAACCATTTGCCGTTCTGTCTAATGCAAAAGAAGGTCGCATCAGCACCTTCTAATCATTCCTAATAAGAACTACTCACGAGAGGAGCCGTGTGGATTTGCCACGCCGGCCATCCATTCGGTTCCCCTGTCAGGTAGCAATAAAACGACAAGATACGACAGTAATGCAATGGCAACGGCCAGGGGAGATCGATATCGTGAGGAACAATCAACCGGTCACGAATAATGAATACGTATTGCGAGATGAAGCAGCCATCATCTCGCGCACCAATCACAAAGGCGTCATCACCGAATGCAACGACGAGTTCGTCGAGATTTCCGGCTATACCCTCGACGAATTAATCGGGCAAGCGCATAACCTGATCCGCCATCCCGACATTCCGCCTGCGGCATTCAAGGATTTGTGGGAGACATTAAAACGGGGCCGCCCCTGGGTCGGCATCGTCAAGAATCGTCGCAAGAACGGCGATTTCTATTGGGTCAAGGCGACGGTCGCACCTCTGCCCGACGGCAGCGGTTACTCATCGGTTCGCATCAAACCTACACGCGATGAAATCCAGCAAGCCGAGGCGCTTTATCGCCGCATCAACAACGGCGAGAACATCCGGCTCAAGGAAGGCACCGTGGTGAAAACCGGGTTTGCTGCCGTGGCTGACTATTTCAATAGAGTATCTATCGCAAACGGCATCCTGGCTTCCGCGCTGCTGGCGAGCTTGTTCTTTATCGCGCTTCCGGCTATCGCTCTCTTCTTCCCGACAGCGCAGCTTGCGCTATGGACAACGTCGCTACTGGGCTGCGTCACGGTGGCTGTTAGCGCCCGACTTAACATCAAAAGCTTGGGGCAACGACTTAGGGTTGCGGAAGACGCGGTGACCTCGATTGCTACCGGCGACTTGATCAAACCGCTGCCGCCCGCCGGCAACGATGAAATCAGCAACCTGATCGTCAAGGTCGCCATCATGCGAAATGCGCTGCATGAGTTGATTGCGGCTGTGCGACAAAACGTGGAAGCGTTGTATCGCTCTTCCTCGCATCTCACCCATTCTGCCGACGATACCGCTCAAGTCTCTATCGAGCAGTCTTCGGCTGCAGCAGGCATGGCGGCGGCGATTGAACAACTATCGGAATCGGTAGACGTAGTGGAAGGCAATTCCCGAAGAGCGCTAGCAATCACCCAGGACTCAGCTGCTCGTTCAAAGCAAGGCGGGGACATTATTCTCGCGGCCAGTCAAGAAATGCAGAACATTGCAGCTGCCGTCAAATCCACTGCGGAAACCATAAGCGGCCTAAAAGACACTTCTCACAACATCTCTGGCATCGCCAACGTCATCAATGAGATCGCCGATCAAACAAACCTGCTCGCGCTTAATGCCGCCATCGAAGCAGCACGGGCCGGAGAGGCCGGCCGTGGCTTCGCCGTGGTCGCGGATGAAGTACGTAGCCTTTCGGAACGTACCGCGCAATCCACCCAGCAGATTTCACGCATGATCGCCGAAATCCAGGCTGAAACCGACCGCGCCGCCAGGGAAATGAACAATAGCGTCGAACGCGTCAATCACGGCGTAGATCTCGCCAACCAGGCAGGCGTTTCGATCTCAGAAATCAGCGAGGGCAGCCGGCAGATCGCAAGCGCAGTCGATGAGATTTCGCACGAACTGCACGAGCAGGCCACCGCAGCCCGGGAGATCGCCCTGAAAGTCGAACAGATTGCCTCCAGTGCCGAAAACAACAGCGCGTCCGCCGCGCATACCGCCGATTCGGCCAAAGGTCTTCAATCCATTTCAGGCCATCTGCAAACGCTAGCGTCCCGCTTCCGCATCAGCTGATTGCGAATCAGCCGCTGACGATGCGGTGAAGGAAGAAAATCCTCCGCATCGTTAATTCCTAGGCCATCAAGCATGGTTTATGGCCTAGTTTTTCATCGCATCATCAAAGACATAATAAGTTTTTTCATCATCGTCCCTTGAAAATCCAAAGGGTCGCCCCTATTATTAGCACTCGAAAGGCATGAGTGCTAATCCTCTGCCTGATTCATGAACTTAATGTTCAACGATTTCTAACCTATTAGGAGTGTTTAACAATGAAAATTCGTCCCTTGCATGACCGCGTCATTGTCAAGCGTCTGGAAGAAGAGCGTACGACCGCTTCCGGTATCGTCATTCCCGACACTGCTGCCGAGAAGCCTGATCAAGGCGAAATCCTGGCTGTGGGTAACGGCAAGGTGCTGGAAGACGGTTCCGTGCGCAAGCTGGAAGTCAAGGTGGGCGATAAGGTGTTGTTCGGCAAGTACGCCGGCCAAACCGTGAAGGTCTCCGGTGAAGAACTGCTGGTGATGCGCGAAGAAGACATCATGGGCGTCGTTGAAGCTTAATAGCTCGACACCTTACGACAGAATTTGAATTCAGGAGAATTTAATAATGGCTGCTAAAGACGTACGTTTCGGCGATGAAGTTCGCCAAAAAATGACCAATGGCGTGAACGTTCTCGCCAACGCTGTTAAGGTCACCCTGGGCCCCAAGGGCCGCAACGTGGTGCTGGAGCGCTCCTTCGGGGCCCCGACCATCACCAAGGACGGTGTTTCCGTTGCCAAGGAAATCGAACTGAAGGACAAGTTCGAGAACATGGGCGCGCAAATGGTTAAGGAAGTCGCTTCCAAGACCTCCGACATCGCTGGTGACGGTACCACCACCGCTACCGTGCTGGCTCAAGCCATCATCCGTGAAGGCATGAAGTCCGTTGCCGCCGGCATGAATCCGATGGACCTGAAGCGCGGCATCGACAAGGCCGTCGCAGTCGCCGTCGAAGAACTGAAGAAGCAATCCAAGCCTTGCACCACCAGCAAGGAAATCGCTCAGGTTGGCTCCATCTCCGCCAACTCCGACTCCAACATCGGCGAGATCATCGCCAATGCGATGGACAAGGTGGGCAAGGAAGGCGTGATTACCGTTGAAGACGGTTCCGGCCTGGAAAACGAACTGGACGTCGTCGAAGGTATGCAATTCGACCGCGGCTACCTCTCCCCCTACTTTATCAACAACGCTGAAAAGCAAATCGCGCTGCTGGATAACCCCTTCGTGCTGCTGTACGACAAGAAGATCTCCAACATCCGCGACCTGCTGCCGACCCTGGAACAGGTGGCCAAGGCTGGCCGTCCGCTGCTGATCATCGCTGAAGACGTCGATGGCGAAGCACTGGCTACCCTGGTTGTGAACAACATTCGCGGCATCCTCAAGACCACCGCTGTTAAGGCGCCTGGCTTCGGCGACCGCCGCAAGGCCATGCTGGAAGATATCGCCATCCTGACCGGCGGTACCGTGATCGCTGAAGAACTCGGCCTGAAGCTTGAAAACGTGACCCTGAACGACCTGGGCCAAGCCAAGCGCATCGAAGTGGGCAAGGAAAACACCACCATCATCGACGGCGCTGGTGCTGAAGCCAACATCAAGTCCCGCGTCGAGCAAATCCGCAAGCAAATCGAAGACGCATCCAGCGACTACGACCGTGAAAAGCTGCAAGAACGCGTGGCCAAGCTGGCCGGCGGTGTTGCCGTGATCAAGGTTGGCGCTACGACCGAAATCGAAATGAAGGAAAAGAAGGCGCGCGTTGAAGATGCACTGCACGCTACCCGTGCTGCTGTCGAAGAAGGTATCGTTGCAGGCGGCGGCGTTGCTCTGCTGCGCACCCGTGCTGCCATCGCTGCTGCCAAAGGCGACAACCACGACCAAGACGCTGGCGTGAAGATCGTTCTGCGCGCTATCGAAGAGCCGCTGCGCCAAATCGTTTCCAACGCTGGCGTTGAGCCATCCGTCGTTGTGAACAAGGTGCTGGAAGGTTCTGGCAACTTCGGCTTCAACGCTGCCAACGACACCTATGGCGACATGGTGGAAATGGGCGTCCTGGATCCGACCAAGGTGACCCGTTCCGCACTGCAAAACGCTGCTTCCGTGGCAGGCCTGATGCTGACCACCGACTGCATGGTTGCAGAGCTGCCGAAGGAAGATGCTCCTGCAATGCCGGGCGGCATGGGTGGCATGGGCGGCATGGACATGATGTAATCCAGCCATCCTGCAAACCTACTACGCCTGCAGGGTCGAAGTTGCGCGGTGCTCGGATCCTCATGTACTTAAAGTACATTCCGGTTCCTGTACTCCGGGCGCCCTCGATCCTGCGGCGCTCGCTACGGTTTTCAGAACGGCTGACACCTGTCACAAGCCCCAAAAGGCTCGCTTCATGCGAGCCTTTTTTATTGCTTTACTTCCGAGAAAAATTGGGAATATACTGCGTCATCAATTCATGCCGGTTTTTTGCCGCTTTGCGTTTGCAACGGGCAAAAAAATCCCCGGTTAAAGGGGATAAAACCGGGGGAAAAGATGCCTTAATGCAGATTAAGGCGCCCGCTCAGGGAGGAGAAGCGGGAGACGAAGAAATCGTCTATTGCTAAGACGACCCGCAACCAGATTGGTTCCCGCCAGATTTGTAAAAATTTATACATGCGTGATGCCCACCGGCGTCACGCATTTTTTGTTTTCGACCTATGCCAGATAACTTGCTCGACGGGCTGAACGATAAACAGCTCCAAGCCGTCACCCTACCCCATGCTTCCGCATTGATTCTTGCCGGTGCCGGCAGCGGAAAAACCCGTGTACTGACCACACGCATCGCCTGGCTGATTCAAAACGGGCTGGTTTCGCCCAATGGACTCCTGGCGGTCACATTTACCAATAAAGCGGCGCGTGAAATGTTGACGCGGCTTTCAGCCATGCTGCCCATCAACACGCGCGGCATGTGGATCGGGACTTTCCACGGGTTGTGCAATCGCTTCTTGCGCATGCACAACCGCGAGGCAGGCCTGCCGACGACCTTCCAGATTCTGGATACGGCCGATCAACTTTCAGCCATCAAGCGTGTCATGAAGCTGCTGAATGTAGATGACGAGAAGTACCCGCCGCGCCAGGTGCAGTCCTTCATCAACAACAGCAAGGAAGAAGGTCTACGCGCCGACCGGGTCGAGGTCTACGACCGGCATTCGGAGAAAATGCGCGAGATTTATGCCGAATACGATGCCCAATGCAATCGCGAGGGCGTCGTGGATTTTGCCGAATTGCTGCTGCGCTGTTATGAAGTGCTGGCCCGCGACACAGCCCTGCGCCAGCATTACCAAGAACGCTTCCGTTACATCCTGGTCGACGAGTTCCAGGATACCAATCGGCTGCAATACCTGTGGCTCAAATTGCTGGCTGGCCCTGGCAATGCCGTATTTGCGGTCGGCGACGATGACCAATCCATCTATGCCTTCCGCGGGGCACGGGTCGGCAACATGCAGGATTTTCGTGCCGATTTCGATGTACAGGACGTGATCAAGCTGGAGCAAAACTACCGTTCGCACAGCAATATCCTGGATGCGGCCAACGCCATCATTTCGCACAATCGTAACCGCCTGGGCAAGAACCTCTGGACGTCTGAAGGCGGCGGAGAACCCATCCGCATCTACGACGCCTACACCGACCAGGACGAAGCCAACTTCATCGTGGACGAAGTCAAGGCGCTGCATAAGGATGGCATCGAGTTGTCAGACATGGCATTGCTCTACCGCTCCAACGCCCAATCCCGGATCTTGGAGCATGGCTTGTTCTCCGCAGGCGTACCTTACCGGGTCTATGGAGGATTGCGATTCTTCGAACGCGCCGAAATCAAGCATGCGCTGGCCTACCTGCGTTTGGTGATCAACCCCGACGACGACACATCGATATTGCGCGTTATCAACTTCCCTACTCGCGGCGTCGGCGCGCGCAGCCTGGAACAATTGCAGGAAGCAGCACGCGCTCAGGGAGGTAGCCTTTGGCAGGCAGCGCTTGCAGCGAGCGGCAAGATCGCCGCTTTCGTCGCGCTCATCAAGTCGATGCAGGAAGCGTGTACCGGTTTGCCGCTACCGGAAATGATGGATGCCGTTACGCAAATGAGCGGGCTGCGCCAGCATTACAGCGCGGAAAAAGAAGGCGCTGAACGCATCGAAAACCTGGACGAGCTCGTCAACGCCGCCATCGCTTTCATGAGTGAGCGTGATGAGAATACCTTGGTCGATTTCCTCACTTACGCCAGCCTGGAAGCCGGCGAGCATCAAGCAGATCCGGGACGCGACGCCTTGCAACTCATGACGGTGCATGCCGCCAAGGGGCTGGAGTTTCACACCGTGTTCATCGGCGGCATCGAGGAAGGCCTGTTCCCACACGAGCAGAGCATGTCGGAAGCTAATGGGTTGGAGGAAGAACGACGTCTAATGTATGTGGCGGTAACTCGCGCCCGACGCCGGCTTTACTTGAGCCACGCCCAAAGCCGCATGCTGCACGGCCAGATCCGTTACAACATTCCCTCGCGGTTCCTGGACGAGATTCCGGAAAACCTGCTGAAACGGCTGAACGCCCGCCCTGTTGCCAAGTATCAGGCTGCTTATTCCACACAGGAATTCGCTGCGACACCGCGTGCAAATGCCAGTAATGCACCATGGAAAGTCGGGCAAGGTGTTCGCCATGCCAAATTTGGCGCCGGCGTCATTCTCGCTTATGAAGGGGGCGCCGATGCCCGGGTTCAGGTCAATTTCCGCGATGCGGGGACGAAGTGGTTGGCCTTGGAATACGCCAAGCTAGAAGCGTTGTAATCAGCGCTCAAACTTAGTACAGGTAGCTTTATTTGTTTATGGAAGTTGCAGGCGAAACGCCTGCACTACAGGTTGACGACTTCGCAACCTTGTTTAGTGCAAAGAAGATAACTGCCCGTATCACCCCAATCGGACAGGACGATCCGTTCGCAATGCTTTCCGTCGATCTCCAACGAATGTCGTGCAGGGCGGTGTGTATGCCCGTGAATCAAGAGCGGCGGATAGCCGTGCGTGCGTAAGCATTCCGCAACCGCATCCTGGTTCACATCCATGATGGCTTCGGCTTTGTAGGATTTAGCTTCTTCACTGCGGGAACGCAGGGCTTGGATCTGTGACTTGCGCTGTGCCAGCGGCAAGCTGAGGAAATCCTGCTGCCACTTCGAATCGCGCACCATCTGACGGAATTGCTGATACTCAACATCGTCCGTACACAGCGCATCACCGTGGGTAAGTAGCGCGGATCGACCGTAGAGGTCGATCATCACAGGATCCGGCAATAGTTCTGCACCACTTGCCTGCTCAAACCCGGCTCCCAGGAGCACATCCCGGTTGCCTCGCATCACATACACCTTGGTTCCGCTATCGGACAACCTGCGCATCGCCCCGAGCACAGATTGAATGTAAGTGCTTTCAACATCGTCGTCACCTGCCCAATATTCGAACAGGTCTCCTAGGATGTATAGCGCTGCAGCTTGTGAAGCCTCTCTGCTGAGGAAATCCAGGAACAACTGCGTCGTACGCGGCCGTTCCTGACAGAGATGCAGATCGGAAATGAAAAGAATCAAAAATTAAACGACTTTTGCAGACTCGATCACCACGTCTTCCACCGGGACGTCCTGGTGGCCTGCCTTGTTGCCGGTCTTGACCTTGGCAATCTTGTCCACAATGTCCATGCCCTCGACCACCTTGCCGAACACGCAATAACCCCAGCCTTGGGCGTTGGGTGCGCGGAAATTCAGGAAATCGTTATCAGCCACGTTGATGAAGAACTGGCTGCTGGCCGAATGAGGATCGGGGGTGCGTGCCATAGCGATGGTATAAGGCTTGTTCGGCAGGCCATTGTCAGCTTCGTTCTTGATCGACGCGTTGGTCGACTTTTGTTTCATGCCAGACTCCATACCGCCGCCCTGAATCATGAAACCGTCGATCACACGGTGAAAAACGGTGCCGTTGTAAAAACCGCTGTTCACGTATTCCAGAAAATTGGCAACAGTACCCGGCGCCTTTTCTGCGTCCAGTTCAAGCTTGATGGTGCCGTAGTTTGTAGTAATTTCAACCACGTTTCTTTCCTTTTTTTGCAATTTGAATAGGTTTATTGATCGTTTCCGGTTGCGGCGGACCATAAGTCTCAGCCACGACCGGAGTATCCAATTGATGTGCGCCGGAGATCACAACAGCCTCGGTCGGCACATGCTCCATCTTGCCGATCTTGGTCGTTTGGCTTTCGCTGATACGTTTCACAACATCGATGCCACGCACCACCTTGCCAAATACGGTATAACCTTCAAGTCCGGCTTCCTGGCGATAAAAGTTGAGGAACTTGTTGTCTTCCAGGTTGATGTAGAACTGCGAAGTGGCCGTATTCGGTCCATAACTACGAGCCATCGCCAAAGTGCCGTAATCGTTGGAGAGCCCATTGGTTGATTCGTTCGGAATCGGGTCGAAAGTCGATTTGGCTTCCAGTTTTTCGGTCAGTCCACCGCCTTGAATCACGAAGCGTTGGATCGTGCGATGAAAAATGGTCCCGCTATAAAAACCGCTGGCAACATAGCGTAAAAAGTTCTCCACTGTCTGCGGCGCCTTATCGGGATAAAGCTCAACCACGAAATTGCCGCGGTTGGTTTCGACTTCTACTTGAGGATTGGCTGCAAGCAGTTGAAAACTCGCCAGCAGGCCCACGACAAAAAGCAGCGCTCTGGTATAACCCAGCATGTTGACCTCCCTCATCCGGCCTTTACTTCAGGCTATACAGCACCTTCGTAAAGAATCTTCCATTGCCCGTCTTCCAGTATCCAGTACTGGCGCTTGCGCATGTGGCTGTTAAGGCGATCACTCTTGAAATCCTGATCGAAGCTGACCACCGCCATCTGTTGTTGGCCGTCAGGATAGCGGAAAACGCTCAGGTTGGACAGTTGGATACTCGTCGCGGATTTGCTCTGCTGGATCCTGCGCTTTTCATCAGCCCAGGCCTTGAAGTTCTTGCCTTCGCTAAAAAAATCGCGCGAGTACCTGGCCAAATAATCCTCGGTATTCTGGGTCTCCCAATCGCGCCGCCATTGTTCCATTGCGCCCATCAAGCGCTCTCGTTCGGCCTTGAGGGCTGCCTGCGAAACCGGATTGTTGCCTACGATCACGACAGGAGTACTACCGTCTTGAAGCACAGGGGCCAGTGAGCTGATATCTGGATTGGTGAGGACAACGCATCCGTCCGATGCGCGCGGGGGACGGCTATAGGTATTACTAGGCGTGCCATGCAGCCAGATCCCATGCCCATTTTTGCCGCGATGCTTGTCCCACTCGTTGGGATAGCTCAACGGGTAAGCTGCGGTGCCATACATATCCGGCAACTTCTTGCGCTCTAATTGCTTGCCGGCGAAATACACCCCGATAGGCGTCTTTTTGTCGCCCTCGGACTGCTTTTCCGTACCGTTTTTTCCGACAGTCACGTAGTAATCAGCCACATAGCGTGGTTGGCCATGATCGTTGCGGTAAAGGTAAAGACGAGACTTGTTGGTATCTACAACGATGGCATGGCGTTGCGCTTCGTCCAGTTGCCATAGGTAATCAGGTTGCGCAGGCGCATCTTCGCGGGAGAGATAACGCTCCAGCCGTACTCGTGCCTCATCCTGGAAATCAGCAATCTCGTCGCGTGGGGCATTAGGTGCACTGCCGAAACCTGAAATCTGCCGCGCCTTGGCTTGCAGGAGGTCGCCGCGCACAAGGTAGGCCAGCTTGAAATTAGGCATGGCGCGGATGACCTCGTCGATATCGCTCAACGCGGCATCCAGCTTGCCTTGGGTGGTTTCCAGCAGGCTCCGGACCAACAAGCCTTCGATTTGGCGTGGAGTCCCGTGCAAAAAGGACTCCAACCGTGATGGACGATCAGCAAAGTAAATGGCGGTGGCGTTCCACGGCAACAACATTGCCGTCAAGATACAAAGTTTTCCAGTCGTAAGCGCCAGCGTCTGTAGTTTCCGGGACATACTCAAATGTTAATGGTTGGCCAATTCCTGCGTTATTAGCCACTTCTCACCCATTTTCACAAACACAAGGGTCTTGCTTGTACGCATACTATTGATGCCCGCACGGTAGCTTTGCTTGAACGCAATGGTAGCATGATTGCCGTCAATGCTGACTTTTGGATTCAGTACTTCGACCTGAATCGAAGCAGGCTTGCGAATACGCTCGCGGCGCATTTTCTCCCACTCCGACCTGCTCTCGCCATTAGGCGTTTTGAAATCCTTTGCATAATAGGCGAGGTAAGCATCCACATCGCGTGCCGACCAGGCCTTGGCCCAACCGTGCACAGCTCTCAGCAAAGCCTCTTGGGCATTGTTTTTGGACTGGTCTTCTTTACTAACTTTTGCCTCTTCCTTGGCGGTTACGCTCTTGCTTTTCTCCACCGTCATCGACGTCGCATCTGGCGCCTTGTCTTTCGATGATGCTTTGTCCGCAGATGCTTGCACAGGCTCCACCTTAGGCTTGGCGGGCTCCTCAGCCTTTGCAACTACTGCAGACTGTAGCGGCGGGTTAACTGCAGGAGGTGCAGGAGGTTGACTAGGCGCGACTGCTACCACTGGCGAGGACAGCGTAGGCATGACAGGAGTTGGGGTCGGTTTCGCTGGAACCCCGGATGACGCGACGACCGCACTACGCGAAAACAGCTCCTTCACTAACATCAGCTTGGTTTGAGCACGCGAGTTACTGCGATCCAGTTGCAAGGCCTTGTCATAGGCATCGCTCGCCATCTTGGCATAGATGTCCCCTAGATTTTCATGCGCCGTTGCATAACTGGGGTGCGTTTTAATCGCTTTCTCCAGCGAGATCCGGGCCTTGTCGTACTGGCCCTGCTCGGCATAGATCACAGCAAGGTTGTTATAGGGCTCAGGGAGTTCCGGGTGTTTTTCCGTAATGTCAGTGAAAATCTTGATGGCTTCGGCAGACTTGTTTTGTTCTGCCAGAACCACGCCCTTGAGAAATTGCGCGGCAACATCCTTGGGATGGGCTGCGAGATAAGCATTCACTTTATCCAGGGCCTGGGAATACTGCTCCTGGCCCATCAATTGGGAAATATCCTTCAATTCATCCGCATGTGAGACAAGCGGGAAGCCGAGCGCCGCAAACAGCAACAAACTGAGCAAGGGAGTGCGTAAGCGGGTCATTATGCTATACTTTTTTCCAAAATTTCGGTTGCGGAATTCTAGCAACTTACTTCCTTTTAATCCAAATATTTCAAGCAGTTCCAGCACCCTTTTAATCCCATGCTAAAAATCTACAATTCGCTTGCACGCGACAAGCAGACCTTTGTTCCCATCGAACCCGGCAAGGTACGTATGTATGTTTGCGGCATGACTGTTTACGACTACTGCCATTTGGGCCATGCCCGAGTGATGGTGGTATTCGACATGGTAGCGCGCTGGCTACGCACCTCGGGCTATGACGTCACTTACGTCAGAAACATCACGGATATTGACGACAAAATTATTAAGCGTGCGGCAGAGAATCAGGAAACCATCGATTCCTTGACCGGGCGCTTCATCCAGGCTATGGATGAAGATTCCGCTGCCCTGGGTGTCCTGCGTCCGGACATTGAACCCAAAGCCACACAGCATATTCCGCAAATGCTGAGCATGACCTCCCGTCTCATTGAAAACGGGTTGGCTTATGTGGGTAGCAACGGTGACGTGTTCTATGCAGTGCGCGAATTTACAGGCTACGGAAAGCTATCCGGCAAATCCCTGGAAGACTTGCGTGCCGGTGAACGTGTAGAGGTCGACACCCACAAACGCGACCCGCTCGATTTTGTTCTCTGGAAATCGGTCAAACCCGGCGAGCCACATTGGGATTCCCCTTGGGGGCCTGGACGTCCTGGCTGGCATCTGGAATGCTCAGCCATGAGTGAACAGCACCTGGGCGACCATTTCGATATTCACGGTGGCGGCGCCGATCTGCAATTTCCCCACCACGAAAACGAAATCGCCCAATCCGAGGGCGCTCATAACTGCACTTTTGTGAATTATTGGATGCACAACGGTTTTGTGCGCGTCGACGACGAAAAGATGTCCAAATCATTGGGCAACTTCTTCACCATTCGTGAAGTCGTCAAAAAATTCGATCCGGAAGTGTTGCGCTTTTTTATCCTGCGCGCGCACTACCGCAGCCCGCTCAATTATTCAGACCAGCATCTGGAAGACGCCAAGCAAGCGCTGACGCGGCTTTATACCGCACTGCGCGGAATCGAGATTCCTAACATCGCTATCGACTGGAGCAACGCTTATGGCGAACGCTTCAAGGCAGCAATGGATGATGATTTCAATACTCCGGAAGCCTTTGCTGTTTTGTTTGAACTGGCAAATGAAGTCAACAAATCAGGCTCCGTTCAATCGGCGGCATTGCTTAAATCCTTGGGAAACACCCTAGGGCTGCTGGAGCGCGACCCCCAAGCCTACCTCCAAGCCGGCAGCAGTAGCATGGATGTCCTCACAGCCGAGCAAGTCGAGCAATTCATCTCGGATCGACTCAATGCTCGCAAAGCCAAAAATTTTGCAGAAGCCGATCGCATCCGCAAGGAACTCGCCGAGGCGGGCATCATCCTCGAAGACGGCCCCCAAGGCACCACCTGGCGCCGTGCATGAGTTCAATAAATTCGAATATTTCCGCGAAAACCTCTTGAACAAAATCGCTGGCTCTGTATAATCTCGGTCTCTCAACAACGCGCCCGTAGCTCAGCTGGATAGAGTACTTGGCTACGAACCAAGGGGTCAGGAGTTCGAATCTCTTCGGGCGCGCCAAATAAAACAAGGGGTTAGCAGAAATGCTAACCCCTTTTTATTTATACGGGGTTACGCAGGGGTTACGCTAAGATCAATTAGCCCTGTAACCATCGTTAAGAACATCTCAGTCTTTTTTGCCCGCGGTTTCTCGTCTCGGTTGATTATTCAGCCAGTAAGCTATCCACTCTATACCCAGGCGTGCCAGCACCGGATGCAAAATTTACTCCGTAAGACAGTTAGAACCTAAAGTCGCTCTTCTGGTGACAATGGCGATCCACTTTTTGACCCCTGCACTTGTAAGTCACAGCTCCGACACGTTAAACAAAATCCATTCTTGGTCGAATTCACATTATTACCCCTACCTCAACTCAGTTCTTTAGTTAAATAGGGATGAATCAAGTATATGTACGTGCTTCTTTCAGCAGATCCAAAAAGCCCCATATATTGAATTAAAATAAAATAAAACACTAAATATGGTGTTTTTATTGTAAAGTAGGGTTATTCGAAAAACCATTTATAAATTATGCATCCGCTCATTCGCCTTGGTCTGTTCACAGCGGCCGCATGGCTCTTCTTTGATGATAAGGACTCTAAGATGCCAGCAGTACAAAAGCAATTCGAAGACTTCCATTCAAATATTAAGCTCGACGACGATGACGAAAAAGCGACCCTCCGCGAGAAGCGAAAAATACTTCTTGACGCCTTGAATAGCCATTTGAACGACGTCCCATCTTTCGAGCACTTTAATCAAGGCAGCTATTCGATGCACACAGGTGTGGTGCCCCTTGATGGCAACTATGATATCGATGTGGGTCTCATCTTTGACTGTAAACGGGACAAGTATCCCGACCCCGTTAAACTAAAGACTAAAGTTCGCGATGCACTCAATTCGAATGGGCGGGAGGTTGTCATCAGACGCCCCTGCGTAACAGTAAACTATATGCGTGGAGCCGAAATCGAGTATCACGTTGACTTGGCAATCTATGCCAAGCGTGATGATGACCAGCTCGACCTAGCTAAGGGCAAAGAGAATTCCATCGAGGGGTATCGGGTCTGGGAAACGTCAGCCCCTAAAAAGCTCACTGAGCTCATTTGCACCGCGTTCAAGGATACGAACGAGTTGGCTCAGTATCGCCGCTGCATACGCTATCTCAAGCGCTGGCGTGACGTCCAATTCCGCAATGGTGGAGCTCCACTCAGCATTGCGCTCACCGTGGCTGCTAAAACGTGGTTCAAGCCCTACTTCGAAATCTCAGGTAAACCGACGGATTTGCTTGCCCTGCTCGACTTGACCAAGGCAATCCTGTCGCACTTCGAAACTTCCTACAGCGATGATGATGGTTGGCACCAACGGTTGAAGGTCACTTTACCGGTGACCCCATACTGCGACTTGATGGCAGGCATGTCGAAGGGGCAGATGGCGACGTTCAAGGAGAAGCTGGAAGCGCTACGCGATGCTCTCAGCGATGCCTACGACGAGGAATTGCCCGAGGACGCCTGCAAGTTACTCAAGAAACAGTTTGGTGACGATTTCAAGGTGCCGGAGAAATCCGAAACGGCCAAGGCGGTAGCGGCTGCGGTGATCAGCACCGGGAACTCCGCTTGACGGAGTCCACCATCGATGCGGACGACACCTCGAAGGTAGACGCCGCCTTCGAGGCCGTCAAGACCGTTTGTAATTTGGGCGGCATCGAGGTTGTACGCCTGGAGAGCCCAGACACGAAATCTCTAGGAATCGAGCTAACTGGCGCGACGTGCAAATGGCCTTTGTACGTCAATTGTGACGAGGAATTGCTGCGCCTTCCGAGGGTCTGGACACCGCCTCCGGTAACACCACTCGCGCATGTTAGTTACTCTGGTGTCGTGTGCGTTGACGATGGCCAGGGGCTGTCGCTAGACCCTAAGCAACCAGCGGAAATCGTAGCGCATACGGTCCTCAAAGCATATCACCTGCTCGAACATTCGTCGCTCGATGCGACTAACGGTTATACGGAGTTCTTCAATGAACTAGAGGGCTACTGGTTACACCTGCCAGACTCTCTGCGTTCCCGTGCCTACTTCGAGGTTGACGGCAACTCCCGGATGATTAAGGGGTTCTTAGATTCGAAACTGAATAAGCCAATATGGTACTTTGTGGAGCGAGACGAGAAAGTGCCCTGGGAAGTTCAGGATAAAAAGCTCGCGGGGCACCGTGCTCTGTACGTTCACGTTGATACGCTTAGTTTGCCGCCAGTGAAACCTGATAAGTTGACCACAGGGTTCGTCGACGAGGTTCATCAACGGTTGTCGCGTGATCAGTTGAAACTATGGGAGGAACTGGTCGGACCATCGAAAAATTCACCAAAGCGAGTGGCGCTGCTGGTATCCGTGCCTCGACAAGCTGGCGGACGTTCGTTGGTCGGCGTCTCTTTTGGGGCATACCGTGGTGGTGTTGATGAGAGAGTAACGGTTGCGCCATTGACTATGCGTCGCCATACCCCCAATTACATGCGCGCTCGAGGCGGCGCGTCGCTTGATTTAATGGGGAAGCACGTGGCTATTCTGGGCGCTGGAGCTATCGGTAGCGTTGTCGTCGACACCTTAGCTGCAACTGGCATCGGAAAGTTAACGGTAGTGGATCACGACGAATATTCTGAAGATAACGTGTTTCGTCATCTTCTACAGCCACTCTACATTGACTTAGGCAAGCCGATAGGACTAAAGCTGTCGCTGGAAAGACGTTACCCAGGTGTCGAGATCACGCCGGTTTGCACGACAGCACAAGAATGGCTTAAGACTGCCGATCTTAGAAAGTACGACGGCATAGTGATTGCTTTTGGCGCGCCGTCCATTGAGCGCTCTTTATCGCGTGCGCTCAGGAACAGGCGGTACGAACTGCCCGTGGTTTTCACCTGGCTTGAGGCTCTGGACATCGGCGGACATTCGATACTGATGTGGACCAAGGGCGAGGGCTGCCTTGACTGCGTCTATCGCGACGACGATGGTCACCCGTCCCAAGTGTCGCGCACTTCGTTTCTGACGCCAAACCAGCCCGTAACGCGCAACCTTACGGGCTGCGCCGGTGCATTCGTCCCATTCGGGCCCATTCAGGCGCGCCGCACTGGCTTGATGGCTGCAGAGCACATCCTTTCGGCAATCAGCGTAATCCCAGCGGGTGTTGCGGCACACCAGCCTTCCTACCGATTCTGGGTTGGTGACGGCAGCGCAGCTGCTCAACATGGGCTGCACACGACGCACTGGTTTCAGTCAGCCCGGACAACATTCCAGGATGACGCTACGCAACGGATCTTCGGCCGTCCCTGCATGCACTGCCGCACACCGCAGGAGCCGACGTGAAACTGGTTTATCGCGTCACGCCGCAGCAGCGACTCATCATCGTAGAGCATGCCATACAGCAGATGGTGGGGTATACGCAGCGCCACTGGTGGAATTGCGAGGCCGGTGGCGTCCTGCTAGGGCGTCATCTTCTGGATTCACATGACGTGGTCATCGACGAGGTGTCTACGCCCCAGAAAAGTGACCTCCGCAGCAGATTCGCCTTCTTCCGGTCATCCAGGCATGAATACCTCGCGCGTCAGCGATGGTTAGAGCAGGATAGAACGTCAGCCTACCTGGGGCTGTGGCACACCCACCCCGAGCCCGACCCGAATCCCAGCAGCGTCGACCGGCTCGACTGGCAGCAAGCTGTGTATGGAGACACGTTTGAAGGCGACCATCTGTTTTTCCCCATTATTGGCACAGAACGAATTCGAGTGTGGTGCCTGAGCCGCAGCGGCACAATTCAGGAACTGAATCAGGAGATCAAGAATGGCTAGAACTCAGGATAGAGCATACATCCCTCGGGACGTGCGCCGCGAACTATGGATTGCTGCTGCTGGACGTTGCGAATTTCGAGGCTGCTGCAAGCCTGTTGACCGGGACTTTTTAACCAAGACGAAGTGTAAAGTGGGTGAATATGCACATATCATCGCTGACAGTCCGGACGGTACTCGCGGAGTTGCAGGTGAATCAGAGCGCTTGGCCAAAGATCCAACCAATCTCATGCTTGCATGCTTCGATTGCCACAGCCGTATCGACCGGAATGGAAAAAATAATGAATATACGGCAGAGCAACTACGAGCAATGAAGCGTGAGCACGAGGCTCGCATACAGTTCATCTACTCGGCAACTGGTGTAAAAGACAGCCTGCCAATAATGATGTCATTTCCTATCGGTGCCCATGTGCCTGTCATCGACGTTCGCCAAGTTCAGTATGCAATTTTAGAGAACAGTGGCTACACACGCTTTCCTCTTGATAAGCATGTTCATATTGATAAGAGTGATTTCGACACCCAAGACAATTCGACTGATTTCTGGCCGCGAGCGGAGCGCGTTGTCACTGAAGTCTATGAGCGGCGTATCCTTCCCGAAATCACCGCGAGAAACGGCGCGACCCATTTGACTGTGGTTGCCTTCGCACCCATTCCAATGCTCATGAAGCTTGGAGCGCTCCTCGGAGACAAGACAGAAGCAACTGTGTTCGACCTACCCACTGAACGATGGCTTTGGGATAAAAATGCCGACTGCCCGTCTCCGCAATTCCTTCACGTTGTACCTGATCAATTACCTCGTGAAGTTGCGGTTGTCGTGAGTATCTCTAATGTGGCCACTCCACCTTCATATTCCAGCATTGTGGAATTCCGAGCCGAAGCTCCCAACCGTGGAATCATTCGTACAGAGGGTCATGTCCAAGCCTTCCGACGGGAGTTCAATGCATTCCTCATGAAGTTGGTCCGGGCCGGCGTACGCGTTCTCCATTTGCACCCTGCAACTCCGCTATGCCTTAGCGTCGAGATTGGCCGCATGTTGCTACTTAAGACGTTCGAAGAAATTCATGTATGGGAGTGGCAGGCGCCCATTTGGAAGCAAGCTCTTCGGCTAAAATAACTAACATTACTTCCACCGAACGACGCGAATTCTGGCTATGGCACTGGAAAACTGGCGCGAACTGCTTGCTGAGTGTGGCAACCCAGAACTGGCTGTTGCTATCGCTCGAAGTATAGAAGCGCTATGGCGTGAAGACCGTCACTCGTTGGTAGTCGATGCTTCCGAGCGACATATAGCTGCAGAGTTAGCATCTCACATTCGAGCTCAAGGACTGTTATCCCCCGATGGCGAGCCATGGAATGTCCATGTTGAATACAACCGCAAGGGTGTCAAAATTAAAACTGTGAACGGAGGGGAGCAGGTTGTTATTCCCGACATCATTCTGCACCGTATCGGCACTGATAATAATTTTCTGGCCATTGAGCTAAAAAAGGGAGTGTCACCAACTCCAGACGATGACGACATCAAAAAGCTTTTAGCCTACAAACAGCCTCATGAACTAAATTACGTCCACGCATTGTTCTTGCGCCTTGGAGTCAGGGAAATGGCCGGTACAGTTTCGTGTGCGATTTGGGCTTAAATCGAGCTACCGCTCTACCCAGAACTAAAACCAATTAGTCCTCACTGAAATATGAGGCCAGGGCCTCAAGCTGACGTGGCGCCGTTGCTGTAAATCCAGTGGTTGCAGAGCGGTGTTACCAATTAGGTTTTTACTCGAGAATCGTACAAGAGTTGCCAATACCTCTCTCCAATTGCATCCGCCTTCTGCTTGAAGGATGGAATGTGTGAAAGCCGTTCTTTTAAACGATGCGCTCCCAGCCTTCGCCGCTCTAGCTCCTGCGGAGTTAGCTTGTGCTTGGAAATCAACTTCCGTAAACGATCTTCCATTTTCAATTATCGGCACCTTACCGAATCATCATATTGCTTTGTGCAAGTAAAATCTATCGACTGAGGAGCCGATGGAATTGGGATTGGTATGTTGTTCATGCTGTCTATCTGCTGGTTCAATCTTACTTCCAGCCTATCAGCTTCTTCAGTGTACCTAGCAAGCAATCTATCAAATGCTAATCCAGCTTGAGCAGGTTTGATTTGTTTCGCATCCAAAGCCTCAAGCAAGTCCTGCATTTCATTGATCATTGAGTTATGCAAATGATCGTACGCACTACTTACAAAGTCATTTTTATTGGTGATCAATCCCTGACTTCTCTCAATGCCACAAACAATGAGTTCTCGCACAGTATGCTTGAGATATGGATTGCAGTTACCAGCTGCATTGACCGTGAAAGACGTCATCAAAGCTAGAAACAAAATCAGTATTTTCATCTATAACCCATCAATAAACCTGACCAAGTGAACATGCCTGTTCCTAGTTGAATAATATCCAAATCTTAGACTTATTGCCCAATATATTGTGAAGACATTGGGTCTGCGTCCCCGTAACTTGCACCTCTTAACCGGAGGTGCAGTTGGAACCAGAAGTTGCATTTGGAAGAGTGCTGAAGAGAATGAGAATGCAACTGAAAATGTCGCAGGAAGCGCTCGCCCATCAGGCTGACGTTGAACGCAACTATATATCTTTGCTGGAACTTGGCCGCAACAGTGCAAGCCTCAAGATCATATTCAAGATCGTTCCCGCACTAAATGTGAGTGTTTCAGAATTTATGCGGTTAGTTGAAGAAGAAATGAATCAGGTTAAATGAACCTGAGCTCCACGTTCCGTATCTCTCTGCACCCACTTAGCTACAACTAATCACTACGCAGTAGTCCGGTCTTGATGAACACGTAGTATTAATCTGTTGCCATCAGTTCCGACGGAAACTGCCGTAGAAAGTAGCGGCTTTCATCTGGCGATGCGGACAGCCATGCATCGTATTCCTCATCTTGCAGGATCACTACCATCCGTTTTTCATCATCAGGCTTGTGATAGCTCCGCATGAATGCATGATCATCCGCGTTCACCGTTAACATCGTGAAGCTGCGCAGAACCTCACCATTCGGCTGCTTCCAGCCGGTCCACAAACCTGCTATACCCATCGGCTTGCCATCGGTGCGAACAATTCGAGTCGGAGTGCACTTACCGCTTCGCCAGTCGGGCTCGAAAATCGCCTCAGCTGGAATGATGCAGTGTCGTGCGAGACGCCATGCATCGCGGAATGATGGCTTCTCGTGCACTGTTTCCGATCTTGCGTTGTAGGTTTGTCGCGCTATCTTCTCGTCCTTGGCCCAATGCGGAATTAGGCCAAACGAACCAACCATAAGCTCATGCTTAGGCACTGCCTCATCACCAACGTCAGCGAACTCGTGTTTGCGTATAAACGGCCCGACATAGCCGGGCCAGAGCCTAGGCTTGAGGTCTGGCGGAAGATCTTCTACACCAAAATGCGTGCGCAGCTTTGTCTTGTCCAGCACGGGGTCATAGTTAGAGCACATCTGCAATTTTTACCATAGACACCTATCTTTTGTCGGCGTATATTTCGCACTGAAATTGTTGTACGTTCGTTCAATAGATGATTCAACATGAGCAATGCCCTCGAGATACCAACGTTCACCCTCTTCCGTCTTCCCGAGAACCTGTCGGAAGTCTCTCTTCCGATCTATGGGTTCAAACTGATTGCCGGAGCGACTACAGGCTTCGCATCGCCAGCGCAGGATTATGAAACGGTCGATGAACTCAATCTGACAGCTCATTTGGTGCAGAACAAACCCGCTACATTTCTTTTTCCTGTAGGGAAAGATTACGACTCAATGATTGATGACGGCATACTGCCCGGCAGCTTGCTTATTGTGGATCGCTCGCTGAAGGTAAGGCACGGAAGCATTGTGGTAGCTGCCGTAGATGGGGAGTGGTTGGTTAAGCGCCTATATAAGCGGAATGGCGAGGTACAGCTGCACTCATCAAATCGGGACAAAAACTACCCACCAATCGAATTCAAGGAAGGTCGCGAACTTTATATCTTTGGCGTGGTGAAAGATGCGATCAACAAGCTCGCCTAGGCCAGTGTTCGCGCTGGCGGACGTCAATTCCATGTACTGCTCATGCGAGCGTGCATTCCGCCCGGACCTGCACAAGACGCCCATCGTGGTCCTGTCGAACAACGATGGCTGTGTAATTGCTCAGACCAAGGAAGTGAAGGCATTGGGTATCGAGATGGCGCAGCCATGGTTCGAAGTAGAAAAGCAGGCGCGTGCGATAGGCGTGGTCGCATTCTCATCCAATTACGAGATGTATGCCAGCTTCAGCAATAGGTTCGTTGAAACGCTGCGGCATTTCGCGCCCAGAATCGAGGTTTATTCCATCGACGAGTGTTTTATGGACCTGACCGGCTTGAAACTCGATCTCGAAGAGTATGGCCGCAAGATCAAGGATACGGTTCTAGAATGGACATCCTTACCCATCTGTGTCGGTATTGGACACAGCAAGACCTTGGCGAAGCTGGCTAATAAGGTAGCGAAAAAACAGGAGCGATTTGGTGGGGTATGCGACTTCACGAGCATGTCCGAGGCTGAGCTGGATGCACTTCTTGAGAAGCTCGACGTGGATAAGGTTTGGGGCGTCGGGCGACGTTATGCGGAACGCCTGAACAGCCTGGGTGTGCGTAACGTGCTGCGATTGAAACGAGCTAATCCTCGTCGCGTACGGGATGAGTTCGGTGTGGTGCTCATGCGTACAGTCCAGGAATTGAACGGCATAGCTTGTCATGAGCTTACCGAGGAAATTGAGCCATCTAAGCAGGTCATGAGTTCCCGGTCGTTTGGACAGCGCGTAAGTAGCTTGCAGGGCTTGCGGGAGGCTATCTCCTTTCACGCTGCAACTGCCACTGCAAGGTTGCGCGAGCAAAGGCTCTATGCGCAGGCAGTTCATTGCTTCATCCAGAACAGCCCGTTCGACGAGAGGCCGTATTTCGGACGCAGCCTGACTATCGCATTGCCAAGCCCGACCAATGATACGTTTAAAGTGACAGAGGCCGCTCTGATGCTGCTGGAACGCATGTACGCCCCTAAGGTGTATTACCAGAAGGCTGGAGTCATGCTGATGGAGCTAGTGCCCGTAGCAGGGCAGCAAATGGATTTGCTGGGGTATTCCGATGATGCAGGTAAAGCTGAGTCACTGATGACTGCGATCGATAAGATTAACGAACGTTACGGCAGGCATACCGTCCGTTTAGCCTCTCAGGGTTATCGCAATGATTGGGCAATGCGTCGGGAACTGAAGAGTAGAAACTACACGGCTGACTGGAACGAGCTACCTACTATCGGAGAACGATTTGCTCTCTAGAATTTCTAGCAGATGCCACATCATCGCATGCAAATTAATAAAAATAGTTATACGCATGTGAGATTAGCCTAAAAATGGAATAGTTTATGTAACCACTTGGTAACTGCAGCGTAACCTCCTTTTAGTTGAGAGGCTCACCCAGCCTTTTACAGTTAGTTCCGTTTATATATAACTAAGTGCAAAGCTAGCGGAACAACGAACCCTACACAGGATAGGGTTCGATTTGGAACTATGCAAACTTATATCGTTGATCCATGCCCCTTGCTTGTCATGATCTCAACGAATGACTGACGTGCACCAGCTTTGGCTCTTGAAATCATAATTCCTAGCGCACTTGCAAAGATAGCTGGGTTTACTGTGATCATGTCACGCACCACTGCCCAAATTTTTGAATGTTGGACAGGATCGTTTCTCAAAGCGGCAAGTACGTTTTTTAGAGTTTCTTCTTTAGCGTATCCAATCAATCGTCCGCTTGGTTTTGCCAAGCCATATCTACACCCGACCGCAATATGAAATCGAGCATGTAATTCTTGAAGGCGTCTCTTGTTTCCCACCATTTCCGACCCCTTCATGCTTCCATTTATAAGCGGAAGAATCAATGCATGTGCGTGTGGAGCACTTTCGTCCAGATGAACGTCGAAGCTTAAAACATGACCGGCAAATTCAGTGCATGTCCATTCCAGACAGTCGCTGAAAAACTTCTTGTGATCTGCGGAATGTTTCGCAGGCAACGAAAACACAACCTCGACAGCGACTACACCATCTTTACGCATTTTTTTAATACCAGCCCTTTGCATCATACTTTTAGCTTCTTGGCTGATTCCCATCGCTGTAGTAGCTCCAGTCAGCGAATAATTAAGATGAGATTTCGTAGGATCGATATTTCCACCTCCGACTAACTCGCTCTGAATTTCCCGCCGGTTATGTTTAGCAGCCGCAAGCACTCGAGTAGCTCCTTTCAGCTTCGCCAATCTCAACAGATGAGTCGAGGTCATATTGATTCCTCCACCATCTTCAATAGATTCTTGCGTATGTCTTTTAACTTTTTAGCAAACTTTTTCATTTCAGTTGCTGACTTTGCGCTGATGCTTGAACCCAACTTACCAACCACATTTCGGTTAGTTAATTTCGGATTTATTGCTTCAAGTAGTTGATCAATTATCACAATGTCTGCTGATCCACTAAAGTTGTGGTGTAAGTTTTGATCGGGGTAAAGATGTATGAATTTAGCTCCCACCTTTCTCAAATTATCTTCTGCAGTCGCAAAATATTTCCGTCTGAATTCCATCTCCCTCGATTCCACATCTGCTGGAGAATTAGCGAATTTAATAGTCATGTTTAGCTTTCTCGTACTGATCTAATTTGGTTTACACATGAGTCATCAACGCACAGTTTGACGATTCAAGAATTCATCGAGAGCACTTTTCCTATACCTAACCAAGCGCCCCACTTTCACATAAGAAATCTTGTAACGTCTTGTGCATCTCCAAACATCGAGGGTATGTGGATAAATACCAAGATAGCTGGCCGCTTCTACTGTATTTAATAATGGGTCTCGGTTATTCAGCTGCACCTCATCGCTTTCATTGTTATGAATTGATGTTTGATTACTGCCATCTTCGAATGTAGTTTGATCTTTGCTCAGCATTTAATTTTTCACAAATGATTGCTCTTTAATGTTGATTAATTTTGATTCGACTAAAAGCTACCTGGCTTTAATTGAACACACCTTGTCTAACCCAAGTGCGAATCAGAGGCACATATTAATATAACTTTTACTTTTTAAGTTAAACTTTTTTGTCTGATTGAACTTTTTCTTGTATATTTATGAGAACAATTTAGGGATAAATCGATATGGAGCTGAAAGACCAAATCCGGATTGCAAGAGAGGCAAAAGGCTGGGATCAAGCCGAGCTTGCAAAACGAGCAGGGGTATCTAAAACGTCAGTCACATATTGGGAAAATGGGAAAGGAATAAAGATTGGAAGGCTTCAACAGCTGGAAACTCTTCTTGGCGTCACACTAAACGCTACCGGGAAGATACCCGATGGGCTTCCATCTTTTGTTACCCCACAGCATCTTGAAATGCTTGCCGCATATAACCGATTGCCATTAAGAATCAAAAATGCCATCAATGAATTGATTTTGTTTCATGCAGCTGGGACTAAGAATCATGTAGATGCTTTTTTTGAGGATGGAATCCAACCATCTGGAGATCTGAATGTGACCGGCTCAGCTTTGTCGACCAGCGCCGTGAAGAGAAGATCCAACTCGAAATAAATCTGGACAATAAAAGTTTAAAAATGAGGAATGAATTGACTCGTTTCAGTAGACACTTTGCCGCCAGTTGAACGGCAGAATACCAGCACATTGCCGCCTCAGACTGGCCTTATCCGTAAGGGCAGCATTGGCCAAGAACCAGACTGTTGCTAATGATTATTGCAATGTCAGCTTACGGCCAAGAGCAGTCGTTTACAGAGATAGAAACCAAGGTCGGCTTCTCGGCCATTGCAGCCGTTCGGATTCATAGCAGCTTGGTCCTCTATGTAATCTATAGCTGTCACTGATCACGAATTCATGCCGAACGGCTGCTTTTCAATACCGGGAATGCGTACTTCCGACCCATTGCAGCCCTTGGAATTTCAGCAATCTTTGCCTGTCATAGGGTGTTCTGATCACTGAATGCCGTCAGCGCCCTCGTTTCTGATACCCAATCAGCGATTGGGCGTAGAGCGGAAGTTTTGTCTTCGTGGTCTAGCAATGGCCATCGTCGATGAATTTCTTTTAGAACTTCTCTTATCTGCCAAAATGTCTCATCTGATAGGACTCGCATCTCTAACAAAAATCTAGGATCATTCTCGGCCTCAAGTAGCATCGTATTTTCTGGGTTTGGGTCAAATCCTGCATCGAATACTGCCACTTCCAAATTCGATATCCGCTCGTTTATGAAGTGCCCGACGGGTTGGCTATCTCGCAATGCCAAGTAAGTTTCAGCCCATGATTGCAAGACCATGGCTATGGTTCTAATTCGCTCAGCAGTTAATTCTTGTAATTCCGGTGTTATTGAAGGTAATTGGATATCCTGATCCTTGTAGAAGATATCTAGATAACCAATATATTCGTGCCCATAGCGTCGAGAATTCAACTTAAGAATGGTTTCCAGGCGAAGGCCACCATGGTTCTCATCATTTTGCTCAAAACGGCTTGACACAATGACAGCCAGCGCGATGATCTGCCCCATGCGACCAATTCTATTTCCACGCAAACCTCGAGGGTAGCCACTACCATCTAAACGCTCATGATGTTCAAGGATTGCATTGGTAATGTTGGCTTCATACTCTGGAAATTCTTTAAGGATTAGGTATGCCGTAACTGGATGGGCATAGAGATGGTTCCACTCTTGTTCTGTTAGCACATGGCCATCGTCAAGTAGTCTATGGTCCATATGCATAATGCCGATGTCATGAAGTAATGCCGCAGTTGCAAGCCCTATTAATTCTTCCTCTAACAAATTGGCACGAATACCGATATAAATACTAACGATTGTGACATAAAGACTGTGTTGCAATAGTCTAGGACGAACTTCCCTCATTACAGTTAGCTTGAAGGCCATTGCAGGGTTGAGCTGAACTTGTTTGAGCACCCGCACAAGAACATCTGTTTGGGAAAAATTGGCTTTAAACGCTAGAAGCCGAGCATCATAAGCCAGCAAATTGTTCAACTGTTCAGCGAGTTCCTCGGTCGTAATAGGGTTTTCAATGCCGAGGGATTGATCAAGGTCAGGGATTAACTTGTGATGAACAAGTTGATCGTATAGCTTGCTATTAAAGCGAACCCCCTTTTTAATAAGTTTGAGACCGGTACTTGAATAAATATCTTGAGTAGTAATTAGTGAGCGACTATCGCCAAGCTCAGTTAAAGTCTTTAGATAATTTGATGAAGCAATTTGAATGGCTGCCTCAGTAGCCGCTTCATCACTTACGCCATCCATAACAAGCTCCATTCCTATATTTTCAGGAGTTTACGAAAAGACTATTGTTTCGTTCTAAAACCCTGATACAAATCTAGACGTCAGTTTGCAAAGCTTCATACATCATCATCTTTGCCTTTCGCTCGTTTAAAGCGACACATGGCCAATCGGCATATCGAAGTTGCCCCCTCGGGTCTATTTTCGTTTCTGCCGCGATAGAAACCAAGCGATCTATATGACTAACGCAGCAGGCCACTAGATGATTTATTGGCTGATTGACCAGCTACTTCTCTTCAAAATAAAGAAGTAAAAAAGGACGGGAGCACCCGCTTTAGCCGCCCCCGCCTAGCCGCTCTTCCTCGTAATCGTTATAGCTAAGAACTTCGTATTTATCTGACGTCCGACGTGCCAATCTTGTGCATGTGATGAATCAACTCCTGTTTGATTTCTCTTATCTTATTTTTGATCAACATTTCGTTATCGATACCAATCCGTACAAGAATTCTCTGCCCAATGGAAAGGCTTTCGATATCTGGGTCGGCATATTGGTAGTAATACTTTGGTTGCTCCAACTTAATTTGTTTGCTGAACTCAGGCGCAGCAAGCAGATCATCTATGGCTACCATCAAGCGGTCATTAAAATATTTACCTGGGTAACCTAGCTCTTCATAAGACTGTTGGAACAATGGATATAGCCGGACATATAACTCCACTAATTTCTTAGCATCTAACGATTCTGCTAGTCGTACATATGGGGTATAGCGAATAGCATTCTGTTGATCTATACCGATAGTTCCTTTTGTCTTTTCTATGATGAACTTTCCACGGGCAGGCTCTACAGGCATCACACTCATCGGTGCACGTGGGCCTGGCAGATTATCAATCGTTGCAACGATGTCGTGAATGATTTGCTCGGTCTTGAAAATTTTCAGCAGCGATTGATTGCCGATTAGACTCGTCAAAGCATCCATCACGAATGGATCGCTATTTGCCAAATCTGGTAAAGATCCTTGGGTAGCAGGAGGGGTTATGACTTGACGTGCTACCGGTTTAGGTGGGGTCGATGTCATCGCAGGAATGGGTGGTGGAACTGGTTCGTCCACCGGTATCGATTGAATATGTTGCCAGTAATAGTAGATGGCAACACATAACGTACCGAGGGTGAAAATTGCTGCAACCATGAGCCTTTTCATTGAGGTGAGCCCATGAGCATGTCAAAAGGCAGAACTATGTCGGAAGTTCCTTGACAAACTAAACGAGGATATTCACGCGTTCTATCGATGCAACCACCATCAGCGTATACCCCTTTGGAATCACGCAATCGCATCATTTTTCCAAGAATGATTTGGACTTTGGCATGGTCCTTCATTGTTGCGCAAACCCTTTCATCGACAATTGTTTCATCAATCCTCGGGGCTCCCTCTTCGTCTGTGTAAATTGCATGACGCCAGTGGTAGAGTTCGACGCATTTTTCCGCCAAGGTATATGGTTTGTCCGGCTCCCAAAAATTGGTAAATAAGCCATTTCCAAGATAGAAAACCCAAGACCCTTCATAGCCAGAGACGTCAGAGGATGCTTCGTCTGGGTTGCGGAACCACAACCTATCGCCAGGTACATAAAATTTCATTGGCAGAGGTTCATTCACTGAACCGTACTCGCAAAGAAATGTGTCATGGAAGCGGCCTGACATGATGGCGCGGGTTTCCCACTGGCGTTGTAACCCTTGTAATAGTATTGGGTTAGACGTTTCGAGTTCCAGCGCCATACCGAGCAGGATCACATACTCTGTAGCGCGATAGCAGGAAAATGAATAGCGGATTTCAGAGTTGTCGGGCTGCGTTGCAGTTCTAAGAGCCTCGATTAAATGTTTTCCTGGAACCAAGATGAAGCCAGCTTCTTCAGAGTATCGCCAATATTCAGTGGGTCGATCGACTTTGGATGTGTGAAAAGAGAGTGCAGTGCGGCGAGCTCCTTGCACAATATTTTGACGGATGCGAACTGAAGCAAGCATTTCATCATGGCTGGGAAACGCAAAAGTAACAGGCGCCAGCAGCATGGCCACCAGGATTTCTTTTTCCAGGTCATCTGTCTTTGCCAGCGTATCGAGTTGAAGCGTCTTACAGAGGTTTAATGTACTGCGATCTGGGGCCCATGCTTCTTGAATCTCTCTGCATATCCAGAACCTAGTGCCTTGACCATTCTCGGCAGGAGATATTTCTACGAATGGTGCGAGACCTAATTTTTCGGTCTGCTCAAGGAACTTGAACCGATTAATTTCAATTTCTGAATGGTTTTTTCCGCCAATCAAAACTCCCCCAGATGCCTGTCGTACATACATCTCATCTCCTTTTGATTGATATCAATTTACTTAGTCCTGAATTCTTATGGCATCGATTGTTCCTGTTAGGTGTGCCTCATTTAGACAGGATTTTTATGATGGTTATAGTATAAATATATTTATATAAATGCAATCTGGGGCGACAGGTCCAAGCAAAGAGGAAAATCGGCAGATAGGCGCGCAGTTAGAATGGACTAGCCCGTTTTTTCTCCTTATGCTCTAAAAGAGGATTGCCACTATTTGCCGTTATAGCCAGTGCCGCATAAAGCGGAGGGCTAAACAAGCGGGCAACAATAGAAGAGAGCAATGCGACAGCCATTAGGCTGATCACCATCAAATGGCCGTCAATCATCTCCATGACGATGATGAAAGATGTAATTGGCGCTTGCGTGACCGCGGCGAGGAACGCAGCCATGCACAATGCACAAATAGCGGCTTGACTATACGTGCCACCAAATACGGACAGGAGATCGTTACCAATGCCTGCACCGATCGAAAGAGAAGGAGCGAAGATTCCGCCAGGCACACCGCTAAGGTAAGTGAATATCGTTGCAAGGTATTTAATGGGGGCATACTGCCAAGCCTCTTTAACCCCGCCGCTCAGCATCTGCTGGGTATATTGGTAGCCTGAACCATGAGCCGCCCCGTGACTTACCAAACCTAACAAGGCTACCACCAACCCGCATGCCCCAGCCCATATCAAGGGATGGGTTTTCCTCAGCCGAGCAGGCCAATCATTCATTGGCAGCGAAGCTTCAATCAAGGTTCGACTGAACACCCCGCCAAGTACGCCACAGATTAAGCCACAGACCAAAACAGGCCACAAAATGGTTCTATCAACATGCCCCACGGCTAGGCTACCAAAATAGGTGTAATTACCTTGTAGCGAAATCGAAACCAAGCCTGATAGCACAATGGCCGTGATCACCACACCATTGGTTTTTTGTTCGAATTTCCTACCGAGTTCCTCAATGGCGAACACAATTCCTGCTAGGGGTGTATTGAATGCTGCTGCTATGCCAGCGGCACCTCCGGCCATGATGAGATGATGGGGATGAACGCTGAAGCCTTCAGGTACCAATCGCCTGAAACTGTGAAGAACGCTGGCACCGATCTGTACCGCGGGCCCTTCACGTCCGGATGAGAAACCTACTGCAAGCGCCGACGCACCCAGCAGAATCTTGCCCAAGGCTAGCTTGAGTGAAATCAATGGCGAGACCATCGCTTCCTGCTCCTGCACGGCAGCGATGGTTTGGGGGATTCCGCTGCCTTTAGCACCTGCAAACCACTTCGTAGTGATAGCGGCAATGAGCATGCCACCCAGTGGCGTTACTACCAGCGGGACCCACCAGGCGATTGCCTGCAAGGCAAAAAAGAGGCGGATGGCAAGGTCGGAAAGCCGGACGAACACCACGGTGATTAGTCCGACTGCAGCCGCACCCAACCAAATTACCAGCCTTCCACGCCACGCCTGATGATCGGTCAATTGGGCCTTGGAAACAGCCGTCAAAACTTCCTTAAGATTCAGAACCATAGATAGATTGAAATGACTCAAGCTCAAAAATATTCATTGCCTCAATTATATTTGTACAATAGTATTTTTAAAAATTATTGCTCTGTTTTTTCAAGCCCTGGCGGACTTTGCATGGGTTCGCTCAATTGTTATAAGGGGGAATTGATGTCCTTACATGCACTGGTTGTCTCTGACAGCACAGTCCTTGCTACGTTGTTACAACATCACTTCTTGGTTCTAAATTGGGCTTGCGATGCCCGAACAGTTTCAAACGCATTAGGCCAGGACAGTAAATCAATGGACTACGACTGCGTTGTCATGGTGATCGATACCCACTTCAATAGGCACTATGGCAGCGTCATGGAGGAGGTTTGTCACTTCTTCAAAATTCTAGCGCAGCGACTGCCCTTCTATCTGGTCTTCGAACGTCAATACGAACAGGGATTTCATTGCTGGTTGCGTGGGACCAAGCGGTTGTATCAGTTGGAACACGATGTCGGCAAATTGCAGGAAGCCGTACGAACGATTGTAGAAACAGAATCGAAAGGAATTGACCCGTCGGGCTTTATGGCCCCATGAGCCATTTATGAAAGGGAGAACAATATGCTCTACATACATCAATATGACGTCGTAGTGGATGCAACATCAGATGAATGTCCCATCCCCACCATTCGCAGCAAGGAAGCGCTGGATAGGCTACCTGCAGGAGGGACTCTTAAGCTTATTGCAAGCAGCGAGGGCACCGTCAGGAATATCCGTACACTCGCTTCCAGTCACAGCTATGACCTGGTTCAAGAAACTCGTGAAGACGGTAAGTTTGTTTTTGTTCTTAGGAAATCCGGCAGGTGATTTTTGCTTAAACACCTTGCGTGTCTTGTAGTACATACAATTCAAGCAGGCTCTCCTAAGCTTGGAATCATGGGTGGCTAGCCCACCACCAACCCTTGAATTGATTCTTAAAGGATGCTCGCGATGCCGGATCTGAGCTTCTTTTCATTTCTCGCCAGCCCCATATTCGTAGTGCTCTGGTACATCATCGGCCTGATTGCAGCGATATGGGTGGTACAGGACGAATATCTCAAGAACACTCAGGTACAGCCCGCGCTGAAGTGGGCCTGGCCGATTATCGTTGTCTTCTTCTCCGTGATCGGTCTGGCGCTTTATCTTTGGACCTGCCGCCCGCCGGGTATCGAAAACAAAACAGGCAAGCAGGAAAAGCAGGCGCATCACGAATACGTCAGCTCAACCTTTCGCAAAGTTACGGGCTCGGTGATCCACTGCGTGGGCGGCGATGGCTTGGGCATCATTACGGCAATGGTTGTAGCTAGGCTCATCGGCATGAATTTCTGGCAGGAATACTGGTTCGAATATGTCGTCGGGTTTGCCTTCGGATGGTTCATCTTTCAGTACAAAGCCATGCGAAAAATGGCCGACAGTCCAATGCAAGCGCTATGGATGGGAGGTCGCGCAGAGTTCTTTTCAATGATTACCGTCATGTCCGGTATGGGAGTCGTGATGGGGTATGTGACGCCATTAACCGTCGGCGAGCAGCCTCACCCCGCGACGTTTGCCTTCTGGGGCTTTGCAGCACTCGGTCTTCTGATGGGATTTATCGTCACCTACCCGATGAATTACTGGCTGGTAAAAATCGGCTGGAAACACGGAATGTCCTGATATGAACCGTATGCCTTTACACATTCTTGGGATGACGTTGTTGGGTGTATTGGCCCTCTGGGCATTTGCCGCTATCGTTCAGACTCGTATCGGCCAACCATTGCAAGAGGACACCGAACCTTCATTCGGCATAACACCTGTGGCAGCACTTGCAGAGGGCTTAAAGGCAGACATCGGCCTGGCGGCACAGTCATTAGACAGCAATAAAACGGAGGCGGTACTGGCATTGGATGCGGCTAAGCGGGTAAGCGAACTGGGTATGACATTTGGCGAGCCATTCCAAACAGCACATGAAACCGTCTTGCGCACCCGGCGCAGCATCGCCGACGGTCATCCCGACAAGGCTAAGCGACTATTGCAAAACACCCAACTTACGCAATTCGATGTGAAGGGCGCGAGTGGAAACGTCAATTCACCTCACACCAACTTGCGGAGCTACAAAGGCGCCGTCGTGCTTGACCGTCAAGGTATCCGAATCGGCGAAGTCGTGGATGTTGCCGAACATCAGGGGCGCCCCATGTTGCAACTTGCCATCGGCGGGGTACGTAATGCACTCGGTTTTATCGACTGGGGCGGCAAACGCATGTGGATCGACCCCAGCGCACTGGTATTCGGCAAGGTAAAGACCGTGGGCTCCACCATGATTGCTTGGTCGGACCAAAGCCAACGCCTCGCCCAAAATTCTGATTGAACAAGCGGGCAATCCCGCTACTACACACATCCCTGTCCAAGGAGAAATCCATGTATCAATTGCAAGTGGAAGGCATGACCTGCGGCGGCTGTGCGGCCAATGTAAAACAGGCAGTACAGCGCGTGGACAGCCATGCACAGGTTGATGTGGATTTGCAAAAGAAGACTGTGAATGTCGATACTCAGGCAGACATCCAGGCGGTTCAGTCTTCAATATCTGCCGCCGGATACCCCGTAACCGGATACACCGTGCAATAACGGCGGTGAGATGCTCAGACTTAAATGCGCCTACGTCGGTGTGGGGTACAGCCAGCCGCTGACCGGTGGCGGCTTTTCATTGGATTTCAGCATACCTTCGGAGAGAAACTGTTGAGCATGGACAGTATCCATTGATTCTTAACTTCAAATAGCTGGATGAAAAATCAGTAAAGGCCAGTGGTCTACAGGTGCACTGAATACTCGCTGGTTGAGTGGATATGTGATTCCTCAGCGTCTTCTTTTGACTCTGACAGTCCACTAATGGCCGGTTCAAGACGACGAATCTCTACCCGAAGGGGACATTTAATAGGTTTGTGATCGTGCTTGTCACATACGCTGCAATAGAACGCTTATGTAAACTGCATAAAGTGCCAACAATAATGCGCCTCGCCGCCTTTCAATTAAGCCTGCACTCAATGGGAATAAGCAGATACTTGTGATTAAGCCAAAAATCAAACCCGTTGAAACGTCACCCCACTTTACAGCGATAGGATTAATGATTGCTGCAATTGCGACTACAAATAAACCGTTAAATATATTGCTGCCTAATATCGTTCCCAAGCCAACTTCATCGTGTCCACGCAGTCGGGAGATAACTACTGTGGCTAGTTCTGGCGCGGATGTACCCATTGCAACCAATGTTGCGCCGACAAGAAAGGGATCGATTCCGTAATAAGCTGAAATTGCTGTTGCTCCTGACACGATAAGTTTTCCCGACCCAACCAGAAACGCTAACCCAATAAGGCTTTCAATCACAGATCGGCCATGCTTGTTATCTCCGAGTATTGCTGGCGCAACACTACGTTGCCTTCTAACTTCAAGCACCATAATGACTACCCATATGGCAAATAGAGATAGCAGAATCAAACCATCTGCCCTTGAAAGCAGTCCATCTTGAGCGAGGATGATTAGAAGAATTGGTACGAGCAGTGCGACAGGAAAATCACGCTTCAAAACGTCTTTTGGTGTCTTCAGCGGTGCTATTAAAAGAGCTATGCCAAGAATCAATGCGATGTTGACTACGTTACTTCCCAATGCGTCGCCAAGTGCGATTTGAGGAGTACCAGCTAGGGCAGAAGTTACAGATACGGAAAGTTCTGGGCTCGACGTGGCGAAGGCGGCAAAGGTTGCTGCAATGATTCCTGAGGATATTCTGGCCCACAGAGCAATCCCAACAACTCCGCGAACAAAGAGTTCACCGCCGATTGCTGCACAAATAATCCCCAAAAGCAAAATGAGAAAATCCATAACTCGTAAATGTGCTCAAAATTCGATCACGACAGTTTAACAGTTTGAATGTTTGGAATTGGCCGATAGTATTTTTAGAAAGTATTATCCAATAGCTGCCGTTGCCAACTGAGGCGAAAAATCAGACTCCGATCAACAACCTAGGAGTCTGAAATGGAAACCATCAACAAACGCGAAGCCTGGAACAAGGGAAAACTCGTTGGCCAGAAGCCGCACTACAACGCTAGGTTCCAGACTTGTAGAAGGGCCGTTTGGTAATCACTAACAAAAGGCTAATAACCTATGTTCCACAAGGCTTTCGCCTACTTGCGCTAATCACCATTGCCAATCTGGGCGTCAGGTGTGTTCGATTACGTTCTGCAATACTAGGGAGTCTTGTAAGTCACTGACAGGACGTGTTTAATTGAATAACTGTCCAATAAAGTAATTAAATAATGGCCCGTCCAAGACGAACGGAAATTGATCGGTTAAGAACTGTGGTGTGGTTTGAGTGGCTGCGAGAACGACTTGGGCTCGCTACAGCCTATGAGATGGACGACTTTTTCGGCTCTGGTACTGACCGTAATTGGTATAAGTACCGTTCTGGAACTAGGGTTCCAACGCATGCCACCCTTGCAGCTGTTGAAAAGAGATGTGCAGGTAGTCGTGCCGTATTCGACCTAGGCCCCGGAGGTGTGATGTTATGGGCTGCATTAGCTGCGCCGCATGCAAAGCTTTGGGAGGTGATTGATGTTATTTTTCCCGAGCAAAAGGAGTGGAGAAATAGAGGACTACTCGGGATACAAGAATATGCAATTCATTTTGAACGGAAGTTGCTGCCTGAAAACTACAAAGCAGAGATAGACTATATTGCTCACTCAAAAGGCGAACAACGTAATGCTGTTTATCTAGCATACTCAAGAGGTGAAGTAAAAATCACTCCTGAGGTTGTGGCAGGTGTTATTGCTTTCTGGCGCTTATGTTCGTTAGTTATATTCAATATGTTGAGCGCCGATTACCTGCTCTCTGGGATGATGCACGCATTGTATGATGGGCAAATATTCGCACCCAAATTGATAAGCGCCTATGGTGTTATCTAAAAGATAACCTGAGGGAGGAATATTCAATTGCCCAAAATCAATACTAATAATTTGGGACGACCATGAGAATTGTCACAAATGTAGGGACAGATAGAGTTATCGATATTGTTCGCCCGAGCCTATCAAGCGGCGATGGTCTAGACTTAGCGACCACCAGCTTTTCGCTATTTGCGTTTGAAGAGCTTCAGAATGAGCTATTTAGACTCCAGAACATCAAGCTACTCTTGCCTGGCAGCGATGTTGACTTGGAACTAATCGGCAATCAAGGTGACCGCGCAGGGCGCAACTGCCTTCAATCTCGTTGGCTAGCAAAACGATGCCTTGAATGGCTAAATAAGCAAGTAGAAGTCCGACACGCCCGCGGCGCTGTGCCTCAAGGGGCTGCGATCATCCATAATTCTGTAAATCAAGCTGTCCAAGCAGTTTTTGGGTCATTTTCTTTCAGCACAGATGGTCTAGGCATAACTCCCGGCAATCCGCTAAACCTGATTCAATCCACTGAAAACCTCACAGAATCAGATCATCTGGCCAAATGGTTTAATGCGCAGTGGTCAAACTTATCTGACGTGCAAGAAAAAAAGGTACAGCTGCTCCAGGCTCTGCAGTCCATTTCCGAACTACAAGAACCATTCACCCTCTACACCCTGATCCTTTCCAGCCTGCTGCGTGATGGTGATGGCGAAATGGACGAAGAGCGCATCGTCAAATCGGCAACCGGAATCCGTAATACAGTCGTATGGAAAAAACTGTTCAAATTCCAACGCGATGGGGTTATTGGCGCAATCGATAAGCTCAACCGTTTTGGCGGTTGCATCATTGCCGATAGCGTCGGCCTCGGCAAGACGTTCGAGGCGCTTGCTATCATCAAATACCATGAGCTTCGCAATGATCGCGTCCTGGTGCTTTGCCCCAAACGCTTGCGTGACAACTGGACACTTTACAAAACTAACGACAAGCGCAATTTGCTTGCCTCCGACCGACTCAATTACGACGTTCTCAATCACACCGACCTATCAAGGGATGGGGGATCATCCGGCGACATTGATCTGAGCCATGTTAACTGGGGCAACTACGACTTGGTTGTCATCGACGAATCCCATAACTTCCGTAATAAGGCGACACATAAAGGTAAAGAATCCCGCTACGACCGCCTCATGCGCCGGATCATCAAGGAAGGCGTCAAAACTAGAGTCCTAATGTTGTCTGCAACACCGGTCAATAATCGCTTGGCCGATTTACGTAACCAAATATCCTTCGTGACTGAAGGTGACGATTCAGCCTTGCTGGAACATGGCATTTCCAGTATTGAGGCGACTACGCGCAAGGCGCAGGCCCAATTCAATCGCTGGCTCGACATGGATGAGGCAGAGAAAACACCGTCACGTCTGGTCGAGATGTTGGGGTTTGACTACTTCACCCTACTCGATCATCTCACCATTGCCCGTTCCCGTCGTCATATCGAAAAGTATTACGGCACCAGCGAAACTGGCAAATTCCCGGATCGGCTACCTCCCATTAACATCAAATCTGATGTTGATCGCAGTGGTGCATTCCCGGCCATTCGCGACATTAATCTGGAGATCCGCCGTCTCAACTTGGCGAGCTACGCCCCTCTTCGTTATGTATTGCCACACAAGCAAGCCGCCTACGATGCCAAATACAGCACCCAGATTCGTGGTGGAGAAAGCTTCTTCCGGCAGGTAGACCGTGAAGAAAGCTTGATTCACTTGTTGCGCGTCAATGTGCTCAAGCGAATGGAAAGCGCAGTATCTTCATTTGCATTGACCGTAGAGCGTCAGCTGCGGGACGTAGAAGCGATGCTTGCCCACATTGAAGCCCATGATAAGGACATTGAAGAAATCGACATCGCAGATGTTGATATTGATGATCCGGCATTTGAAAGCCTATTGGTCGGACGCAAGGTCAAAGTCCTACTGAGCGATGTTGATTTGATTCGCTGGAGACAAGACCTGATCGAGGACCGTAACCGGCTTGCCACGCTCTTAGCCGCTGCCAATGAAGTAGACGCCGAACGCGATGCCAAGCTAGCAGCTTTGCGGAAGATGATTGAGCAGAAATGCACTAACCCCATCAACCCTGGCAATCGCAAAATCATCATCTTTACCGCATTTGCCGATACCGCACACTACCTATATGAGCAGCTTTCGCCATGGGCTAAGGCAACCCTTGGAATTGAATCTGCACTGATGACGGGTGCCGGTGGCAACCAAACCACGCTGACAGGACTGCGTAAGGATTTGGCTTCCATTCTCACGGCATTTTCACCCAAGTCAAAAGAGCGACCAGAAGAGCTCTCTTACGAGGGTGAACTGGATTTGCTGATCGCTACCGACTGTATTTCCGAAGGCCAGAACCTCCAGGACTGCGACTGGCTCATTAACTATGACATTCACTGGAATCCAGTGCGTATTATTCAGCGCTTCGGCCGTATCGACCGTATTGGCTCCCCAAATAAGCACATCCAGCTTGTAAATTTCTGGCCCAACATGGAGCTGGAGGAATACATCAACCTAGAGCAGCGCGTTAGCGGCCGCATGGTGCTACTCGATGTTTCCGCAACGGGGGAAGAAAACCTGATTGAGCAGCAATCCGGCAATCCGATGAACGATCTGGAATATCGCCGCAAGCAGTTATTGAAGCTACAAGATAGCGTCATCGATTTAGAAGACCTTTCCAGCGGAGTTTCGATTACAGACCTGACCCTTACCGATTTCCGTATCGATCTGGCGCAATACCTGAAGGCACACCCGGGTAAGCTGGAAACACTGCCGCTTGGTGCCTGTGCGGTAACTTCATCGATCGATGAGGACATCTCGCCCGGTATCATCTTCTGCCTCCGGGCCGAAGGCGTGGCCGCTCAAAAGCCTATCGACCCCGGCTACCCATTGGCACCGCATTATTTAGTACATGTGTCTGAAGATGGAGACGTGGTACTGCCGTACACTCAAGCGAGACGAATTCTGGATCGATTGAAACGCCTGTCATTGGGGCGCGATATGCAGGATGCCGGTGCAACGGCCATTTTTGAGAAGGCCACCAAGAACGGTGAAGACATGCGACAGGCCCAGCGTCTATTAGCATCAGCAGTAGCGTCAATTGCCGGCAAGAGTCAAGAGCGCGCGGTTGCCAGCTTATTCAGTTCAGGTGGTACGCATGCCATGCGGGGCGAGTTTGCAGGTATCAACGATTTTGAGGTGGTCGCCTTTCTGGTGGTACTGCCTGCTGCACATCGAAAGGATCATTAAGTCCTGATGGCAGAAACAACAATAGCCAAAATCATTAATGCCTTACGGCTCCCGGAAAGCTGTCGGGTAGATCAACGCGTCCCCAAAAAACTGCTGGCTGAAAATGGCGCGCCTACCTCTACAGATAAGCGGCTCATCCATGATGGTATCGATGAAATACAATGGCTGGCCGCGCTCAAGCCAGGCACTTCCGGCATTGCCGAATATCGTGATGATGAGCGGGAATATCTGGAAATTGCGTTGCTATCTGTCAGGCTAAGGTCAGAAGCCAGCTCACAGGCGAAGATTGCCCGGTTAGAAGAGCTGATTCACCGCGCAGTGCCTTACCCGGTGTTTTTATTGTGCGGCCTTAAGCAAACGCTGCACCTGTCGCTTGCCAGCAAACGCTGGGCGCAGAATGAGGCAGGCAAGGTCGTGCTGGATGATGGCGTAATTGCAGCCCAATTTCCTGATGGCTTGGATGTCAGCATGCAGGGATTATTCCTGCATGCCCTGCCACTGGATAAGCAACCTAATGTCTCGTTGCTGACGGTCTACCAGGGCTGGATGGATACCCTGCAAGCGCTAAATGCAGCCAGGATCACCGGGGCATTTACCAAGGCTGGCACGCCCGAGCAGGCTGCCAGACAAAGACAAGGGTTACAGGAAATACAGCAACTGAATGCTGAAATGGCTCGCCTCCGTGCAGCCGCAGGCAAAGAAAAACAACTGGCTCGCCAGGTAGAAATGAATCTTGAACTGAAGCGTTTGCAGTCGAAAATAACTGAGATACGCTCCAGTCTGTAATTACAGGGAAACATCGATGGAAATACTCACGCACCAAGACCCGGAAACCCAATCAGCTGACATCGTGGCCGGCAACATTGCCCAGATCAAGGCACTATTCCCGGAGCTCATCACCGAAAGCGCGGATGGTACGACGGTCAACATCGACATCCTAAAGCAACTGGTGGGCGATAAAACAGTTACCGATGTCGAAGAGAAATATGGCCTGAACTGGCATGGGAAGCGCCGCGCTCGGCAACTGGCTCTGACCCCCTCGACCGGTACACTGCGCCCCAGCCCCGAAGATAGTGTGGACTGGGATACAACCCAGAACCTGATGATCGAGGGCGATAACCTGGAAGTACTCAAGCTCTTGCAAAAGAGCTATGCCGGCAAGGTGAAACTGATCTACATCGACCCTCCTTATAACACCGGAAAGGATTTTGTGTATCCAGACAACTTCCAGGACAACATCAAGAATTATCTGGAGCTGACTGGGCAAATTGAAGGTGGGCAAAAGATCAGCAGTAACACCGAGGCCAGCGGAAGGTTCCACACCGACTGGCTAAACATGATGTATCCAAGGCTAAAACTTGCAAGAAACTTACTGCGTGACGATGGAGTTATATTTATCAGCATAGATGACAACGAAGACAGCAACCTTCGTAAGCTATGTGATGAGATATTTGGAGAAGAAAACTTCATTGCTCAACTTGTATGGAAAAAGAAATACACCGGTGGACAACATGCAAAATTTTATGCTGATTTCCATGAATATATTTTGGTGTACGCAAAATTTGCTGATGCAATCGGTGATTTTGGAATTGCAAGAACGGATGAAGAGTCTGAGAAATTTATCGAAAGTGACGAGTTTGAGAAAGTTAGGGGCAAGTATTACACCCGACCGCTCAAATCAAATCTTGAAGAGCGAAAAACCCTAATTTACCCAATCACTATGCCTGATGGTAACGTCCTAACAACACAATGGTTAGTTAGCAAAGAAAGATTTGAGCGCGAGTTTGCAGAAAAGAGAATAGTTTTTCGACAAAAGAATAATGGTGAATGGCAGGTATATAAAAAATATTATCAGCTTGACGGCGGAGGAAAGACAAAACCCCCATCGCTAATTGACCGGTTTCCAAATACTGAAGCTAAGAGTGAATTGAAGGAGCTATTCGATGTACAGGAAGGGAGAGACAACGTTTTTTATACTGTAAAACCAATAAAACTAATCAGACATCTTCTTGAGCCCTTCTTAGGGTCAGATGATATTTGTCTTGATTTTTTTGCCGGGTCAGGAACAACTGGGCAAGTCATTTATGAGATGAATTCAAGCGACAAAGGCAAGCGCCGTTTTATCCTAGTTCAATTGCCTGAGCCATTGGACAATAACCTAAATACCATCGCTGAACTAACAAAAGAACGTTTACGTCGTGCAACGACCAAAATCAAATCCGAAAATCCTGGATGGAATGGAGATTTAGGCTTCCGAATTTTTAAACTTGACTCATCCAACATACGGAGTTGGGAGGCTGATCGCGAGAACCTTGCCAACTCACTGTTCGATGCTACTGAGCATCTGAAATCCGATCGCACCGAACAAGACATTCTGTTCGAGTTATTGCTCAAGCTTGGCCTGGACCTCACCGTGCCGATGGAAACCAAGGTTATTGCCGGTATGAATGTATACAGCATTGGTGCCGGGGCGCTTATAGTGTGCCTGGTCGACAAGATTGCATCTTCTGATGTTGAGGCGCTTTCGACTGGCATCGTCGCCTGGCACGTAGAGCTGTCACCAGTGGTCGACACCCAGCTTGTCTTCCGTGACAGTGCATTTGCCGACGATGCCGCCAAGGCCAACTGCACAGCCATCCTCCAGCAGCATGGGCTGGTCAATGTCCGTAGCCTATAAGTGAAGTGTTGGATTCAAACGACCTCCTCGATAAGCTCGGTAAGCTCCTTGGCAGCACCAGGGAAACAGCAACGATAAAGTTCACATGGGATGAACCTTATGACATTGCTGAAAGCCAGCGGCGATTGGAAACTTGGGCCAAAGGAATAGCAAAATTTGATTGCTAAGATCAATTTCTAGCAATCAATTTAGCTAAGGGAAATTACATAACCATATGAATTTATTTTTTTCTAATCCTAGAAAAATGGATTTCATTCACGCATGAAACTACATTTCGAGCCCAACCTAGACTACCAGCTACAGGCCATTGACGCGGTCTGCGATTTGTTCCGGGGGCAAGAGGTTTGCCGTACAGAATTTACCGTTACGATGAAAACGCCTGTAGAGGAATCATCGGACCTTTTTCCGGGAACCGCGCCACAACAGATGTCGCTGGGGGTCGCAGAAACCGATCTGGGCGTGGGTAATCGCCTGACCTTGCTAGATGATGATCTGCTGAAAAACCTTAATAATGTGCAGCTGAGGAATGGTCTAGCCCCATCAACGGCTCTTAGGTCCGGTGACTTCACCGTGGAAATGGAAACCGGCACAGGTAAAACTTATGTCTACCTGCGTACGATCTTTGAGTTAAATAAGCGCTACGGATTTACCAAGTTCGTCATCGTGGTGCCCTCCGTCGCGATCAAGGAAGGTGTCTACAAATCTCTGCAAATCACTGAGGACCATTTCAAGGGCTTGTATGCCGGGGTGCCATTTGATTACTTCCTCTACGATTCCGCCAAGCTCGGCCAGGTGCGCAATTTCGCGACTAGCTCCAGCATCCAGATCATGGTGGTCACGGTCGGCGCTATCAATAAAAAGGATGTGAACAACCTTTACAAGGATAGCGAGAAGACTGGTGGAGAGAAGCCAATCGACTTGATCAAGGCAACACATCCTATCGTGATTGTCGATGAGCCTCAAAGTGTGGACGGCGGGTTGGAGGGGCGCGGCAAAGAGGCCCTGGACGCCATGAATCCGCTCTGTACCCTGCGCTATTCAGCCACCCATGTAAATAAACACCACATGGTATTCCGCCTGGATGCAGTAGATGCCTATGAGCTCAAGTTGGTGAAGCAGATTGAGGTGGCCTCTGCCATAGTGGATGGTGCGTTCAACAAGGCATATGTGCGTTTAATTGCCACGAACAATCAGCGTGGCGTGATTTCGGCCAGGGTGGAATTAGATGTGGAAACGGCCACGGGCATCAAGCGGCAAGAGGTTACTGTTCAGGATGGTGATGATCTTGAGCAGACGACTCACCGTGCAATCTATGCAGACTACCGCATTGGTGAAATCCAAACCGCTAAGGGCGATGAATTCATGGAGCTTCGCTTCCCTGGCGGAGAAACCTATCTGCGTATTGGTGAGGCTCATGGCGATGTAGACCCCATGGCCGTGCAGCGGGAAATGATCCGCCGCACCATCAAGGAACACCTGGACAAGGAAAAGCGCCTGCGTCCCCAGGGAATTAAAGTGCTATCCCTTTTCTTCATCGATTCCGTTGAGAAATATCGTCAATATGACCCCGATGGCAATGCGCTCAAGGGGCCATACGCCCAAATATTTGAAGAAGAATACCGCCGCTACGCCAAGCACCCAGACTACAAAAGCTTGTTTGAAGAAGTCGATCTGAATCATGCCGCTGAGGATGTCCATAACGGTTATTTCTCAATCGATAAAAAAGGCGGCTGGACCGATACCGCCGAGAATAATGCTGGCAACCGGGAAAACGCGGAGCGTGCTTACAACCTGATCATGAAGGAAAAGGAAAAGCTGCTGGGCTTTGAAACCCCGCTCAAGTTCATCTTTTCCCATTCCGCACTCAAGGAAGGCTGGGACAATCCCAACGTATTCCAGATATGCACGCTGCGCGACATACAGACTGAACGTGAACGTCGTCAGACCATAGGGCGCGGTTTGCGCCTGTGCGTCAATCAGCATGGTGACCGGCTGCGAGGTTTCGACATCAACACTCTCACCGTGATTGCCACGGAAAATTACGAGCAGTTTGCTGAGAACCTGCAAAAGGAAATCGAAGCTGATACAGGCATTCGATTCGGCATTGTGGAGCAGCATCAGTTTGCGACTATTGCAGTCCCCGATGCTGATGGCAAAGTGATTCCGCTTGGCGTCGAGCAATCCAAGGCCCTATGGGAGCACCTGAAAAGTACTGGCTACATTGATGCCAAGGGCAAGGTGCAGGACTCCCTGAAAAAAGCGCTCAAGGATGGAACGCTGGCATTGCCAGCAGAGTTTGAGGCCCAAAAGTCCCAAATCAACGAAGTACTGCGCAAGATCACCGGCAAGCTAGAAATCAAGAATGCCGATGATCGCAAGCCAGTCGCAACTCGCAAAGCTGTTCTCTACAGCGAAGAGTTCAAGGCACTTTGGGATAGGATCAAGCACAAAACCACTTATCGCGTGCATTTTGATACTGAGAAGTTGGTTACTGACTGTGTATCCATGTTGCAGAAAGCGCCCCCCATCACCAAAACGCGACTGGTATGGCGCAAGGCGGAAATTGCTATTGGTAAGGCTGGAGTGGAAGCAACTGAAACCACTGCTGCCATGCCTGTAGTGCTGGATGAAGCTGATATTGAATTGCCTGACTTACTGACGGATTTGCAGGATAGGACTCACCTTACACGTCGCACCATTGTGCGAATCCTAACTGAGAGTGGACGCCTAGAAGATTTCAAACGTAATCCGCAGCAGTTTATTGACCTGGCCACCGATGTGATCAACCGCTGTAAACGAATGATCTTGGTTGATGGCATCAAATATCAGCGTATTGGTGAGGAGCACTACTACGCACAGGAATTGTTCGAGCAAGAAGAGCTGACCGGCTATATGAAAAACATGCTCAGGGACACACAGAAATCAGTCTATGAGCATGTGGTTTATGACTCCAATACTGAACGCGACTTCGCCGACGAACTGGAGAAAAACGAGAACATCAAGGTATACGCCAAACTGCCAGGATGGTTTAAGGTCCCGACTCCGCTTGGCACTTACAATCCTGACTGGGCTGTGCTGGTTGAGGAAGGCGGTACTGAACGCCTTTATTTCGTTGTGGAAACGAAGAGCACCCTTTTCGATGATGAATTGCGCGACCGAGAAAGCGCCAAGATTGCTTGTGGTAAGGCACATTTCCAATCTCTCTCAAAAAATGAGAATCCGGCAAGGTTTATAGTTGCTAAATCAATAGGTGATTTATCAGCATAAACGCAGCTCAACTTTCGAAGCTGGTCGGATGAGTACCAAAACGCTTCAGAAAAATAATTGAGAGTACTTGATGAACGAGTCCATTACAGAACGTATGGCCATCTGGGATGCTTTTCTAGCCCGCTGGCCTCTGGATAGCCTTATAAACATGAGTCTTGGGGAATATAGCCAAGCTGGAAACCAAGACAATTTTTGCTATTGGCTGGAGGCGAAGACTGGGAGTTTGGGATCAATATGGGGTGGATCATCGTTCAAATTTGGCGTGTTCTCTAGAGATAACAAAAGCCCGAAGGTAAACGATAGTACCCGTTGTTACAGCTCTGATTATGGCTGGCTTGCAAAATATGGAAATAGTGCCGAGACCGCATATGATCAAGTAAAAAGTAAGCTAATTCAGGTTGCTCAGGCAGCTCATGCTGGCAACTTGGCATTAATTGATCAAGTAGATCTAGGTCCTGCCCTGAAATGGAAAATCGCTTTTCTTTATCAGGATCGGGATAAGCCATGCATATTGCCAATCTACAAAACTGAATATCTGCAGGCTGCATTAGGTAGTTCAGAAAAAAAAGTATCCATATTACAGCAGGAGTTGGTTAAAGGATTCGACGGCAAGAACTTCCTGGAGTATGGCATCGCGTTATGGGACGTAATCCAAGAAAAGCTCAGTACGGAATTAACACCAGAAGACGCACAGCAGTTTCTCGAAAATTCCGGCAAATTTTCACAGATCAAAACTCCAACCCTGAAAATTGCAGGTTACCAATCAAATGATGGTCCGCAGCTTGCTCTGGCCCTGGATAACAAAAGAACGACACTTTATCTAAGCGCCGGCAGCTGGTTAGATGAAGTAAAGTCAGAGTTATTGGATATTGTCACTTACTCACCAGATAAGTCTCGGAGCAGCAATCTCTCAGCAAATGCTCCCGATCTTGCTATTGGCAATGCAATTGTAAAAGTTGTCGTACCTACAAAGGCTGCCTTGATAGCTTTGTGTGATGCATATGACAACAGTGACCCAGCAGATAAAGCGCCTATCTCTATCAAAATTGATGCCGTCGGAGCAATTACGATGCAACCGCTTAACCAAATCCTTTATGGGCCGCCTGGAACAGGAAAAACCCATGCGACCATTGACGAAGCTCTCAAGATTCTCGACCCGGATTTCTTAAACCAACACTTAGATGAACGAGAGTTGTTAAAAAAGCGTTTTGATGAACTTGTCAAAGAAAAGCTGATTCGTTTCGTAACCTTTCACCAGAGCTTCAGTTACGAAGATTTCGTGGAGGGGCTTCGGGCACTAACCAATGATGATAAGCAGCTGGAATATCAAGTTGAGCCAGGTATTTTCAAGCGACTATGCGATGACGCACGTACTCACGGAGCACAGCCAGATGCTGGCATACGTAGTACTCCGCGCATTTGGAAAATTTCTATTGATGGTACCGCCCAAACTCCAACTCAAAAATATTGCCTTGAGCATGGTGAAGCACGAATAGGTTGGGGTGAAACAGGAGATCTGAACCAAGCAGTGGAGAACAACCCTTACTATAACAATTTGGGTTCGGGTGACCGCGGGACATTACGTTACTTTGCAGAAGAAGTTGCGTCTGGAGATATTCTGCTCTGTATCCATTCGGCAGAAAATATCGGTGCTATTGGTGTTGTAACTGGAAATTATCGCTACGAACAAACACCTCCAGCTGGGGTCAGGGATGACTATAAGCATGTTCGTCCAGTGAAGTGGTTATATCGCAATCTGCAACTCTCCATCCTTCCACTCAACGATGACAAACAATTCACCCTAAAGACCGTGTATATGATGGAGCGTTTCAGCTGGGGTGATTTATTGGCCTATCTCCAGAAATCCGGCGTCCATCCGGTGGAACCCAACAAATCTGGAGAAAAACGCAAACCTCATGTTTTGATCATCGACGAAATCAATCGCGGAAATATATCGCGCATCTTTGGTGAACTAATCACATTAATTGAGCCGTCCAAGCGCGAAGGGGCTAATGAAGCACTAAGTGTCGATCTGCCTTATTCCAAACGACCATTCAGCGTGCCAGACAACGTCTATCTGATTGGCACAATGAACACAGCAGATCGATCACTTGCAGGTCTCGACATTGCATTGAGACGCCGTTTCACATTCAGGGAAATGCCACCGCGACCAGATCTTCTGAATAATGTTGAAGTAGACGGATTAGATATTGGTCAGCTTCTGAGCGTTATGAATCACCGCATAGAGGTTATGCTGGATCGTGACCATTGCCTTGGTCATGCATATTTTATTGAGATGAAAACTCAGGAAGAAAAACGAACGCTTAATCATCTGGCATTTATTTTCCGTCACAACATACTGCCTCTTCTCCAGGAGTATTTTTTCGAGGACTGGGAGCGCATCAGATGGGTGTTAAATGACCACAATTGTCAATCTGGAATTGAGCCATTCATACGTCAACCAGGCCAAGATCGAAACCTAGAAAAATTGTTCGGCGCCACTGTGGCCACATCATTGAGGGATGCTCGTTGGGAGATTAACGAGAAGGCATTCGACTCCATAAATAGCTACAGAAACATTTTAGGGATTGGTACTTGAGTCAAGCCACTATCACCGTCAGGGAATACGCTCGGCTTACGACAGAGACAATCGACTCATCCCTTGATCGCGCCCAGGTGCCCTCCACAGCTTTCGATTGGCTATGCAAGTTAAGCTCATCATTTAGCAAGTCTGGCGCAGCGCTTGTGCACGTAGAAGATCGCCGGTGGCTGTGTCTAGATAATTTTGTTGGCGTATTGGAAACACCATGCGGCACCCGACTGGAAATACTTCCAAAGCATTTCGAGTCCGGTGATTGTGTGTCTGAAAGCAGGCGTTTATTGAGACGTATGATTCAGGCTGCTTTGGACTTACCGAGTCGGGAAGTAGGCGATGCAGATCTGGAGCTGTTTGACGCACCATTAAGTGAATGGATCATGCATCGGTTCTTACAGGCGCTTGATCATTTGGTAAAACGTGGTGTTCGCTTCGACTATCAACGTATCGAAGAAGAGCAACGTTTTTTGCGTGGCCAAATGGACATAGTAAAGCAGATGCGACAACCCCCAGGCCGAGCCCATATATTCAATATTCGCCATGATGTATTTTTACCAGACAGACCTGAGAATCGGTTGCTCAAATCCGCACTGGAACAGGTCTGCACCTCAACCAAGGAGCCTGAAAACTGGCGTCTGGCCAATGAACTCCGTAGTTTGTTCCTTGAGGTTCAAGTCAGTAGCAATATCACACAGGATCTGCGCCAATGGAGTAATAACCGCCTGATGTCTCATTATCAGTCAGTAAAACCATGGTGTGAGCTTATTCTGAAGAAACAGATGCCTCTGGCTGTAGCTGGAGAATGGCAGGGGGTAAGTCTGTTATTCCCTATGGAAAAATTATTTGAGCGCTATGTCGCTGCCACACTGCGTCGCGCCTTACCGTATGACGCAAAGCTGACTACACACGCTGCCAGCGAGTATCTTTGCACCCACAACGGTGGACAAATATTTCGCTTGGAACCGGACCTACTCATTCAACATGGTCAGGAAAGATGGGTATTGGATACAAAGTGGAAACGGCTGGATGCTGCAGATCGAGATAATAAGTACGGCTTAAGCCAGGGTGACTTTTACCAACTGTTTGCTTATGGAAAAAAATACCTCAAAGGCAAAGGTGAACTCGTTCTGATATATCCACGTCGGATGGCATTCAAAAAGGCACTGGAGCCTTTCGAATTCGATGGAGAGATGCGCTTATGGGTGTTGCCATTTGATCTAGAAGCTAAATCCCTGGTTGATCATGAGGCAACTACATTACCAATTTCTTCGCATATTACCGAGGAAGAATCAGTAAATTATCGAGAAGTTGGCACGTAACCCGAAGCATCTGGATGCTGACATTCGCGCCAAAACCCAAGTTTACATTGGTATGGCAGGTGGGCAGCAGGTCACAATCTTGCAACTAGTTACAATCAACTGACGCTGTACCACCGCAGTGAAACTGTTCCCTCCCTTATGCAGATTCGCCCACCATACTTCCGTGCGAAGTAAGAATAACTTCAGCCTGCTTACGAGCTGCTGGACTTATTGGTTTCATGATATGGGTGCGGTAGGTATCCAGACTCATTCGCACAAGATGTTCGGGCGGATAAGGTTTTGTCACGTGGAGAGGATTCGACTTCTGAAATAGACTCCACTCCCCGGAAAAATCGCTCTCCTTACCGCTCGCAAGATCCAGTACATACTCCTCGGAAGCACACCCTCCAATCATTAGTGATAGCTTATCCCGCTTCAAATAGTGGCGAGCTATAAAAACAACAGACGTGGCATCTGGGTACAAAGGGCCTATTTGTTTTTTGTGGAGGACATTGACTGTCTCACGGGCTGCTTTAAAAACTTCCCCCCCGTCTTTTGTTGCATTGTCGGCTGCTGACTTAAGGTAGTTCGATTCTCCTAAGGGTAACAGGGCAACAACCTCACGCTGCTGTTTTTCCTCATTCAATCTTTGTGTCACTAGACCTGCGTTTATTGCACTTTTGGGCTTGGCTTCAATAATTTCTTTAAGCAGCACCTGGGCATTCTCATTCGGAAAAACTTTATTTAAGTAACAGATGAGCCGTTCAGTGACATTTGTCAAAGGCAGGAGCCCGTTCTTTGATATCGAGTCAGCATTTACAGAGGAAGTTACGTGAACGAAGCGCGCAAAGAACTCCCCTTCTGCGTCGACGTCAAGAAAATATATAGGCTGTCGTGGGGGTCGGTATTGATGTTGCGAAGTGGCATCAGTTTTTATTGGCGCAACAATATTTTTTTTCTGGAATATTTTTATTATCCAATCAAACATGACTTTCCTTTACAGCATATGTTCCACATTAACAGATTTTAAATGAACAAGGCATTCGTGGCCTCTCTGCCGAATTAGGTCGATCTCCATTCAGATATCCTGAACCAAGCCAAACTATTATTAGACATGTTCTATCAAGTCAGCATCGCGGATTCGCCGTCCATAAATACAGCTATCGACGTAGTAAAAGTGTCACAAAATGGCATTTAATGCGCTTACACTAAGACTTAATACTGCTAAAAATGAAAAATGCAGGCGTCGTAAGTGACTGATTTTAAATGCGCCAAAACTTGAGAATCGCCCTACGAACCAAGGGGTCAGGAGTTCGAATCTCTTCGGGCGCGCCAAATTCGAAAAAAGGGTTAGCTTCGGCTAGCCCTTTTTTTCATTTCAGGCGCTGCGTTTTTCCTTTTTCCCCAACCAGCTTTCTCAGCCCTAAAAAAAACAAAGCCTCCGACCAGCGGAGGCTTTTACGCAGATAACTATCCATCTGCATCACGCTATGCGCTTATAGGCGTCACCGACCAGTGTGATAGCGTTCTATGAGTGTCGCCAACTTGGAAGCGTTAAAATTAATCTCCCCACGACTTAGGGCGGCTTTGATTTCAGCCACACGCCCAAGGTCGACTTCAGGCAGTTTGTCTAGCTCTGCAGCAGCCGGGCTCAGGATGGCTGATTGCATGCTTGCCTCTTTAATGGTCGCCAACGGTGATATAAGGGCAGCTTCGGTCAATCCCGTGCCCATCGTTTGGGTGACTGCTGTGTTATCTGAGTAGGTGCTATTGTTAATACGCATTCTCGAACCCCTAAACTTGGCTCTCATAATTATATTCCGATTACTCTCACAGCGTTATTGCGCTGCCTTGGCCTTGAGCACCTGCAGTTGGTCTCTAAGCTTGGAAAGCAAATCATCGTTAGGTAACGCGGCATCGGCCCCTTCTACTAATGGTTCCGATTTATCGGGCATACCGAACATTTTGGTGATAGCTTGGGATTGCCCTGGCGTTAACACCAGCAGTTCGATGCGTCGATTAACGCCAGCCGCAGGATCATCCTTATCCAAGGGCGCCCTATCTGCCATTCCTACCACTTGCAACACGCTTGCTCCGCGCATCCCGCCTGCAATCAACTGAATTCTTGCAGCCATTGCACGCTCTGTCGATAGCGACCAATTCGAAAAAATCGACTCGTCGTGATTGGCGAATTGAAGTGAATCGGTATGGCCGACAATTAACATCTGATTTTCGATTTTTTCGAAAATTGGTGCCATTTTGCGTAACAGCATTTTAAAGCGCTCGCTAAGACGTGCGCTGCCCCGCTCGAACATACCGACCTTATCAGTATCATGAAGCATGATCCTGAGCCCATATGGCGTGATCACAGTTTGCAGATTGCTCGTCATCCCCGCGTCATCGCTCATCCAAGGCTTTCAACCCATTGGCGGCGGTTTGCAGCAGTTCATACATAAGCAGCATTATGCGCAGTTGTTTTC